>NZ_MJDM01000005.1:3129033-3750327 GCF_008452795.1 Klebsiella sp. AqSCr
GTCGGGGCGGCTGCCGCTGGTTCGCTACTCTCCAGCACGCCGTTGTTCAGGGGCGTCGGCGCGCCGAGGAAACCGCCGCTGTTCACCGGCGCGCCCACGCTGTCTGCCGGCGTCAGCGTGCTGTTGCTGATCGGGCGAACGTCAGTGGGTGCGGGTTGGCTCATGCCAGCGGCGCCCCCACCGTCCAGATTCGGACGGGCGGGCAGGGCGTAAGTCTGTTTGGCGACGGTGGTACAGGCCATCCCCGGGCCGGAAAGCGAACCGTCAGGCGCGACGATGATGGGGTCGATGCGCACTTTGGTGTTGTTGGAGGTGTTCAGGCGGTCAGCGGATGCGCGGGAAAGCGAGATGACCCGATCGTTGCCATAGGGACCGCGATCGTTAATCCGCACGACGATCATCCGTCCGTTGGCAAGGTTAGTGATCCGCGCGTAGCTCGGGATCGGCAGCGTCGGGTGCGCTGCGGTCAACTGAGTCGGATCGAAGGCTTCGCCGCTGGCGGTCAGGTTGCTGTTGGGTTCAGCGTCATAGATCGCCGCGAAACCGGCCTGAGTAAAGTTGGCCGGATCCTGAACGATTTTGTAGCTTTTACCGTCGCGCTCGTAATCCTGATTCGCCGTGGCGTTCGGCGTTTCATACTGCGGATCGGCGCCGCTGATCTCAACCGTCGGGCCATTACAGACGGCCGGCTGTGGAGTACTGACCGTTTTTTGTTGCACGTCATCACTCGAACATGCCGCCAGCAGCCCCGCTGCTATGCAGATCCCCAGCCATTGCTTACGCATTGCTAACCCCTTTAAACGCTTTTCGACAACATTTTTCTGTGGGTATGGATCGACATTACGATACCAAACCCGGCCATCAGTACGATCAGGGCGGAGCCCCCGTAGCTCACCAGCGGCAACGGTACGCCCACCACCGGTAAAATACCACTCACCATACCAATATTTACGAAGACATAAACGAATAAAATCAACATTAAACCACCGGCCATGACCCGGCCAAAGGTGGTTTGCGCCTGGGCGGCGATCCACAGTCCGCGCATAATCAGCAGAATATAAAGCGCTAGCAGGATCAGTACGCCAATCAGGCCCAGCTCTTCGGCGAGGACGGCGAAGATAAAGTCGGTGTGGCGTTCCGGCAGAAACTCCAGCTGCGACTGGGTGCCATGCAGCCAGCCTTTGCCGCGCAGACCGCCGGAGCCAATGGCAATTTTAGACTGAATAATGTGATAGCCGGCGCCCAGCGGGTCGGTTTCCGGATCGAGGAGCATCATCACGCGCTGACGCTGATAGTCGTGCATCAGGAAGAACCACAGGATCGGAATAAAGGCGGCGACCAGCACCACGGCGATACCAATCAGGCGCCAGCTGAGGCCGGAGAGGAACAGCACAAACAGTCCGGATAGGGCGATCAGGATCGAGGTCCCGAGGTCAGGCTGCGCCGCCACCAGCAGCGTTGGCAGGAAGATTAGCACCAGGGCAATGCCGGTGTTCTTCAGCGACGGTGGACAGACATCGCGGTTAATAAACCGCGCCACCATCAGCGGCACGGCTATTTTGGCGATCTCCGACGGCTGAAAGCGCACAATACCGAGATCCAGCCAGCGCTGCGCCCCTTTGGAGATGGCGCCGAAGGCGTCAACGGCTACCAGCAGGATGATACAGAAAATATAGAGGTAGGGCGCCCAGCCTTCATAGACCCGCGGCGGGATCTGCGCCATGACGATCATGATCACCACGCCCATGGCGATCTGGCCGATTTTACGCTCCATCATGCCGACGTCCTGACCGCTGGCGCTCCAGATAACCAGCGCGCTGTAGGTCAGCAGCGCCAGCAGGATAAGCAGCATGGTGGGGTCAAGATGGATTTTATCCCATAGCGATTTTTTGTTCGGATTATCCGTCATTATTGATCCTCCCCTGCGGTTACCGCCGGGTTTTCGCTTGGCAGCGTAGTGTTGTTATCGCCCAGCATGATGTGATCGAGGATCTGGCGCATAATGGTACCGACCGCCGGGCCGGCGCCGCCGTTTTCCAGAATCATCGCCACGGCAACCTGCGGGTTGTTATAAGGCGCAAACGCCGTCATCAGTTTATGGTCGCGCAAGCGCTCGGAGATCCGGTGCGCGTTATAGGTTTCGTTGGCCTTCAGGCCGAACACCTGAGCGGTACCTGACTTGGCCGCGATTTTATACGGCGCGCTGGCGAAGTATTTGTGCGCGGTGCCGTTGCCGCGGTTGGCCACGCCGTACATGCCGTCTTTGGCGATTTCCCAATAGCCGGAATGGATATCGCCTACCGGCGGCTCATGGGGCTGGACCCAGGGTACGGGCTTGCCGTCTTCCACGGTGCTCTGCAGCAGATGAGGCACCTTCACCACGCCGTCGTTAATCAGGATCATCAGCGCTTTGTTCATCTGGATCGGCGTGGCGGTCCAGTAACCCTGGCCGATGCCCACCGGAATGGTGTCCCCCTGGTACCAGGGTTTCTTAAAGCGCTTGAGCTTCCATTCGCGGGTCGGCATGTTGCCAGAGCGCTCCTCGGAGAGGTCGATACCGGTGTAGTGGCCGTAGCCAAACTTGCTCATCCACTCTGAGAGACGGTCGATGCCCATGTCATAGGCGACCTGGTAGAAATAGGTATCTGCAGACTCCTCGAGCGCTTTGGTGACGTTCAGATGGCCGTGGCCCCACTTTTTCCAGTCACGATAGCGTTTCTCTGAGCCGGGCAACTGCCACCAGCCGGGGTCGAAGAGGCTGGTGTTGCGAGTGATCACCCCGGCGCTCAGCGCCGAGACGGCGACGTACGGTTTGACCGTCGACGCCGGCGGATAGACCCCCTGCGTCGCTCGGTTGACCAGCGGTGTGTTCGGGTCGTTGAGCAGCGCGGAGTAATCTTTGCTGGAGATGCCGTCGACGAACAGGTTCGGGTCATAGCTCGGGGTTGAAACCAGCGCCAGAATAGCGCCGGTACGCGGGTCGGTCACCACCACGGCGGCGCGGCTGCCGGCCAGCAGCGTTTCAATATACTGCTGCAGCTTGAGGTCGAGGGTGAGGTAGATGTCGCGTCCGGCCTGCGGAGGCACCTCTTTCAGCTGACGAATGACGCGGCCGCGGTTGTTCACTTCAACCTCTTCGTAGCCGGTCTGACCGTGCAGAACGTCCTCGTAATAACGCTCTATACCCAGCTTACCAATGTCGTGCGTCGAGGCGTAGTTGGCCAGCTTGCCCTCTTTATCCAGGCGGTCGACGTCTTTATCGTTAATTTTTGAGACATAGCCAATGACGTGAGTCAGCGCCGAATTATAGGGGTAATAACGACGCTTGTAGCCTTTGACTTCCACGCCGGGAAAGCGGTACTGGTTGACGGCAAAGCGGGCCACCTGCACTTCGCTGAGGTTGACCTTTACCGGAATCGAGGTAAAACGATGGGAGCGGGCGCGCTCCTTTTTGAAACCGGCGATGTCATCGTCAGTTAAATCGACGACGTCGCGTAGCGCATCCAGCGTCTGCTGTACGTTATCGACTTTCTCCGGCATCATCTCCAGCTGGTAAATGGTGCGGTTAAGCGCCAGCGGGGTGCCGTTGCGATCGTAAATAATGCCGCGGCTCGGCGGGATCGGCACCAGCTTGATGCGGTTTTCGTTCGAGCGCGTCTGATAGTCGTCGAAGCGAACGATTTGCACATTGTACAGGTTGGCGATCAGAACGCCGGTAAGCAGCAAAATCCCCAAAAAAGCGACCAGCGCCCGGCGCACGAACAGCGAGGATTCAGCCGTATAGTCGCGGAAAGAATTCTGTAATTTCATTCGCTGCTTAGTCTACCCTGATCATCATTACTCACGGTGGTACGGGTGGTTGGTGGTGATGCTCCACGCCCGGTACAGACTCTCGGCCACCAGTACGCGCACCAGCGGGTGAGGTAAGGTGAGGGTGGAGAGCGACCAACTCTGTTCCGCCGCTGCTTTACAGGCGGGAGAGAGACCTTCCGGGCCGCCTACCAGTAAACTGACGTCGCGCCCGTCCTGTTTCCAGCGTTCCAGTTCGCGCGCCAGCTGCGGTGTATCCCATGGTTTACCCGGAATATCCAGGGTCACGATGCGGTTCTTACCGGCAGCGGCTAACATCATCTCGCCCTCTTTTTCGAGGATGCGTTTGATATCAGCGTTCTTACCGCGCTTACCGGCAGGGATCTCCACCAGCTCGAACGGCATATCTTTGGGAAAACGGCGCAGATACTCGCTAAAGCCGGTCTGTACCCAGTCCGGCATTTTGGTGCCAACGGCCACCAGCTGCAACTTCACGCATTAACTCCAGAGTTTTTCCAGCTCGTACAGACGACGGCTCTCTTCCTGCATGACGTGGACCATCACGTCGCCGAGGTCGACGACGATCCAGTCGGCGGCGGCTTCCCCTTCAACGCCCAGCGGCAGCATGCCGGCGGCGCGGGACTCCTGAACCACGTGGTCGGCGATAGACATCACATGACGCGTTGAGGTGCCGGTGCAGATAATCATGCAATCGGTGATGCTGGATTTGCCATGTACATCAATGGCAACGATGTCCTGACCTTTCAGGTCATCAATTTTGTCGATAACAAAATCCTGGAGTGCTTTACCCTGCAAGTGTTCCCCCTGGGTGCGTGAAGATTGATAATCATAAAGAGCCTGACAGTATACCTGAACTGATGAAAAAGTCGGGTGAAATGTCTGTCGGCAGGCGTTCGTGGCGGGCTATCATCCCATCCCTCGCCGCGGATTGCATCGCCATTTTTGTAAAACAATTTCTGCAAACCCGCTTTGGCGGATGCTGCCTGGCAGCGGAGAATAACAGCCTGCTCTGGCCTGTCAATGGTCTGGCGGGAATTCTTCTTGCGGCTGCCAGACGGCCTGGCTATTTAATACCCGCAGGGTGGTGAAATCGTCGCGGATTTCGAGGAGGCTCCAGGCGCCATGGGCAATGGGAAAGTGCCACATCGCCGCCGCAGGCATCTGCAACAGCAGGGCGGTCAGCAGGCTCAGGACGCCCTGATGGCCGACGATCAGCAGATGGTCAAGTTGGCGGCAGTCGGTCAGCGTTGGGATAAACTCGCTGACGCGGCGGGCAAAATTCTGAAAGCTTTCGCCGTTGGTGGGGGCCGCATGCTGCCAGTCGGCACACCAGGCGGCATAGTTTTCCGCATCTTCTCGCTGGAGGTCGCGATGATGACGCATCTCCCAGTCGCCGAAAAACATCTCATTGAGCGCGGGATGGCGCTCACGCGGGATAGCGCGGTCGCCAAGCAGCAGATCGGCCGTTGTCCCGGTCCGCGCCAGCTCGCTACAGAATACTTTATCGAAAGGCGCCAGGTGCAGCCGTTCGCCGAGCGCGCGCGCCTGAGCGACGCCGCGCGGCGTCAGGGGCGTTGGGGCATGGCCGCTGTATAACCCGGCAACGTTGGCTTCGGTTTCGCCATGGCGAACTAACCACAATTTCATGAACAGGCTCTGACAGGCGATGAAAAGATGGCGTTACGATAGCGCTTTTTTCGCGCCAGGCCCAGCCTGGGGTCAGCAATAGAGTCCCTGCTCGCGGATGTAATCCAGCACGGCGGCAGGCAGCATCTCGGCGCAGGACTCGCCGCGCTCAAGGCGCTGGCGGATGATCGTCGCGGAAATATCGAACCACGGCGTCTCAGCCAGGTAGATCACGCCGGAAGGGCGGTTATGCAGAGACTCCACGTCGTGGGTTAAATGGCGATCCAGCCAGCGCTGATCCGCTTCCTGCGCCATGGTCAGCGGGTAACCCGGGCGGCGGCAAACAATCAGGTGGACATTGTCGAGAATGGTTTCATAGTTGTGCCAGGTGGGAAAGGTCAGTAGCGAATCCTGGCCAATGATAAACGCCAGCGGTTTGCGCGGCCCCTGCTCCTGGCGCCACTCCTGCAGCGTTTGCGCCGTCCAGGAGGGGGTATCGCGCCGTAGTTCGCGTTCATCGAGCGTGAACAGCGGTTTATCGGCAATCGCCAGCTTCAGCATGTGCACGCGCTGGGCGCTGGTGGCTTCCGGCTGCGGCCGGTGCGGCGGGACGTTGTTAGGCATGATGATGACCTTGCTCAGGCCAATCTGATTCGCCAGGATCTCAACCGGCTTGAGGTGACCGTAATGCACCGGATCGAAGGTGCCGCCATAGATTGCCTGTAACTGAGTCATATCAACCATCAATAAAAACGTCCGCCAGGGCTTTGTGGCAGAGCAACAACGAAAGACTTTCCAGTTCGGGCCAGACGTCGTGCCCGTAATCCTGTTTAAAGGTGAGCTCCGCGCGGGTCAGAAGGGTCACCGCCTGGCGCAGCTGTTCCCCGCTCAGGCGCGTGAGAGCGTCGCTGAGCAGCTGACGGCGGTTTTGCCAGACCCGATGTTTATCAAACAGCGAGCGCAGCGGCGTGTGCGTCGCCTGGCGCTTGAGGTTAACCAGCAGCAGCAGCTCCCGCTGCAGAGTACGCAGCAGGATCGCCGGCTCGCAGCCTTCAAGGCGTAACTGCTGCAGGACGTGCAGCACGCGCTTACTTTTGCCTGCCAGTAGGGCATCGACCCAATGGTAAGGCGTAAAGTGCGCGGCATCGTTTACCGCTTGCTCAACGCGGGGCAGGGTTAGCTTACCGTCCGGCCAGAGCAGCGCCAGACGCTCCAGCGCCTGCGCCAGCGCCAGCAGATTGCCTTCGTAACAGTAGCACAGCAGCTGACTGGCCGCGTCGTCGAGCTGCAGCTGATGCTGTTTGGCCCGGGCGGCCAGCCAGCGCGGCAGCTGCGCGTATTCCGGCGTCTGGCAACTGACCTGGACGGCGCGCTGAGCCAGGGCGGTGAGCCATGCGGCATTCTCCTGGGCTTTGGTCAGCTTATTTCCGCGAACTATCAGCAGCAGGTCGTCGTGCAGCAGGCCAACCAGCGTGGCGAGCTGTTCATTGATCGCCGCGTTGGGGCCGTTTTCCGGTAGGATCAACAGCAGGGTTTGCCGGCTGGCAAACAGGCTCATCGCCTGGCTTAAGGCGAAAATCGCCTGCCAGTCGGTGCTGTTGTCGATTGAAAAAGTATGGTGCTCGGTAAAGCCCTGCGCGGCAGCAGCTTCGCGAATGGCGTCCTGGCTTTCCTGCAACAGCAGGGGATCGTTGCCAAGCAGCAGATAGGCCGCGCGCAGCCCTTCAGTGAGCTGCGCGCGGAGCTGTTCCGGGTACAACCGAATCATCATTGACCCAGCGTGGTGGAGACGCGGTTACCCGAGGAAGCCGGCGCCGCGCTGCTGGCGACCGGTTTCTCTTCCTGCTGGGTTGCTTCAACATCCGCTACCTGAACGCTTGGCAGCTTACGAATCAGCTGTTCCGCCGCTTTGTCGTACATTTCCTGGATAATCATATCCTGCTCGGCGTCTTTCGCTAATGCCGCCTGCGGGTTATCAAAGAACGACCGATAGACCTTGGTGGTAATCGGATAGATATCGTGACCCGGGATCAGGACGCTGGCATGAACGGTCATGACCATCTGATACTCCGCCGTACGACCATCCTGGAACACCGATGCGGTATCTTTCTGAATCGACGAGCCATCGAGGCGCAGAGAAGGGACATCTTTACGCAGCGTGCTGGCGTCGATCAGTTCCACGCCGTTAAGACGCAGCTGATTACGTACCGCGCGGCTTAACGGGCCGTTCGGATCGCTCGACTGGAAAATCATGGTTTTCATGGTGGCGGGCACCTTGGTAGTGCTACGCAAATGCCAGCCACAGCCGGCGGTGACGAGCACCGCCAGAGATAACAACATTGTTACCAGATATCGCACGCTTCCTCCCGCGCTTAGCCAACGACCAGATTGAGCAGTTTACCCGGAACGTAAATCACTTTACGCACGGTTTTACCGTCGAGATATTTCGCCACCAGATGTTCCTGGCCGGCGCGCTCGCGAACCTGCTCTTCAGTTGCATCTACCGCAACGGTAATTTTACCACGAACTTTGCCATTGACCTGGACGACGACGAGGGTGCTGTCTTCCACCATCGCGCTCTCATCCGCTACCGGCCACGGCGCGTTGTCGATATCGCCTTCGCCGTTCAGCTCACGCCACAGGGTGAAGCTGGCGTGCGGAGTGAACGGGTTGAGCATACGCACCACCGCCAGCAGAGCTTCCTGCATCAGCGCACGATCTTGCTCATCTTCCTGCGGCGCTTTCGCCAGCTTGTTCATCAGCTCCATGATTGCCGCGATGGCGGTGTTGAAGGTCTGACGACGGCCGATGTCATCGGTCACTTTGGCGATGGTTTTGTGGATATCGCGACGCAGCGCTTTCTGATCTTCGCTCAGAGCCGCCACGTTCAGTGCCGCAACCTCTCCTTTGGTGGTGTGCTCGTAGACCAGTTTCCAGACGCGTTTCAGGAAGCGGTTCGCCCCTTCAACGCCAGATTCCTGCCACTCGAGGGTCATATCCGCCGGGGACGCAAACATCATGAACAGACGCACGGTATCCGCGCCGTAGCGCTCAACCATCACCTGCGGGTCGATGCCGTTGTTTTTCGACTTGGACATCTTGCTCATGCCGGTGTACACCAGCTCGTGGCCCGCCGCGTCTTTGGCCTTCACGATGCGGCCTTTTTCGTCGCGCTCAACGATGGCGTCAACCGGGGAAACCCAGTTACGTTCGCCGTTTTCGCCCACATAGTAGAACGCGTCAGCCAGCACCATGCCCTGGCACAGCAGCTGTTTCGCCGGCTCATCGGAGTTCACCATGCCCGCGTCGCGCATCAGCTTATGGAAGAAGCGGAAGTAGAGCAGGTGCATGATGGCGTGTTCGATACCGCCGATGTAGATATCTACCGGCAGCCAGTAGTTGGCCGCTTTCGAATCCAGCATTCCTTCCTGATACTGCGGGCAGGTGTAGCGCGCATAGTACCAGGAGGATTCCATAAAGGTGTCAAAGGTGTCGGTTTCGCGCAGCGCCGGCTGGCCGTTGACGGTGGTCTTGGCCCATTCAGGATCGGCTTTGATCGGGCTGGTGATGCCGTCCATGACCACGTCTTCCGGCAGGATCACCGGCAGCTGATCTTCCGGAGTCGGCAGCACGGTGCCATCTTCCAGGGTCACCATCGGGATCGGCGCGCCCCAGTAGCGCTGACGGGATACGCCCCAGTCGCGCAGACGGTAGTTAACTTTACGCTCGCCCACGCCCATGGCAGCCAGTTTGTCGGCAATGGCGTTGAAGCCCGCTTCATAATCAAGACCGCTGAACTCGCCGGAGTTAAACAGGACGCCTTTCTCGGTCAGCGCCTGCTCGGAGAGATCCGGCTCGGAGCCGTCGGCAGCGAGGATAACCGGCTTAATGTTCAGACCGTACTTGCTGGCGAACTCGTAGTCGCGCTGGTCGTGACCCGGAACGGCCATTACCGCGCCGGTGCCGTATTCCATCAGCACAAAGTTTGCCGCCCAGACTGGAATTTCTTCACCGGTCAGCGGATGAATGGCTTTAAAGCCGGTATCGACGCCTTTTTTCTCCATCGTCGCCATGTCGGCTTCGGCCACTTTGGTATTGCGGCACTCGTCGATAAAGGCGGCCAGCGCCGGATTGTTCGCCGCAGCCTGCTGCGCCAGCGGGTGACCCGCCGCGACGGCCAGGTAGGTACAACCCATAAAGGTGTCCGGACGGGTGGTGTAGACGGTCAGCTTATCGGCGTAGTCGTTGACGTCAAAGGAAATTTCTACCCCTTCCGAACGGCCGATCCAGTTGCGCTGCATGGTCTTCACGGTGTCCGGCCAGTGGTCCAGCTTATCCAGATCGTTCAGCAGTTCATCGGCGTAGGCGGTGATTTTAATAAACCACTGCGGGATCTCTTTACGCTCGACCTTGGTATCGCAGCGCCAGCAGCAGCCGTCGATAACCTGTTCGTTGGCCAGCACGGTCTGGTCATTCGGGCACCAGTTCACTGCGGAGGTTTTTTTGTACACCAGGCCTTTTTTGTACAGCTCGGTGAAGAACTTCTGCTCCCAGCGGTAGTATTCCGGGGTGCAGGTCGCCAGCTCGCGGCTCCAGTCATAGCCGAAGCCCAGCATTTTGAGCTGGTTTTTCATGTAGGCGATGTTGTCGTAGGTCCACGGCGCTGGCGCGGTGTTGTTTTTCACCGCCGCCCCTTCTGCCGGCAGACCGAACGCATCCCAGCCGATCGGCTGCAGGACGTTTTTGCCCAGCATGCGCTGGTAGCGGGCAATCACGTCGCCGATGGTGTAGTTACGCACGTGACCCATGTGTAGTCGACCAGAAGGATAAGGAAGCATCGACAGGCAGTAATACTTCTCTTTGCTCTCGTCTTCAGTTACTTCAAATGTACGATTTTCGTCCCAGTGAAGCTGGACTTTCGATTCTATCTCTTCCGGGCGGTATTGCTCTTGCATGGCAGCCAGTGGTCCTGTTTTCAATACAGCTACATAGTGTAGCCAATGGATGTGTTATTTCAGATCGGCATAGCATAGCCCAAACGCCCACGTCAAAACAGCTTTTCGCACATCAACATCGGCAAAAGCTGCGCAGATTATTTCGCGACTCTGTGGCTTGTCAGACACAGCGGGAGAGGAATAAGGTCTATTATCAGAAGACGTTAACCCCACCGGAGGCGAAATGATGAACAAGGTTGCTCAATATTACCGTGAACTGGTCTCCTCGCTCAGCGAACGGCTCCGCCATGGAGAGCGCGATATCGACGCGCTGGTGACGCAGGCGCGGGAAAAAATCGTCCGCGCCGGCGATCTGACGCAGAGCGAGATCGAGTCGGTGATTGCGGCGGTCAAGCGCGACCTCGAGGAGTTTGCCCGCAGCTACGAAGAGAGTCACGAAGACGAGAGCGACAGCGTGTTTATGCGGGTGATCAAAGAGAGCCTGTGGCAGGAGCTGGCTGATATCACCGACAAAACCCAGCTCGAGTGGCGGGAAGTCTTTCAGGATCTGAATCACCACGGCGTGTACCACAGCGGCGAAGTGGTCGGTCTGGGCAACCTGGTCTGCGAGAAGTGCCACTATCACCTGGCGGTATACACCCCGGACGTGCTGCCGCGCTGTCCAAAATGTGGCCACGATCAGTTCCAGCGTCGGCCCTTCGAGCCCTAAGCGTGCGAAAAACGATGCGCGAGGCTTCGCGCATCGTGGTTTGTCTTATTTCACCGTGTTGACTTCGGTGCTCTTGAAATACTGTTTTCCACCCATGTCGCTAACATATTTCTGCGATGAGTTCAGTACCAGCTTGTCAGCAGTTAACGTCCCGACGCCGCATTTCGCCAGGCCCAGTATGCCGCAACTTTTACCACCATTGACCACTTTGGTGGCGGTTAACGTCATGTTGCCGCCCGCGCTGAGGGTTGAATAATTGTAGATCGCGCCTTTATTTTTGGTATTTAAGGTCAGGTCGCCGGTGCTGCTGATCTGCCCTTCGTTGGTGATATCTGAGTAGGTCGTGATTGAAATATTTTTGGCAGTAATATTGCCATAATTATTCACTACGCCGTGATCGGTGGTGATATCGGCGGCATTCATATAACCATTTTGGTTCAGCCAGTAGCTGTGGGCGGTAATGGCGTTGGTTGCCTCAATACGACCACTGCTGCTTTGCGCCAGCGTGCCATTGGTCTGCAGATTGATATTTTCGCCGGTGATATTGCCGAGGTTATAGATTTCGCCCGTATTGGCGCTGCCGTCCTGTGTAAGCGACTGAATGGTGGTTTGGCCAGTAGAGTTAATATTGCCAGTGTTTTTAAAGCTGTCGCCGACAAACGTCAGGCTGGTGTGTTTGGCGCTGATTTTGCCTTCATTGAGGAAATCACCGATTGCCGTGGCGGCAATCTGGTTATTTGACAGCAGGGAGGCTTTTTCTTCGTTGCGGATTTTCCCGCCGCTGGTCAGACTTAATCCACTGGTGCCGGTCATCGTGCCTGAGTCGCCGTTGGTGATGTTGCCGTTAGCGGTGGCAATCAGCTGGCCGCCGGAGAGAGAACCGGTGTTAACGATATAATCGCCACTGGAGAGCATTAAATAATAGGCGCCGGCGATGCTACCGTCATTGGTGATGCCCGTGACGGTGGAAACCTGGCTCAGCAAACCTTTGCCCGTTATTGACCCTTTGTTCAGTAAATTACCGTTGCTGGTGAGCATCAGCGTGCCGTTGGAGATAATAGAACCCTTATTACGTACGCCAAAGCCGATGTTATTGCCGACCATGCTGATGCTGTTGGCCTCAATGCCGCCAAGGCTGCTGACGTCGATGCTGTACTGCGGGTTAACCGTCATCTGGATCAGGGTGGCCTTTTTACCGGCGGAGGTCACCGAGCCAGAGCTGTTATCCATGGTGAAGTTGCCCGCGCTGACCAGGGCGTTGTTGGCCTGCACTTTACCGTTAATCTTAATCGCGTCGGCGAGCAGAACCGCGTAGCCGTTGGCGGCGTTCATGCCATTTTCGCCGATGGTGAGGGTGCCGCCCGTTACGGTATAGCTGCCGATGGCGCCATCGTCGGTCATATTAACCTTGCCGGTGGTCAGGATAGCCTTGTTGGTATTAACAAAGCTACAGCCGGAACAGGTGATGCCGTTCGGGTTGGCGATTACCACATCCGCTTTCTGACCGTTGACTTCGATAAAGCCCTTCAGGCTACTGGCGTTTTTGGAGGTCACCTCGTTCAAAATCACCGAAGCGCTGCCGTCGGTCAGATTATTGTTGCGGGCGATATTGCCAAATGTGCTGTGGCTGACATCATCGCCGCTGTTATTGAGGATGGTGCCATTGGCGCCGACGTTGAAGTCGCGGTACAGGTTATGGGAGACACCGGCGGCGTTCGGCTTTTCAATATCGATAACCGTGGCGCCGGAAGAGTGCGTATAGCTTGTGGGGTCGGCATAAACTACCGACGAGGTTAATACTGCCGCCAGTGCGACATAAGAAGCCTTAAACTTAAACATTTTCTTTATTCCTTTAAATAATGATTAATAAATAATGTAAATATGACGAGTCAATAATGTGCGAATTAATACCTCCACTGTAATGAAAAGCCCATATTCAGGGCGTCGCTATGAAACTTATCCGGTTTACTCAGCGGGGTACTAATAAACAGATCGTACTGCGTTGACCATAGCTGACCGCGCAGCCCGCTGACGGCGCCGGAGAGCACTTTGCCTTTTTGATATAGATCGGCGCCGATAAGACGGCCTATATCCGCGCCCAAATAGAATTGCCGCTCGTGGGTGGCCAGATCCCAGATAAAATCGTTGCGCCAGTACCATCCCTGATTGCCGGACAGGCTGTTTTCACCGTCAAAACCGCGCACGCTCCAGCGACTACCAATATTGAATTTATTATCGGAAGCGAGTTTGTCCGGGCTGAACTGGGCGCTGAGGCGGGGAGCCCAGGTAAATTTGTCGCCGGTGGCGTCAAATTTCATCATTGCCTGCAGATTACCATGCACAATCCGCGACAGCGGGCTATACAGCCCGGCCTGCTCTTCCGGCGTTGCTGTCGAGCTGAGCCACGGCAGGCTGCGCTGGATGCCGATGCTGGCATCAACAATCTTTTTGTTAAAGTAGTGCTGGTGGTTGAGGGTGAATTCCCATGAGGGGTTCTGCTTGCGCATCACCAGTAGCTCACTGCCGCCGAAGTAATAATGCGAGGTGCTCTTGGCGATCCGCAGGTCAGCGGTGGTTTTTTGCTGCCGGGTGTGGGAGAGCAGACGACTCAGCGTGGCGCTGTAGTAGCGATTTTTACTCTTATAATCCATCGTCGACCAGTTGCCGTTAAACTGCTGACGATACTGGCTGTATGCCCCGTAGGCGCTTAGTGTCCAGTAGCCAAAGGGAATGGAGTAATACAGGCTGCCGTTGTGGTTGCCGTCGTTATGCTGATTGAATTCAATATCGCCCCCGCCGGAAAGGTACAGGATATCGTTGAGGGTGGTCAGGTCATAGAGATAGAGGGCCCCGCCGGCCTGGTAGCGTCCGCTGGCTTTGCTGCCGGCGTCGTCAAGCCAGGCGCCAAGCTGCCATTTTTTCGCCAGGCTGCGGGCGATCTGGATATCGCTTTCTCCCTCGTGTTGGCCCGGCAACAGTTTCATGTGCGCGGTGGCGCCGGGCAGACGCTGCAGGTTGGCCATCCCTTGCTCAAGGTCGCTTAAGCGCAGGATAGTACCGGAAGAGGTGGGTAGGGAATTCCACAGGCGGGTGGTGTCCGAGCCGTCGGCATAGTCGATAGCGCCCACTTTGCCATAGTGCAGCGTGAACCTGAGTATGCCGTGCTCCAGCGACTGGGAGGGCACATCAATCAGCGAGGTGATGTAGCCTTGCGCGATCAGCTCATTTTGCAAGGTATAGGCCAGCAGGCGAATGCCTTCGCTACCCAGACAGCGTCCCTGCGCCTGCCGTGCGGTTTTCGCCAGTAATTTCCGGGTGAGCGCCTGGTTATCGGAGTCGATATCGACCCGGTTGATCAATTTGCAATGCGTTTCCTCAGGAAAAGGGATCCCCTGCGGCGCCACGCGCTGTTGTGAAGACTGAAAATCCTGTTGCTGCGGCGCCAGCGCCTCCTGGCGGGCTTTATCCTGCTCCGTCTGGTGAGTAGAAGAGGCCAATGGCGCGGCCCCGGCGGCTGAGGTGCCCGCCAGCGTGATAAACAGCAGCCCGGTGAGCGTGCGAGATCGAATTAACATGAAGCAATATCCATTTGTTTCATTGGTTTGGTGGCGCATCCATTATTCTGCGAGCGGCAGAGAATATCGATGGCCTTTATTTCGGCGCAGGCGAGGTCAGGCAAGAATATTATATTCAATTAATAAAATAATCATGCGACGAACCTGTTACGAGGCGTTATATGCTAGCGGCGGTGGCAATGCCGGTCCACGAATTCATTATTGAATTCTTTATGAATTGATCGATTTAATAAATAAGTTCAGCTTTTATCGGCGAGGTTTATTGGGTACGTAAATGATAGTAGCGATAATCTGCCGCATAAATAACATTGGCGAATAATATGGCGGAAAAGATTAACTGCGCATACCGGGCGGTATGCGCAGAGAAAAAACATTAATGAAGTATTTTGGCGAGGAAATCTTTGGCACGCTCGGATTGCGGATTGGCAAAGAAGGCCTCTTTATCGGCATCCTCGACAATCTTCCCTTCATCCATAAAGATCACCCGGTTCGCCACCTTGCGGGCAAAGCCCATCTCATGGGTCACGACCATCATGGTCATCCCCTCGTTGGCCAGTTCGACCATAACGTCCAGCACCTCGTTAATCATCTCCGGGTCAAGCGCTGAGGTGGGCTCATCAAACAGCATGGCGATCGGGTCCATACACAGGGCTCGGGCAATGGCCACGCGCTGCTGCTGGCCGCCGGAGAGCTGCGCCGGGTATTTTTCCGCATGCGCCGCCAGGCCAACGCGCTCCAGCAACTTGAGGCCTTTCTTGCGCGCTGAGGCTTTATCGCGGTTAAGCACTTTGACCTGCGCCAGCGTCAGGTTGTCGATAATCGACAGATGCGGGAACAGTTCAAAATGCTGAAACACCATGCCGACGTGCGAGCGCAGTTTAGCCAGGTTGGTCTTTTTATCGTTAACCACGGTGCCATCGACAATAATCTGCCCCTGCTGTACCGGCTCAAGGCCGTTCACAGTCTTAATCAGCGTGGATTTACCGGAGCCTGACGGCCCGCAGACCACCACGACTTCGCCTTTTTTCACTTCCGTGGAGCAATCGGTCAGCACCTGAAAGTGACCATACCATTTTGAAACGTTTTTCAGGGTAATCATTACACAGTCCTTTTCTTCAACCAGCTGACCAACAGCGAGGCGCTGAGGCTAATCACAAAATAGACGCCGCCCGCGAACAGGATCATTTCGACCTGGGTTCCGTCACGCTCGCCAATAGTGGAGGCGGTACGGAAGAAGTCGGCGAGACTCAATACATACACCAGCGAGGTATCCTGGAACAGGACGATCCCCTGGGTTAGCAGCAGCGGCACCATGGCGCGGAAGGCCTGCGGCAGGATCACCAGCCGCATTGACTGCCAGTGGGTCATCCCCAACGCCAGCGCGGCGCTGGACTGGCCGCGGGAGATGCTCTGAATGCCGGCGCGGATAATCTCTGAATAGTAGGCGGCTTCGAACATCGAAAACGCCACCATCGCCGAGATCAGGCGAATATCCGTTTTCGGCGACAGTCCCAGCACGTTCTGCAGGAAGCCCGGGACAATCAGGTAGAACCACAGCAGGACCATCACCAGTGGGATTGAGCGGAATACGTTGACGTAGGATTTAGCAAACCAGGCCAGCGGCAGAAAGCTGGACAGGCGCATAACCGCCAGCAGGGTGCCCCAGACGATGCCGACCACGATGGCGATCACCGTAATCTTCAGGGTGATCACCAGCCCTGCCAGCAGATAGGGCATGGAGGGAACGATCGAACTCCAGTCAAAATCGTACATTATTTGCCTCCCATATTGCCAGGCAGGCGAACCTTACGCTCGACCACATACATAATCAGCATAATCACCGCGTTGATGAAAACATAGGCCAGGGTGATGGCGGTAAAAGACTCCCAGGCATGAGCGGAGTAGTCCAGCAGTTTGCCCGCCTGCGCGGCCATATCGGCCAGACCGATGGTGGAGGCGATGGCCGAGTTTTTTACCAGGTTCATCATCTCCGAGGTCATCGGCGGCACAATAACGCGGTAGGCGTTCGGCAGTAGCACGTAGCGGTAGGTTTGCGGCAGGGTCAGGCCCATCGCCAGGCCGGCGTTCTTCTGCCCGCGCGGCAGCGACTGGATGGCGGCGCGTACCTGCTCGCAGACGCGAGCGGCGGTAAACAGCCCCAGGCACAGCATGGAGGAGACAAAGAATTGAATGTTTGGGTCCAGCTCCGATTTAAACCACATGCCGATATTTTCCGGCAGGAACTCCGGCACCACCAGGTACCAGGTAAAGAACTGCACGATCAGCGGCACGTTGCGAAACAGTTCGACATAGCAGGTGCCAATGCCCGAGAGGAAGCGATTGGGTACCGTGCGTAAAATGCCGAACAGTGAGCCGACGAGAAAAGCGATGATCCAGGCCGAGATGGAGAGGGCGACGGTGATTTGAAAACCGCTCCACAGCCAGCCCAGGTAGGTAGTGTTGCCGAAGGGGGCCTGTTGCAGGAATATCCCCCAGTTCCAGTCTATTGACATACATGACTCCTGGAAAAAAAAGGGTAGCCATTGCTACCCTCGAAGACGGTTGTCCAGCTTGTTTCGGTATTCGCGGCGGCTGGGGAACGACCAGCCGCCGTATAGTCTGTCCGTGCTGTGACAATCATCGGGAGGGCAGGATATCCCGCCCCTGGTTGTTATAATTAGTTCAGTGCTTTGTCGTTAGGTGATTTGAACAGCGCTTTCATGTCGTCCGACAGCTCGAAGTTGAGGTTAAGATTTTTTGGCGGAATAGGGTTTTTGAACCATTTGTCAAACCACTTCTCCGCTTCGCCAGAGGTCTGAGCCTGGGCGACGGTTTCATCAACCAGCGCCTTGAACGTCGGATCGTCCTTCCGCAGCATGCAGCCATAGGCTTCCTTCGACTGCGGGGTGCCGACGATTTCCCAGTTATCCGGTTTCTTCGCCTTGGCGCGTTCGCCAGCCAGCAGGGCATCATCCATCATAAAGGCCACGGCGCGTCCGCTCTCCAGGGTGCGGAAAGAGTCGCCATGATCTTTGGCGCTGATAATGCGCATATTCATTTTTTTCTCATCGTTCAGCTTATGCAGCAGGATCTCTGAGGTGGTTCCGGAGGTGACGACGACCGCTTTATCCTTCAGGTCCGGGAAATCTTTGATCGGACCGCCTTTCTTCACCAGCAGACGGGTACCGACCACGAAGATGGTATCGGAGAAGGCCGCCTGTTTCTGGCGCTCAAGGTTGTTGGTGGTTGAGCCGCACTCGAAATCAAAGGTGCCATTCTGCAGCAACGGGATACGGTTCTGCGAGGTGACCGGGATCAGTTTGACCTGCAGATCGGGTTTGTTCAGTTTTTTCTTGATGGCATCGACGATGGCGTTGGAATAATCCTGAGAGTAGCCCACAACCTTCTGCTGGTTATCGTAGTAAGAGAACGGGACCGAAGATTCACGATGGCCGACAACGATAACCCCGTTTTTGGCGATCTTATCCAGGGTGTTCTGGCCAGCCGCCGGGGCAGCATCTTCCGCCTGCGCCAGACCAGCGGTCATTCCCATTACCAGCATTGCCGTGGCCAGTTTACGTAATTGCATATCCAACTCCTTATCCGCAGCGTCAGCGACGCTATTGATACCCATTGTGATTGTGTGTGTTGTTATTGGGGGCACGCATCCACGTGCCGCATTTGTATGTGTTTGTTAGCATTTAGTTTGGCTTAATGTAAAGATTTTGCTGCTTTATTGTTTATTTTTGCGAAGCGCTCCGCACCAATCGGAGGCAAATATCTTCCATTGCACCAAAATAGCGCGACCACCGATCGTTTCTGGTGCAACCCGGTTGCACTGGGTCGGACGATGCCGCTACCAGGTTAAATAAAGCAATGACTGTGCCAGAGTGGCAGATGATGGGAAGAAAAAGCCGGCGACGGGCGTCGCCGGCGGAGAAACTTATCGGCGACGCTGGCGCAGGCTCATCAGCAGCGCGGCGAAACCAAACAGCGCCGTCAGCGCCCATAGCGGCCAGTTGCCGGTGCGGGCGTAAGGGGTTAAGCCGCTGGTGGGGGTCACGGTGGTGGTCAACACCTCGCGGGTAAACTGCGGGATCATCTTCTGGATCTCGCCGCGCGGGCCGATCACCGCAGTAATGCCGTTGTTGGTGCTGCGCAGCAGCGGGCGGGCCAGCTCCAGGGCCCGCATTCGCGCCATCTGGAAGTGTTGCCACGGGCCGATGGACTTGCCGAACCAGGCGTCGTTCGAGATGGTCAGCAGGAAGTCGGTGTCCGGCCGGAAGTTATCCCGCACCTGTTCCCCGAGGATGATCTCGTAGCAGATGGCCGCGGTCAGCTTCAGGTTATGCGCCATCAGCTGCGGCTGCACGTAGGGGCCGCGGCTGAAGGAGGACATCGGCAGGGCAAAGAACGGCGCCAGCGGGCGTAGAATCGACTCCAGCGGTACAAACTCGCCGAACGGCACCAGATGGTTCTTGTTGTAGCGGTTGGTCGAGTCGTAGCGGTACGGGTTATCTTTGCCGAGAGTAATGATGGTGTTGTAGGTATCGTAACGGTTCTGCTTGTTGAGACGCGCATCGACAATGCCGGTGATCAGCGAGCTGTCTTTTGCGCGCAGCAGATCGTCCATCATGCTGAGGAACTGCTGCTGGTTGATCTCCAGATCCGGGATGGCCGATTCAGGCCAGATAATCAGCTGCGAGTGGCCGATATGCGGCTGGGTCAGCGCCAGGTAGGTTTTCAGGGTATTGACCAGCTGCTTTTCGTCCCATTTCATGGCCTGTGGGATATCGCCTTGCACCAGCGAGACCTGGGTCGCGCGCGCCGGCAGCAGCTGATACCACTGGATATAGCGCAGCGGGAACGGCAGGGCGAACAGCAGCGCGGCAATCGCCAGCGGCTTCCAGTTGCGCTGGACGAGGGCCAGGGCCAGCAGGCCGCTGACTACCATCAGCAGGAAGTTAATCGCCTCGACGCCCATCACCGGCGCGAGGCCTTTCAGCGGGCCGTCAATCTGGCTGTAGCCGAACTGTAGCCACGGAAAGCCGGTCAGCACCCAGCCGCGCAGGAACTCGGTGATTTGCCAGACGACAGGGGCAGCGATAGCCATCCGTATCCAGTTAGTTTTAGGCCACAGACGGGCGAGCAGGCCGGCAAACAGGCCGGTGTAGAGCGAGAGATAGGCCGCCAGCAGAACGACGAGGAAGACGTTAACCGGGCCGGGCATTCCGCCAAACTGAGCGATGCTGACATAGACCCAGTTGATACCCGTGCCGAACAGCCCGAGTCCCCAGAAATAGCCGATCCCGGCGCTTTGCAGCGGGCGTCGGTTGAGGGTTAACGCCTGCAGACCGATCAGCGAAACGATAGCCGCTGGCCAGAAGACATAAGGTGAAAAAGCCAGCGTTCCGCTGGCTCCAAACAACAGCGCCAGCAACAGACGTATGCGCTGGCGTTCAAGAAGAGAGGCAAATACCATTTAGGTTAATCGTCCCGTTAATTAACGCCTGCTGCTACAGGCTATTCTTTTTGCCAGCCGGACGCGGGGCACCTACAACCGTGTATGACTCGCGGTCTCCCGGCTGGCCATTTCAGCGCTACCGCTTACTCTTCCAGCTTCGGCTGGGGAGCGTCATCGGGCAGCTTTACATGCACCTGAATGATACGACGACTATCTGCCATTGCTACCTTGAATTGGTAACCATCAATGTCGATAGATTCGCCGCGGGCCGGCAGATGGCCGAAGGCCTGCATCACCAGCCCGCCAATGGTATCCACTTCTTCATCGCTAAAGTGCGTGTCGAAGGCGTCGTTGAAGTCTTCGATGGAGGCCAGGGCGCGCACCGTCCAGGTGTGGCGGCTCAGCTGGCGGAAATCGATATCTTCTTCTTCGTCGTACTCGTCTTCAATTTCCCCGACGATGAGCTCAAGGATATCCTCGATGGTCACCAGGCCAGAGACGCCGCCGAATTCGTCAATAACGATCGCCATATGATAGCGCTGTGAGCGAAACTCTTTCAGCATGCGGTCGACCCGCTTGCTTTCCGGGACGACAACCGCCGGCCGTAACACTTTTTCCATGCTGAAGGCTTCGGCGTCGCTGCGCATAAACGGCAGCAGATCCTTGGCCATCAGAATCCCTTCGATGTGATCTTTATCTTCACTGATGACCGGGAAACGCGAGTGGGCGGATTCGATGATGACATCCAGGCACTCGTCCAGCGTCTGGTTGCGTTTCAGGGTTATCATTTGTGAACGGGGGATCATAATGTCGCGGACCCGCTGGTCGGCGATATCCATTACCCCTTCGAGCATGTCACGCGTATCTTCATCGATAAGGTCGTTTTGCCCGGAATCACGGATCAGCGCCAGCAGTTCATCGCGGTTTTTCGGTTCCCCGTGAAAAAGCTGGCTGAGTAACAGGGAGAAAAATCCCTTTTTGCTGTTTACTGTGTCACTACTGTGTGAATTGTCGTCGCTCATGGCGTCGTTTGGGTTCTCATGTTGATTTAACTGTCGCTCGTCGCGCGTAAACTCAGCGCCGGACGGCATGGGTTGCCTGACTTTCTGGCAGGTAAAACGCAGAAACAGCGGCCGGATGAGGCGCAAGCACCGCCATCCGGCTGGGCGCTATTCCGCAATCTTCTCGGAAATGTACGGGTCCTCATAGCCCAGAGCAAGCATTATCTCTGTTTCAAGGCCTTCCATCTCTTCCGCTTCGTCGTCTTCGATATGATCGTAGCCCAGCAGATGCAGGCTACCGTGCACCACCATATGCGCCCAGTGCGCCTCCAGCGGCTTACCTTGCTCGCTGGCTTCCTGCTCTACCACCTGACGGCAGATGATCAGATCGCCGAGCAGCGGCATTTCAATTCCCGGCGGCGCTTCAAACGGGAAGGAGAGGACGTTGGTCGGCTTATCCTTGCCGCGATAGGTCAGGTTCAGCTCATGGCTTTCTGCAACGTCGACCAGACGAATCGTTAACTCTGACTCCTCCTGAAACGGCGGAATGACGGCGTCGACCCAGCGTTGAAAAAGGGCTTCGTCCGGCAGGCCGCTGGTCTCTTCGCAGGCCAGCTGTAAATCGAGGATCACCTGACTCATTTTTGCTCCTGTTCCTGGGCTTCGCGTTTGCGCTCGGCGGCCAGCTCTGCTTTACGTTTCTGGTCTGCGGCTTCCCATGCCTCATAGGCGTTCACGATGCGGGCGACCACCGGATGGCGCACCACGTCTTCGCTATGGAAGAAGTTAAAGCTGATCTCATCGACTTCCGCCAGTACTTCGATGGCATGGCGCAGACCGGATTTGGTGCTGCGTGGCAGGTCAATCTGCGTGATGTCGCCGGTGATCACCGCCTTGGAGTTAAAGCCGATGCGGGTCAGGAACATCTTCATCTGTTCGATGGTGGTGTTCTGGCTTTCATCAAGAATGATAAAGGCGTCATTCAGCGTCCGTCCGCGCATATAGGCCAGCGGGGCCACTTCGATGACGTTACGCTCAATCAGCTTCTCCACTTTCTCAAAGCCGAGCATCTCAAACAGCGCGTCATACAGCGGGCGCAGATACGGGTCGACCTTCTGGCTCAGATCGCCGGGCAGGAAGCCGAGCTTTTCGCCTGCCTCGACGGCCGGACGGGTCAGCAGAATACGGCGGATCTCCTGGCGCTCCAGCGCATCGACCGCCGCCGCCACCGCCAGATAGGTTTTACCCGTACCCGCCGGACCCACGCCGAAAGTGATGTCGTGATCGAGGATATTGGCGATGTACTGCGCCTGGTTCGGCGTACGCGGTTTGATTACCCCACGCTTGGTCTTGATATTGACGGCTTTACCGTACTCAGGCACGCTTTCGGCGCTCTGCTCCAGTACGCGCGCTTCCTTGATCGCCAGGTGGATCTGCTCTGGTTCAATATCCTGAATCTGACCGCGCATTGGCGCTGTGTCGACATACAGGCTGCGCAGAATATCGGCGGCAGCGTGCACGCACAGGGCGCGACCGGTCAGCTTAAAGTGATTGTCACGGCGGTTGATCTCAATGCCTAACCGACGCTCCAGCTGTTTAATGTTGTCGTCAAACGGGCCGCACAGGGCTAACAGGCGTGCGTTATCCGCTGGCTCCAGGGTAATCTCACGAGTGTCTATGTTCAAACTATTCCTCTTTACGCAGGTGGCCGGACGCGGCGCGTGGCCGGCTAATCAGGAAATTATTTACGTCACAGGAAAATGGCGCAAGCATTGCTGTAGATATAGGGACGGAGAGAGGAATTACAAGGCCTGCCGGAACCGACAGGCCTGAAGGGATCATGGCTGGTAAATTCCCACGCCAAGATCGTTCTCTTTACGGGTGCGGGCAATCACTGATTCGGGTGATTCAGCGATACGCAGACCCATCTCCGCTTCGGTGCGCACGATTTTACCGCGCAGCGAGTTGGTATATACATCGACGATTTCGACATCGACAAACTTACCGACGAGGTCCGGGGTACCTTCGAAGTTGACCACCCGGTTATTCTCCGTACGTCCGGAGAGCTCCATGATGTTCTTACGCGAGGTGCCTTCCACCAGGATGCGCTGTACCGTGCCGAGCATGCGACGGCTCCAGGCCATCGCCTGCTGGTTAATGCGTTCCTGCAGGATATACAGACGCTGTTTTTTGTCCGCCTCCGGCACGTCGTCGACCATATCGGCCGCCGGGGTGCCCGGGCGAGCGGAGAAGATAAAGCTGTAGCTCATATCGAAATTGACGTCGGCGATGAGCTTCATGGTCTTTTCGAAATCTTCCGTGGTTTCGCCGGGGAAGCCGACGATAAAGTCGGAGCTTATCTGAATATCCGGGCGCGCTTCACGCAGCTTGCGAATAATCGCTTTATACTCCAGCGCGGTATGGGTGCGTCCCATCAGGTTCAGCACACGGTCGGAGCCACTCTGCACCGGCAGGTGCAGGAAACTCACCAGCTCCGGCGTATCGCGATAAACGTCGATGATATCGTCGGTAAATTCGATCGGGTGGCTGGTGGTGAAGCGAATGCGGTCGATGCCGTCGATGGCGGCGACCAGGCGCAGCAGGTCGGCAAAGCTGCCGGTGGTGCCGTCGTAATTCTCACCGCGCCAGGCGTTAACGTTCTGCCCCAGCAGATTGACCTCACGCACGCCCTGCGCCGCCAGCTGGGCGATTTCAAACAGGATATCGTCGCACGGACGGCTAACTTCTTCTCCGCGGGTATACGGCACCACGCAGTAGGTGCAGTATTTATTGCAACCTTCCATAATCGAGACAAAGGCGGTCGGCCCTTCGGCGCGCGGCTCTGGCAGGCGATCGAATTTTTCAATTTCCGGGAAGCTGATATCAACTACCGGACTGCGGTTGCCGCGCACGGAGTTAATCATCTCCGGCAGGCGGTGCAGGGTTTGCGGCCCGAAAATAATATCGACATAGTGCGCGCGCTGGCGAATATGGTCGCCTTCCTGGGAAGCCACGCAGCCGCCGACGCCAATAATCAGGTCCGGGTTCTTCTCTTTCAGCAGCTTCCAACGGCCAAGCTGATGGAAAACTTTTTCCTGGGCCTTCTCACGAATTGAGCAGGTATTGAGCAACAGCACATCTGCTTCTTCCGCCACTTCGGTCAGTTGATACCCATGTGTCGCATCCAGCAGATCGGCCATCTTTGATGAATCATACTCGTTCATCTGACAGCCCCAGGTTTTAATATGGAGTTTTTTTGTCATTGACTTGCTCATGCTCAGTAATAGATATCCAAAACGCGGGGATATATACAGGGTGAATTTCGCATTCCAGGGCGCGTATTGTAATGCTTTGGTCGCCCCCTGACCAGTGCGAGCGTTATCGCCGCAAGAGGGCGAAAAATCCGGTAAACTTAACGGATTCTGCTTTAAGGATAATAGCCATGACAATTCACGTAACAGATGTCGCCATCGTGGGCGGCGGCATGGTCGGCGGCGCCCTGGCGTTAGGGCTGGCGCAACAGGGATTTACCGTGACGGTGCTTGAGAAAGTGGCGCCACCGGCGTTCGATCCGGCATCCGCCCCGGATGTGCGGATCTCGGCGATCAGCGCGGCTTCGGTTGGCCTGCTGAAGAGTCTCGGCGTCTGGGATGCCATACGGGCGATGCGCGTCCATGCTTATCGCCGTCTGGAGACCTGGGAGTGGGAGAGCGCGCACGTCGCCTTCGACGCCGCGGAGCTCAAGCTGCCGGAGCTGGGCTATATGGTCGAGAACAAGGTTCTGCAATGGGGCCTGTGGCAAGCGCTGGCGGCGCATGAGGCGGTTACCCTGCGCGTCGGTAGCGAACTGAAAACGATGCAGCGCGGCGAGACGCAGACGGCGTTGCATTTGCGCGAGGGGGAGACGATCCACGCCCGGCTGGTTATCGGCGCCGACGGCGCTAACTCCCAGGTGCGGGAGATGGCCGGCATCGGCGTGCACGCCTGGCAATATCAGCAGTCCTGTATGCTGATCAGCGTCGAATGCGCCGACGATCCCGGCGACAGCACCTGGCAGCAGTTTACTCCCAGCGGCCCACGCGCCTTCCTGCCGCTGTTCGACCACTGGGCCTCGCTGGTCTGGTACGACGCCCCGGCGCGGATCCGTCAGCTGCAGAGCATGACCATGGCGCAGCTCCAGCAGGAGATCGCCAGTCACTTTCCGGCGCGGCTGGGACGGGTGACGCCGCAGGCGGCCGGCGCCTTCCCGCTCACCCGGCGTCATGCGCTGCAGTATGTTCAGCCCGGCCTGGCGCTGGTGGGCGATGCGGCGCACACCATTCATCCACTGGCGGGGCAGGGGGTTAATCTTGGCTATCGTGATGTCGATGCCCTGCTGGAGATCCTGGCGGAAGCGCGCGGCCGCGGCGAAGACTGGGCCAGCCTGCCGGTGCTGAAGCGCTACCAGGCGCGGCGGCGAGCGGATAATTTTATCATGCAGTCGGGGATGGACCTCTTTTATGCCGGTTTCAGCAATGACCTGGCGCCGGTGCGGATGCTGCGTAATATTGGCCTGATGGCGGCTGAACGCGCCGGGGTGCTGAAGCGTCAGGCGCTGAAGTATGCCTTAGGCTTGTAAAACCGGCTTCCCGGGCAGGGGCGTAGCGGAGAGCGCCTGCCCGGCAGTCAGTACGGAGTAAGCATGTCAGGACGCCAATAGCAAAAAAGCCCACCGAAGTGAGCTTTTTTGCATTGAAATGGCTGGGGTACGAGGATTCGAACCTCGGAATGCCGGAATCAGAATCCGGTGCCTTACCGCTTGGCGATACCCCAACAAATTGTTTGCGGATTTATCGATGCGTATCGATACGTCCAGAATTTGGTGGCTACGACGGGATTCGAACCTGTGACCCCATCATTATGAGTGATGTGCTCTAACCAGCTGAGCTACGTAGCCATCTTTTTTTCGCGTAACCTTATCGGCGTTGCGGGGCGCATTATGCGTATTGGGCCTGCGAGCGTCAACCTCTTTTTCAAGGAAAATCGTTGTAATGTGACTGTTTGGTTAGGTTGCGAACAGCTCGCTGGAATATTCGGCAATTATTGGTTATTTATCGTTTTTCAGCGGTATAAATCCGGCAAAAAGAAAACGGACCCCGGAGGGTCCGTTTTGCGTTTCACCGCCCGTCTGGGCTTATTTGTAAGCCGACTGGTGGACACCGACCGCGCGGCCTGATGGATCGTTCATGGTTTTGAACGCTTCATCCCACTCAATGGCTTTCGCTGAAGAGCAGGCCACCGACGGACCGCCAGGGACGCACTCCGCCGCGCTCGGCAGCGGGAACAGCTCTTCGAAGATCTCGCGGTACAAATAGCCTTCTTTGGAGGTCGGCGTGTTGTACGGGAAGCGGAAGCTTGCGGTTTCCAGTTGCTGGTCGCTGATCTGTTTGGCGGCCACTTCTTTCAGGGTATCGATCCAGCTGTAGCCGACGCCGTCAGAGAACTGCTCCTTCTGGCGCCAGGCGACGCTGGCCGGCAGGTAGGATTCAAAGCATTCGCGCAGAATGTGTTTTTCCATTTTGCCGTTGCCGCACATCTTATCCTGCGGGTTAATGCGCATCGCGACGTCGAGGAACTTCTTGTCGAGGAACGGCACGCGGGCCTCCACGCCCCAGGCGGACATCGCTTTGTTGGCGCGGGCGCAGTCAAACATATGCAGCGCCTGCAGCTTACGCACCGTCTCTTCGTGCAGTTCTTTGGCGTTCGGCGCCTTATGGAAGTAGAGGTAGCCGCCGAACACTTCGTCCGAACCTTCGCCGGAAAGCACCATTTTGATGCCCATGGCTTTAATTTTCCGCGACATCAGGTACATCGGCGTCGAGGCGCGAATAGTGGTCACATCGTAGGTTTCGATGTGATAGATAACGTCGCGGATGGCATCCAGCCCTTCCTGGACGGTAAAGTGAATTTCGTGGTGCACGGTGCCGAGGTGGTTGGCCACCTCCTGCGCCGCTTTCAGGTCAGGAGAGCCTTCCAGACCGACCGCGAAAGAGTGCAGCTGCGGCCACCAGGCTTCGCTACGCTCCTGATCTTCGACGCGACGGGCGGCGAATTTCTTGGTGATAGCCGAGATGACCGATGAATCAAGACCGCCGGAGAGCAGCACGCCGTAAGGCACGTCGGACATCAGGTGGCTTTTCACCGACTCTTCCAGCGCCTGGCGCAGCTCGTTCTTATCGGTAACGTTGTCTTTCACCGCGTCGTAATCAAACCAGTCGCGCTGATAATACTGGCGGATTTCGCCGTCTTTGCTCCACAGGTAGCTGCCCGCCGGGAACTCTTTAATGGTGCGGCATACTGGCACCAGCGCTTTCATTTCGGAGGCGACATAGAAGTTGCCGTGTTCGTCATGGCCCATATACAGCGGGATAATGCCGATATGGTCGCGGCCAATTAAGTACGCGTCTTTTTCGCTGTCGTACAGGGCGAAGGCGAACATTCCCTGCAGATCGTCGAGGAACTCCGGGCCTTTTTCCTGATACAGCGCGAGGATCACTTCGCAGTCGGAACCGGTCTGGAACTGGTAGCGATCGCCATACTCCGCGCGCAGCGCCTGGTGGTTGTAGATCTCGCCGTTAACGGCCAGCGCATGGGTTTTTTCGGCGTTGTACAGCGGCTGGGCCCCGGCGTTGACGTCGACAATCGACAGGCGCTCGTGCGCCAGAATCGCTTTGTCGCTGGCATATACGCCAGACCAGTCCGGACCGCGGTGGCGCATCAGGCGGGAAAGCTCCAGCGCCTTTTTACGCAGCTCGCCTGCGTCAGTTTTAATATCCAGTACGCCAAAAATAGAACACATAGCCTTCTCCATTACCCTGTCGTGTTTGATGTTGTGCTGGCTTCGTCTCGTGGCGAAGCCTGAGTGCGTGCTTAAGAAAATGCCGTAAAGGGGGAGCAGGCGCAAGGGTTTTGCGGCCGGAAAAAGAAAAAACGCAACCGTGATTGTTGAACAGTGAAAAAAGAGTATCTTTTGAACGGCTTTATTGAGGAATTCGTATTTATAGGCCGTTTTTATTAGATGGGGTAATTCTGATGGCCGCTAGAAATGAAAAACCACGTCCTGCGACGTGGTTGGCATCAGAAAATATCGATTTCCGCGACGGAAGGGTAAATCCACGACGGGCGGAACGGCATGCTGTCGATGTCGTCGAGGGTGGAGACGCCGGAGAGCACCAAAATAGTCTCCAGCCCCGCCTGGAAACCGGCCAGTATATCGGTGCGCAGGTTATCGCCGACGATCACCGTCTGCTCGGAGTGAGCCTGCATTTTATTCAGTGCTGAACGGATGATCCACGGGCTGGGTTTGCCGACGTAAAACGGCTTACGGCCGGAGATCTTCTCGATCCCGGCGCACAACGCGCCGCAGGCAGGGTAGAAGCCGCGACCGTGCGTATCCGGGTTAGTGGCAATGAAGCGGGCGCCGTTGGCGACGAAGAAGGCGGCCTTATGCATCATTTCCCAGTTAAAGGAGCGAGTTTCTCCGACGATGACAAAATCCGGGTTCACATCGGTAATGGTAAAGCCGGCTTTGTACAGCTCGTGGATCAGCGCCCCTTCTCCCACCACGTAGGCTTTTTTGCCTTCCTGGCGACGCAGAAAATCGGCGGTGGCCATCGCTGAGGTGTAAAAGGCGCTATCCGGAACATCAATTCCAGCGGTGGCGAAACGGTTCGCCAGATCCTGGCCGGTTTGCGACGGGTAGTTGGTCAGCATTACCAGCGGCATGCCTTTATCGAGGATGCGCTTGATAAACTCGGCTGCGCCGGGAACGGCGACGTTATCGTGCATCAGTACGCCGTCAATATCACAAATTATGTTTTGAATGGTCATGGTGGGTCCAGAATCATTAACAAAGACGAAACTATACGCGTCATCGATGAGGTTTCACACCTCTGACGGGCGAGGCCCGCCCGTATCAAGGTGACGCGCTATCAGAAAAGGGGCGATTAGCTCTCAAGCAAACGCTGCAGCAGCGTGCCATTGAGCATGGCGCGTTTGACCAGCGCGAAGGCGCCGATTGCAGAGCGGTGATCGAGGGTGGAGCGCACCACCGGCAGGTTCTTACGAAACGCCTTAAGCGCCTGGGCGTTAATGCAGCCTTCGATGGCCGGAAGAAGGACCTTTTCAGCTTCCACTATTTCGCCGGCGACGACGATTTTTTGTGGGTTGAACAGGTTAATGGCGATGGCGATCGTTTTCCCGAGGTGGCGCCCCACGTACTCAATCACCTCGCAGGCCAGGGCATCGCCCTTGTTGGCCGCTTTGCAGATAGTTTTGATCGTGCAGTCATCCGGCGTCAGACGGCTCTGGTAGCCCTGCTCCAGCAGGTGGCGAACCCGCTGTTCAATGGCGGCATTGGCCGCGACGGTCTCCAGACAGCCGAAGTTGCCGCAGTGGCAGCGTTCGCCCAGCGGGTCGACCTGAATATGGCCAATTTCGCCGACGTTGCCGTTGCGGCCGATAAAAATGCGCCCGTTGGAGATAATCCCCGCCCCGGTACCGCGGTGCACGCGCACCAGAATGGAGTCTTCGCAATCCTGGCTTGCGCCAAAATAGTGCTCGGCCAGCGCCAGGCTGCGGATATCGTGGCCAACAAAGCAGGTAACATTGAAGCGTTTCTCCAGCGCCCCGACCAGGCCCCAGTTTTCCACCGCAATGTGCGGCATATAGCGGATCACGCCGCTTTCCGGGTCGACGAGGCCCGGCAGGATCACTGAGATAGCGATCAGCTCTCGAATTTTGCGCTGACAGTTTTCGATAAAGGTGGCGATGATATTCAGCAGGGCGTGTTCCAGCGTTTCCTGGGTGCGCTCGGGCAGCGGGAAGTGCTCCTCTTCCAGGGGCTTGCTGCTTAAATCATACAGGGTCAGAGTGGCGTCATAGCGGCCAAGCCGCACGCCGATGGCGTTGAAGTTGCGAGTTTCTGCGATGATAGAGATAGCGCGGCGGCCACCGGTGGAGGCCTGCTGATCGACTTCTTTGATCAGGCCGCGCTCAATAAGCTGACGCGTGATTTTGGTCACGCTGGCAGGGGCAAGCTGGCTTTGTTCGGCTATCTGAATGCGCGAGATGGGCCCATGCTGGTCAATCAGGCGGTACACGGCCGCGCTGTTCAGTTGTTTTACGAGGTCAACGTTACCAATTTGAGCTTGTCCGCCTGCTGTCATACTTTTACTTACTCAGTGACGACCTCGTTACCATTAACGATGGTCTTGGTGATTTTATAATCGCGTGTAAAGGCGGTCAGGTTAGCGACCATGCCCGGCGCAATGCTGCCGAGCTGCTTGTCCACGCCGATAGCGCGCGCAGGATAGAGCGTCGCCATGCGCAATACTTCGTCCAGTGCCACGCCGCAATGCTCAACCAGATTACGCACCCCTTCAATCATGGTCAGCGAAGATCCGCTGAGGGTGCCGTTTTCATCTACGCACAGCCCATTGCGGTAGTATATTGTTTTCCCGGCAAAAATGAACTGGTCAATATTCGCCCCCGCCGGCGCGGTGGCGTCGGTGACCAGGCACAGCTTGTCGCCTTTCAGGCGCTTGGCGTTGCGCACGTTGGCGTAATCGACGTGCATCCCGTCGACGATGATACCGCAGTAGACATCCGGCTCGTCAAAAATCGCCCCGGCAAGACCCGGTTCGCGGCCGGTAATGTACGGCATCGCATTATACAGGTGGGTGGCGAAGGTAATGCCCGCGCGGAAGCCGACTTTCGCCTCTTTCAGCGTAGCGTTGGAGTGGCCCGCGGAGACAACGATCCCGGCGGCGACCAGTTTGCGGATCACTTCTGGCTCAACGCGCTCAGGGGCGAGGGTCACTTTGGTGATCACATCGGCGTTGTCGCACAGGAAATCGACCAGCGCCGCGTCCGGTTTACGCACGTAGTCCGGATTGTGGGTGCCTTTCTTAACGATATTCAGCCACGGCCCTTCGAGATGCAGGCCCAGCGCCTGGTTCGGATGTTTTTGCAGATATTCGCGCATCACGCGCACGCCTTGCTTCATCAGATCGTCGCTGGAGGTAATCAGCGTCGGCAGGAAGCTGGTGCAGCCTGAGCGTTCGTTGGCCTTCTGCATGATCTCCAGCGTTTCGACAGTGACCGCCTCTGGGCTGTCGTTAAACTGCACGCCGCCGCAGCCGTTGAGCTGGACGTCGATAAAACCGGGGGCGATTATTGCGCCGTTGACTGAGCGCTGCTCGATGTCAGACGGCAAATCTGCCAGCGGACAAAGACGTTCGATAAAGCCATTAGCGATAACAACCGCATGGTCATCGAGAATTTCATGACCGGTATAAACCCGGCCCTGGGTTAATGCATACATTACGACCCCCGGTATATACGCCTCATCAGGTCAGCGTTCGTTCGTTTGCCGCCGACATGATGGTGCGTACAAAGAAAAAGATGATCCCGCGCCAGGGCGCGGGAAGGACTACATTACAGACCTTTAATATTTTCAGCTTCTAATTCGTTGAAATATTTCAGCGTCTTCACTTTCAGCTCCATGGTGGACGGTTCGTCGCAGACGATCACCGCCTTCGGATGCAGCTGCAGACAGGTAATAGTCCACATGTGGTTGACGTTACCTTCTACCGCCGCCTGCAGCGCCAGCGCTTTCTGATGACCCAGCACCAGAATCATCACTTCTTCTGCGTCCAGCAGGGTGCCCACACCGACGGTCAGCGCATATTTCGGCACCAGATCCACATCGCCGTCGAAGAAGCGGGAGTTCGCTACGCGGGTTTCATGGGTCAGGGTCTTAATACGGGTGCGGGACGCCAGAGAAGAGGCCGGTTCGTTAAACGCGATATGACCATCGTTGCCCACGCCGCCCATGAACAGGTGGATTTTACCGTAGGAACGAATTTTTTCTTCATAGCGACGGCATTCCGCATCGATGTCCGGCGCGTTACCATTCAGCAGGTTGATATTTTCTGCCGGAATATCAACGTGGTCAAAGAAATTACGGTGCATAAAGCTATGATAGCTTTCCGGATGCTCTTTCGGCAGGCCAACGTATTCATCCATGTTAAAGGTGACGACGTGCTTGAAGCTAACCTGGCCTGCTTTATGCATTTCAACCAGCGCCTTGTAGGCGGTCAGCGGGGTACCACCGGTTGGCAGACCCAGGACGAACGGACGGTCCGCGGTTGGTTTAAATGCATTAATGCGGTTAACGATATGGCGGGCAGCCCATTTACCGACCTGCTCAGCGGTTACCAGGGGAATCAGTCTCATTCTTCACCTCTATAGTCAAAGTAGATTCTGGCGGATTGGCGCCAGCACTCTAAGGAGAGTATTGCAGCAACTGCGCCGACCGGGGTCAATCCGTGTTGATTTTTTGAATGATAAAATAAGTTTTCGTTGTTAGCCAGTGCAAGGGAGGAGGGAATACGATATTTGGTGACAATTATCACAAAAAATACCCATTTAATTTGCGATACGAATTAATTTTTCACACACTTTGCCGGTAAGTGATAAAACCGACCTTGTTACACAATAAAAAAGTGGCTTTGAAATGAGCCTCATCGGGGTCTCATAGGGGGAATAAGATGAATATTTTAGGTTTCTTTCAGCGACTGGGTAGGGCGTTGCAGCTCCCTATCGCAGTGCTGCCGGTCGCGGCATTGCTGCTGCGTTTCGGGCAACCAGACCTGTTGAATGTACCCTTCATCGCGCAAGCGGGTGGGGCGATCTTCGATAATCTGGCGCTGATCTTCGCAATTGGTGTGGCATCAAGCTGGTCCAAGGATAACGCCGGTTCTGCGGCGCTGGCCGGTGCGGTAGGGTATTTCGTGATGACCAAAGCGATGGTCACCATCAACCCGGAAATCAATATGGGCGTGCTGGCCGGTATCATTACCGGTCTGGTGGCAGGGGCGGTATACAACCGCTGGGCCGGCATCAAGCTGCCGGACTTCCTGAGCTTCTTCGGCGGCAAACGCTTCGTGCCGATCGCCACCGGCTTCTTCTGTCTGATCCTCGCGGCGATCTTCGGCTACGTCTGGCCGCCGGTGCAGCACGCTATCCACTCTGGCGGCGAATGGATCGTCTCCGCAGGGGCGCTGGGTTCCGGTATCTTTGGTTTCATCAACCGTCTGCTGATCCCAACCGGTCTGCATCAGGTGCTGAACACCATCGCCTGGTTCCAGATTGGTGAGTTCACTAACGCCGCTGGCGCTGTGTTCCACGGCGACATCAACCGCTTCTACGCCGGCGACGGCACCGCGGGGATGTTCATGTCCGGCTTCTTCCCAATCATGATGTTTGGTCTGCCGGGTGCGGCGCTGGCGATGTATCTGGCGGCGCCGAAAGCGCGTCGTCCGATGGTCGGCGGTATGCTGCTGTCCGTGGCCATCACCGCGTTCCTGACCGGGGTAACCGAGCCGCTGGAATTCCTGTTCATGTTCCTGGCTCCGCTGCTGTACCTCCTGCATGCGGTGCTGACCGGTATCAGCCTGTTCATCGCAACGGCGCTCGGGATCCATGCGGGCTTCTCCTTCTCCGCAGGTGCAATTGACTACGTGCTGATGTACAGCCTGCCGGCCGCCAGCAAAAACGTCTGGATGCTGCTGGTGATGGGCGTGGTGTTCTTCTTCGTCTACTTCCTGCTGTTCAGCGCGGTGATCCGCATGTTCAACCTGAAAACGCCGGGTCGTGAAGACAAAGCCGCTGACGTGGTAACGGAAGAAGCCAACAGCAACACTGAAGAGGGGCTGACCCAGCTGGCGACCAGCTATATCGCCGCGGTGGGCGGAACGGACAACCTGAAAGCCATTGACGCCTGTATCACCCGTCTGCGTCTGACCGTGGGCGATTCGGCGAAGGTGAACGACGCCGCCTGTAAACGTCTCGGCGCGTCCGGGGTGGTGAAACTGAATAAGCAAACCATCCAGGTTATCGTCGGTGCGAAAGCAGAGTCTATCGGCGATGAGATGAAAAAAGTGGTTACCCGCGGCCCGGTAGCGGCAGCCCCGATAGGCGCGCAAACAGCCGCACCGGCTGGCAACGTCGCCACCGCAGCGCCCGCGGCTAAACCGCAGGCGGTAGCGAACGCGAAGACCGTTGAGTCGCTGGTTTCGCCGATTACCGGTGACGTGGTGGCCCTCGAGCAGGTGCCGGACGAAGCCTTCGCCAGCAAAGCCGTTGGCGACGGGATCGCGGTGAAACCGACCAGCAACATCGTGGTGGCCCCGGCCGCAGGTACCGTGGTGAAAATTTTCAACACTAACCACGCGTTCTGCCTCGAAACCAACAACGGTGCGGAAATCGTCGTTCACATGGGTATCGACACTGTGGCGCTGGAAGGCAAGGGCTTCAAACGTCTGGTTGAAGAGGGCACGGACGTGAAGGCGGGTGAGCCGATTCTGGAAATGGATCTGGACTTCCTCAACGCCAACGCGCGCTCAATGATCAGTCCGGTCGTCTGCAGCAACAGCGATGACTACAGCGCGCTGGTGATACTGGCGAGCGGTAAGGTCGTTGCTGGCCAGACGCCGCTGTATGAGATTAAAGGCAAGTAAGGCTCCTGAGTCGAGTTTTTGCCTCAGCGGCGAAGGGAAACCTTCGCCGCTTTTTTTTCCAGCAATCGGCCCCATAATCCTCTTCTGATACCTATTTTACGTAACTAATAGTTGTCACTACGCCCTGCTTGTAAGATCATGTGCCGTTATACGTTGTTTACGCTTTGAGGAACCCGTGATGAGTGAGGCAGAAGCCCGCCCGACTAACTTTATCCGTCAGATTATTGATGAAGATCTGGCTACCGGTAAACATACCACCGTTCACACTCGCTTCCCGCCGGAGCCGAACGGTTATCTGCACATTGGCCATGCAAAATCCATCTGCCTGAACTTCGGCATCGCCCAGGATTATCAGGGCCAATGCAACCTGCGTTTCGATGACACCAACCCGGTGAAAGAAGATATCGAATACGTTGAGTCGATTAAAAACGACGTGCAGTGGTTAGGTTTCCACTGGTCCGGGGACGTATGCTACTCGTCTGATTATTTCGATCAGCTGCATCAGTATGCGGTTGAGCTGATCAACAAAGGTCTGGCCTATGTTGATGAACTCTCTCCTGATGAAATTCGCGAATACCGCGGCACCCTGAAAGCGCCGGGTAAAAACAGCCCGTATCGCGACCGCAGCGTGGAAGAGAACCTGGCGCTGTTTGAAAAAATGCGCAGCGGCGGCTTCGAAGAAGGCAAAGCCTGCTTGCGCGCGAAGATCGATATGGCGTCGCCGTTTATCGTGATGCGCGATCCGGTGCTGTACCGCATTAAGTTCGCTGAGCATCATCAGACTGGCAACAAGTGGTGCATCTACCCGATGTACGACTTCACCCACTGCATCAGCGATGCGCTGGAAGGCATTACCCACTCGCTGTGTACCCTGGAGTTCCAGGACAACCGCCGCCTGTACGATTGGGTGCTGGACAACATCAGCATCCCGGTGCATCCGCGTCAGTACGAATTCTCGCGCCTGAATCTCGAATACACCGTGATGTCCAAGCGTAAGCTGAACCAGCTGGTGACTGAGAAGCACGTGGAAGGCTGGGACGACCCGCGTATGCCGACCATCTCCGGTCTGCGTCGTCGCGGCTACACCGCCGAATCCATCCGCGAGTTCTGCAAGCGCATCGGCGTGACCAAGCAGGACAACACCATCGAGATGGCGTCGCTGGAGTCCTGCATTCGTGAAGATCTGAACGAAAACGCCCCGCGCGCGATGGCGGTGATCGATCCGGTGAAACTGGTTATCGAGAACTATCCGCAGGGCGAAAGCGAAATGGTGGTGATGCCGAACCATCCGAACAAGCCGGAAATGGGCAGTCGTGAAGTGCCGTTCAGCGCCGAAATCTGGATCGATCGCGCGGACTTCCGCGAAGAAGCCAACAAACAGTACAAGCGTCTGGTGCTGGGTAAAGAAGTGCGTCTGCGCAACGCCTACGTCATCAAAGCGGAACGCGTGGAGAAAGATGCCGAAGGCAATATTACCACCATCTTCTGCACCTACGATGCCGACACCCTGAGCAAAGACCCGGCCGACGGCCGCAAGGTCAAAGGCGTGATCCATTGGGTAAGCGCGGCGCATGCGCTGCCGGTAGAGATCCGTCTCTACGATCGTCTGTTCAGCGTGCCAAACCCGGGCGCGGCGGACGATTTCCTCGCGGTAATCAACCCGGAATCGCTGGTGATCAAACAGGGGTACGCGGAGCCGAGCCTGGCGCAGGCCGAAGCCGGTAAAGCTTACCAGTTTGAGCGTGAAGGCTATTTCTGCCTCGACAGCCGCTATGCAACCGCAACCAATCTGGTGTTCAACCGCACCGTCGGGCTGCGTGATACCTGGGCGAAAGCGGGCGAATAACATTTCTTTTCTGTCAAAGCGTCGCTCCCAGCGGCGCTTTTTTTGTTTCAGAATCAGCTAATTAAACTTTTCATTTTCGCGATGCGAATTAATTCTGTTTCTGCGCGGTAATAAATAGCGCTTCTGATGTTTCCTGTCACATACAAAAAACCAATGTAATCGCTTTCAATGATTGCGTTTTTCCCTGATTTTGCAATGACTTCCATAACAAAATCATCAGAGATAAGACTGTAACAAAACGACATAAAATATGTGCGCTTTGTCATAATCTTAAGCTTTGCCTCACGAAAAACATTGATAATTCGCGTCACGAAAAATAGTCTATCTATAGTGGTTTCGCGGTCTTTTTTACCGCCCCACATTTTGCAGTTTTATTTATTTTTTAGCGATTGACCGCTGGTCTTCGCCTTTTAAAACGTCAAAGAGGATATGCACATGCGTACGTTTAGTGGCAAACGTAGTACGCTGGCGCTGGCTATTGCCGCCGTCACCGCGATGTCGGGCTGGGTTGTTGCTCCACAGGCCAGCGCAGCAGGCTTTATCGATGATTCAACCTTAACCGGCGGTATCTATTACTGGCAGCGTGAGCGTGACCGTAAAGATGTGACCGACGGCGACAAATACAAAACCAACCTTTCCCACTCCACCTGGAACGCCAACCTGGACTTCCAGTCCGGCTATGCCGCCGATATGTTTGGCCTTGATATTGCCGCGTTTACCGCGATTGAAATGGCGGAGAACGGCGATAGCGGCCACCCGAACGAAATTGCCTTCTCGTCACGTAACAAAGCCTATGACGAAGACTATTCCGGCGATAAGAGCGGCATCAGCCTGTATAAAGCCGCAGCGAAATTCAAATATGGTCCGGCGTGGGCACGTGCGGGCTATATCCAGCCAACCGGCCAGACTCTGCTGGCCCCGCACTGGAGTTTTATGCCAGGTACCTATCAGGGGGCGGAGGCCGGGGCTAACTTCGACTATGGCACGGCGGGCGCGTTAAGTTTCTCCTATATGTGGACGAACGAGTATAAAGCGCCATGGCATATCGAGATGGACGATTTCTATCAGAACGATAAGAAGACCAAAGTCGATTATCTCCACTCCGTCGGTGCTAAATATGATTTCAAAAATGACCTGGTGCTGGAGGCGGCATTTGGTCAGGCTCAGGGCTATATCGATCAGTACTTTGCTAAAGCCAGCTACAAGTTTGACGTCGCCGGCGCGCCGCTGAGCACCAGCTACCAGTTCTACGGCACCCGCGATAAGGTCAGCAACGGCGGGGTCAACGACATCTATGATGGCACCGCATGGCTGCAGGCGTTAACCTTTGGTTATAAGGTGGCGGATGTCCTGGATCTGCGTCTCGAGGGAACCTGGGTGAAGGCTGATGGCCAGCAGGGCTACTTCCTGCAGCGTATGACCCCGACCTACGCCTCTTCCAATGGTCGTCTCGATATCTGGTGGGATAACCGCTCCGACTTTAACGCCAATGGCGAAAAAGCGGTCTTCTTTGGCGCGATGTATGACATGAAAAACTGGGATATGCCGGGCTGGGCGTTCGGCGCGTCTTATGTCTACGCCTGGGATGCGAAGCCGGGAAGAATGTCCTCTCCGGATGCGTACTATGACCCTGACTATCGCCTGAAAGAGTCGGCCTATAGCCTGGATGCAATGTATACCGTACAGGAAGGGCGGGCGAAGGGCACCCTGTTCAAACTGCACTTTACCCAATACGACAACCATTCCGATATTCCGAGCTGGAGCGGCGGCTACGGCAACATCTTCCAGGATGAGCGCGACGTGAAGTTCATGGTTATCGCCCCGTTCACTATTTTCTGATGCCTGCGCGGCGGGCGTGAGCCTGCCGCACCTCTGGGAGAACGACAATGAAAAAAATGCTGCTTATTGCCATGATGGCAGCGGGCCTGGTGGCCTGCACCACGTCGCCGGCGCCGAAAGAAGACACCAAACTGAAAGATGCCTATAGCGCCTGTATTAATACGGCGGAAGGGAATCCGGACAAGATTGAAGCCTGCCAGAGCGTACTGAATGTGCTGAAAAAGGATAAACAGCACCAGCAGTTCGCCAACCAGGAGAGCGTTCGCGTCCTGGATTACCAACAGTGTATTCAGGCCACCCGCACCGGCAACGATCAGGCGGTGAAAGCGCGCTGCGATCAGATCTGGAAGGAGATCCGCAGCAATAATACGACCCATTAAATCAGACGACAGCGGCAAACGGGCGGGGCATATCTCCGCCCGTTTGTTTTTTTGCGCTGACTCTCCGCCGGCTGATAGCCGCGGCTCAGCCGCACGAACAGTAGCGCGGTGGCAATGAATCCGCACAGCGCGGCGCACATTAGCCACCAGCCCGGCGGGCTTTTATCGCCGGTGAGCTCGACCAGGGCGGTGGAAATAGCTGGCGTCAGGTCGCCGAAAATGGCAGTAGCGAGACTAAAGGCCAGCGAAAAGCCCACGGTGCGGACGTGTACCGGCATCACTTCGGTAAGCGCCGCGACCATCGCGCCGTTATGCATGCCAAAGAAGAACGAGAACCATAGCAGGACCAGCGTCATACGGGTGAAATCGGGCGCGACGGTGAGCCAGTGCATCACCGGCCAGGTGGTGAGCAGGGCCAGCACGGTAATGCCCATCAGCACCGGACGACGACCGATCCGATCAGAGATCGCCCCGCTGGCGAAGTTCCATATCAACTCTCCGGACAAAGCGGGGATGAGGAAAGTCACCCCAGGGGCGTGTGCGGGAAGGGTGCCAGAGGCGCCCATAAAAAAGCCAACCGGCAGGTTGGCTTTTCAGTCTCAGCGAAACGGGGAATTATTTTTCCACCGCGTCGTGGGCGTGTTCGTCCTCGCGGCAATCCCCTTCCGCACAGTGACCGTACAGATATAAACTGTGGTTGGTCAGGCGGATGCCGTGGCGGGAGGCAATTTCACGCTGGCGTAATTCGATCGAGTCGTCGCTGAATTCGATCACTTTGCCGCAGTCGAGGCAGATCAGGTGATCGTGGTGATGCTGCTGGGTCAGTTCGAAAACGGATTTTCCGCCTTCGAAATTATGACGAGTCACGATGCCGGCGTCATCAAACTGGTTGAGGACGCGGTAAACGGTCGCCAGACCGATCTCTTCGCCCATGTCGATCAGGCGTTTATATAAGTCTTCCGCACTGACATGATGGTTATCCGGTTCCTGCAGCACTTCAAGGATTTTTAGTCGAGGAAGTGTGACTTTCAGGCCAGCCTTCTTTAATGCGGTATTGTTGTCAGTCATGCGGAATCTGTCCTGTTGCTAAACGATCTACTTCCTTCAACGGAAGTCATACAGAAATTAACCCGACGTAATGCGTCTCATTATAGAACTGCCACTGGTAAATGAAAACTGCAAGCATCAGGCCTGGTTTGCTGTCAAAAACGAGGCACCAGCTACAAACTGCGTCACGTGCCTCGTAGAATCAGAGGACATTGTACAGATATGTGATTAAAAGTTAAAAACTTGTAGCTATTAGTTTGATTGCTTTTGTCTATTAATGCGACGCAACCCAATGATTGCGCCGCTTAATCATCAGGCGTTTTTGATTTCTTCGAGGTGCAGCTCTTCGGCAACCTGCTTCACCCATTTCTCAACGCGCTCGTTGGTCAGCTCCGGCTGGCGGTCTTCATCAATGGCGAGGCCGACGAAGTGGTCGTCATCCGCCAGGCCTTTGGAAGCCTCAAAATGATACCCCGCCGTTGGCCAGTGACCGACGATGGTCGCGCCGCGCGGCTCAATGATGTCGCGGATGGTGCCCAGCGCGTCGCAGAAGTATTCTGCGTAATCTTCCTGGTCGCCGCAGCCGAACAGCGCCACCAGTTTGCCATTGAAGTCGATCTCTTCCAGCGTCGGGAAGAAGTCATCCCAGTCACACTGCGCTTCACCGTAGTACCAGGTCGGGATACCGAGCAGCAGGATGTCGTGGGCTTCCAGGTCTTCTTTGCTGCTTTTGGCAATGTCGTGAACATCAGCAACATCTTTACCAAGCTGCTTTTGAATCATTTTTGCAATATTTTCGGTGTTGCCGGTGTCGCTGCCAAAAAAGATGCCGATGATTGCCATGAGTAAAATAACCTCTTGAAACTTAAATGATGTGGTAGGGACGCAATGCCCATAGATAACGGCAATCATAGCAGAACAGGCAAGGGCGCGGAAACAGCAATCACGCCCGACTGCACACTCTGCTACATGAATGCGGGTTTTTCGCGGAAAGTTAGACTTTTCCCTGGCTGCGCAGGGCGGTTAACTGGGTCATCAGCATCTCTTCAATGAGATCGCTGCGGCTCATATTACGCGCTTCCGCCAGCTCGTTGAGCGCATCGACCGCATCGGCGTTGAGTTTTAACTCCACGCGCTTCAGCCCGCGAACCTTATCGCGTTTCAGCTGGTTACGTTTGTTGATGCGCAGTTGTTCATCGCGCGACAGCGGATTGGTTTTCGGTCTTCCCGGGCGACGCTCGTTTGCGAACAAATCTAATGTCGTACGGTCCGTTTGTTCTTTTGCCATGATTCTGAGTGACTTCGGGGAAACAAGCTGCCGGGCTCTAGCCGGCGCAGATAGCGCGCCATCATACATCAGGCGAACGGCTGCGCCAACGACCGCGGGCATTCTGCGGCGCGGTCGGGCATATTTTAGCCAATCAGGCGGCGATGCTCGTCAGATAGCGGCGGATGGCGCGTAACACCGCCTCGGGTTTCTCAGCATGGACCCAGTGTCCGGCGCCGGCGATGACGTGGGCCCGGGCCTGCGGGAACTGGGCCAGCAGCGCGTCGCGGTAGGCGTCGGTCACATAGGGCGAGTTGCCGCCGGGAATAAACTGCGTCGGGTGCGGCCAGGCCGGGATGGTTTCCCAGCCGACGATATGCGGATACTGGTCCCACAGCACCGGCACGTTGAAGCGCCAGTCGCCGTCGACGAATGATTTCAGCAGGAACTGAATCACGCCTTCTTCCTGCAGGTGCTCGCGCATCACCTGCGCCGCCTGCTGGCGGGTGCTGGCGGCGGATTCGCTGACGGCGCGGATAGCGGCGAAGATCTCATCATGGCGGCGAACGTGATAATCCACCGGCGCGATATCGATCGCCACCAGACCGCTGATGCGTTCAGGCGCCAGGGCGGTAAGCGCCATTACCGCTTTCCCGCCCATCGAATGGCCGATAAAGGTGGCGCGCTCGATCTGGTGCGCGTCGAGCGTATCAAGCAGATCCTGCGCCATGGCGGGGTAGGTCATCTCTGGCGACCGCGGCGACAAACCGTGGTTGCGCATATCGACTTGCACAATATCATGGTCGGCGATCAGGTCGCGGGCGAGGATGCCCAGGTTGTCCAGGCTGCCAAACAGACCGTGGACCAGCACGATCGGGGAGTGGTTGTGCGGATTCTGTGCAGATTGCGCTCGGCTATTTAATTTCATGGCAAAGTTCTTTTTTTCGCTCCGTCGGGTTAGGGTATTATGTTGGACATTCTGCCATCCGGCTGCAAGACCCAGAAGTTTTCTGAGTTTTACCGCCATCCTGGTTTGACGCTATCCGCGGTTGGGATTTGTACTTATAATCCCAACGATTTGTATTCAGAAAAGATATCGCACTGGATTAAGATGAAAACAATTGAAGTTGATGATGAACTCTATCGCTATATTGCCAGCCACACTCTGCATATCGGCGAGAGCGCATCCGACATTTTACGGCGTATGCTAAAATTTTCCGCCGTTTCCCAACCGGCTACACCGGTCAGCAAAGCCGCGCCGACGCTGGCGCCAGCGCCTGTCGCTGAGGTGAAACCCGCTAACCCGGTGAAAGATAAAGTCCGCGCCATGCGCGAGATGCTGTTATCTGATGAATACGCCGAGCAGAAGCGCGCGGTGAACCGTTTTATGCTGGTGTTGACGACCCTCTACTCCCTGGACAGTAAAGCATTTGCCGAGGCCACCGAGTCTCTGCACGGCCGCACGCGCGTTTACTTCGCGGAAGATGCGCGTACGCTGCTGAAAAGCGGTAATCAGACCAAACCGAAACAGGTTCCTGGTACACCGTGGTGGGTGATCACCAATACCAATACCGGCCGTAAATGCAGCATGATTGAGCACATCATGCAGTCGATGCAGTTCCCTGCGGAGCTGATTGAAAAGGTTTGCGGCACGATCTAGCTTTTTAACATTTGCACCAGAAGGATCAGGCAATGGCAATCGATAAACGTGCGGGGCAGCCTGCGCAACAGAGTGATTTGATTAACGTCGCCCAACTGACTGCTCAGTACTACGTGCTGAAGCCTGAAGTCGGTAATGCGGAGCATGCGGTAAAATTCGGCACCTCTGGCCATCGCGGTAGCGCGGCGCGCCACAACTTCAACGAACCGCATATCCTGGCCATCGCCCAGGCCATTGCGGAAGATCGTGCGAAAAACGGGATCACCGGTCCGTGCTATGTCGGCAAAGATACCCACGCCCTCTCCGAGCCGGCGTTTATTTCGGTGCTGGAAGTGTTAACCGCCAACGGCGTCGACGTGATCGTGCAGGAAAACAACGGCTTCACCCCGACGCCGGCGGTCTCCAACGCGATTCTGGTGCATAACAAAAAAGGCGGTCCGCTGGCGGACGGCATTGTGATCACCCCGTCACACAACCCGCCGGAAGATGGTGGTATCAAGTACAATCCGCCAAACGGCGGCCCGGCTGATACCAACGTCACCAAAGTGGTGGAAAACCGCGCCAACGAACTGCTGGCCGCGGGCCTGCAGGGCGTGAAACGCATTTCTCTGGACGCGGCGCTGGCTTCTGGCCACGTTAAAGAACAGGATCTGGTGCAGCCGTTCATTGAGGGGCTGGCGGATATCGTCGATATGGCCGCAATCCAGAAAGCCGGCCTGACGCTGGGCGTCGATCCGCTGGGCGGGTCCGGTATCGAATACTGGAAACGCATTGGCGAGCACTACAAGCTCAATCTGACCATTGTTAACGATCAGGTGGATCAGACCTTCCGCTTTATGCACCTCGATAAAGACGGCGCCATCCGCATGGATTGCTCCTCAGAGTGTGCGATGGCCGGCCTGCTGGCGCTGCGCGATAAGTTCGATCTGGCGTTTGCTAACGACCCGGATTACGACCGCCACGGGATTGTGACCCCGGCGGGGTTGATGAACCCGAACCACTACCTGGCGGTAGCGATCAACTATCTGTTCCAGCATCGTCCGCAGTGGGGCAAAGAGGTGGCGGTGGGTAAAACGCTGGTCTCCTCCGCGATGATTGACCGCGTGGTGAACGATCTGGGCCGCAAGCTGGTGGAAGTGCCGGTGGGCTTTAAGTGGTTTGTCGACGGCCTGTTCGACGGCAGCTTCGGCTTCGGCGGCGAAGAGAGCGCCGGGGCCTCCTTCCTGCGCTTCGACGGCACGCCGTGGTCCACCGATAAAGACGGCATCATCATGTGCCTGCTGGCGGCGGAAATCACCGCGGTGACCGGGAAAAACCCGCAGGAGCATTACAACGAACTGGCGGAACGCTTCGGCGCGCCGAGCTACAACCGTCTGCAGGCTTCCGCGACCTCCGCGCAGAAAGCGGCGCTGTCCAAGCTCTCTCCGGAAATGGTCAGCGCTGACACCCTGGCGGGGGATCCGATCACTGCCCGTCTGACCGCGGCGCCGGGCAACGGGGCGGCGATTGGCGGCCTCAAGGTGATGACCGACAACGGCTGGTTCGCGGCGCGTCCGTCAGGCACTGAAGACGCCTACAAGATCTACTGCGAAAGCTTCCTCGGCGAAGAGCATCGCAAGCTGATTGAAAAAGAAGCGGTAGAGATTGTCAGCGAAGTGCTGAAGAACGCTTAACGACGCATTACCATCAGGCCCCTTGCGGGCCTGATTTTTTTCGCAAGGATAGCGATGAAAATACAACGGAAGTCTCTTTTTTTGTTCTGGGCGTGGATGGATCTCTTTTTCGTCCTGCAATTCTTATGGTGGAATATTGCCCACCGCCGCCTCCCTTTTTACGACGATCTGCTGGCTTATCTCCAGCTGCTGCACACCTGGGGCTCCGCGGCGGTCTGGCTGTACCCGCTGAATGTTCTGCTGATTATCAGCATCCCGCTATCGATGATCTTTTTTTTCCACCAGAGCCGCTATGCGCTGTGGCTGGCCTGGGGGCAGGCGCCGCTCAGGCTGCTGTTTATGCAGCCTTCGCTATCGCTGGGCCTGTGGCTGATTCAGGCTGCCGGGGTCCGGCATGTAGCGATCCTGGCAGGCTTTCTGCTGCTCTCTGAAGGGCTGAAAATCGCCAGCCTCTGGTACTGCAGAGGCGGGATTCAGGGCATAAAGCGATAGCCAATCCCGGTCTCGGTCAGCAAATGCTGCGGCCGTGCCGGATCGGCCTCCAGCTTTTGTCGCAGATGACCCATATAGATCCGCAGATAGTGGCTGTGCTCCACGGCGTTAGGCCCCCACACCTGATTCAGCAGCTGGCGCTGGGTAAGCACTTTGCCGGGATTATTCAACAGCGCCGCCAGCAGGCGAAACTCGATAGGCGTCAGGTGGATCTCTTCGCTGCCGCGCAGGATGCGGCGGGCGGGGATATTGACCTCCAGGTCAGCGAAGCGCACCACCGGCTCATCGGCCTGCGCCGCGCCGTGGCGACGCAGCGCGACGCGCAGACGGGCCTGCAGCTCGCCGATGCCAAAGGGTTTACTTAAGTAGTCATCGGCGCCGGCATCCAGGGCGGCAATTTTGTCATGCTCTTCGCTACGCGCTGACAGGACGATAATCGGCATCTGGCTCCACTGACGCAGGTCGCGAATAAAATCAATGCCGTCACCATCCGGCAGGCCGAGATCGAGGATCGCGAGGTCGGGCTTACGGGTGGCGGCTTCAATCAGCCCACGCTGCAGGGTTTCCGCTTCAAATACGCGCATGCCGTCGGCTTCCAGCGCGGTGCGCAGAAAGCGTCGGATAGCGTGTTCGTCTTCGATAATCAGAACGTTAATCACAATTCCTCAGGTAGCTCTTCCAGTTCAGGGGGCGTTTCTCCCGGCAGTGTAACACGGAATGAGGCGCCGCCCTCGGGCCGGTTGCTGGCGGAGATGGTCCCGCCGTGGACGTCGACGATGGCCTGACAGATGGCAAGGCCCAGCCCGACGCCAGGGATCGCCGACTCTTTGTTGCCGCGGGCGAATTTATCAAAGATAGTCTGTTCCTGGCCTGCCGGGATCCCAGGACCGTTATCCCATACCTCCAGCGACAGCTGCCGGGCGTCCGCCTCGGCGCGAATGCCGATGCTCGCCCGGGCGCCGGCATACTTATGGGCATTTTCCAGCAGGTTGATCAGCACCCGCTCGAACAGCGGCCCGTCGACATGCACCAGCTGGAGGGGATCGGGTAAATCCAGCTGAATATGCTGGCCGCCGAGGCTTGGCTCGAGCATGCGCAGCGCGCTGCCGACCACTTCCTCCAGCGTCAGCCACTCCTTATGCAGATTAAAGCCGCCGGACTGGATCCGCGCCATATCCAACAGATTGTTCACCAGCCGGGTGGTGTTGAGCACATGCTGGCGAATTTCATTGGCCTGCGGAGCATGCTTTGAACCTTCGCTGGCCAGATCGAGGGTCAGAATTTCCGCCTGGCCAAACAGCACGGTCAGCGGAGTACGCAGATCGTGCGACAGGGCGGCGAGCAGCGAGTTACGCAGGCTTTCCCGCTCGCTGGTCAGCCGGGCCTGCTCTTCGCTGGCGGTCAGGGTGAGGCGCTCCAGGGCGCTGGCCACCAGCAGGGTAAAGGTCTCCAGCAGCCGCTGCTGCTCCGGGATCATCAGCTGGCGCAGATTCTCCGGCTCCACCACCAGTAGTCCCCAGGTGCGGGCGGCGCTCTTCAGGGGCAAGATCTGATACGGCACGCCGGGCAGGGTATCGGTGCCGGCGCCGGCAGGTTGGCCCTTATCAAAGCTCCAGCGGGCGATGGCATCATCCCACGGGGTCAGCCCTGGCTGGTGGGTTAAGGGCAGCAGTTTTCCCTGGGCGTCCGGGAGCAGCAGCTGGCTGCGGGCCTGAAAGGTGGAGGCGATAAACCGCTCGCTGGTGGTGGCGATATCCTGCTGGCTACGACCCACCGCCAGCGCTTTAGACATCTCATACAGATGGCGGGTACGGCGTTCACGGTAGCGCGCCACCCGCGCCTGGTAGCGTACGCCGGCGGTGAGGTTGCCGATAAGCAGGCCCACGGTGAGCATCACGCCGAAGGTGAGCAGATACTGGACATCCGACACCGCCAGCGTCCCGCGCGGGGCGACAAAAAAGAGATCGAAGCTGATGACGTTGATCACCGTCGCCAGCACCGACGGCCAGCGGCCATAGACCAGGGCGATGATCACCACCCCCAGCAGATAGAGCATCACCAGGTTGGCGGCTTCGAAGGCCATCAACCACTGCATGGCCACCAGGGTAATGATGGCGCATAGCGCCACCGCCACCGCGCAGCCCTGCAGCTGCAGGCGCCATTTCTCCAGCGCCGGACGGCTGTCGCTGGCGCGTGCGGCAAGGGGGAAGGGTTTCTCATCGAGGGCGATCACCACCAGATCGAGGTCCGGCGCATGGCGAGCCAGACGATCGGCGAAGCCGCTGCGATCCCACCAGCGGCGCTTGCTTTGGCGGCCAATGACGATTTTGCCGAGGTTATGTTCGCGGGCGTAATGGAGGACCGCTTTCTCTTCCGACGGGTCGGAGAGGGTGGCGGTTTCGGCCCCCAGCTCCTGGGCCAGACGCAGCGCGGCGAGAATAGCCCGCCGCCGGCCTTCCGGCAGCCGGTGCAGGGAAGGGGTCTCGACATACACCGCATGCCAGACGCTGCCCAGGCGGGCGGCGAGCCGGGCGGCGGCGCGCACCAGCTTTTCGCTGCCGGTGTTGTGCCCGATACAGAGCAGGATCGCATCGCGGGTGTGCCAGACTTTCTCCTGGCCCTGGCGGTCGCGCCAGGCGCGCATCTGCTCATCGACGCGGTCGGCGGTGCGGCGCAGGGCCAGCTCGCGCAGCGCAATCAGATTGCCCTTGCGGAAAAAGTTTTCGATAGCGCGCTCGGCCTGGCCGCCGATGTAGACTTTGCCCTCATTGAGCCGCTGGCGCAGATCGTCAGGGGGGAGGTCCACCAGCACCACGTCGTCCGCGGCGTCAAAGAAGGGATCGGGAACCGTCTCCCGCACCTGCACGCCGGTGATCCCGCTGACGACGTCATTCAGGCTTTCCAGATGCTGGACGTTAACGGTAGTGAAAACATCTATCCCGGCCTCCAGCAGTTCATCCACATCCTGCCAGCGCTTTGGATGGCGGGAGCCTGGCGCATTGCTGTGCGCCAGCTCATCCACCAGAATCAGCGCCGGACGGCGGGCGAGGGCGGCGTCGAGATCGAACTCATAGACGTACCGCCCGCGATGGGCAAGCCGCCGCGGCGGCAGGGTGCTCAGGCCCTGCAGCATCGCGGCGGTCTCTTTACGGCCGTGGGTCTCCGCCACGCCAATCAGAATATCCAGCCCCTGGGCGCGCAGCCGCTGCGCTTCCGCCAGCATCGCCCAGGTTTTCCCCACCCCGGCGCAGGCGCCAAAGAACACTTTCAGTTTGCCGCGATGCGGGGCGGCGGTGTGCTGCAGCAGGCGGTCAGGGTCCGGGCGCAGCGGCTCGTCACTCATTTACTTATCCTTCAGGGCATCCAGCGCCATATTGAGTTGCAGTATATTGACCACCGGCTGGCCAAGGAAGCTCAGCAGCGGGGTTTGTGTGGCCTGATTCACCAACTGGGTTACCTGCTCAACGCTCAGCTGGCGCGCTTGAGCCACCCGGGGCCCCTGCCACAGCGCGGCGGCCGGAGTCAGGTTGTTATCGAGACCGCTCGCCGAGGTGGTGACCAGTTCGACCGGCACCCGCGGGTCGGCGTCCGGGTTGGCGGCGCGCAGGGCCTGCACGCGCTCGCTCACCGCTTTATCCAGCGCCGGGTTGCTGGCGGCGAGGTTGCTGCCGCCAGAGGCCATGGGATTATCCGCCGTCTCCGCGGTGGCCGACGGGCGGCCCTGGAAATAGCCTGCGGCGGTGAAGTTCTGGCCAATCAGCGCCGAGCCGCGCACTTCACCGTTCAGGCGGATCAGCGAGCCGTTGGCCTGTGAGTTAAACCACCATTGTCCCAGGCAGGTGGTTAGCAGAGGATAGACGCCGCCGGTGAGCAGCGTTAACAGAATAAATAGCACAAGTGCTGGACGAATCAATGACATAGTTTGTTCCTCACACCAGACCGCTCAGGGTCAGCAGCAGGTCGATGGCTTTAATACCGATAAAGGGCACCAGCAGACCGCCGAGGCCGTAGATCCACAGGTTGCGGCGCAGCATCGCCGAGGCGGAGAGCGGGCGATAGCTGACGCCTTTCAGGGCCAGCGGGATCAGGAAGACGATGATCAGCGCGTTGAAGATAACGGCGCTGAGGATCGCCGATGAGGGCGAATGCAGGCCCATCACGTTCAGCATGGCCAGCTGAGGATAGACCGCGGCAAACGCCGCCGGAATAATGGCGAAATATTTCGCCACGTCGTTGGCAATACTGAAGGTGGTCAGCGAGCCGCGCGTCATTAACATCTGTTTGCCGATATGGACCACCTCAATCAGCTTGGTGGGGTTGGAATCCAGGTCGACCATGTTGCCCGCTTCCTTCGCCGCCTGGGTGCCGGAGTTCATGGCCACCGCCACGTCGGCCTGAGCCAGCGCGGGCGCGTCGTTGGTGCCGTCGCCGGTCATCGCCACCAGCCGACCTTCCGATTGATACTGGCGGATCAGCGCCAGCTTGGCTTCCGGCGTCGCTTCGGCGAGGAAATCATCGACGCCGGCCTCGGCGGCGATCGCCGCGGCGGTCAGGCGGTTATCGCCGGTGATCATCACCGTTTTAATGCCCATTTTGCGCAGCTGGGCGAAACGTTCTTTGATGCCGCCTTTGACGATATCTTTGAGCGCAATAATCCCCAGCACCTTTTCGCCTTCGGCGACCACCAGCGGCGTGGCCCCCTGGCGGGCGACCTCTTCCACCTGTTTATCGACATCGGCAGGGAAGTGGCCGCCGTTGGCCTCCACGTGGCGGCGAATGGCGTCCACCGACCCTTTGCGGATCATGCGCTGATCGATATTGATGCCGCTCATCCGCGTTTGCGCGGTAAAGGGGACAAAGGTGGCGTGCAGCGACTGCAGATCGCGTTCGCGCAGATTAAAGCGCTGTTTCGCCAGCACCACGATGCTGCGCCCCTCAGGGGTTTCATCCGCCAGCGAGGAGAGCTGGGCGGCGTCGGCGAGGGTTCGCTCTTCCACGCCGCGAGCCGGCAGGAAGGCGGAAGCCTGGCGGTTGCCGAGGGTAATGGTCCCGGTTTTATCCAGCAGCAGGACATCGACGTCGCCAGCGGCTTCCACCGCGCGGCCGCTGGTGGCGATCACGTTGGCGCCGAGCATACGGCTCATCCCGGCGACGCCGATGGCCGATAGCAGCCCGCCGATGGTGGTCGGGATCAGGCACACCAGCAGGGCGACCAGTACGGTAACGCTGACCGCATTGCCGCTCCACGCCGAGAAGGGCCAGATGGTGGCGGTGGCCAGCAGGAACACCAGCGTCAGGGCGATCAGCAGGATCGTCAGGGCGATCTCGTTCGGCGTTTTACGGCGCTGGGCGCCTTCCACCATGGCGATCATCCGGTCGAGGAAGGTTTCTCCCGGGTTCACGCTGCAGCGGATCACCAGCCAGTCGGAGAGAATGCGTGTCCCGCCGGTCACCGAGGCAAAATCGCCACCGGATTCACGGATCACCGGGGCAGACTCGCCGGTAATGGCGCTTTCGTCCACCGAGGCGCCGCCTTCGATGACTTCGCCATCGCAGGGGATAATATCCCCGGCTTCCACCAGCACCACGTCGCCTTTGCGCAGGTCTTCCGCCGGCACGTGGTCGACCGGCGCGTCATGCTGCGGGGCGCGCAGTTTGCGGGCGAAGGCCGTTTTTTTCACCCCTTTCAGGCTGTTGGCCTGGGCTTTGCTGCGGCCTTCCGCCATCGCTTCGGCAAAGTTGGCGAACAGCACGGTAAACCACAGCCAGATACTGACGGCGGCGGTAAAGGTGGCGCTACCGGTCAGGGCGCCGCCAGCCATGGCGATCGCCAGCAGGGTAGTTAACAGACTGCCCACCCAGACGATAAACATCACCGGATTGCGCCATTGCACCATCGGGCTGAGTTTTTTCACGGCATCCAGCAGCGCCTGGCGCACCAGCGTCGGCTCCAGCAGGGCTAATTGTTTGCGACTCATAACAGGGTGCTCCGCATCGCTCAAAGTAAGGAAAAGTGTTCAGCCAGCGGGCCAAGCGCCAGCGCAGGAATAAAGGTCAGGGCGCCCACCAGCAGCACGGTGCCGATCAGTAAACCGATAAACAGGGCGTCGTGAGTGGCCAGGGTGCCGGGGCTGGCCGGTTGAATTTTCTTCGCCACCAGCGAGCCGGCGATGGCCATCACCGGAATGATGACGGCGAAGCGGCCGACCAGCATGCAGAACGCCAGCAGCAGGTTCCAGAACGGCGTCGCCGCGCCCAGGCCAGCGAAGGCGCTGCCGTTGTTATTGGCCGCCGAGGTGACGGCGTACAGCACTTCGCTAAAGCCGTGCGGTCCAGGGTTGAACATCCCGGCGCGGCCGGCGTCGGTCATCATCGCCAGCGCCGTGCCGAGCAACACCAGCGTCGGGGTGACCAGAATGGCGAGGGCGATCATTTTCATTTCCCGGACATCGATTTTCTTCCCGAGGTACTCCGGGGTGCGGCCGACCATCAGCCCGGCGATAAATACCGCCAGCATAACGAACAGCAGCATGCCGTACAGGCCCGAGCCGACGCCGCCGAATACCACTTCGCCAATCTGCATCAGCCACATCGGCACCATGCCGCCCAGCGCGGTGAAGGAGTCATGCATGGCATTGACCGCGCCGCAGGAGGCGGCGGTGGTGATCACCGCGAACAGACTGCTGGCGAGAATACCGAAGCGACTCTCTTTACCTTCCATATTCAGGCTGCTGTCGGCACCCAGCGTCAGCAGATGCGGATTGCCGCGGGTCTCCGCCCACATCACCACGGCGACGCAGAGGATAAAGATCAGCGTCATTGCCCACAGGATGGCGCGTCCCTGACGCCGATCGCTTACCACCTCGCCGAAGGCGAAGCACAGCGCCGCCGGGATCAGGAAGATCGCCAGCATCTGCACGAGATTGGTCAGCGCGGTCGGGTTTTCAAACGGATGGGCGGAGTTGGCATTGAAGAAACCGCCGCCGTTAGTGCCCAGCAGCTTAATCGCTTCCTGTGAGGCGACAGGCCCCATCGGCAGCAGCTGGTGCACCCCTTCGAGGGTGGTAAAGGGCTGGTAGGCCTGCAGATTCTGCGGCACGCCCTGCTGAATAAAGAACAGGGCCACCAGCAGAGAGAGCGGCAGCAGCAGCCACAGGGTAATGCGCGTCAGATCGACCCAGGCATTGCCGAGGGTCGACATTTTCTGCCGGGCGAAGGCGCGGGTCAGGGCGAAGACCACGGCGATGCCGGTGGCGGCGGAGAGGAAATTCTGCACCGTCAGGCCGACCATCTGGCTGAGATAACTCATGGTGCTTTCGCCGGCGTAAGCCTGCCAGTTGGTATTGCTGACAAAGCTGATCGCGGTATTGAGCGCCAGATCCCATGACAGCCCCGGCAGGTGCTGCGGGTTAAACGGCAGCACGCCCTGGAGCATCAGCAGGGCAAACAGCGCCAGGCCGCCGAGGGCGTTAAACAGCAGGAGCGCCAGCAAATACTGCAGCCAGCCCATCTCTTCGGCGCGGATCCCGGCCACGCGCCACAGGACGCGCTCGACCCCGGCCAGGCCGGGAAGCGGGATGTCATTCACCATTCTTGCCAGACACATCCCCAGCGGGCGCGCCAGCACCAGCAATACCAGCAGATAGCTGGCTAATAATAAAAATCCCTGGGCAGCCATCAGAATGCCTCCGCATGTATCAAGGCATAAACCAGATAAGCCAGTAACAGGAACACCAGCCCAACGCCAGTGAGTACGCCTGCAGTCACAATCCACCTCCGGGTGTGTTTTCGATTTACCTGGAGGATAGAAATTACGGCGCAAAGATTTCGCAAAAATCCGCGGGTGCGGTGTAAAAAAAGTATAAAAATGACAAAGGCACAAATTAACTGATGGTTAGTATTAATTTAACTTTTTCGTAACTAATTTACGTGGCGAATGTAAATTAAGTATAAATACGTGCTTTTTAGTGGTCGGATGAGTAGTAAAATTACAAGCAGAGCGGTATTATTTTGCTCAGACAAACATGATTAATTTTACCGGCGCTGCTTGCCGGCCTGACAAAGGGGAGAGAAATGATGGCGTTGTACAAAGCTTATCCTGCTCATATTATTTTGCTGCGTCGTGCTTTCGCCGTCGTGGCTGGCGTCGCGGCGCTGCCGGTGATGCTGTTCTGGAAAGATCGCGCCCGCTACTACAGCTGGCTGCACCGGGTGTGGTCGAAAACCAGCGAGCAGCCGGTGTGGATGGCGCAGGCGGAGAAAGCCGCTCACGATTTCTATTAATCCTCCTGCTGCGAAGAAAATAACAAGACCGCCGGGTTGCCCCGGCGGTTTTTTTTCGCCGCTTGTCTACACTCGTTTTTATGCGCCGCCTTGGAATTGGCTGGTGCGTATTTTGCCGGAGCGCGCTATTTTTGCCGGCTTAGATCATAAGATGAGTATTGCTGACGGATAATAAGGAGTGATATGGCCACCCATCTGGTCTGGTTACGCACGGATTTACGCATTCACGATAACCTGGCGCTGGCTGCCGCCTGCCGCGATCCGCAGGCGCAGGTGCTGGCGCTGTATATCGCCACCCCGGGGCAGTGGCGTGAACATCACCTGGCGCCACGGCAGGCCGCTTTTATCGCCAGCCATTTACAGAGTCTGCATGCCGCGCTGGCGGAACGGGGTATACCGCTGTGGGTAGAAGAGGCGGACGATTTTACCGCCAGCGTCGAACGGCTGGCCGATTTTTGCCAGCAGCATCAGGTCAGTCACCTGTTCTACAACTATCAGTACGAATTCAATGAACGCCAGCGCGATGCCGCCGTTGAGAACACCTTGCGCGACGTGATTTGCCAGGGCTTCGACGACAGCGTCCTGTTGCCGCCCGGCAGCGTACTGACCGGTGGCGGCGAAATGTATAAAGTCTTCACCCCGTTTAAAAATGCGTTTATTCGCCGTCTGCGGGACGGACTGCCGGCGTGCGTGGCGGCCCCGAAGCCGCGCCAGGCGCCTGCCCGCCAGGCGCCGCCGCTGCCTGAGCTTAACTACCCGCAAACGCCGTTTGACGGGCTGCTGTTTGCCGCGGATGAAAAAACGGCGCTGGCGCGTCTGCGCGCGTTTTGTCAGCAAGCGGCGGCGGATTACGAGGGGCAGCGCGACTTCCCGGCCGTGGAAGGGACCAGTCGCCTGTCGCCCTGCCTGGCCATCGGCGTGCTGTCCCCCCGCCAGTGCCTGCATCGTCTGCTGACGGAACATCCCGCCGCGCTGGACGGCGGAGCCGGCGCCACCTGGCTTAACGAGCTGATCTGGCGCGAGTTTTACCGCCATCTGATGGTCTACTATCCGAAGCTCTGTAAAGGACGGCCATTTACTGCCTGGACAGATAAGGTCGCCTGGCGCGCAGAGGAGGCCGCCCTGCAGGCCTGGCAGCGCGGGGAGACCGGTTTTCCGATTGTTGATGCCGCCATGCGCCAGCTGAACGCCACCGGCTGGATGCATAACCGGTTGCGCATGATTGTCGCCAGCTTCCTGACGAAAGATTTGCGCCTCGACTGGCGGGCGGGCGAGCGCTATTTCATGAGCCAGCTGATTGATGGCGACCTGGCGGCGAATAACGGCGGCTGGCAGTGGGCGGCTTCAACGGGCACCGACGCCGCGCCCTATTTTCGCATATTTAACCCCACCACCCAGGGCGAAAAGTTTGATAAACAGGGGGTGTTTATACGTCGCTGGCTGCCGGAGCTGGCAAAGGTGCCGGAGAAGGCCCTGCATCAGCCGTGGGCGTGGGCGGATAAACAAGGGATCACGCTGGACTATTCGCGCCCGATAGTTGATCACAAGCAGGCGCGGCAGGAGACGCTGGCGGCCTGGGAGGCCGCCAGAAAAGGAATTACTCCACCGCCAGACGGCGGGTCCTGACTTTCAGCGAATGATACAGCCAGATGACCAGCACCACGCCGACGCAGGCCAGCGCGCCCCAGGTGATCTGGCTGAAGACGGTAATGTAGGCGTCAATGGAGTAGTTCACCGCTCCGGCGGCGTCGAATGACGCCTGCGAGGTCTGGTCGGCGATAACGCCGGCCAGATAGTTGGCGATGGCCCCTGAGAGCAGCATATAGATACCGGTCAGCACCCCAGTGACACCCGGGATCTCAATGCGGGTGATCTGCGACATCGCGACCGGGTCGATAAACAGTTCGGCAAAGCCCATCACCGCCAGACCCAGCACCATCAGCGGCATGGACGACTGACCATAGGCCGCCGACCAGCGGGCGCTGAGGGTCAAAATGCAGAACCCGGCGCTCATCAGGCCCAGACCGAGGGCAAATTTCCCCCAGATGCGCACGGTGCGATTGCCGTTCACGCTCTCTTTCACCAGCCACGCCAGCACCATCCCGCAGAGCATCACCGCGAAGGCGTTGATTGACTGGAACATAGCGGTAGGGACTTCGTAGCTCATGATATGGCGGTTAACGAAGCGGTCAATATACAGGCTGATGGAGCTCCCGCCCTGTTGGGCGAAGGCCCAGAACAGCAGGCTGAAGGCGGTCAGGACGACGATCAGGCGCAGATCCTTGCGCTGTTTATCGGTTTCGGCGCGCAGGTAGATCCGCGCCAGTACCGCGAGGCCAATGGCCGTGGCCACGATCAGGGCATACACCGACCACTCCTGCCAGAACAGTACCGCAATCAGCAGCGGGGCGGTAACCAGCAACACCAGCAGCCAGCCCCAGTTCGGCAGCAGGAAGCGGCGCGCGCACAGCGCCTGGCGGTTGACGCCAGCGGTATGCTGGAAATGACGGTTGCCGCAGAGGAAAATCACCAGCCCCGCGACCATGCCGATGGCCGCCAGGGCAAAGCCCATCGCCCAGCTATACTCCTCCTGTACGTAGCCGCAGGCGATCGGCGCGATAATCGAGCCGATATTGCCGGCGGCATACATCAGCGAAAAGCCGCCATCGCGACGCGGATCGGCGGGTTCGTACAGCTCGCCCAGCAGACAGCTGACGTTGGATTTAAACAACCCGTAGCCGCAGACGATGATCGCCAGCGACAGGTACAGGAAAAGCGGAGCGGTTTCGCTGGCCCCGAGCACCAGATGGCCAATGGCCATCAGCAGCGCGCCGAGCATGACCGCCATCCGGTTGCCTAACAGCTTATCGGCCAGATAGCCGCCGAGGATCGGTGTCACATAGACCAGCGAACAGTAGGCGCTGAACAGGGCGTAGGCATGGTTATCGTCATATTTGAGCTGATTGGTGAGATAGAGGATCAGCAGGGCGCGCATGCCGTAAAAGCTAAAATACTCCCAGATTTGCAGCGCCACGACGTAGTAGATCGCCCGCGGTTGCGATGATGTTGTCTGCATATGAAGTGTGTTTCCTGGCGTAAAGCGAAAGTCGATCGTTCTGCATGAATAGCGATTTATCAGTCATATTCATGGCTTGAGGGGCTTTCTGATTATTTAATATGCTTTATTAGTGCATAAATATACACTAATGCGCGGCGGGATGAATAGACAAATTGCGGGATTCGTTAAAAAGTCATGGTCAGTGCCGGTAGCGGACTATCGACGACCCGAATGGATATGGTTATGTTATGCCTTTGTATAACCTGATTATCTGCTGGAGTGGCGATGAAAAATAGCGAACTGGAACAACTGATTAACGACAAGCTCAATAGTGCGGCCATCAGTGACTTCGCCCCTAATGGTCTGCAGGTGGAAGGACGCGAAACGGTGCACAAGATCGTCACCGGAGTGACGGCCTGCCAGGCGCTGCTGGATGAGGCCGTCCGTCTGCAGGCGGATGCGGTGATTGTTCATCACGGCTATTTCTGGAAAAACGAATCGCCAGTGATCCGCGGCATGAAGCGCCGTCGCCTGAAAACCCTGCTGGCCAACGATATCAATCTCTATGGTTGGCACCTGCCGCTGGATGCCCATCCGGAGCTGGGCAATAACGCGCAGCTGGCGCATCTGCTGGGGATTAACGTGCTCGGCGAAATCGAACCGCTGGTGCCGTGGGGCGAGCTGTCGATGCCGGTTTCCGGCCTCGAACTGGCCTCGTGGATCGAAGCGCGACTGGGGCGCAAGCCGCTGTGGTGCGGCGATACCGGGCCGGACACCGTCAGCCGCGTCGCCTGGTGTACCGGCGGCGGCCAGAGCTTTATCGACGCCGCGGCGCGCTTTGGCGTGGACGCCTTTATCACCGGCGAAGTGTCGGAACAAACTATTCACTCTGCCCGCGAGCAGGGCCTGCATTTTTATGCCGCCGGCCACCACGCCACCGAGCGGGGCGGCATTCGCGCCCTCAGCGAATGGCTGACGGAAACGACCGATCTGGATGTTACCTTTATTGATATTCCTAACCCTGCCTGACGGGAGAGAAGAAAGTGCAGCGAGCGCGTTGTTATCTGTTAGGTGAAACGGCGGTGGTCCTGGAGCTTGAGCCTCCGGTGACCCTGGAGAGCCAAAAACGTATCTGGGGACTGACGCAGCGGTTGACCGATCGCGAAGAGGTGGTTGAAGTGATCCCGGGGATGAACAACATCACCGTTGTGCTGCGTCGTCCGCAGGAGATGGCGTGGGAGGCGATTGACAAGCTGCAGCGCTGGTGGGAAGAGAGCGATGCGCTGGAGCCGGAATCCCGTGAGATAAGTATCCCGGTTATCTACGGCGGCGAGGCGGGACCAGATCTTGGCGACGTCGCGCGCCATAGCGGTTTGAGCGAAAAGCAGGTGGTCGAACTGCACTCTTCGGTGGAGTATATGGTGTGGTTTCTGGGTTTCCAGCCGGGGTTTCCGTATTTTGGCGGCCTGCCGGAGCAGCTGGCGATGCCGCGTCGCGCCGAGCCGCGCGTACTGGTACCGGCGGGATCCGTCGGCATCGGCGGATCGCAAACCGGTATTTATCCGCTGGCGACGCCGGGCGGCTGGCAGCTACTGGGGCGCACGCCGCTGGCATTATTCGATCCAAAACGTGAAGAGCCGGTGCTGCTGCGTTCCGGCGATCGCGTGCGCTTTGTGCCGCAGAAGGAGGGGGTATGTTGAAATTTATCCGCGCCGGCATGTATACCTCGGTACAGGATGGCGGCCGGGAAGGCCAGCGCCAGTGGGGGATTAGCCGCTGCGGCGCGCTGGATAAACCGGCGATGACCATTGCCAATCTGCTGGTGGGCAATGCGCCGGAGGCGGCGGCGCTGGAAATTACGCTGGGTCAGATCGATGTGCAGTTTACCCGCCACTGCTGGTTCGCGTTGACCGGCGCCGCCTGTGAAGCGACGCTCGACGGCGCGCCGGTCTGGTTGGGCTGGCGAATGGAGGCGAAGGCCGGGCAGCGGCTGGTGCTGAAAAATCCTCAGCATGGGATCCGCAGCTATCTGGCGGTCGCGGGCGGTATTGATGTCCCTGAAGTTTTAGGTTCCCGCTCTACCGATCTGAAAGTCGGTATCGGCGGAATCGAAGGGCGCCGGTTGCAGGATGGCGATCAAGTGAAGATTGGGAAATCGTCCCGCCGCTTTAGCGCCTCGCGCGGCGTTAAACAGCTGCCGATAGGCAATATTATTCGCGCGCTGCCGGGGCCGGAGTATCACGAATTCGACAGCGTGTCGCAGGAGTCTTTCTGGCGCTCGCCGTGGAAGCTGAGTCCGCAGAGCAACCGTATGGGCTACCGCCTGCAGGGGCAGCCGCTCAGGCGCACAACCGACCGGGAAATGCTCTCTCATGGCCTGCTGCCCGGTGTGGTACAGGTACCGCATAACGGCCAGCCGATTGTGTTGATGAACGATGCGCAAACCACCGGCGGCTATCCGCGTATAGCCTGCATTATTGAAGCCGATATGTACCAACTGGCGCAAATTCCGCTAGGTCAGCCGATCCATTTCGTCCCCTGTTCGCTGGAGGAAGCGCTAAAAGCGCGCGCCGACCAGCAGCGCTACCTTGAACAACTGGCCTGGAGATTAAGCGATGAAAATTGATTTAAATGCCGACCTCGGCGAAGGCTGCGCCAGCGATAGCGCGCTGCTGCAGCTGGTCTCTTCCGCCAATATCGCCTGCGGCTTTCACGCCGGCGATGCGGTTCTCATGCAGCAATGCGTGCGCGAGGCGCTGAAAAACGGCGTCGCTATTGGCGCACACCCGAGCTTCCCGGACCGGGAAAATTTCGGTCGAACCGCGATGCAGTTACCGCCAGAGACGGTCTACGCCCAGGTGCTGTACCAAATTGGCGCGCTGGCGGCAATCGTACACGCCCAGGGGGGCGAGCTGCGGCACGTCAAACCGCATGGCATGTTGTACAACCAGGCGGCGAAAGAGCCGCCTTTGGCCGACGCTATCGCTCGTGCGGTGCGCGATGCCGACGCCGACCTGGTGCTGGTTGGGCTGGCGGGCAGCGAGCTTATCCGCGCCGGACAGCATTATCAGTTGACGACGCGCCAGGAAGTCTTCGCCGATCGCGGCTATCAGGCCGACGGCAGCCTGGTGCCGCGTAGCCAACCGGGCGCGCTGATTGAGAGCGAAGAGCAGGCGCTGGCGCAAACGCTGGAAATGGTGCAGCACAATCGGGTGCGCAGCCTGAGCGGCGAATGGGCGCATGTAAAGGCGGAAACGGTCTGCCTGCATGGCGATGGCGCTCACGCGCTCGATTTCGCCCGACGCTTGCGCGCCGCGTTTGCCAGGCGGAATATCGACGTCAGCGCGGACCTCGAGTAATAGTCCGCCTAAGTTATTAATAATAATTAAATCAAATAATTAACAACACTCACAATACTCACAACTGAACAGGACGTTATTATGCAAGAGGCGATATCCCTCTGGCCGCTAATCGGCATTGCCGTGATTGTGGTCGGTTTTGTATTACGCTTTAACCCGGTGCTGGTGGTGATTATCTCCGGGATCGTCACCGGCGTGGCGGCGCATATGCCAATAGCCACTATTCTGGAGAAACTGGGCGAGGGCTTCCTGAATACCCGTAATCTGCCGTTTATTCTGCTGCTGCCGCTGGCGGTGATCGGGCTGCTGGAGCGCCATGGTCTGAAAGAGCGGGCGCAGGCGTGGATCGCGAAGATCCATAGCGCGACCGCCGGACGTCTGCTGATCGTCTATCTGTTTGTGCGCGAAGCCACCGCCGCTCTGGGGTTGACCAGCCTCGGCGGACATCCGCAAATGGTGCGCCCGCTGCTGGCGCCGATGGCGGAGGGGGCGGCGGAAAAGCGCTTTGGCCCGCTGCCGGGCAATGTACGGTACCGCCTGCGCGCGATGTCGGCGGCGACCGATAACGTCGGGCTGTTCTTCGGCGAAGATATTTTTGTCGCCTTCGGCGCGATCATCTTCATGCACAACTTTATGCTGGAGTCGGGTGGGATCCAGACAGAACCGTTGCATATTGCCCTGTGGGGGATCCCGACGGCGATCTGCGCCTTTCTGATCCACGCCGCGCGCCTGTGGCGACTCGATCGCCATCTCCAGCGCGAGCTGGACCGGATAAACGTCGGACAGGCGAAAGGCGGTGCGGCATGAATTTCCAGCAAACCTATTTATACTGGCTGGCCGGCGCGGTACTGCTGGTCGTGGCTATCATGTCCTGGCGCGACAAAAGCAATCCGCGGCGTCTGACAACCGGTCTGTTCTGGGGCCTGTACGGGCTGGTGTTCTTGCTCGGCGACTGGACATATCAACTGGTGGGCGATAAGCGTACGGTGAATATCGCTGTCGGCGGGGTGGTGGTCATCCTGGCGCTGATCGCCGGTTTTGGCGGCGTGCGTCTCGGCAGCTACCATCAGCGTAGCCAGGAAGAGAAAACCGCCAGCGCGAAACGCCTCGGCAACAAACTTTTCTTTCCGGCGCTGGCGATTCCGGTCGTCACCGTCATTGGCGTACTGCTGTTTAACAATCTGCCCTCATGGCAGGTGGCGCTCTTCGGACCGGGCAACCACGCGACGCTGATCACTCTGTTCTCGATGACTGTCGGTACGCTGATTGGCCTGGCGATGGCGATTAGTATGACGCATGAAACGGTGGCGCAGCCAATGCAGGAAGCGCGCCGTTTGCTTGATTCCGTCGGCTGGGCCTTTATCCTGCCGCAAATCCTCGCGGTGCTGGGGCTGCTGTTCACCGCGGCGGGTGTCGGAACCAGCATTTCGTGGCTGACCGAGCACTATCTGGCGGTCGATAACCGCTTTATCGCCGTGGCTGTGTATGCCATCGGCATGGCGGTGCTGACAATGGTGATGGGCAACGCCTTTGCCGCTTTCCCGATTGTGACCGCCGGAGTTGGCATTCCGATTTTAGTCCTGCAGCACGGCGGCAATCCGGCGGTAATGGCGGCGATTGGTATGTTTTCCGGCTACTGCGGCTCGCTGATGACGCCGATGGCGGCGAACTTCAATATTGTCCCGGCGGCGCTGCTGGAACTGCCGGATAAAAACGCGGTGATTAAAGCCCAGATACCGACCGGTATCCTGTTGCTTATCGTCAATGTATTCTTACTCTATTTCCTGATGTTCCTGTAAGGAGGGATGATGGCTGGCGTATTGATTACCGGTTTTGAGCCGTTCGGCGGCGAAACGGTTAATCCTTCATGGGAAGTGGTTAAGCAGCTGGATGGCATGATTATTCGCGGACAGCAGGTGGTGGCTAAACAGTTACCCTGCGTATTCGGCGAAGCGCTGACGGTGCTGAAGGCGGCGCTGGAAACCTATCAACCGCGGCTGACGATTGCCGTCGGACAGGCCGGCGGCCGTGTCGATATTACCGTCGAACGTGTAGCGATCAATGTCGATGATGCGCGGATCCCCGACAATAAAGGCCAGCAACCGATCGACGAGCCGATCGTCGCTAATGGCCCTGCGGCCTGCTTCAGTACGCTACCGATCAAAGCGATCGTCAGCGCGCTGCGCCAGCAGGGGATCCCGGCCTCGGTGTCGCAAACCGCGGGCACCTTCGTCTGCAATCACGTGATGTATGGTTTGCTGCATCAGCTGCAGGGAAAAAGCGGGCAGAAGGGCGGTTTTATCCATATTCCTTATCTGCCTGAACAGGCGGCGGCCCACCCGGGGCAGGCGAGTATGTCGGTCGCGACGGTACGCGCGGCGCTGGAAACGGCGATTGCCGTCGCCCTTGAACAGGATGACGATGTCAAAATTGGCGGCGGCGCCACCCATTAACAGAAGGATGACAGTATGCCGGAAGGTCCGGAGATCCGCCGTGCGGCGGATAAACTGGAGGCGGCAATCAAAGGCGAACCCTTAACCAACGTCTGGTTCGCCTTTCCTCAGTTGCAACCCTATCAAACTCAGCTAACTGGTCAGCGGGTGACCCATATCGCCACCCGCGGCAAGGCCCTGTTAACCCACTTCTCCGGCGGATTGACCCTATATAGCCATAACCAGCTGTACGGCGTCTGGCGTGTGGTGGACGCCGGCGTTGAGCCGCAATCGAACCGCGTACTGCGCGTCAGGCTGCAGACCGCCAGCAAGGCGATTTTGCTCTACAGCGCGTCGGACATTGATATCCTCACGGCGGAGCAGGTTGCCAACCATCCGTTCTTGCTGCGCGTCGGACCGGACGTGCTGGACATGACGTTAACCGCGGAGCAGGTGAAAGCGCGGCTGCTGTCGGCCAAATTCCGCAATCGTCAGTTTTCCGGCCTGCTGCTGGATCAGGCTTTTCTTGCCGGGCTCGGAAACTATCTGCGGGTGGAAATTCTCTGGCAGGTGGGATTAAGCGGTAAGCGTAAAGCCGCTGAACTGAGCGACAGTCAGCTGGATGCGCTGGCGCACGCGCTGCTCGATATCCCGCGGCTGTCCTATCGTACTCGCGGTCTGGTGGATGACAACAAGCATCATGGCGCGCTGTTTCGCTTTAAGGTCTTCCATCGCGATAGGGAAAGGTGCGAACGCTGTGGGGGAATCATTGAGAAGACGACGCTCTCCTCGCGGCCATTTTACTGGTGTCCAGGATGCCAGCATTAAGCCGGCTGGCGGGCGATTTCAGCATGAAGCGCGTTATCAGGCATAAAAAAACGCGCCAGCAGGCGCGTTTTTATGATCCGGACAGTGCGATTAACGCTTAATGTCGGACTGGAAATCGCGTTTGGCGTAGCCGGTATACAGCTGACGCGGACGGGCGATCTTCATGCCATCGCTGTGCATTTCGTTCCAGTGCGCAATCCAGCCCACGGTACGCGCCATGGCGAAGATAACGGTAAACATGGAGGACGGAATACCCATCGCTTTCAGGATGATACCGGAGTAGAAGTCGACGTTCGGATACAGTTTCTTCTCGATGAAGTACGGGTCGTTCAGCGCGATATGCTCCAGCTCCATGGCCACCTGCAGCAGGTCGTCTTTGGTGCCCAGCTCTTTCAGCACTTCATGGCAGGTTTCACGCATCACGGTGGCGCGCGGATCGTAGTTTTTGTAAACACGATGGCCGAAGCCCATCAGGCGGAAAGAGTCATTCTTGTCTTTCGCACGACGAACAAATTCCGGAATGTGCTCAACGGAGCTGATCTCTTCCAGCATTTTCAGCGCCGCTTCGTTGGCGCCACCGTGTGCCGGTCCCCACAGGGAGGCGATGCCCGCAGCGATACAGGCGAACGGGTTAGCGCCGGAGGAGCCCGCGGTACGTACCGTGGAGGTCGACGCGTTCTGCTCGTGATCGGCGTGCAGGATCAGAATACGATCCATCGCGCGCTCCAGCACCGGATTGACTTCATACTCTTCGCACGGTGTCGCAAACATCATGCGCAGGAAGTTGCCGGCGTAGGAGAGGTCGTTGCGCGGATAAACAAACGGCTGGCCGATAGAATACTTGTAACACATGGCTGCCATGGTTGGCATTTTGGACAGCAGACGGTAGGCGGCAATCTCGCGGTGACGCGGGTTATTCACGTCGAGGGAATCATGATAGAACGCCGCCAGCGCGCCGGTGATCCCGCACATCACCGCCATCGGGTGGGAATCGCGACGGAACGCGTGGAACAGACGGGTGATCTGCTCATGAATCATGGTGTGGCGGGTGACGGTAGTTTTGAATTCGTCATATTCGGCCTGGGTCGGCTTTTCGCCGTACAGCAGGATATAACAGACTTCAAGATAATTAGATTCGGTCGCTAACTGGTCGATCGGGAAGCCGCGGTGCAGCAGGATCCCCTCGTCACCATCGATAAACGTAATTTTAGATTCACAAGAAGCCGTTGATGTGAAACCTGGGTCAAAGGTAAATACGCCTTTTGAACCAAGACTACGAATATCAATAACATCCTGACCGAGCGTGCCTTTTAGCACATCCAGTTCAATAGCAGTGTCACCACCCAGGGTGATTTTTGCTTTAGCATCAGACATTTATGGTCTCCTTAGCGCCTTTATTGCTTAAGACTGCCGGGTGGTGGATTTGCTTTCGGCCCGCGCCTGCATACGTTACCAGTTTGTTATGTTGCACACAGCTCTGCGTCAGCGAAAAGGGCAGGGTACAGAGCAACGGCGCTTGATGGCACGTCCTTCAGGGCTGCGGTGAAACAACAGCAAATCAGCGTTTTAGCAGTCCGAATATTAAAACCTATATACCACTAATAACTGTCCTGATTACATCGGTCAATACTGACACACTGTTACATAACTTATTCTCAGGTGAAAGAGTGACCCCATAACTTTTGAGCATTATTGCATTTAACTGGTAATGGTTGTAACAAGAATGTTTAATATTTGTCAAATCAGGTGATTAAAAATTAAAAAAATGTTGGTATCGTGACCTTGATCACTGTTCCGGAGAAAACCCAACAAACTATATGTAGGTTAATTGTAATGATTTTGTGAACGGCCTATACTGCGGCCAGGTCTCCGGAACACCCTGCAATCCCGAGCCACCCAGCGTTGTTTAGTGATGTTTTAATGCCTGAAAAGACGTTTTAACATGACTTCTGGTTATAGAAAGGACGCTGTCTGACCCGCAAGCAGACCGGAGGAAGGAAACAATAAGAACAGCATGTGGGCGTTATTCATGGTAAGAAATGTGAAAAAACAAAGACCTGTCAATCTGGATCTACAAACGATACGGTTCCCAATCACGGCGATAGCGTCCATTCTCCATCGCGTTTCCGGTGTCATCACCTTCGTGGCGGTCGGAATTCTGCTTTGGCTGCTGGGCACCAGCCTTTCCTCCCCAGAAGGTTTTCTGACGGCGGCCTCCATCATGGATAGCTTCTTTGTGAAGTTCATCATGTGGGGCATTCTCACCGCGCTGGCCTATCACGTCGTTGTCGGTATTCGCCATCTGATGATGGACTTTGGCTACCTTGACGAAACCCTCGAAGCAGGGAAACGTTCCGCCAAAATTTCTTTTGTTATTACTGTCGTGCTTTCACTTCTCGCAGGAGTCCTCGTATGGTAAGCAACGCCTCAGCACTGGGACGCAACGGCGTACATGACTTTATCCTGGTCCGTGCTACCGCCATCGTTCTGACCCTCTACATCATCTACATGGTTGGCTTCTTCGCCACCACCGGTGAAATCTCATGGGAAGTGTGGACCGGGTTCTTTGCCTCCGGCTTCACTAAAGTCTTCACTCTGCTGGCTCTCGTTTCCATTCTCATCCATGCCTGGATCGGGATGTGGCAGGTGTTAACAGACTACGTTAAACCACTGGCTCTGCGCCTGGTTCTGCAGCTGGCTATCGTTGTGGCGCTGGTGGCTTACGTTCTTTATGGATTTGTTGTGGTGTGGGGTGTGTAATGAAATTGCCAGTCAGAGAGTTTGATGCTGTTGTCATCGGTGCCGGCGGCGCAGGTATGCGCGCGGCGCTGCAAATTTCCCAGAGCGGACAGACCTGTGCACTGCTCTCCAAAGTGTTCCCTACCCGTTCCCATACCGTATCCGCGCAGGGTGGCATCACCGTCGCGCTCGGTAACTCCCATGAAGATAACTGGGAATGGCATATGTACGACACCGTAAAAGGGTCGGACTATATCGGCGACCAGGACGCCATCGAATACATGTGTAAGACCGGCCCGGAAGCGATTCTTGAGCTGGAGCACATGGGACTGCCGTTCTCTCGTCTTGACGATGGCCGTATTTATCAGCGCCCGTTTGGCGGCCAGTCGAAGAACTTCGGCGGCGAACAGGCGGCGCGTACCGCGGCGGCGGCTGACCGTACCGGTCACGCCCTGCTGCACACTCTGTATCAGCAGAACCTGAAAAACCACACCACTATCTTCTCCGAATGGTACGCCCTCGATCTGGTGAAAAACCAGGACGGCGCGGTAGTCGGTTGTACCGCCCTGTGCATCGAGACCGGCGAAGTGGTCTACTTTAAAGCCCGCGCCACCGTGCTGGCGACCGGCGGCGCAGGCCGTATCTATCAGTCCACCACCAACGCCCACATCAATACGGGTGACGGCGTCGGGATGGCCATCCGCGCCGGCGTGCCGGTGCAGGATATGGAAATGTGGCAGTTCCACCCGACCGGTATCGCCGGGGCTGGGGTTCTGGTTACCGAAGGTTGCCGCGGCGAAGGCGGTTACCTGCTGAACAAACACGGCGAACGCTTTATGGAGCGTTATGCCCCGAACGCTAAAGACTTGGCGGGCCGTGACGTGGTGGCGCGTTCCATCATGATCGAAATCCGCGAAGGCCGCGGCTGCGACGGTCCGTGGGGCCCGCACGCGAAACTGAAACTGGATCACCTCGGTAAAGAGGTTCTGGAATCTCGTCTGCCGGGTATCCTTGAACTTTCCCGTACCTTTGCCCACGTCGATCCGGTGAAAGAGCCGATCCCGGTTATCCCAACCTGTCACTACATGATGGGCGGTATCCCGACCAAAGTCACCGGCCAGGCGTTGACCGTGAATGAGAAGGGCGAAGACGTGGTGATCCCGGGCCTGTTCGCGGTAGGCGAAATCGCCTGCGTATCGGTCCACGGCGCCAACCGTCTGGGCGGCAACTCGCTGCTCGACCTGGTGGTCTTCGGCCGCGCGGCGGGCCTGCATCTGCAGGAATCCATTGCCGAGCAGGGCACGCTGCGCGACGCTAGCGAATCCGATATCGAAGGCTCGCTGGATCGCCTCAACCGCTGGAACAACACCCGCTCTGGTGAAGATCCGGTGGCGATTCGCAAAGCGCTGCAGGAATGTATGCAGCATAACTTCTCGGTGTTCCGCGAAGGCGATGCGATGCACAAAGGTCTGGAGCAACTGAAAGTGATCCGCGAGCGCCTGAAAAACGCCCGTCTCGACGATACCTCCAGCGAGTTCAACACCCAGCGCGTTGAGTGCCTGGAGCTGGATAACCTGATGGAAACCGCCTACGCGACCGCCGTATCCGCTAACTTCCGTACCGAGAGCCGTGGCGCCCACAGCCGCTTCGACTTCCCGGATCGTGATGATGAAAACTGGCTGTGCCATTCCCTGTACCTGCCAGAGTCGGAATCCATGACGCGTCGTAGCGTCAATATGGAACCGAAACTGCGTCCGGCATTCCCGCCGAAGATTCGTACTTACTAATGCGGAGACAGGAAAATGAAACTCGAGTTTTCAATTTATCGCTATAACCCGGATGTTGACGACGCTCCGCACATGCAGGATTACACCCTTGAAGCGGAAGAAGGTCGCGACATGATGCTGCTGGATGCGCTGATCCAGCTGAAAGAAAAAGATCCGTCGCTGTCGTTCCGCCGCTCCTGCCGTGAAGGGGTCTGCGGGTCCGATGGTCTGAACATGAACGGGAAAAACGGTTTGGCGTGCATCACGCCAATCTCCGCGCTGAATCAGCCGGGCAAGAAGATTGTTATCCGTCCGCTGCCAGGATTACCGGTTATCCGTGATTTGGTGGTGGACATGGGGCAATTCTATGCACAATATGAGAAGATTAAGCCTTACTTGTTGAATAATGGGCAAAATCCTCCGGCTCGCGAGCATCTGCAGATGCCTGAGCAGCGTGAGAAACTCGACGGGCTGTACGAGTGTATTCTGTGCGCCTGCTGTTCGACCTCGTGCCCGTCGTTCTGGTGGAACCCGGACAAGTTCATCGGCCCGGCTGGCCTGCTGGCCGCGTATCGCTTCCTGATCGACAGTCGCGATACCGAAACCAGCGAGCGCCTGGACGGCCTGAGCGATGCTTTCAGCGTATTCCGCTGTCACAGCATTATGAACTGCGTCAGTGTGTGTCCGAAGGGGCTGAACCCGACGCGCGCCATCGGCCATATTAAGTCGATGCTGCTGCAGCGCAGCGCGTAAGCAACACGGTCTGTCCCGGATGGCGCTAGCGCTTATCCGGGCTACCAAAGCAGTAGCCCCGGCAAGCGTTAGCGCCGCCGGGGGATATAGCAGGAAATCTTTAAAAACCGCCACAAGATGTACCAGTAATCGAGGCGTTCAGTGCGAGGTAAGGCGGCAACTGAGCGCATCCCCGGGATCATAGTGAACTATGTGACCGGGGTAAGCGAAGGCAGCCAACGCAACCGCAGCCTGAACGCTGAAGATTAATGGCAGTTTTTAAAGGTTCCTTAGCGGATAGAAACCACAACTCGTCCGCAACAAGTGAACCCCGGCACGTGCACTCGGTGTGCGTGGTAGTTTCTACGGCGAAATAAGCATATGAATGCTTAAGGGATCACGATGCAGAACGGCGCAATGAAAGCCTGGCTGGACTCTTCTTACCTCTCTGGTTCGAACCAGAGCTGGATAGAACAGCTCTATGAAGACTTCTTAACCGATCCTGACTCTGTTGACGCCAACTGGCGTTCAATGTTCCAGCAGTTACCTGGCACCGGAGTTAAACCGGATCAATTTCATTCCAAAACGCGTGATTATTTCCGTCGACTGGCGAAGGATGCCTCACGTTACACTTCTTCGATTTCCGACCCAGACACCAATGTGAAGCAGGTTAAAGTCCTGCAGCTCATCAACGCATACCGTTTCCGTGGCCACCAGCATGCGAATCTCGATCCGCTGGGGCTGTGGAAGCAAGAGAGAGTGGCGGATCTCGATCCGGCCTACCACGATCTGACCGAGGCCGATTTCCAGGAAAGCTATAACGTAGGTTCATTTGCCATCGGTAAAGACACGATGAAGCTGGGCGAGCTGATTGCCGCCCTCAAGCAAACCTACTGCGGCTCCATCGGCGCGGAATACATGCATATCACCTCTACCGAAGAAAAACGCTGGATCCAGCAGCGCATTGAATCGGTAGCTGGCAAAGCGAGCTTTACCCCGGAAGAGAAAAAACGCTTCCTCAGCGAACTGACCGCCGCGGAAGGTCTGGAGCGCTACCTCGGCGCCAAATTCCCGGGGGCGAAGCGCTTCTCGCTGGAGGGTGGCGACGCCCTGATCCCGATGCTCAAAGAGATGATCCGCCATGCAGGCAAAAGCGGCACCCGCGAAGTGGTGCTGGGCATGGCGCACCGCGGCCGTCTGAACGTGCTGGTCAACGTGCTGGGTAAAAAACCGCAGGACCTGTTCGACGAGTTCGCGGGCAAACATAAAGAACACCTCGGCACCGGCGACGTGAAGTACCACATGGGCTTCTCTTCCGATATGGAAACCGAAGGCGGTCTGGTGCACCTGGCGCTGGCGTTTAACCCGTCGCACCTCGAGATCGTCAGCCCGGTGGTTATCGGTTCCGTACGCGCCCGTCTGGATCGTCTGGACGAGCCAAGCAGCAACAAAGTTCTGCCTATTACCATCCACGGCGACGCCGCCGTCACCGGCCAGGGCGTGGTTCAGGAAACTCTGAACATGTCCAAAGCCCGCGGTTACGAAGTGGGCGGTACCGTGCGCATCGTTATCAACAACCAGGTGGGCTTCACGACCTCTAACCCGCTGGATGCGCGCTCAACGCCGTACTGCACCGACATCGGTAAAATGGTGCAGGCGCCGATTTTCCACGTCAATGCGGACGATCCGGAAGCGGTCGCCTTCGTCACCCGTCTGGCGCTTGATTTCCGCAATACCTTTAAACGCGATGTCTTCATTGACCTGGTGTGCTACCGCCGTCACGGCCACAACGAAGCCGATGAGCCGAGCGCAACCCAGCCGCTGATGTATCAGAAGATCAAAAAGCATCCGACTCCGCGCAAAATCTATGCTGACAAGCTGGAGCAGGAGAAGGTGGCGACTCTGGAAGATGCGACCGAGCAGGTTAACCTCTACCGCGATGCGCTGGATGCCGGCGAATGCGTGGTGCAGGAATGGCGTCCGATGAATATGCATTCCTTTACCTGGTCGCCGTACCTCAACCACGAGTGGGACGAGAGCTATCCGGATAAAGTTGAGCCGAAACGTCTGCAGGAGTTGGCCAAACGCATCAGCACGGTACCGGAAGGTATCGAAATGCAGTCCCGCGTGGCGAAAATTTATGCCGACCGCCAGGCGATGGCGGCAGGCGAGAAGCTGTTTGACTGGGGCGGTGCCGAAAACCTGGCCTACGCCACGCTGGTTGACGAAGGTATTCCGGTTCGTCTGTCCGGCGAAGACTCCGGCCGCGGCACCTTCTTCCACCGTCATGCGGTGATCCATAACCAGACCAATGGTTCAACCTACACGCCGCTGCAGCATGTCCATAACGGCCAGGGCCAGTTCCGCGTTTGGGACTCGGTACTGTCTGAAGAAGCGGTGCTGGCGTTCGAATATGGTTACGCCACCGCCGAGCCGCGCACTCTGACTATCTGGGAAGCGCAGTTTGGCGACTTCGCCAACGGTGCGCAGGTGGTGATCGACCAGTTCATCTCCTCCGGTGAGCAGAAGTGGGGAAGGATGTGCGGCCTGGTGATGCTCCTGCCGCACGGTTACGAAGGCCAGGGCCCGGAGCACTCCTCCGCGCGTCTGGAGCGTTATCTGCAGCTGTGCGCTGAACAAAACATGCAGGTCTGCGTGCCGTCCACGCCGGCACAGGTTTATCACATGCTGCGTCGCCAGGCGCTGCGCGGTATGCGTCGTCCGCTGGTGGTGATGTCGCCGAAGTCGCTGCTGCGTCATCCGCTGGCGGTTTCCAGCATGGATGAGCTGGCGAACGGCACTTTCCTGCCGGCTATTGGTGAAATCGATCAACTTGATCCGCAGGCTGTGAAGCGCGTTGTGCTGTGCTCTGGTAAGGTTTACTACGACCTGCTGGAACAGCGCCGCAAAAACGAGCAAAAAGATGTCGCTATCGTTCGTATCGAGCAGCTCTATCCGTTCCCGCATCAGGCGGTGCAGGAAGCGCTGAAAGCGTATGCGCACGTGCATGATTTTGTCTGGTGCCAGGAAGAGCCGCTCAACCAGGGCGCATGGTACTGCAGCCAGCATCACTTCCGTGAAGTGATTCCGTTTGGGGCCTCTCTGCGTTATGCAGGCCGCCCGGCCTCCGCCTCTCCGGCGGTAGGGTATATGTCCGTTCACCAGAAACAGCAACAAGATCTGGTCAATGACGCGCTGAACGTCGATTAATTAAAGGATACACAATGAGTAGCGTAGATATTCTGGTTCCCGACCTGCCTGAGTCCGTAGCTGACGCAACCGTCGCCACCTGGCACAAAAAACCGGGCGACGCGGTCGTCCGTGACGAAGTTCTGGTCGAAATCGAAACTGACAAAGTGGTACTGGAAGTACCGGCATCAGCGGACGGCATTCTGGATGCAGTGCTGGAAGACGAGGGCGCCACCGTCCTGTCTCGCCAGATCCTTGGCCGCCTGCGCGAAGGCAACAGCGCAGGTAAAGAAAGCAGCGAGAAAGCCGATGCGAAAGCGTCCACTCCGGCGCAGCGTCAGCAGGCCTCTCTGGAAGAGCAGAACAACGACGCGCTGAGCCCGGCGATCCGTCGTCTGCTGGCTGAACACAACCTTGACCCAGCGGCCATCAAAGGCACTGGCGTCGGCGGCCGTCTGACCCGCGAAGACGTTGAGAAACATCTGGCGAAAGCCCCGGCGCCGGCAGAAGCCAAAGCGCCAGCCGCCGCCCCGGCAGCCGCGCCGGCGCCGCAGCTGGGCCACCGTTCGGAAAAACGCGTTCCGATGACCCGTCTGCGTAAACGCGTAGCCGAACGTCTGCTGGAAGCGAAAAACTCTACCGCCATGCTGACGACCTTTAACGAAGTCAACATGAAGCCCATCATGGATCTGCGTAAGCAGTACGGTGAGGCGTTCGAAAAACGTCATGGCATCCGCCTGGGCTTTATGTCCTTCTACGTCAAAGCGGTAGTGGAAGCGCTGAAACGCTATCCGGAAGTGAACGCTTCCATCGATGGCGACGACGTGGTGTACCACAACTACTTCGACGTCAGCATGGCCGTATCCACTCCGCGCGGTCTGGTCACCCCGGTGCTGCGTGACGTCGACCTGCTGGGCATGGCGGATATCGAAAAGAATATCAAAGAGCTGGCAGTGAAAGGCCGCGACGGCAAGCTGACCGTAGACGACCTGACCGGCGGTAACTTCACTATTACCAACGGCGGCGTCTTCGGCTCCCTGATGTCCACGCCGATCATCAACCCACCGCAGAGCGCTATTCTGGGTATGCATGCCATTAAAGACCGTCCGATGGCGGTCAATGGCAAGGTAGAGATCCTGCCGATGATGTACCTGGCGCTCTCCTATGACCACCGTCTGATCGACGGACGTGAATCGGTAGGCTTCCTGGTGGCGATTAAAGAGCTGCTGGAAGATCCGACCCGTCTGCTGCTGGACGTGTAGTCAGCAAGCGTATTACCTACCGTAGGCCGGATAACACGCGTTAGCGCCGTTATCAGGCCTACAGGTTTAAAGATAATTACACCCTGAAGGATGGACTGAACACATGAACTTACATGAATATCAGGCAAAACAACTTTTTGCCCGCTATGGCTTACCGGCGCCGGTGGGTTATGCCTGTACTACTCCGCGTGAAGCAGAAGAAGCCGCTTCAAAAATCGGCGCGGGTCCGTGGGTAGTGAAATGTCAGGTTCACGCTGGTGGCCGCGGCAAAGCGGGCGGTGTGAAAGTAGTTAAGAGCAAAGAAGAGATCCGCGCATTTGCCGAGCACTGGCTGGGCAAACGTCTGGTGACCTATCAAACAGATGCGAACGGCCAGCCGGTTAACCAGATCCTGGTTGAAGCGGCGACCGATATTGACAAAGAGCTGTACCTGGGCGCGGTTGTTGACCGCAGCTCCCGTCGCGTGGTGTTCATGGCGTCTACCGAAGGCGGCGTGGAAATCGAGAAAGTGGCGGAAGAGACCCCGCACCTGATCCACAAGATCGCCATCGATCCGCTGGCGGGCCCGATGCCTTACCAGGGTCGTGAACTGGCGTTCAAACTGGGTCTGGAAGGTAAACAGGTTCAGCAGTTCACCAAGATTTTCATGGGTCTGGCGACCATTTTCCTTGAGCGCGACCTGGCGCTGATCGAGATCAACCCGCTGGTGATCACCAAGCAGGGCGACCTGATCTGCCTCGACGGCAAACTGGGCGCTGACGGCAACGCGCTGTTCCGCCAGCCGGATCTGCGCGAAATGCGCGATCAGTCTCAGGAAGACCCACGTGAAGCGCAGGCGGCGCAGTGGGAACTGAACTACGTCGCGCTGGACGGCAACATCGGCTGCATGGTTAACGGCGCAGGCCTGGCGATGGGTACCATGGACATCGTTAAGCTGCACGGCGGCGAACCGGCTAACTTCCTCGACGTAGGCGGCGGCGCGACCAAAGAGCGCGTGACCGAAGCGTTCAAAATCATCCTCTCTGACGACAACGTTAAAGCGGTGCTGGTTAATATCTTCGGCGGCATCGTGCGTTGCGACCTGATCGCTGACGGCATCATCGGCGCGGTAGCGGAAGTAGGGGTTAACGTTCCGGTTGTGGTTCGTCTGGAAGGTAACAACGCCGAACTGGGCGCGAAAAAACTGGCTGACAGCGGCCTGAATATTATTGCAGCGAAAAGTCTGACGGACGCAGCACAGCAGGTTGTTGCCGCAGTGGAGGGGAAATAATGTCAGTTTTAATTAATAAAGATACCAAGGTTATCTGCCAGGGCTTCACCGGTAGCCAGGGGACCTTCCACTCTGAACAAGCGATCGCTTACGGTACGCAAATGGTTGGCGGCGTGACGCCAGGCAAAGGCGGCACCACTCATCTGGGCCTGCCGGTGTTCAACACCGTGCGCGAAGCCGTTGAAGCGACCGGCGCGACCGCGACCGTGATCTACGTTCCGGCGCCGTTCTGCAAAGATTCCATCCTGGAAGCGATCGACGCGGGCATTAAGCTTATCATCACCATCACCGAAGGTATCCCAACGCTGGATATGCTGACCGTGAAGGTGAAGCTGGACGAAGCGGGCGTGCGTATGATCGGCCCGAACTGCCCGGGCGTTATCACTCCGGGCGAGTGCAAAATCGGCATCATGCCGGGTCACATTCACAAGCCGGGTAAAGTGGGCATCGTTTCCCGTTCCGGCACCCTGACCTATGAAGCGGTTAAGCAGACCACCGACTACGGCTTCGGCCAGTCTACCTGCGTCGGTATCGGCGGCGACCCGATCCCGGGCTCCAACTTCATCGATATCCTGAAGATGTTCGAGGAAGATCCGCAGACCGAAGCGATCGTCATGATCGGTGAGATCGGCGGCAGCGCGGAAGAAGAAGCGGCTGCTTATATTAAAGATCATGTCACTAAGCCGGTTGTTGGCTACATCGCGGGTGTTACCGCGCCGAAAGGCAAGCGTATGGGCCACGCGGGCGCTATCATCGCCGGCGGTAAAGGTACAGCGGATGAGAAATTCGCAGCGCTGGAAGCGGCGGATGTGAAAACTGTTCGCAGCCTGGCCGACATCGGCGAAGCGCTGAAAGCTATTATCAAGTAAACCCTCTCTGCTTGTCCGCAAGCAGAAATCTGTCCGATTTCGACATGGTTGGCCACCGTCAGGTGGCCTTTTTTGTGACCGTTATCCCGTCTCGTCAGAACCGCAGTGCCAACAACGAATTGATTTTCTGCGAAAAGCCTTATCTATCATATTGATTTAATTTATTATTTAATAAGTATTTTCGATGCGCTGTAGTGGCTAAAAAAAATATACCCCGGCTGTACCGTAGGGAAACAAAAGCGGCATCGAAAAAGCGTGGGGCAGGGGATAAGGAAGCAGATAAAATACTGTGAGCGGTCTAACATTATTCGGATCGGTTCCTTTTTTTGTTTTTTTTCCACGACGTTAAATAATATTACCTATGATTCTCATATCTCTCTTTTTAGTAACTGGAAAAGCCATAGTTTAAACACTTAATTAACATTAAGTTCACCAATATTCTTTATTGGGCTACATAATTAACACATAGAGTAAAAATTGATTTATATCAATACTTAATCCTTGGAAAAATCCCTCAAAAAACGTTAAATTGTCTCAAGTCAAATTGGCTGAATTCAGCCATCTTCACTATATATTGATCACCGTCGAAAAATGTAAAACTGGAACAATAAAAACATATTTATTGTAAGGTTATTGCGGCGTAATATATTGGGGAATCAATTGGGTTTTTCGTTAACGTATTTGTAACCTTACCCTGGCATGGTTTTACCTTCGATTGAAACCTGCTGTGGACGGGCGACAAATAAATTTGTATTGGGGCATGCGTATGAGCCAGAGCTTCTCGGTTCATTTTCGGAGTCTTCATGCGATGAGCAAGGAGTCATGATGTTAGATATAGTCGAACTGTCGCGCTTACAGTTTGCCTTGACCGCGATGTACCACTTCCTGTTTGTGCCGCTAACGCTCGGTATGGCGTTCCTGCTGGCCATCATGGAAACGGTCTACGTCCTTTCCGGCAAACAGATTTATAAAGATATGACCAAATTCTGGGGCAAGTTGTTTGGTATTAACTTCGCGCTGGGTGTGGCGACCGGTCTGACCATGGAGTTCCAGTTCGGGACTAACTGGTCGTATTACTCACACTACGTGGGCGATATCTTTGGTGCGCCGCTGGCCATTGAAGGTCTGATGGCCTTCTTCCTCGAATCCACCTTTGTAGGTCTGTTCTTCTTCGGTTGGGATCGTCTGGGCAAAGTTCAGCACATGGCCGTCACCTGGCTGGTTGCGCTGGGTTCCAACCTCTCCGCGCTGTGGATCCTTGTCGCCAACGGCTGGATGCAGAACCCTATCGCATCGGACTTCAACTTCGAAACCATGCGTATGGAGATGGTCAGCTTCTCTGAACTGGTGCTCAACCCGGTCGCCCAGGTGAAATTCGTTCACACTGTGGCGTCGGGCTATGTCACCGGCGCGATGTTCATCCTGGCGATTAGCTCCTGGTACATGCTGAAAGGTCGCGACTTCGCCTTTGCCAAGCGCTCCTTTGCCATCGCAGCCAGCTTCGGTATGGCGGCGATCCTCTCCGTTATTGTGCTGGGTGACGAATCCGGTTACGAAATGGGTGACGTGCAGAAAACCAAACTGGCGGCTATCGAAGCAGAGTGGGAAACCCAGCCTGCGCCGGCGGCCTTCACCCTGTTTGGTATTCCCGATCAGAATGCGCAGACCAACCACTTTGCGATCCAGATCCCCTACGCGCTGGGCATCATTGCTACCCGCTCGGTGGACAAGCCGGTTATCGGCCTCAAGGATCTGATGGTTCAGCACGAAGAGCGTATCCGTAACGGCATGAAAGCCTACGCGCTGCTGGAACAGCTGCGCGCCGGTTCAACCGATCAGGCCGTGCGTGACCAGTTCAATAACGTGAAGAAGGACCTCGGTTATGGCCTGCTGTTGAAGCGCTATACCCCGAACGTCGCTGACGCCACGGAAGAGCAGATCGCCAAAGCGACCAAAGATTCCATTCCAAGCGTCGCACCGCTGTACTTCGCCTTCCGTATCATGGTGGCGTGCGGCATCCTGATGCTGCTGATTATAGGCGCCTCCTTCTGGAGCGTGATCCGTAACCGCATCGGCGAGAAAAAATGGCTGCTGCGCGCCGCATTCTACGGCCTGCCGCTGCCGTGGATTGCCGTGGAGTCGGGCTGGTTTGTTGCCGAATACGGCCGTCAGCCGTGGGCGATTGGTGAGGTCCTGCCGACGGCGGTGGCTAACTCATCATTGACCGCGGGCGATCTGATCTTCTCAATGTTGCTGATCTGCGGTCTGTACACGCTGTTCCTGGTGGCTGAACTGTTCCTGATGTTCAAGTTTGCCCGCAAAGGACCTAGCAGCCTGAAAACCGGCCGCTATCACTTTGAACAGTCCTCTGCGGCTATTCAGTCGGCACGCTAAGACAGGAGTCGTCAAATGATCGATTATGAAGTATTGCGTTTTATCTGGTGGCTGCTGATTGGCATTCTGCTGATTGGTTTTGCCGTCGCCGACGGGTTCGACATGGGGGTGGGCATGCTCACCCGCTTCCTCGGCCGCAACGACACCGAGCGTCGGATTATGATCAACGCCATCGCCCCGCACTGGGACGGTAACCAGGTGTGGCTTATCACCGCCGGCGGCGCGCTGTTCGCTGCCTGGCCGATGGTTTACGCCGCGGCGTTCTCTGGCTTCTATGTGGCGATGATTCTGGTGCTGGCCTCGCTGTTCTTCCGTCCGGTCGGTTTTGACTACCGTTCCAAGATCGAGGACACCCGCTGGCGCAACATGTGGGACTGGGGCATCTTCATCGGTAGCTTCGTGCCGCCGCTGGTGATTGGCGTGGCCTTTGGCAACCTGCTGCAGGGCGTGCCGTTCCACGTCGATGAATACCTGCGTCTGTTCTATACCGGTAACTTCTTCCAGTTGCTGAACCCGTTTGGTCTGCTGGCCGGTATCGTCAGCGTGGCGATGATCCTGACTCAGGGCGCCACCTACCTGCAGATGCGTACCGTAGGCGAACTGCACCTGCGTACTCGCACCGTTTCCATGGTGGCGGCGCTGGTGACGCTGGTCTGCTTCGCGCTGGCGGGCGTGTGGGTCTACTACGGCATCGACGGCTATGTGGTGAAATCGGTGATTGACCATACCGGCCCGTCTAACCCGCTGACCAAGGAAGTGGTGCGGGAAGCTGGCGCGTGGATGGTGAACTTTAACAATATGCCAGCGCTGTGGGCGGTGCCTGCCCTGGGCGTGGTGTTGCCGCTGCTGACCGTCGTTTCGACCAAAGCGGATAAAGGTGCCTGGGCATTCCTGTTCTCCTCGCTGACCCTGGCCTGCATCATTCTGACTGCCGGTATCGCGATGTTCCCGTTCATCATGCCGTCCAGCACCATGCTGAACGCCAGCCTGACGATGTGGGACGCGACCTCCAGTCAGCGGACGCTGAACCTGATGACCTACGTGGCGATTGTTTTCGTGCCGATCATTCTGGCCTACACCAGCTGGTGTTACTGGAAGATGTTTGGCCGCATCACGCGCGAAGACATCGAAAAGAATACCCACTCGCTGTACTAAGGTAAGGAGCTATATATGTGGTACTTCGCATGGATTTTGGGAACGCTTCTTGCCTGTGCTTTTGGGGTCATTACCGCGCTGGCGCTTGAGCACGTGGAAGCCACCAAAGCCGGGAAGAAAGAAGAAATCTGATGAAATTTATCGCTACTCTGTACGCGATAATGGACAAGCGCCCGCTCCGGGCGCTTTCCTTATTGATGGCGCTGCTGCTGGCTGGCTGCATTTTCTGGGATCCGTCGCGCTTTGCGGCGAAGACCAGCGAGCTGGAAATCTGGCATGGTTTCTTGCTGATGTGGGCGGTTTGCAGCGGCGTTATTCACGGCGTGGGCTTTCGCCCGCGTGCCGTTCACTGGCAGGGGATTTTTTGTCCGCTTATCGCTGATATCGTGCTCGCTTTAGGTCTCTTCTTTTTCTTCTTTTGAATAAGAGATCTCTGTTAATGCTATGGGCTTGCATAAGCCCATAAAAATTTACGCCCCGTTTACTTTCCCCCATTCCAAACCACCTTTCCCGCGCGTATAGTAGCGAAGTTTGAAAGCTCTAACCTTTTTTTGCATTACCGGGATGTAAAGTGAATACAACGCTGTTTCGATGGCCGGTTCGGGTCTACTACGAAGATACCGATGCCGGTGGTGTGGTTTACCACGCCAGTTACGTCGCTTTTTATGAAAGAGCACGCACAGAGATGCTGCGCCACCATCACTTTAGTCAACAGGTGCTGTTGGCTGAACGCGTTGCCTTCGTGGTTCGCAAAATGACGCTGGAGTATTTTGCCCCCGCCAGACTCGACGACATGCTCGAAGTCCAGACGGAAATTACCTCGATGCGCGGCACCTCTTTGGTTTTCACGCAGCGAATCGTCAACGCCGAGAATACAGTGTTAAACGAAGCTGAGGTTCTCATTGTGTGCGTTGATCCACTCTTAATGAAGCCACGTGCGCTTCCCAAGTCTATTGTCGCGGAGTTTAAGCAGTGACTGACATGAATATCCTTGATTTGTTCCTGAAGGCGAGCCTTCTGGTAAAACTTATCATGTTGATTTTGATTGGTTTTTCTATCGCTTCCTGGGCTATCATTATTCAGAGAACGCGTATCCTTAACTCGGCCGCGCGTGAAGCTGAAGCGTTCGAGGACAAATTCTGGTCCGGGATCGAGCTCTCTCGTCTGTACCAGGAGAGCCAGGGGCGTCGCGATAACCTGACCGGTTCGGAACAAATCTTCTACAGCGGTTTCAAAGAGTTTGCACGCCTGCATCGGGCTAACAGCCATGCGCCGGAAGCGATTGTCGAAGGGGCATCGCGCGCGATGCGTATTTCGATGAACCGCGAACTGGAAACACTGGAGACCCATATTCCGTTCCTCGGCACCGTAGGCTCGATCAGCCCGTATATCGGTCTGTTCGGTACCGTCTGGGGGATTATGCACGCCTTTATCGCCCTTGGCGCGGTGAAGCAGGCCACCCTGCAGATGGTGGCACCAGGTATCGCCGAAGCGCTGATCGCCACCGCGATTGGTCTGTTCGCCGCGATCCCGGCGGTCATGGCGTATAACCGCCTGAACCAGCGCGTGAACAAGCTTGAACTGAATTACGACAACTTTATGGAAGAGTTCACCGCTATTCTGCACCGTCAGGCCTTTACCACCAGCGAAAGCAATAAGGGGTAAGCCATGGCCAGAGCACGTGGACGCGGACGTCGCGAACTGAAGTCCGAGATCAACATCGTTCCGCTGCTGGATGTCCTGCTGGTGCTGCTGCTGATCTTTATGGCAACGGCGCCGATCATTACGCAGAGCGTGGAAGTCGATCTGCCGGACGCCACGGAATCGCAAGCGGTGAAAAGCAATGACGATCCGCCGGTGATTGTGGAAGTCTCCGGGGTAGGGCAGTACAGCGTGAAGGTGGGGCAGGAGACGCTGTCCCAGCTGCCGCCGGAGCAGGTAATTGCCGAAGCGAAGCGTCGTCTTGAAGCCAATGAAAAAACGGTATTCCTGATCGGCGGTGCGAAAGACGTCCCTTACGATGAAATTATTAAAGCGCTGAACCTGTTGCATAGTGCAGGGGTTAAATCGGTCGGCTTGATGACCAAACCTATTTAATCGCTTCAGGTAGGTGCGTCCGCGCGGCGTCCGGTGGTGGGTATCGCTCGCCGTCGGTGCGCATCGCGGATACAGGCGAACAGTTTTTGGGAACCGATAGTGTCAAAGGCAACCGAACAAAACGACAAGCTTAAACGAGCGATCATCATTTCAGTCGCGCTGCACATCATTCTGATCGCGCTGCTGATCTGGAGTTCGTTTGACGAGCATCTGGATGCCTCTGCCGGCGGCGGCGGCGGATCGTCGATTGATGCCGTCATGGTCGATCCGGGGGCGGTGGTAAATAACTATAACCGTCAGCAACAGCAGCAGGCCAGCGCACGTCGCGCCGCTGAACAGCGTGAAAAACAGGCGCAGCAGCAGGCGGAAGAGTTACGTGAGAAACAGGCGGCGGAACAGGAACGGCTGAAACAGCTCGAACAGGAGCGGCTGCAGGCGCAGGAAGCGGCGAAAGAAGCGAAGGAGCAGCAGAAGCAGGCTGAAGAAGCGGCTGCCAAGGCCGCCGCGGCGGCAAAAGCCAAAGCGGACGCACAGGCAAAAGAAGCGCAGGAAGCCGCTGCCAAAGCGGCCGCCGAGGCGAAAGCGAAGGCGGATGCCCAGGCGAAAGCGGCAGAACAGGCGGCGGCCAAGGCGGCTGCTGACGCGAAGAAGCAGGCCGAAGCCGCTGCAGTGAAAGCCGCTGCCGAGGCGAAGAAACAGGCGGAAGCTGAAGCGGCGAAAGCTGCGGCCGAGGCGCAGAAGAAAGCGGAAGCGGCGGCTGCGAAGAAAGCGCAACAGGAAGCGGAGAAAAAAGCCCAGCAGGAAGCGGCTAAGCAGGCGGCAGCTGAAAAAGCGGCTGCCGAAAAAGCCGCTGAGAAAGCCGCCGCGCAAAAAGCGGCCGCTGAGAAGGCCGCCGCCGAGAAAGCCGCAGCCGCTGAAAAAGCGGCGGCAGCGAAAGCGGCTGCAGCAGAGAAGGCTGCAGCTGATAAAGCGGCCAAAGCGGCAGCAGCAAAAGCCGCGGCGGCGAAGAAAGCGGCGGCTGCGAAAGAAGCGGACGGCGTTGACAACCTGCTCGGCGATCTGAGTTCTGGTAAGAATGCGCCTAAAACAGGCGGTGGGGCCAAAGGAAACAATGCCTCCGCTGCCGGGAGTGGTAATACTAAAAACAGTGCCTCAGGGGCTGATATCAACAACTATGCCGGACAGATAAAATCGGCGATTGAAAGTAAGTTTTATGACGCATCGTCCTATGCGGGCAAAACATGTACCTTGCGTATCAAACTTGCTCCTGACGGCCTGTTGTTAAATATACAGTCCGAAGGTGGTGATCCTGCTCTGTGCCAGGCCGCTCTTGCCGCAGCCCGACAGGCTAAGTTTCCGAAACCACCTAGCCAGGCAGTATATGAAGTCTTCAAAAATGCGCCACTGGACTTCAAACCTCAGTGACATTTTTCCCCGTGCAAACGGGGAAAAACAATCTATGGTAGTCACAGGGTTTTGGTAGTTTTGTATATTTGAGTTTGTTAACATTCTGCTAAATTATCGTGGGCTTTCCGCCCGGATAAGGGAGATATGATGAAGCAGGCATTACGAGTAGCATTTGGTTTTTTAATGCTGTGGGCGGCGGTGCTGCACGCAGAAGTACGTATCGAGATCACCCAGGGGGTGGACTCGGCGCGCCCTATCGGCGTGGTACCGTTCCAGTGGGCCGGCCAGGGCGCTGCGCCGGAAGATGTCGGTGGTATCGTGGCAGCTGACCTGCGCAACAGCGGTAAATTCAATCCGCTGGATCGCTCTCGTCTGCCGCAGCAGCCGACCAGTGCCCAGGAAGTGCAGCCTGCTGCCTGGTCTGCGCTGGGTATTGACGCCGTAGTCGTCGGCCAGGTCACGCAAAATCCGGATGGTTCTTATCAGGTTGCGTATCAACTGGTGGACACCGGCGGAGCGCCGGGCACAACGCTGGCGCAAGGTTCTTTTAAAGTCACTAAGCAGTACCTGCGCTATGCGGCGCACGCGGCCAGCGACGCGGTATTTGAGAAGCTGACCGGCATCAAGGGCGCCTTCCGTACCCGTATCGCCTACGTGGTGCAGAAAAACGGCGGCCAGTACCCTTACGAACTGCGCGTGTCCGACTACGATGGTTACAACCAGTTCCTGGTTCACCGTTCCTCCCAGCCGCTGATGTCCCCGGCCTGGTCTCCGGACGGTTCTAAACTGGCCTACGTTACCTTTGAAAGCGGTCGTTCTGCGCTGGTGGTTCAGACCCTGGCGAACGCCTCTGTGCGTCAGATCGCCTCCTTCCCGCAGCACAACGGCGCCCCGGCGTTCTCACCGGATGGTTCTAAACTGGCGTTCGCGCTGTCGAAAACCGGTAGCCTGAACCTGTACGTAATGGATCTGGGATCGGGTCAGATTCGTCAGGTGACCAACGGTCGCAGCAACAACACCGAACCAAGCTGGTTCCCGGACAGCCAGAATCTGGCCTTCACTTCTGACCAGGCAGGTCGTCCGCAGGTATATAAAGTCAACATTAATGGCGGCACGCCGCAGCGTATCACCTGGGAAGGTTCTCAGAACCAGGACGCCGACGTGAGCGCGGATGGTAAAACCATGGTAATGGTCAGCTCGGCCGGCGGTCAGCAGCACATTGCCAAACAAGATCTGGAAACGGGTGGTGTACAGGTTCTGTCATCAACGTTTTTAGACGAAACGCCAAGTCTGGCACCTAACGGCACTATGGTAATCTACAGCTCTTCTCAGGGGATGGGATCCGTGCTGAATCTGGTTTCTACAGATGGGCGTTTCAAAGCGCGTCTTCCGGCAACTGATGGACAGGTAAAATCGCCTGCCTGGTCGCCGTATCTGTGATAATAAATAATTGATTATTAAAGGAATCAAAGAAATGCAACTGAACAAAGTGCTGAAAGGGCTGATGATCGCTCTGCCGGTTATGGCAATCGCGGCATGTTCTTCTAACAAGAACGCCAGCAACGACCAGAGCGGTGAAGGCATGCTGGGTGCCGGCACTGGTATGGACGCTAACGGTAACGGCGGCAACATGTCTTCTGAAGAGCAAGCTCGTCTGCAGATGCAGCAGCTGCAGCAGAACAACATCGTTTACTTCGATCTCGACAAGTACGATATCCGTTCTGACTTCGCTGCTATGCTGGACGCGCACGCTAACTTCCTGCGCAGCAACCCGTCCTACAAAGTGACTGTAGAAGGTCACGCGGATGAGCGCGGTACGCCGGAATACAACATCGCTCTGGGTGAGCGTCGTGCTAACGCCGTTAAGATGTATCTGCAGGGCAAAGGTGTTTCTGCCGATCAGATCTCCATCGTTTCTTACGGTAAAGAAAAACCAGCAGTACTGGGTCATGACGAAGCGGCATATGCCAAAAACCGTCGCGCCGTACTGGTTTACTAAGAGAATTGCATGAGCAGTAACTTCAGACATCATTTATTGAGTCTGTCGTTACTGGTTGGCATAGCGGCCCCCTGGGCCGCTTTTGCTCAGGCGCCAATCAGTAGTGTCGGCTCAGGCTCGGTCGAAGACCGCGTCACTCAACTCGAGCGTATTTCCAATGCTCACAGCCAGCTTTTAACCCAACTCCAGCAACAACTCTCTGATAACCAGACTGACATTGATTCTCTCCGCGGGCAGATCCAGGAGAACCAGTACCAGCTGAATCAGATCGTTGAGCGCCAGAAACAGATTCTGCTGCAGATAGATAGTCTGAGCAGCGGTGGCGGCGCAGCATCAGGTGCGCAGGCTCCGTCGTCTTCTGGCGATCAGAGCGCGGCTGCCACCAGCGCAGCGCCAGCGGCCACCTCAGGCGCCCCGGCGATGACCGGCGATGCGAACACCGATTATAATGCCGCTATTGCCCTGGTGAAGGATGCCTCACGCCAGGATGACGCGATGGTGGCGTTTCAAAACTTCGTCAAAAAGTACCCGGATTCAACCTACCAGCCAAACGCTAACTACTGGCTCGGGCAGTTGAACTACAATAAGGGGAGAAAAGACGACGCGGCGTTTTACTTCGCTTCGGTGGTGAAGAACTACCCGAAATCGCCAAAAGCGCCTGACGCGATGTTTAAAGTCGGCGTGATCATGCAGGACAAAGGTGATACCGCGAAAGCGAAAGCGGTTTACCAGCAGGTGATCAACAAATTCCCCGGCACCGACGGTGCGAAACAAGCGCAAAAACGACTTAATGCTCTTGGTTGATTACGGCATGACCAGAAATCGCGTTATTTCTGGTCTTGTCGCCTGAATCGCCAGCAGTTAAGTGATCTTTATCGAAATTTTAGTTGCGCTGAATTCTGAAATCAGTAATATATGCCGCCGTTGCCAAGGGATATCAAACAAGCCCAAAGCAATGCCAGAGTGGGTCGTTAGCTCAGTTGGTAGAGCAGTTGACTTTTAATCAATTGGTCGCAGGTTCGAATCCTGCACGACCCACCAATGTAAAAAGGCGCCCTAAAGGCGCCTTTTTGCTATGCGCAGAACTCAACGATTCGACAAAATTGTCGGGAACAATTTTGAACAACGCGGCAGCGTTGGCCCGCAGGGCGAGTCTCAGGATGAGACGAGTTTCTCTGCAGCAGGTTCGAGTCGAACGCAGTGAGACAACGGAGCCGCTTGCGGCGACGGCCCGCAGGGGGAGGCGAAGCCGAGTCATCCTGCACGACCCACCAATGTAAAAAGGCGCCTTTTTGCTATCTGCATTTTCCCTGCCACTCATCAATGTTAATAATTTCTTAATTCATCATTTTCCCACGGTCACGCTGCGCTTACCGTGCCTGCACAGGATACGAACCGGTCGTTCGGGCAGATGCGCAGCACCGTCCCCGGGAAAAGGGTCTGATGTACAAAATTCATCACGACTTTTAGCTCGTAATCGGCTATCTTGTTTAGCATATAAAACACCATGACCGTATTAAGCCGCCGACAGGCCATACTGACGGTTATAGAGTTAAGCCAGTAAAACGAGATTGCATGATGAGCGTAATGTTTGATCCTGAAACGGCGATTTATCCTTTCCCTGCTAAACCGCAGCCGCTGACCGTCGACGAAAAGCAGTTTTACCGCGAAAAAATCAAGCGCCTGCTACGCGAGCGCGATGCCGTGATGGTGGCGCATTACTACACCGATCCTGAAATTCAACAGCTGGCGGAAGAGACCGGCGGCTGTATCGCCGACTCGCTGGAGATGGCGCGCTTTGGCGCCCGCCATTCGGCCTCCACGCTGCTGGTCGCCGGGGTGCGTTTTATGGGGGAAACCGCCAAAATTCTCAGCCCGGAAAAGACCATTTTGATGCCGACCCTGAACGCCGAGTGTTCATTGGATCTGGGCTGTCCGATTGAGGAATTCAACGCCTTTTGCGACGCCCATCCTGACCGCACCGTAGTGGTCTATGCCAATACGTCCGCCGCGGTGAAGGCCCGCGCCGACTGGGTTGTGACCTCCAGCATCGCCGTGGAACTCATTGACCATCTGGATAGTCTTGGTCAAAAGATCCTCTGGGCGCCGGACCGCCACCTTGGGCGTTACGTTCAGCGTCAGACCGGCGCAGACGTGCTGTGCTGGCAGGGGGCGTGCATCGTGCACGACGAGTTTAAAACCCAGGCGTTGATGCGGATGAAGGCTCTGCATCCCGAAGCCGCCGTGCTGGTCCATCCCGAGTCGCCGCAGGCGATCGTTGAGATGGCCGATGCCGTAGGCTCCACCAGCCAGCTGATTGCGGCGGCGAAAAGCCTGCCCCAGCGCCAGCTGATCGTGGCCACCGATCGCGGTATTTTCTATAAAATGCAGCAGGCGGTGCCGGAGAAAACGCTGCTGGAAGCGCCCACCGCCGGCGAAGGGGCGACCTGTCGCAGCTGCGCGCATTGTCCGTGGATGGCGATGAATGGCCTGAAAGCCATTGCCGAGGGGCTCGAGCAGGGCGGCGCTGAACATGAAATCCATGTCGACGAAGCGCTGCGAACCGGCGCATTAATTCCCCTTAACCGGATGCTGGATTTTGCGGCTACACTACGGGGATAACCTATTGTCGCGTCGCCAGACGCTGAGGGGAGGAAATGGATTTTTTTAGCACGCAGAATATTTTAGTACATATACCCATCGGCGCTGGGGGGTACGATCTCTCCTGGATAGAGGCCGTGGGAACGATTGCCGGGCTGTTGTGTATCTGGCTGGCGAGCCTGGAGAAGATCAGTAACTATGCTTTCGGGCTGGTCAACGTCACGCTGTTCGCCATCATCTTCTTTCAGATCCAGCTGTACGCCAGCCTGCTGCTGCAGCTGTTCTTTTTTGCCGCTAACGTTTACGGCTGGTATGCATGGTCGCGACAAAGCAGCAACCATGAGGCTGAGCTGCAGATCCGCTGGCTGCCGCGCAGCAAAGCGCTGGGCTGGCTGGCGGCCTGCGTGGTAGCGATCGGCTTGCTGACCCTGTTTATTAACCCGTTCTTTGCTTTCCTGACGCGGATCGCGGTCAGCCTGATGCAAGCGCTCGGTTTGCAGGTCACTATGCCGGAACTGCAGCCGGATGCTTTCCCGTTCTGGGACTCCTGTATGACGGTGCTGTCGGTGGTGGCGATGATCTTAATGACCCGCAAGTATGTTGAAAACTGGCTGCTGTGGGTGATCGTCAACGTGATAAGCGTGGTGATTTTTGCCCGTCAGGGCGTCTATGCCATGTCGCTGGAATACCTCTTGCTGACGTTCATTGCGTTGAACGGCAGCCGGATGTGGATAAACAGCGCGCGTGAGCGAGGTTCTCACGCGTTTTCTGGCTAATGGTGGTGGTGATGATCGTGCCCGGCGTGCATCGTGTTGAGATGGCACTCCGGGCCGCTGCAGGGCTGGTACTCCATCTGCACCGTGGCATGCGCAATTTCATATTTATGTTCCAGGAAATGCAGGATGCGGTTGAGTAACGCGTCATGATCGTGCGGTGGAACGACCTGTACATGGAGCGTCATCACCGGTTTTTCCCCCACCAGCCAGACGTGGACGTGGTGAACATCGCGTACCTCCGGGATAGAGCGACGGATATCCCGCTGCAGGGCCGCCACATCCAGCGAACGCGGCGCGCCTTCCAGCAATTCATTCAGACTCTCTTTCAGTAATCGCCAGGCACTACGTAATACCAGGCAGGAAACCAGAACGGAAAGAATCGGGTCGACAGGCGTCCAGCCGGTGGTGAGGATCACCACGGCCGCCACGATCGCGCCGACCGAGCCCAGCAGGTCGCCAAGCACGTGTAGCGCTGCGGCGCGTACGTTAAGATTCCGCTCCTCGCTACCCCGATGTAGGATCCAAAACGCCAGCACGTTGGCCAGCAGACCGGCGACTGCAATGACCATCATCGTCACGCCGGCTACCGGCTGCGGATGCTGGAAGCGCTGAATCGCCTCCCAGACAATCAGCATGGTGATCACCACCAGAGCAATAGCATTGAGAAACGCCGCCAGGGTGGTTAAACGCAACCAGCCAAAGGTATGGCGGGCATTTGGTGGGCGGCTGGCGAAGCGAACCGCCAGCAGCGCAAACAGCAGAGCGGCGGAGTCGGTGAGCATATGGCCGGCATCCGCCAGCAGGGCCAGCGAGCCGGAGATCGCGCCGCCGACGGCTTCAATCAGCATAAAGCCGGCGGTGACGATAAACGCCCATAGCAGCCGGCGGGCGTTGCTGTTATCCGGAGCCTGGACAGAGGAGTGCGAATGCGAGTGCGCCATAGTGTCGTCCCTTAATAGTTATCATTATTACGCTATGACATCATAAACAGAGAGCGATAAAAAACGAAGAAAAGGCGAGACCGGCTCGCCTTTTCTTCGATCTGCCCACCTCATGTGTTACTGGGTGGTGCCATCGGTTTTGCTGTTGTCTTGGGTCGTATTGCCGCCGTTGTCCAGTTTTTTACCGGTGTCCGGACAGCGGCCGTCTTTACACATCGAGTTTTTATGTACCTCATCGCTCGACATATTATCCTGGGTCATCGTCGAGCCCGTGCTGCCCCCAGAGCCAGAGTTGATCTGACTATTGTCCACGTTGTTCGGCGCCACGTTCTCACGGGCATCCGGCGCCACCTGACCGGCATCCGCGGAAGAGTTGGCCTGGCCATTATTGGACTGGGCGCCGGTGTCTGCCGCCAGGGCCGCGCCGCTGGCAAGACCTAAGGTGGCGGTGAGCAAAAGGGTCGTCAGTTTTTTCATATTCATCGGATACTCCTGTTAAGCCGGGAAGGGGAAATGCGCTTCCCGCGGTGAGTGTGCCAGGGATCTGACTCGCTATGGTTTAAGACTCCGCAGACGATCGCAGTGTCACTATATAATCCTGAAACGTAAGACTTAATTAGCTTTAACAGTTAAATATTGTAGTTCATGAGCCTGGCTTCGCTACTTTATGGCGTATTTTTGCCTATTTCCAGGATTATTCCATCACTACTGTAAAATCACGTTTACACTATTTCAGCGAAGAGATAGATTGGAGGGATTGCATTTCATTGAATAAGTATGGCAACGCTGGAAAGAAGATGAATTATCAGAACGACGATTTACGCATTAAAGAGATCAACGAATTATTACCTCCCGTTGCGCTCCTGGAAAAATTCCCTGCTACCGAAAATGCTGCAAACACCGTTGCACATGCTCGCAAAGCGATCCATCAGATCCTCAAAGGCGACGATGACCGTCTGCTGGTGGTGATTGGGCCTTGTTCTATTCACGATCCGGCAGCGGCGAAAGAGTATGCCGCCCGCCTGCTGACCCTGCGCGAGGCGCTGAAGGGCGAGCTCGAGATCGTCATGCGGGTCTATTTTGAAAAACCGCGCACCACCGTCGGCTGGAAAGGGCTCATCAACGATCCCCATATGGATAACAGCTTCCGCATCAACGACGGGTTGCGCATCGCGCGCAAACTGCTGCTGGACATTAACGACAGCGGCCTGCCGGCGGCGGGGGAATTCCTCGATATGATCACCCCGCAGTATGTCGCCGATCTGATGAGCTGGGGCGCCATTGGCGCGCGTACCACCGAATCCCAGGTGCACCGTGAGCTCGCCTCCGGACTCTCCTGCCCGGTGGGCTTTAAAAACGGTACCGATGGCACCATCAAGGTGGCTATCGATGCGATTAACGCCGCCGGCGCGCCGCACTGTTTCCTGTCGGTCACCAAGTGGGGCCACTCCGCCATCGTGAATACCAGCGGTAACGGCGACTGCCATATTATTTTGCGCGGCGGCAAAGAGCCTAACTACAGCGCGAAGCACGTGGCGGAGGTGAAAATCGGTCTGGCGAAAGCGGGTCTTCCGGCCCAGGTGATGATCGACTTCAGCCATGCCAACTCCAGCAAGCAGTTCAAGAAGCAGATGGAAGTGGGCGCCGACGTATGCCAGCAGATCGCCGGCGGCGAGCGCGCCATTATGGGCGTGATGATTGAAAGCCATCTGGTGGAAGGCAACCAGAGCCTCGAGAGCGGTGAACCGCTGACCTACGGCAAGAGCGTCACCGACGCCTGCATCGGCTGGGAGGATACCGAAACGATCCTGCGTCAGCTGGCGGAAGCGGTGAAAACCCGCCGCGGCTAAGCTACTCCGCGCTAGCGCAGGTCATAAAAAAAGCGTGGAGATTTCCACGCTTTTTTGTTCTCACCAGGAGAAATTACTTCGCTTTACCCTGGTTGGCGACGGCAGCAGCTTTCGCCGCGATCTCTTCCGCGTTGCCCAGATAGTAATGTTTGATCGGCTTGAAGTTTTCATCGAACTCATATACCAGCGGTACGCCGGTCGGGATGTTCAGTTCGAGGATCTCGTCTTCGCCCATGTTGTCGAGGTATTTCACCAGCGCGCGCAGGGAGTTACCGTGAGCGGCGATGATCACGCGCTCACCGCTTTTCAGGCGCGGCAGAATGGTTTCGTTCCAGTAAGGCACGACGCGGTCGATAGTCAGCGCCAGGCTTTCAGTGGTCGGCAGTTCGGCGTCGGTCAGTTTTGCATAGCGCGGATCGTGGCCCGGGTAGCGCTCGTCGTCTTTGGTCAGCTCCGGCGGAGTGACAGCGAAGCCGCGACGCCACTGTTTAACCTGCTCGTCACCATATTTCTCAGCGGTTTCCGCTTTGTTCAGGCCCTGCAGCGCGCCGTAATGACGCTCGTTCAGCTTCCAGGATTTCTCAACCGGCAGCCAGGCCTGATCCAGTTCGTCCAGCACGTTCCACAGGGTGTGGATGGCACGTTTCAGCACGGAGGTATAAGCAAAATCAAAGCTGAAGCCTTCAGCCTTCAGCAGCTTACCCGCTGCTTTCGCTTCGCTAACGCCTTTCTCGGACAAATCCACGTCGTACCAACCGGTGAAGCGGTTTTCGTTGTTCCACTGGCTTTCGCCATGACGAACCAGTACCAGCTTAGTTACAGCCATTCTCTCACTCCTCTCTACACGCCATCCCTCGCGCCGCGAACGGTGCGCTGAATGTGATGGTGTATGTGTTATTGATTGATAACTATTCTCATTATATTGCCGTGATTTGGCGCACGGCAATGCTTATCCCTAACCATAGCGAAAATAGTGTCGCAGTGTAAGGTGCTTGTAATACACAGGTTATTTTTTTGTCCTTTGGTGACGGAAAATAGAGCAGGTTGCTGAAAAAAGAGGCGGCAGAGAGGAGGGCGGGGACGAAAAGCAGCGCCCCCTGATGGAGGGCGCTGGCGATTATCGGGCGATAAACTGATATTCCGTCAGGCTGACATACTCCTGGCCCGGACGTAATACACAGTCCGGCTGCGGCCATTGCGGATGGTTCGGCGAATCCGGCAGGAATTCGCTCTCCAGCGCCAGTCCCTGCCAGTCGGCGTAGGGCTCCGTCGTCTGCGACGGGGTGCCGCCGAGATAGTTGCCGGAGTAAAACTGCAGCGCCGGAGCGGAGGTATAGACCGTCATCTGCAGCTTGCCATCCTGCGACCAGACCTGTGCCGCAGGCTGGCTGGCGTCGCCTTTGGCATCCAGCAGGAAGGCATGATCGTATCCCTTCACCTTTTGCTGATCGGCATCCGCGAGGAAGTCGGCGGCGATGGTTTTCGGCTGGCGGAAATCAAAGCTGGTGTTAGCAACATCTTTCAGTTCGCCACCCGGGATACCGTCGCTTTCCACCGGCAGATACCTCTGGGCGAGGATCTGGAGCTGATGCTGGCGCACATCGCCCTGCTCACCGTCGAGGTTGAAATAGACGTGATTGGTCATATTCACCGGGCAGGGTTGGTCCACGGTGGCGCGATAGGTAATCGCGATGCGGTTATCGTCGCTCAGACGATAGTGCGCGGTGGCCTGCAGGGTGCCCGGAAAGCCTTGATCGCCATCGGGCGAGGTCAGGGCGAACAGCACTTCCTGCTCGTCGGCGCGGACAATGCGCCAGCGGCGCTTATCAAATCCTTCCGGGCCGCCGTGGAGCTGGTGGCCCGCGTCGTTTGACGGCGTGACGTTGACGACCTGGCCGTCAAGCGGGAAGCGGCTGTGGCCGATACGGTTGGCGTAGCGGCCTACCGAGGCGCCAAGAAATGCGGCCTGGCGAGCATAGTCTTCCAGCTTTGCGCAGCCCAGCAGCGGTCGGCGCAGGCTGCCATCGGCCAACGGCACCTCGGCGCTGAGCAGCGTCGCGCCCCAGTCCGCCACGGTGACGGTCATCCCCGACTTATTGCGCAGGGTCACCTGCTGCCATGGCTGATCGTCCGGGGCCAGCGCGGTGGTTTGCGTTAGCATTGCCCGGCCCCCTGTGACGGTTTGCAGACATAGAATGTCTCTTTAATACCGGTTTTCGCTTCATACTCGTTGGCAACGGCCTGCTGAACGGTATCGACCAGATCTTCCGGGATTAACGCTACCACGCAGCCGCCAAAGCCGCCGCCGGTCATGCGCACGCCGCCCTTATCGCCGATCGCGGCCTTAACGATCTCCACCAGGGTGTCGATCTGCGGGACGGTGATCTCGAAATCATCACGCATCGAGGCGTGGGACTCTGCCATCAGCTCACCCATCCGCTTCAGGTCGCCTTTTTCGAGGGCGCTGGCGGCTTCCACAGTGCGGGCATTCTCCGTCAGCACGTGGCGTACGCGCTTCGCGACGACCGGATCCAGCTCATGGGCGACGGCGTTAAATTGCTCAAGGGTGACATCGCGCAGGGCGGGCTGCTGGAAGAAGCGCGCGCCGGTTTCGCACTGTTCACGACGGGTGTTGTACTCGCTGCCGACGAGAGTACGCTTAAAGTTGCTGTTGATGATCACCACCGCCACGCCTTTCGGCATCGAGACGGCTTTGGTGCCCAGCGAACGGCAGTCGATCAGCAGCGCGTGGTCTTTTTTGCCCAGCGCTGAAATCAGCTGATCCATGATGCCGCAGTTGCAGCCGACGAACTGGTTTTCCGCCTCCTGGCCGTTGAGGGCGATTTGCGCGCCATCCAGCGGCAGATGATACAGCTGTTGGAACACGGTGCCGACGGCGACTTCCAGCGAGGCTGAGGAGCTTAACCCCGCACCCTGCGGTACATTGCCGCTGATCACCAGATCCGCGCCGCCAAAGTGGCTGTTCCGCTGCTGCAGATGCTTTACCACGCCGCGGACATAGTTCGACCACTGCTGGGTGTCGTGGCTGATAATCGGCGCGTCGAGAGAGAACTCATCGGTCTGATTGTCGTAATCGGCGGCAATCACCCGCACCGTACGATCGTCGCGCGGCGCACAGCTGATCACCGTCTGGTAGTCGATAGCGCAGGGCAGCACAAAACCGTCGTTGTAATCGGTATGCTCGCCGATCAGGTTGACGCGGCCTGGCGCTTGAATGACATGGCTGGCCGGGTAGCCGAAGGCGTCAGCGAACAGGGTTTGGGTTTTCTCTTTCAGACTCATCATTACACTCCGGATTCACGAAAATGGACGTCGCTGACGGCGCGCAGTCGTTCGGCAGCTTGCTCGGCGGTCAGATCGCGCTGAGTTTCGGCCAGCATCTCATAACCAACCATAAACTTGCGGACCGTCGCGGAGCGCAGCAGCGGCGGATAAAAGTGGGCATGAAGCTGCCAGTGGTTATGGTCTTCGTCGTTAAACGGCGCGCCGTGCCAGCCCATGGAGTAGGGGAATGAGCACTGGAACAGGTTGTCGTAACGGCTGGTCAGCTTTTTCAACGCCAGCGCCAGATCGCTGCGCTGGGCGTCGGTGAGATCGGTTATGCGCTGCACGTGCGCTTTCGGCAACAGCAGCGTTTCGAACGGCCAGGCGGCCCAGTAGGGCACCACCGCCAGCCAGTGCTCGGTGTCCACCACCGTGCGGCTGCCGTCGGCCAGTTCGCGCTGCACATAGTCCAGCAGCATCGGCTGGCCCTGTGCGGCGTAATACTCTTTCTGCAGACGGTCTTCCCGTTCCGCTTCATTAGGCAGGAAACTGTTGGCCCACACCTGACCATGCGGGTGAGGGTTGGAGCAGCCCATCGCTGCCCCTTTGTTTTCAAAAACCTGCACCCACGGGTAGCTTTTCCCGAGGTCCGCGGTCTGTTCCTGCCACGTTTTAACCACGCCTTCCAACGCTTCAAGGCTCAGTTCCGGCAGCGTTTTGCTGTGGTCTGGCGAGAAGCAGATCACCCGACTGGTGCCGCGGGCGCTCTGGCAGCGCATCAGCGGATCGTCACTCTCCGGTGCGTCCGGGGTGTCGGTCATCAGGGCCGCAAAGTCGTTGGTAAATACGTAGGTACCGGTGTAATTCGGGTTGGTGTCGCCGGTCACCCGGGTGTTGCCCGGGCACAGGAAACAGTCCGGATCGTGGGCCGGCAAGGTCTGTTTTGCCGGCGTTTCCTGCGCCCCCTGCCAGGGGCGCTTGGCGCGATGCGGGGAAACCAGAATCCACTGTCCGGTTAACGGGTTATAACGACGATGTGGATGGTCAACGGGGTTAAATACGCTCATGAAGGTTCCTTAGTCTGGATAACCCTGCGGATGACGGGACTGCCAGTGCCAGGTGTCCTGCGCCATTTCGTCCAGGTTGCGCGTTACGCGCCAGTTCAGCTCGCGGTCGGCCTTGGCAGCATCCGCCCAGTAGGCCGGGAGGTCGCCATCGCGGCGCGGCGCGAAATGGTAGTTAATGGGTTTGCCGCAGGCCTTGCTGAAAGCATTGACTACGTCGAGCACGCTGCTGCCGACGCCGGCGCCAAGGTTGTAGATATGCACCCCGGCTTTGTCAGCCAGTTTTTCCATGGCCGCGACGTGGCCATCGGCGAGGTCCATCACATGGATGTAATCGCGCACGCCGGTACCATCTTCGGTCGGATAGTCGTTACCAAAAACGGCCAGCGATTCGCGACGGCCAACGGCGACCTGGGCGATGTAGGGCATCAGGTTGTTCGGGATCCCCTGCGGGTCTTCCCCCATGTCGCCCGACGGGTGGGCGCCGACCGGGTTGAAGTAGCGCAGCAGGGCAATGCTCCACTCCGGCTGGGCTTTCTGCAGGTCGGTCAGGATCTGCTCTACCATCAGCTTGCTTTTGCCGTAAGGGCTTTGCGGGGTGCCGGTCGGGAAGCTTTCGACATACGGGATTTTCGGCTGATCGCCGTAGACGGTAGCGGAGGAGCTAAAGATAAAGTTCTTCACGCCAGCGGCGCGCATGGCAGAGACTAATTTCAGTGTGCCGGTGACGTTATTGTCGTAATATTCCAGCGGCTTGGCGACGGACTCCCCGACGGCTTTCAGCCCGGCGAAGTGGATCACTGCCTCAATGGCGTGATTGTGGAGGATCTCCGTCATCAGCGCTTCGTTACGAATATCGCCTTCAATAAAGGTGGCTTCTTTGCCGCCGAGACGTTCAATCACCGGCAGTACGCTGCGCTTGCTGTTGCAGAGATTGTCGAGGATCACCACCTCGTGTCCCTGCTGCAGCAGTTGAACGCAGGTATGACTTCCAATGTAACCGCTACCACCTGTAACCAGAACTTTCATGATTCGCTCCATTCGGCTTATCGTTTGTGAGGAAGATAGCATATCAAAGAAGTGAAAAGTGTGACATAGGGCAAGTTAGTGGAATCGTTTACACTTGGGGTGTAAATAACGTAAATTTTATATTTTTAATTTTAATTCAATGTATTAGGTTTGTTTGGCGCTATTTTTCTGAAAAATACCAGGGATCTTTCGATCCCCGGCAGGGGGCGTCAGGCCACGGGGCCGAGTTGATAAGTGTAACCGTCTCCACTGGGAACGAACGCCAGGCGATGGGTAATACAGTCCGGGGCATCTTCCGCATGGTGCGAGACAAACAGCAGCTGTGTGGCCCCTTCGCCAATCAACACGTCGACAAAGCGGCGCACCAGCTGGCGGTTGAGGGGGTCCAGCCCCTGCAGCGGTTCATCGAGGATCAGCAGGGTTGGATGCTTCACCAGCGCGCGGACGATAAGCGCCAGCCGCTGCTGGCCCCACGACAGACTGTGAAACGGCGCGTCGGCGGTGCGCTTATCGATGCCGAGAATATCCAGCCATTGCTGCACCAGCTTATGCTGCTTGTCGGAGACCGCCTGATAAATGCCGATCGAGTCAAAATAGCCCGACAGGATGACGTTGCGGACGTTGGTGCTGACCCGGTAGTCCAGATGCAGGCTGCTGCTGACGTAGCCGATATGCTTTTTAATATCCCAGATGGTCTCACCGCTGCCGCGCCGGCGGCCAAAGAGCGTGAGATCGTTGCTGTAGCCCTGCGGATGATCCCCGGTGACCAGGCTCAGCAGCGTAGATTTACCGGCGCCGTTGGGACCGACGATCTGCCAGTGTTCGCCCGGATTCACGGTCCATGAGAGGTGATTGATGACCGGGCGATCGTTATAGGAGACCACGCCGTCGTTGAGCACGATACGCGGCGCCGAGTCTGCCAGCGCATGACGGGCCGGTGGGACATCCGGCTCCGGCAGGGTGATGCCGTCCAGTTTTTCACTGTGCGCCAGCTGGGCGACCAGCGCCTGCTGCAGCAGGGAAGACTTCTCGCCGGTCTCGCTGAGGGTGCAGTCAGCCAGCACGCCGGCGAATTGCACAAACTCCGGGATCTCATCGAAACGGTTGAGCACCAGCACCAGGGTGATGCCGGCGCTGTGCAGGTCGGCCAGCAGGGCAGCCAGCTGCTGGCGGGAGTTGACGTCGAGACCGTCGAAAGGTTCATCGAGGATCAGCAGTTGCGGATCGGTCATCAGGGCCTGACACAGCAGGGTCTTACGCGTTTCCCCGGTCGACAGGTATTTAAACCGGCGGTCCAGCAGGGCGCTGATGCCAAACTGTTCGGCCAGGCGCGCGCAGCGGGCAGGATCTTTCACCTCATCCTGGATAATCTCCGCGGTGGTGCGGCCGGTGTCTTCTTCGCCTGGGCTGAGCAGGTCGGTGTTATTGCGCTGCCACTCGTCGCTGACCAGCTTCTGCAACTGCTCGAAGGAGAGGCGGGTCACGCGGGAGAAGTGGCTTTCGCGCTGGCCGCTGAGCAGGGTCAGGTCGCCTGCCAGGGCCCGCGCGAGGGCGGATTTGCCGCTGCCGTTGCTGCCGACGAACGCCCAGCTTTCACCCGCCGCCACGCTCAGGTGGTCTATTTTTAAGGTCTTTGTATCGCTCAGGCGAAACGTGCCTTGCGAAATTTGCAATGATGACATGATGTATCCCATTTTTTGCAGCGATGTGCATCAGGGATACGACTTCAGGCGCGTAATGTCAATGGGGTCAGCATAACGTCGCGAGAATGATGCGATCGGCATTGAAGTAAGCGATCGCCTCCGTTCCTTCCGCCAGGCCAGCGGCCTGCGCCTGTGGCAGGGTGGCGCACAGGGTTTGACCGTCCGCCAGGGTCATCAGTACTTCGCACTGTCCGGACCCGCATTCGATATGACTGATACGTCCCGACAGCTGGTTATCGGCCTGGCGGGCTGCTGCGGGATCGAGGGTGATGCCGACCCATGGCGCTTTGAGCAGGACCAGCACCTCCTGGCCCTCATCGAGTCCCAGCTTCTCAGCGCTTTGCGCGGTGATGGCGACGTTCAGGCGGGTTTTTCCGTCAGCCAACAGTACTTCCACATGCTGCTGCACCTGCTGGCGATCGCGGCCGGTAATGGTGCCGAACCACTGGTTGCGGGCGCTGGTCTGCAGGGAAAAGCGCGAGATGGCCGCCAGCAGGCTATCCAGCGGCAGGGCATCGTCATCGCTGAGTACATCAAACGCTTTCTGCTGGATCTGCGCCAGCAGATCGTACAGCTGGATCAGACGCTGCCCGTAGCGGGTCAGCACCGCGCCGCCGCCGCCCTTTCCGCCGGTGGCGCGATCCACCAGCGGCTGTTCGCTGAGCTGGTTCATCTCATTGATTGCATCCCAAGCGCTCTTATAGCTGATACCCGCATGCTTCGCCCCCTGGCTTATCGAACCGGTCTGGTCAATCTGTTTGAGCAGGGCGATCCGCCGCGGATCGGCAAACAGGCGCTGCTGTAGCTTAAGGGTGAGAAGAATTTCGGCCTGCATAATCGTTTCCTGACAAAAAAGGGTATTGTGACCGATAGTCGCCCACTTGCAAAACCTCTCTGCGCGGTTGGTCATTACCCACCGCACAAATGGGACGTGTTTTTTCGGCTGAAATCGTTACAATCAGGAAATCATACTATCTGGAGTGAACCATGTTAGAGCTTTTGAAAAGTCTGGTTTTTGCGGTCATCATGGTACCGGTGGTGATGGCGGTCATCCTGGGACTGATTTACGGTCTTGGCGAAGTGTTCAACCTCTTCTCCGGCGTAGGCCACAAAGATCGCAGCCAGCAAAATCACTGATTTCCCGGCGCCCGGTTTAACCGGGCGCTGTGCTATTTCCCTCCTGTATCATTTCCCTTCGTTTTATTGTCCTGTATCACTATAAAAACGCTTCGCATATCGTTATATTATCGACTACATAACGCATTGACAGGAGAGTAAGATGGCAGGTTCTTGGTTACGCGGGGTTGTCGGGGTATCACTCACGCTGTGCGTCGCGGGTCAGGCGCTGGCGGCAGAGGGTAAAGTGACCGTTTTCGCCGCCGCATCGTTAACCAACGCGATGCAGGATATTGCCCAGGCGTACAAGAAAGAAAAAAACGTCGAGGTCGTGTCGTCGTTTGCCTCGTCGTCGACGCTGGCGCGGCAGATAGAAGCGGGTGCGCCAGCGGACCTGTTTATCTCCGCCGATCAGAAATGGATGGATTACGCGGCAGATAAAAAGGCCATCGATCCGGCAACCCGCGCCACTCTGCTTGGCAACAGCCTGGTGGTGGTCGCGCCGAAAGCCAGTGCGCAGGGGGCGATAACCATTGATGAGAAAACCGACTGGACCAGCCTGCGGAAAGGAGGCCGTCTGGCGGTGGGCGATCCACAGCATGTCCCGGCCGGTATCTATGCCAAAGAAGCACTGCAGAAACTCGGTGCCTGGGAGACGTTGTCGCCGAAGCTCGCCCCGGCTGAAGACGTGCGCGGTGCGCTGGCGCTGGTGGAGCGCAACGAAGCGCCGCTGGGGATTGTCTATGGCTCCGATGCCGTGGCCAGCAAGGGGGTGAAAGTGGTCGGCACCTTCCCGGAAGCCTCGCATCAGAAAGTCGAGTACCCGCTGGCGATTGTCGATGGGCACCGCAATGCGGCCGTGAGCGCCTTCTATGACTACCTGAAAGGGCCGGAAGCGTCCGCTATCTTTAAACGTTACGGATTTACCACCCGCTGATGTTTCTGAGCGAACCCGAATGGCAGGCGGTGCTGCTGAGCCTGAAAGTCTCCTCCCTGGCGGTGGCCTTGAGCCTGCCCTTTGGCATCTTTTTTTCCTGGCTGCTGGTCCGGCGCACCTTTCCCGGCAAGGCACTGCTCGACAGTATTCTCCATCTGCCGCTGGTGCTGCCTCCGGTGGTGGTGGGGTACCTGCTGCTGGTGGCCATGGGGCGGCGCGGGTTTATTGGCAGCTGGCTGTATGACTGGTTCGGCATCAGCTTTGCTTTTAGCTGGCGCGGGGCGGTGCTGGCGGCGGCGGTGATGTCTTTCCCGCTGATGGTGCGCGCCATTCGCCTGGCGCTGGAAGGGGTGGACGTCAAACTGGAGCAAGCGGCGAGAACCCTCGGGGCCAGCCGCTGGCGGGTATTTTTGACCATTACGTTGCCGTTGACTCTGCCGGGGATTATTGTCGGCACGGTGCTGGCCTTCGCCCGCTCGTTAGGGGAGTTTGGCGCGACCATCACGTTCGTCTCCAATATTCCCGGTGAAACGCGCACCCTCCCTTCGGCGATGTACACCTTGATTCAAACCCCGGGCGGGGAGGGGGCGGCGGCCCGCCTCTGCCTCATCGCCATCGGTCTGGCGCTGGTTTCGCTGCTGATCTCGGAATGGCTGGCCCGCGTGAGCCGCCAGCGCATGGGAGGATAATGATGCTGGAGCTGGACTTTACCCAGACCCTCGGTAGCCACTGCCTGCAGATCCGTGAAACTCTGCCCGCCAGCGGGATCACCGCCGTCTTTGGCGTCTCCGGCGCGGGCAAAACCTCGTTGATTAACGCCATCAGCGGCCTGACCCGACCCCAGGCGGGGCGGATCGTGCTCAACGGCAGGGTGCTGAACGACACCGCGCAGCGTATCTGCCTGGCGCCGGAGCAGCGCCGTATCGGCTATGTCTTTCAGGATGCGCGCCTGTTTCCCCATTATAAAGTGCGCGGCAATCTGCAGTATGGGATGGCGAAATCCATGGTCAGCCAGTTCGATAAGCTGGTGGATCTGCTGGGGATTGCGCCCTTGCTGGATCGTCTGCCGGGCCGGTTATCCGGCGGCGAAAAGCAGCGAGTGGCCATCGGCCGCGCCCTGCTGACCGCACCGGAGCTACTGCTGCTGGATGAGCCGCTGGCCTCGCTGGACATTCCGCGCAAACGCGAACTGTTGCCCTACCTGCAGCGGCTGGCGCAGGAGATCCATATTCCGATGCTCTACGTCAGCCACTCGCTGGATGAGATCCAGCATCTGGCCGATCGCGTGCTGGTGCTGGAGGCCGGTAAGGTGAAAGCTTTCGGTCCGCTGGAGGAGGTCTGGAGCAGCAGCGTGATGCACCCCTGGCTGCCGGCGGAACAGCAGAGTACGATCCTTAGCGCCACCGTCGCCGCGCAGCACCCGCAGTATGCGATGACGGCCCTGGCGCTGGGGGACCAGTTGCTGTGGGTCAACCGGCTCGAACGTCCCGCAGGCGACACCGCACGGATCCGCATTCAGGCGTCGGACGTTTCGCTGACACTGGCCCAGCCGTCCGGGACCAGCATCCGCAATATCTTGCGCGCCGAGGTGGCTCAGTGTCTGGAGGTCAACGGACAGATTGAAGTGCAGCTCAGAGTGAGTGGCCGTCTGCTATGGGGCAGGATTAGCCCATGGGCGCGGGACGACCTGGCGATAGCGCCAGGTCAGCAGGTGTTTGCCCAGATCAAAAGCGTGTCGATCGCCGCCTGATTACAGCAGTTGGCGGTAGATAAACTCGGCGATGCTGGTGGACTCATTGTCGCCGATGACTATGTTGGCGCGGGCTTTCACCTCGTCCACCGCGTTGCCCATCGCCACCCCGGTGCCCGCCGCTTCCAGCATGCTAAGATCGTTGTAGTTATCGCCGAAGGCCACCACATCCTGCATCGACAGCCCCTGGTCGGCCACCCATTGCGCCAGGCGTTTGCCTTTGCTGTTGCCGGCGCGCGCGATATCTACCTGATCGTGCCACGACCATTCGCACTCGAGGCCCAGCGTCTCGCCAACCTGCTGCGCAAACCGCTGCAGGCGGGGAATGTCGTCATCGGTGAGAGCGAATTTCCATACCGCGTTAACTTCGCGAACCGCCTGCGCCAGCGAATCGACCTGAGCGAAAACTGGACGCTGATCTTCCGGTAACGCCTGCGCCCAGTTGCGGGTGCGGATCACATGCCCGGTGGGGTGTTCATAAAGCATCGCGTCGTCCACATATGCCAGGCCGTGGATCTGCTGTTTGGCGAGCATGGCAGTGAGGCTTACCGCTTGCTCTACCGGCATAGGATCGGCGGCCAAAACCTTTTTTGCGTGATAATCATACAAATAGGTGCCATTACAACAAATTGCAGGTGTATCGAGAGCCAGTGCCTGATAAAAAGGATGGATAGCGACGTGATGACGTCCGGTGACGACGATGACCTGATAGCCTGCCTCTCTGGCGCGGGCCAGCGCCTCCAGCGAAGCGGGCAGAATGGTTTTTTTGCTGGTAAGCAGGGTGCCGTCTAAATCCAGGGCAATCACGCGTGTTGTCATGTGTTATTTCCGGTTGATGTTGAAAAGTGACCTGGCCATGATGGTACACCGCCGTGGCGTCAGGACCAATTTTTCCACATCTGCCGTGAATGTCTGTATGCCCTTTGTGCCGCCGTCCGGCGGAAATTCGGCGGACGATGCGAGTATCATGGGCGGATGTCTTATAATTTTCAGGGTGCTGTTATCCTGAAAATGAAAATTCCACGTGCAGTGAGGGAAGGAGTAGTCATGAAACAAACCGTTTATACCGCCAGCCCGGAAAGCCAACAAATCCATGTCTGGAGTCTTGAAGCGGACGGCAAACTGACGCTGGTGCAGGTGGTTGATGCCCCAGGGCAGGTCCAGCCGATGGTGGTCAGCCCCAACAAGGAATTTCTGTACGTTGGCGTTCGTCCGGAGTTTCGCGTGCTGGCCTATCGCATCACGCCGGATAACGGGGCGTTAACCTTTGCGGGCGAAGCTGCGCTGCCGGGCAGCCCGACCCATATCTCTACCGATCACCATGGCCGCTTTGTCTTCAGCGCCTCCTACAATCAGGGCTGTGTCAGCGTGACCCCGCTGCACGACGGCCTGCCGGGCGAAACCATCACCGTGGTGGAAGGGCTGGAAGGCTGCCACTCGGCCAATATCTCCCCGGATAATCGCACCCTGTGGGTGCCGGCGCTGAAGCAGGATCGCATTTGCCTGTTTACCCTCAGCGACGATGGTTTCCTTTCGGCACAGGAGCCCGCGGAAGTGACGACCGTCGAGGGCGCCGGTCCGCGTCACATGGTATTCCATCCCAACCAGCAGTATGGTTACTGCGTCAATGAGCTAAACAGCTCGATTGACGTCTGGGAGCTGAAAGATCCTAAGGGCAACATCGAATGTGTACAGACCCTGGATATGATGCCGCCTGATTTTAGCGGCGTGCGCTGGGCGGCGGATATTCATATCACCCCGGATGGCCGTCATCTTTACGCCTGCGATCGTACCGCCAGCATCATCACGGTGTTCAGCGTTTCGGAAGATGGTAGCGTGCTGGCGGTGGAAGGCTATCAGCCTACCGAGACCCAGCCGCGCGGCTTTAACCTCGATCACAGCGGTAAATATCTCATTGCCGCCGGGCAGAAGTCGCACCATATCGCGGTGTACGATATCGTCGGTGAGCAGGGACTGCTGCAGGAGAAAGGCCGCTATGCGGTTGGGCAGGGGCCGATGTGGGTGGTGGTCAACGCCCACTGAACCGCCATCAGGTAAAAGAAAAAACCTCGCCTTAGCGAGGTTTTTTTTGCTCAGAGCGGACAGGCTCTGCGGAGAAGGAGTTGTCCTGGCGGGCCAGAAGCGTGACGACGTTAGATATCGTCCATGGTGTAGCCAACGACAATCTCCAGCGTTTTTCGGATCACGTCCGCGGTCACCACGTCATCGGTGGTTTCCAGCGCCTGAATCAGCCATAAAATAATGGCCTTATTGTTCAGGTGACCCTCGGACTGGAGAATACTGTTGATGGCGAGCGACATGACGGCGGACTCATCAACCAGTTTATCACCGGCGTTACGGAAATAGTCGGAGAGCGCGGTGTCCTGCAGTCTTGCGTAAATATCTGGTTGCTGATGCATAGTCTGTCTCATCACATTCTCACTCTGTTTAATTCACCATGGTTGGGATAATCAGTGGATCTTTTTAGCTTCCGACGGCATGCTGTCTGGCGCCAGCGAACCTCTGGTTTCCCAACGGCCATTGATTTTCTTTACCTGTAAAGGCGCGTACTTCCGCTGACGGATAAGCTTCGCGCAAATTTCTTCGATCACGGCAGCGATGATCTTTCTACGCTGGCGATCTGGTTCTGTCGCCTGCATTAACCGAAGTCGAACCAGCAGGGTCGGGGTGGTAATCGGGCGATTCGTTTTCAGAAGCGCTAGAACCGCCTCGCCGATGATTTCATCGGTTATTTCCTCAGTTTCACTGTTATTCATAACCGTCTCTATGCATGCCACCCTTTTCCTGAATAGGCGAACGGGCATTCAGGTCAGCAGCAGGTTTGTGGAAGCGATCGCCCCTCATCTGCTACTGCGGCGCTGCAACAGGCGACGATCGATGACGTTATTCCTGGCCAGCAAACAGCAGACCAATTAAGGTCTGATAGTGGCTCTCTTCCTCCGGCGCGCGAGCGCGGTCCAGGCGGCTCAACAGTTTGGTGCATAGCGCTTTGCGGTTGAGATGACGCCCTTCGTTAAGAATATCCATCACGATCTGACCCAGGGTTTCCTGCTGGGAAGGCAAAGATGCTTTGTTGAAATACTGGGCAATTGCGTTCGCTGTATCTGGAATGTAACCATTCTGCTGCATATGTGCTCCTTTCATTTCATTCATCTGTTAACTGCCATTAAACTTATACAATAATTATTAACCTGTACACACAAAGTTGCACAATAATGATTCATGTTAGTTTAACTATATGATTTTTAATTGTTTAATTTTTTTTGCCTGGCGCGGTTCTGGCTTGTAAAGGTGGGGTTTAGCGTTGCATGTTGTACAAGGAAAGAAAAAAAGGAAAACCTTGCACAAAAAAGGGATTTTTAGTGTATCTTTTTTGTTAAGACAAAACGTAGTTTTACGAGACCCTTAGCCTGATAACTGCTACTGTGAATGCTTATCCCTCCCATCTGGAATCACTATGCTAACCACCATCATTTATCGCAGCCATATCTGCGACAATGTCTCATTCAAATCGATCGAGGCCATGGTCGCCAGGGCAAACGAAAGAAATGGGCAGGCGGACGTCACCGGTATTTTACTTTTTAACGGGACGCATTTTTTTCAACTCATTGAGGGGCCTGAAGAAAAGGTTCAGGATATTTATCAGCATATCTGCCAGGATCCTCGCCACTATAATCTGGTGGAGTTGCTTTGCGATTATGCGCCGTCCCGTCGTTTTGGTAAGGTCGGGATGGAACTGTTTGATTTACGCGAACACGATCGCGAGGAAGTTCTGCAGGCGGTGATGGACCGGGGGACGTCAAAATATCAGCTCACCTATGATGACCGGGCGCTGCAATTTTTCCGTACTTTTGTCGAAGCCACAGAAAAAGCGAACTATTTTGAGATTCCTTCCGCAGATAGTTGGGTTTTTATTCCTGATAAGGAGACGTTCTATCCTGATACCCCGATTATCGATAATACGGAAGGTTGTTCCTTTGCCTTCCAGCCGATTGTCGACCCTTTCGCCTGCGAAATTATTTCGTGGGAAGCGCTGTTGCGTACACCGGACGGGCAATCCCCCGGCGCCTATTTTGCCGGGCTGACCGGGGACGATATTTATCTCGCCGACCTGCACAGTAAACGGGTGGCGTTGTCGCTGGCGGGAAAATTAGGTTTACGTAATAAGGCGTTAAGCATTAATTTACTGCCGATGACCATGGTCAAAGCGCCGAATGCGGTGGCTTTCCTGCTCGACGAAATTAGTCGCAATGACCTTATTCCGGAGCAGATTATTGTCGAGTTCACTGAGCGGGAAGTGATTTCGCGGATGGACGATTTTACCGATGCGGTGCGCAAACTGAAGGGCGCGGGAATTAATCTTGCCATCGATCACTTCGGCGCCGGGTTTGCCGGGCTATCGCTGCTGGCGCAATACCAACCCGACAGAATTAAAATCGACCATGAGCTGATACGCAATATCCACCAGGACGGACCGCGCCAGTCGATTGTACAGGCGATTATCAAATGCTGTACTTCTCTGGAGATTGCGGTCTCAGCCGTCGGCGTTGAGCGTGCTGAAGAGTGGATGTGGCTGGAATCAGCCGGTATTTCACAGTTTCAGGGCAATTTGTTCGCCAGCGCGCGCCTGGGGGGCCTACCCGCCGTCGCATGGCCGGAGAAAAAATGAACCACCGCGAAATCAACTAAACATTTTTTCATCTTTTTTCCCGGGCGCTGTGAGCCGCAACCTGATATCTTTATCTGTACAAGAAAATAGAGTTGTACAGGATGCCTGAATTCGTTAGTTTAGGTATTAAGGTATCAGGTTGATGTGAGGCTGCTATGGCGTTTTACAGTATCGGTGAAGTCGCCGAACGTTGCGGAATCAATCCGGTCACACTGCGCGCCTGGCAGCGTCGTTACGGTCTACTGAAACCGCAGCGTAGCGAAGGCGGGCATCGACAATTTGATGAAGAAGATATCCTGCGTATCGAAGAGATCAAGCGCTGGATAGAGCGCGGTGTATCAGTAGGGAAAGTCAAAGCGCTGCTGGAGGATAACCTGCCGGCGGCGCGCGACGAATCCGCGCATCTTCAGGAAGAGATGATGTCCATTCTGCGTTATATGCAGCCCGCCAGAATCCGCGCCAAATTAATGGCGCTCAGTCATCAACACCCCGTCGACACCCTCATCGATAGCCTGTTAGTGCCGGTACGACAGCGTCTCAAGCTGGATCAGAATACCTCGCTGGTGATTAGCAGCATGCTGGACGGCCTGTTAATTGACTGCGTAGCGTTGTTTCTCGCCGAAGCGCGTAAAAAAAATGGCAAAGAGACGCTGCTGGTGGGCTGGAGCAATGAGGACAGGACGCGTCTGTGGCTGGAGGCATGGCGTCTTTCCCAACGCGGCTGGCATGTCAACGTTCTCGCCGAACCGCTGGAGTCGCCGCGGCCTGAGCTATTTCCCGGGCAGCATATTTTCGTCTGGACCGGACGTGCCGCCACGCCTCTGCAGGAGGAGTTGCTCAGCCACTGGCAGGAGCAGGGCTTCAGCATCCATTTTCACGGCCAAAATTAAGCGCCCCGATCCGTGGTGCGGATCAGGGCTTGAGTGCTGGGTTACAGGTGAATCTGGCTCCAGGATTTGAACGTTTCGCTGCGGCTGATATTAAAAAAATCGGTTCTACCGCTGCAGCCGAGCTTTTTAATCAGATTCAGCCGGATCTGATAAATGGTTTTTATATGCAGATTTAGCGACCGGCCAATGCTGGCGACCGCTTCGCCATTGCTGATAAGTTGAATAACTTTCTTTTCCCGCTCGGTAAACTGCACCGAGGCGCCTGGCGCCGGATGGGTTTTGTAATAGCGGGTGGGTTGATGCAGAAATATCTTTAACTCTTCCGGCGTCGAGTTGGCCGGTAAGCGCAGCATAGGCAGTTCACTAAGAAAATTAAGATCGTTGCCTTCGGTTAACAGAATAAATAATGTATCCCGCCGATTATAGTTGTGCTGCAGTACCGCGAAATAATTGTCGCTGGTGAAGAAAACATGTTTTTTGCGGAAGTAAGATGCCGGCAGGCTATTCAGGATCAGCGACATCCCATAGAGAAGAAAACCATTATCAAACCACAGATCGTAATGCTCAGAACGATAGCAAGTATTATGGTGTGACATTTTTTTGCCTCAGTTAGCCGATAGAGACCCAGGCGCGCCGGTACAGCAGGTCGAAGCCTGCTGCCAGCACAGTGGGTTTATTTAATGATGAGGTTTGCTGTACAGCATATCCAGCGCCTGCAGATAGAGATCGGAAAGTATTTCGTTACTTTCCGTTTGCAGACGATGCTGGATTTCCGTAATCATCCGCTCATTATTTACCGTTCTGTGCTGCTTAATGAGCGTATTCTCAATATTCTTCATCAGGGCCGAATTGAAGACAAACTCTGCTGGAATGGTATTTTTAATATGCATAGCTCGAACTCTCCCACGTATAAAGCAAACAGACAATAAAAGTCGCAGCGTACCGTTGGTACGCGCCAAGTCACGAACAGGAAATGTATAACCAGGAACCACCGTCCGACTCGCTGCGCAATCGTCAAGCTTCCCCGCTTTGTTGCGCAACAAGCAGTTAACACTCCAAAACTATAGACGCTGATTTCACTATGTACAACTTTTTTCATTACTATATGTACAACGTAACGGCTTATTTTTTGTGTGTGTTTTAATTTGTTGATTTATAACAATTTTATTAAGTGATAACTTGTACAGAAAAGTCGGGTTGTGCAGGATTTAGCTGTAAAACCAGCGGGAAGAAGCTGATGATGGTAGAAGAAAGCCAATTGTGAAAATTCTGTCATGGCTGGCGAAATGCATGAAATTGCGCCGACGCGCGAAGGGGTAAACAGCAACGCTGTCGTCGACAGGTGGCTTTCTTCCGCGTCGGAGTCTGAGCATAGCGGAATCTATGGTCACTCCCGTTTTTGCAACACCGATTTTGACGACAAGTTGGCTTGCTTGAATCTATCCGGCGTCTGAATGGGATTTTATTCCCGCGCCTTGATGAGTTCCGCGCCTGATGAACCTCCAGAAAATATACGGCTTCAATGAGCCTTTCCGTTTTACAGGTTCCTCAACAGGCCGGTGGGCCGTTAGTATCATCAATATCAGTATTCGCAAAACCAGATCAGTAATTCTTTAAACCGGTGTATTTCTGCCGTTATGCTACATAAGTTTGCTGTCGTGCCGTTAGGGCCCAGGCTATTCTGGCCAGCTTGTTTGCCAGAGCACAAGTGACGACAAAGTTGCTTTTCCGGCACAGTAAATCCCTGACCCAATCGGCCAATTTGCCAGACTGGTGTTCCAGTTTTTGTATGAATACCCTGGCACATTGAACCAACAAAGTTCGGATCTTTTTATTACCTCGCTTACTAATTCCCAGCAATGTCGTCCTACCTCCCGTGCTGTACTGCCGAGGTACAAGCCCTGTTGCCGCCGCAAAGTCACGGCTGCTGGCGTACTGCTTCCCGTCGCCAATCTCAGTTGAAATAGTACTCGCTGTCAGTGTTCCGACGCAGGGAATGCTCAGCAAGCGCTGTCCAACCTCATCTTCGTCCAACTTTCGTTTCAACTGGGATTCCAAATCTTTAATCTGCTCAACAAGATAGTGATAATGCTGTTGTAATTTCAGCAATAACTGGCTGAGGTAAAGAGGCAAACTATTATCCTCAAGAATGGTACTCAGTCGGCTAATAACGGCAGCTCCTCGGGGAACGCTAATGCCAAATTCCAGCAGAAAAGCATGCATTTGATTGGTTGTTTTTACCTTATCCTGAACCAGGGATTCACGGACACGATGCAGAGCCCGCATTGCCTGCTGAGATTCCGTTCTGGGCTGCACAAAACGCATAGACGGACGCGATGCAGCTTCACAAATAGCTTCGGCGTCGACAAAGTCGTTTTTATTGCTTTTAACGAACGGGCGGACAAATTGTGGTGATATCAGCTTTGGGGAATGCCCCAACTCTTCCAACTTGCGTGCCATAAAGTGAGAACCGCCACAGGCTTCCATTGCGATGGTTGTAGCGGGGCATGTCGCCAAAAATTCGATCAACTTTGGCCGGGTAAATTTTTTACGGTAAACAGCCTTCCCGCGACGATCCTGGCAATGAATATGGAAAGAGTTTTTACCCAGATCGATACCAATGAGCGCAATGTTTTCCATGATAGTTCTCCGAATGAAAGCCTGTCCTCAGCATAGTACCGGGAAGGAGGGAGTGACCATCTCATTAAATATGATGAGGCTTTGTCTGCTTTTTGCACAGTAAGGTAAAGGGGTAACGTCTGCCATGTCGTAAACGGCCCATTCGATTTGTTGGCGAATAAGGGCTGTGCTACGCTTTTTGGTAACGACGCGGCGGTTTGGCATCGTTATCTTTCCCCCATTTCCCTGTCGAGTCTTATACCCCTGTCACGACCGGTAAATACGGCAAAAGCTTTCTGTCCCTGGACAGGCCTTGAGGACTGAGGAGGGAAAATGCGCGGCAAAAGCGTGATGCTCCTGGCCGGGTTAGCCTCTCTCGCGCAGGCGAACGAACTTAACCTCTATTCTGTGAATACCGGTTCCTATGTTTACCATCTGACCAATAATCACGGACAATATACAGAGAATTTCGAAAATCATGTTTTCTCAGTGGAGCGGAAATTCTCTGCAGACTCCAAATACAGCCTTCTGCTTGGCACTATGAATAACAGCTTCAACGATCGCTGCCTGGCGCTGGGGGTGAGAAGAGACTGGTACCACAGCGGCAGCGGGTGGACCTTCAAAGGCGTTTACGGCTATACCGGCGAATTCTTCTTCGACGCCTTCGAGCATTGCGGCGATCATGGCTCCTATAAAGACTTTAAGGACGCCACGGGGATCGGCTTTTCACCCTATATCTACCACGCTATCCAGTATAACTTCACCGATTATTTCGCCGTTGAAAGCGGCATTATTATTCCCAGCGTGTTTGTGATCAGTATCCAGTGGAGCTTCCGCTAAATCGTCCCGTTGTCGGTTACAAGGTAATCACCTTCCTGAGCAGCGTACTGGAGAGCGCGGCAAGGGAAATGAGCACCGACAGGACAAAGGTCAGCGCTATTACCCCCAACTTGGTGGCTAGCGAATGCACAGGGATGAGCATCACCAGCAGGTGAAACACGGAATAGTGGAGGATATAAACTCCGGTCATCGCTTTACTGACCGTCGCCAGCACGGCCTCTTTCCACTCGCGGTTCTTTTTAAACTGCACGGCGTTAGCGGCGATAACCAGCAGGACGATCAGGATATAAATTTGCGATCCCGTGAGAATGAACGCATTACGATCTGCTTTAAACAGGGCGAAGAAGAAATGGCGTTCATAAAACCAGGTAAATAAATAGACAAAGGGCAGGGCGATAATCGACCCTTTAATCACCTGTGGGTTGCGTATCCACTCCGCGACCTTTGGATCGTTAAACAACTGCCCGGTTAAATAAAACAGTAGCCATGTCCACAGGCGATACTGCGGCGGCAAACTGAAAAGATGTCTGTCCGGGTAGATCACCGAGAGCAGGTCGTAACCGTAGGAGCAGCACAGCAGCGTCAGGAGCACGGCGAAAAAGAGCCCGCGCCGCTGGCTGAGCCAGGCGATCAAAGGATGAAAGGTATAGATGACAATCAGGGCGAAAATAAACCAGGGCTGGATCAGGTAGCCGCGCTGGTAAGGCTCCCAGACATAATAGACCGTCACCCAAAACAGAAAGACGATGACCACGCTTTTAATTTTACCAATTTGCCAGTTGGCATCGTGGCGCGTCTGCGCATCAAGATAGCCGGCCACGACAAAAAACAGCGGCGTCGCGATGGTCGAGATAAATGTCAGCAGCCCGAGGATCCAGTGATAGTCATAATCAAAGCGATCCCAGGTGTTATAGATGGTGAAAAAGGTCACCGCTGTCATACAGCCTAATGTCTTGATAATGCTCAGACCGGTACTGTTCATCGTTGAGGCGTCATATCCTTATGGTGAAAGCAGGCGTAAATCACCGGCAGAACCAGCAGCGTCAGCACGGTGGCAAAGGCGAGGCCGAACATGATCACCACCGCCATACTCTGGAAAAAGACATCGCGCAGCAGCGGGGCCAGGCCAAGTACGGTGGTGAAGGCGGTCAGCAGGATCGGCCGCAGACGAGAGGTTGCCGCATCAATAATAGCTTGTCGTTGATCTTTCTCCTGTTTTTGTTGCTCTATCTCTTCTACCAGCACAATGCCGTTACGGATCAGCATACCGCTCAGGCTGAGCAAGCCGATTAAGGCCATAAAGCCGAAGGGGATGCCGGTAAGCAGAAAGCCGGGTGTGACCCCGATCAGCGCCAGCGGAACGGTCAGCCAGATGGCGACGGCGTTTTTCAGCGAACTGAACATCAGCACCGTTATGATAAACATCACCAGATAGCCAAGCGGCAGGGTTGTAAACAGCCCCTGCTGCGCCTCACTGGAGTTCTCGGCATCGCCGCCCCATTCGATACGGTAGCCGTGCGGCAGCGGCAGTGCGTCAATGCGCGGTTTCACCCGCGCGAGAATATCACCCGAGGTTTGGCCGCTTAGCGGGCTGGGGTCGGTCTGGACCGTCAGTACCCGGGTACGATCCCGGCGGAGGATCAACGGATCTTCCCACTCCAGGGCGAAACCATTGATGACGTTACTCAGCGGGATATATTGCTGGCGACTCTGGCTCCAGACCAGCACATTATTCAGATGGTTGGCATCCTGACGTTCTGCTTCCGGCGGCCGGACGATCACTGGCAGCAGATCGGCCCCTTCACGATATAACCCGGCGCGACTCCCGGAGAAATTCATCTCCAGCGCGTTATCAATATCCTGTTTATCCACCCCCAGCTCGCGTCCCAGCGCCGGGGAATACTGCGGGCGGATCACTTTGCTGCGGTTCTGCCAGTCATTACGCACGCTGTCGGTCGCCGGGTCCGCGGCGAGGATATCGCCTATCTGACTCGCCAGCGCGCGCAGCGTATCCGGGTCTGGGCCCTTAATGCGCACCTCAATCGCGCTATCTCCGGAGGGGCCGAACATAATGCGTTTGGTGCTGGCGTTAACCTGCGGGTAGTTTCTGGCAATCCAGTCCTCCACGTGGCGGGTGACAGGGGCGATGCCGCGTTGATCATCCATCCGCACCATAATCTGCGCGTAGTTGCTGTACTGGCGCTGCCCGCTGTAGGTGAGAATGAAACGCATACTGCCCTGGCCGATGGTGGAGACGGTGGTGACCACCCCCGGCTGACCGGCTATCGACCGCTCGATATCCCGGGTCATCTTCTCCGTGGCGTTTATATCGGTACCGTAGGGTAGCCACAGGTCGACAAAGAATATAGGCGTATTCGATGACGGAAAAAAATTCTGCCGAACAAAGGTAAAGCCCCAGATCGCTCCGGCTAACAGCGCACCCATCAGCAACAGGGTCAGGGTCTTTTGCTGCAGCAGTATTCGCAGCGCCTGCTGATAGCCACGGTAAAAGCTGCCGCGGTAAGGATCGGCCTTTTCCTCCGCGGCGGCGGCCGACGGGGCGTTTTTAAACAGCCACCACTTAATAAGCACCGGGGTGATGGTCAGAGCGGAAAACCAGCTCAGCATCAGGGAGATCAGCAGCACCTGGAACAGCGATTTGCAATACTCCCCGGTAGAGTCCTGGGAGAGGCCAATCGGCGCGAAGGCGAGGATGGCGATGATCGTCGCGCCAAGCAGCGGCAGCGCAGAGCGACGGAGCACATAGTTAATCGCGCCCAGTAACGGAGAGCCTTGCTGACGGGCGATGAGCACCCCTTCGACAATCACAATGGCATTGTCCACCAACATACTCAGGGCGATGATAAGCGCTCCGAGGGAGATCCGTTGTAGTTCGATCCCCCAGATATACATGATAAGCAGGGTGCCGAGAACGTTGAGCGCCAGCGACAGAGCAATAATAATCCCGCTGCGCACCCCCATAAATACCAGCAGCACGCCGACGACAATCGCCAGGGCCATCAGAAAATTGGTAATAAAGCCATTGACCGAGTGGGCCACCTCAGCTGCCTGATCGTAAAAAATAGCGATGTCGATGCCCGCCGGTTTGTCGGCGGCCATCTGCTGGAGGCGGGCCTCGAGAGCGTGGCCGACGTCAATAACGTTGACGCCAGGGATAAAAGAAACTCCCATGGTCACCGCCTGGCGCCCGTTGGCATGATAGATACTGGCCGGCGAGTCGGTTAGCCCGCGCGACAGCGTAGCAATATCCCGCAGTCGGGTGGTGGCGCTGGCGCCGTGAGGGCTGACCAGCAGATCTCCCAGCTCATCGATGCTCTGAAACTCACCGGTGGGGTGGAGGCGGATCGATTCGCTGCCAACGCGGATCTCCCCGGCGCTGGACACCACGTTAAGTCGGGCCAGGATTGCGGCGAGCTGGTTGAGGGTGATCCCGCGCGCCGCCATCTTCGCCAGCGAGATATCCACATTGATCTGCTGCGGAATGACGCCGCCGATAGCGACTTTACCGACCCCCGGCACCAGCACCAGCTCCCGGCGCAACTGTTCGGCATAGCGCACCAGCTCCGGGTTGGTAAAACTGTCGCCCGAGATAGCGAAGAAAAAGCCAAACACATCGCCAAAGTCATCGTTGACGAAAGGGGGGACTACGCCAGGGGGGAAAAGGCGGCTGGCGTCACCGACCCGGCGACGTAGCTCATCCCAGATTTGCGGCAGCTCGCTGGAATGGTACTGCGAAGCAATATTCACCGTAATTTGCGATAAGCCATTCGAGGAGATGGAGCTGACGTTATCCAGCGAGGGAAGCTGCTGAATCGCGTTTTCCAGCGGCAGGGTAACCTCCTCTTCCACCTGCTGAGCGGACGCGCCAGGGTAGTGGGTGACGATCACCGCCGTTTTGATGGTGAAGGCGGGATCTTCCAGGCGGCCGATATTGAGCAGGGCGAGCAGGCCACCCACCCCTAACAGCAAAATGGCTAACCAGACGCGGGTCGGGTTGTTAATAAACTGACGGGAAATATCCATTTATAATCCTCGTTCACGCGTCCAGACCCGCACCGGCTGCCCGGCATGCAGCTCGCTCACGCCCGCCGCAACCACCTGTTCACCCGCGCGGAGACCGTCGGTGATCGCCACTCCCTGCGAAGTCACCTCGCCGACGGCGACCTTACGCTCCTCAAGATATCGATGCGCGTTATCGCCTTTCACCACCCAGACTACCGGCTCGTTCTTTGGCCGGTTATCGGGGTTAAACACCGCCTCCGCTGGCACAATGAGGGTTTCCCGTCCGGCGCTGGCCGGTAAATTGCCGAGATTGACCGTCACGGTGCCGCTGACCCCGCCGACGGCGGGAAAATCATCTGGCCGCGGCATGGTTAACACGATCTGCCAGGTGAGGGTGCTATTGTCGCTGCTGCCGGTATGCTCTTTGTATTCCGCGGTAAACTCGCGGCCCGGCAGGGTATTGATCCTGACGACGGGACGGTAGGCGGTATTGCGGATATCCAGGGAGGTGAACAGATTTTCGGGAATGCTGAAGACCACATCCAGCAGGTCGGTCCGCGTCAGGGTGATCACCGGTTGGCCGGCGGCGACCACCTGATGGTTGCGGATATGCACGCCGGCGGCAATCCCGCTAAAGGGCGCGATGAGGCTCATTTGCGCCAGCTCTTCGCGAGCGATTTTTAAGGCCGCATTGGCGGCATCGCGATTGGCGCGCTGCACGTCCATCTCCGCCTGGGAAATCGCCTGGCGCCCGGCCAGAGTCTGGAAGCGGTCGAACTGACGCTGGGCGAGAGTGGCCGCCGTTTGCCGCTCATTGACCCGTTGCTGGGCCTCGCGGGCATTCAGGCGCGCCAGCGTTTGCCCCTGGGCGACGCTTGCCCCCTGACGAATATCTAGCGACTCCACCTGGCCACCCCGCTTAAACGACAGTTCGGTGGAATCGCCAGACTCAATGCGTGCCGGAAACGTTCGCTGCTGGGTATTGCCCACGGCGGTCACCTGCGCCACTTTAACCATGCGCGGGGCGGACTCGACGGTGGGTGCTTTCTGATCGCAAGCGGTTGTAAATATAATAACAACCGGGATGAGAGAAAAATAACGGTTCACAATATTCCCCTCAGATTCAGGATTTATTTTACATTTTTATTACATGGCGCCTGCTTATTCTGCGAGAGCGGCGACGACCAGATAAGTGAAGAGCCCCACCGCTGTGCAGGCGACAATGGCCAGCGCGACAAACAAACCCAGGCGTAACAGGCTATAACCCAACATAATTTCCTCCCTTTACTCCCATCCGAACCGTGAATGTCATTTAATTCGGCCCCCACTGTGACCACCGGACATTCGGAGCGGCATGCCTGCTTGTAATCAGCATAGTCGGAGAAAATATGAAGTGTTAAAAAAGAGAATGCCGCGAGCGTTGGCGGCATTGAGGGGAAAGCGCAGGAGATCCGCAGGGAATATGCGGTTTTTATAATATTTTTCAGTCTATTAATCCGCCATTTTCTAATGTTAATTTTCCTGAGCTACGTTTAATAACATCTATTCCGCTCGCCGCTTCTGTTGTTGAGATTTCGTTCCTCCCCAAGTAAGGGGCTATTCATCACTACGCATTGTATTGGTAATAAAAGGATTATCTCATGTATAAAAATATCGTTGTTCCCGTTGACGTGTTTGATGCGGGCCTGGCCGACAAAGCGCTCTCTCATGCGAAATTCCTCGCCCAACATTCTGCCGGGCAAATTCATCTTATCCATGTTATTCCGGCCTTTTCTCCTGTATTAACCCGCGGATTTATCACTGATGCCCGAAAGATGGAAGACCATTTGCTTAATACCGCTAAGGAAAAGCTGAGCGAGCTGGTGAAGAAAAATGGGCTTGCGGAAGACGCCAGCCATCTTTATGTGCGCAGTGGCAATGTTCGCGATCAAGTGATTGCCCTGACCGATGAGCTGAAAGCGGATGTGGTGATTGTCGGTTCGCGCAATCCGGGTATCCAGACTCATCTGCTGGGCTCGGAAGCGGCCAATATCGTGCGCTATGCCCATGTACCAGTGTTCGTTGTGCGCTGATGATGGCGGGATGTCGCCCTGACTTCCGCTTCAGAAATCGAGGGAAAGAGTATGAATACAGATAAACCGGGGGCGCCCTATTATCAGCGCTCCGTCGAGGAGACTCTCGCCAGCGTGCAGAGTTCGCCGGAAGGGATTAGCGGAACAGAGGCGGCTACGCGCCTGCAGCAGTATGGCGAAAACGCCCTGCCGCAGAAGCCGGGTAAACCCGCCTGGCTGCGTTTTATTGCGCATTTTAACGATGTGCTGATCTACGTCCTGCTGGCGGCAGCGTTGCTCAAGGCGGTGATGGGCCATTGGATCGACATGGCGGTGATCCTCGCCGTGGCGGTGGTCAATGCGCTGATCGGCTTCATTCAGGAGAGTAATGCGGAAAAATCGCTGCAGAGTATCCGCAATATGCTGTCCAGCGAGGCGGTGGCGATCCGTCAGGGCAACCATGAAACCATCCCCACCACCTCGCTGGTACCTGGCGATATCGTGGTGATCCGCGCCGGCGACCGTATCCCCGCCGATCTACGGGTGATTGAGGCGCACAACCTGCGGGTGGAAGAGGCGATCCTCACCGGCGAGTCGACGGTGGTGGAAAAAACCACCGAGCCGCTAAGCGGCGATTTACCGCTCGGCGATCGCAGCAACCTGTTGTTTTCCGGGACCACCGTTAGCTCAGGGGCGGGAAAAGGGATCGTGGTGGCCACCGGCGGCGATACCGAGCTGGGCCATATCAACCAAATGATGGCGGGCATTGAGAAACACCGCACGCCGCTGCTGGTGCAAATGGACAAGCTGGGCAAAGCCATCTTTATCCTTATTCTGGTGATGATGGCGGCGCTGTTCGTCTTTAGCCTGCTGTTCCGCGATATGCCGGTCTCCGAACTGATGCTGTCGTTGATTAGCCTCGCGGTGGCATCGGTCCCGGAAGGGTTGCCGGCGATTATCTCGATTATTCTGTCGCTCGGCGTACAGGCAATGGCCCGTCAGAAAGCGATTATCCGCAAGCTGCCGACGGTGGAAACCCTCGGCGCGATGACGGTTATCTGCTCGGATAAAACCGGGACCCTGACCATGAACGAAATGACGGTGAAGGCGGTGATCACTGCCGACAGCGTCTATCGGGTGGAAGGGGATAGCTATGAGCCGGTCGGTAAGATCTACGCCATTGACGATCCGACGCCGGTCACGATCGCGCCCGGCTCGCTGTTCGAGCGCTATCTGCGCACCATCGATCTGTGTAACGACAGCCAGCTTATCAAAGAGGAGAGCGGGCTGTGGAAAATCACCGGCGGCCCGACCGAGGGGGCGCTGAAGGTGCTGGCGGCGAAGGTCACTCTGCCGCCGCTGACCAGCGAACTGCGCAGTAAAATTCCTTTTGATTCGCAATATAAATACATGTCGACCCTCTACCGGCTGGGTGAAGAGGAGGTAGTGCTGGTCACTGGCGCGCCGGATGTCCTGTTCCGCCTGTGCCAGTATCAGCAGAGCGACAGCGGATTGCAGCCGCTGGATCTCCCGTACTGGGAAGGCAAAATTGAAGAGTACGCCCGGGAAGGGCTACGGATGGTGGCCGCAGCCTGGAAGCCGGCTGCCGCAGGCCAGACCGAACTGACCCATCAGGATCTGCAGCAAGGGGTGATTTTGCTAGGGGTCGCCGGGATGATGGATCCGCCGCGTCCGGAGGCCATCACGGCGATTGCCGACTGCCTGCAGGCCGGGATCCGCGTGAAGATGATCACCGGCGACCACCCGCAAACGGCGATGAGCATCGGCAAGATGCTGGGGATTGGCAATGCGGGAAATGCCATTACCGGACGCGAGCTGGAGGTGATGGACGACGCGCAGCTGAGCGTAGCCGCGCAGCAGTTTGATATCTTCGCCCGCACCAGCCCGGAAGATAAGTTCCGCCTGGTGCAGGCTCTGCAGAGTAAGAAAGAAATTGTCGGAATGACCGGCGATGGGGTGAACGATGCCCCGGCGTTGAAGCAGGCTGACGTCGGCGTGGCGATGGGGATCAAGGGGACCGAGGTGACCAAGGAGGCCGCCGATATGGTGCTGACCGATGATAACTTCGCCACCATCGCCAGCGCAGTCCGCGAGGGGCGCCGGGTGTATGACAACCTGAAGAAAACCATTCTCTTCGTCATGCCGACCAACCTTGCCCAGGGGTTACTGATCGTGATCGCGCTGCTGGCGGGCAACGTACTGCCGCTCACGCCGGTGTTGATCCTGTGGATGAACATGGCCACCTCCGCCACGCTGTCGTTTGGCCTGGCGTTTGAAGCCGGTGAGAAAAATATTATGCGGCGGCCGCCGCGCGATCCGAAAATTCACGTGATGGACGGCTTTGCCATCTGGCGCGTAGCGTTTGTGGGGTCAATGATTGCGGTCAGCGCCTTTATTCTCGAAGCCTGGCTGCAGCCGCGCGGCTATTCGCCGGAGTTTATCCGTACCGTGCTGTTGCAGACTCTGGTCACCGCCCAGTGGTTCTATATGCTGAACTGCCGCGTATCGGATGGATTCTCGTTAACCAAAGGTCTGCTGGCCAACAAAGGGATCTGGATCGTCAGCGGCGTACTGCTGCTGCTGCAGCTGCTGATTATCTACGCGCCTTTTATGCAGATGCTGTTCGGCACCACCGGGCTGCCGTTCCGCTACTGGGTGATCACCTTTATCATCGGCTTCGCCATGTTCCTGATCGTGGAACTGGAAAAACCGCTGACCCGCAAATGGCGTTCCGCCTGACGGCGTGAAGCGCTGAACGAAAAAGAAAAGAGGGGGCATCGCCCCCTCTCTGGCTGACGACAAACCTGTTTCGTCATTGTGCTCGCATTTCTGCCGGGTGGCGACTTTCGCCTTACCCGGCCTACGAAAGACTTCAATATCAAACCGTTATGCAGTTATCTGTAGGGCCGCGCAAGCGCAGCGCCGCCGGGCAATTCCTGAAGATTGCACGTTGTCAGCAGTTTGAGAGAGGGCATCGCCCTCTCTTTTATTATGGTTCACGCTTGTTGCGCTTTACTGTTTCGGCTCGGCGACCACGGTGCTTCCCACGCCGCGGTTATTGTACTCCCACATGCGGTTGAAGCCGTTGTCGTTGAGGTTGCGCTGCAGATTGCCTTTGTCATCGGCGCTGCCGGTGTTGCCGCTGAACGGGCGGCCGGAGCCTACCGCCGCCGCCCACGGCTGGGCAATATTAAAGCCTTCATTGATAGCGCTGTCGCGGATCACCACCTGGCCGTTGCTGTTGCCATCGACGTCCAGCGCGCGGCCGAGCTGCGCGACGTTATCCCCGGAGGCGGTGAAGCGGCTGTTGGTCGCCAGGAAGCCGTAGGTCACGCTCTTCAGAGTAGCCGGCGCGAAGACGTAGGCCTCTTTCTGGGTACGGGAATTCACCACGCGGAAATCGGTGTTATCAAACACCACCGCGCCGCGGCCGGAAACGATATCCACATCGCCTTCAATGTAGCTGTTGGTCACCAGGGTGCGGGTCTGACGGTTGTCCTGCAGACGGTTTTGCACGCCGCTGTTGGTCACGAAGAAGGTGTTTTGACGGCCAAGAATATTGACCTTATTGATCTGCACCTGGTCGCCATCGCTGCGCAATGCCACCGCCTGGTGGGTACCGGCGTCAACGCTGTCGCCGAGGTTGTTGGCGATGGTCAGGTTCTGCAGCTGCAGACCATTATTCTGTGACCAGAAGACTGCGGAACACATTACGCCGACGGTCGCCGCGGATTTGCTTTGGCAACTGTCGAACATATACCACGCCGGTTTACCCGGCATATATTTACCGCCTGGATTGACCAGACGACGCCAGGTGTTGCGATCCATCTCGGAATCAATGGCTTCGCTGATTTTCACGTCGATTGGCTTATCGCCAGTACCATACAGGGTCAGGGCGCCCGGCGCCGCCGGAACGTAGACGGTTCCCGGGTACTCGCCCGGCATAATCGCGATATACAGACGACGGTTAGAGTGACGGGCAATTGCCGCATCCACCGCCGCCTGAATGGTGGTATGGGTTACGCCCTGGGTTCCCGCAGGGCCGACGATAAAGTCAGGCTGCGCCGGCAGGCTGATAGCAGACGGCGTCCAGGCGGCGGCGTTGGGAGCCAGCGACTGGAAATAGGCCGCCGGCGTGAAGTTTTTCGCTTCTTCGGCGTTGAGTATGGGACGCGCGGTAGTGCCCGGTGCAGTCTGCGTTGAGGGCTGTTGATCGGCAGGCGTCGAGCTACAGGCGGACAGCGTCACGCCGAAGGCCAGCGCCAGCGCCAGACGGGAAACGGAATATGTGTTCATGTTGCTCCGGGCAAAATTAAGCGTAGTGAAATACCCCGGCTGAGACGCCAGGGTATAAGTCCTTTAAAACCTGCTGTTTTATACTAACTTGAACGAAACGGGAAGACGTGGACGGAAAAACTTACCGTCTTTACGCAACGCGCAGCCCTGCCGGATGGTCTTTAGTCACAAAAAAATAACATTTCCCTGCGCTATTGTTGACTTTACCGGCGTTATGAAAATAAATGTCTATACAACCCATGACAAGTTAAGCGCTATGACTGAAGCCACTTCCGAACTCGTTATCTGGCGAAACGGGCGTCTCGCCACCCTGAACCCCGATCACGCTCAACCTTACGGCCTGCTGGAGCGCCATGCGCTGCTGGTGCGCGACGGCCGCATCGCGGCGATTGTCGCCGAAGATGACGTCCCCAGCGGGCGCAGTATCGATCTTGAAGGCCGGTTGGTAACGCCGGGATTAATCGACTGCCACACCCATCTCGTCTTCGGCGGCAGCCGGGCCCAGGAGTGGGAGCAGCGGCTGAACGGCGTGTCGTATCAAACCATCAGCGCCAGCGGCGGCGGCATTAACTCCACCGTGCGCGCCACGCGCGACAGCAGCGAAGCTGAACTACTGGCGCTGGCCCAGCCGCGTCTGGAACGCCTGCTGCGTGAAGGGGTGACCACCCTGGAGATCAAATCCGGCTACGGCCTCGACCTGCCAAACGAACGCAAAATGCTGCGGGTCGCCCGACAACTGGCCGATCATAATGGCGTGGAACTGTCGGCGACGCTGCTCTCCGCCCACGCCACGCCGCCGGAATATCAAGGCGATGCTAACGGCTATATTACGCTGGTCTGCGAGACCATTTTGCCGACGCTGTGGCAGGAGGGACTGTTTGAAAGCGTTGACGTCTTCTGCGAAAACGTCGGCTTCAGCCCGCAGCAAACTGAGCGCGTCTTTCAGGCGGCGCAGGCGCTGGGCATTCCGGTAAAAGGCCACGTTGAGCAGCTCTCGTCGCTGGGCGGCGCGCAGCTGGTGAGCCGCTATCATGGGCTTTCCGCCGACCATATCGAGTATCTGACGGAAGAGGGCGTGGCGGCGATGCGCGAAAGCGGCACCGTGGCAGCCCTGCTCCCCGGCGCGTTCTACTTCCTTAATGAAACCCGTAAACCGCCGGTCGAGCTGCTGCGCAAGTACCAGGTGCCGATGGCGGTGGCGACCGATTTCAACCCCGGCACCAGCCCCTTCGCCAGCATGCATCTGGCGATGAACATGGCCTGCGTCAAGTTTGGCCTGACGCCGGAGGAGGCGTGGGCCGGGGTGACGCGCCATGCCGCGCGGGCGCTGGGGCGCCAGGCCAGCCACGGCCAGCTGGCGCCGGGCTTTGTCGCTAACTTCGCCATCTGGGATGCTGAGCATCCCGTCGAGATGGTGTATGAGCCGGGGCGCAGTCCGCTCTGGCATCGCGTTGTTCAAGGAGAATTGCAATGATGCTGTGGCAAGCTACGCCAGCCAGTCTCTGGCAGGGACGCGACGACAGCGCGGAAGCGCCCAATGCGCTGCGCCTGTTCCAGACCATCGCCCGCGCGGAACGCTTCGCGCCGCAGGAGATGCCCGGCGATATCGCGCTGCTCGGCTTCGCCTGTGACGAAGGGGTCCGGCGTAACAAGGGGCGTACCGGGGCAGCGGACGGCCCGGCGACCCTGCGCCGGGCGTTGGCCAATATGGCCAGCCATCAGGGTCATGACCGCTGCGTGGATATGGGCACCATCAGCGTCGACGGCGAGCAGTTAGAAGTCGCGCATCAGGCGCTGCGCGAGGCGGTGGCCGACTGTCAGCGGGCGGGTAAACGCACGCTGGTGCTGGGCGGCGGCCACGAGACGGCCTTCGGCCACGGCGCTGGGGTACTGGACGCCTTCCCGGGCGAAAAAGTGGGCATTATTAATCTCGATGCGCATCTGGATCTGCGCTTTGCCGACTGCGCCAGCTCCGGGACGCCGTTCCGCCAGTTGGCGCTGGAGTGTGACGCGCAGCAGCGCGGTTTTCACTATACCTGCATCGGGGTTAGCCGGGCGGCGAACACCCAGGCGCTATGGGATGAAGCGGCGCGCCGCCAGGTGGCTATCGTTGAAGATCTGGAGGTGCTGACAGCCTTCGAAACTCGCGTGTTGCCGGAGCTTGAGCGCAATATCGCGCAATTCGACCGTCTGTATCTGACTATCGATCTCGACGTGCTGCCGGCGCGAGAAATGCCGGCGGTGTCGGCCCCGGCGGCGCTGGGCGTGCCGCTGGCCAGGCTGCTGCGCATCGTTGAGCCGCTGTGCCGCAGCGGTAAGCTGCAGGCGGTGGATCTGGTGGAGTTTAACCCGCTGTTTGACATTGACGGTCAGGGCGCTCGCGCGGCGGCCCGTGTGGCATGGCAAATCGCCCATTGGTGGCGCTAGCGATCCGCGCTATTATTTTCGTTTCGCCGCTCCGCTTATTACGCATAAGGAAAGCCAGGCCATGTTTGCACAACAACCTCGTTCCGCGCCCGCGCCTTTCTATGAAAAGGTGAAGCAGGCGATCAGCGAAAAGATCCACAGCGGCGTCTGGCGACCGCATGACCGTATCCCGTCGGAAGCTGAGCTGGTGGCCCAGTTCGGCTTCAGCCGAATGACCATCAATCGCGCGCTGCGCGAGCTGACGGACGAAGGCCTGCTGGTCAGGTTACAAGGGGTGGGAACCTTTGTCGCCGAGCCGAAAGGGCAGTCGGCGCTGTTCGAGGTGCGCAGTATTGCCGCAGAAATTGTCGCCCGTCACCATCAGCACCGCTGTGAGGTACTCCTGCTTGAGGAGACCCGGGCGGATCATATTCAGGCGACGGCGCTCAGCGTCCCGGAAGGCACCCGCATCTTTCACTCGCTGATGGTGCATTACGAAAACGAGGTGCCGGTGCAAATCGAAGATCGCTGCGTCAATGCCGCAGTGGTCCCGGACTATCTGCATCAGGACTACACCGCCACCACGCCCCATGATTACCTGTCGCTGATCGCGCCGTTAACTGAAGGTGAACATATTGTTGAAGCGGTGCAGGCCACGGCGGAAGAGTGCGCGCTGCTGCATATTCACGCCCACGATCCGTGCCTGCTGATCCGTCGCCGCACCTGGTCGACAACCCACATCGTCTCCCACGCGCGCCTGCTGTTCCCCGGTAGCCGATATCGTCTGCAGGGGCGCTTTGGCTCCTGATCCACGCTAGCGTCAGCAAAACGTGATTGCTGACGCAATATAACAAAATTGTATCATTTCTGTTAAATCCTGGCTTGCGCATGCTTGTATAGACAAGTATATGTATCTACGTAAACAACGTTCATTGTCAGGAGAAACCCCGATGTCGCAAAGCAAATATCGCCAGCTGGACGTCCGTGCGCCAAGAGGCACGACGCTGACCGCGAAGAGCTGGCTGACCGAAGCCCCGCTGCGTATGTTAATGAATAACCTTGATCCCGATGTCGCCGAAAACCCGCACGAGCTGGTGGTCTATGGCGGTATTGGTCGCGCAGCGCGCAACTGGGAATGCTATGACGCTATCGTGAAGGCGCTGAAGAACCTGGAAAGCGATGAAACCCTGCTGGTGCAGTCCGGGAAGCCGGTGGGCGTATTCAAAACCCATGAAAACTCACCGCGTGTGCTGATCGCCAACTCCAACCTGGTCCCGCACTGGGCCACCTGGGAACACTTTAACGAGCTGGATGCCAAAGGGCTGGCGATGTACGGCCAGATGACAGCCGGCAGCTGGATCTACATCGGCAGCCAGGGCATCGTGCAGGGTACCTACGAAACCTTCGTCGAAGCCGGTCGCCAGCACTACCAGGGCAGCCTGAAAGGCCGCTGGGTATTAACCGCCGGTCTGGGCGGCATGGGCGGCGCGCAGCCGCTGGCCGCGACGCTGGCCGGCGCCTGCTCGCTGAACATCGAATGTCAGCAGAGCCGCATCGATTTCCGTCTGCGTACCCGCTACGTGGATGAGCAAGCCACCTCGCTGGATGACGCCCTGGCGCGCATCAAAAAATACACCGCCGAAGGGCGGGCCATCTCTATCGCGCTGTGCGGCAACGCCGCGGAGATCGTACCGGAGCTGGTGAAGCGCGGCGTGCGCCCGGATATGGTCACCGACCAGACCAGCGCCCACGACCCGCTGCATGGCTATCTGCCGAAAGGCTGGAGCTGGGAAGAGTATCAGCAGAAAGCCGAATCCGACCCGCAGGGCACTATTCTGGCGGCGAAACGCTCGATGGCCGATCACGTGCAGGCGATGCTGGCCTTCCATGAGATGGGGGTCCCAACCTTCGACTACGGCAACAACATCCGCCAGATGGCGCAGGAAGTGGGCGTCAGCAACGCCTTCGATTTCCCGGGCTTCGTGCCGGCCTATATCCGCCCGCTGTTTTGCCGCGGTATCGGCCCGTTCCGCTGGGTAGCGCTGTCCGGCGATCCGCAGGATATCTACAAAACCGACGCGAAAGTGAAAGAGATCATTAAAGATGATCAGCATCTGCACCACTGGCTGGATATGGCGCGCGAGCGCATCAGCTTCCAGGGACTGCCGGCGCGTATCTGCTGGGTCGGTCTGGAGTGGCGGCAAAAGCTCGGTCTGGCGTTTAACGAAATGGTGCGCAGCGGCGAAGTCTCCGCGCCGATCGTCATTGGCCGGGATCACCTTGACTCCGGCTCCGTCGCCAGCCCGAACCGCGAAACCGAAGCGATGCGCGATGGTTCTGATGCGGTCTCCGACTGGCCGCTGCTCAACGCCCTGCTTAACACCGCCAGCGGCGCGACCTGGGTGTCGCTGCACCACGGCGGCGGGGTAGGCATGGGCTTCTCGCAACACTCCGGGATGGTTATCGTCTGCGATGGTACCGATGAAGCGGCGGCGCGTATCGCCCGCGTCCTGCACAACGACCCGGCCACCGGCGTGATGCGTCATGCCGACGCGGGGTATGAGATTGCCATTGAATGCGCAGCAGAACAGGGTCTGAATCTTCCGATGGTGGCGGCAACGCAGGGGAACGCTAAATGAAATCTTTAACTTTGATCCCGGGTCAACTCAGCCTGTCGCAGCTCCGCGACGTTTACAGCCACCCGGTAAATATTACCCTCGACAGCGGTGCGTTTGCCGCCATTGACGAGAGCGTGGCCTGCGTCAACGCCATCCTTGCCGAAGGGCGGACCGCCTACGGCATCAACACCGGTTTTGGCCTGCTGGCGCAAACCCGTATCTCGACGGAAGATCTGGAGAACCTGCAGCGTTCGCTGGTGCTATCCCACGCGGCGGGCGTTGGCGAGCCGCTGGACGATGATCTGGCGCGGCTGATTATGGTGCTGAAGATTAACAGCCTGTCCCGCGGTTTCTCCGGGATCCGCCTGAGCGTGATCCAGGCGCTGATTGGCCTGGTGAATGCCGGTGTGACGCCGTGGATCCCGGCCAAAGGCTCCGTCGGCGCCTCCGGCGACCTCGCGCCGCTGGCGCATATGTCGCTGACCCTGATCGGAGAAGGTAAAGCGCGGGTACGCGGCGGCGACTGGCTGCCGGCCACCGAAGCGCTGCGTCAGGTGGGGCTGGAGCCGATTACCCTGGCGGCGAAAGAGGGGCTGGCGCTACTCAACGGCACCCAGGCCTCGACCGCTTTTGCCCTGCGCGGTCTGTTCGAAGCCGAGGATCTGTTCGCCTCCGCGGTCGTCTGCGGGGCGTTAACCACCGAAGCGGCGCTGGGCTCACGTCGTCCGTTTGATGCGCGCATCCATGAAGTGCGCGGCCAGCGCGGGCAGATTGATGCGGCGGCGCTGTATCGCCACCTGCTGACCGACGATAGCGCGATCTCGCAGTCGCACCATAACTGCAGCAAGGTGCAGGACCCGTACTCCCTGCGCTGCCAGCCGCAGGTGATGGGCGCCTGCCTGACGCAGATCCGCCAGGCGGCTGAGGTGCTGCTGGCTGAAGCCAACGCGGTCTCCGATAACCCGCTGGTCTTTGCCGCCGAAAATGACGTCATCTCCGGCGGTAACTTCCATGCCGAACCGGTGGCGATGGCCGCGGATAATATCGCGCTGGCGATCGCCGAAATCGGCTCGCTCTCCGAGCGCCGCATCGCGCTGATGATGGACAGCCATATGTCGCAGCTGCCGCCGTTCCTCGTCAAAAATGGCGGCGTCAACTCCGGGTTTATGATTGCCCAGGTCACGGCGGCGGCCTTAGCCAGTGAAAACAAAGCGCTGTCGCACCCGCATAGCGTTGACAGCCTGCCCACCTCTGCCAACCAGGAAGACCACGTCTCGATGGCGCCGGCGGCCGGTCGCCGCCTGTGGGCGATGGCCGAGAACACCCGCGGGGTGCTGGCCGTTGAGTGGCTGGCGGCGGCGCAGGGGCTGGATATGCGCGAAGGACTGACCACCAGTCCGCTGCTGGAAGAGGCGCGTCACTTGCTGCGCGAACGCGTGCCGCACTATACGCAGGATCGCTACTTCGCCCCGGATATCGATAACGCCATTGCGCTTCTGGCGGCCCGTCACCTGACGCGTCTGCTGCCTGCCGTACTGCATTAATCACCGTTGTTCTCTGTACCCGCGTCGGGGGAAGTCATTCCCCCGACCGCCCTACATCGCATATTTGTCGTCATATAAAAAAATCAGGACACCTGTATATGCAACAACAACACAAGCCACATCTGCTCCGCGGGCTCAATGCCCGACACATTCGGTTTATTGCGCTCGGCTCCGCTATCGGCACCGGGCTGTTCTATGGCTCGGCCTCAGCCATCAAAGCGGCGGGCCCGGCGGTGCTGCTGGCCTATCTGATTGGCGGCGCGGCGGTGTTTATCGTCATGCGCGCGCTGGGCGAGATGGCGGTGCGCAACCCGGTTTCCGGCTCCTTCGGCAGCTATGCCCGCCAGTATCTCGGGCCGCTGGCCGGGTTTATTACCGGCTGGACCTACACCTTTGAAATGGTGATCGTCGCCCTGGCCGACGTCACCGCCTTCGGTATCTATATGGGGTTGTGGTACCCCGATGTGCCGCGCTGGATCTGGATCCTCAGCATCATCTTCTTTATCGGCGCGATGAACCTGTGCAACGTGCGGGTATTTGGCGAGATGGAGTTCTGGCTGTCTCTGGTGAAGGTGGTGGCGATTATCGCCATGATGCTGGCGGGGGCGGGGATCATCTTCTTTGGCTTTGGCCACAGCTTCCCGGCCACCGGGCTGGAAAACCTCTGGAGCCACGGCGGCTTTGCCCCTAACGGCTGGCAGGGCGTTATCGCCTCGCTTGGCATCGTGATGTTCGCCTTCGGCGGGGTGGAGATTATCGGCGTCACTGCCGCGGAAGCGAAGGATCCTAAGAAGGTGATCCCGCAGGCCATCAATACCATTCCGCTGCGCATTATCCTGTTCTACGTCTGCACCCTGGCGGTACTGATGGCGATCTTCCCGTGGAACAGCTTTGGCGAACAGGGGAGTCCGTTTGTGCTTATTTTCGACGGTCTGGGGATCCCGGCGGCGGCGACCATCCTTAACATCATCGTGATCAGCGCCAGCATCTCGGCGATTAACAGCGATATTTTTGGCGCCGGACGCATGATGTACGGCATGTCGAAAGAGGGGCTGGCGCCGAAAAGCTTCCAGCGCATCGCCAGCAACGGTGTGCCATGGATGACGGTGGTGGTCATGGGCGGCGCGCTGCTGGCGGCGGTGGTATTGAACTATCTGATCCCCGAGCAGGTATTTGTGCTAATTGCTTCGCTGGCGGCATTCGCCACGGTATGGGTGTGGCTGATGATTCTGCTATCCCATTTTGCCATGCGCCGCGGTTTGTCTGCCGAAGAGCGCAGCCAGATCGCCTTTCCCATTCCGTTCTGGCCGGTGGCGCCGCTGTTGACGCTGCTGTTTATGGGGCTGGTCATCGCCGTACTAGGGATGTTTGCCGAAACGCGGATGGCGCTGATCGCCGGCCTGGTCTGGCTCGGGCTGCTGACGGTGGTGTGGTATGCGCGGGTGCGTAAAACGGCGCTGCAGGTAGCCACTGAACAGTAAGGCCAATTTCCGGTGGCGCTGCGCTTACCGGGGCTACAAATGGCACGGACCGTAGGCCGGGCAAGGCGTCAGCCGCCGCCCGGCATAAAAGCGGCTCCGTGCCCGCGGCAATCGCCCGGCGGCGCTGCGCTAGCATGGGCGTGGGGGTAGTGTAGGTCGGGTAAGCGCAGCGCCACCCGAAAAACAAATGGCGCCGCGGGTACCCCGGATAAGGCGCAAGCCGCTATCCGGGGGGAAGATTAACTGAACAGGGCGGTGATGGAGGCGCTGGCGAGGGAATGGAAATGGACGTTAAAGCCGACCATCGCGCCGCTGGCCTCAGCATCCACCTCAATTTTCTCGACGTCCAGGGCGTGGACGGTGAAGATATAGCGGTGGGTTTCGCCCTTCGGCGGCGCCGCGCCGCCGTAGCCTGCCTTACCAAAATCGGTGCGGGTCTGAACGGCCTCTTCCGGCAGCTCCGCCTGACCGGAACCGGCCCCTTGCGGCAGGACGCGGGTATCGGCCGGCAGGTTAGCGACCACCCAGTGCCACCAGCCGGAGCCGGTCGGCGCATCCGGATCGTAGCAGGTCACCACAAAGCTTTTGGTTCCCGCGGGCACATCATCCCACATCAGATGCGGCGAAATATTGTCGCCATCGTAGCCCATGCCGTTGAAGACGTGACGATTAGGCAGCTTACCGCCGTCCTGGAGATCGTGACTGATCAGTTTCATGCTTCATCCTCATTGATAATGCGCTGATTAACAAAGAAGTGTAGCCTTCCCGACGACGCAATTCCGCTATTTATTCGCTAAAAAATGTTTCGTCCTGCACTGCCTGGTTGACCGCACGGGTCAGGCGGGTCAGCTGCTCGGGCGTGATGATGTACGGCGGCATCAGATAAATCAGCCGGCCAAACGGACGGATCCAGACTCCCTGCTCGACGAAAAAGCGCTGCAGGGTGGCCATGTTGACCGGGCGACGGGTTTCAACCACGCCAATAGCGCCCAGCACGCGGACGTCCGCGACCAGCGCAGATCCCCGCGCCGGGGCCAGCTCGGCCTGCAGCTGGGCTTCAATCGCCGCCACCTGCGGCTGCCATTCGCCGCTCTCCAGCAGGCGCAGGCTTTCGCTGGCCACCGCGCAGGCCAGCGGATTGCCCATAAAGGTGGGGCCGTGCATAAAGCAACCGGCTTCGCCATTGCTAATGGTTTCAGCAACCGTTCGGGTAGTGATGGCGGCGGAAAGGGTCATGGTGCCGCCGGTCAGCGCTTTGCCCAGACACAGAATGTCGGCGGTAATCCCGGCGTGTTCACAAGCGAACAGCTTGCCGGTGCGGCCAAAGCCGGTGGCAATCTCATCGGCGATCAGCAGTATCCCTTCCCGGTCGCACATTTTACGCACCCGCTTCAGCCACTCCGGATGGTACATCCGCATGCCGCCTGCCCCCTGGACGATAGGTTCGAGGATCACCGCGGCGATTTCATGACGATGCGCGGCCATCAGGCGGGCAAACGGCACCATATCCATCTCGTCCCACTCGCCGTCGAAGCGGCTTTGCGGCGCGGGGGCGAACAGGTTATCCGGCAGGTAGCCCTGCCACAGGCTGTGCATCGAGTTCTGCGGATCGCAGACCGACATCGCTCCGAAGGTATCCCCGTGATAGCCGTTGCGGAAGGTCAGAAAACGACGACGTGGTTCGCCTTTAGCCTGCCAGTACTGCAGCGCCATTTTCATCGCCACCTCTACCGCCACCGAACCGGAGTCGGCGAGGAAAACGCACTCCAGCGAGGCCGGGGTCATCGCCACCAGCTGACGGCATAGCGCAACTGCCGGCGGATGGGTGATCCCGCCGAACATCACGTGCGACATTTGGTCAATTTGCCCCTTCAGCGCCGCATTGAGGCGTGGGTGATTGTAGCCGTGGATCGCCGCCCACCAGGAAGACATACCGTCAACCAACTGTTCGCCGCCGGCGAGGGACAGCTCGCAACCGTGGGCGGACACCACCGGGTAGACCGGCAGGGGGGAAGTCATAGAGGTGTAGGGGTGCCAGATGTGGCGCCGATCGAAAGCGAGATCGTCCAGTGTCATAAGCGACTTGTAAACCATTTTGAAAACATTTAGGTTTACAAGTCTACACTGAACTTACTTACAATGAAACGTACACAAAATATTTCGCGCAGCATCGAGGCGGCAAGCGAGAACATCCCCAGGAGCATAGTTCACTATGTGACTGGGAGGCGCGAGTGCAGCCAACAAAGAGGCTGTGTGAAATAGGAAGTGTACGACCTTTTGGAGAGGAAAATGGCTCACCAACCTCGCTGGACAATGTCGCAAGTAACGGAATTATTTAATAAACCGCTGATCGATCTGCTATTCGAAGCACAGCAAATCCATCGTCAACACTTTGATCCGCGCCAGGTGCAGGTCAGCACCCTGCTGTCGATCAAAACCGGCGCCTGCCCGGAAGATTGTAAATATTGCCCGCAGAGCGCACGCTACAAAACCGGCCTCGAAGCCGAGCGCCTGATGGAGGTTGAGCAGGTGCTGGAATCAGCGCGCCAGGCGAAAAACGCCGGCTCCACCCGCTTCTGTATGGGCGCGGCGTGGAAAAACCCCAATGACCGCGATATGCCTTATCTGGAGCAGATGGTGAAAGGGGTGAAGGCGCTGGGGCTGGAGTCCTGTATGACGCTCGGCACCCTGACCGACAGTCAGGCGCAGCGCCTGGCCGAAGCGGGCCTCGATTACTACAACCACAACCTTGATACCTCGCCGGAATTTTACGGCAACATCATCACCACCCGCACCTACCAGGAGCGCCTGGATACGCTGGATAAAGTGCGTGATGCTGGGATCAAAGTCTGCTCCGGCGGCATCGTCGGGCTGGGAGAGAGCGTAAAAGATCGCGCCGGACTGCTGCTGCAACTGGCTAATCTGCCAACGCCGCCGGAAAGCGTACCGATCAACATGTTGGTGAAGGTCAAGGGCACGCCGCTGGCGGATAACGACGACGTCGACGCTTTCGATTTCATCCGCACTATCGCCATCGCGCGCATCATGATGCCCACCTCCTACGTGCGTCTCTCCGCCGGCCGCGAGCAGATGAACGAGCAGACCCAGGCGATGTGCTTTATGGCCGGGGCGAACTCGATTTTCTACGGCTGCAAGCTGCTGACCACGCCGAACCCGGAAGAGGACAAAGACCTGCAGCTGTTCCGCAAGCTGGGGATCAACCCGCAGCAGACGGCGGTGCTGGAAGGCGACAATGAGCAGCAGCAGCGTCTGGAGCAGGCCTTACTCACCCCGGACACTGAGGAATATTACAACGCGGCGGCGCTATGAGCTGGCAGCAGCGAATCGATCGGGCGCTGGACGAGCGGCGGGCGGCGGAAGCTTTTCGCCGCCGCCTGCCGGTGACGCACGGCGCCGGGCGCTGGCTGGAGCGGGAAGGGGAGCGCTGGCTTAACTTCTCCAGCAATGACTATCTGGGCCTGAGTCAGCATCCGGCGATTATCGCCGCCTGGCAACAGGGGGCCACGCGCTATGGCGTCGGTGCCGGCGGCTCGGGCCACGTGAGCGGCTATAGCGAAGCCCACCGCGCGCTGGAAGAGGCGCTCGCCGACTGGCTGGGCTATCCGCGCGCATTGCTGTTTATCTCCGGCTTTGCCGCGAATCAGGCGCTGATCGCTGCCCTGGTGGAGAAAGACGATCGGATTGTCGCCGACCGTCTGAGCCACGCCTCTCTGCTGGAGGCGGCGAGCCTCAGCCCGGCGCAGCTGCGGCGCTTTACCCACAACGATCCGCAGCAGCTCGCGCAACTGCTGGCTAAGCCGCTGGCGGGCGAACAGTTGGCGGTCACTGAAGGCATTTTCAGCATGGACGGCGACAGCGCGCCGCTGGCGGCCATTCACGCCGCGACGCAGGCCGCAGGGGCAGTGTTGCTGGTGGATGACGCCCACGGTGTTGGCGTGGTCGGCGACGAAGGACGCGGGAGCTGCGCCGCGCAGGCGGTGCGCCCTGAGCTGCTGGTGGTTACCTTCGGCAAGGCCTTCGGCGTCAGCGGCGCGGCGGTGCTGTGCGACGAAGCAATGGCCGATTATCTGCTGCAGTTTGCCCGTCATCTGATCTACAGCACCGCGATGCCGCCCGCCCAGGCGGTGGCGCTGAGCGCTGCCCTGGGGATCATTCGCAGCGATGAAGGGCAGCAGCGTCGCGACATCCTGGCCGCCCGCATCCGTCAGTTCCGTGAGGGGATGGGCGAGGTGTCGCTGGGGTTGACCGACTCCGTCAGCGCGATCCAGCCGCTGATCGTCGGCGACAACGCCCGGGCGCTGAACCTGGCCTGCCGTCTACGCGACGCGGGCTGCTGGGCAACGGCGATCCGTCCACCGACGGTGCCGGTCGGCAGCGCGCGTTTGCGCCTGACCCTGACAGCCGCCCATCATACTGAAGACATTAACCGTTTACTGGAGGTGCTGCATGGCCACAGTGAATAAGCAGGCGGTGGCTGCGGCGTTTGGCCGGGCGGCCAGCGGCTATACGCAACATGATGAACTGCAGCGGCGCTGCGCCGATCTACTGCTGCGCCAGCTGGCGCGCCGCGATTTTGCGCAGGTGCTGGATGCCGGCTGCGGCCCCGGCAGTATGAGTCGCTATTGGCGTGAGGCGGGCAGCGTGGTGACCGCGCTGGATCTCTCCGCCGGGATGCTCGCCCAGGCGCAGCGTAACGACGCCGCGCAGCATTATCTGCTGGGGGATATTGAGGCGCTGCCGCTGCCGGACGCCTGCGTCGATCTGGCGTGGAGCAATCTGGCGGTGCAGTGGTGCGACGATCTACGGGCGGCAATTAGCGAGCTGTACCGGGTGGCGCGTCCCGGCGGCAGAGTGGCGTTTAGCACGCTGCTCGCCGACTCGCTGCCGGAGCTCAATCAGGCGTGGCAGGCCATCGACGACCGGCCGCATGCCAACCGTTTCCTTAGCGAAGCGGCGGTGCGCGCGGCGCTTAGCGGCCTGCGCGCGACCGGCGAGGTTCATCAGATTAGCCTGCCGTTCGCCGATGCGCTGAGCGCTATGCGCTCGCTGAAGGGCATCGGCGCCACCCATTTGCACCAGGGGCGGACCGCCGCCCCGCTTGGCCGCGGCAAACTGCGCGAGCTGCAGCTGGCCTGGCCGCAGCGGCAGGGCATCTGCCCGCTGACGTATTCTCTTTTTACAGGAGTCATTGAGCGTGACTAAACGTTTTTTTGTCACCGGGACCGATACTGAAGTCGGTAAAACCATCGCCAGCAGCGCCCTGCTGCAGGCGGCGAATCTGCTGGGTTTTCACACTGCCGGCTATAAGCCTGTGGCCTCCGGTAGCGAGCTTACCGGCGATGGGCTGCGTAATGAAGATGCGCTGGCGCTGCAGCGTCATAGTCGGGTCGCGTTGCGTTACGACCAGGTGAACCCCTATACCTTCGCCGAGCCGACCTCCCCGCACATCATCAGCGCCGACGAAGGGCGGCCGATCGCCGCGGCCAGGCTCTCCAGCGGGCTGCGTGAGCTGGAAGGTCTCGCCGACTGGGTGTTGGTGGAAGGCGCCGGCGGCTGGTTTACGCCGCTCTCGGATTCCCTGACCTTCGCCGACTGGGCGCAGGCGGAACAGCTGCCGGTCATTCTGGTGGTGGGCGTTAAGCTCGGCTGTATCAACCACGCAATGCTTACCGCTCAGGCGGTACGCCAGGCGGGACTACCGCTGGCGGGGTGGATCGCCAATGACGTACAGCCGCCGGGCAAGCGCCACGCCGAATATCTGGCGACGCTGAAAAACCGACTGGCCGCGCCGTTCCTCGGCGAAATACCGTGGCTTGCCGATATCGCGCAGCGCGACGATCTCGGCCAGTATCTGGACCTCAGGGCGCTGGATCCGGCGTTATCCACTGCGCCAGCAGCGGCTCATCCAGCGCCATAATATCGCCTTCGGCGACGTTACGGCCCCGGTGCAAGACACAGAAGCGATCCGCCACCCGGCGGATAAAGGGCAGGTGCTGCTCGGCGAGCAGCACCGTCAGGCCGATATCGCGATTTAACCGCAACAGCAGATCCGCCAGCTTTTGCAGGCAGCGCGGCCCTCTGCCGCGCGAGGGTTCATCAAGGATCAGCAGCCGCGGCTGGACGATCAGCGCCCTGGCCAGCGCCAGCTGGTACTGATCGTCGTCGCTCAGCGAGGCGCCTTTGCGCTGCCGTAGGGCATAGAGCTCGGGAAAATGCTCATAAATCTCGCCGCCGCTGGCGTTAGCCCCGGGTTTCCCGGCCGCCAAGGCGATGTGCAGGTTCTCTTCCACGCTGAGTTGGGAAAAAATGCGTTTATCTTGTGGCACGTAGCCGATACCAATGGCGCTGCGCGATTGAGCGGACAGGGGGGTGAGATCCTGCGGCGGGGCGCCAATGTCATGCCAGGTCATCCGGCCGCTGGCCACCGGCAGGTGGCCAGCAATGCAGTTAACCAGGGTGGTTTTTCCCATGCCCTCGCGTCCCAGTACGCCAATGCACTCTCCCGGGCGTAGTACAAGATCGACATTCCACAGCGAATGCTGGTTGCCGTAAAAGTGATTTACTGCCTGTAAATTCAACATGGACGTTTTCTCCTTATCCTGGCGTCAGGGCGACAGAAAGATGCTGCAAAACTCTTGCCAGGAAAAAGAACGCTCGGAAAAAAGCGCTAAACGCCGATACCATCGGGCCTCGTCAGCGCCGGGGCTGCACTTTTCCGGTGCCCGACGCTAAAGGGTGGTGCAAAAAGCAGCAAAAATCGAGCGGCTTTAAGCGGATAGTTATCAAAAATAGTTCGATAAAAATTTTTCGCCACGCGGTTGACCGCAAAAGGCGACAGGCGCCGGGCGGCGGTGGTCTTGGGCTGCGGACAGTTATCCACTATTCCTGTGGATAACCTTGTGTATTAGAGTTAGAAAACCTGCGGTAAGCTAGAGCGTACGCGGCTTGCGGCTGAATTGGCGCGAAAGGCGTCTTTTCGTTAAAGCACTTTAATATCAGCTTGTTAGATAAAATCAATGGGTGTAAGAAAAGCGTCATCTGCTGCCATAAAAGTTTCATCCGTCCGCTTGACAAATGTTAAAAGGTAAAATTTTCTGGGGATAACCCTGGCGGCCGGAGGATTATTCCGTCTGACGCGCATTTTGCACCCAGCTTGCCGGCCAATAAGACCCTTTTGTGGCGTTATCATAAGTACGCACTGTTTAAATATCCAGTATAATTTATTGGCAAAAAACGGCCCGGGGGGTAGAATTAAACACCGGCCGCTAATTCTTTTTTCAGGTTCTGATTGATGAGTAAATCGTTTGTACTGCATTCCGCCTTTCGCCCCTCCGGAGACCAACCGGAAGCCATCCGCCGCCTGGAAGAGGGGCTGGAGGATGGGCTTGCGCATCAGACGCTACTGGGGGTTACCGGCTCCGGTAAAACCTTTACCATCGCCAACGTGATTGCCGACCTGCAGCGGCCGACGATGGTGCTGGCGCCAAACAAAACCCTGGCGGCTCAGCTCTACGGCGAGATGAAAGAGTTTTTCCCGGAGAATGCCGTCGAGTATTTCGTCTCCTACTACGATTACTATCAGCCGGAAGCCTACGTTCCCAGCTCAGATACCTTCATTGAGAAGGACGCCTCGGTAAACGAACATATTGAGCAGATGCGTCTGTCGGCCACCAAAGCGCTGCTCGAGCGGCGCGACGTAGTGGTGGTGGCGTCAGTCTCGGCGATCTACGGCCTCGGCGACCCGGACCTGTATCTGAAAATGATGTTGCATCTGACGGTCGGTATGCTGATTGACCAGCGGGCGATCCTGCGTCGTCTGGCCGAACTGCAGTATACCCGCAACGATCAGGCCTTCCAGCGCGGCACTTTTCGCGTGCGCGGCGAGGTGATCGACGTCTTCCCGGCGGAATCCGACGATATCGCCCTGCGCATTGAGCTGTTTGACGAAGAGGTCGAGCGTCTGTCGCTGTTCGACCCGCTCACCGGCCACGTCGAAGGGACGGTGCCGCGCTATACCATTTATCCCAAGACCCACTACGTAACGCCGCGGGAGCGCATCGTCCAGGCGATGGAAGAGATCAAGCTGGAGCTGGCGGAGCGGCGCAAGGTGCTGCTGGCCAACAACAAGCTGCTGGAAGAGCAGCGCTTAACCCAGCGTACCCAGTTTGACCTCGAAATGATGAACGAGCTGGGTTACTGCTCGGGCATTGAAAACTACTCGCGCTTTCTCTCCGGGCGCGGGCCCGGCGAGCCGCCGCCGACCCTGTTCGACTATCTGCCGGCGGATGGCCTGCTGGTGATTGACGAATCCCACGTCACGGTGCCGCAGATCGGCGGTATGTACCGGGGCGACCGGGCGCGCAAAGAGACGCTGGTGGAATACGGTTTCCGCCTGCCGTCGGCGCTGGATAACCGGCCGATGAAGTTTGAAGAATTCGAAGCGCTGGCGCCGCAAACCATCTATGTGTCGGCGACCCCGGGCGCCTATGAGCTGGATAAATCCGGCGGCGAGGTTGTGGATCAGGTGGTGCGGCCGACCGGTCTGCTTGACCCAATCATCGAAGTGCGCCCGGTGGCGACTCAGGTCGACGATCTGCTGTCAGAGATCCGCCTGCGCACGGCCATCAACGAGCGCGTGCTGGTCACCACTCTCACCAAGCGGATGGCGGAGGACTTAACCGAGTACCTTGAGGAGCACGGCGAGCGCGTGCGCTATCTGCACTCGGATATCGACACCGTCGAGCGCATGGAAATCATCCGCGACCTGCGTCTTGGCGAGTTTGACGTGCTGGTGGGGATCAACCTGCTGCGTGAGGGGCTGGATATGCCTGAGGTGTCGTTGGTGGCGATCCTGGATGCGGATAAAGAGGGCTTCCTGCGTTCTGAACGCTCGCTGATCCAGACCATCGGCCGCGCGGCGCGCAACGTCAACGGCAAGGCCATCCTCTACGGCGATAAGATCACCCCCTCCATGGCCAAAGCCATTGGCGAGACCGAGCGTCGACGGGAGAAACAGCAGCGCTACAACGAAGAGCACGGCATCGTGCCGCAGGGGCTCAATAAGAAAGTGGTGGATATCCTGCAGCTGGGCCAGGGCCTGGCGAAAACCAAAGCCAAAGGGCGCGGTAAAGCGAAGGCCGTTGAGCCTGCCGGGCTTAGCGCTGTGGATATGACGCCAAAAGCGCTGCAGCAGAAAATCCACGAGCTGGAAGGGCAGATGATGCAGCACGCGCAGAACCTCGAGTTTGAGGAGGCGGCCCAAATACGCGACCAGCTGCATCAGCTGCGCGAGCTGTTTATCGCCGCCTCCTGATTCTGGGCGCAGACCGGCGGAGTGGACGTGCGGGGTATAGTGAAGGCGCGCTTCTCTTATCGTCCTGCTTGCCAGATAACAAACATTTGAGAAGAAAAAAGGCCGCGTTGCGGCCTTCTTAATGTTTGCTTAATCTCGCCAGGCGACACTATCTTCAACCTGATGAGGATAGCGCCCATGCAAAAAATTAACTTCCGTGAATATCTGGCGGTCGCCACCGCCCTGGTCATTATTGTTGCCTTCTTCCATCAATGGGTGCTGACGTTCTGACCCCCGCGCTGCGGGAATAGCACCCACGCGCGGACCCCTGGCCCTGGCTGTCGGTTATGCAAAAAAAACTGGGCGTCATGCAGCTGAGCGATGCGCGTGACGATGCTCAGTCCGAGGCCAATGCTGCCGTAGCGACTGTCCATGCGCACGAAGGCTTTACTGAGTTCGCCGCTTTTCGCCTCATCGATCCCCGGCCCTTCATCTTCCACCGCCATCACCGGCATCAGGCCTGCTTTCACCGACACGCGGATCGTCGACCCTTCAGGGCTGTAGCGGTGAGCATTCTCCACCAGATTGCGCAGGATCACGCGGATTAACGTCGCATCGCCAGAGACGACGGCCTCGTTTTCGATATCCGTCAGCAGCAGCCGCTGCTGACGCTGCGCCAGCATAGCCTCCAGTTCGTCCTGCAGGGGTTTTACCACGTCATCCAGCAACAGCACCTGCTGGTAGCTGCCGGCGGAGAAGGACTGGCCGACGCGCGCCAGCTGCAGCAGCTGGGAAATGCTGGTGGTCATCTGATCGAGACGCTGGATCAGCGGGTCGACGCCCATGCCATGCACTTTCGCCAGCAGCTCAAGGTGCAGCCGCAGCCCGGCCAGCGGGGTGCGTAGCTCATGCGCCACGTCGGCGGTAAACAGCCGCTCGCGGTCGAGGGTCAGATTGAGGCGGGAAACTAACTGATTCAGGGCGGTGGTCACCGCCGTGACTTCGGGTACCGATTCGCTGAGTACGATAGGAGTGAGGTTGTCCGGCGTGCGGTTCTCCAGTTCGCTTTGCAGTCGTGAAAGCGGGCGGGTGATCTTGCGCACCGCCAGCATGCTGATATACAGCGCCAGGCCAACGATCAGCAGGCTCGGCACCAGCAGGCTGGCAACCGCTTCCCGTACCTCATGCTCCACATGTTTCTGGTTGTTGTGCCCTTCGATGGCGCTGGCCACCAGCAGCTGGATCTGCTCTTTGCTCTCATGCCATAGCCAGAAGACGCTTATCAGCTGGCAGACCACCAGGATGGCGCCGATGGTCAGCAGCAGCCGGTGGCGCATGGTCCAGGTTTCAGTTGCAAACAGAGCCATGGTCTATTCCGTGTCGATGTTGTTAGCCAGCATATAGCCAAAGCCCCGGACGGTGCGGATCCGCGATTTGCCAATCTTTTCGCGTAGGTTGTGAATATGCACTTCCAGGGTATTGGTCGCCGGCTCGTTGTCCCAGCTGTAAATGTCGTTGTAGAGGATCTCGCGATGCACCGGGCTACCGGCTTTCATCATCAGTCGCGACAGCAGGGCATACTCTTTCGGCGTAAGATCCAGCGCCGTTTCACCCAGCCACACCAGGCGGCGAGTGACGTTAAGGCGCAGATTGCCGACGCTGATTTCATTATCGCCCTGGTTGTTATGCCGGCGGAGCAGGGCGCGAATGCGCGCATTGAGTTCCTCCAGGGCAAAGGGTTTTACCAGGTAGTCATCCGCCCCGGTATCGAGACCGCTAATGCGATCCTCAAGCGTATCGCGGGCGGTGAGGATCAGCACCGGCTGGGTCATTTTCTCCCGCCGCATGCGGGAGAGAAAATGCAGCCCGTCTCCATCCGGCAGGCCGAGATCCAGCACGATCAGGCTGTAATGATTGCTGGCCAGCGATAGCGCGGCTTCGTGCGCGGTGGAGACGCCGTCGCACACGTATCCTTCACTTTGCATCGCCAGAATTAACCCCTGCAACAGCAGCGCATCGTCTTCAATGACTAAGATTTTCATCAACCAGCCTCTCTACATGGCGTTAAGATATCATCTGCCGCCTGGTACTCGCGGGTGCTGACGCCGAGCAGGCCGAGCAGGGTGGAGAACAGATTATCCTGCGAGTAATTCTCTTTTTGCGCCCGCTGCTGCAGACAGTGCGCGGAAATGCCGTAGCGCTGCTGGTAGTCGGCGGAGAGCCACAGCGCCATCGGCACATGTTTCTGCGTATCCGGCGCGATGGAATACGGCAGACCATGCAAATAGACGCCATCTTCTCCCAGCGATTCGCCGTGGTCGGACAAATAAACCAGGCTAGTGGTAAATTTATCCTGTTTAGATTGCAGTAGTTTTATCGCTTTATCAACGACATAGTCGACATAAAGGATGGTGTTGTCATAGGTATTGGTCAACTGCTCCCGGGTACAGCCCTGGATCTCATTGGTGTCGCAGGTCGGCGTGAATTTGCGAAACGCCGCTGGATAGCGATTGTAGTACGTCGGACCGTGGCTGCCGATGGTATGCAGCACAATAATGCCATCCTGTTGCAGGTTATCGATATAGCTGTCGAGATTATGGAACAGGACGTCATCGTAGCACTCGCCATCGATGCACTGCCCGGTGAGCTTCAGGTCGGTGACGTTCTGGTGTGGTACCCGGTCGCAGGCGCCTTTGCAGCCGCCGTCATTATCGTTCCACAGCACCTGGATCCCTGCGCGTTGTAGAATATCCAGGACGCCTTCCTGATGGTGCGCCAGCTCTTCGTCATAATGCGCGCGCGGCATATTGGAGAACATGCACGGCACGGAAACTGCGGTTGCCGTGCCGCAGGAAGTGGTATGCGGAAAATAGATCACGCCGTCCTGCCGCATCAGCGGGTTGGTGTCGCGCGAATAGCCGCCCAGTGAGAAGTTATCCGCTCGCGAAGTCTCGCCGAGCACGACGATCGTCAGGTTCTTACGGGGAGCGTTATGCATCACCGCTTTCTGCGTGGCATCTTCGCCAATCTTCACCAGCGGCAGGTTGTCCATCCGATGATGAGCATACCAGGAGTTCACGGCCACAATGCTGTTGGAAGGGCTCAGGGATTTCACCAGCTCTTTGTTGTTACGGAACACCGAGGCGTAATCTTTGTAGAACAGCGCGGCCACCAGAATAATCAGCAGCGCCGAAACGGCGATATTGAGCAGGCGCATCGCCGCGCCGCGCCACCGCGTGGCGGGCTTACGGATTTTCACCCACCAGGCGACGAATACCGCCAAAACCCCGGAAAGGCCGAGGACGGCAATCATTTCGCCGGAGAGTAGAGCAAAGCTTTCCGCCGGAGTGGTGTCGAGGATATTGGTGATCATGCTGCGGTCGATCACCACGCCAAAGTTCCAGATGAAGTATTGCGCCGAGGCGCTGAGCAGAATGAACAGGCTAATCACCAGCCGGTCCAGCTTCAGGAACGAGGCGAGAGTGGTGAGGATATTCATCACGCTAATGGCCACGATCGGCATACTGAGGAATACCAGCCAGTTATGCAGGCTATTTACCGGCAGTAACGGGAAAACCTGGCGATAAAAAGCCAGGTTGAGACAGATACCGATATAGCAAGCAAAGAGAATCAGATAAGTCGTGCGGCTGACCACCGGCCGACGCAGAGGCAATAACGACATAATGCACACCCACAGAAAAAGATGAGGGTATAGTGCCAGCCCTATTTTAAGACAACCTTAAGATTTTAAGGTGCGCCGAAGAGGGCCGCCTCCGGCGCGCAGGATCAGCCCGGCAGCTGGATCGCTTTCTCCAGCGCCCCGCGAAGCAGCGCCCGGTCATGACGATAGGGAACGTCGCTGGCCTCCAGCGGCGTCTGGATCACCAACCGGTCGTCGATGCCGCTGATATCGGCTTTTGGACCGGCGATCACCGCATCCACCACCCGTTTGCCTACATAGCGCTCCATAATCGCGATGCGCTCCGCCAGCGACAGCCTCGCGGCCGGGCTATGCTCTTTGCCGAGGTTATCGATAAAAACCATCGGCGCCGGGGTGCGGCGCAACGCCTGGGCCATCTCGTCGAGCAACAGGATCGGCAGCAGGCTGGTGTAAAAACTGCCCGGCCCAATGAGGATCAAATCGGCTTCGGCAATAGCCTCCACCGCCTCGCGGGTGGCCGGTACCGGCGGGGTGAGCATCAGCTCCTGCGGCACATTATCAAGCTGATCAATATTCACTTCGCCATAAACTTCATGGCCTTCATGATCGAGCGCCATCAAATCCACCGGTTGTTCTGACATCGGGATCAGGAAAGCGTCCACTTTCAGCAGGTTTCTGATCAAATTGATCGCCTCTAACGGCCGCACGCTCAGGTGATCCAGCGCCTTTAACATCAAATTTCCGAGGTTATGTCCGGAAAGCTCGCCGTTACCGCCAAAACGATACTCAAACATCGCCGACGCTACGCTCGGCTCGGCAATTAACTGATTGATGCAATTGCGCATATCGCCCCAGGCAATGCCACCTTCCGAACGACGGATCCGCCCGGTGGAACCCCCGTTATCGGTGGTGGTGACAATGCCGGTCAGCCGTGAGCCGAGCGAGGAGAGGGAGGACATCACCCGGCCCAAACCATGCCCGCCGCCGAGCGCTACCACCCGATCGAGGTCAGCGAATGTACGATTGCGCATAGAAATTCCTTATTTCACATAAACGGCCACACACTACCCGATCTACCCCTAAAAGACGATGGGAGGAGCCCGACAAACTGACCGACATCAAGGCAAAAAAATGATTTATGGCTATTCTGTAGCGAAAATGCACGAAGATAGCGATATATATAAGATTATATAGCGAAATCGCCAATGGCGAAACTGCCTGTAACGCGCTACTATCGACATAACCTGTTAACACTCTAGCCTCTTCGCCTGTGTCAAAAGATATGGCGATTTGGCCGCGACGCCGCCGGTTGTCGCCAGGGCGTGGAAAGAAATGACCGCGTCTCCCGTATTTGGAAAGGTGTATATGGCCTCACAGCTTACCGATGCATTCGCGCGTAAGTTTTATTACCTGCGTCTGTCGATTACCGATGTGTGCAACTTCCGTTGCACCTACTGCCTGCCGAACGGTTACAAGCCCGGCGCCGTCAATAACAATGGCTTTCTCAGCGTAGACGAAGTACGCCGGGTTACGCGCGCTTTCTCCGCGCTGGGCACCGAAAAAGTTCGCCTCACCGGTGGGGAACCCTCCCTGCGCCGCGACTTCACCGAGATCATTGCCGCCGTGCGTGAAAACCCGGCGATCCGTCAGATTGCGGTCACTACCAACGGTTACCGCCTGGCGCGCGATGTCGAACGCTGGCGCGATGCCGGCCTGACGGCGATTAACGTCAGCGTTGATAGCCTCGACGCCCGCCAGTTCCATGCCATCACCGGCCAGGACAAGTTCCACCAGGTGATGGACGGCATTGACGCCGCCTTCGCCGCCGGCTTTGACAAGGTAAAGGTGAATACCGTGCTGATGCGTGATGTTAACCATCACCAGCTCGATACCTTCCTCGCCTGGATCCAACCCCGTCGTATCCAGCTGCGCTTTATTGAGCTGATGGAAACCGGTGAAGGCAGCGACCTGTTCCGCCGTCATCATCTCTCCGGCATGGTGCTGCGCGATGAACTGCTGCGCCGCGGCTGGATCCATCAGATCCGCCAGCGCAGCGATGGCCCGGCGCAGGTCTTTTGTCACCCGGACTACGCCGGCGAGATCGGCCTCATCATGCCGTATGAAAAAGACTTCTGCGCCACCTGCAATCGGCTGCGCGTCTCGTCCGTTGGCAAATTGCACCTGTGCCTGTTTGGCGAAGGCGGCGTCGACCTGCGCGACCTGATGGCCGAAGACCAGCAGCAGGCTGCGCTGGAGGCGCGGATCGCCGAAGCCTTAACCCATAAAAAGCAGACCCATTTCCTGCATCAGGGCAACACCGGTATTACGCAGAACCTGTCCTATATTGGCGGTTAATCTTTTTCGAAAGGAGCATTCAGATGAGCCAGGCTAGCGCTGAGTTTATTCCGACCCGTATTGCTATTCTTACCGTTTCCAGCCGTCGCGGCGAAGAGGACGACACTTCCGGTCACTGGCTGCGCGAGGCGGCGCAGGAGGCGGGGCACCAAGTCGTCGAGAAGGCGATCGTCAAAGAGAATCGCTACGCCATCCGCGCTCAGGTATCGGCGTGGATAGCCAGCGATAACGTGCAGGTGGTGCTGATCACCGGCGGCACCGGTTTTACCGACGGCGATCAGGCGCCGGAAGCGCTGCTGCCGCTGTTTGATCGTGAGGTCGAAGGCTTTGGCGAAGTGTTCCGCATGCTGTCGTTCGAAGAGATCGGCACCTCGACGCTGCAGTCCCGGGCCGTGGCCGGCGTCGCCAACCGCACGCTGATTTTCGCCATGCCGGGCTCAACCAAAGCCTGCCGTACGGCGTGGGACAACATCATCGCCCCGCAGCTTGATGCCCGCACCCGTCCCTGTAACTTCATTCCACACCTGAAGAAATAATCTATGTCACAACTGACCCATATTAACGCCGCGGGTGAAGCCCATATGGTCGATGTCTCCGGCAAAGCGGAAACGGTGCGCGAAGCGCGCGCCGAGGCTTATGTCGAAATGCAGGCGACGACCCTGGCGATGATTATCGACGGCAGCCACCATAAAGGCGACGTGTTTGCCACCGCGCGTATCGCCGGGATCCAGGCGGCCAAACGCACCTGGGAGCTGATCCCGCTGTGTCATCCGCTGATGCTCAGCAAAGTGGAAGTCAATCTGCAGGCGCAGCCGGAACATAACCGGGTGCGCATTGAATCGCTCTGCCGACTCACCGGTAAAACCGGCGTTGAGATGGAAGCATTGACCGCCGCCTCGGTTGCCGCGCTGACCATTTACGATATGTGCAAAGCGGTGCAGAAGGATATGGTGATTGGCCCGGTGCGCCTGCTGGCGAAAAGCGGCGGCAAGTCCGGCGATTTTAAGGTGGGTGAATGCCATGATTAAGGTTCTGTTTTTTGCCCAGGTGCGCGAGCTGGTCGGTACCGATTCGCTGACCCTTGATGCCAGCGAACTGGCGACTGTCGAAGCGGTTCGTCAGCAGCTTGCCGCCTGCGGCGATCGCTGGGCGCTGGCCCTGGAGGAGGGCAAGCTTCTGGCGGCGGTTAACCAGACGCTAACCTCTTTCGAACATCCAGTGGCCAGCGGCGACGAAGTGGCGTTCTTCCCACCGGTAACGGGGGGCTGACATGACGCAAACCCGTATCGTGGTCAGCCCGGCGCGCTTTAGCGTCAGTGAGGAATATCCCTGGCTGGCGGAACGCGATGAAGACGGCGCGGTGGTCACCTTCACCGGTAAAGTGCGTAACCACAACCTCGGCGACAGCGTGAAGGCGCTGACCCTCGAGCACTATCCGGGGATGACTGAAAAATCGCTGGCGGAAATTGTCGAGCTGGCGCGCGAGCGCTGGCCGCTGGGCCGGGTGACGGTTATCCATCGCATCGGCGAAATGTGGCCGGGGGAAGAGATTGTGTTTGTCGGCGTCACCAGCGCTCACCGCGGCAGCGCCTTCGCCGCCGGCGAGTTTATTATGGATTACCTGAAAACCCGCGCGCCGTTCTGGAAGCGTGAAGCGACGCCGGATGGCGAACGCTGGGTCGACGCCCGCGACAGCGATCGCCAGGCGGCAGAGCGCTGGTAGTGTGATACGCTTACAGGGTGAAACTTTGTTAATCAGGAGAGAGTCATGGACAGATATCCGCGTTCCGATTCAATAGTGCAGGGCCGTACCGGCCTGCAGACTTACATGGCACAGGTGTACGGCTGGATGACGGTCGGCCTGCTGCTGACGGCGTTTATCGCGTGGTTTGCAGCGAATACTCCGGCGGTGATGATGTTCGTCTTTTCGAGCAAAATCACTTTCTTCGGGCTGATTATTGCCCAGCTGGCGCTGGTGTTTGTGCTGTCGGGAATGGTGCAGCGGCTGAGCGCCGGGATGGCCACCACGCTGTTTATGCTCTATTCGGCGCTGACCGGACTGACGCTATCGAGCATTTTTATCGCCTATACCTATTCATCGATCGCCAGCACCTTTGTGGTCACCGGCGGGATGTTTGGGGCGATGAGCCTGTATGGTTACACCACGAAGCGCGATCTGAGCGGCTTCGGCAGCATGCTGTTTATGGGGCTGATTGGCATCGTGCTGGCGTCGCTGGTCAACCTGTGGCTGAAGAGCGAGGCGCTGATGTGGGCCGTGACCTATATTGGGGTGGTGCTGTTTGTCGGTCTGACGGCGTATGACACCCAGAAGCTGAAAAATATCGGCGAGCAGATTGATACCCGCGACAGCGCCACGCTGCGTAAATACTCGATCCTCGGCGCCTTAACGCTGTATCTGGACTTCATCAACCTGTTCCTGATGCTGCTGCGTATTATGGGCAACCGCCGCTAACCTCTTTATATCACGGGGTTGCATCTCCGAACGCCCGGCAAGCGCAGCGCCGCCGGGCGAGATTTCAGACACGGTACCCTTGATTTTGCCGGGTGGCGGCTGCGCCTTACCCGGCCTACAGGATCCTCTCACAGGCTCACACTCCGTAGGCCCGCGCAAGCGCAGCGCGACCAGGCCGTTTCATTCGCGGGCCAGCTTGCGCTGGTTCTTTTGCCGCAGCTTTTTCGCCCGGCTCTCCAGCAGCAGATAGGCCACCGTCGCCAGCAGCAATGGCAGGAAATAATAGAGCGCGCGCCAGGCGAGCAGGGCGGCAATGATCGCGCCCTTCGAAATATCTTCCCCGGAGAGCATGGCGATAAACACCGCCTCCAGCACGCCGATCCCAGCCGGAATATGGATAATCACCCCGGCGATACTGCTCACCAGCAGCACCCCTAATACCAGAAAATAGTTAATCTCGCTGCCCAACAGCAGCCAGATTATCGCCCCCATCGCCATCCAGTTCGCCGCCGAGAGCCCCATCTGCAGCAGCGCGAAGCGCCAGGAGGGCAGCACCAGCCGCTGGCCTTTAATCGTCAGGTGACGGCGTTTAGCGAACGCGCAGCCGAACAGATAGCAAAGCGTAAGGATCAGCATCACCCCGCCGATAATGCGCAGAGTGGTCTGGCTGATGTACCAGTGCGGCGGCAGCTTCACCAGATCTGCCGTGAATATCACCCCGCCCAGCAGAATATAGCCCAACCAGTTGGTGGTAATGCTTAAGGAAAAAATACGGGTGATGGTGCTGCCGTTCAGCCCCAGCCGCGAGTACAGCCGGTAGCGCATACCGATCCCGCCGACCCAGGTGCTGAGTGTCAGGTTAAAGGCGTAGCAGATAAACGACACCAGCATGACCTGGCGTTTCGCCAGCTTGTGCCCGCAATAGGCCCGACCGAGCAGATCGTAGCAGCCGTAAATGAGGTAGCTGACGATAACCAGCGCAATGGCGCTAAACAAGGCCAGCCGATCGTAGCCGCGGATCACCTTCCACACGTCCTGCCAGTCGACTTTTTGCGCGTAGATCACCAGCAGGACGATGACGGCGATAAAAAAGAGCACGGTCAGCACTCTTTTCGCCATCCGCCAGCGGGGATGTGATTTGCTCATAGTGGATTATCCCTGGCTGGAGACTCGACGCGGTCCTGAGTTTCAATTTCCGGCTGGACCGGCGGGCTGACTCTGGCCAGCCGCGGGGTATGAGCCGGTAGCCAGCCGACCCATGCCGGGAAGTGGCGCAGAAAGTGGAAAGCCATCACGCTGACGCCCAGCCGCCACCAGTTGCGTTTCGGCAGCATCGTTTTATCGATCCGCTGGCAATCCCGGGCGATAAGCCCGTTGAGATTATCGCGCAGCGTCTGGTTAAACACCCGATCGTGGATGATCAGATTGGCTTCCAGATTCAGCGACAGGCTAAGCGGATCCAGGTTGCTTGACCCAACGGTGGCCCAGTGGTCGTCTGCCAGAGCGACCTTGCCATGCAGCGGGCGACGGCGATATTCGTAAATCTGCACCCCGCCCTTAACGAGATAGTGATAGAGCAGATGGGCGCCAAACTTCACAATGGGAATATCCGGTTCGCCCTGCACGATCAGCTTAACCCGTACTCCGCGTCGCGCGGCATTGCGCATCGCATGCAGCAGGCGGTAGCCGGGGAAAAAATAGGCGTTAGCGATAATCACTTCCCGGCGGGCGCTGGTCAGCATCTTCAGGTAGTGGCGTTCAATATCGTCGCGGTGATCCTGGTTGTCGCGCCAGACGAACAGCGCCTGCGCCTCGCCGGGGGTCTGGTTAATCTCCGGCTGGTGGCGAGGACGTCGCCACCAGCGGCGGGCGGTTTCGCTGTTGGGCAGGTTTTCCAGCTCGAACTGCAGGATGTCGAGCACCACCGGCCCTTCGACCTGCACCGCATAATCCTGCTTCGCCTCCGGACCGTAGTCGCTCATATGTTCGGCGGAGTAGTTAATACCGCCGACAAAGGCGGTGGTGTCGTCGATTACCACGATTTTACGGTGCATGCGACGGAACAGATTGGTGCGCATCCCCATCAGCTTAGGACGCGGATCGTAGTAGCGGAAAATCACACCAGCGGCGGTGAGCTCGCCGACAAATTCATCGCTGAGATCCGGGGAACCATAGCCGTCGAGGAGCACCTCCACCTGGATGCCGCGGCGGGCAGCCTCGAGCAGGACCGCGTGCAGCCGCCGGCCTACCTCATCTTCAAACCAGATAAAGGATTCGAGGATCACCCGCCGGCTGGCGCGACCGATGGCCGCAAACAGCGCCGGATAGTACTGGTCGCCATTCTCCAGTAGCGTAATGCGGTTGCCTTCCTGCCAACGACATTTCACAAATGTATCTCCACGCTAAGGGGTGCATGATCGGACAGATGCCGCCATTGTTTAAGGGCCAGCGCCTTCGGGCGACTGGCGTGGGCGTTCTTGACGTAAATGCGGTCGAGGCGCAGCAGCGGAAAACTGACCGGAAAGGTGCGCGCCGGCCGTCCGCGGGCGCGGGTAAAGATCTCTTCCAGCCCGGCTTGGGCTTTTAACGGCTGGTTAGCCTGCTGACGCCAGTCGTTAAAATCGCCAGCCACCACCACCGGCTCGCCCGCGGGCAGGGTATTGACCCACTCCGCCAGCATGGTCAACTGCGCCTGCCGTTGGTCGGCGCGTAGACCGAGATGGACGCAAATCACGTGAATAGTTATCCCGCTCCGCGGCGGCACGATGCGGCAGTACAGCAGGCCGCGCTTCTCCCCGTTGCCGACCGAGATATCGCGATTTTCGTAGTATTCAATGGGAAAGCGCGACAGCACGGCGTTGCCGTGGTGGCCTTCCGGATAAACCGCATTGCGCCCGTAGGCGTAGTCGCTCCACATGGTGTCGGCGAGAAATTCATAATGGGTCGTATCCGGCCAGTTTTCGATGTGCAGCGGATGTACCTCATGAGCGCCCATCACCTCCTGCAGGCAAACAATATCCGCGCTAACGCTGCGCACGGCGTCGCGCAGTTCGGGCAAAATAAAACGCCGATTAAACGCCGTAAAGCCTTTATGGGTGTTAATTGTCAGCACGTTCAACGAAAATCCCGCCGTTGGCTCAGCCATAATTCTCCAGTAAATGTCACTTTCCTGAATAAAATAGTGTAGTAGACGTCACAAAAAGATGCGGTGTTACGGAATTTTCCGTAAAGTGCGGTACTCTGAGTAGCAGAGAAAAATCCTTCAGGAGAGAAGCCATGAAGTGGCAACAACGTGTACGCGTCGCAACGGGTCTTAGTTGCTGGCAGATTATGTTGCATCTACTGGTCGTGGCAGTACTGGTGATGGGTTGGATGAGCGGCGCGCTGGTGCGCGTCGGATTGGGACTGTGCGTCCTCTACAGCGTCACGCTGCTGGCGATGCTGTTTTTACAGCGTCACCATGAGGCGCGCTGGCGCGATGTGGGAGACTTCCTTGAGGAGCTCACCACGACCTGGTACTTCGGCGCGGCCATGATAGCGCTGTGGCTGCTGTCGCGCGTGCTGCACAACAACCTGCTGCTGGCCCTCGCCGGGCTGGTGATACTGGCAGGCCCGGCGGTGGTCTCGCTGCTGGCGAAAGATAAGAGCCGTTACCCTAAAGCGTTCGGGCTACAACAAGGCGGCAACGCAGCGAATCCCCAGAAGCATAGATAACTATGCGACTGGGGTGAGTAAGGAAAGCCAACGCCGTTGTAGTTTGAACGATGACGGGTATTACGCAATCTTCCTTCGGAACATCGCATACGCCGCTGAGCCGGTGGTGGCCGCTATGACCAGTAGCGGCCACAAACTTCCCCACACAATCTCCAGACTCGCATCCTTCAGATAAATTTGCTTGGTGATATCGGTAAAGTGGCGGATGGGATTTATCCAGGTCAGATCCTGCAGCCACTGCGGCATGTTTTCCACTGGTGAGACGTACCCCGACAGGAGAATAGCCGGCATCATAAAGACGAACACGCCGATAAACGCCTGCTGCTGGGTGGCGCACAGCGACGAAATCAATAAGCCAAAGCCCACCAGCGATAGACCGTAAATCACCATGGTGAAATAGAACAGCAGCAGCGAGCCGGCAAACGGGATCTGATAGGCCCAGATACCAATCGCCAGCACGATAGTTGCCTGCAGGGTGGCGACGATCAGCGCCGGCACCGCCTTGCCGACGAAAATTTGCCAGGTGGCGAGGGGGGAGACCAGCAGCTGGTCAAGGGTGCCCTGCTCGCGCTCGCGAGCCACCGATAGCGAGGTGACGATCATCACCCCGATGGTAGTGATCATGGCGATAAGCGACGGCACCACGAACCATTTATAGTCGAGATTCGGGTTGTACCAGTTGCGCACCACCAGCTCGCTGTTGTTCGGCTTCGCTTTACCCTCCAGCAGCTCCTGCTGATAGTTTTTCACAATCTGTTGCAGATAGTTGGCGGCGATTTGCGCGCTGTTGGAGTTGCGTCCGTCGAGCAGAAGCTGCAGCGGGGCGGTTTGATAGTTATCCAGATTGCGCGAGAAATCGGCCGGGAAGCGCACCACCAGCAGAGCTTTTTGTTCATCGATGGTCGGCTGGATCGCCTGCGGGCTTTGCAGCAGCAGGACGTGGGTAAAGGCTTTGGCGCGGGCAAAGCGCTGAGTGAGTTCCACCGCGTGGCGACCGCTGTCCTCGTTGTAGATAGCGATGGTGGCGTTGGTCACCTCCAGCGTCGCGGCAAAGGGAAACAGCAGCACCTGAATCAGCACCGGCATGATTAAAATCGCCCGTGTCTGCGGCTCGCGCAGCAGCGACTGCAGCTCTTTGCGGATTAATGTCCATAAACGGTGAAACATAATAGCTCCTTTGGCCCATTCAACCACGCCGGGCGGCACTGCGTTTGCCCGGCCTACGGGATCGGCGAACCGTATAATCGATGTTGGTTAAACCGTAGGCCCGGTCGGCGCAGCGCCACCGGACAAAACCTAATCCAGACGCCGTTTGGTTTTCAGCCACGTCAGACCGATAAACATCACCGCCGACGCAATCAAAAACAGCACGTTAACCAGCAGCACCACCGGAATATTGCCCGCCAGAAACAGGCTTTGCAGAGTACTAACGAAATAGCGCGCCGGGATCACATAGGTCACCGCGCGGATCACCGCCGGCATACTGTCTATCTGGAAAATAAACCCGGACAGCATAATCGACGGTAAAAAGGCGGCGTTCAGCGCCACCTGCGCGGCGTTAAACTGGTTGCGGGTAATGGTTGAGATCAGCAGCCCCATCCCCAGGGTGCTGAGCAAAAACAGACTGGTGATGACAAACAGGATCGGCAGCGAGCCGCGATAGGGCACGCCGAGAATAAATACCGACACCAACATACACAGCAGCATCGCCAGCATGCCGAGGAAATAGTAGGGAATGAGCTTGCACAGCAGCAGTTCGGCGCGGGTGATCTCCGTCGACAGCAGCGCCTCCATGGTGCCGCGCTCCCATTCGCGGGCCACCACCAGCGAGGTCAGTATGGCGCCGACCACGGTCATGATGATGGTGATCGCCCCGGGGATAATAAAGTGCTGGCTAATAGCCGCCGGGTTAAACCAGTAGCGCATCTGCACGTCGATCAGCGGTTCAAAGGTTTCGCCGCGGTCTTCCGCCCGCTGCTGCTGCCAGATTTGCCAAATACCTTCCACATAGCCCTGAGCGAAGTTGGCGGTATTGGGCTCGCTGCCGTCGGTGATGAGCTGCAGCGGTGCGTCGGCGCCGGGGCGGGCCATCTGGCGGTCGAAATCCACCGGAATGACCACCATGGCGCGGATGCGCCCGGCCTGCATCATCTCAATCAGCTGCCTGCGGCTGTCGCTGACGGTGGCATCGATATAGGGCGAGCCGGTCATGGTATGGACGAAATCCAGCGCCTCTTCGCTCTGCTGCTCAAGCAATACGCCGACCCGCAGCCTGCTGGAGTCGAGGTTAATGCCGTAGCCGAAGATAAACAGCAGCAGCAGGGGGATCACCACCGCGATCAGCCAACTGCTGGGATCGCGCACAATCTGCCGGGTCTCTTTGACGCACAGGGCGCGGACCCGCCGCCAGGAGAGAATGCTATTGCCCATGGCTATTCTCCTTGTCCCAGCGGTTAATCAGGGTAATAAACGCCTGCTCCATGGTCGGGTCCGTCTGGCTGTCGTCCGCCGCCTGGGCCTTCAGCGCATCCGGGGTCCCGCTGGCGATAAGCTTGCCGTGATAGACCAGCCCGATGCGGTCGCAGTATTCCGCCTCATCCATAAAGTGGGTGGTGACCATTACCGTCACGCCTTTATCAACCATGCTATTGATATGTAGCCAGAACTCGCGGCGGGTGAGGGGGTCGACGCCGGAGGTAGGTTCATCGAGAAATAGAATATCGGGTTCATGCATCAGGGAGCAGGCCAGCGCCAGCCGCTGCTTGTAGCCGAGCGGCAGCTCGTCGGCGGCGTGGCGGGCGATACTTTTCAGGCCAAAGGCATCGCTCATCCGGGCGATTTTTTCATTTTGCGCCCTGCCGCGCAGGCCATAGACGCCGGAGAAAAAGCGCAGGTTTTGCTCGACGCTGAGGTTGCCGTACAGCGAAAATTTTTGCGCCATATAGCCCAGATGCTGGCGCGCCTTGCCAGAGCTGACCTTGAGATCCATTCCCAGCACCAGCGCTTTGCCGGAGGTGGGCACCAGCAGGCCGCACATCATTTTGAAGGTGGTGGATTTCCCGGCGCCGTTGGGGCCGAGCAGGCCGAAAATTTCACCGCGCTTAACCTGGAAATCGACATGGTCGGTAGCGGCGAAATCACCAAACTTTTTCGTTAACGACTGGGCTTCAATGACCGTTTCCTCTTTGCTGCCGTCAACGCGATGGATAATTGCCCCCAACGGCGATTCAGCGGTCCCGGCGCCGCCGAGCAGGTCGATAAACGCATCTTCAAAGCGCGGTGCGGTGTCGGCCACCTGCAGCGGCGGCATGTCGCCATGCTGCTGGACTTCCTCAATGCGCGCGTCCTTTTTCAGGATCAGACGCACCGATTTGCCCTGGATCACCCCGTCGCTAACCTGCGGCAGCTTCAGCGCCCGCTGCAGCAGGCGGCGGTTGTTCTCCTGCGGGCTGGAAACCAGAAAGCTGCGCCCGGCCATGGTTTGCGTCAGCGCCGTCGGCTCACCCTGGTAGAGTAGTTTGCCTTCGTTCATCAGCAGCACGTCGCGACACTGCTCGGCTTCATCGAGATAGGAGGTGCTCCACAGGATCAGCATGCCGTCGCCGGCCAGCTCGTGCACCATCTGCCATAGCTCGCGGCGCGAGATAGGGTCGACGCCGACGCCGGGCTCATCGAGCAGCAGTACTTTCGGATCGCCCACCAGGGTACAGGCGAGGCCCAGCTTTTGCTTCATCCCGCCGGAAAGCTTGCCTGCCAGCCGTTCGGTGAATGGACCAAGGGAGGTGAACTCCAGCAGGCGGTCGAAAATTTTCTTCCGCGCCTCGCCGGTGACGCTGCGCAGGTCGGCGTACAGGGTCAGGTTTTCCATCACCGTCAGATCTTCATACAGGCCGAACTTCTGTGGCATATAGCCGAGCACCGCGTGCAGGGCGCTGTCGTCTTTTAGCGGGTCGAAGCCTATCACGCTGGCGCGACCCTCATCAGGCTTGAGCAATCCGGCGAGCATTCGCATCAGGGTGGTTTTCCCCGCGCCGTCGGGCCCCACCAGCCCGGTGACGTAGCCGGCGCGGATCGTACAGGTGAGCGGCGCTACCGCTGGCCTGTCCATACCGGGAAAACGGCGGCTCAGGCCGTTTAAGGCGATGACGGTCTCACTCATGTCCGTTCCCGTGGCTAAAGGAGATGGTCACCGGCATTCCCTGGCGCAGCGCGCCGTCGGCATCAGTCACCACAATGCGCAGACGGTAGACCAGATCGGTGCGCAGATCCGGTGTCTCGACGGTCTTCGGCGTGAATTCAGCGCTCGGCGAGACAAAACCGATTTTGCCGTGATAGGGCTTATCCGGCCGGCTGTCGGTATAGAGCAGCACTTCTTGTCCCGGCTGCGCCTGGCCGAGGTTTTTCTCGTCAACATAGGCGCGGACCCACACCGGATGCGTTAACGACAGGGTCAGTACGGTACCGCCGGCGTTGAGCATAGTGCCGGGCTCGACGGCGCGGGTCATCAGCGTACCGTCAGAAGGGGCGGTGAGCACGGTATCGTGCAGGTCCAGTTTGGCCTGGGCCAGCGCCGCCTGCGCCTGTTCCAGACTGGCTTTGGCCTGGGCAATCTCCTGCGGGCGGTTACCGGCGCGATACTGACGCAGCTTATCCTGCGCCGATTTGAGCGTTGCCTGCGCCTGATCGCGCGAGGAGCGGGCATTCTCCAGATCGTTGGCGGAAATGGCGCTGCTGGCGCGCAGCCCGAGCTGGCGCTGATAGAAGTTTTGCGCATAGTCGTAAGCGGCCTGCGCCTGTTTCACCGCCGCCGCGGCCTGGGCAATCTCTTCCGCGCGGTAGCCGGCCATCATCAGGTCATACTGCGCCTGGGCGGTGGAGACGTTGGCCTGCGCCTGCAGCAGGGCGTTTTCATACGGCGTGCGGTCAAGCTCGCCGAGAGTTTGCCCGGCGCGGATGCTGTCGCCTTCGTCGACGGTCAGCGAGGCCAGCCTACCGCCAACGCGGAAGCTCATGTTGACGGTGCGGATATCGACATTGCCATACAGGGTCAGCGGCTGCTGCCGGCTGCTCTGGTACCACCACCAGCCGCCGCCCAGCGCGGCGAGAAGAATCACGATCAGCAGAATGACGACGACGGGTTTTTTCATCAGCCCAAACTCCTTTGCGATAACCCATGCAGGATGAAATCGATATGACAGGTAATGACTTCGAAAATCTGTTCCGTTTTTTGCGCGTCAAACTGCGTCCAGCCGGTGCGCAGCAGGATAGTTTCACGCCCGAGACGGAAAGCGAGCACCTCGCCCAGCAGGGCGTGGGTATGGAGGATCATTTGCGTATCACTGGCTTCGCAGCCGGTCCAGGCGGCAATCAGCCGGGTGAGATAATGGTGCAGGGGGGCAATCACCTGCTGGTGGATCAGATGGTAGGCGGCGGTCGGCGCCAGCTGCTCACGGGAAATGAATTTGCTTAAGTTAACCGTATCGTCCTGGGTGAGCAGCAGGATCATGTTGTGGCAGGCGCTAAGGATGAGGTCGCGGATCGCCTGGCGATCCGGCGCTTCCCCGGCAAGCAGGTGCTCCGCCGCTTCGGCCTGCGGGCGAAAATTGTCGCCGATAAAATCGGCGATCCACTGGGCGCAGGCAAGATACAGATCGTCTTTCGAGCCAAAATAATAGGTGATAGCGGCGATATTCTGCCCGGCCTGGGCGGCGATATCGCGGGTGGTGGCGTGCTGGCCGTACTCGCCAAACTGGGCGATAGCGGCCGCGATAAGCTGATTTTTTGCCTGTTCGCCTTTACTGGTCATCGCGCTCGGTAAAAATTAATCAATCGATTGATTAACTTTAGGCGCCGACTGGCGGTTTGTCCACCAGCCGGGATCAAATATGGAACCCTTCCTCTTTCAGCTCTCCGGCGACCCAGGCGAAGAAGCGCTGGACCTTCTCCTTCTGTTCATTAGCGTGGGGGAGGACGAAGTGGTGCGCGCCGACCGGCATGCTCCGCTCGTCGGCAAATACCGGCGTCAGCTGCCCCTGGCGCACGTGTCCGCCGGCCAGCAGATTGCTCTCGAGGATCACGCCCATCCCCATTCTGGCCGCCTCGATGCTCATATATGACCGGTCGAAATTAAAAATGAAGTTTTTATGCCAGCCGCGGACCTTGTGCCACGACAGCCAGTTGCTCCAGTTAATCAAGGTGCTGTCGGAGTGAATCAGATCGCAGGCCAGCAGATCTTCCACAGCCTGCACAGGATGGCTGGCTAAATAAGACGCTGCGCTGTAGGGCAGGACGCGCTCATTTTTAATGGTTCTGACCAGCAGCGTCGGCCACTGTGACAGCCCGTGACGAATATCGATATCAATATTATCCCGGGAGAACTGGATGCTTTCGTATGAACAGGTCAGGCTGATTTTTAACGCCGGCCACGCCTGGCGGAATTTATCCAGACGGGGCATCAGCCATAGCAGGCCGAAGCTCGGCGCCGAATGAATGCGTAAATAATCCTGATGGATATCGTTGATCACCTGGCTGGTGGCCTGGCCAATCATATTCAGCGCCCCGGAGACCTCTTTGAGATATTTTTCTCCCACCGCCGTTAACGTGACGCCTTTGCTGCTGCGGGAGAACAGTTTTTTCCCCAGAAAGTGCTCCAGGCTGGCTATCTGATGGCTGACCGCCGAGGCGGTAATATTGAGATTCTCTGCGGCCAGATTAAGGCTGCCGGTAGCGGCGACTTCAATAAAAGCCTGGATATTGCGTAAAGAGGGCATCGGCAGATTTTTATTGGGTAGCGGTTGGCTCATGGCGGCATCCTGCGCGGGGCGCGAATAAAAGAAAATAGCGAACAGCGTGGCGCAGCCGGGATGTACAGCATAGGGAAAAGCGAAAAAACAACGTTAATTTGTGATGGGCTTAACAATTTATCTTGTTAAAAGCGCGCAGGTCAGAAAACGCTAAAAATTTGCGGGAAGTCACTAACTCAATTTTTCTCAATCATAATTGAGGTTTTTTGAATACCGTTTCATTTTGGGGTTGTTATATTCCTCTTACAGGCCTGATAACAAACTGCGATGTGCTTGCATCGCAATTATAAAACACCTAACCACCTGTTTCGCTGGCGAAAAGCATTTATCTCTTGCTCCTGTATGGATAGTAAAACGCGGTGATCCGAAGCGGCAGCTTACAGCGAAGTGGATGAGGTATAAAACGAGGAAACCCTATGTCACGTATAGATACGCTGGTCTGTACTGACGCCAGGAAAACGAAATATCGTTTCGTGGTTTTGACGATGATTTTTCTGGTGTATGCCATCAATTACGCCGACCGAACGAATATTGGCGCGGTACTGCCTTTCATCATTGATGAGTTTCATATCAATAATTTTGAAGCCGGGGCCATCGCCAGTATGTTTTTCCTCGGCTATGCGGTAAGCCAGATCCCGGCCGGCTTTTTCATCGCCAAACGCGGTACCCGGGGGCTGGTATCGCTCTCCATTTTCGGCTTCTCCGCCTTTACCTGGCTGATGGGCACGGTGAGCTCCGTGTTTGGCCTGAAGCTGGTGCGGCTGGGACTGGGGCTGAGCGAAGGGCCTTGCCCGGTGGGGCTGGCTTCCACCATAAATAACTGGTTTCCACCAAAAGAGAAAGCCACGGCAACCGGCGTTTACATCGCGGCGACCATGTTTGCGCCGATTATTGTGCCGCCGCTGGCGGTGTGGATTGCGGTGACCTGGGGGTGGCGGTGGGTCTTTTTCTCTTTTGCTATACCCGGAATTGTGGCGGCCATCGCGTGGTATCTGCTGGTCAAATCCAAGCCTGCTGAGAGCGGATTTGTTTCCCAAAGCGAACTGGCAGAGATTAATGCCGGGCGTGAAAGTCATAATAATAGCGTACGCGAAAATATCTTAATTGCCGAAAGATTCACCTGGCTGGATAAAATCATTCGGGTAAAGAAAATGGCGCCAATTGATACGGCGAAAGGCTTATTCACCTCAAAAAATATTCTCGGTGACTGCCTGGCGTATTTTATGATGGTTAGCGTGCTGTACGGATTATTAACCTGGATCCCCCTGTATTTAGTGAAAGAGCGCGGTTTCGATGTAATGAGTATGGGCTTCGTGGCCAGTATGCCGTGCATCGGCGGCTTTATTGGCGCGATCGGCGGCGGATGGATTTCGGATAAGCTATTAGGCCGCCGGCGTAAACCCACCATGATGTTCACTGCGGTGTCAACGGTGGTCATGATGCTAATTATGCTGAATATCCCGGCCAGCACCCTGGCAGTTTGTATTGGATTATTCTTTGTCGGCTTTTGTTTAAATATCGGCTGGCCAGCCTTTACCGCGTACGGTATGGCCGTTTCGGATAGCAAAACCTATCCAATCGCCTCTTCCATAATTAATAGCGGCGGCAACCTCGGTGGATTTGTCGCGCCGATGGCGGCTGGTTTCTTGCTTGATAAAACCGGGAGTTTTAATTCTGTATTTACCTATTTTGGTATCTGCGCCGCCATTGGTTTGGTGGTGATTCTTTTCCTCGATGAACCACAATAACGGAAATATATCCTGTTAATTAATATGACGTAATGTCATGGAGTGAAACTATGTTATTAAAAGATAAAGTCGCCATTATTACTGGCGCGGCCTCCGCACGCGGTTTGGGCTTCGCGACTGCGAAATTATTCGCCGAAAACGGCGCGAAAGTGGTCATTATCGACCTCAATGGCGAAGCCAGTAAAACCGCCGCGGCGGCATTAGGCGAAGGCCATCTCGGCCTGGCAGCCAACGTCGCTGATGAAGTGCAGGTGCAGGCGGCCATCGAACAGATCCTGGCGAAATACGGTCGGGTTGATGTACTGGTCAATAACGCCGGGATTACCCAGCCGCTGAAGCTGATGGATATCAAGCGCGCCAACTATGACGCGGTGCTTGATGTTAGCCTGCGCGGTACGCTGCTGATGTCGCAGGCGGTTATACCCACCATGCGGGCGCAAAAATCCGGCAGCATCGTCTGCATCTCGTCCGTCTCCGCCCAGCGCGGCGGCGGTATCTTTGGCGGACCGCACTACAGCGCGGCAAAAGCCGGGGTGCTGGGTCTGGCGCGGGCGATGGCGCGCGAGCTTGGCCCGGATAACGTCCGCGTTAACTGCATCACCCCGGGGCTGATTCAGACCGACATTACCGCCGGCAAGCTGACTGATGACATGACGGCCAACATTCTTGCCGGCATTCCGATGAACCGCCTTGGCGACGCGATAGACATCGCGCGCGCCGCGCTGTTCCTCGGCAGCGATCTTTCCTCCTACTCCACCGGCATCACCCTGGACGTTAACGGCGGCATGTTAATTCACTAAGCGAGGCAAACAGATGAAGATGACCGAATCACAAAAAGTCGCCGCGGCGGCGTGGCGTATTCGCCGTTACGCCCTGCAAATGGGGGAAGTGCAGGGGCAGGGCTATATCGGCCAGGCGCTGGGCTATGCCGATGTGCTCGCCACCGCCTTCAGCCATGCCATGACCTATCGCCCGGAAGATCCCGAGTGGGAGGGGCGCGATCGCTTCCTGCTCTCTCATGGCCATTACGCTATCGCTTATTATGCCGCGCTGCTGGAGGCGGGCATTATCCCGGAAGCCGAACTGGAAACCTACGGCTCCGACGACAGCCGCCTGCCGATGTCCGGCATGGCGACCTACACCCCGGGGATGGAGATGTCCGGCGGCTCGCTGGGGCAGGGGCTGTCTATCGCCGTCGGCATGGCGCTCGGGCTGCGGCAGAAACAGAGCAAGGCCTGGGTCTACAACTCCATGTCCGATGGGGAGCTGGACGAAGGGTCGACCTGGGAGGCGGCGATGTCGGCGGCTCACTATGGCCTGAGCAACCTGATTAACCTTGTCGATGTCAACAAACAGCAGGCTGACGGCGATTCACGCAAAATCCTCGGCTTTGAGCCGCTGCAGGATAAATGGGCCGCCTTCGGCTGGTACGTACAGCGCGTGGACGGTAACGATCTGCCGGCGGTGATGGCCGCCTTTGACAACGCGAAAAGTTATTCCGGCAATCAGCCGCGGGTCATTTTATGCGACACGCTGATGGGCAAAGGGGTGCCGTTCCTCGAAACCCGCGATAAAAACCATTTTATTCGCGTCGATGCCGACGAATGGCAAAAAGCGATCGCGGTGCTGGACGCTAACAAACCGGAAGGAGTGCTGTAATGAGCCAGAGTCAACCCCGTTTAAAAACGTCGGCGATGATCGCCTCGATTGCCGATGAAGGCCAGGCGACCGTCCCTGCGCCCTTCGGCGTCGCGCTGTCAAAACTGGCGGCGCAGCGCCCGGAAATCGTCGGCATGACCGCGGACCTGTCAAAATATACCGACCTGCATATTTTCGCCCAGGCCTTCCCGGATCGCTTTTTCCAGATGGGCATGGCCGAACAGCTGCTGATGGCGGCGGCAGGGGGGATGGCGAAGGAGGGATTTATTCCTTTCGCCACCACCTATGCCGCCTTTGCAACCCGTCGCGCCTATGATTTTATTCACCAGGTCATCGCCGAAGAGCATCTGAACGTGAAGATCTGCGCGGCGCTGCCGGGCCTGACGACCGGCTATGGCCCCAGCCATCAGGCCACCGAAGATCTGGCGATCATGCGCGGTATCCCCGGGATGGTTATCGTCGATCCTTGCGATGCGCTGGAGATAGAGCAGGCGGTACCGGCCATTGCCGATCACCAGGGGCCGGTGTATATGCGTCTGCTGCGCGGTAAGGTGCCGCTGGTGCTGGATAAATATGACTATCAGTTCGAACTGGGTAAGGCGAAGCTGCTGGAGGACGGCAACGATGTGCTGATTATCTCCTCCGGGCTGATGACCATGCGCGCGCTGGAGGCGGCTGAAAAGCTGCGGGCCGATAATATCGGCGTGGCGGTTCTGCACGTGCCGACCATCAAACCGCTGGATGAGAAAGCGATTATTGAACAGGCGTCGAAGCCGGGCCGCCTGGTGGTAACTGCGGAGAACCACACCGCGGTCGGCGGCCTGGGGGAAGCGGTGGCCGCGCTGCTGATGCGTAAGGGCGTACGCTGTGAGCTGGATAGCGTGGGGCTGCCCGACGCGTTCCTGTTAGCCGGCGCCCTGCCGACCCTCCACGATCGCTACGGCATCTCCACCGCGAAGATTGTCGAAAAAATTAAGTATCGTCTGCGTTAACCGCGCTGCTATGACCCACTGGCCGCTGAGCGCGCTCAGCGGCCTTCTCATACCCGCCAGCCAGGCGCGGCATTCTTTTGCAGATTTTATGCGGCCTGTCACAAAATCTGCTAGACTGCGCCCCTTCATGGCATTGTGGTTTTTGCCATCTCTTATCGCAATAATCTCCCTGAAAACTACGCCCTTCACCGGGCCGGGGCGGTTCGGAGTTGTTATGTCTTTTGATTCCCTTGGCCTGAATCCCGATATCCTGCGCGCTGTCGCTGAGCAGGGCTACGTTGAGCCGACCCCTATCCAGCAGCAGGCGATCCCGGCGGTACTGCAGGGCCGTGACCTGATGGCCAGCGCCCAGACCGGCACCGGTAAAACGGCGGGCTTTACCCTGCCGCTGCTGCAGCGCCTGATCCAGAATGAGCCGCACGCAAAGGGCCGTCGTCCGGTGCGCGCGCTGATCCTGACCCCGACCCGTGAGCTGGCGGCGCAGGTGGGCGAGAACGTCCGCGATTACAGTAAATACCTGAATATTCGCTCGCTGGTGGTCTTCGGCGGCGTGAGTATCAACCCGCAGATGATGAAGCTGCGCGGCGGCGTCGACATCCTCGTCGCCACCCCGGGCCGTCTGCTGGATCTTGAACATCAGAACGCCGTCAGTCTTGATAAAGTAGAAATCCTCGTGCTTGACGAAGCGGACCGCATGCTGGATATGGGCTTTATCCATGACATCCGTCGCGTACTGGCCAAACTGCCGGCGCGTCGACAGAATTTGCTGTTCTCGGCGACCTTCTCCGACGAGATCAAGGGCCTGGCCGAGAAACTGCTGCACAACCCGCTGGAAGTGGAAGTGGCGCGTCGTAACACCGCGTCCGAGCAGATCACCCAGCACGTCCATTTCGTTGACAAGAACCGCAAGCGTGAACTGCTGTCGCAGCTTATCGGCGAAGGCAACTGGCAGCAGGTGCTGGTGTTTACCCGTACCAAGCATGGCGCCAACCACCTCGCGGAACAGCTCAACAAAGACGGCATCCGCAGCGCGGCGATCCATGGCAACAAGAGCCAGGGAGCGCGTACCCGCGCGCTGGCCGACTTTAAATCCGGCGGCATTCGCGTGCTGGTGGCGACCGATATCGCCGCCCGCGGTCTGGATATCGAAGAGCTGCCGCACGTGGTGAACTACGAGCTGCCGAACGTACCGGAAGATTACGTCCACCGTATCGGCCGTACCGGTCGCGCGGCGGCCACCGGCGAAGCCTTATCGCTGGTGTGCGTGGATGAGCATAAGCTGCTGCGCGATATCGAGCGCCTGCTGAAAAAAGAGATCCCGCGCATCGCGATTGCCGGCTATGAGCCGGATCCGTCCATTAAAGCCGAACCTATCCAGAACGGTCGCCAGCAGCGCGGCGGCGGTCGTGGGCAAGGTCAGGGACGCGGCGGCCAGGGTCAGGGACGCAGCGGACAGCCGCGCAGCCAGAATAATGCCCCGCGCCGTCAGGACGGCGAGGCGCCGAAAGCGCGCACTCAGGACGGCAAACCGCCGCGCCGCCGTCGCCCGCGTAAACCGGCTGGCGAATAACACGCTGATGTCCGGGCCGCGATAACGCGCCCCGGCTCAGGCCCGTCTGTCCGCTACGCGGCGGCGGGCCTTTTTCTTTCCATTACACTATTTGTCGAGCAGGCTTCCACACTCCGCAGAAAGCAATACCTCCGGGCGGGCAAAAATGGCACAATAGTGGCTGTTTATACAGTATTCAGGTTTTCTCATGGCTTTGACCGCTGCGCTGAAAGCGCAAATCGCCGCCTGGTATAAGGCGCTTCAGGAACAGATCCCGGACTTTATTCCGCGTCCCCCGCAGCGGCAGATGATCGCCGATGTGGCGAAAACCCTTGCCGGGGAAGAGGGCAGGCATCTGGCTATCGAAGCGCCGACCGGTGTCGGCAAAACGCTGTCATATCTGATCCCGGGCATCGCCATCGCCCGCGAGGAACAAAAAACGCTGGTGGTCAGCACCGCCAACGTCGCCCTGCAGGATCAAATCTACAGTAAGGACCTGCCGCTGCTGCGTAAAATCATTCCCGACCTGCGCTTCACCGCCGCCTTTGGCCGCGGACGCTACGTCTGTCCGCGCAACCTGACGGCGCTGGCCAGCACCGAGCCGTCGCAGCAGGATCTGCTGGCCTTTCTCGATGACGATCTCACCCCGAATAATCAGGCGGAGCAGAAGCTGTGCGCGACCCTGAAGCAGGATCTCGACAGCTACCGCTGGGACGGCCTGCGCGACCATACCGACAAAGCCATCGACGATGGGCTATGGAGCCGGCTGAGCACCGATAAGGCCAGCTGCCTGAACCGCAACTGCCACTACTATCGCGAGTGCCCGTTCTTTGTGGCGCGGCGGGAAATTCAGGAGGCGGAAGTGGTGGTGGCCAACCATGCGCTGGTTATGGCGGCGATGGAGAGCGAAGCGGTGCTGCCGGAGCCGAAAAACCTGCTGCTGGTCCTCGATGAAGGCCATCATCTGCCGGACGTCGCCCGCGACGCGCTGGAGATGAGCGCCGAGATCACCGCCCCCTGGTTTCGCCTGCAGCTGGATCTATTCTGCAAGCTGGTGGCTACCTGCATGGAGCAGTTTCGTCCGAAAACCACGCCGCCGCTGGCCAATCCGGAGCGGCTCACCGCTCATTGCGAAGAGCTTTTCGAGCTGATTGCTTCGTTGAATAATATTCTCAATCTCTATATGCCCGCCGGTCAGGAAGCGGAGCATCGCTTCCCGATGGGCGAACTGCCGCAGGAGGTGATGGAGATCTGCCAGCGGCTGGCGAAGCTCACCGAGTTGCTGCGCGGCCTGGCGGAGCTGTTCCTGAACGATCTCAGCGAAAAGACCGGCAGCCATGACGTGGTGCGCCTGCATCGGGTGCTGCTGCAGATGAACCGCGCCCTTGGCATGTTTGAAAGCCAAAGCAAGCTGTGGCGCCTGGCGTCGCTGGCGCAGTCCTCAGGCGCGCCGGTAACCAAATGGGCGACGCGGGTGGTGCGCGATGGCCAGATCCACGTCTGGTTCCACTGCGTCGGGATCCGCGTCAGCGATCAGCTTGAACGGCTGCTGTGGCGCAGCGTGCCGCATATCGTGGTGACGTCAGCGACGCTGCGCTCGCTAAACAGCTTCTCGCGCCTGCAGGAGATGAGCGGTCTGAAGGAGAAAGCGGGGGACCGCTTCGTGGCGCTGGATTCGCCGTTCAACCACGTGGAGCAGGGGAAAATTATTATTCCTCAAATGCGTTATGAACCGCTGATGGATAACGAAGAGCAGCACATTGCCGAGATGGCGGCATATTTTCGCCAGCAGGTGGAGAGCAAAAAACATCTCGGGATGCTGGTGCTGTTTGCCAGCGGGCGGGCGATGAACCGCTTCCTCGAGCATGTGACCGATCTGCGCCTGATGCTGTTGGTGCAGGGCGACCAGCCGCGCTACCGGCTGGTGGAGCTGCATCGCAAACGGGTGGAAAGCGGCGAGCGCAGCGTGCTGGTGGGTCTGCAGTCCTTTGCCGAAGGTCTCGATTTAAAAGGCGATCTGCTAAGCCAGGTGCATATCCATAAAATCGCTTTTCCGCCCATCGACAGCCCGGTAGTGATCACCGAAGGCGAATGGCTGAAAAGCCTCAATCGTTATCCCTTCGAGGTACAGAGTTTGCCCAGCGCCTCCTTTAATCTTATTCAGCAGGTGGGGCGTTTGATCCGTAGCCATAACTGCTGGGGAGAGGTGGTGATTTACGATAAGCGTCTGTTGACCAAAAACTACGGCGCGCGTCTACTGAACGCGTTACCTGTTTTTCCCATAGAGCAGCCGGGCGTTCCGGAGGTTATAGTAAAACGGAAAGCAAAACAGACAGCAAAACAGACGGGCCGCAAACGTCGCTGACGCCGGCGCGTGATGCACCAGGGGGAGCCATGGAGTACAGCAAAATTATAAAAGAGGTGGGTCGCGGTAAGAATCATGCCCGCGATCTCGATGAAGAGACCGCTCGTGCGCTCTACGCGCGGATGCTGAACGGCGAGGTGCCGGAGCTGGAGCTGGGGGGAATATTAATCGCCCTGCGCATTAAAGGCGAAGGCGAAGCGGAGATGAAAGGTTTTTACGCCGCGATGCAGCAGCATACGCTGCGCCTGACCCCGCCGGCCGGCAAGCCGATGCCGATCGTTATCCCCAGCTACAACGGCGCGCGCAAGCAGGCGAACCTCACGCCGCTGCTGGCGATGCTCCTGCACAAGCTGGGATTTCCGGTGGTGGTTCACGGCGTCAGTCACGATCCCACCCGGGTGCTGACCGAAACCATTTTTACCCTGCTGGACATTCCGGCCACCCTGCACGCCGGACAGGCTCAGGCGCAGCTGGAGGGCCATGAACCGGTGTATATCCCGGTGGGGGCCTTCTGTCCGCCGCTGGAGAAACAGCTGGCGATGCGCTGGCGGATGGGCGTACGCAACAGCGCCCATACCCTGGCCAAGCTGGCCACGCCGTTTGGCGAAGGGGAGGCATTGCGCCTCTCCAGCGTGTCGCATCCGGAATATGTTCCCCGGGTGGCGAACTTCTTTCGCGAGACCGGTGGCCGCGCGCTGCTGATGCATGGTACCGAGGGCGAAGTGTACGCCAACCCGCAGCGCTGTCCGCAGATCAGCCTGATTGATGAGCAGGGCGTGCGGGTGCTGTACGAACGCCAGACTGAGATGGCAGCGGAGGCGGTGGTCCTGCCGACCTCGAAAGACCCTGAGGTCACCGCGCGCTGGATTGAACGCTGCGTCGCTGGCGTCGAACCGGTGCCCACCTCGTTGAAGATCCAGCTTGCCTGCTGTCTGCTGGCCTGCGGGGAAGTCACCTCGCTGGAGCAGGGCCTCAGCCGCGTCAACGACTGCTGGTGATCGGATCTGCAGGATAAAAAAAAGCCCGTCCGGTGGCTCGGACGGGCAAGGCAAGGGTATTAAAGGTCTTTTCAGGGTTAATTCAGTGGCTTACAGATGGGTGCAGCGATTATTTATAGATAACCGCAGTACCGCTCAGTTTGTTGTTGGTGTTAGCGGAAGTAATGCTGTAGCCGGTCGCGCCAGCGGCTTCGGCTTTAGCAGCCAGTTTTGCTTCCAGACCATCTAAAGTGGTTGCGCCTTGCGCAGACACCACGCCGATCTTATTCATGCTTTCAGCCTGAGCGGGGGTAACCGGTTCGGCGGCAAAGGCGCCGAAGGAAAGAGCGGTCAGAGCGATGGCAGCGGCAGCATATTTGATGTTTTTCATAGTTAATCTCTCGCAGGTTGTTCTGTTCAGGGGACGATGTTCCGTCGATGTGATAAGTATCACGCTTTTTTGCGGGAGATAAAATCGAAGGAAATTCACAGTCTTCATCGAATTTTTTGAATGATTAATAATTTACTGATTATTAATAAATTATTTCTCCTTCTTTTCGTCTGACGGCGAAGCGAGGAACACCGGCGCGCTTAAGGGCACATATTGCGACTTTTTCCGCCAAAAAATGTGCGCGAAAAGATAATGCGAAAGGCTGTCATAAACGGTAAAGGAAAGTCAGCGTAGCTGGCTATCCTTGGAACCGCGACGATTATATCCTGAAAATGTATTGTTATGTAAATCTTTCTCCTGCTGGCACTTCACGCAGTATCTGACCCCTGGGATGGCCTGTCGCCGGGCCTCCGGAATCGGCTCTCCGCATTCATCACAAAATTTGTTGCTTTCGCCACGTGGAAGCTCGCGGCGGGCGCGAGCAACCGCATCGTCAATAGTGCTGTCGATCTGATCCTGTACGGCGCCGTCGCCTGCCCAACCTGATGCCATCGTCTGCCTCCTGTAAAAGGTTATTGATAAATTATAGCTGAACCGTACAGCCGGTTACCGCTGCTGGCGGCATTGATCCGCCAGGCTATCGCCCCATGACGGTGGGCCTTATCCGCGAGGGCGGCCGCCAGGTCGTCCAGGGTGCTGGCGCCGAAGGCGGAGACGGTGCCGACAGGGCGGAGCGGCCCGGCAAAGGGCAGTACGGGTGGCGGTGGCAGGGGAGAGGCCGCGGTGGCATGAGCGGTGAGCGCCGCGGCGAACAGCAGCGAGGTGATTTTCATCAGCATATCCTCATAAACAGCATGGGACATAGCTTAAGTGTAGGTCTTTCCAGACCGCGCGACAGGGAATGTTTAATGCAAAACAGTGCGTTTTGCATGCTACCGGCGCAGGGTAGCGCTACTCTGGCCGGTAGATTATTTAGCGGGCGTCAGGGCGGATCATGTCAAAGCGCAGGCTGTCATCAATACCGTAATAGGCGCTCGGGCCACCGGCGCGCAGGATCGGCTGGGCCCGGGCGGTTTGATAGATACCGTTGTCCAGCAGTGATTCATCGATATGCACGGCGACCACTTCACCGAGCACCAGCCACGTATCGACAGGGTTGCCGTCGGCGGTGGTGAGTTGAATACACTGCGACAGACGGCACTCAAAGTTCACCGGACTCTCCGCGACCCGGGGAGCGCTGACCAGGCGGCTGGCGGCGGCGGTGAGGCCGGCGCGCACGAATTCGTCCTCATGGTGCGGAATCGAGGCTGACGTTTCATTCATCGCCATGGCCAGCGGTCGCGTCGCCAGGTTCCAGACGAACTCCTTTGTTTCGACGATATTTCGCACGCTGTCTTTCCAGCCGCTGCTGGCGAAACCAATGATCGGCGGCCGATAGTTAAAGCAGTTAAAAAAGCTGTATGGCGCCAGATTACGCTGGCCCTCGGCGTCCTGCGAGGCGATCCAGCCTATCGGGCGAGGCCCGATTATCGCGTTCAGCGGGTCATGCGGCAGGCCGTGGCCCTGCGAAGGTTGATAAAAGTACATGCTGCACCTGTCACGGATAATGTAGATATCCAGACTCCCTTATTTACCGCGCCGCCGTCAACGGGTATCTTACGCGGCTGTTCAAAGGAGATTGTCATGAAAGCCCAGAAACCGGGGTTACACCCGCGTAACCGCCACCATCAACGCTACGACCTGCCCGCGCTCTGCCAGGCCCATCCTGACCTGCAGGGCTACATTACGCTCAATCCGCTGGGTGAGCAGACCATTGATTTTGCCAATCCGCAGGCGGTGAAGGCGTTGAATAAAGCGCTGCTGGCGCATTTCTACGCGGTCAAACACTGGGACATTCCTGACGGCTTTCTCTGTCCGCCAGTGCCTGGGCGGGCCGACTATATTCATCATCTGGCGGATCTGCTGGCCGGGGATAGCGGCGAGGTGCCGAAGGATGCCACGATCCTTGATATTGGCACCGGCGCTAACCTCATCTATCCCCTGATCGGCGCTCACGAGTATGGCTGGCGCTTTACCGGCAGTGAAATCAACCCGCAGGCGTTCGCCAGCGCGCAGGCGATTATCAATGGCAACCCGGGCTTGACCCGGCAGATCCGCCTGCGCCGGCAAAAAGAGAGCCAGGCTATCTTTCACGGCGTGATCCATAAAAACGAGACCTACGACGCCACGCTGTGTAATCCGCCGTTCCATGACTCCGCAGAGAGCGCCCGGGCGGGGGGCGAGCGCAAGCGCCGCAACCTCGGACTTGGCGCCGAAAGTGGCCTCAATTTTGGCGGTCAGCAGCAGGAGCTGTGGTGCGAAGGGGGCGAAGTAGCCTTTATCTCGCAGATGATCCGCGAAAGCCAGGCCTTCGCCCGCCAGGTGAAATGGTTTACCTCGCTGGTGTCGCGCGGCGATAATCTGCCGCCGCTCTACCGCCTGCTGACCGAGGTCGGCGCAGTGAAAGTGGTGAAAAAGGAGATGGCCCAGGGGCAAAAGCAAAGTCGCTTTATCGCCTGGAGCTTTATGGACGACGCCAAACGCCGTCGTCCATTCTAACGCTACTCGGCGGCCGGGCTGTCGGCGCCCGGCATCGGCAGCTGCTGCCAGGTCTGTACCGGCGCGCGAACCCCGGCGCGATCGAAGTGCTTTTTCACCTGAGTGTCGAGGGCAAAACGCACCGTCCACTGCTTCAGCGGCAGGGTGGTGAAGCTGACGCGTAGCGTAAAGGCGGTATTGCTCAGCCCCACCAGCCCGGCGAACGACGGTTCGCCAATGATCAGACCGCGGATCTCCTCCTGGGCTAGCAGATCGTCCACCGCCGCCTTCAGCGCCTGGCTGGCTTTATCCAGATCCTCATGGCGGTCAACGTCATAGTTAGCCACAACCGAGCCAATGCCGCGCACGAAGTTGGCAAAGGTGGTGATCGAGGACCAGGGAATTATGTGATAGGCGCCGGTATCCTGACGTACCCCCACGGAGCGAATCGACATTCGTTCCACGGTGCCGGTCAAAGGACCGATGGTGACCAGGTCGCCGGTGTTCATCCCGTTCTCAAACTGGATAAATATGCCAGTGATAATGTCTTTGACCAGGGTTTGCGCACCAAACGAAATGGCCAGCCCTAACGCCCCGGCGCCCGCCAGCAGCGGCGCAATGTTTACCCCAATTTCCGAGAGCAGGATCATCACCGTGATGGTGCTGATCACCACCGCCAGCGCGTTGCGAAACAGCGTCAGCAGCGTCCGGGCCCGCGCGCTGGGCAGCGGACGGCCATGAATATCCGATGCCAGCCGGTTTTCAATCAGGCTGGCCAGAACCGTCCAGCCGATGGCGGAGAAGAAGAGGATCAGGGCGATGCGGATCAGCACATCCACCGTTTTTTGCCCGGCATCGTTGTGCAGCCATTCCCGGAAGTCAAACAGGCCCCAGGCGCTCAACAGCAGCATGATGGCGACACAGACGGTGAGAATGCGCGCCGCCTTCAGCGAGGCGGAGATCCAGCCATTTAGCCGCTTTTGCAGTTCAGGGTAGTTGCGCTGAGTGGCGGGCGACAGGGTGATGGTTTTGGCTATCCAGCGCGACAGGATGCCAGACACCAGCGCCGCGCCGCCGATAATCGCCAGGCTTTGCAGGGTGGCGCCCATCATGAATTTCAGGCTGTTGCCCGGGTCGAACAGGGAAAAGAAAAAAAGCACCACAAAGTAGGCGCAGGCCAGCCAGTGCCAGACCAGCGCGAAGGCGCGGATAAACAGGCTAAAGAAAGCGAGTGAGTGGTCGGCCAGGTGGATCAACCCTTGAGTAATCACCGCTTTGTTATGAAAAATCAGGTACAGCGCCCACAGCGTAATGCACAGCATGATGACGACGTTAGCCAGCGCGCCAACCTGAACATTCACCTGATTGGAAATAATCGGCACCGCGACGATCAGACCGTAACCAATCAGGCTGCTGAGCGCGCTCAGGCGCAGGCTCCAGTATGACGCGGCCTCGTCGCTGAGGTTAAAGGGCCGCAGGGCAGGAATGCGCGGGCAGAAAATGAGCCGCAGAATAGCTTTAAAAAACTCGATCAGCGCGAAGGCGTTGAGGAAAAGGCTCTGCTGGAAGGCGATGGTAGGGTTATTCCCATTCAGGCGATCGCTTAGCAGCTGACCGACAAACAGGGTTAGCGCCAGCAGCAGCAGGTCGATGATAAACGCCCCGGCGATGGTCAGGGGCAGCTGGAGCCAGTTACCGCGATCGCGGTTTTTATGCCGTCCCCATTCGCCCATTTTGCGATACAGCGGCAGCGCCGCGAGGCGTACCAGCCACCAGAAGGCAAACACCAGCCCGGCCAGCAGTAAAAAATGCCAGGCCGCGCTGGTAAAGGTTTGCGGATTAAAGGGCTTATGCGGTGAGCCGGTGATATTGCGCCACAGCTGGGAAAAGCGTGATGAGAGCTGTTCGCCATATTCCCGGCTTATCTGGGTGACGTTCTCCAGTACCGTGGTCTCTTCTTTCACCGCCGGTGGCGTCAGCGTCGGGGTGCTGTCGGGCGGCGGCGTGGCGGCTGCTTTACGCAGCTGGTCAATGAGCTCCTGACGGGCGGAGTCGTTGGCCAGCACATCGGCCAGTGCGGCATAAGCCGCTCTTTTCTGTTCCACATCGGGTTCGCTGGCGCTGTTTTTATCAGTGTTAGCCGTCGGCACGCCGGGCAGGGTGGCGGCGGAAAGCGGGGCAGTAAACAGTGCAGCGAGCAAAAGCAGGATCCACGGCATGGGCACCTCCGTTGCAACGTAAACGGGTAAGTATAGAAGCCGCTGGCGGAAGGGGAGGAAGAGGATTCTGGAAAAGCGGCTCTCATCGTGGGAGAGAGAGCCGTTGCGGGTCAGGCGACGTGTTGCAGGAATTCACGCAGGCGCGGGCTGGGCGGGTTCTTCACCAGCTCCTGGGGATTGCCGTCTTCAGCAATTCTTCCTTTGTCGATAAAGATTAGTCGCGAGGCCACTTTTTCGGCAAAGCCGATTTCGTGGGTCACAATCACCATCGTCATGCCCTCTTCCGCCAGGTCCTGCATCACCTTGAGCACTTCATGGCGCAGCTCCGGGTCGAGCGCGGAGGTCGGTTCATCAAACAGCATCATCTTCGGCTTCACCGCCAGCGCGCGGGCGATGGCCACACGCTGTTGCTGGCCGCCGGAGAGTTCGGACGGATAGTGATGCGCGCGCTCAGCCAGACCGACTTTCGCCAGCAGCTCTTTCGCCTGCTTCTCTGCCGCCTGCTTGCTGGCGCCGCGTACCCGCAGCGGGCCAAACATCACGTTTTCCAGCGCCGTGAGGTGCGGGAACAGATAAAACTGCTGGAAAACCATCCCGGCTTCCTGACGAATCAGACGTTCGTCCACCTTCGGGTCGTTGACCTTCAGACCATCGACAATCAGATCGCCGCTGGTGATCTCTTCCAGCTTATTGATGCAGCGCAGCATCGTTGATTTACCGGAACCGGAAGGGCCGATAATGACCACCACTTCACCCTGATTAATTTTCAGAGAGATATCGTGTAGCACCTGGGTCGGACCAAAGTGCTTGGAGACGTTTTTAAATTCAATCACAGGATTTTCATCCTTCTTTCAAGACGACGCAGAATAAAGCTCAGGACCAGGGTGATAATCAGGTAGATCACGGCTACGGCGCTCCAGATTTCCAGCGCGCGGAAGTTGCCCGCGATGATCTCCTGTCCCTGACGGGTCAGTTCGGCGACGCCGATGACGATGAACAGCGAGGTATCCTTGATGCTGATGATCCACTGGTTGCCCAGCGGCGGCAGCATGCGGCGCAGCGCCAGCGGCAGGATCACGTGGCGAATGGTTTCGCGACGCGACAGGCCAAGCGCCAGGCCCGCTTCGCGGAAGCCTTTATGTATGGAGAGCACCGCGCCGCGGGTGATTTCCGCGATATAGGCGCCCGAGTTTATCATGATGGTCACTACCGCCGCGGAGAAGGGGTCGATGCGCAGATCGCTAAAGGCCATCGGCAGCGCAAAGTAGATGAACATAACCTGCACCACAATCGGGGTGCCGCGAATGATTTCAATAAAGACCAGCGCGATGTGGTTGGCGATCCAGCCGCCGAAGCAGCGGGCGAAACCGGCCACCAGACCAATTATCAGACCGCCGGCCAGGCCGAGGACGGAAATCCACAGCGTCATTTTGGCGCCTTCCAGCAAAATCGGAATGGCAGGCCAGATGGCACTCCAGTCAAACTGCATAATACGTTCCTGTTACCGTGTCGAGAGCAGAGGAAAGCCTCCGCCAAAATACCGTCTCCCGCTGAGCCTGTGCCGGAAGACCGTTGTGGGGTCGCCGGACCTCGGTCCGGCGAAGTACGTTTTTATTATTTGGGTTCAGTGCCGAACCATTTTTTATAAATTTCGTTATAGGTACCATTGTCGCGCAGCGTTTTCAGCGCACCGTTCACTTTCTCACGCAGCTCGTCGCTGCCTTTCGGGAAGGCGATACCGTAGTTTTGCGCTTCCAGTGATTCGCCTACCGCTTTGAACTTACCGTTGCCCGCGGTTTTGATGAAGTACAGAATATTCGGCGTATCGTGCAGCACGGCATCCGCGCGACCGGTTCCCAGCTCCATATAGGCGTTATCGATGTTCGGGAACTGACGCAGATCTTTGGTTTTGATATTGGCTTTCGCGTAGTCAACGGAGCCGGTGCCGCTCTTCACCGCGACCACTTTACCGTTCAGATCTTTGACATCTTTGATGTCGTTATTATTAGCGTTGACCATCACCAGCAGGCCGCTTTTATAGTAGCCGTCGGAGAAGTCGATCGCTTTTTTACGCTCGTCGGTAATGGTGATCCCCGCCAGCGCCAGATCGATATTTTTGGTTTGCAGCGCCGGGATAATGCCGCTGAAGTCCATTGGCTTCAGGGTGTAGTCGAGCTTCAGCTCTTTGGCGATAGCCGCCCACAGGTCAACGTCAAAACCCACATACTTATCGCCTTGCTTAAATTCGAACGGGACGAACGCCGTATCGGTGGCGACAACCAGGGTCTTATTGGCGGCATGGGAAGAAACCGCAAAAGCCAGGGTCAGTGCAGCCAGTGAAACTTTAAATACAGACTTCATAGCATTTCCTTTTATATCCACGGGACGATCCCCTGCGAGAACGACTAGCCTAATGAAAAAATCGTGCCACTTTTACAAGCTGTTGTTTTTCAACAAACGAAGCGCAAGTCGTTGCACAAGAACGATCATTTCAGGCAGTGACTGCACCATGATGGGGCGTCATTTTGGTGCGTCATAAGGGTGCTGAATTACCAGCCCATTTTTAGCGCAAACCCTGATGGGAAAACAATCTCGACGTAACGATTGTGTGAGGTGATTATTACAATCTTTTTACTTTTGCGCGCATTTTCATCAATCTGGTGCCCTGAAACGGTGCAAGGCCAGTGGAGGATGAAAAGCAAAGGATGGAATATAGGGCAGGGAGAAACGCTGAGGCGCCGCCGACCGCGCTGGGCCGGCGGCAAAGCCTTACTCGATGTTGGCTTCAATGAACCACAGGAATTTATCCAGATCGCGGGAAGCCGCGGTGAAGATATCTGCAGTGTCTTCGTCTTTTGCTTCGTCGATCGCCTTACGCACATCGTTCGCCACTACCGCGTAGCGGTCAGCCAGGGCTTTCAGGTGATCCTGAACGTGATGGATGTCCAGCGGGTAGCTCTGCAGCGGGGTTTTGCTGTTAATGACCTGAGTGGTACCCAGGGCGACGCCGCCCAGCTGCACCGCGCGCTCGGCCATGGTGTCCAGATGTTCGGTCAGCGCGGTACGGAAGCCATCCAGCATTTCGTGCACGGCGATAAAGTTCGCACCGCGCATATTCCAGTGTGCCTGCTTGGTGATAAGTGACAGGTCAATAAACTGGATCACCTGGCGATTCAACAGCTCAATGGTCGCTTTCTTTTCGCTGTCAGCGACATCGTTGCGGGTATAGACCAGATTAGACGCTTTTGATTTAACCAGTTTTGCGGTACTCATCGTTTCATATCCTCTTGATATTGATGCTCATCACACTTCAGATCTGAATGATGTGGAGCGTTGTCCCAAATGACTTCGGAAATAAGTATAGCAAGGGTTTTCAAGAGTGAGGCATCGGCAGGCTATATCACTCCGATAGCGCAAAGTGGTTGGTTATTTTAAAAATATTTAAATATCAGGTATTTATATTTGGCTGAACGGCCCGGATTTCTCTCGGGCCGGCGCCGTAACAGAATGTTAATTGATATCGACCTGCTCGACTTTACTCTGCCGTTGCATAGTCAGCGTGGCGCCCATCGAGGCGATAATGATCGCGCCGAGCGCCAAGGTCTGGGAGAGCTTCAGCGTTTCACCGAGAAAGACCATACCGGAGAGGGCAGCTAACGCTGGCTCAAGGCTCATCAGCGTGCCGAAGGTGCGCGTCGGCAAGCGCGTCAGGGCCATCATCTCGAGGGAGTAGGGCAGCGCGGTAGAGAGAATCGCGATCCCCAAACCCAGCGGCAGCAGCGACCACTGCCACAGCGTATCGGTGGCCTGCGCCATGCTTAACGGCACAAACACCAGCGAGGCGATGAGCGACCCCATCGCTACCGTGGCTGGACCATGTTCTTCACCGGCACGCTGTCCGGTCAGAATATAGACCGCCCAGCACGCCCCGGCGCCGAGGGCGAACAGCGCGCCGGTTAAATCGACCTGCGCCACGTTCTGCCCCAGCGGCAGAAGGTACCATAGTCCGAGGATCGCCAGCGCCACCCAGACAAAATCCAGCGGGCGGCGCGAACCAAACAGCGCCACCGCCAGCGGGCCGGTAAACTCCAGGGCCACCGCCACGCCGAGCGGAATGCGCTGCAGGGATAAATAAAAGAGATAGTTCATCGCCCCGAGCGCCAGGCCGTACAGTAGCAGCGGCACGCGCTGCGCCGGGGAGAAACGTAGCCGCCATGGCTTGAACACCACCACCAGAATCAGCGTTCCCAACGCCAGACGCAGGGCGGTGACGCCCGGGGCGCCGACCACCGGGAACAGCGATTTAGCAAGCGATGCGCCGCTTTGAATCGAGGTCATGGCGACTAAAATCACCAGTATCGGCAACCATGCCGCCGCTTTTCTGGATGGACCGGGCATCCTTTCTCCTGTCAGGTTTTGTCAAAAGGGGTAAAAGTTCCAGTGTACTGGAATTACCTGCCGGCGGTTGAGCTAATGTTGAAAAAAACAGGGGCAAAAACAGTACAATGGCGAAAACTGCTGAGAAATTCACCAGGCGGTTAGGATTAATCTGGATGCTTGCGAATTTCTTAATGAGCGTTAAGATGTAAGTTAACGCCAAAAATTGTTGTTTTCCATATTGTTACAGAAATATGGAAACTTTTGGTTACATGAAAAAGTATGTTAGACAATGTAAACTCCAAAGAGTTTCCCAAAAGTTTTTGATATATTTAAGGCTTAGGACTTATTAGAAACACATTTGAGGTGGTTATGAATAAAATTGCACGTCTTTCAGCACTGGCCGTTGTTCTGGCTGCATCCGTAGGTACCACTGCATTTGCTGCAACTTCTACCGTAACCGGCGGTTACGCGCAGAGCGACATGCAGGGTAAAGCGAACAAAGCTGGCGGTTTCAACCTGAAATACCGTTACGAGCAAGATGACAACCCGCTGGGCGTTATCGGTTCCTTCACCTACACAGAGAAGGATAACAACAGCAATGGTACTTACAACAAAGGTCAGTACTACGGCATCACCGCTGGTCCGGCTTACCGTCTGAACGACTGGGCAAGCATCTACGGCGTAGTGGGTGTTGGTTACGGTAAATTCCAGAACAACAACTACCCTCATAAATCCGATATGAGCGACTACGGTTTCTCCTACGGTGCTGGTCTGCAGTTCAACCCGATCGAAAACGTTGCTCTGGACTTCTCCTACGAGCAGTCTCGTATTCGTAACGTTGACGTCGGCACCTGGATTGCTGGCGTGGGTTACCGCTTCTAATCACTCCGGTGATATGAAAAATCCGCCTCTCGGGGCGGATTTTTTTTGCCTGCTGACGGCCGGCCCGGGCGACTGGCCGGGCCGGCGCGATTAATTGACTGTGAACTCATCGGTACCGAGGTGAGCGTAGTCCACCTTCTGCAGCTGGAAGTTGGTGATGTACACCGGACCGGCCTTTTGTTCAGAGATAAACCGATAGCGTGGGGTGATTTCCGTCGCCTGGATCCCGGTCCACTGGGAGAAGAAACTGAGGAAATCATTCGCCGAACGCTGCGCCTTAATCACTTTATGCGCTTTGTCATCGCTGGATAGCACCATAAACGGCACCTGGAAGTTCTGCTGGAACTTATCGTCATGCGCCAGATACTGCACCTCTTTGCCCCGCTCCTTGAACGCCAGACCATGATCGGAAAAATAGGTCATGGAAAAAGTGTCACCGGAATTTTGCAACTGATGATAAAGCTTAGCCAGCAGCGAATCGGTCTGCGTCATGCTGTAGAGGTAGCATGAGGTCTCTTTCGACTGAACGAAAACCGTGTATTTGCCCTTGGTCCGATCGCAGGCCTGTGGGTGAGAGCCCATCAGGTGCAGGACAATCAGCTGCGGCTGGGTACGCTGGGTTGAGAGCACCTGCTCGGTCAGCTTCAGCAACTGCTCGTCCTGGGTGTTTTTATTGGCTTCGAAATCGCCGTTTTTCAGGAACTGTACTTCATCCGCCCGTTTGGCGATGCTGGCGATAGCGGTGTCGTACTCGCCAATTTGCCCCTGGTTGGAGAACCACCAGGTCTGGAAACCGGCGCGGTTGGCGAGGGTGACAAAGTTATCCTGATACTGTGGTTTGCCATCGACCACCCGGTTAAGCGTCAGGCCGAGCGATTTCTGCGTTGAGCCGCTGGCGGCGATGTAATTGTTAAACAGATAACCGTTTACCGAGCTGGCAAACGGCGTGTTGTCCCAATGGCCACCGAAAGCGCCGAGGGCATCGCGGCGCGCGCTTTCACCGATCACCACCACATAGAGATGGTATTTTGGCTTTACCGCCAGCACGTGCCAGCTGTCTTTCATGCCAGCCAGCTGCGCCATCCGCGCCTGTTCGTCCAGCACCTCGTTGTTATTCACCACCACGTCTTTGACAAAACGAAAGGCCGGATAACCGGTGTCAATCACCTTGAATACACCGCCCCAGGCAAGGTTTTGCACCGGCTGGAGAAAGAAGATCCCGATGCTGAACAACAGGCCCAGCGTATCCATTTTTCCCCAGCGTGATGGCTCAACGATCCTACGACGAACCGCAATGACCCCGAGAGCGAAGATGAAGACCGCCAGCAGATAGTTGTACCACGGGAAGATGGTCAGGATTTCCGTAGACTCTTCCACGTTGGTGGCGTGCAGCGCCAGCAGAGTGTTGAAGTTGGGGGCACCGTAGGCCTGGCCAAAGGGATAGTACAGAGCCGCCAGCAGGGAATAGGCGCCGACCACCGCTTTCTGGACGCGCGGAAAGGCGCGCCACAGCAGATGTAACACGCAGGTAAATGCCACGGTATAAAGCAGGCTAAATTCATAGCCCAGCGCCAGGTTAATTAACAGCGACTGTAAAAAGTAGAATCCCGTCCATGGGTTCAGTGCCAGTCGGCGGGCGACCAGCGTATCTTTCAGGGTGGTGACATTCATAGTAAACAATCAAAAAGAGGCCATGCGCATCCCCTGGCGTCAAGGGGTAAAACCTGCTGGACAGTGCGTGAAGAGGGTCTCTGCGAGCCGCGAATGTGGCAGGGCTGTGCAAAGATAGGGCTTGTAAATGGTAAGGTCAACCAGACATAACAGATTGTTTTGCGAGGGCGCTTACAAAACTTGAAAAAAGGTCAGGGAAACGGGGGGAACCGGTCATTTTACCGGCAGAAAATGACAGAAAAATGAAGCGGCGTACCGCGACGCCGCCTTAGGAATTGGGTTTGCCCTGCTGCGGTTTACCGTTGATCATCTCGCACAGCATACCGATCAGCATTAATCGTACTTTAAAGGGTGAATGGCTAAACACGTTTATGCACCTCTTGAATTCATTCATCTGCTCTCCTCCTGCCAGTTCGCTCCGTCATTCCCTGATGGATGTTTGCATTATATACAGATATAGCACAGGCTATATTTTATAGCTATGGCTAAAACGTTAATTTTTTGTGCTCTTGGCGCAATCCATTACAATGTGGATCTTTTTATACGATGCTTGACGCGTCACACGAATGAGGAAGCACAATGAACCGTCGCGCAGGTAAGCCAATAACAAAAAAAGTGACGCAGTTAGTGAATGTTGAAGAGCACGTGGAAGGGTTTCGCCAGGTGCGGGAAGCGCATCGCCGCGAGCTGATCGATGACTATGTGGAGCTGATCTCCGATCTGATCAACGAAGTGGGCGAGGCGCGCCAGGTGGATATGGCCGCGCGTCTTGGCGTTTCGCAACCTACGGTCGCTAAAATGCTCAAACGCCTGGCCAGCGTCGGTCTTATTGAACAGATCCCCTGGCGCGGGATCTTCTTAACCCCGGAAGGTGAGAAGCTAGCCCAGGAGAGCCGCGAGCGCCATCAAATCGTGGAGAACTTCCTGCTGTCGATCGGCGTCAGCGCGGAGATTGCCCGACGTGATGCGGAAGGGATGGAGCATCACGTGAGCGAAGAGACGCTGGCGATGTTCCTGAAATTTACCCAAACACAGGGATCTCAGGAAGCATGACTCTTCCCTTCGTCCAGTCGCTGCTGCGCGATCGTTTTCTCCATTTGCTGCTGATTATCGCCTGCGTGCTCAGCGCCATCGTGCCGTTTGTCCCGTCAAGCTGGCCGGCGGCCATTGACTGGCATACCATCGTCACGCTTAGCGGCCTGATGTTGTTGACTAAGGGGATCGAACTGAGCGGCTATTTTGACGTGCTGGGCCGAAAAATGGCCCGCCGCTTTGTGACTGAGCGCCAGCTGGCCATCTTTATGGTGCTGGCGGCGGCGCTGTTGTCTACCTTTCTTACCAACGACGTTGCGCTGTTTATTGTGGTGCCGTTGACGCTGACGCTAAAAAAATGGTGCGCCATCCCGGTGAACCGGCTGATTATTTTCGAAGCGTTGGCGGTGAACGCCGGTTCGCTGCTGACGCCGATCGGCAACCCGCAGAATATTTTGCTGTGGGGACGATCCGGCCTCTCTTTCTTCGGGTTTATCGGTCAGATGCTGCCTCTGGCAGCGGCGATGATGCTGACCCTGCTGGCGCTGTGCTGGTTCTGTTTTCCGGCGAAGCGGCTCAGTTACCAGAGCAGCGACAGGGCGCCGTCATGGCAACCCAAGCTCGTCTGGAGCTGTCTGGGACTGTATGTGGTGTTTCTGACGGCGCTGGAGATGAATCAGGCCCTGTGGGGGCTGGCGCTGGTGCTGCTGGGCTTCCTGGTGCTGGCCCGGGCGGTGATCGTCCATGTCGACTGGTCGCTGTTGCTGGTGTTTATGGTGATGTTTATTGACGTCCATCTGCTGACCCAGCTTCCGGCGCTGCACCAGGTGCTGAGCGGGGTGGGGACCCTCTCCGGCGGTGGACTGTGGCTGACCGCTATTGGCCTGTCGCAGGTGATCAGTAATGTGCCCTCGACTATTCTGTTGCTCAACTATGTCCCGCCGTCAATACTGCTCGCCTGGGCGGTTAACGTGGGCGGCTTTGGCCTGCTGCCGGGCTCGCTGGCCAATATTATCGCCCTGCGTATGGCCAGCGATCGGCGCATCTGGTGGCGCTTCCATCTCTACTCCATTCCAATGCTGCTATGGGCGGCACTCAGCGGCTACTGGCTCTTCAAACTCAGCGCCTGATCTCAACAGAATCGCGCCATCATTCACATCGATCGCCAGGATCGCCTTTCGGGGCGATCTTTTTTTGTCCGGCTCACAGAAACCGATCCCGACCTTTGCTTACCTTTTCACTTTCCGGTATATGACTAGTCATTATGTTTAAATGACTAGTCATATACCGAGGCGCAGCATGAAGAACAGACTACCGGCAGATTTTTTATGGGGAAACTCCGTCTCCAGCATGCAGACGGAGGGGGCGTGGAACGAGGGTGGCAAGGGGATGTCGGTGTATGATATCCGTCAACCGGCGGAGTTCGCCTCCGACTGGAAGGTGGCGACCGACTCTTATCATCGTTATCGGGAAGATTTCGATTTGATGCAGGATCTGGGCATGAACTGCTACCGTTTTCAGATCGCCTGGAGCCGGGTGTGCCCTGACGGAGATGGCGAATTCAATGAACAGGGGATCGCCTTCTACCATCAATTTATAGATGAACTGATCGCCCGCGGCATTGAGCCGATGATCTGCCTGTACCACTTCGATATGCCGCTGTCGTTGGCGGAGCGCTACAACGGTTTTACCGACCGCCGGGTGATGGACGCTTTTATCCGCTACGGCCAGAAGATGATCGCCTGCTATGGCGACAAGGTGAAATACTGGCTCACCTTTAATGAGCAGAATCTGTACCATTCGCCGGAAGCGTTTCTGATTTCCGGCTATCTGCAGGGGGAGAAGACCCTGCGCGAACTGTATCTGATCCAGCATCATGTGATGATGGCGCACGTCCATCTGACTCACTATCTGCACCAGACGAAGCCGCAGTGTCTGATGGGCGGAATGCTGGCTCACGCTCTGGTCTATCCGGCTACCTGCAAACCACGCGATATCCTCTGCGCCCAGCAGCTGGATGAGTTCTTAAACCAGAACCTGCTGCGCGCCTACGCGGGTGAGGGTTATAGCCCGGAGGTGATGCATTTTGTCGCCGCGGAAGGGTTCGATGATATCTATCGTCCGGAGGATCTCGCCCTGATGGCGACGGTGAAGGTCGATTATCTGGCGTTCAGCTATTACGCCAGCCGCACATTGAACAGCGACGCGATCCCGCCGGGAACGGCGGTCAACAACTATATGCTGTTTGGCAACCAGGATAACCCGTTCCTGAAAGCGACGGAATGGAACTGGCAGATTGATCCGCTGGGCTTCCGGACGATCATCACTCGTTACTATAACGATTGGCGCCTGCCGGTGTTCCCGATTGAAAACGGCATCGGGGTGATTGAGTCCTGGGACGGCGAACATCCCATTGCCGATGATTACCGCATCGCTTACCATCGCGACCATATCAACGCCATGAAAGCGGCCATCTTTGAGGATGGGGCGCAGGTGATCGGCTATCTCGGCTGGGGATTAATCGATATCCTGAGCTCACAGGGCGATATGCGTAAGCGCTACGGCGTGGTGTACGTCAATCGCGAAAACCATGACCTCAAGGACCTGCGGCGGGTGCCGAAGAAGAGCTATGCATGGTTGAAGCAGGTGTTCCGCAGCAACGGCGAAGCGATGTAACGCTGCCCTGGCGGTCAGATGGTGTATCCAGCCTGCCAGCCACACACTGAATGGATAAGGACCGGGAAATGACGGCGAAGTATCTGCAAATCGCGCGGGAAATAAAAAAACGCATCATCAGCCAGCAGTATCCTGCCAGCGCGCCGCTACCCGACCAGTTTGCGCTGGCGGCGGAGTTCAGCACCAGCCGGATGACCATCCAGCAGGCGATGCGCCAGTTAATCGTCGAAGGGCTGATCTATACCCGTAAAGGGCAGGGCACCTTTGTGCGGAAAAATTTCCTTCAGCTGTCGCAGTGGGAGCTGCCCGGCAGCGACTATTTCGGCGCCACCAAAACCTGGGAGCATCTTGGCGAGGTGCAAAGCGAAGTGGTGCGCTTTGCGGTGCGCTTTCCCAGCGATAAGGAGCAAAGTTCGCTGCTTATCGACGCCGATGCCCCGGTGTATGACTTTGTTCGCCTGCGGCTGCTCAACGGCGAGCCGGTATCCCTGGATCTGACGGTCATGCCGGTGGGGCTGGTGCCGGGGTTAACCAAAAGCCATCTGGAAGGTTCCGTGTTTCGCTATGTGCAGGAGACGCTGGGGCTGAAGCTGATGGGATCTTACCGCGTGGTGCGGGCGATGAAGCCCGGGGAACTGGATAAACAGCATCTTCACTGCGAACCGACCGATCCGGTGCTGGAGGTGGAGCAGGTTATCTATCTGGAGGATGGCACGCCGCTGGAGTACGCCCACTGCCATTATCGCTACGATCACGGCGGGATTATTCTGGTGAATAACGGCTAGGCCGGGGCTCCTGCTGGCGCTGCGCATAGCGGGGTTACGGCGTGGTAGGGTTTGGTAGCCCGGGCGAGCGTTAGCCGCCTCGAGGGAAAATGCCGATAAAAAAACGGCGGGCATCAGGCCCGCCGTTTTTCTTGTCAGCACAACTTAGTTCAGACGCACCGGCATACCGGAGCGGTTCTGGATAGCCTGCTCAACCACGTTCTGATCGACATCAGACTGGCTGGTAACTGCCTGTACCGGCTGAGTCAGGGTGATCGGCACGATCTCGCCGCCCTGGAACTGCGCTTCGGTGGTCGACAGCGGGTTGTGCACCTCGATGTAACGGCTGCCGTCCGGCTCGGTGGTCGCTTTTACCGGCTCATCGATAAACTGTACGCGGGTGCCGACCGGCACGTTCTCAAACAGGAATTTGATGTCATCGTTACGCAGACGCACGCAGCCGTGGCTCACGCGCAGGCCGATACCGAAGTTAGCGTTGGTGCCGTGGATGGCGTACAGACGGCCGATATACAGCGCGTACAGCCCCATCGGGTTATCCGGACCGGCCGGTACGACGGCGGGCAGCGGGTTGCCGGCGGCGGCGTATTCAGCATGCATTTTGGCGGTCGGTGTCCAGGTCGGGCCGGCCTTCTTGCGTTCGACTTTGGTGGTCCAGTTGATCGGCGTATCTTTACCTAACTGGCCGATACCGATCGGCAGAACGATCACGGTATTGGTGCCTTTCGGGTAGTAGTACAGACGCATTTCCGCGCTGTTGATAATGATCCCTTCATGCACGGTATCCGGCAGAATCAGCTGCTGAGGGATGTTCAGGACGCTACCGCCCTTCGGCAGGTAAGTATCCACCCCCGGGTTGGCTTCCAGCATGTTGGAAAGCCCCATCTGATATTTCGCCGCGAAGTATTCCAGCGGCTGTTTGTTATCATCCGGAATGGTAATGACCTGATTCTGACCAACCAAACGGCTGCCATCGGTTGGCAAAGGATAGGTGACAGCAGACGCTGTATTGCAAAAGCCTACGATGGCGAAGGCTGCCGCTAAGAGTGTAGATAATTTCATAGTCTTTAATGTCGTGTGCGAAATCAACGCCACACAGGCCTTTGTTAATGATTGAGACAGTAGATGGGAGCGCATTATATGTGCATTCCGCTGAACAGGTAAATCAGATGTGTACGAAATCACATTTTTTTCCCTGTCGCCTCGGCTGCCGCGGTCCGGCAGGCGGCCGAAGCATCGCTCGCCGCGCGGGAAACGGGCGGTTACTCTTCCAGCAGCCGGGCCTGCAGCGCGGCGCGAACCGGCGCCGTAAGCTGGTACTCTGCCGCCAGCCAGGCGTCGACGGTGCCATAGCGCTGGTGAATAGCCGACAGCGCGGCGGCGAGATAGGACTCTTTTACCGTCAGAATATCCGCCAGGCTTTGGCGCCCCTGGGCAGTGAGGTCGTTGCCGAGCAGCTCCAACATCCAGGCCTCCACCTGCGTCAGCATGCCGTGGGTAAGGAGATACTCCTCCATCACCGTTTCGCTGTCGCAGCCGACGGCGAACAGCGTTAACGCGCAGCCGACGCCGGTACGATCTTTGCCGACCGCGCAGTGTTGCAGTAAAGCGCCTTCAAAAGGCGTGGTCAGCCAGGCGGCGAGCTGGCGATAGGCCGGGTTGTTAAACGGCAGCTGGCGGTAGAGTTGCAGCATAAACTGCTCGCCGTTCAGCGCGTTAAGGGTGGCGGCATTCAGCTCGGTGACCTTCGCATTAACCTCGCTCACCGGCGGATTGGCCGGCGCGTTGAGATAATGGGTAAGCGGGCTAAGCTTGTCCGGAGTACGGGCTACCTCTCCGGGGTCGCGATAGTCGAGCACCCGGCTGAGCGGCAAAGTATCGAGGTGGTTGAGATCCTCCGCCGTTAACCGGTTTAGCGCGCCGGATCGCAATAGCTTGCCGCTGCGGACGCGGCGTCCGTCGGCGGCAAGCTGGCCGCCCAGGTCGCGAAAATTGATGCCGCCCTGCAGGGATAAAAAAGCCGGGTGTCGCGATAGGCTGCTGGTCATGGGACTCCTTATAAATACGTACAGAATAACCGTTTGAGCGCGGGTTTCCGGCTCATCTGACAAAGACCTTAGCACAAGCGCCGCGGTGGAATTTACCGTAGGCCGTGAAAAGTGTGTCATTTGCTGGCATAATGTCTGCTGTATCACACCCCTCATACTCTTTTTTCAGGATATCCCCGTGCTAGTATCCAGCAACGTTACCATGCAGTTTGGCAGTAAGCCGCTGTTCGAAAATATCTCCGTTAAATTTGGCGGCGGCAACCGTTATGGTCTGATCGGCGCCAACGGCAGCGGTAAATCGACCTTTATGAAGATCCTCGGCGGCGATCTCGAACCGACGCTGGGCAACGTTTCTCTCGACCCGAACGAGCGCATCGGTAAGCTGCGTCAGGATCAGTTCGCCTTTGAAGCGTTCACCGTGCTGGATACGGTCATCATGGGCCACGGCGAGCTGTGGGAAGTGAAGCAGGAGCGCGATCGTATCTACGCCCTCGCTGAGATGAGCGAAGAAGATGGCTACAAAGTGGCCGACCTGGAAGTCAAATATGGCGAAATGGACGGCTACTCGGCGGAAGCGCGCGCCGGCGAACTGCTGCTCGGCGTCGGCATTCCGGTTGAACAGCATTATGGCCCGATGAGCGAAGTCGCGCCGGGCTGGAAGCTGCGCGTCCTGCTGGCGCAGGCGCTGTTTTCCAATCCGGATATCCTGCTGCTCGATGAACCGACCAACAACCTGGACATCGACACCATTCGCTGGCTGGAGCAGACGCTGAACGATCGCGACAGCACCATGATTATCATTTCGCACGACCGTCACTTCCTGAACATGGTCTGCACCCACATGGCGGATCTCGACTACGGCGAGCTGCGCGTGTATCCGGGCAACTACGACGAATACATGACCGCGGCCACCCAGGCGCGTGAGCGTCTGCTGGCGGACAACGCCAAGAAAAAAGCGCAGATTGCGGACCTGCAGTCCTTCGTTAGCCGCTTCAGCGCCAACGCCTCTAAATCGCGTCAGGCCACCTCGCGCGCGCGCCAGATTGACAAAATCAAGCTGGAAGAGGTTAAAGCCTCCAGCCGTCAGAACCCATTTATCCGCTTCGAGCAGGATAAGAAACTGTTCCGTAACGCGCTGGAAGTGGAAGCCCTTACCAAAGGCTTTGATGAAGGTCCGCTGTTCAAAAACGTCAACCTGCTGCTGGAAGTGGGCGAAAAGATCGCCATTCTGGGCGCCAACGGCGTGGGTAAATCCACCATGCTGAAAACCCTGGTAGGCGAACTGCAGCCGGACAACGGCAGCGTGAAATGGTCTGAAAACGCGCAAATCGGCTACTACGCGCAGGACCATGAGTACGAGTTCGAAAACGACCTGACGGTCTTCGAATGGATGAGCCAGTGGAAGCAGGAAGGCGACGACGAGCAGGCAGTACGCAGCATCCTCGGCCGTCTGCTGTTTAGCCAGGACGATATCAAAAAGCCGGCGAAGGTACTTTCCGGTGGCGAGAAAGGGCGCATGCTGTTCGGTAAGCTGATGATGCAGAAGCCAAACATCCTGGTGATGGACGAACCGACCAACCACCTGGATATGGAGTCGATTGAATCGCTGAACATGGCGCTGGAGATGTATCAGGGCACCCTGATCTTTGTCTCCCACGACCGTGAGTTTGTCAGCTCGCTGGCGACCCGCGTCCTGGAGATCACTCCGGACCGCGTGATCGACTTCAGCGGCAACTACGAAGACTACCTGCGCAGCAAAGGTATCGAGTAATCCCTGTCCGTTACCCGGGTAGCGGCTACGCCTTACCCGGGCGACACGCGGTGCCGTTTTTTTGTCGGGTGGCGGCTAACGCCTTACCCGACCTATAGTTCTTGCGACCTGCCTTTAATGTCTTCACCGCGCTGGCTGAAACTGCCGGTGTTGGTGGCCTCAAAATCGCTGAGACGTTCCCGGAAGGCCGGGGCAGCCCGCATGGATGCGGGCTGAGGGCCGTGTTTTGCACGGACGCTGCCTCGGCCCGACCCGAAGCCTGCAGGGATAAGTCGAAGGTACCACGAAGTGGCGATTTTGGCGGCCAGAGCCTGGGGGTACAGGGGGCGGCGGCGACTGGCCGCCCCCTGTGCGCTCCCGGCGCCATGAGAGACATAACGCAGAAGAAATATCGGGAGCGCAATCTGCTCTGAAATAATAAAAAACAACTGTTTTTCCCGGACCAAAACCGTTGCAAACCGAGAACAGTAACCAAGGTCCGTACGGCCTGCTTTTAATTTATTTACCATGCTGGCTGAAACTACCGGCCTATGGTCAGAACCTCCACTCCGTTCCTTCAACGCCATTCACCAGCAGCTTACGCTTTTCTCCTACCGGTAATGACAGCTTCAGCGCTTTCCAAGCCGGGCGATAGTTGCCGCGGGCGTTGATATCCAGGTTTATGCTGCTGGCGCTGCAGGTCATTTCCCACTCCAGCCATAGCGCATCCCCCTGTTTATAGCCCCAGCTTTCGCCGTCGTCTTCAAACAGCAGACCGCGGGTTGAGCCGGTACCTTTCAGCGGGAACAGCTGCAGTTCGCGACGATCGTCTTTTTGCGCATCGACATGGCTGATACGTTCACTAAGCGGCAGACCAGCGCCGGCGCGGACCAACAGCGGCAGTTTTTCCAGCGGCGCGTCCAGCGTCACCCACTGGCCGCCGGCGAACCACTGATGGCTGTAGAAATCGTACCAACCGGCCTGATTATCCGGCAGCCATACTTCACGCTGGCGGGCGCCCGGCTCGACCACGCTGGCCACCAGCAGGTCGCGGCCCAGCAGGAAGTCATCGCATTCGGCGAAGGTCTGCGCATCGTGCTGGTGATCGAGGAAGGTCGGGCGCAGCATCGGCTCATCATCAGCATGCGCCTGCCATAGCAGAGTGTACAGATAGGGCAGCAGGCGGTAGCGCAGCTCAATGGCTGAGCGGATCGCCGGAGTGATGGCCGGATACATCCATGCTTCGTTTACCGTCTGGTCGTCATTCCACGAGTGAATGGTAAAGCGCGGATGCATGACGCCATTTTGTACCCAGCGCACAAACAGTTCCGGCTCGGGTTTATCGCCGGAGAAACCGCCGACGTCGTGGCCGACGTTAAACAGCCCGGAAAGGCTCATCCCCAGGCCCATGCGGATGTTATAGCGCAGCGTATCCCAGTTGGTGCGGTTGTCGCCGCTCCAGGTCTGGACGTAGCGCTGCATCCCGGCGCAGCCGGAGCGGGAGATCAGATATGGGCGCTTTTGCGGCGCAAAGCGCTGCTGGGCTTCCAGCGAGGCGCGCATCATCAACAGCGGCATCACCGGGCGAATATGTTTGATGGCGATTTCGCGGCCAAAGCCGTAGCAGCGGGCTTCGCCGTCCCATACTTCGTATTCGTTATTATCGTTCCAGGTCGAATCGATGCCCATCTCCAGTAGCTGGGTGGTCACGCCTTCCTGCCACCAGGCCACGGTTTGCGGATTGGTGAAATCGAGATGCGACCCTTCATCATCCCAGAAGCTGGAACGCTCCGGAGCGTCAGTTTGCGAATCGCGAATGAAGAGACCGCGCTCCGCCACCTCGCCGTAACGCGGGTGATCCTGCAGCAGGCACGGTTTGATATTGGCGGCCAGCTTCAGCCCGGCATCGTGAAACGACTGGCTCATCACTTTGGGCTGCGGCACCTTGTCGTAGTTCCAGTTAAAGACGTAGCGCTTGCCGTTGATTGAGGTATAGCCGGAAGAGAGCTGGAACGAATCGCAGGGGATCGCGTGCTGCTCGCACAGGCGGATAAAGTTCATCAGCTGATTTTGCGCATCCGGCGCGTCGGTATAGTGCATGGTGGAGCCGCTGTAGCCGAGGCTCCATTTGGGTCCAAACAGCGTTTTACCGGTCAGGCGAACGAAGGCTTTGGTCACATCCAGCACCTGCTTACCGGTAAACAGGTAATAATCGATGTCGCCGGCTTCCGCCTGCCAGCGGCGATAGGCGGTGTGGTAGTTGTCGATCTCGTTCCCCAGATCCAGCCAGCAGCTGCTCAGGTTGTCATAGAACAGGCCGTAGCTGATATCGCTGCGCTGGGTGATGGTGAACGGAATATGTTTATATAACGGATCGGTGCTGACGGCGTTGTAGCCCATGGCATCGAGGTTACGCATCTCATAGCGTTTACCGGTGCGCTGCAGGTCGCCGGCCTTTTCGCCCAGGCCGTAGAAACGCTCGTCTTTGCGGCGGCTCAGATAATGGGCGACGCCGTCGCCGTGGGCATTCGCCAGATAGGCGCTGGTCGGACGGTCATTGGCAAGCCGCTGCCATTCGCCGGCCTCGTCGCGATAGCTCCACTCCAGCCACAGCGGCTGGTGAACGGTGACGCGCAGCTGGCGGGTGGCGATAGTCAGCGTATCGCCCTCCTGGGCCAGCTGCCAGGCCGGGAGACTAAAACCGCTGAGGTCATCCCGGGCGCGGCCTTCCCACGGCACATCCTGCTGCGGAGCGATGCTCCAGGTGCGATCCAGCGCCAGCTGGCCCTGGCGTTTTAGCAGGACGCGGAACAAATTCTCTTCCAGTACGTACAGGCACAGGGTGTGCTGGCCATCGACCGTCAGTTCAACGTGATGCTCCAGCTGTTGATGCAAACTCCAGTGTTTCAGCGTCTTCATATCTTACATCCACTCTCAGGCGCGCTTGGCGCGACGTTCAGCAATAAATGCCACCAGGAAAACGGCGCCAATCAGGTCAAAGAATCCCATGGCGATAAATAGCGGGTTGAAGCCGATTTTGTCGGCGGTCACCCCGATTAATAACGAGAACAAGAAGCTGGCGATCCACGCTGCGGAGCCGCGCATACCGTTGACCGTCGCCATTTGTCCCTTGTCGAAAGACTCCACCACCAGCGCGCTGAGCATGCAGGAGATGATCTGATGGCCGAAGCCGCCAATGGAGATCAGGATGATGGTGATATAGGGATCGCGGGTGATGGCGACGAGGGCCAGGGAGAGCATCAGGAACGCGCCGGTTACCGAGCTGGCGATCACCGAGTTCACTCGCGTACAGCCGAACCAGCGAACATACAGGCGGGTGAGGTAGCCGCTGACCACGCTGCCGAGATCGGCGGCGAGAAACGGCAGCCAGGCAAACATGGCGATCTGCTTCAAATCCATGCCGTGCTCTTTCGCCAGGTACAGCGGCACCCAGAAACTCAGCACCGCCCAGGCGGGCTCGGCCATAAAGGCGGGAATGGCGATCCCGTAGAAACGTTTATTTTTCGAGACGGTTTTGAGCGCGGTAAAGAAGGGCTGTTTTACCGGCGGGGCTTCGTTATCCTGTTTGATGTACTCCAGCTCGCTTTTGCTGAGATTGGGGTGCTTTTCCGGGGTCTGATAGAAGGCCCACCATAGTACTACCCACAGTAGCGCCAGCGCGCCGGTAAACATAAACGCCCCTTGCCAGCCGAAGGAGGCGTGGGCGAAGTAGATGATCGGCGGGGCCAGCATCGCGCCGATGGAGAACCCAACGCCAGCCCAGCCGGCGGCAATCGGGCGTTCAGATTTCGGAAACCATTCGCCGATGGTTTTGGCGTTCGCCGGAGTAGCGGCCGCCTCGGCCCCACCCATAAAGAAGCGCAACATAGCCAGGTGCAGCCAGCTACCGGCCCCGGCGTGGGCGATACAGGCCAGCGCCCACAGGGTGGCGCAGATCATAAAGCCAAGCTTCAGGCCGATGACGTCGATAAGCCAGCCGCACAGCGGCTGGAAAATCGTGTAAGCCAGCTGAAACGCGCCGACGATCCACGAGTATTGTTCGGTAGTAATGCCGAGGGTCGCTTTTAGTTCCGGCGCGATAATTCCCAGCGAGTTGCGTGTGATGTAGTTGACGGTAACGCCAAGTAAAAACAGGACCAGCACCCACCAGCGCAGGTTTTTCACTACCCGGCGCGTTTTGCTGACGGCGATATCATTGTTGAGGCCTTGACTCATAGCACACTCCACAAGACGTTTGTAGGGGAAAGTGACGGTCTCACTCCCTGAGTGGTCACGTAGATTTATTAACTATTTGAATAGTCTATTTTTAATCTCAACATCATTGGTATAACTAGTATGGGAGATGTTGGACCAATTCAGGCTAGGGTAGAAAAATCGTCTGGCAAAGCGCTATTTATGCAAGTTTTTTCATGAAATGAGCGAGATCGCATATTTGACAGCGGAATTTGCTTGTAACGTGTGCTTTGGTGATTATGAAAATTCTTTCATTTTTCAATCGGAGCTGGATCACAAAATGGATAAAAAGCTGCGCGTCGCCGAAATTGCCGCCCGCACCGGGCTATCGCCCAGCACCGTTTCACGCGTCCTGGCCGGGAAAGCGAATACCAGCGACAAGGCGCGCCGGGCGGTGCTGGACTGCGCCCGCGAGCTGGGTGTCATGCAGGGGTTGGCCGCCGGGCGTCTGCTGCTCAATCATCTGCTGGTGTTTGCCCCGCAGCGCGCATTCGATGAGCGATCGGATATCTTCTACTACCGGGTGATCCAGAGTATCAATAACGCGCTGGCGGCGCATGAAGTGCGCCTGCGCTACTGCGCGCTGGATGAGAACGACAGCGACGCCAACCTGTTTCTTGCCCGCATGAATGAACCTGAGACCCAGGCCGCGGTGCTGCTGGGGATCGACGATCCGCATATTCATGGCCTGGCGGCGGATCTGGGCAAACCCTGCGTATTGATCAACTGTCGGGATGAAGGGATGCGGCTGCCGTCCATCGCTCCCGATCATCGGCTGATCGGCCAGTGCGCGGCCCGCTATCTGTTTGATATGGGGCATCGGGCGGTGATGAACGTGATGTGCCTGCGCCGCTATACCATGGAGCTGCGGCTGGGGGGGATTCAGGAGGCGTGGCGCGCGCGTAATCTGCGCTTTACCGCCAGCCGGGATCTTATCAGCGTCGCCAACTTTAGCGCCAGAGAGACGGAAGAGCAGGTGGGCACCTGGCTTGACGGCTTACAGGGCAGGCCGTTGCCCACCGCCTTCCTGGTGGGCGGCGATTTTATGGCCGCCGGCACCGTCAGCGCATTGCAAAAGCGTGGCCTGCGGGTGCCGCAGGATGTCTCGGTGATGAGCATTGACGGATTTAATCTGGCGGCGATTCAGGAGGTGCCGCTGACCGCGGTGCATGTGCCGCGGGATGAGCTGGGCAGCGAGGCGGTGCATCTCCTGCAGCAGCGCCTGCTGCGCCCGGAGGCGCCGCACGGCTCGCTACTGCTGCATGGCACGCTGGTGGTACGCGATTCGGTACGGCGGATCCGGCCGGGCAAAGGCCATACCGCCGTCGAGCCGCAGGGGCTGTATGACGATTAGACCGGCATACCCAGCGCCCGTTTGCCGTGGATATTCAGATCCTCCAGGGTGAAGCGCCCCTGCCAGCTGGCTTCATAGTCCTCGCGCGGGAAATCCCCCGGCGAGGCGCCTTTTTCCAGGGCGATTTTTACTTTCTGCGCGTAGGCGAGGTTCTTCTCGCACATCGGCGCGGCCGGAATGTACATCACATTTCCCCAGCCCTGCTGATTTTCCACCGGCGCCACCGAGTGAATGATGTCGCAGTGCCACCAGACGGAGTCCCCGGCATTCAGCGCTGGAATCGAGCTTAACGCTTTAATCAAGAGCGGGTGCCACTGCTCAGAGATCGGCAGCACTCTGCCCGGCGCGACGCCGCACAGCTCATCTTCCGGCACATCGTCGAGCAGGGGGCGCAGTAGCACATAAGCCATCGCCTCCGGGATCGGCACCACGTGCAGCAGCCCCTGACCCGGGATCATGTCCGACAGCGCGGTCCAGCCCTGGAAGGTGCGGAACACCGAGCATTTGGTGGTGTTGTCGACGGTATACTCTTCCACTTCGGTACGGTGCGCGGCGTCCCACGGGTCGTAGGCGTCGATATTGCCATTAAAAACGTTGGCGAAAACCTGCTGATAGGCGGGAAGCAGCCAGCGCTCCAGCGCGCCGGAATCGGTATGCGCCCCCAGCCCCTTCGAAGTGGTTCCCGGCGGGCGGCGGCGGATGCGGTCGGGATAGATCACGCTGACGTCCGGATCGAACCAGCGTTTGCCATTCTGTTCAAAACGCCACAGGCGGTTGAGGAAAGATTGCACTGCCGCCATTTCATCGCTCTGCCGCGCCTGCATTTGCGAGGGCGACCAGTAGATCGGGTAGATCTCCGGGCGCGAAGCCTCCAGCGAACCGAAGAAGCTGTCGCCAGGCCCTTTGTAAACATCGTCGAAATGGTTGCGATCCAGATATTCCAGCATCGCGGTATCCCACGCCAGCGCCTGTTCGCGTGGGAAGTGGCCTTTAATCACCGCGCAGCCCCGGCGCTTAATGGCCGCGCGCTGCTCATCGCTCACTGTTCCTTCGGCGATATCGCGGAACGGAACGGTTGGCCAAACCTCCTGGCCTGCGGCTTTCAGTGTCTCAATCTCCTGCAGCCGCTCGCTGATGCGCGCTGAGAGCTTATCGAACACCGCCTGGACGTCGCCAATTTGCGCCCGCAGGGCCTGTTTCATCTGGCGAATCGCCGCTTTGTGATCGGCGGGAAGTGTTTCGTGGGTCGGGAGAGCAGCCATAATAACCTCGCTGTATCTTTCATTCGAAAGTATAAAATCTTACAAACGTTAATTTAAGTTAAAATGGAGTTAATGCAAGTTTAAAATCTTGCTGCGGCGCACAAAATGGAAAACCGGGGCGCGATGCCCCGGCGAAGGGTCAGGCGTTGAAGGGCGGGATGTTATCGAGGACGGCCTGGATAACGTTCAGCGCGCCGTCATGGTTATTATCGTCGGTAGCGTAGCCGGCGATGGCCTTGATGCTGTCGGCAGCGTTACCCATGGCGAAAGCGTATTTCACCAGCTTCAGCATTTCGGCGTCGTTGCCGCTGTCGCCGATGGCGACGCATTGCTGCGGCGAAAGATCCCAGCGCTTGAGCAAACGGCTGATGCCGTTGGCTTTATGCAGGCCAGGGATAATCAAATCGACAAAGCCAAAGCCGCTGGTGACCGGCTTCATGATGCCGTCGAGCGACACGTGCAGTTTATCAATCAGCTGTGGGATCTCGCTGTCCGGCAGGTTGAGAGAGAATTTAAACAGCGTATCGTCGATGGCGTGATAGTCGCTCACCCGCTGTAGGCGATGGTAGTGCTTCGACATCAGCTCAACAAAGGCGTCCGGAGCTTTATCGCTGACGTAGGCGCTCTGCAGGCCGCAGGCGACAAAGTTGAGCTGCGGATCTTTGAGCAATTCGCCAATCACCACTTGTGATTCGTGGCGGGTCAGTTCGCCGTGGAACAGCTGCTTGCCATGTTCATAAACCAGAGCGCCGTTTTCTGCGACGAATGAAATCTGCTCGCGAATTTCCGGGAAAAATGAGATCAGCTGATAGTACTGATTGCCGCTGGCGACAACGAATTCAATACCTTGCTGCCTGAGCTGCGCAAACTGGGCGAGGAAACGCGGGCGGTCGTACTGCTTGGCGTCATTGAGAAAAGTTCCGTCCATATCGGTGACGATAACTTTAACGGTCATAAGAGAGTGCTCCTGGCTTAACTTCGACCAGTAACATTCTAATTACAATGTGATGAGGAGCACAAATTTATTTCGAATGAAAGTTCACGCATTCAGAAAATGCCGGAAGGGCATGTCTTTTCCGGCCTGCAGAACAGGGTTGGCCCGCTAAGCATAGCGCCAGCGGGCACGAAGGATTACAGCGTATGTTCGGTACGGGCGATGATATCGTCCTGGGTATCCGGCGACAGGGCGGTGAAGAACGCCGAGTATCCAGCGACGCGGACCACTAAATCGCGGTACTGGTCAGGATGTTTCTTGGCTTCCAGCAGCGTGTCGCGCGACACGATGTTGTACTGGATATGCCAGCCTTTGTGCACCTCGAAGAAAGTGCGCAGCAGCACCATCAGCTTCTGCTTATCGGACTCGTTCTCCAGCGTTGACGGATTCAGCTTCTGATTAAGCAGCACGCCGCCGAGGATCGCCCCGGTCGGCAGCTTGCCCACCGAACTGATAACCGCCGTCGGCCCCAGATGGTCGGTACCGGAGGCCGGGCTGGCCCCCTCCGCCAGCGGGGTATGCGCTTTACGGCCATCCGGCGTCGCCATGGTCTGCGCGCCGAACGGGACGTTAGCGGAAATAGAGGAGGTGCCAGCGTAATAATTGCCGCCAATCGGGCCGCGGCCATAGCGCGGGTTGTGATACTGCTTCAGCTCGTCGATATAGGTCTGGTAGGCCCGCGCCAGCAGTTGGTCGACGCTGTCATCATCATTACCATACTTCGGCGCGCCGTTGATCAACCGCTGGCGCAGCTGCTCGTGGGTCAGACCGTCGAAATCTTCCGCCAGCGCCTTCGCCAGCTCCTGCTGGCCGATGGCGCCCTGATCGAAGACCAGTTTTTTCACCGCCGCGAGGCTGTTGCCGAGGTTGGCGATACCCACCTGCAGGCCGGAAACCCAGTCATACTTCGCGCCGCCTTGCTTAATGCTTTTCGCCCGTTCGATGCAGTCATCGACCAGCGCCGAGCAGAGAATATCGTGGACGTTCTCTTCCAGCATGGTATCGACCACGTACTCAATCTCGATGGATTTACGGGTGTAGTAACGAATCTGGCGGTCCCAGTCGGCTAGCACCTGATCGAAGTTAGCGAAGTTGCCTTTCGACAGGGCGTGCTCCTGCGGCAGGAACACCTGACCGCTGGTGGCATCGCGGCCGCCTTCCAGCGTCGCCAGCATCACCCGCGCGAAGTTAATAAAGCTCATGCCGGTGCAGCGGTAGCCCCACTTACCGCCGACCGCGGTTTCGATACAGCCGATAGCCGCGTAATCGTAGGCGTCCTGCGGCTCAATGCCCAGCTTAATGAATTCCGGGATGACGATTTCATCGTTGTTAAACGCCGGCATGCCGAAACCGCAGCGGATCACCTGGACGCAGGCGTCTAGGAAGTCGTTGCTCATCCCGGCGTGGTAGCGCACGCTGAGGTTCGGCTGGGTAGAACGCAGGCGACCGCAGGATTCCAGGATCGCATACGACAGCGGGTTGACCGCGTCCTGCGGCTTACCATCCACCAGATTCTGGCCGCCGATGGTGACGTTCTGGTATAGCGGGCTGCCGGCAGAGGCTTTGGAGTGCGAGCCGGAACGGATCTTATTGACCTCCAGCAGCTTCAGCCAGCAGCTGTGCAGCAGCTCAATGGCCTGTTCGCGATCCAGCGACTGTTGCAACTCAACGTCGCGGCGGTAGTACGGGTAGAGGTACTGGTCCATACGGCCAAAGGATACCGAATGGCCATTGGATTCAATCTGCAGGATAAGCTGAATGAAGTAGCACAGCTGCAGCGCCTGCCAGAAGGTTTTCGGCGGCTCATGGGCGATGACGTCGCAGTTTTCGGCAATCGTCAGCAGTTCGTGGCGGCGTGATTCGCGGGATTCTGCTGTCGCCATCTCGCGCGCCAGCGCGGCGAAGCGTTTGCTGTGATCGCTGACCGCTTCCAGCACGATATCAATCGCTTTCAGGAACTGCTCGCCGTGCAGGTCTTCCAGTACCGTCAAATTGATACGCGAGCGGCGTTCGGCGACTTTCGCACGCATCCCGTCGAGCCCTTTCTCCAGCAGCAAGGGGTAATTGACCGCGAGGTGAGCATCCCCGGAGGTCATATTGCCTTCCGCCTTAATAATGCCGGTGGCGAGCAGCGCCTTTTGCTCATCGGTGAACATACCGTAGCAGCGGTCTTGTACGGTCTGGCCGCGCCACCATGGGCACACTTCATGCAATACGCGTTTATTCTCCTCGCTGACCGAGAAGCCGGCGCCGGGGCGGTCGGCGAGATCGTCGATCTCTTTCTCAATCCAGCTGACGGTGTATTCCGGGAAAATAGGCGCGGCGCGCACTTCGCTGGCCTGGTTACCGACGATCAGCTCATCGTGCTTGATCCAGATGGTGCGCTCCGCCAGGTGGTGAGCTAGCGCCAGCGCGCGGCGCACCGGGATCGGTTTATCGAGATGCCGCTGATACATCTCCGTATAGTGGCGGGCGCGCTCGGTACAGACCGGCGGCTTGACGATATGCACCAGCGCCATTTTATGGGCCTGGATACGGGCGCTGAGGGTGTTGAGCTTCAGGGTAGTCATAGGGTTATCCTCGTAATATCGCCGTTAGCCCCTTGCTTTGCGCATAATCCTGCGCGAAGGCGAGCAGCTCAGGAGCGTCCAGCGGTTTGTCCGGTGCGGTGTAGGGCTGACTGAGTAACTGGTATTTGTTCATTCCCAGCGTGTGGTACGGCAGGTAATGGATCTCGCTGACCTGCAGGCGATCGGCGGCAAAATCGGTGATCGCGGCAATGTCGGCTTCGCTGGCGTTGAATCCCTGGATCAACGGCACGCGAATAATCATTTTTTTCCCCGCCTGCGCCAGACGCTGCAGGTTATCCAGCACCCGGCGGGCGCTGCCGTCGGTCCACTGCTGAAAAACGGCCTCGTCAACGTGCTTCAGATCGGCGAGAAACAGGTCGACAAAGGGTAAAGACGGTTCAATGTATTTCCACGGCACGTGCAGGCAGGTTTCCACGGCGGTGTGAATGCCTGCCTGATGACTGGCTTCGAACAGCGCCTGCGCCAGCGTTGGGTTCATAAAGGGTTCGCCGCCGGAAAGAGTGATGCCGCCGCCGCTGCGATCGTAGAATGGTTTATCACGCAGCACCGTCGCCATGATCTCCTCGACGCTCTTCTCCTCGCCGCACACCGTGAGCGCGGTGGTGGGGCAGCAGTCGCGCAGCGCGGCGATATGGCTGTCGTTAACGTTTTGCCGGTGAATGATCAGGCCATCGAGGGTGCGGGTGATAACCGCCGGCGCCGCCTGCTGGCACAGCTCGCAGCCGGGCAGGCACAGCCGCGAGTCATACAGCAGATCTTCGCTACGGGCGCGGCTCTCCGGGTTCTGGCACCAGCGGCAGCCCAGCGAGCAGCCTTTCAGGAAGACGACGGTGCGGATCCCTGGGCCGTCATGGGTGGAATAGCGCTGGATGTTGAAGATCATGGCTTATCCTCTTGTTTGCGTATGAATATAAAAACACTTTCGAATGAAAGTTATGTTGACGCAAATCAACAAGCGGGATGGGGATAAGTCAGAGAGGAGAAAATAACGAGAGCGGTCACAAAACCACCGGCGACTCTCGTCGCCGGTGTGGGGGTCAGTGCGAGCCGCATACCTCGCACTGCGGGTGACGCATCAGCCTCATTTCGCGAAACTGGCAGGTCATGGCATCGTAGATGACGATTTTTCCGCTGGCAGGGGTGCCGTAGCCGCTCAGCAGCTTAATCGCCTCCATCGCCTGCAGCGAACCGATGGTGCCTACCAGCGGGGCCATTACCCCGGCTTCGACGCAGGTGAGGGCATTTTCGCCGAACAGACGGCTCAGGCAGCGGTAGCAGGGTTCGCCATCCTGATAGGTAAAGACGCTGATTTGCCCCTCCATACGGATCGCCGCTCCGGAGACCAGTGGGGTTTTGTGCTGAAAGCAGCCGACGTTAAGCTGGTTGCGAATGGCGACGTTGTCGGTGCAGTCGAGCACCAGATCGTGATCGGCAATCTGCGCCGCCAGCGCCGCCTCATCCAGCAAGGCATTGAGCGGGACCAGACGGACGTGCGGGTTAATGCGCGCCAGCGCCTCGCGGGCGGAATCCACCTTCGGCTGGCCGAGGGTGGCGTCGCTGTGCAGCGTCTGGCGCTGCAGGTTGGAGAGCGAGACAGTGTCGAAATCGAGCAGGGTGAGCTGCCCGACCCCGGCGGCGGCCAGATACTGCGCGGCGGCGCAGCCGAGCCCGCCGAGGCCGACCACCAGCACGCGAGCGGCTTTTAACCGCTCCTGGCCGTCAAAATCAAAACCGCGCAAGACGATCTGCCGGTTATAGCGCAGCATCTCTTCATCGCTCAGCTCAACGGTCATTACAGCCCCCCAAACAGGTGACTGAAGGGTTCGACCTCGACCCATTCGCCTGCTTCAACATGGCCGCGCTCACGCTCCAGCACGATAAAGCAGTTGCCGAGGCTGAAGGAGCTGAAAATGTGCGAGCCCTGATGGCCGGTGGTGTTCACCACCAGTTCGCCGTCCGGGTTGCGCTGCAGAATACCGCGCTGAAAATCGAGGCGGCCAGGCGACTTTTTCAGGCGCGTGGCGGCGCGGACCCGCAGGCGGGGCGCCTGAAGCGGGCCGTGCTTGCCCGAGAGTTTCGCCAGCAGGGGTTGCACCAGCTGACAGAAGGTGACGGTGGCGGACACCGGGTTACCCGGCAGGCCGCAGAACCAGCTGCTGCTGAGCTTGCCGAAGGCGAAGGGTTTCCCCGGCTTAATCGCCAGCTTCCAGAAGCCGATCTCCCCCAGCTCTTCGAGGATAGTTTTGGTGTAATCGGCTTCACCCACCGAGACGCCGCCTGAGCTAATGACCACATCGGCCTGCTGGTCGGCGGCGATAAAGGCGTCGCGCAGCTTCGCCGGGTCGTCAGGAATAATGCCGAGGTTAATGACCTCGTAGCCCAACTGCTGCAGCATCAGGTGCACTGCCAGGCGGTTGGTATCGTAAATCTGGCCGTCGCCGAGCGGTTGACCCGGCAGCTGCAGCTCATCGCCGGTTGAGAAGACCGCGACGCGTACCTTGCGCACCACCTCGACCTCGGCAATGCCCAGCGAGGCCAGCACCGGCAGCTCGGCCACCGTCAGGGGTGTCCCCGCCGGGAAGACCACCGCGCCGTGGGCAATATCTTCTCCGCGGCGGCGAATATGCTGCCCGGCTTTTACCGGCGCGATAAAGCGCACGCCGGCCTCGGTCTGTTCAGTCTCTTCCTGCATCACCACCGCATCGCAGCCTTCCGGCACCGGCGCGCCGGTCATGATGCGGATACAGGTCCCCGCCGGCCAGGCGTCGTTGAACGGCTGGCCGGCGAAGGCCTTACCGGCGACCGGCAGCGCCGCGCCGTCGCGAAGGTCGTTCAGCCGGACGGCATAGCCATCCATCGCCGCGTTATCAAAGCCGGGCACGTCCAGCGGGGAGACGATGTCATGGGCGGTCACACGCGAGAAGGCCTGCAACAGCGGTACAGTTTCCGTCGCGTTCAGCGGCGTAATACGATCGAGCATCTGGGCGAGGGCTGTGTCGAGCGGCATCAGTCCGGCGGTAAAATCCATGGGTCACTCCTGCGGGCAAAACAGCGAAAACGCCTATTATGGCAGAAAAGCGGCGCGGGCTGTATGCCACCTGGGTACGAGGCTTTACATCGCCCGCCGCTCTTTCTATATTCAAAAATTGTATAAGACATTCAGCAATATAATGATATCAATACCCTTATTCATGACGTGACCGGCGCCGCGCCGCGGTACGACAGGGCAGGGGCGATCCACTTCATCGTTAAGGACTGGCGAAATGGGCAAGGCGGTTATAGCAATTCACGGCGGCGCAGGGGCGATTTCTCGCGCGCAAATGACGCCGGAGCGGGAGCGAGAGTATGTGGCGGCGCTGTCGACTATCGTCGAAAGCGGGCAGAAAATGTTGGCCGCGGGCGCCAGCGCGCTGGATGCCGTGACCGAGGCCGTTCGGCTGCTGGAGGAGTGTCCGTTGTTCAACGCCGGAATGGGCGCGGTATTTACCCGCGATCAAACCCACGAGCTGGACGCCTGCGTAATGGACGGCTACAGCCTGCAGGCTGGCGCGGTAGCCGGGGTCAAACATTTGCGTAATCCGGTGCTGGCGGCGCGTCTGGTGCTGGAGAAGAGTCCGCACGTATTACTGATCGGCGAGGGGGCGGAAAATTTTGCCATCTCCCACGGGATGGCGCGCGTGGATAACGATCTGTTTTCCACTCCTGAAAGGCTGCTGCAGCTGCAGGAGGCGAAAGCGGGCGGGGAGATTATCCTCGACCACCACGCCGCTCCCCTCGACGAACGCCAGAAAATGGGCACCGTCGGCGCGGTGGCGCTCGATCTGGCCGGCAATCTGGCGGCGGCGACCTCCACCGGCGGCATGACCAACAAACTGCCCGGACGCGTCGGCGACAGCCCGCTGCCGGGCGCGGGGTGTTATGCCAATAATGCCAGCGTGGCGGTCTCCTGTACCGGCACCGGCGAAGTCTTTATGCGCACCCTGGCGGCCTACGATATCGCCGCCCTGATGGAGTATGGGCAGCTCAGTCTCTATTCCGCCTGCGAGCGGGTGGTGATGGAGAAACTGCCGGCTCTCGGCGGCAGCGGCGGGCTGATAGCCGTCGATCGCGAAGGCAACGTCGTTTTACCGTTTAACAGTGAAGGCATGTACCGCGCCTGGTGCTATGCCGGCGATACGCCGACCATTGGCATTTATCGCGAATAGAACAAGGGAGAGGGCGAGTGTCGCAAACTCACGAAACCGATACCTGCGAAGTGCTGGTGGTGCGCAACCTGAACGTGGCGTTCCGCCAGCAGGATGCGCCGGAGGTGCAGGCCGTGCGTCAGCTTTCCTTCAGCCTGCGCCGCGGCGAGACGCTGGCGATAGTGGGTGAGTCCGGTTCGGGAAAATCGGTGACCGCGCTGGCGCTGATGCGTCTGCTAGACGCGGCCAGCAGCGAGGTGAACAGCGAGGGGCTGTGGTTGCGGCGGCGTAACCGGCAGGTGATCGCGCTCAATGAGCAAACGGACGCTGAGATGCGCCGGGTGCGCGGCGCGGATCTGGCCATGATTTTTCAGGAGCCGATGACCTCGCTGAATCCGGTTTTTACCATCGGCGAGCAGATTGCCGAATCCCTGCGCCTGCACCAGGGGCTGGGGCGCGAAGAGGCGCTGCGCGCGGCGAAAAAGATGCTCGATCAGGTGCGTATTCCCCAGGCGGAAGAGATGCTCTCGCGCTATCCGCACCAGCTCTCCGGCGGCATGCGCCAGAGGGTGATGATCGCCATGGCGCTCTCCTGTCGGCCGGCGGTGTTGATAGCCGATGAGCCAACCACGGCGCTGGATGTCACCATCCAGGCGCAAATTCTGCAACTCATTGCCGTTCTGCAAAAGGAGATGGCGATGGGGGTGATCTTTATCACCCACGATATGGGCGTCGTGGCCGATATCGCCGATCGGGTGCTGGTGATGTATCGCGGTGAGGCGGTAGAGACCGGCAGCGTTGAGGAGATCTTTCGTTCGCCGCAGCACCCGTATACGCAGTCGCTGCTGGCGGCGGTCCCGCGGCTGGGGGAGATGCGTGGCCAGGATCTGCCGCGCCGTTTTCCGCTGCCGGGCCAGCCGCTGGCGGAGAGCGAAACGCCCGATACGGTAGTCGCCGGCGAGCCGATCCTGCAGGTGCGTGACCTGGTGGCCCGTTTTCCCGTGCGCGGCGGGCTGCTCAATCGCGTGACGCGCGAAGTGCATGCGGTGGAGAAGGTCAGTTTTGATCTCTGGCCGGGAGAGACCCTGTCGCTGGTGGGCGAGTCCGGCTGCGGCAAGTCGACCACCGGCCGGGCGCTGCTGAGGCTGGTAGAGACCCAGGGAGGCACCATTACCTTCGACGGTCAGCGGATCGATACCCTCGCCGGCGGCAAGCTGCAGGCTCTGCGGCGCAATATTCAGTTTATTTTTCAGGATCCTTACGCCTCGCTTGATCCGCGTCAGACGGTCGGCGATTCGATTATGGAGCCGCTGCGGGTGCATGGCCTGCTGCGTGGGGAAGCAGCGCGTGAGCGGGTCGCCTGGCTGCTGAAGCGCGTGGGGTTGCAGCCGGAGCATGCCTGGCGCTATCCCCATGCCTTTTCCGGCGGCCAGCGGCAGCGGATCTGCATTGCCCGCGCGCTGGCGCTGAATCCGAAGGTGGTGATAGCCGACGAGTCGGTGTCGGCCCTGGATGTCTCCATTCGGGCGCAGATTATCAATCTGATGCTCGACCTGCAGCGCGAGATGGGCATCGCGTTTCTGTTTATTTCCCATGATATGGCGGTGGTGGAGCGCATCAGCCACCGCGTAGCGGTGATGTATCGCGGTCGCATTGTCGAAATAGGCCCGCGCCGCGCGGTGTTTGAAAACCCGCAGCACCCCTATACCCGTAAGCTCATGGCCGCCGTACCGGTGGCCGACCCGGGCCACCGTCATCCGCAGCGGGTTCTGCTGTCTGATGACGTCCCGGGCAATATTTATAAGCGGGGCGAGGAGATCGCCAGCGTGCCGTTGCAGCAGGTCGGGCCGGGCCACTTCGTCGCCCGCGAATCCGCCGATGTGCTGGGCAGAACATAACAACACATAACGCATCTTTTCAGGAGAACACGATGACACAACCTGTTTCACGCAAATGGTGGCTGGCGCTGAGTATCGCGGCAGCCCTGGCGAGCGCTCCCGCCTTTGCCGCCAAAGATGTGGTGGTGGCGGTCGGGTCTAACTTCACGACCCTCGACCCCTATGATGCCAACGATACCCTGTCGCAGGCAGTGGCGAAGTCCTTTTATCAAGGCCTGTTCGGCCTTGATAAAGAGATGAAGCTGCAAAACGTTCTTGCTGAGAGCTATACCGTGTCACCGGACGGCCTGGTGTACACCGTTAAGCTGCACAGCGGGGTGAAATTCCAGGATGGCACTGACTTTAACGCCGAGGCGGTAAAGGCTAACCTCGATCGCGCGAGTAACCCGGATAACCATCTCAAGCGCTATAACCTGTATAAAAATATCGCCAGCACCGAGGCGGTCGATCCGACTACGGTCAAAATTACCCTGAAGCAGCCCTTCTCGGCGTTTATTAACATTCTCGCCCATCCGGCGACAGCGATGATTTCGCCGGCGGCGCTGAAAAAATATGGTAAGGATATCGGCTTCCACCCGGTGGGCACCGGGCCGTATAAGCTCGACACCTGGAACCAGACGGATTTTGTGAAGGTCAGCAAGTTCGATGGGTACTGGCAGCCGGGGCTGCCAAAGCTGGATTCTATCACCTGGCGTCCGGTGGTGGATAACAATACCCGGGCGGCGATGCTGCAGACCGGCGAGGCGCAGTTCGCCTTCCCGATCCCTTACGAACAGGCGCCGCTGCTGGCGAAAAACAGCAAACTGGAGCTGGTGGCCAGCCCGTCGATCATGCAGCGCTACATCAGCATGAACGTGACGCAGAAGCCGTTCGATAATCCGAAGGTACGGGAAGCCATCAACTATGCGATTAACCGTCAGGCGCTGGTGAAGGTAGCGTTCGCCGGCTACGCCACCCCGGCGACCGGAGTGGTGCCGCCGTCGATCGCCTATGCCCAGACCTACACCGCCTGGCCATACGATCCGGCGAAAGCGCGCCAGCTGCTGAAAGAGGCGGGCTACCCTAACGGTTTCAGCACCACGCTGTGGTCATCACATAATCACAGCACCGCGCAGAAAGTACTGCAGTTCACCCAGCAGCAGCTGGCGCAGGTGGGGATTAAGGCGCAGGTGACGGCGATGGACGCTGGTCAGCGGGCGGCGGAAGTGGAAGGTAAAGGGCAGAAAGAGAGCGGGGTACGGATGTTCTATACCGGCTGGTCCGCCTCCACCGGTGAAGCCGACTGGGCGCTGTCGCCGCTGTTCGCCTCGCAAAACTGGCCGCCGACGCTGTTTAATACCGCGTTTTACAGCAACCCGCAGGTGGATAACGCGCTGAGCGAGGCGCTGAAAACCACCGATCCGCAACAGAAAACCAAACTCTATAAAGAGGCGCAGGATATTATCTGGAAAGAGTCGCCGTGGGTGCCGCTGGTGGTCGAGAAACTGGTCTCCGCCCACAGCAAGAACCTCACCGGTTTCTATATCCAGCCGGATACCGGCTTTAGCTTCGAACAGGCGGACCTGACGCCGTGATCATGTTCATCTTCATGCGTCCTCTCTCCCGGAATGGGAGGGAGCGATGCTGAATTATGTGATTAAGCGCCTGCTGGGCCTGATCCCTACTCTGCTTATCGTCGCGGTGCTGGTGTTTCTGTTCGTCCATATGCTGCCCGGTGACCCGGCGCGGCTGATTGCCGGACCTGAGGCCGATGCCCAGGTGGTGGCGATGGTGCGCCAGCAGCTGGGGCTTGACCAGCCGCTGCATGTCCAGTTCTGGCACTATATCACCAACGTGCTGCGCGGCGATTTTGGCATTTCCATGGCCTCGCGGCGTCCCGTTGCCAGTGAGATTGCCAGTCGCTTTATGCCCACGCTGTGGCTGACGCTGGCCAGCATGAGCTGGGCGGTACTGTTCGGGATGGCGGCGGGGATTGCGGCCGCGGTGTGGCGCAATCGCTGGCCCGACCGTCTGGGAATGGCGCTGGCGGTGAGCGGTATTTCGTTTCCGGCTTTTGCCCTTGGTATGCTGCTGATGCAGGTGTTTTCGGTTGAGCTGGGCTGGCTGCCGACGGTGGGGGCCGACAGCTGGCGGCACTATATTTTGCCGTCGTTGACCCTTGGCGCGGCGGTGGCGGCGGTCATGGCGCGCTTTACCCGCGCGTCATTCGTCGATGTGCTGCATGAAGACTATATGCGTACCGCCCGGGCGAAGGGGGTGAGCGAAACGCGGGTGGTGCTCAAGCATGGTCTGCGCAATGCGATGATCCCGGTGGTGACCATGATGGGGCTGCAGTTCGGCTTTCTGCTCGGCGGGTCGATCGTTGTGGAGAAGGTGTTTAACTGGCCGGGGCTTGGGCGCTTGCTGGTCGATTCGGTGGAGATGCGCGATTACCCGGTGATTCAGGCGGAAGTGCTGCTCTTTTCGCTGGAGTTTATTCTTATCAATTTAGTGGTGGATGTGCTGTACGCGGCCATAAACCCGGCTATCAGGTATAAGTAAGGTGCGATTGCTTAACTGGAGAAGGCAGGCGGCGCTGAACGCCATGCCGGGCATCAGACCCGGCGAGATCCATACCCCCTGGCATGAGTTCTGGCGGCGCTTTCGTCGCCAGCCGGTGGCGATGGGCGCTGGTATTTTCGTGCTGTTGCTGATTGCGGTAGCCATCGTTGCCCCATGGATAGCGCCGTACGATGCGGAAAATTATTTCGACTACGACCGTCTGAACGAGGGACCTTCGCTGGTGCACTGGTTCGGAGTCGACTCCCTGGGACGGGATATTTTCAGCCGGGTGCTGGTCGGGGCGCAGATCTCGCTGGCCGCCGGGGTACTGGCGGTGCTGATTGGCGCGGCCATCGGCACGGTGCTTGGGCTGCTGGCTGGCTACTATGAGGGCTGGTGGGACCGGCTCATTATGCGACTTTGCGACGTGTTGTTCGCCTTTCCGGGGATCCTGCTGGCGATCGCGGTGGTCGCCGTCATGGGCAGCGGGATGGCCAACGTGATCATCGCCGTGGCGATCTTCTCGATCCCGGCGTTTGCTCGTCTGGTGCGCGGCAATACGCTGGTTCTGAAGCAGCAGACCTTTATTGAATCGGCGCGCAGCATCGGCGCCAGCGACGCCACCATTCTGTTCAACCATATTCTGCCGGGGACGGTGTCATCGATCGTGGTTTATTTCACCATGCGCATTGGGGTATCGATTATTTCGGCGGCCAGTCTGTCGTTTCTCGGCCTCGGCGCGCAGCCGCCCACCCCGGAGTGGGGCGCGATGCTCAACGAAGCGCGGGCGGATATGGTGATGTCTCCGCACGTGGCGCTCTTTCCGGCGGTGGCGATTTTCGTGACCGTGCTGGCGTTTAATCTGCTGGGAGATGGCCTGCGCGATGCGCTGGATCCGAAGTTAAAGGGGTAGGATGAGGGAAAGCTCCGCCGGGAGTCCTTTATGTTATCTGCGGCTTAAGCGCACATTGCGCTTCCGGATAATTTTCTGTGTTAGGTCTCTCATGGCGCAGGGAGCGGTGTGAGGCGGAAACGACCGCCGGACGGTTCCCTCTCCTCCCGGGAGAGGGCCAGGGTGAGGCGAAGCATCGCTGGAAAGTCCTTTATGTTATCTGTGGCTTCAGCGTAGTTTGCGCTCCCGGTTAATCGTCTGCGTTATGTCTCTTATGGCGCAGCAAAATAACGGCGCAACAGGGCTGCCTGGAAGGTAATCAATGCTTGCCCGTGGCGCTGCGCTTGCGCGGACCTGGGGGGTGAGCCTACGGGAGGACCCCGTAGGCCGTGGAATGCGCTAAGCCGCTATCCGGGAAGCTGGACTAGACCCGGGTTCCCCAGAGGTCGTATTCGTCGGCATGCTCGACTTTCACCCGCACCACGTCGCCCGGCTTAACGCGGGTTTCGCCGTTCAGGTACACCGCGCCGTCGATTTCCGGAGCGTCGGCCATGCTGCGGCCAATGGCGCCTTCTTCATCAACTTCATCTACCAGCACCAAGATTTCGCGCCCCACTTTCTCCTGCAGACGCTCGGCAGAGATCTGTTGCTGCAGCTGCATAAAGCGGTTCCAGCGCTCTTCTTTCACCTCTTCCGGCACCTGGTCCGCCAGCTCGTTGGCGGTAGCGCCTTCAACCGGGCTGTACTTGAAGCAGCCGACGCGGTCGAGACGCGCCTCTTTCAGGAAGTCGAGCAGCATCTGGAAATCTTCTTCCGTTTCGCCCGGGAAGCCCACAATAAAAGTGGAGCGCAGGGTCAGATCCGGGCAAATTTCACGCCACTGCTTAATGCGCGCCAGCTGACGGTCCGCAGAACCTGGACGCTTCATCAGCTTCAGAATACGCGGGCTGGCGTGCTGCAGCGGAATATCGAGGTACGGCAGAATCTTGCCTTCCGCCATCAGCGGGATCACATCGTCAACGTGCGGGTACGGGTAGACATAGTGCAGGCGTACCCAGATGCCGAGCTTCGCCAGCTCTTCGCACAGACTGACCATGCTGGTCTTCACCGGCATACCGTTGTGGAAGCCGGTGCGGTGCTTGACGTCGACGCCGTAGGCAGAGGTGTCCTGCGAAATCACCAGCAGCTCTTTCACGCCGGCGTCAGCGAGGCGTTTGGCTTCGGCCAGCACTTCGCCAATCGGACGGCTCACCAGATCGCCACGCATGGACGGGATGATGCAGAAGGTGCAGCGATGGTTGCAGCCTTCAGAAATTTTTAAGTAGGCGTAGTGGCGCGGCGTCAGCTTAACCCCCTGTTCCGGCACCAGGCTCAGGAACGGGTTGTGCTTCGGCTTCGGCGTATAATGATGGACATGCTCCAGCACCTGCTCATAGCTGTGCGGACCGGTGATCTCCAGCACCTTCGGATGCACTTCGCGGATCTGATCCTCTTTCGCGCCGAGACAGCCGGTGACGATTACCTTGCCGTTCTCTTTCAACGCTTCGCCGATCGCTTCCAGCGATTCCTGCACAGCGCTATCAATAAAGCCGCAGGTGTTAACGATCACCATATCGGCGTTGTCGTAGGTCGGTACGACGTCATAACCTTCGGTGCGCAGTTCGGTCAGGATACGCTCTGAGTCCACGAGGTTTTTCGGGCAGCCCAGGGAGACGAAGCCGATTTTCGGCTGATGCGTGACATTGCTCATAGCTTAAAAAGTGTTCAATTATTGGAATGGTCAGGGCAGGAATTCTACAGATCTTTGCGAAAAAGAGTATAGCTCCGTCGCGGTTAATGGTGAAAAAGCGCCCCCGACCTGTCTTTTACGCCCCCCACCGCCAGAGCGGATCCCACACGCCCCGGAGCAGAGGGGCGGGACACGCTTCTGACAAGCCGTGCGCACAGGCGGCTCAAGCCCGGCGTGGCTGCCGGGCAGAGACTTATTGCGCCGGGTTAATGGCTGCGGAGGGGGTGGCGCCGGTTTTTTTCGGCTCGCGCTTATCCTGCAGCGTGAAAATAGAGATCAGGGTAAAGAGCCCGGCGACGCTGCCGAGAATCAGATAGGTGTTGGCGAAGCCAATGGTATCGTACAGATAGCCTGCCAGCGGAGAGTAAATAGCGGTGGCGATCGAGGCGACGAACAGCACCAGCAAATAGACCGTCGAAGAGAGCTTGTGGTCGAAGTTGGCGGCGATGAATTTAAAGACCGATACCAGAATCAACGGCTTCTCCAGAGCATGCATCATTTTCACCGCCCCAATCCACACCGGGCCGAGGGGCACGGCTGAGCCGACAATACGTACCGACATGATCAGCCCGGCGATGATCAGCGCCCATTTGGCGCCGGTCCGGTTAACAAACCATGGCATCAGGCAGAGGAACAGGGTTTCACCGCAGACCTGAATAGACGCGAGGATCCCGTACCAGCGGTTGCCTTCCTCCGGCGTCGGGAACTGTAGCGAGAAGTACTGGGCAAACTGCTGATCGTAGGTGTCGTAAATCTGCGTGACGAACAGGGTAAAGAGCAGCAGCATCCAGAACTGACCATTCTTCGCCAGCTCAAGGGCATGAGAGACCTTCAGCGATTCGCTTCGCGCCACATCGGCGTCGGTTAATTCAATTTTGGTTAGCATAAAGCAGATGGCGGCGATGACAATGGCGAGGCTGGCGAGCCAGAAGGCCAGATTAGGATTGCTGTCGATATATTTACCCACAATCCAGGCCGCCGCTGCCCAGCCTAACGAGCCCCACATCCGTACACGACCATATTCGAACTGATAGCGCCGGGAAATCTTATCGATATAAGAGTCGATTACTCCGCAGCCGGAGTTAAAGATGATCCCCAGATAGATCCCTCCCAGCAAGGCGCCAAACCAAAAGTTGTGCACCAGCAGCGGCGCGTAAACGTAGATAAAGAAGGGGCCCACCGGCAGGAGCAGGGCGACCAGCAGCCAGATAAGCCGTTTTTTCAGGCCGAACTTGTCAGAGATAAAGCCGAAGAAAGGCTGCATCAGCAGGGCGATAAAGGCGTTGACCGAGTAAAGCAGCCCGGTCTTCGTGGCGCTGATGCCAAGATGCTGGGTGGTCCAGATAACGAAGAAAGCCATGGTCGACGACCAGGCGAACAGGTAGAGGAAATCGAAAAGACTCAACAGAAGGTAGTTTCTTTTACCGGACGTCATGTTTCAGTTCCTTGCAAATGGGCAGAGAGAATTTCAGCGATCCGCGGGCCGCGTTCGCTGTTTTCCTGACATGTTATACGTATTACATTAACTATTTGTTATGACATCCTAATTGACGATGGCGCAACAGGTCATATGAGGTATTGTGATCATTGCTGCACTAATTTTGTCTCTTATTGCCATTTCCTGTTTATTAATTTCAGATTGAAATTAATTGTGATCGTATAACATTATTTTTGTTATACACCCTACAATGCGTTAAAGTTGCCACATTGTAAATGATGTTAAAGAACTGGGGATTATTGACCTGGCGCATCATTTTGCACAAAAAATAACCGTATTATGGAAAGGGTAAAGGACGACAGAGGAGGAACCGTGATGACCGTTGACAGACTATACCGCCACCTTCTGCAGAAGCTTATTAACGCCAATATCGATATTGACGCCTATCTGCAACTGCGAAAGGCCAAAGGCTACATGTCAGTCAGCGAAAATGACCATCTGCGTGATAACTTGTTTGAGCTTTGCCGTGAAATGCATGCGCAGGCGCCGCGCCTGCAGAATGCCATTTCACCGGAGGAGAGGGATGTCCTTCGCCTGGCCGGCGAATCGGTCGCCGCCGCTGCACTATGCCTGATGAGCGGGCATCATGATTGTCCGCTATACATCGCTGTTAACGTAGAGAAGCTAGAACGCTGTCTGACAGGATTGACCTCAAATATTCATAAATTGAATAAATTGGCGCCAATCACTCATGCCTGATCGGCTGAAACCCAGGGGAAGTGAACGCTTCCCCTGTTAAAGGTTATGTAAAAATCCCCGCGCAAATTTCCCCGCTGGCTACCCTTTAGCCCAGAGCTGACGAAAGGAGAATGCCATGCGTCCGATCCCACTGCTGTTGATATTGAGCGCCTTAGCGCTACCAGCCCTGAGCCAGGCCGCGGTGCGGGTGGAGGTATTGCAAAACCGGCTGGCCCAGCCGTGGGGCATGGCCTTTCTGCCTGACGATCAGGGCATACTGATCACCCTGCGCGGCGGCGAGCTCAAGCGCTGGCAGCCGGGCAAAGGTCTGTCGGCGCCGATAGCCGGCGTGCCGCAGGTATGGGCCAACGGCCAGGGTGGCCTACTGGACGTGGCGCTGGCCCCGGATTTCGCCCAGTCGCGGCGGGTGTGGCTGAGCTATGCGGAAAGCGACGCCAGCGGTAAGGCGGGCACCGCGGTGGGCTATGGGCGGTTGAGCGAGGATGCCACGCAGCTGACGAACTTTACCGTGGTCTTTCGCCAGCAGCCGAAGCTCTCCGTCGGCAATCATTTTGGCGGCAGGCTGGTGTTCGACGGCAAAGGATATTTGTTTATCGGGCTGGGCGAAAATAATCAGCGCGCCACCGCCCAGGATCTCAGCAAGCTGCAGGGGAAAGTGGTCCGCCTGACGGAGACCGGAGGTGTACCGCCGGATAACCCTTTTGTCGGCCGGGCTGACGCCAGGCCGGAGATCTGGGCTTACGGCATCCGTAATCCGCAGGGCATGGCGATGAATCCCTGGAGCGAGGCGCTGTGGCTGAACGAGCATGGCCCGCGCGGCGGAGATGAAATTAATATTCCGCAGGCGGGGAAAAATTACGGCTGGCCGCTGGCGACGCACGGTATTAACTACAGCGGCCTGCCCATTCCGGAAGCAAAAGGCAAAACGGTTCCGGGGACCGAACCTCCCCTGTATGTCTGGCCGGTCTCTCCCGGGGTGAGCGGGATGGCCTTTTATTCGGCGCCGACCTTTCCCCAGTGGCAGCATAAGCTGTTTATCGGCGCGCTGAAGGAGACATCGCTGATTGTCCTGGCGGTGGACGGTAATCAGGTCCGCGAGGAGGGGAGATTACTGGAGGCGCGCGGAAAACGCATCCGCGATGTTCGCGTGGGACCCGACGGCTATCTGTACGTTTTAACCGACGAGTCTAACGGCGAGCTATTGCGGTTGAGTCCCGAGGCTTAGCCTCAGGTCACCGGGATCTGCACTACTTCGCGCCAGGCAGGACGTTGGCTAATCTGCTGATACCAGCGCTGCAGATGGGGCCGCGGTTGCCAGCTGTCGAGGATCGACAACAGATTGTAGACGAAGGGAGCGACGGCAATATCGCCAAGGCCGAACTGCTCGCCGGAGAGCCACGGCATTTTGGCCAGTTCGTCATCCAGCATGGCGAACAGCGCTTCGCAGGCGCTGATCCCCGCGGCGATGGCCGCCGGGTCGCGCTGCTCCGGTGGCGTTCTCACCAGGCCCATTAATACCGGGCGATGGGCGGGTGAGAGGGTGCCGTTGGACCAATCCATCCACTTTTCCCCTTGCGCGCGCTGCGCCGGCGCGGCAAGCCACAGACGGTCAACGCCATACTGGGCCGCCAGGTAGCGAATAATCGTATTTGATTCCCACACTACCACCCCGGTGGCATCGTCCTTTAACAGCGGCACCAGCCCGTTCGGGTTCATCGCCAGATATTCCGGGTCATGGTTGAGACCAAACTCCAGCCCGGCGAGGATCTGCTGATAAGGCAGATCCAGCTCCTCCAGCACCCAGCGTACTTTCTTCACGTTGGTCGAGTTATTACGTCCCCACAGTGTAATCATTTTCGCTCCTGAGTTTGTTTCACTGCTGTTGCAGCGCGATCGGCGATCATGTTGGGATAAAGTTAAAAATCCGGCAAGCTTTTTTATTTGGCTGTTATTAAAGGTTTTTATGCTTACTCCCTTCAGCCAGGGGCACTCCTGGGTCACAGGGCCCGGAAAGTGTTTTTACTATTTTACAGGAGTAATATCTATAGGGTGTTACGCTACGAAGGAAAGGGCGTGATTGTGGTGTATCTTATTGATAATTAAAGATTTAAATCATGCGCGCATCTATAAAAACGCTCCCTCTCCGTCTCGGTTAAAATCTCAATGTCGCCTGAGGGTATAATTTGATGCTGATTATTGCATCGCAATCATCTGAGGAACACAGGTTAATATTAATAAATAGAAAGTTAGTGAAAGAATTATATTTTTACAGGGATGAACTGTTGTTTTTATCGATCGGATATACATCTTTTTCATCCCACCCAGAAAAAATAGACCATGAGAGGCGCCAACTGGCTGGAAGATATTCTGAAAAATAGCAAAAAAAACCCAGTGACTGGCACTGGGGAGTAAATTTACTCAGGGTTGCATGCTGTTCTCAAGATAATATTCGAGTCTCGAAGTATGGGTTAACCAAAGGTAACCATCAACTTCCATACAGACTACATGGGAAATATACTGTATTAAATAACCAGGAATCCACCCTTACTTTTGTGCTATTTATCTTACCTGGGTAATCACTGCGGGGGTAAGTGGTATATAATGCAATAATCAGTATTTGAATCTATAGCGTTAAACGAGCAGAGCCTGGTAGAGGACTTTACTTTCCCCGGAAGGATTTGAAAAAGGCGGTTAAAATGAATGACTGATAAGGATGGCCAGCATACTATCGAGGTGCTATCAAAACATCCCTGCAAAACGAAATAGGGATAAAAGAAGCACTGGCGAACTGCAGTCTGGAAGAGCAAGTCGTAGAGCTCGATATGGCATCGGACGAGAAGGGTAGGAGATTACCCGGGAAGAGATGTTAACCTTTTCATCAAACCGGCGTGATTAATAACGGGCAACAGAATCAGAGCGGCCCGGGGTTTTGAGAGCAATACTTCTGTAAAGGCTACGGCTGTGGATGCGCTGTTATGAATGTATTTGTAAAATTTATCACCATCCAGAGTCGCCTTGAAAAAAAAGCCCAGCGACAGGCTGGGGTGTAATTACACGCATAAAGGGATATGCCATTTTCAACACAATATGCGAATCTTAATTTATGGAATAACTGCGGGTGAGCTACCCGCTTCCATAAAGATTGCAGGGGAAACTATACTGTATTTAATGACCAGGAATCCATCCTTATCGATGTGCTATTTTTCTTACTTGTGTAATACGGAAAGGGAAAATAGCCCGATAAACTATCTTTTACCGATATGCCGACTAAAACAGGAAAGCCGTCTGCCTGCTTATCCAGTGGGCGAATAATTCATATCATTAGCGGGAGGCTCTCCCTTCCTGACCTCAATCCCTGATGGTGGCGTATAGGGGGGATAGCTGATTGATATGCTTTATCAAGGATATTGCGCCTCCATCGGCGGAATGCTATGGCAATCGAAGCCCTGCTGAACATGGCGATCGGGCAGGCCCGATGGAGAGAAAAGTGCGGGCGTTGTTGCTAATTTCCTGAGACGGGCGTAATGACCGTCTCAAGCATAGCCCGGGAGTTCTCAACTGCATTTCAGGCGTAAATAGGGCCTACAGAACCTTCAGGTTTATATTTAAGCGTCTGAGACTTCTACAGCAGCAAGTCAGATGTGGTTATTGTGAGTTCGGAAGTTGAACTGGGCCTCATGGAATGCAACCGGGCCGACATTTTGAGTTTTGTGAAGGGTATCAGCAGTAACAACCATCCCCGGTTCTCAGGTGAAGGGGGGCGAGGCGACTGGATATCACTGGCCAGGCTTTCGCTTACCCCACACGCTCCCGCCATAATGTGAATCTATAACCAGGCAAACCACAATGAAAGACACGCTTGCGACCTCTCTTTAGTAGCATTTTTCCCGAAGGCAAGTGAGCTATATCATTGAAATTTCGGTGACTAATTGGTTTTGAAAGGCGATTTTTTTCTTGCCATAATAAAGTTAACATTAAGGCGATTACGATCAAAAAAATTGTTCTGATTAAAGCACAGCGGCATGTTATTGCGTAAACTTTAAAAACTTTACCAACTCGCTGTTTCTTTAAGGTCATTTGTACGCTTTACTCACCGGTTGCTGCGGCGCGGTCAGAGTGGCGCGGCATATTTTGTTTGGAAAGGATACTTGGGTGGCTCTTATGATGCATGACGCTTTTTCCCTTCGCGGCCTCGCGGCAGGTTGCGCGCTGTTATTTCTTGTCGCACCTGCGGTGCAGGCTGCGGAACAACTCCCCGACGCCCCTTCAATTGACGCTCGCGCCTGGATCCTGATGGACTATGCCAGCGGGAAGGTGCTCAGCGAAGGCAATGCCGATGAAAAACTCGACCCGGCCAGTCTGACGAAGATCATGACCAGCTACGTGGTAGGGCAGGCAATAAAAGCGGGAAAAATCAAACTGACCGATATGGTGACCGTTGGGCGCGATGCCTGGGCGACCGGCAACCCGGCGCTGCGCGGCTCATCGGTGATGTTCCTCAAGCCTGGCATGCAGGTTTCCGTAGAAGATCTGAACAAAGGGGTCATCATTCAGTCCGGTAACGACGCCAGCATTGCGATTGCTGACTACGTAGCGGGCAGCCAGGACGCTTTCGTTAGCCTGATGAACGGCTACGCCAAAAAGATGGGGCTGACCAACACCACCTTTATGACCGTCCACGGCCTTGACGCGCCGGGGCAGTTCAGCACCGCCCGCGATATGGCGCTGCTGACCAAAGCGATGATCCACGACGTACCGGAAGAGTACGCGGTACATAAAGAGAAAGAGTTCACTTTCAATAAAATTCGCCAGCCGAACCGCAACCGCCTGCTGTGGAGCAGCAACCTCAACGCCGATGGCGTGAAAACCGGGACCACCGCCGGGGCCGGCTATAACCTCGTCTCCTCGGCCACTCAGGGTGATATGCGTTTGATCGCCGTGGTGCTGGGGACCAAAACCGACCGCATTCGCTTTAACGAGTCAGAAAAACTGCTGACCTGGGGCTTCCGCTTCTTTGAAACCGTGACGCCGATTAAACCAGATGCCACCTTCGTTACCCAGCGCGTGTGGTTTGGCGATAGCAATGAAGCGAAACTGGGGGCTGGCGAGGCGGGCTCTATCACTTTGCCGAAGGGCCAGCTGAAAAACCTGAAAGCCAGCTATACCTTAAATCAGCCGCAGCTTACCGCGCCGCTGGAGAAGGGGCAGGTGGTCGGGACTATCGACTTTAAGCTAAATGATAAAACCATTGAACAGCGTCCGCTGATTGTCATGGAGTCGGTAAAAGAGGGCGGCTTCTTCAGCCGGATGATCGACTTCGTGCTGATGAAACTGCACGGCTGGTTCGGCAGCTGGTTCTCCTGATGCCTGCCCGCGCCCTGCGGGGCGCGGGCAGCGACGCTTCAATACAGTAGGGAAATCTGCTGCGCCTTCGCCAGCGCGACCAGCTCATCATCCGGGCAGATATCGCTGGCAATCACGTCAAATTTCGCTAACGCCCCCATGCGCGCCGGACGCACTTTGCCAAACTTGCTGTGATCGACCACCAGCACGTGATAGCGCGCGTGACGCATCGCCCAGTGCTTAACCGGCAGCTCTTCCAGGTTATAGCAGGTCGCCCCCTGCTCGCAGTCGATCCCCGCCGCCGAGTAAAAGGCGATATCAGGGCTCAGATGGCTGAGGGTATCCTCAAGGCTCAGCGGCATAAAAATCGCGTTGCTGGCATGAAACTCCCCACCGCACAGGACCGCGCGGCACTGGGGTTTTTCCTGCAGGGCCAGAAAGGTGTTCAGGGAGTAGCAGACGCCGGTGAAGGGCAGGGCATCGTCAATGGCGTCAATAATCCACGGCGTGGTGGTCCCGCAGTCGAAGAAGGCCATCTGATGGGCCTCCAGCAGCGCGGCCGCATGGCGAGCGGCACGGCGTTTTTCCTCGACCAGCCGGGTTTTTTGATCGCTGAGCAGATAATGGGTGGCGCTGCGCGGCTCCAGCACAATGTATCCGCCGAGCAGCACAACCGGGCCGCTGTGGCCATTGAGGTCGCGACGAATGGTCATTTCCGACACCCCAAGCAGGGAAGCGGCTTCTTTCAGATGCAGCTTATCGCTGCGTTTAAGTGCCTGAATGAGCTGACTGATACGTTCGTCACGGCGAGTTTCCATATTCCCTCTGCGCTAAAATCGCCCTGCGGGGGCAGGGCGTTAGCGGGATTTTACCTGTCGCTTGCGGGTTAGTCACGCGGTGGCCGCAGCGACGGCGGCGTTTAGCCGCGCACCCAACCTTTGCGGATTGGCAAGGAGAAGCAGAGACGATACAGCCGCTGCAGCTGATGGTATAGCGCCGGGCCGAACGTATGCCAGATCAGCGCCGCGCCAAGGCAGCCGCACATCCCGGCCAGCAGCCCGCCGACCATATCCAGCGGCCAGTGCACGCCGAGATAGACACGGGACCAGGCGATGGCGGCGGCAATGGCCATCAGCAGGGCGCCGGACCACAGGCGATGCCAGAACAGGAAGGCCAGGGCAAAGGTAAAGCTGACGGTGCCATGGTCGCTGGGGAAGGAGTCGTCCGCCGCGTGGTGCAGGAAGTTATAGCCTACGCCGGCGACAAACGGCCGATCGTGCGGATAGAGGTGGCCGATCGCCCACGACACGGTCAGGCTGATCGTCAGCGCCAGCATCAGCTTAAACACCATCTGCCGCTGGGCAGGCCCCCACAGCCACAATGTCACCACCAGCAGAGGTACGATCAGAATCAGATCTTTAGCGATGAAGATCGCCATCTCAATGGCCCACTGCGGCGAGGCAGGCGTCGCGTTGAGCAGGGCGAACAGCGCATAGTTAATATTTTCCAGCATAGACTTCCAGGCTCGTTGGTCCGATAGCAATTAAGCCGCCTACCCTAAATAAAAGCGGTGCGGAGATAAAGGCGGCATTGTCTTAAAGATCAGGTTGTTATGAAATCCACTACCATAAAGTCTACGGCTAACAGCCTGAAAAACGTCAGTATATCGTTTGTCACATTGCTGAAACATAAACGGAATATATACACAGGCTGAATAACAGGGGAGAGGCAGGACGATGGCGCACGGCTCGTAATATTGTGCGGTGTCACCCACAATTCACTATCTCCGCGCCGGGAGTTTCATTACACTTTGCGCGATTTTTGATAGATAAGAGATTTCATGCAAAATTATTCGCTTTCAGGCCGCCGCCTCGGAAGGCAGGCGCTGTTGTTCCCGTTATGTCTGGTGCTGTACGAGTTTTCCACTTATATCGGCAACGATATGATTCAGCCGGGCATGTTAGCCGTGGTGCAGGAATTTCAGGTGGGCAACGAATGGGTACCTACCTCAATGACTGCCTATCTGGCAGGCGGCATGTTTTTACAGTGGCTGCTGGGGCCGCTGTCGGATCGTATTGGCCGCCGTCCGGTGATGTTGACTGGCGTAGTATGGTTCATCGTCACCTGCCTGGCGACGCTGCTGGCGCAGACCATTGAGCAGTTTACCCTGCTGCGCTTCCTGCAGGGGATCAGCCTGTGCTTTATTGGCGCGGTGGGCTATGCGGCGATACAGGAGTCCTTTGAGGAGGCGGTGTGTATCAAAATCACCGCCCTGATGGCTAACGTGGCGCTGATTGCCCCGCTGCTGGGGCCGCTGGTGGGCGCCGCCTGGGTGCATGTCCTGCCGTGGGAGATGATGTTTGTCCTGTTCGCCGTGCTGGCGGCCATCTCGTTTTTCGGCCTGCAGCGGGCGATGCCGGAGACCGCGACGCGGCTGGGCGAAAAGCTGTCGGTGAAAGAGCTGGGCCGCGACTATCGGCTGGTGCTGAAGAACCTGCGCTTCGTCGCCGGCGCGCTGGCCACCGGCTTTGTCAGCCTGCCGCTGCTGGCGTGGATTGCCCAGTCGCCGGTGATTATTATCAGCGGCGAACAGGCCACCAGCTATGAGTACGGCATGCTGCAGGTGCCGATTTTCGGGGCGCTGATTGCCGGCAACCTGGTGCTGGCGCGCCTGACTGCGCGCCGGACCGTGCGCTCGCTGATTATCATGGGCGGTTGGCCGATCATGTTTGGCCTGATCCTCTCTGCGGCGGCGACCGTGGTCTCTTCCCACGCTTATCTGTGGATGACGGCCGGTCTGAGCTTCTACGCCTTCGGGATTGGCCTCGCGAACGCCGGCCTGGTGCGTTTAACCCTGTTCGCCAGCGAGATGAGTAAAGGCACGGTCTCGGCGGCGATGGGAATGCTGCAGATGCTGATCTTCACCGTCGGCATCGAGCTCAGCAAACATGCTTACGAGCTGGGCGGCAACGGGCTGTTCAGCCTGTTTAACCTGCTGGGTGGGGTACTATGGCTGGGGCTGATGATTTACTTTCTGAAAGATAAAAGCGTCGGCAATTCGCAGCAGGGGTAGTTGTTTTCAACCCGGATGCGCTCGCATCCGGGTCTTATCAGGCGAACGGCGCTTCGCGATCCAACACCTTATCAATAATCTGCAGGACACCTTCTTCGTTGTTATGCGGCGCCTGATAGCGGGCGACGGCTTTGACGTCTTCCCGGGCGTTGGCCATGGCAAAGCCAAACCCGGCGTGCTGCAGCATTTCGATATCGTTGCCGCTGTCGCCGAACGCCACTACCTCGTGATCCTCAATGCCCCAGCGCTGCTGCAAAATGCGCAGCCCGTTGGCTTTGTGCACACCCGGGATAATTAAGTCGATGCTGCCGTAGCCGGTGGCCACCGCGGTGACCATGTCCCCCAGCGCCGCGTGCAGCTTCGGCTGAATTTCCGGGATCAGGCTGTCTGGCACGTTGAGACCAAATTTGAGGATGGTGTCATCGAGATGGTTAAAATCATCCACCAGTTCTAGGCGGTGATAATACTTCGCCGCCACCGTCTTCAGCGCGTCGTTGTAGCGATTGAGGGTGTAGGCGCTGCGCTTCCCGCAGGCGATGATTTCGATATTCGGCAACGTCTGCAGATGGTCGACCACGGCGTTGAAGTGGTGAACCGGCAGTTGGCAGTTGAAGACGTCTTCATTGCCGCTCACCACCCAGCCGCCATTTTCCGCCACGAAGGCGATCTGATGGGCGATCTCCGGGAAAAAGGAGATCAGCTGATAATATTGGTTGCCGCTGGCAACCACGAAGCGAATATTCTGTTCGCGCATTCGCTGGTACTGGGCGAGGAAGCGCGGCCGGTTATAAGTTTTGGCATCGCTTAAAAAGGTGCCGTCCATATCCACCGCAATCAGTTTGATGCTCATTAGCTGTTCTCCATAACGGGTTCAGATTGTGGCTTAGCCACCGCGCGGGCGACCAGCGCCGCCACCATCACCAGACCCAGCACCACCATCATGGCGCTGCGCAGGCCGAAGTGTTCGCCGAGGAAACCCAGCAGCGGCGGCCCGACGAGGAAAGCGAGATAGCCGGTGATCGCCACCACGCTGACGCGCTTGGGCGCGTCCGGCCCGGTATCGCTGGCGGCGGAGATGGTCAGCGGGAAGCCGAGCGAGGCGCCAATGCCCCACAGCAGCACCGAGATGCCCGCCACCCAGGGGTTATCGACGAAGATGATCAGGCCTATGCCGAGGGCGCCCATCACTGCGCTGCCGCGGACCACCGCCACCCGGCTGTAGCGATCGATAAACCAGCCGCCGGTAAAGCGGCCCAGCGTCATGCCGAGGGTGAAACCGGCATAAATCAGGGAGCCGGAGGTGGGGCTAAAGCCGTGGCCATCCACCATCAGCAGCGGCAGCCAGTCGTTGGCCGAGCCTTCGGCAAAGGCCATCGCCAGGACAATGACGCCGATCAGCAGCAGCTGCGCGTCGCGCCACACCGGCAGACCTTTCGCCTCACCGTGGGCGACTTCGGCGGCATTTTTACCGGTGCCGTCGGGAATGGCGCGGATAGCAATGGCGATGGGCAGGATAGCCACCAGCGCAGCCGCCAGGATGTGCGGGGCGGCCGGCAGACCGAATCCGGTCACTGCCATGCCCACCCCGGCGCCGAACAGGGTGCCAAAGCTGTAGAAGCCATGCATCATCGGCAGCACCGTTTTATTCATCTCCCGCTCGATGGCCGCGCCTTCGACGTTAATAGCGACCTCTGCGGAGCCGAAGCTGGCGCCGAAGATAGCCAGACCGAAGGCGAACAGCGGGGCGGAAGTGACCCACAGCGCCAGGCTGAGCACCAGCATGCCAAGCACGGCGAAGGACATGGTGGTGCGGATGACCTTGCGCGTACCAAAGCGCTTCACCAGCCACGCCGAGCAGAGAATACCGCTCATCGACCCCACCGACAGACCAAACAGCACCACGCCCATCTCTGCGGTGGATAGCGCCAACAGATCGCGGATCGCCGGCGTGCGGGTGGCCCAGGAGGCCATTAACAAGCCGGGGATGAAAAAGAACATAAACAGCGCCCATAGCCGAAGCTGCAGCGCTCTGCGCGAGGATTGCGTCGTCATCCGTAAACGCCTTAAAGGAGAAGAGTGAAGACAACAGTAGCAAGTAAGTGTACATTTGTACATAAACCGGAAGAGGAAAATCATGGCCCGTAGACCAAACGATCCGCAGCGCCGCGAGCGCATCCTGCAGGCGACGCTGGATACCATCGCGGCGCACGGCATCCATGCGGTGACGCACCGTAAAATCGCCACCTGCGCGAATGTGCCGCTGGGATCGCTGACCTACTATTTCAGCGGCATTGAGGCGTTAATTGAGGAGGCGTTCAGCCTGTTTACCGCCGAGATGTCGGCGCAGTATCAGCAAGGCTTCGTCGGGGTAACGAACCGGGAACAAGCCTGCGATGCCATCGCGGATCTGATCTTCAGCGCCCAGATGACCACGGCGCGCAATATGGAGCTGATGTACCAGCTGTACGCGTTCTGCAGCAGTCAGCCGGCGCTGAAGGCGGTGATGCAGAACTGGATGCGGCGCAGCCAGCAGACGCTGGAACAATGGTTTGCCCCCGATACCGCCCGCGGTCTCGACGCCTTTATTGAAGGGATGACCTTGCACTTTGTCACCGACCGCGCGCCGCTGTCGAAGGCGGCAATCCGCATGATGGTCGGGCAGCTGGCGGGGGAGAGGGCGCAGGAAGAGGGGCGCTGAAGCGACGTTTCACCCGGAATGGCTAAACGCAGGCAACAAAAAACCCATCAACCTTGAACCGAAGTGGCGGGGTTGATGGGCTCCACAAAATGGGGACATCAAAGAAAAGCAGTGGCATTACTTATGACTGATGCCCTGAGAAAAAGTTCTGCCTGTGACGGCTTTTTTCTCAAAAAATTATTGTAGCCCTGGCCAGATGATCACGATGAGCGTCCCGGCAAGGGTAAGCAGCACGTTGGCGATGGCGTAGGTCCCTGCGTAGCCGAGCGCTGGAATATTGCTGCGCGCGGTATCGCTGATGATCTCCATCGCCGGGGCGCAGGTGCGGGCTCCCATCATGGCGCCGAACAGCATCGCCCGGTTCATGCGCAGCACGTAGGCGCCGAACAGGAAGCAGATCACCACCGGCACCAGGCTGACGATAAGCCCTGCCGCCAGCATCTGGCCGCCGACGGCGCCCAGCCCGTTATTGATCCCGGCCCCGGCGCTGAGACCGACCCCGGCCATAAACACCATCAGACCAAACTCTTTCACCATGTTCAGCGCCCCCTGCGGGATATAGCCGAAGGTTGGGTGGTTGGCGCGCAGGAAGCCAAGCATGATGCCGGCGAACAGCAGGCCGGCGGCGTTGCCGATGCCGAAGCTGAAGGAGCTGAACTGGAAGGTGATCATGCCGATCATCAGGCCAACGATAAAGAAGGCGCAGAAGGCCAGCAGATCGGTCACCTGGCTGTGAATGGAGATAAAGCCGATGCGGTCGGCCACGGTTTTTACGCGGCGGGCGTCGCCGCTGACCTGCAGCACGTCGCCTTTGTTCAGTACGACGTTATCGTCGATAGGCATCTCGATCTGGCTGCGAATAACCCGGTTTAAGAAGCAGCCGTGGTCGGTAAGCTTGAGCTGCGCCAGGCGGCGGCCGACGGCGTTGTGGTTTTTGACCACAATCTCTTCAGTGACGATGCGCATGTCGAGCAGATCGCGGTCGAACACCTCTTTACCGTTGCGGAAGCTCGGGTCGAGGCGGGCGTGGGCGTCCGGGTAGCCCACCAGCGCAATATCGTCACCCATCTGCAGCACCGCGTCGCCGTCCGGGTTGGCCAGAATACCGTTGCGACGAATGCGTTCAATATAGCAGCCGGTCTGGCGGTAAATACCCAGTTCGCGCAGATTTTTGCCATCCGCCCAGGCCACCAGCTCCGGGCCGACGCGGTAGGCGCGGATCACCGGCAGGTAGACTTTACGTTTGGAATCGGTATCGAGGCCGCGCTCGCGGGCGATTTGCTGGGCGCTGGTCTGCAGATCCTGATGCTGCAGCTTGGGCATATAGCGGGCGCCGACGATCAGGCTCACCAGACCAACCAGATAGGTCAGGGCATAGCCGAGGCTCAGATGGTCAAGCGACTGCGCCAGCTGATCGCTGGGCAGGCCGAAATGGCGCAGGGTGTCGCCCGCGCCCACCAGCACCGGGGTGGAGGTCATGGCGCCTGCCAGCATACCGGCGGTGAGCCCGATATCCCAGCCGAACACTTTACCCAGCATCATGGCGATCAGCATCGCGCTGCCGACCATCACCAGCGCCAGCATCAGGTAGTTTTTCCCGTCGCGGAAAAAAATAGAAAAAAAGTTGGGCCCGGCTTCTACGCCAACGCAAAATATAAACAGCATAAAGCCGAGATTAAGGGCATCGGTGTTAATCGCGAAATGCTGCTGGCCTAATAATAGAGAAACGACTAAAACGCCAATGGAATTACCAAGTTGTACTGAGCCGAGACGCAGTTTTCCCAGGCATAGTCCTAATGCAAGTACAACGAATAATAACAGGATGTAATTCCCGTTTAACAAATCTGCGACGTTTATATTCACGAAAGCCAACTTCTCATTTACTAGTAAGTTGTTGAAGGAAATGGTTATTTGGTCTAAGGTTGCTCAGGCGTTCGCGTTGTCGCGAACCTATTCTGGCACCCTGTTATAACCAGCAAAAATATACCGCTAGTTTAATCCTTCCTGGATGCGGCGGCTAGTGACAATCGTTTTTAGGCTGGTAGGGGAGTTATTGGCATGGACTGCCGAAATGCTTTATCTGACTGGGCGACGTGGACGTGAGTTAGAGGCAACATCAGGAGGATACGGTGAAATCTGAGCGTAGTTGGGCCGGCATTATCTGTGGCTTCGTTCTGTTCATTGTGGTGTGCTTATCGTTGTTGTTACATATGAAAGGGGCATTTCGCGCCAGCGGCAACCCGGAGCTGGGCCTGCTCTTCTTTTTGCTGCCAGGGGCGGCGGCGAGCTGTCTCTCTCCCGGACGGCGGGTGCTGCGTCCTTTGCTCGGCGCGATACTGGCGGCGCCGGTCTGCATGGTGACGATGCGGCTGTTCTTCGTGACCCACCGGACGTTCTGGCAGGAGATGGCGTGGGTGTTGAGCGCCGTGTTCTGGTGCGCGCTTGGGGCATTGTGCTTTTTGTTTATCTGCGCCTGGCTTGATACCTGGCGCAGTCATTCATCGAGCAAATAAATTGACTCAGGCAAACAGGCCGAGATTCTCTTTTGCCCAGGCTTCAAAATCGGTGCAGCCGCCGATGTGTTTCTGGTCGACGAAAATCTGCGGCACGGTTTCAACCGGTTTGCCAACGGTTTTTTCCAGGTCAGCTTTGCTGATGCCTTCGGCATGAATATCCACGTAGCGGTAGTTGAAATCATCACGCTCGTTGGTCAGTTTTTCTGCCAGTTCTTTAGCGCGAACGCAGTAAGGGCAGCCTGGACGACCAAAAATAACGGTAAACATTGCTTCTCTCCTTAAACCTCAGCCGGATGGCGAATGGCGCTTATGATGCCTGGAACGGGCGGGGAGGGAAAGAAGGTTCTGCCTTTTACTTCGATGGTTTACGGCTATGTTTGATAAATGTCGGACTGTCAAAACCCGTATACTGGCCCGACGGCGCGGTGGAATTGGCTGGCGCGCCGCGTTTATCAACCGGAGAGGCGTGATGCGAAAATTTGCCCCATTGCCGAAAAGCATACTGCTGGTTGAGATCCTCGGGATGGGGCTGTTAACCCTCGCCTGGCTCTCCCTTAACCAGTATGTCCAGCTGCCTGCGCCCATTGCCAGCCCGACCGCGGCGCTGGTGATGCTCTTTGCCGGGATCGTGCTGATGATCCCCGCCGCCCTCGTCGTTATGTGGCGGATGGCGCAGATCGTGGCCCCGCAGTTAACGCACTCTCCAAAGCCTGAATCCTTGTCTGACAGAGAAAAACGTAATGACGCCGACCATTGAGCTGCTGCGCAGCCACCGTTCCATCCGCCACTTCACCGATGCCCCCGTGAGCGACGAACAGCGCGCAGAGATTATCGCCAGCGCGCAAGCGGCATCTACCTCGAGTTTTTTACAGTGCACCTCCATCATCCGTATTACTGACCCGGCCCTGCGTGAACGTTTGGTCCCGCTGACCGGCGGCCAGCAGCACGTCGCCCAGGCAGCGGAGTTTTGGGTCTTCTGCGCCGACTTTAATCGCCACCTGCAGATCTGCCCACAGGCGCAGCTGGGGCTGGCGGAACAGCTGCTGATCGGCGTTGTCGATACGGCGCTGCTGGCGCAAAACGCGTTGACCGCCGCCGAGTCCCTCGGACTAGGGGGCGTCTATATCGGCGGGTTGCGCAACAGCATTGAGGCCGTCACAGAGCTGCTGGAGCTGCCGCAGCACGTCCTGCCGCTGTTCGGTCTTTGCCTTGGCTGGCCGGCGGATAACCCGGATATCAAGCCGCGGATGCCGGCGGCCATGCTGGTGCATGAGAACCGCTATCAGCCGCTGGATAACGCGCTGCTGGCGGAGTATGACGAACAGCTGGCGCACTATTATCTGTCGCGCGGCAGCAACGCCCGCCGCGATACCTGGAGCGACCATATCCGGCGCACTATCGTGAAAGAGAGTCGTCCGTTTATTCTTGACTATCTGCATAAGCAGGGGTGGGCAACGCGCTGATTACGTGTACACTGCTGCTCCGGCCAGGTGATATCCGCCGCCGGCCGCAGGAAAGGTGAAAGTGTGTTCGATAGCTGAGGCCCGCCAGAGCGGGTCTTTTCGCAGAGGTGCAGGATGAAAATTGCCATATTATCCCGGGATGGAACGCTTTATTCATGTCGGCGCCTGCGCGAAGCAGCGCAACAGCGCGGTCATCAGATCGAGATCCTCGATCCGCTTTCCTGTTATATGAACGTCAGCCCGGTGGCCTCGTCGATCCACTACAAAGGGCGTCAGCTGCCACACTTTGATGCGGTGATCCCGCGCATTGGCTCGGCGATCACCTACTATGGCACCGCGGCCCTGCGCCAGTTTGAGCTCCTGGGAAGCTATCCGCTGAATGAGTCGGTCGCCATCACCCGCGCTCGCGATAAGCTGCGCTCGCTGCAGCTGCTGGCGCGCCAGGGCATCGATCTGCCATTGACCGGCATCGCTCACTCCCCGGATGACACCAGCGATCTGATCGCCATGGTGGGCGGCGCGCCGCTGGTGGTGAAGCTGGTGGAGGGCACCCAGGGGATCGGCGTGGTGCTGGCGGAGACCCGCCAGGCGGCGGAGAGCGTGATCGACGCCTTTCGCGGACTGAACGCTCATATTCTGGTGCAGGAATACATTGCCGAAGCGAAAGGGTGCGATATCCGCTGCCTGGTGGTCGGCAATGAGGTGGTGGCGGCGATCGAGCGGCGGGCGAAAGAGGGGGATTTCCGCTCTAACCTGCACCGCGGCGGCATGGCCACGGTGGCGCAGATTAGCGACGAGGAGCGGGCCATTGCCATCAAGGCAACGCAAACTCTCGGGCTGGACGCCGCCGGTGTCGATATTTTACGCGCCGCCCGCGGGCCGCTGGTGATGGAGGTGAATGCCTCGCCGGGGCTGGAAGGGGTGGAAACCACCACCGGCGTGGATGTCGCCGGCAAGATGATCGCCTGGATCGAGCGCCAGGCGACGCCGGAATTCTGTTTGAAAATAGGCGGCTAACCGCCGGATGCAAGACGGCCATGGTATGCGGCGCTTTTTTTGCGTAAGCTATGGCGTCGTTTTTCCACTGTAAGAGGTCACAGGCACTATGGATTCACTGGTCGTTCCAGGTCTGGATACGCTACGTCGCTGGCTGGACGAAATCGGCATCAGCTTTTTTGAGTGCGATTCCTGTCAGGCATTGCACCTGCCGCATATGCAGAATTTCGACGGTATTTTTGATGCCAAAATTGACCTGGTGGACAACGTGGTGCTCTTTTCCGCCCTGGCGGAGGTGAAGCCGTCTGCCCTGCTGGCGCTGTCGGCGGATCTCTCGGCCATCAACGCCAGCTCGTTAACCGTGAAGGCGTTTATCGACATTCAGGACGATAATTTGCCCAAGCTGGTGGTTTGCCAGTCGCTGTCTATCGGCCCAGGGGTGACCATGGAGCAGTTCGCCTGGTTCTTCCGCCAAAGCGAAGAGCAGATCTCGATGGTAATCCTCGAAGCCGGCGCAAATCAGCTGCTGTACAAAGGCGAAGAAGAAGAGCCTGCGGCGGAAAACGTGCAATACCATTTTCTTCACTAAACCTGCCTAAAATTAGCGCAGCCACTACCGCAGCGGCTGCGTATTACCCGCTTTTATTCTGCATTTAACCTTTCTTTAAAGCATTATTCACCGCCATTCAGGCCGTTTTGGCTTATCACGTAGACCGTTATTGCATAAAAATTTGATAAAAGGCGTTTTTTTACCTGGGCTATAGCCTCTTATTCTGGCTACAGTTATTCTGGCGATGCTTCCAGTTGCGAGCAACCACTCCGGGAGAGATCCGCTCTCCTTTTCTCAGGCAATGAAAAAATATGCATGATTTTTGCATGCGTAGAAATGCGTATATTTGAGCCCGTAAGTTAACGGGCGTTGAGAAGGAAAAGAGATATGACCGCCTTTGGTAAAAAATGGTTAACAGGTCTGGTTACGGGTGCGCTGATGGCCGTCTCTGCCGGTTCGCTCGCCGCCGAACAAAAAACCCTGCATGTTTATAACTGGTCTGATTATATCGCGCCGGACACGGTAGCGAATTTCGAAAAAGAGACCGGGATTAAAGTGGTGTATGACGTTTTTGATTCCAACGAAGTGCTGGAAGGCAAATTAATGGCGGGTAGCACCGGTTTCGACCTGGTGGTGCCGTCGGCAAGCTTCCTCGAACGCCAGCTGGCGGCGGGCGTGTTCCAGCCGCTGGATAAAAGTAAGCTGCCCAACTGGAAGAACCTTGACCCCGAAGTGCTGAAGCTGGTCGCCAAGCATGACCCGGAGAATAAATACGCCATGCCTTACCTGTGGGCGACGACGGGCATTGGCTACAACGTGGATAAGGTGAAAGCCGTTCTCGGCAAAGATGCGCCGGTGGACAGCTGGGATCTGGTGCTGAAGCCGGAGAACCTCGAAAAACTGAAAAGCTGCGGCGTCTCCTTCCTCGACGCGCCGGAAGAGATTTTCGCCACCGTGCTGAACTACCTCGGCAAAGATCCGAACAGCAGCAAAGCGGATGATTACACCGGCCCGGCGACCGATCTGCTGCTGAAGCTGCGGCCGAACATTCGCTACTTCCACTCTTCGCAATATATTAACGACCTTGCCAATGGCGACATCTGCGTGGCGATCGGCTGGGCAGGGGACGTCTGGCAGGCGGCCAACCGCGCGAAAGAGGCGAAGAACGGCGTCAATGTCTCCTACTTTATTCCGAAGGAAGGCGCGCTGGCGTTCTTTGACGTCTTTGCCATGCCGGCCGACGCGAAGAATAAAGATGAAGCCTATCAGTTCCTTAACTATCTGATGCGTCCGGACGTCATCGCCAAAATCAGCGACCAGGTGTTCTACGCCAACGGCAACAAGGCTTCCACGCCGCTGGTCAGCGAGACTATCCGTAACAACCCGGCGATTTATCCGCCAGCGGATGTGTTCGCCAAACTGTTCACGCTGAAGGTGCAGGATCCGAAGATTGACCGCGTGCGCACCCGCGCGTGGACCAAAGTGAAGAGCGGCAAATAATTCCTGACGGCCCGTCGAATACGGGCCAAATCAGATCTGCACTCGCCGGGAAATAGCAGCGCGCCCGGCGAGCAGAAGCACCAGGATGGTGCAAATGCACTGTTAAGCACGAAGTATGGCACCGGACCATATGGTGATCGTTTTTTTGCCGGAGAGCACCCGATTGAACGACGTAATGCCCCGCCCACAGGCGAAAGCCCCCAAAGCGCTGACCCCGCTACTGGAAATCCGTAACTTAACCAAGTCGTTTGATGGCCAGCATGCGGTCGACGACGTCAGTCTCACTATCTACAAAGGCGAAATTTTTGCTCTGCTGGGCGCGTCAGGCTGCGGGAAATCGACGCTGCTGCGCATGCTGGCGGGCTTTGAACAACCGACCGCCGGGCAGATTATGCTCGACGGCGTGGATCTGGCGCGCGTGCCGCCCTATCAGCGGCCTATTAATATGATGTTCCAGTCCTATGCCCTGTTTCCCCATATGACCGTTGAGCAGAATATTGCCTTCGGCCTGAAGCAGGACCGCCTGCCTAAGGCGGAAATCACCGCCCGGGTGCAGGAGATGCTGGCCCTGGTACATATGCAGGAGTTTGCCAAACGTAAGCCGCACCAACTCTCAGGCGGCCAGCGGCAGCGCGTCGCGTTGGCGCGCAGCCTGGCGAAACGGCCCAAGCTGCTGCTGCTTGATGAACCGATGGGGGCGCTGGATAAAAAGCTGCGCGATCGCATGCAGCTCGAGGTGGTGGATATTCTTGAGCGCGTTGGCGTGACCTGCGTGATGGTGACCCACGATCAGGAAGAGGCGATGACCATGGCGGGCCGTATCGCCATCATGAATCGCGGCAAGTTTGTGCAGATTGGCGAACCGGAAGAGATTTACGAGCACCCGACTACCCGCTACAGCGCCGAGTTTATCGGCTCGGTGAACGTCTTTGAAGGGCTGGTGAAGGAGCGTCTGGAAGACGGTCTGGTGCTAAGCTCGCCGGGACTGATGCATCCGCTGAAGGTCGACCCCGACGCCTCGGTGGTGGACAACGTGCCGGTCTGGGTGGCGCTGCGTCCGGAGAAGATCATGCTGTGCGATGAACCGCCGGCGGACGGCTACAATTTTGCCGTCGGCGAGGTGATTCATATCGCCTATCTGGGGGATCTCTCTATCTATCATGTGCGCCTGCAAAGCGGGCAGATGATCAGCGCCCAGCTGCAGAATGAACACCGCCATCGGAAAGGGACGCCCACCTGGGGCGATGAGGTGCGTTTATGCTGGGATGCTGACAGCTGCGTTGTGCTGACGGTGTGAGGAGAGGGCGATGAATACCGTTGAATCCCCGTCAGGGGCGAAAAAACCGGGCGGCTTCGCGCTGTGGGCGGCGCGCCTGCAGATGGCGCATGGCCGCAAGCTGGTGATTGCGCTGCCCTATCTGTGGCTGATCCTGTTGTTTATGCTACCGTTCCTGATCGTGTTCAAGATAAGTCTTGCCGAGATGGCGCGGGCGATCCCTCCCTACACCGAGCTGATGGAGTGGGCGGACGGCCAGCTGACGCTGACGCTTAACTTTGCCAACTTCCTACAGTTGACTGACGATCCGCTCTATTTTGAAGCTTATCTCCAGTCGCTGCAGGTGGCGGGTATCTCGACGATCTGCTGCCTGCTGCTGGGCTATCCGCTGGCCTGGGCGGTGGCGCACAGCAAGCCGTCGACGCGTAATATTCTGCTGCTGTTGGTGATCCTCCCGTCGTGGACCTCGTTTTTGATCCGCGTCTATGCCTGGATGGGGCTGCTGAAGAGCAACGGGGTGTTGAATAACTTCCTGCTGTGGTTAGGGGTTATCGATCAGCCGCTGGAGATCCTGCACACCAACCTGGCGGTGTACATCGGTATCGTGTATGCCTATCTGCCGTTTATGGTGCTGCCTATCTACACCGCGCTGACCCGCATCGACTATTCGCTGGTGGAGGCCTCGCTGGATCTCGGCGCCCGGCCGCTGAAGACCTTCTTCCAGGTGATCGTCCCGCTCACCAAAGGCGGCATTATCGCCGGCTCCATGCTGGTGTTTATCCCGGCGGTCGGCGAGTTCGTGATCCCGGAACTGCTGGGCGGGCCGGACAGCATCATGATTGGCCGCGTGCTGTGGCAGGAGTTCTTTAACAACCGCGACTGGCCGGTCGCCTCGGCGGTGGCGATTGTCATGCTGCTGTTGCTGATCGTGCCGATCATGTGGTTCCACAAGCACCAGCAAAAACAGATGGGAGAGCAGGGATGAACGACTTGCCGGTAGTACGCTCGCCGTGGCGCATTCTGATCCTCGTGCTCGGGTTCACCTTCCTCTACGCCCCGATGCTGATGCTGGTGATCTACTCGTTCAACAGCTCGAAGCTGGTAACGGTCTGGGCCGGATGGTCGACGCGCTGGTATAGCGAACTGTTCCACGATGATGCGATGATGAGCGCGGTAGGATTGAGCCTGACCATCGCCGCCTGCGCGGCGACGGCGGCGGCGATCCTCGGTACCATCGCCGCGGTGGTGATGGTGCGCTTTGGGCGTTTTCGCGGCTCCAACGGCTTCGCGTTTATGATCACCGCGCCGCTGGTCATGCCGGACGTGATCACCGGTCTCTCGCTGCTGCTGCTGTTCGTGGCGCTGGGACATGCCATCGGCTGGCCGTCGGACCGCGGCATGTTGACCATCTGGCTGGCGCATGTCACCTTCTGTACCGCCTACGTGGCGGTGGTGATCTCCTCGCGCCTGCGCGAGCTGGACCACTCTATTGAAGAGGCGGCGATGGATCTTGGCGCCGCGCCGCTGAAGGTCTTCTTCGTCATCACGCTGCCGATGATTATGCCAGCGGTGATCTCCGGCTGGCTGCTGGCCTTCACGCTGTCGCTGGATGACCTGGTGATCGCCAGCTTTGTCTCCGGTCCCGGGGCCACGACCTTGCCGATGCTGGTCTTCTCCAGCGTGCGCATGGGGGTCAACCCGGAGATCAACGCCCTGGCGACGCTCATCCTCGGCGTGGTCGGTATTGTTGGTTTTATCGCCTGGTATTTGATGGCCCGCGCAGAAAAGCAGCGAGTGCGCGATATCCAGCGTGCAAGACAAGGCTGAACCACCTAAAATCGGTACAGCAGCCTCCGGTCGGCGCCACCCTGTGGCGCCGTTTTCATGGAAGACATTACGTTGGGATTGTTTACGAAAACTCGCTCATCGCATGCCCGCCTTAACGTCCCTGCGCTGGTGCAGGTGGCGGCCTTTGCTATTATTTTGATTCGTGGCCTGGATCTGCTGATGATCCTTAATCTGTTGGGCCTGCAGGGGCTGAACGAATTCATACACCGCAGCGTTCAGACATGGAACCTGACGCTGGTCTTTCTCGGCAGCCTGGCGCTGGTGTTTATCGAAATCTGGTGCGCCTTCTCGCTGGTGAAAGGGCGCAACTGGGCGCGCTGGATCTATCTGCTGACGCAGATTATCGCTGCCGGCTACCTGTGGGCGGCATCGCTGGGCTACGGGTATCCGGAGCTGTTCAGCATTCCCGGGGAATCAAAACGAGAAATTTTCCACTCGCTGGTGATGCAAAAACTGCCGGATCTGCTGGTTCTGACGCTGCTGTTCGTGCCGGCGAACTGCCGTCGCTTTTTCCGCCTGCAATAACGGTGATACAATCCCCGCCCCTGGATTTTTGAAGGTCAATTATGCATTGCGCACTCTACGACGCCGGCCGCTGCCGCTCCTGTCAATGGCTGGAGCGGCCGGTCCCGCAACAGCTCGCCGATAAAATGGCCGATCTGCGCACGCTGCTGGCGGCGATCCCGGTCGCAGCCTGGGGCGAGCCGGTCAGCGGGCCGGAGGCGGCTTTCCGTAACAAGGCTAAAATGGTGGTCAGCGGCAGCGTTGAGCGTCCGCTGTTGGGGATGCTGCACCGCGATGGCACTCCGGTGGACCTCACCGACTGCCCGCTCTATCCCGCCGAGTTTGCCCCGGTTTTTGCTGCCCTGAAGCCCTTTATCGCCCGCGCCGGGTTAACACCTTACAACGTCGCGCGCAAACGCGGGGAGCTGAAATACCTGCTGCTGACCGCCAGCCAGCAGGGGGAGATGATGCTGCGCTTCGTGCTGCGCTCAGAGGCCAAGGTGGCTCAGCTGCGCGCCGCGCTGCCGTGGCTACAGGCACAGCTGCCGCAGCTCAGCGTGATCACGGCGAATATCCAGCCGGTGCATATGGCAATCATGGAAGGCGAGCAGGAGATCTTCTTCACCGAACAGCAGGCGCTGGGGGAGGTCTTTAATGGGGTGCCGCTGTGGATCCGCCCGCAAAGCTTCTTTCAGACCAATCCGGCGGTAGCCAGCCGGCTGTACGCCACGGCCCGCGACTGGGTGCGCGCGCTGCCGGTCCAGCATATGTGGGATCTGTTTTGCGGCGTTGGGGGATTTGGCCTGCACTGCGCGACGCCGACGATGCGCCTGACCGGTATCGAGATCGCCCCGGAAGCCATCGCCTGCGCCAGACAGTCAGCCGCGCAGCTGGGGCTCAGCAATCTGCATTTTCAGGCGCTGGACTCCACGCAGTTCGCCACTCACGAAGCGGATGCCCCGCAGCTGGTGCTGGTTAACCCGCCGCGCCGCGGTATTGGCGCTGAACTATGCGACTATTTAAGCCGCATGGCGCCGCCCTATATTATCTATTCCAGCTGTAACGCCCGCACCATGGCGACCGATATCGCTCGTCTTAGCGGCTATCGCGTTGAGCGGGTCCAGCTGTTTGATATGTTCCCTCACACCGCCCACTACGAAGTGCTGACCCTGCTGGTCCGCGAAGTTTAAACAAAATGTGAAGGCTTTGCGCCGCTGAAATCGGGTAAGCTTGACGCAGCATGTTTTGTTATTGGTGGGGGGAATCTAATGGCCAAAACCATTCTGCTGGTGGAAGATGACGAGGATATAGCCACGCTGCTGCGGCTCAATCTTCAGGATGAGGGCTATCAGATCGTCCATGAAGCCGACGGCGGCCAGGCCCTCGCCCGGCTGGAGACGCAGGTCTGGGATGCGGTGATCCTCGATTTGATGCTGCCCGGCGTCGATGGTCTGGAGATCTGCCGGCGTATCCGCCAGATGACCCGCTACCTGCCGGTGATTATCATCAGCGCTCGCACCAGTGAAATGCACCGCGTGCTGGGCCTTGAGATGGGCGCCGACGACTATCTGGCGAAGCCCTTTTCACTGCTGGAGCTTATCGCCCGCGTCAAAGCGCTGTTTCGTCGCCAGGAGGCGATGGGGCAGAATCTGCTGATGGACGCCGGGCGCCTGTCCTGCCATGGCCTGAGCATCGACCCGCTGTCGCGCGAAGTGAAGCTGCGCGGCGAGACGGTGGACCTCACGCCGCGTGAATTCGACCTGCTGTATTACTTCGCCCGCCACCCCGGGGAAGTGTTTTCCCGCCTGGCGCTGCTGGAGCAGGTCTGGGGATATCAGCACGAGGGCTATGAGCATACCGTCAATACCCATATCAACCGCCTGCGCAGTAAAATCGAACGTGACCCGGCCGAGCCGGACATCATTCTTACCGTCTGGGGAAAAGGCTATAAGTTCGCCCCGGTGACGCAAGAGGCCGCCCCGTGATCCGCCGCCTGAGCCTCAGCCAGCGTCTGGCGCTGGTGGTGGTTTCCCTGCTGATGCTATGCGCGGTGGCGGTATGCGCCGTCCAGTTACACAGCAGCGCGCAGTATGGCAACGCCATGGTGCAGCGTCTGTCGTCCGGGCTGGCTCAACAGATTGTCGCCCGCGAGCCGTTGCTGGACGCCCACGGCGAGGTCAACCGGCAAACCCTGAAGTCGCTGTTTGACCGACTGATGACCTTTAATCCCAGCGTGGAGCTCTATCTGCTGTCGCCGGATGGCGACCTGCTGGCCGATGCGGCGCCGCCGGGCCATATCCAGCGCCAGCGTATCGACATGGCGCCGGTGCAGGCTTTTCTCACCGGCAGTGCGTCGCCGGTGTATGGCGACGATCCGCGCAGTCCCGACGGACGAAAAGTCTTCAGCGCCGCCCCGCTGCGCGTCGACGGCCAACTGCGCGGCTACCTGTATATCATTTTGCAGGGGGAGACGTTTAATCAGCTGGCGGCCGACGCCTGGCAAAAAACGCTGTGGAGCATTGTTCTGTGGACGCTGCTGCTGGTGGCCCTGTTTGGCCTGCTGGCAGGGGGGCTGGCATGGTTCTGGGTCACCCGGCCGGTCCGCCTGCTCACCGCCCAGGTGGCGGCGAGCGGCCAGGACAGCATCAGCGCCATCAAAACCCTGGCGGCCCGCAGGCCGGAGCCCCGGCCTGGTAACGAGGTGGCGGTGCTCGAGAACCGCTTTATTGACCTTGCCCGGCAGATTGCCGATCAGTGGGATCGGCTGGCCGACAGCGATCGCCAGCGCCGTGAATTTGTGGCCAATATCTCTCACGATTTGCGCACGCCGCTGACTTCGCTGCTGGGGTATCTGGAAACGCTGACCCTGAAGGATGAATGGCTGACCGCCGAGGAGCGCAGGCAGTATCTCACCATCGCCCTGCGCCAGGGCAACAAAGTGCGCCATCTCTCGCAGCAGCTGTTTGAGCTGGCGCGACTGGAGCATGGAGGCATTAAGCCGCAGCGCGAGCGTTTCGCGATGGGGGAGCTGATTTCCGACGTGGCGCAGAAGTTTGAATTAACTGCCCGCACGCGCGAGGTGAACCTGCATATTGATGTACCGGGACCGCTGCCGCTGATTAACGCCGATGTGTCGATGATTGAGAGGGTGGTGACCAACCTGCTCGATAACGCGATGCGGCATACTCCCGTCGGCGGGGAGATCCGTCTGGCGGTCTGGCAGGAGAATCAACAGCTTCAGGTCGAAGTGGCAGACAACGGAGCGGGCGTCGATGCCGCGCTGCGCGACGATCTGTTCCAGCGGCCGTCGGCGTTGTCTACCCAGGCATCGCGGGAGGATCGCGGTGGGTTAGGGTTGCTGATTGTGAAACGAATGCTGGAGCTGCACGGGGGCGATATCAGACTGGTGGAGTCGGTAAGCGGGGCGCGGTTCAGGTTCTTCGTGCCACTTTGAGAAATCGCCGGGTGGCGGCTACGCCTTACCCGGCCATCGTGGAAGAGCGGTGGCCGGGTAAGCGCAGCGCCACCCGGCGAAAAAAGTTACTCCGGGAACCACTGGTTGCTAATTTTCTGGTAGGTACCGTCGGCCTTAATCGCTTTCAGCGCGGCGTTCAGTTTCTCCAGCAGCGCCTTGTTATCCGGGCGCACGGCAATGCCGAGTCCGGTGCCGAAGTATTGCGGGTCGGTCACTTTCGGCGTGGCTGCCCCCAGCTGCGGGTTAGTTTTCAGCCATTCGTTGACCACCGCGGTGTCGCCGAACACGCCGTCGATACGGCCATTTTTCAAATCGATAATCGCATTCTGGTAGCTGTCATAGGCGACGGTCTTCACCTCAGGATGCTTATCCTGCAGATATTTCTGGTGGGTGGTGCCGTTTTCCATGCCGATCCGTTTGCCTTTCAGGTCATCGAAAGAATGGAACGCATCTTTTTTGGCGATCACCAGCGCCGAGTTGGCGTAGTACGGGTCGGTGAAGGCCACCTGCTTGCTCCGCTCCGGCGTAATATCCATTCCGGAAATCACCGCATCATATTTCTTGAACTTCAGCGCCGGGATCAGGCTGTCAAACGCGTGGTTGGTAAAGGTACATTCTGCCTGCATTTGTTTGCACAGCGCGTGGGCCAGATCGATATCAAAGCCGACAATCTGGTTATTAGCGTCCATCGATTCAAACGGCGGATAGGTTGCGGAGACGCCAAAGCTGATTTTTTCCGCGGCAGCAGCGCCGAACGCGAAAGAGGTGAGCAGTGCAGCCAGAACTAACTTTTTCATCGTGGAACTCCCGTCTGTCTATCTTATGATTATTCGCCGTGTCTGCGGCATAGAGTGACAATGCCATTAAATGAATTTATATGCAATAAATTTGATTAAATATTTTTATTGGCATAAAAAAAGACGGACAAGTGTTAGACTTATCCGCCTTGCTGTTTGCTTTTTATGCAATATGCTCAGGTGCTAGCTACGTCGCTCGAAGGCCAGCGCTTTGCGTTCCACCAGGCGCATCAGCAGCGTCAGCAGTCCATTAACGATGAGATAGATAATCCCGGCGGCGCCGAACACCATCACGTCGTAGGTGCGTCCATACAGCAGCTGGCCGTGGCCCATCACTTCCATCAGCGTGATGGTGTAGGCCAGAGAGGTACTCTTGAAAACCAGCACCACTTCGTTGGAATAGGACGATAGCGCACGCTTAAAGGCGTACGGCAGCAGGATCGCCAGAGTATCCTTTTTACTCATCCCCAGCGCGCTGCAGGACTGCCATTGCCCGTCGGGGATCGCCCGGATGGCGCCATAAAACAGCTGAGTGGTGTAGGCGGCGCTGTTGAGCGACAGAGCGATCAGGGCGCACAGCCACGGCTCGGAGATAAGATGCCACAGCCACGGATACTCCTGCAGCGAAGGAAACTGTCCCGGGCCGTAGTAGATCAGGAATATCTGCACCAGCAGCGGCGTACCGGTAAACAAGGTGATATAGCCGCGGACTATCCATACCAGCCCCGGCGTCTTCAGGGTCAGGATAATGGTGAAGATCAGCGACAGGATCAGCGCCACGATAATCGACGCCACGGTCAGCGTCAGGCTGGTATGCAGTCCTTTCAGCAGTTCGGGTAAATAGTCGAGCATCAGCCTGGTCTCCGTTCGAAGCGCGTCGCACGCTGGTCAATCCGCTTAAGGATGTATTGACTCAACAGGGTGATGACGAGATAGATTGCCGCCGCAATGATATACCAGTTAAAGGGTTCCTGAGTGCGGGTGGCGATGCTTTTGGTCTGCAGCATCAGATCGTTGACGCTGATCAGGCTCACCAGCGCGGTGTCCTTCAGCAGCACCAGCCACTGGTTACCGAGGCCGGGCAGGGCATGGCGCCACATCTGCGGCATCACCAGACGGAAGAATATGGCCGCTTTCGACAGCCCCAGCGCCTGGCCGGACTCCCACTGGCCCTGCGGAACCGCTTTCAGCGCGCCGCGCAGCGTTTGCGAGGCGTAAGCGGCATACAGCAGCGACAGGGCGATCGCCCCGCAGAGGAACGGGCTGACGTCAAAGTTCTCAATCTGCATCTGCACCGGGATCTGCGTGAACCCGAGCGGGATGGTGAAACCGTCAGAGAGCGTCAGCAGCAGCTGGGAAGAGCCGAAATAGATAAACAGCACCACCAGAATTTCCGGTAGCCCGCGCAGGATGGTCACTATGCCGGTTGCAAGCCAGGCTACCGGGCGCCATTTCACTGACTCCAGTACCGCAAAGAGCATCGCCAGGACCAGGCCGATGACGAGCGCGCAAACGGCAAGGCCGACGGTCATCCCGGCGGCGCTTGCTAATGGAAAAATTTCGTTCATTCAGTCTTACTTCTGGAACCATTTGTTATAGATGGTCTGGTAAGTGCCGTCTTTCTTCACTTTTTCCAGCGCAGCGTTAAATTTCTGCTGCAGGTCGGTGTTGCCCTGACGTACGGCAATGCCCAGCCCGGTGCCGAAATAGGCTTTGTCGGTCACTTTATCGCCCACGGCCGCCAGCTTCGGATTGCTCTTCAGCCATTCGGTCACCACGGCGGTGTCACCAAAGACCGCGTCGATACGACCGTTCTGCAGGTCCAGCTTCGCATTCTGGTAGCTGTCGTAAGGCACGGTAGTGATTTCCGGATGTTTATCGGTGATGAATTTCTGGTGGGTGGTGCCGTTCTGCACGCCCACTTTTTTGCCCTTCAGCTGGTCAATGCTGGTGAACTTACCCTGCTGGCCGACGAACAGCGCCGAGTTGTCATAATACGGGGTAGAGAACAGCACCTGCTTTTCACGCTCCGGCGTGATGTCCATCCCGGCCATGACCGCGTCGAAACGGCGGAATTTCAGTCCCGGGATCAGGCTGTCAAAGGCCTGGTTGGTGAAGGTACAGGTGGCGTCGATCTCTTTACACAACGCGTTCGCCAGATCGACATCGAAACCGACGATCTGGTTGTTGGCGTCCACCAGCTCAAACGGAGGATAAGAGGCCTCGGTGGCGAAACGAATGGTCTGCGCGGCGGAAGCGGAGAGGCTCATGCCTGCGAGCAGGGCGGCAATCAATACTTTTTTCATCGTCATTTCCCCGAAAAACATCAATGTGAAAGATAGTTTTTAAACGCGTCAGTTTGCGGATGCGTGAAGCAGGAGGCATCCCCTTGCTCGACGATATGGCCATTTTCCATATACACCACCCGGCTGGCCGTCTTGCGCGCCACTTCAACTTCGTGGGTGACGATAACCTGGGTAATGCCGGTTTCAGCCAGCTCGCGGATGATGCTGACGATCTGGGCAGTGATTTCCGGGTCGAGCGCCGCGGTAGGCTCATCGAACAGCAGAACCTGCGGCTCCATCATCAGCGCGCGGGCGATAGCCACCCGCTGCTGCTGGCCGCCGGATAAATGCAGCGGGTAACGATCGCTGTACGGCTTCAGACGCAGGCGCTCCAGCAGCTTCTCTGCGCGAGCCAGCGCCTGATCCTTGCTTAACCCCAGTACGCGGCAGGGGGCCTCGATCAGGTTCTGCTGTACCGTCAGGTGCGGCCACAGGTTGTATTGCTGAAAGACCATGCCGACGTTCTGACGCAGCTCGCGAATCGCTTTATCGGACGGCGCTCTGGTGAAGTCGAATTGGTTACCGGCGATGGATAACGAACCGGACCGCGGCATCTCCAGCAGGTTGAGTACGCGCAGCAGCGAGCTCTTCCCGGCACCGCTGGGGCCGAGCAGCACCAGCGTTTCCCCCTGCGGGCAATCCAGCGTGATGTCGAACAGCGCCTGGTGTGCGCCGTAGAAGCAATTAATGCCGTTTAGTTTAATACTCATCTGGGCAGTCTGATACGAATAGCTATTGAGGCCGCAAATACTACCTTTGGCAGAATAGTTATGCAATATTTATGCGTTAAAAGTTAAATCTAAACCACGTTTAGCTTTAAAGTTAGCACAAAATATGGCCTGGTGGGTGAGGGGGGCGCAAATGTCGGCATTCCTGGGGCGAATACCGACATTTTACCGGGGTTATCGTTTCAGCGGCGTCGCTTCAACTCCGGAATCAGCGTTTCTCCAGACTCTGTCGCAGCGTCCCGGCTGGCGCATGGCTGTTGTTGCCGAGATAGCGAACGTCATCGACGGCCCAGCACTGGCCTTCCTGGATCATCAGCACTTCATCTTTCCAGCTCTGGGTGCCCTGTTTCAGATCGACGCGCAGCGGAATATTGCGCGCATCGCGGTTCGGGATGGTGGAGGCGCTGGCGACCACGGCGCTGTCTGCCGGGGTGCTGCTGCTGGAGAACGGATTAGCCTGCAGTAATTTGCTGTTGGCGGGATCCTGGCGGGCGTCATTGAGTAACTGCGCCAGGCCGTCGCTCAGATAGGGGCGCAGCGCCGCCGGATCCTGAGTACGATTCTGGATCTGGGTGTCGTAGAATTTTTGCGCTACGTCGTCAGGGCCGCCTTCGACGCAGGGGCCGCTGCGGGTGCCATTATCTTTATAGGCCGGGGTGACGGTCGTACAGGCGCTGAGCGCCAGCGCGCAAGGGAGAAGTACAGCAAAAAGTTTGTAGCGCATGATGATTTCCTTATAAGCGAACTACGTTTTCAGTTTCCGTTAAAGCATAGCGTATAGCGTGCGGATTGTACTTGACGCAAAGAGCTAAGACCTTGATGTGGCTACAGCCTTAGGGCGGGAAATCGGCACGGGGATGACAGAATTCCGTCAGGCGCTAAAAGGCAGGGCAGTATAAAAATAAACTTAATTTTCCCGTGAACAAGAAATATTACCCCGTAAAATAGGGAAATGGCTCTTGAAAGATAAGGGTAATTATTTCTTATTATAGATGCGAGTGGCGACGTGCATTTTTTTATCCGTATTACCGGAGGAGGGGATAATGACGCCCCCCTTGTTCATTTGTTTTTTTAATCAGCTCTTCACGGGCATCGTTGGATGCGGTTTGACCAGTAGAGGAAATGGCGCCGATTTTGGTATATTGCGTATGGACTTTATCAAAAGCTGTTTTGTTAAAATTTCTGCGAAGACGGCATTGGCCGCTTAAAACAATGCTGTACCTGCCACTAAAGCTGCATATTTAATATTCTTAGCCCCTATTGTTTATCTCGCTATCATCATGCTCTTGTTTGCATTCACCAATGAATGATTTCAGATTGAACTCACACTGCTTTTTGTAAGCAAAATGCTGCAATTTAATGACGGTTAGTTAACGCTTTTTAGCGAAAAGATGACGTATTTCGCAGTGCTGATGCTTGTTTTTTGAGCCGGTTACCCATCGGGAGCGGACCAGGCTAATTTCTTCAGTCGTTAGCTGAAAATCACCCTGAGAGGCCGGAGCTGAGGGGATAGGGCGCTGACAGACATTCCCGGTAACATGGTTTATCATATAGAAAAGCAGGGGCTGCGCCCATGGTCATGCAGGTCACCAGGGAGATAAGATGTTAACAAATAAGCGAGAGCGCGCCCGGCAGCAGCGAGCCGCGTTGTGGGCCACCAGAGATAATGTCCAGCGCCATGCGCTGTCCATGAGTATGCCCTGGCTGGCCTTTGTCAATATCGCTTTTGCGTTAATGATTTTCTTCCGCAATTTTATCTTTACCTATTTTGATAAGAGGCTACTGACGCACCGGGCGGTTATTCCTTATATCGAAGCGGCGTTGATTGCGGTTATTATCATTTCGGCCATTTTAGTGATTATTGCCCTCACGCCGCGACTGGCGCAGGGACGATATACGTTGAATATCATCACCGGGCTGCTGCTGGCGCTCAGTCTGTGCTGGTCCCTGAGTAATTATTGTTTTATTTTTTTCTGGACCTTGCCCTTTGCCTGGCCGCTGCTGGTGATATTAATGACTACCGGCCTCACCGCGCTGTATCACCATTGGCCCGGCATAACCGCTTTTATGCTGCCGCTATGGGTGACCGCCTTGCTGGCGGGAATACAGCTCCACTATCACACCGAGATCCGCTTTTTGATCCTCTGGGCCATTTTTACCGCGATTTTGCTGTATGGCCGACGTATTTTGCAGCGCTGGTATGACGAAGCCTGGGATACCCACCAGGAGAATATGCAGCTTATTCAGCGGCTGGAAAGTATCGCCAACCAGGATGCCTTAACCGGAACCGCTAACCGTCGGGCGCTCAATGCTTACCTGGCGGCGATCTGGCAGCAAAAAACGCCGCTGGCGCTGATGATGATCGATGTCGATTATTTTAAGCGCTATAACGATCGCTATGGCCATCAGGCTGGTGATGAGTGCTTATCTTCTGTCGCGCAGGTGCTTAAAATGGCGGTCCGGGCGGAGGGCGATCTGGTGGCTCGCTACGGCGGCGAAGAGTTTGTCGTCGTGTTGCCCGGGGTGTCCTTAGCGCATGCCACCGCTATTGCCGAGCGCATTCAGCAGAAGATCCGCGAGGCAGGCCTACCGCACGCCGCTTCGGCGGTGGCGTCGGAGATCACCGTGAGTATCGGGATCGTCGCCTCCGATGGCACGGTCCCGATAGAGACGCTGATCGCCCGGGCGGACAGTGCGCTGTATCAGGCGAAAAATAAAGGACGTAATCAATGGTCTTATTAACCCGGAGACGCTGCCGGGCAAGGGAGAAGGGATGAAACGGATGATGCGGATCGTGCTGCTGGCGCTGCTGCTAACCGGCTGCGCTGGGGAAAAGGGCATTATCGATCGCGACGGATACCAGCTGGACACCCGTCATCCGGCGCAGGCTGCCTATCCGCGAATAAAGGTGTTAGTGATCCACTATACGGCTGACAATTTTGATGTCTCGCTGGCCACGTTGACCGATAAAGAGGTCAGCTCCCACTATTTAATTCCTGAACAGCCCCCGCGTTATCAGCATAAACCGCGGATCTGGCAGCTGGTGCCGGAAGAGGATTTAGCCTGGCACGCCGGGGTAAGCTATTGGCGCGGCAGTACGCGCATTAACGATACCTCCATTGGCATTGAGCTGGAGAACCGCGGCTGGCAGAAGACGGCGGGCGTCAAAAGTTTTACCCCCTTTCATCCGGAACAGATTGCGGCTCTGATCCCGCTGGCGCGCGATATCATCGCCCGCTACCACATCGCGCCGCAGAATGTGGTCGCCCATGCGGATATCGCCCCGCAGCGCAAAGACGATCCGGGGCCGTTATTCCCCTGGCAACAGCTGGCGCAGCAGGGGATCGGCGCCTGGCCTGACGAGCAGCGGGTGGCCTTTTATCTCAACGGGCGGCCGGCCAGCGAGCCAGTGGACCCCGAAATCGTACTGGATTTGCTCTCGCGCTATGGCTATCAGGTGACGCCGGAGATGACCCCCGCGCAGAAGAAGCGGGTGATTATCGCCTTCCAGATGCACTTCCGTCCGCAGCGCTGGGATGGGGTAGCGGATGCGCAAACCGAAGCGATAGCCGAGGCGCTGTTAGAAAAATATGGCCAGGGTTAGCGGTGTAGTTTACCGTGGTCGCGAAGCCAGGCGGCGGTGCGCACGATGCCGTCGTCAAGCGTCACCACCGGCTGATAGCCCAGCTCGTCCTGCGCGCGGGTGATATCGAGCGTAAAATCAAAGTTAAGCTTGGAGACGCCGTAGTGGGTAAACGCGGGTTCTTTGGCGGTTTTATCGCCAAAGCGCTCCATGCTGCGGGCGATAATATCCAGCATCGGATAGGGAACTGAGCGGATCCGGCATTTGATGCCGAGCTCGTCGATCAATTTCTGCACGATGCTCCGCAAGGTGCGCGGTTCGCCGTTGCTGATATTCCACGCGCGGGCGGAGGGAAGATGATCGCAGGCCGGCTGGCTCGCCAGCCACATCGCATGTACGGCGTTTTCATAATAGGTCATGTCGACCAGCGCGCTGCCGCCGCGCGGGAGCAGGACGCTGCCATAATGCTGCATCATTTGCGCCAGCCGGGGGATAAAGACTTTGTCGTGCGGCCCAAACAGGCTCTGCGGCCGCAGAATGGTAAAACGGGTATGCGGGTTAGCCTGCGCCAGCAGGTTGATCACCTCCTCGCTGGCCGCCTTGCTGCGGGCAAACTCGTTGGCGAAGCGGTGTGGACGGAAATCTTCCTGGATATCACGATGATGGTGATAATCAAAATAGAGCGATGGCGAAGAGATATGGATGAAATTGCGCACTCCCCATGCCACTGACCATTCGCCCAGACGACGGGTGGCGCGGACGTTAGCGAGATCGAAAGCCTGCTGAGTGCCCCATGGCGAGGTAAAGCTGGAGCAGTGCCATAGGGTATCGATACCGGCGAGCATCACTTTAGCCTGCGAAGAGACCAGCTCGGTTAAATCTGCCGGGATGAATTCCGCCCCCATTTTGCTCAGAAGCTTGCCCATCGCTTCGTTGCGCCCGGTCGCTCGCACGCTGATGCCCTTGTTGCGCAGATATTCCACTGCGTTGCGGCCTAATCCGCTGGTCGCACCGGTAACCAGTACCTTCATATCACTCTACTGTCCCAGAAAAGAATTTCGTGCGCATTTTTCCGTGATTCTCCCGACTATGCAATGAGAATCATGAAAGAATAACGCTTATCCTTCGACTCTGCCTGAGATTTGTTCGGCCAGCCGGGCGATGCGTTGCGCCATACCGCGGAAAATAAACAGGTGCGCCGGGATCATCAGCAGCCAGTAGATCAGGCCTGGCATACCGTGCGGGTGCCACCAGGCGCGCACGTCCAGTTCACGACGATCGCCTTTATCGTTAATGGTAAAGCTTAATCGGCCCAGCCCGGGCGCTTTCATACCGAATAGCAGGGTGAGCTGTTTTTCTTCCTCCACGATAATTACCTTCCAGCTGTCGACCGTATCGCCGGTTTGCAGATAAGCGCGCTGCGGCCGCCCTTTGGCCAGCCGGTGGCCGGCCAGCAGATCCATCGCGCCGCGGGTTTTCCACAGCAGATTGCCGAAAAAATACCCCTCTTCACCGCCGATTTGGTTAACGACCTGCCACAGGGCCTGGCGGCTTGCCTGAGTGGCGACGGCGCAACCTGCCTGCTTCGGATAGTAGCCGTACTCCGGTCGCCAGCGGGCGAAAGCCTGAGCGTCGTAGCCCCAGTCGCTGGAGTTTACTAACTGCTCTTCTTCTTTCAGCGTGCGGCGAACCGCCTGATCGAAGGGGATCAGCGTTTGCGGGATCAGCGCCCGCAGCGCCCGATCGTCAGCGATTAGATCGTGCTTCAGCCCCTGAATCAGCGCCTTGGCGATGGTCGGCGGCACCGAGGTGATGACATTGAGGAACCACACCGAGATCCAGCGCGTCGGCAGGGGAATGGGAATGAGTGGGCGATGTTTACCGCTGACGGCCATAAAGCGAATGAACTGCTGCTGATAGCTTAACACCTCCGGACCGGCGGCTTCGAAGACGCGGTGCGCATCGGAGGGATGATTCAGCAGCTCAACCAGGTCAACGAGCAGGTTTTCCAGCGCGACAGGGGTAGTACGCGAACGTACCCAGCGCGGAGGGGTTAGCACCGGCAGGTTATAAACCATGTCGCGCATCACCTCGAAGGCGGCGGAGCCGGCGCCGACGATAATCCCGGCCCGCAGCTCGGTCACCGGCACGCCCGACTCACGCAGGAGATCGCCGGTAATCTGACGAGCGCGCAGATGGTCGGACTGCTCCTGCGCCGGGGCCGGCAGCGAACTGAGAAATATCACCTGGCGCACTGATGACTGACGCAGGGCATCGCGCACATACGTCGCCACCCGCCGCTCATGGGCGATAAAATCACCGCCTTCGCCCATGCCGTGGACCAGATAATAAAGGGTATCGATACCGGTGAGTAGCGCAGGCAGGTCCTGCGGCTGATTGAGATCGACTGACCGGCAGGTAACGCCGGGCAAAGCGAGTTTTTGCAATCGGTCGATATGGCGTGCCGCCGCCAGCACCGGATAGCCCCGCGCGCTTAATGCGCGCACCAAATGCTGGCCAATATAGCCGCTGGCGCCGAGCACCAGAACTGATTGCGACACGCCTGACTCCTTAGCGTTGTAAAAAAGCCTGCCAGTGGGCGACCACCTCGCTCAGCTGCTGACGGTTGACATCCAGGTGAGTGACCAGACGGACAACAGGCGAGGCGTTAATCAATACCCCCTGCGCCTGCATAAACTTGCCGAGCGCCGGGGCCTGCTCTTCGCCGACGCGAACGAACAGCATGTTGGTATCGTGACGGGTGACGTCGGCGCCGATAGCGCGCAGCTGCTCCGCCATCCACGCGGCGTTGTCATGATCCTCCTGCAGGCGCTGCACGTTATTTTTCAGCGCGTACAGCCCGGCGGCGGCCAGGATGCCCGCCTGGCGCATCCCGCCGCCGACCATTTTCCGCCAGCGGACGGCGCGGCGAATGTACGCCTCGCTGCCGAGCAGCAGCGAGCCTACCGGAGCGCCAAGCCCCTTTGACAGGCAGATGGTGAAGGAGTCGCAGTATTGGGCGATATCGCGTAACTCGCAGCCGTAGGCCACCACGGCGTTAAAGATGCGTGCGCCGTCGACGTGCAGCGCCAGATTGCGCTGGCGGGTAAACGCCCAGGCTTCCTGCAGATAGTCGCGCGGCAGCACCTTACCGTTATGGGTGTTTTCCAGGCTCAGCAGGCGGGTGGGGGCAAAATGGATATCGTCGGGTTTGATTTTCGCTGCCACTTTATCCAGCGGCAGCGAACCATCCGCCGCGGCGTCGATCGGCTGCGGCTGAATACTGCCGAGGACCGCCGCGCCGCCGGCTTCGTACAGATAGTTATGCGCCCCCTGGCCGACGATATACTCTTCGCCGCGCTGGCAATGGCTGAGCAGGCCAACGAGGTTGGCCTGGGTGCCGGTGGGTAGAAATAGCGCCGCTTCTTTGCCGGCCAGGTCGGCGGCATAGCGCTGCAGTTCATTGACGGTAGGGTCGTCGCCATACACATCGTCCCCGACCGGGGCGGCCATCATGGCCTCCAGCATGGCGCGCTCGGGACGGGTAACGGTATCACTGCGTAAATCGATCACGGCTTTTCCTTGGTCTGGTTCAACGTATTGCTTCTGTTTTACCTGAGCCAGTTGGTTTTCGCCAGTTCGATGACCTCATCGCCGCGCCCGCTGATGATCGCCCGCAGCATATACAGGCTAAAGCCTTTGGCCTGCTCCAGCTTGATCTGCGGCGGGATCGCCAGTTCCTCTTTGGCGACGACGACGTCGACCAGCACCGGACCGTCGGTGCGGAAGGCGGTCTGCAGCGCTTCATCCACCTCGGAGGCTTTTTCAACGCGTATACCTTTGATACCGCAGGCCTCGGCGATGCGGGCGAAGTTGGTATCGTGGAGCTCCGTACCGTCGGTGAGATAGCCCCCGGCCTTCATTTCCATCGCCACGAAGCCCAGCACGCTGTTGTTAAAGATGACAATCTTCACCGGCAGCTTCATCTGCGCCAGCGACAGAAAATCGCCCATCAGCATGCTGAACCCGCCGTCGCCGCACATGGCCACTACCTGCCGCTCCGGCGCAGTGGCCTTGGCGCCGATGGCCTGCGGCATGGCGTTGGCCATTGAGCCGTGGTTGAACGAGCCCAGCAGGCGGCGTTTACCATTCATTTTGAGATAGCGTGCCGCCCAGACGGTCGGGGTGCCGACATCACAGGTGAAAATGGCATCTTCATCGGCAAAATGACTGATCTGCTGCGCCAGATATTGCGGGTGAATGGCTTTATCGCTGGGTTTAGCCAGATCGTCGAGCCCTTTTCGCGCGTCGCGATAGTGCTCCAGCGCCTTATCGAGGAAGTGGCGATCGGTTTTCTCTTCCAGCAGCGGCAGCAGCGCCTTCAGCGTCGATTTAATATCGCCCACCAGCGCCATGTCGACCTTACTGTGTGCGCCGATGCTGCCGGGGTTGATGTCGATCTGGATAATTTTCGCGTCGGTTGGGTAGAAGGCGCGATAGGGGAACTGGGTACCCAGCAGGATCAGGGTATCGGCGTTCATCATGGTGTGGAAGCCAGAAGAGAAGCCAATCAGCCCGGTCATGCCCACATCGTACGGGTTGTCGTACTCCACGTGCTCTTTGCCGCGCAGGGCGTGGACGATGGGGGCTTTAATTTTGGCTGCGAACTCCACCAGTTCCTGGTGGGCGCCGGCGCAACCGCTGCCGCACATGAGCGCGATATTGCTGGAGTAGCGAATAAGCTGCGCCAGCTTGCGCAGTTCTTCTTCCGCCGGGGTGACCGTCGGCAGCGGCGCATGATACCAGTGGCTGCTGGCGCTTTCCGGGGCGGCCTTCAGCGCCACATCGCCGGGTAGCACCACCACCGAGACGCCGCGGTTAATCACTGCCTTACGCATCGCCACTGCCAGCACCTGCGGGATCTGTTCCGGCGTGGAGACCAGTTCGCAGTAATGGCTGCACTCGCGGAACAGCTCCTGAGGATGGGTTTCCTGAAAATAGCCGCTGCCGATTTCGCTGGATGGGATGTGGGCGGCGATGGCCAGCACCGGGACATGGTTGCGATGACAGTCAAACAAACCGTTAATCAGATGCAGGTTGCCCGGTCCGCAGGAGCCGGCGCAGACCGCCAGCTCGCCGGTCAGCTGCGCTTCCGCGCCAGCGGCGAAAGCGGCGACCTCTTCGTGCCGGGTGGGCATCCAGTCGATGGTGCCCATGCGGTTAAGGCTATCGCTCAATCCATTGAGGGAATCTCCGGTGACGCCCCAGATACGTTTCACGCCGGCCTGTTCCAGCGTTTCGGCAATGTATGCCGCCACGGTCTGTTTCATGATCTCCATCTCCTTTTTTTGATAACGCCTTCAAGCTTAGATGAAACTGACCGCAATGTAACCGATTACCCCTGATTTTTTGCTGGTTTTATTCCTCTCCGGCTGCGCATACTCAGGAAGTACACAGGATGCAAAACAGGATGCACATCAAATGGTTAAAGGATTGTTAAACACAGTAAATCGCAGGCTGTCGCATGATGACGCCGGTAAACTCTTGTTACGACTTGCCGTCGGCGGCTTAATGCTTTTCCATGGAATCCATAAGCTGATAGATGGTGTGGATGGCATTAGCGGGATGCTGGCGGCGCAGGGATTGCCCGGGTTTATCGCCTACGGTGTGCTGGTGGGGGAAGTGGTCGCTCCCTGCTTGTTAATTATCGGCGTCCTGACCCGCCCGGCGGCGTTGGTGCTGGCGTTCACCATGGTGGTGGCGTGGCTGATGGTCGGTCTCGGCAAGACGTTTGCGCTTGATACGGTGGGAGCGTGGGCCATTGAGAATCTGGTCTATTTCTTTGTTGGCGCACTGGCGATTGCGCTACTCGGCGCGGGGCGTTATTCGCTGGCCGGTCAGTCGGCCTGGCGGTAAAAATGCCTCATTCGTCCTGGGGCGTAAAGTCGATACTGTTGGCGATTTGCAATTTTTTCAGTCCGGGAAAGCGTTTATCTCATGTCGCCTGAGCGTTTGTTTATTGTCGCCAGGGATTTTCCCGGAGGCGGCGCATTGCGCCTTCTCCGGGCTACCAAATCGCACAGCGATGTAGCCCCGGTAAGCGGTAGCGCCACCGGGGATTTTGACCTCAGGCGAGAACCAGATCGCTCTGCGGATGACAGGAGCAGGCCAGCACATAGCCGTCGGCGATTTCGGCGTCGGTCAGCGTCATGGTGCTGGTGACGCTGTACTTCCCGGAAACCACTTTGGTTTTGCAGCAGCCGCAGACGCCGGCGCGGCAGGCGACGGTCACCGGCACTTTATTGCTCTCCAGCGCGTCGAGCAGCGTAGTGCCCACCGGCGCGTAAAACTCGCGCGCCGGCTGCAGTTTAGTAAATTTCAGCCCGCTGGTGGCGGCCTCAGCCACCGGGGTGAAGAATTTTTCCTTAAAGAAGCGGGTGACGCCCAGGGCGGCAACATCCTGCTCGACCTTCTCCATATAAGGCGCCGGGCCGCAGGTCATCACGGTGCGGCTGGCTAAATCCGGCACGCTCTGCAGCAGCTCCCGGGTCAGACGGCCGGCGACAAAACCGTGCGTCGCGTTGTGCTCCGCTACCAGGGTGACCGGGTAGTTGCGCCACTCTTCGGCAAAGATTACATCTTCCGGCGAACGCACGTTATAAATCACCTGTACGTCGGCCTGCGGTCGATGCTTAGCCAGCCAGCGGCGCATCGCCATGATCGGTGTCACACCGCAACCGGCGGCCAGCAGCAGGAATTTATCTTCCGCTTTATCGTCGCAGGTAAACTCGCCCATCGCATCGGACAGCCAAAGGTAATCGCCGCGTTTGACCTCGCGGGTCAACCACTGCGAACCCGTACCCTCGTCAATACGGCGAACGGTCAGCGTAATGTATTCGCTGACCCCCGGCGTCGAGGAGAGGGTATAGGCGCGCAGCGTTTCCGCCGAGTTACGCACGCTAACCAGAGCGTACTGGCCAGCGCGGTACGGATAGTAATCGTGGCACAGCAGCGAAAGGGTCCACACGTCCGGGGTTTCCTGGTGAATGTGGTGAACCTGCATCCGCCACGGGCACTGGGAGGTTGGCATAGTCATCAGGGACTCCTTAAGCGCTCAGCAGCTGCTGCATATCTTGTTCCACGGTGGTCACGGAACGCAGACCAAACTTCTCATTGAGGACCGCCAGCAGATCCGGGGTGAAGAAACCAGGCGCCGTCGGACCGGTGACGATGTTTTTCACACCCAGCGACAGCAGCGTCAGCAGGATGACGATCGCTTTCTGTTCGAACCAGGAGAGCACCAGCGACAGCGGCAGATCGTTGACGCCACAGCCCAGTTTCTCCGCCAGCGTGACCGCCAGAATAATCGCCGAGTAAGCGTCATTACACTGCCCGGCGTCGACCAGGCGCGGCAGCCCTTCGATATCGCCAAAGTCCAGTTTGTTGAAGCGGTATTTACCACAGGCCAGGGTCAGGATCAGGCAGTCATCCGGCACGCTGGTGGCGAAATCGGTGAAGTAGTTACGCTCCCCGCGGGCGCCGTCGCAGCCGCCGACGAGGAAGATATGGCGCAGTTTTTCACGACTGACCAGATCGATCAGCGTATCCGCCGCGCCAAGCAGGGTCTGACGGCCAAAGCCGACGGTGATCAGATGCGGGATTTCGCTGTACGGGAAGCCAGCCATCTGCTGCGCCTGGGCAATGACCGGGGAGAAGTCTTCGCCTTCCAGATGGTTCACACCCGGCCAGCCGACGATGCTGCGAGTCCAGATGCGATCGTCGTAGGCGCCGACGGTCGGGTCGATGATGCAGTTAGAGGTCATCACGATGGGGCCCGGGAAGCGGGCGAACTCCACCTGCTGGTTTTGCCAGCCGCTGCCGTAGTTGCCAATCAGATGTTTGAATTTACGCAGCTCCGGATAGCCGTGAGCCGGCAGCATTTCGCCATGAGTATAGACGTTGACGCCGGTGCCTTCCGTCTGCTCCAGCAGGTTATACAGATCCTTCAGATCGTGGCCGGAGATCAGGATGCACTTCCCTTCGGTGGCTTTAACGTTGACCTGAGTCGGCGTCGGATGGCCGTATTTGGTCGTTTCACCGGCGTCGAGGATGCTCATCACTTTGAAGTTCATCTGGCCGATTTCCATCGAACATTCGAGCAGCGCATTCATATCCGCAGGCCAGGTGCCCAGCCATGCCATGATTTTATGGTACTGGGCATAGATAGCGTTGTCGTACTGGCCGAGCACGTGGGCGTGCTCCATATAGGCCGCCGCACCCTTCAGACCGTACAGGCACAGCAGGCGCAGACCGAGAATATTTTCGCCGATGGCGGCTTTATCTTTATTCGGGGTATAGTCCGCCGCCTGACGCTGCAGGTCGCCCAGATCGTCGCTGACCAGCTGCAGGTCGGCGACCGGGCTGTCGACCGCGGCGCTGGCATCGATCGCCAGGCATTGCGCTTTCAGCGCCTCACGCAGGGCAATTGCCTGGCGGGCGTAGCCGACGATGCGCGGGGAATCGAAGTTAACGTTAGTCAGGGTGGAGAAGAAGGCGCGGGGGGCAAAGCTGTCGACCTGATGATCGATAATGCCATATTCGCGCGCTTTAAGCGCCCAGGCGGACAGGCCTTGCAGTGACGCAATCAGCAGATCCTGCAGGTCCGAGGTTTCCGCTGTTTTACCGCACATCCCCTGCGCGTAAGAGCAGCCGTTGCCGGCTGGGGTACGAATGGTTTGTTCACATTGCACACAAAACATGGTCACACCTTTAAAGTTATATTTGATATACATGTTTAAGATTATGCCGCGCGGCAACGGGTGAAAAGGTATTTCTAAGACAACTTAAAGGGAGATTGATTTAGCGCAAATTTGGCGGCAGGAGGGCTGCCGCCAACGGGTGCTCAGGCGGTAAAAAAGGCGATCAGGATCGGGACCAGCAAACTAAGCAGAAAACCGTGCACGATGGCGGCAGGGACGATTTCGACGCCGCCGGAACGCTGCAGTACCGGTAAGGTGAAGTCCATCGAGGTGGCGCCGCACAGCCCCAGCGCCGTGGAGCGGCTGCGGCGAATAAGGCCCGGAATTAACATGATGGCCAGCAGCTCGCGACAGAGATCGTTAAAGAACGCCGCGCTACCGATGACCGGGCCAAAGGATTCGGTGAGTAAAATACCGGAGAGCGAATACCAGCCGAAACCGCTGGCTATTGCCAGACCGGTCTTTAACGGCAGACCGAGAATAAAGGCGTTAAGTATCCCGCCGAGTAATGAACTGGCCGTAACCACCACGGCGACGATCATTCCCCGGCGGTTAAGGACTATTTGTCGCAGACTCATTCCATTATTGCGTAATTGGATACCGACGAGGAACAGGAGAAAAATCAACGTATATTCGCTGGCTTCTGTCGCGTGCTGTAAAAAAGGCAGTCTGGTCAGACCGAGCAGAAAACCGAGCACGACCACACCGCACAGCTGCAGCGATTCCAGGGCCATGGCCAGGCGCGAGGGTAATTTCTCCTGACGATGCTGACTGCGCCATGGCATTTTACTTTCCAGCCACAGCAGGGCGGCGATATTACACAGTAAAATGATAACCACGCTCACCGCGGCGTAATGCAATATTGCCAGCAGGTTGCTGGCCAGATTGTCGAGGAACGCCAGGCTGATACCCATAAAAAAAAGGATTACATAGACAATCCAGCTGAGCATGCGGTTTATCAGCTTTAGCGCGGAGGAGTGACGAAGAGGCAGTAAATAGCCGACGACCAGCGGCAACAGAATAATAAAGAGTCCCGAAAACATGAACGATGCAGCCCTTGCATGATGAGAATAGCGCCCATGACACTACCCAAATCACCGGGCCGAGTAAAGCTGTCGCCAGAAAGAAAAAGCCCGGAGACCCGGGCTTTGAAAAGCGTTAATCGCGTTTTTCCAGCAGGGTGCGATACAGCACGCCGCCGAGGATCCCGCCGACGATTGGCATGACCCAGAACAGCCACAGCTGCTGCAGCGCCCAGCCGCCCTGGAAAATTGCCACCGCGGTGCTGCGCGCCGGGTTGACCGAGGTGTTGGTGACTGGAATGCTGATCAAATGGATGAGGGTCAGCGCCAGGCCGATGGCGATGGGGGCAAAGCCCGCCGGCGCATGTTTATCGGTCGCGCCATGAATAACCAGCAGGAAGCCGCAGGTCAGGACAATTTCAATGACGATAGCCGACAGCATGGAGAAACCGCCCGGGGAGTGTTCGCCATAGCCGTTGGAGGCGAAGCCGCTGGCGGCGGCATCAAAGCCGGCTTTACCGCTGGCAACCACGTACAGCACCGCCGCGGCAATAATTCCGCCGACCACCTGAGCGATAATATAGCCAATGACCTCTTTTGCCGGAAAACGGCCGCCGGCCCACAGGCCTAAGGTGACCGCCGGGTTGAAATGCCCCCCGGAAATATGGCCGACCGCAAACGCCATGGTTAATACCGTTAAGCCAAATGCCAGCGCGACGCCGGCAAAACCAATACCCAGCTCGGGGAAAGCCGCGGCGAGCACGGCGCTACCGCAGCCGCCAAATACAAGCCAGAAGGTGCCGAAGCATTCGGCTGCTAATTTTCTGAACATAACCACCTCAATTAAATTGTTTACGCGCACGAGCGGACCGTGCCGGTCTTTATTTATCGTGATAAGGGATGACGATAAAAATAAAGCGGCGTTATTCTAGAGATAATCGCCATCCCGGAGCCAGTTAAATATATTGATATTATTTGATTTAGGGCAAGGTGAGTGGATTCCTTTTGCCAGTTTAGCCTTTCCTTTATCCATGGAAGATTATCAATAGTGTAGATCATAACGCCTGAAATAAAACTATTTTGTTTGATGAATAATCAACGGCCGGTAATAGGCGATAAGTGAGTAATTTTATGAATATATTTAATCCGCTGAATATGAGCCACGGATGCGATTAAGCAGAGTGTCATCTTGCCTCCGCCCTCGCTATACTGTTGATTACTGAAGGAGAGTGGTGGTGTAGCGGAGGGGATATGCTTCTTGAGCGCGTAGAAATCGTCGGTTTTCGCGGTATCAATCGTTTGTCGTTGATGCTGGAGCAAAATAACGTCCTGATCGGGGAGAACGCGTGGGGGAAGTCCAGTCTGCTTGATGCGCTGACCCTGCTTTTGTCGCCGGAGTTCGATCTTTATCACTTTGTTCGCGATGATTTCTGGTTTCCCCCGGGCGACATCCAGGGGCGCGAACACCATTTGCATATTATCCTGACCTTCCGCGAAACGGAGCCAGGCCGCCATCGGGTCCGGCGTTTCCGTCCGCTTCAGCGCTGCTGGGTGCCTTGCGATGACGGGTATCACCGGGTGTTCTATCGCCTGGAGGGCGAGCTCGCCGAAGATGACAGCGTGATGACCCTGCGGAGCTTTATCGATGGTGAAGGCGAAGCGTTGGTGCTGGAGGAGATTGATGAGCTGGCCCGACACCTGGTGCGTTTGATGCCGGTGCTGCGCCTGCGCGATGCGCGCTTTATGCGCCGCATCCATAACGGGACGGTACCGCATTCGCCGCAGATAGAGATCACCGCCCGTCAGCTGGATTTTCTCTCCCGCGAACTGGTCAGCCATCCGCAAAATTTATCGGACGGTCAGATCCGTCAGGGGCTATCGGCCATGGTGCAACTGCTTGAGCATTACTTTGCCGAGCAAAGCAGCGCTCAGACGCGGCATCGCCTGATGCGGCGGCGCTCCCATGATGAACAGCGCAGTTGGCGTTATCTGGATATTATCAACCGGATGATCGACAAGCCCGGCGGGCGCAGCCATCGGGTGATCCTGCTGGGGCTGTTTGCCACCCTCCTGCAGGCGAAAGGGACGGTGCGCCTCGATCGCGACGCGCGACCGCTGCTGTTGATTGAAGATCCCGAGACCCGTCTGCATCCAATCATGCTTTCCGTCGCCTGGCACCTGCTGAATTTGTTGCCGCTGCAGCGTGTGACCACCACCAACTCCGGAGAGCTGCTGTCCCTGACACCGGTAGAGCAGGTCTGCCGGCTGGTGCGTGAGTCGACGCGGGTATCGGCGTGGCGGTTAGGCCCGGGCGGAATGAATGCCGAAGAGAGCCGGCGCATTGCTTTTCACATTCGCTTCAATCGCGCCTCATCGCTCTTCGCCCGCTGCTGGCTGCTGGTGGAGGGAGAGACGGAAACCTGGGTTATCAACGAACTGGCCCGGCAGTGCGGTCATCATTTTGATGCTGAAGGGGTTAAGGTGATCGAATTCGCCCAGTCCGGCCTGAAGCCATTGATCAAGTTTGCCCGCCGGATGGGGATCCAGTGGCACGTGCTGGTGGACGGCGATGAGGCGGGGAAAAAATATGCCGCGACGGTACGAGGTCTGCTTAATAACGATCGCGAGCTGGAGCGCGACCATCTGACCAGTCTGCCGGCGCTGGATATGGAACACTTTATGTATCGTCAGGGATTTGATGACGTTTATCATCGGGTGGCGCAGATCCCGGATAATGTCCCGATGAATATGCGGCGGGTGATCACCAAAGCCATCCATCGCTCATCCAAGCCGGACCTGGCGATTGAGGTGGCGATGGAGGCCGGCCGCCGTGGCGTGGACGCTGTGCCGACGCTGCTGAAGAAAATGTTCTCACGGGTGCTGTGGCTAGCCCGCGGTCGTGCCGATTAATCTCACCGCCGTCGTCATTTACGGCGGCACAAAGCTCTCCGGCAGCTAAACAAAACCTCATTGACGCGAAAAATGGGTGTCCTGTTGCCAACGGGTTTCGATAGAATCACCGCCTGGAGCGGCAGGGAAACAGCAGGAATCGGAATATGAAAGTGAAGGGAAAACGCAGGACCGTCTGGTGGCTGTTGGCGATCGTTGTGCTGGGGCTGGCTATCTGGGGATGGCGGATCCTCAATGCGCCGCTGCCGAACTACCAGACGCTGGTAGTTCGCAAAGGGGATCTCCAGCAGAGCGTGCTGGCCACCGGCAAACTGGATGCCCTGCGAAAAGTTGACGTCGGCGCCCAGGTCAGCGGACAGCTGAAAACGCTGCACGTCAATATTGGCGATAAGGTTAAAAAGGATCAGTTGCTGGGGGTTATCGATCCGGAGCAGGCGCAAAACCAGATTAAAGAGGTGGAAGCGACGCTCATGGAGCTGCGCGCCCAGCTCAATCAGGCGCGCGCGGAGAGCAAACTGGCGCAAGTGACTCTGGCCCGTCAGCAGCAGCTGGCGCAGCGCCAGCTGGTCTCGCGGCAGGACCTTGATACCGCGGCCACCGATTTGGCGGTGAAACAGGCGCAGATCGGCACTATTGAAGCGCAAATAAAGCGTAACCAGGCGACGCTCGATACGGCGAAGACCAACCTCGATTACACGCGGATCCTGGCGCCGATGGCCGGCGAAGTGACGCAAATTACCACCCTGCAGGGACAGACAGTGATCGCCGCCCAGCAGGCACCTAACATTCTGACGCTGGCGGATCTCAGCACCATGCTGGTTAAAGCGCAGGTCTCTGAGGCGGATGTCATCCACCTCAGACCGGGGCAAAAGGCGTGGTTTACCGTGCTGGGCGACCCGCTTACCCGTTATGAAGGTAAACTGAAAGACATTCTGCCGACGCCGGAAAAAGTGAATGACGCCATCTTCTATTATGCCCGCTTCGAGGTACCGAACCCGCAGGGGATCCTGCGCCTCGACATGACCGCGCAGGTGCACATTCAGCTGGCTGAGGTGAAGAACGTGATTACTATCCCGCTGAGCGCCCTGGGCGACGCGGTAGGCGATAACCGCTACCACGTTCGACTGTTGCGCACCGGTGAGGTCAAAGAGCGTGAGGTTATCATTGGCGCCCGCAATGATACCGACGTCGCAGTGGTGCAAGGTCTGGAAGAGGGCGACGAAGTGATCGTCGGCGAGAGCGCGAGCGGGGCGGCAAAATGACGGCGCTGCTTGAGCTGCGAGATATACGTCGCAGCTATCCTTCCGGCGACGGCAGCGTTGAGGTCCTGAAGGGGATCACCCTCAGCATCCATGCGGGTGAGATGGTGGCGATCGTCGGGGCCTCCGGCTCGGGAAAATCGACGCTGATGAATATCCTTGGCTGCCTCGACAAACCCACCAGCGGCACCTATCGGGTGGCGGGAACCGATATCGCGCAGCTGGATGGCGATGCGCTGGCCCGTCTGCGGCGGGAACACTTTGGCTTTATCTTTCAACGCTACCATCTGCTGTCCCATCTGACCGCCGCGCAGAATGTCGAAGTGCCGGCGGTGTATGCCGGCAGTGAACGGCGCGCGCGCCTGGCGCGCGCTCATGAGCTGCTGGTGCGGCTGGGGCTGGGCGAGCGCGCCGACTATCAACCCTCACAGTTGTCCGGCGGTCAGCAGCAGCGGGTCAGTATCGCCCGCGCCCTGATGAATGGCGGGGAGGTGATCCTCGCTGATGAACCGACCGGCGCGCTGGACAGCCATTCCGGCGAAGAGGTAATGGCGATCCTGCACCAGCTAAAAGCGCAGGGGCACACGGTCATCATTGTGACCCACGATCCGCAGGTCGCCGCTCAGGCGGAGCGGATCGTCGAGATCCGCGATGGCGAGATCGTCCGCAACCCGCCCGCCAGCCGCCAGGGCGGCGGACTGCGCGCCCGTCCGCAGGCGGAGCCTTCGGCGTGGCGTCAGTTTACCAGCGGCTTTCGCGAAGCGCTGGTGATGGCCTGGCGAGCGATGGCGGCGAATAAAATGCGTACCCTGCTGACCATGCTCGGCATTATTATCGGTATTGCCTCGGTGGTGTCGATCGTGGTGGTGGGGGATGCCGCCAAGCAGATGGTGCTGGCAGATATTCGCGCCATCGGCACCAATACCATTGATGTATATCCTGGTAAGGATTTTGGCGACGACGACCCGCGCTATCAGCAGGCGCTGAAGTATGACGATTTGCTGGCGATCCAGAAGCAGCCGTGGGTGCGCTCCGCCACGCCGGCGGTTTCAAAAAGCCTGCGCCTGCGCGCCAACAATATTGACGTTGCCGCCAGCGCGGAGGGGGTCGGTCCACAGTATTTTAATGTCTACGGCATGACCTTTAGCGAAGGCAATACCTTCAATGAACTGCAGCTCAACAGTCGGGCTCAGGTGGTAGTGCTCGACAGCAATACCCGTCGGCAGCTGTTTCCCAATAAAGCGAAAGTGGTGGGAGAGGTGATTCTGGTGGGCAATATGCCGGCCACGGTGATTGGCGTTGCGGATGAAAAACAGTCGATGTTCGGCAGCAGCAAAATTCTCCGCGTCTGGTTGCCCTACACCACCATGGCGGGAAGAGTAATGGGCCAGTCGTGGCTGAACTCCATCACTGTGCGCGTTCATGAAGGCTACGACAGTGAAACCGCAGAGAAACAGCTGCTGCGTCTGCTGGAGCTGCGGCATGGTAAAAAAGATGTATTCACCTGGAATATGGACAGCGTCTTGAAAACCGCCGAAAGGACCACACATACCTTACAGCTGTTCCTGACATTGGTGGCGGTGATTGCCCTGGTGGTCGGCGGGATTGGCGTAATGAATATTATGCTGGTGTCGGTGACCGAACGAACCCGGGAGATCGGCATCCGCATGGCGGTTGGCGCCCGGGCCAGCGATGTGCTGCAGCAGTTTCTCATTGAAGCGGTGCTGGTTTGCCTGGTCGGTGGCGCGCTGGGCGTAGCATTGTCGCTGATGATCGCCTTTATTTTACAGCTGTTTCTCCCCGGCTGGGAGATTGGTTTTTCTCCGCTGGCGCTGCTGACGGCGTTTCTCTGTTCGACGCTGACCGGGGTGCTGTTTGGTTGGCTGCCTGCGCGCAACGCGGCGCGGCTCGATCCGGTGGATGCCCTGGCGCGAGAATAGGCGGGGCGAGAAATAAAAATGCCAGTCAGAAGGACTGGCATTTTATTAGCAGGATGTACACAATGAAGCAAAAGAGTTATGCAGCCGTTTCCGCTTCCACAGGGACGATCACGCTGGCGTGGTTGCCTTTTGGCCCCTGGTGAACATCAAACCGAACGGCTTGTCCGGCTTTTAGCGTTCTGTAACCATCCATCTGGATGGTGGAGTAATGGGCGAAAATGTCTTCGCCGCCGCCCTCAGGGCAGATAAAACCGAACCCTTTGGCATTGTTGAACCACTTAACAGTACCCATTTCCATACTTCGACATCCTTCGTAAATCTTTATTAGTAAGATGGAATGAACCGGTGGTGGAGTGACGAGTTGTTCAATTGCTCGCCAACTCTCGCCACTACAATTTAGAGAAATACGAAAACGCGTCAAGCGATTGAGGAGGGGGAACGGCGAAAAATGCGTCAAAATTTGAAGCAGTTAACGCTATTGCCGGGGAATGTGACAGCCGTCGCGGATAGAAGCGATAGATGATAGTTATCTATGATCTATTGTAGATTTGTGATGAGCATAACCTCTGGTCATCGACAGGCCTCCGCCTGTTGGCAACAGCAACCGATGATGAACACTGACGATGAGTAAGAGAGATTGGCTGGACTTCGAGCACCTGGTTGACGACGAAGTTCGTGATGCGATTAAACCGCCATCTATGTATAAAGTGATATTGGTCAATGATGACTACACTCCGATGGAGTTTGTTATTGACGTGTTACAAAAATTCTTTTCTTATGATGTTGAACGTGCAACGCAACTGATGCTCACGGTTCACTATGAAGGTAAGGCGATTTGTGGCGTGTTTACCGCGGAAGTGGCGGAGACCAAAGTCGCTATGGTGAATCAGTACGCGAGGGAGAACGAGCATCCATTGCTGTGTACGCTGGAAAAAGCCTGAATACAGGCATGAAAATTGGGGGAGGTGCCTATGCTCAATCAAGAACTGGAACTCAGTTTAAATATGGCTTTCGCCAGAGCGCGCGAGCACCGTCATGAGTTTATGACCGTCGAGCACTTGCTGCTGGCTCTGCTAAGCAACCCCTCGGCCCGTGAGGCCCTGGAAGCGTGTTCAGTGGACCTGGTGGCATTGCGTCAGGAACTTGAAGCCTTCATCGAACAAACCACACCCGTTCTGCCAGCCACGGAAGAAGAGCGCGACACCCAGCCGACGCTAAGCTTCCAGCGTGTGCTGCAGCGCGCCGTCTTCCACGTACAATCTTCTGGCCGCAGCGAAGTGACCGGCGCCAACGTGCTGGTGGCGATTTTCAGCGAGCAGGAGTCGCAGGCCGCCTACCTGCTGCGTAAACATGAAGTGAGCCGTCTTGATGTGGTGAACTTCATTTCTCATGGTACACGCAAAGACGAGCCGAGCCAGTCTTCCGATAACAGCGGAAGCCAGCCTGGCAATGAAGAGCAAGCCGGCGGGGAGGAACGTATGGAAAACTTCACCACCAACCTCAATCAGCTTGCTCGCGTCGGCGGCATTGATCCCCTGATCGGCCGTGAAAAAGAGCTGGAGCGCGCGATTCAGGTCCTGTGCCGTCGGCGGAAAAATAACCCGCTGCTGGTGGGGGAATCCGGCGTCGGTAAAACCGCGATCGCCGAAGGCCTTGCCTGGCGTATTGTGCAGGGCGATGTGCCGGAAGTGATGGCCGACTGCACTATCTACTCGCTCGACATTGGCTCTTTGCTGGCAGGGACCAAATATCGTGGCGATTTTGAAAAACGCTTCAAAGCGTTGCTCAAACAGCTGGAGCAGGATACCAACAGCATCCTGTTTATTGATGAAATCCACACCATTATCGGTGCGGGGGCGGCGTCTGGCGGCCAGGTCGATGCTGCTAACCTGATCAAACCGCTGCTTTCCAGCGGCAAGATCCGGGTGATCGGCTCCACCACTTACCAGGAGTTCAGCAACATCTTTGAAAAAGATCGTGCGCTGGCCCGCCGTTTCCAGAAGATCGATATTACCGAACCGTCGGTGGAAGAGACGGTCCAGATTATCAACGGCCTGAAGCCGAAGTACGAAGCGCACCATGATGTGCGTTATACCGCCAAAGCGGTGCGTGCGGCGGTAGAACTGGCGGTGAAATACATTAACGATCGTCATCTGCCGGATAAGGCGATTGACGTCATTGACGAAGCGGGCGCGCGGGCGCGCTTAATGCCGGTCAGCAAGCGTAAGAAAACGGTTAACGTGGCGGATATCGAATCAGTGGTGGCGCGCATTGCGCGGATCCCTGAGAAGAGCGTCTCCCGCAGCGATCGCGACACGCTGAAAAACCTGGGCGACCGTCTGAAAATGCTGGTCTTTGGACAGGATAAAGCCATCGAGGCGCTGACCGAGGCTATTAAAATGGCGCGCGCCGGGCTGGGCCATGAGCACAAGCCGGTGGGATCGTTCCTGTTCGCCGGGCCGACCGGGGTCGGGAAAACCGAAGTGACCGTCCAGCTGGCGAAGGCGTTGGGTATTGAGTTGCTGCGCTTTGACATGTCCGAATATATGGAACGTCATACCGTCAGCCGTTTGATCGGGGCGCCTCCGGGCTACGTCGGCTTCGATCAGGGCGGGCTGCTGACCGATGCGGTGATTAAACATCCGCACGCGGTATTGCTGCTTGATGAGATCGAAAAAGCGCATCCGGACGTGTTCAACCTGCTGCTGCAGGTGATGGATAACGGGACGCTGACCGATAATAACGGCCGTAAAGCGGACTTCCGCAACGTGGTGCTGGTGATGACCACCAACGCCGGGGTGCGGGAAACCGAGCGTAAATCGATTGGCCTTATTCAGCAGGACAACAGTCCGGATGCGATGGATGAGATCAAAAAGATCTTTACGCCGGAGTTCCGTAACCGCCTCGACAACATCATCTGGTTCGATCATTTGTCTACCACGGTGATCCATCAGGTTGTCGACAAGTTTATCGTCGAGCTGCAGGTCCAGCTGGACCAGAAAGGCGTCTCCCTGGAAGTGAGTCAGGAAGCGCGCGACTGGCTGGCGACGAAAGGCTACGATCGGGCGATGGGGGCACGTCCAATGGGACGCGTCATTCAGGACAACTTGAAAAAACCGCTGGCGAACGAACTGCTGTTTGGCTCGCTGGTCGACGGTGGTCAGGTCACTGTCTCTCTGGACAGCGACAAAAATACGCTGACTTACGACTTCCAGAGCGCGCCGAAGCACAAACCGGAAGCGGCCCACTAAGGCGATATCTTCAATGTAAAAAAACCGGCCAGGGGCCGGTTTTTTTTTGCTGACGGCAGATGACGGCAGAAATGAAAAGACCGGGAATTATCCCGGCCTTCAGCATCTTACGCCTTAAGGGCGAAAACAATCAGCGACTACGGAAGACAATGCGGCCTTTGCTCAGGTCGTACGGGGTCAGCTCAACAGTCACTTTGTCGCCCGTCAGAATGCGGATGTAGTTTTTACGCATTTTACCGGAGATATGCGCGGTTACCACGTGACCGTTTTCCAGTTCTACGCGGAACATAGTGTTAGGCAACGTTTCAAGTACGGTGCCCTGCATTTCAATATTGTCTTCTTTGGCCATCTAGTCCTCTGGGGTATCACTACCGTAGTTTTGAACCGGCAAGATAATGCCGAAGTTCATCATGTAAGTAAAGTTTTACGTATCTACCCTGAATCATTCACCTTGCCGCAAGGCGCATAGTCAGCACAGCGGCTACGGAAATATGACGGGTATGAATCGCCGAAGTAGTTTTGGCGCATTGCCCGGGACACACACGGCCATGCCGCGTGACAGGCGCAAACGTAAAGGGGAGTGACAGAACGATGGGCGTTATCTGACTCTTATTATTCCCAAACGGCGGCGGGGCAACAGGCAGAAGCTACTCTACCGCGCAATTATACCATCCTGACGCAAAATGTGCTGAAAACATTTTATTATCCGCCAGGAAATAGCACCCGCGGCACCCAAAATCGCTCGGGCAGTCGGTAGTCGCGTAATACCGACAGATAGTCCAGATAATCGCGGCGGGGAATATCCACTGCGCCTAATGACGCGGTATGGTTGTTCAGTACCTGGCAGTCAATTAATTTACCGCCGCTGTGCGCAAAGTCCTGGCAAAATACCAGCAGCGCGGTTTTGGAGGCATTTTCTGCCCGGCTAAACATCGATTCGCCGCAAAACAGCGCTCCCTGCGCTACGCCGTACATTCCTCCCACCAGGGTATTCTCCTGCCAGACTTCAATGGAGTGGGCATGACCCAGCTCATGCAGCTGGTGATAGGCGCGAACGATACTGCTGGTTATCCAGGTGCCTTCGTCACGATCGCTGGCGCAGCCCTCAATCACTTCGCCAAAGGCGTGGTTGAGCGTGACCCGGTAGGGCGAACGCTGATGAAAGCGCTTCATGCTGCGGCTGAGATGGAATTGCTCTGGCCAAAGTACCGCCCGGGGGTCGGGCGACCACCAGAGGATCGGGTCGCCAGGGGAAAACCAGGGAAAAATACCACGCTGATAGGCCATCAGCAGCCGCGCGGGGCTCAGATCGCCGCCGAGCGCCAGCAGGCCATTAGGTTCTCGCAAGGCGCCTTCCGGAGAGGGGAAGGCAATAGAGTGCCGGGAGAGCTGAACCAGACGCATTTTAACCTCAATACGCATCAGCAAAAATTAGATAATAGAATAGCCTACAGACGCTGTTTAAACTGGAAGTACCGGCCCTGTTTAGCGAGCAGCTCCGCGTGACTACCTTGCTCAATTATCTGGCCGTTGTCCATGACTATTATCTGATTAAAACCCGCCAGGCCCCGCAGGCGATGGGTCACCATCAGCACGGTTTTGTCGCGCATGACATCTGCCAGCAGATGCAGGATCTGGCTTTCGGTGGCCGCATCCAGACCTTCTGTCGGTTCATCGAGCAGCATCAGCGGCGCATCGTGGAGCAGCGCGCGGGCAATGGCCAGTCGGCGCAGTTCGCCGCCGGAGAGCTGACGCCCGCCTTCGCCCAGCCAGCCGTTAAGACCACCATCTTGCAGCAGTTTTTCGAGGCCCACCTTCTCAAGGGTAGCGCTGAGATGAGCGTCATCCGCTTCAGGCGCCGCCAGCAGCAGGTTGTCGCGCAGGGTGGCGCTGAACAGGTGCACGCGCTGCGGCACTACGCTCATTGCCTGCCGCAGAGTGGCTTCGCTGAGGCCGGAGAGCGGCTGATTGTTGAGCAGAATCTCTCCCTGTGACGGGTCCCAGGCGCGGGTAAGCAACTGCAACAGCGTCGATTTTCCGCAGCCGGTCCGGCCAAGAATGGCGATGTGCTCTCCGGCGGCAATCTGCAGGGAAATATTCTCCAGGGCAGGGGAGGGCTGCTGAGGATAGCGGAAGGTGACCTCCTGAAGCGTTAGGGCCACCTGCGCTGGCGAACTGGCTTCATCATCGACAAAGGTGACCTCCGGCTGCTGGTCGGTAATCTGCGAGATCCGCCGCGCGGAGGCGATCACCTGGCCTAAATGCTGGAAAGCGCCAGTAACCGGCGCCAGGGCTTCAAAAGCCGCCAGCGCGCAGAATACGAATAGCGCGATCAGCGCCCCGGGCTGACTATTGCCGCCGACGCCGTCTGAGGCCAGCCAGAGCATGGCCACCACGGCGATGCCACCGATTAACAGCATTACCGCCTGCGAAAGCGCGGTCAGCTCGGCCTGGCGCCGCTGTGCATCCTGCCAGCTCAGCTCGGTCTTTTCCATTTGTGCGCGGTAGCGGTCGCTGGCGTTAAATACCATCAGCTCCGCCTGACCCTGCAGCCAGGCGGTGAGCTGTTGGCGATACTGGCCGCGCAGCTGCGTCATACTTTCGCCGGCTGGCTTACCTGCGCGATAGAACAGCGGCGGCATAACCAGCAGGGTCGCCAGCATGATACCGCCGAGCGTCAGCGCGAGGGGGACGTCGAGCAGACTTAATCCGCAGGTGACGACCACAATCACCACCAGCGCGCCGACCAGCGGCGAAATGACCCGCAGGTAGAGATGATCCAGGGTGTCAACGTCGGCCACCACCCGGTTGAGCAGCTCACCCTGGCGAAAGCGCGCCAGCCCCGCCGGAGAGAGGGGGAGCAGTTTGCTGAAGGTGAAAACGCGCAGGTGCTGCAGCACGCGAAAGGTAGCGTCGTGGCTGACCAGGCGCTCAAAGTAGCGCCCGGCGGTACGGATAATTGCCGCGCCGCGAACGCCCGCGGCAGGCAGCATATAGTTAAAACTGTAGATCCCGGCGACGCCCACCACCGCTGAGGCGGAGAGGAACCAGCCGGAGAGCGTCAGCAGGCCGATGCTGGCCAGCAGGGTCACAATGGCCAGCACGACGCCAAGCAGCAGCATCCATTTATGGCGTTTATAGAGCGCCAGATAGGGTAAAAGTGCGCGCATTTAAATCTCCTCCTGACGATGGGCCAGCAGCGCCGAGAAGACCCCACCAGCACGGGCCAGCGTGGCGTAGTCGCCTTGTTCGATAATCTGTCCGTCCTGCATCACCCAGACGTCGTCCCAGTCGGCCAGCCCCTCGAGCTGGTGGGTGACCAGCAGCGTGGTTTGCTCACTGGAGGCGTGGGTCAGGGCCTGCATGACTCGCTGTTCGCTATGGGCGTCAAGGCTGGCGGCAGGTTCATCCAGCAGCAGCAGGCGGCACGGCACCAACAGCGCGCGGGCGACCGCGATACGCTGCGCCTGGCCTACCGACAGACGCCCCGCCTGATCGCCTACGGCGGTATGGATCCCCTGCGGCAGCAGGGCGATAAACTCGCTGACCCAGGCCTTGTCCAGCGCCAGCCTAAGCTGTGCTTCGCTAGCTTCGGGCCACGCCAGCAGCACGTTTTCCCGCAGCGTGGCGGCAGGCAACTGCGGATTCTGTCCTACCCAGCTCAGCAGGCGGCGCCAGCGCTCAGCGTCCAGCTCGCGCAGCTCTACGCCGTTGACCATCAGCGACCCCTCATAGGGCAGAAAGCCGAGCAGTGTATTCAGCAAAGAGCTTTTCCCGGATCCGCTCTGGCCGACCAGCACCACGCGAGTGCCGGCGGGCAGCGCAAAATTAAGCGGCCCCGCCAGAACTTTACCTTCCGGAGATTTGATCACCAGGTCGCGCGCTTCCACGCTAATCAGATCGTTGTCATTTAACGTTTTCTCGCCACGCTCTACCTGGGTCAGCGGCGTTTCCATAAACGTTTTCAGGCTGTCTGCGGCGCCCACGGCCTGAGCTTTGGCATGGTAGAAGGTACCCAGGTCACGTAACGGCTGGAAAAATTCCGGGGCGAGGATCAGCGTCAGGAATCCCGCCATCAGCGTGACGCCCGCGCCATAGTGGCCGAAGTTCAGCTCGCCAAGGTAAGAAAAGCCAAAATACACCGCTACCAGCGCAATGGAGAGGGAGGTGAAAAACTCCAGAACCCCGGAGGAGAGGAAGGCCAGACGCAGGACTTCCATGGTGCGTTGGCGAAAATCCTGCGAGGCGTCGCGAATATTATCGGTTTCTGCCTGACCGCGATGAAAAATACGCAGGGTTTCCATGCCGCGCAGGCGGTCGAGGAAGTGGCCGCTGAGGCGGGCCAGCGCCTGGAAGTTACGCCGGTTGGCGTCGGCGGCGCCCATCCCGACCAGCGCCATGAAAAGCGGGATCAGCGGGGCGGTGCCGAGAAGGATCAGCGCGGCGGCCCAGTTAATCGGAAAAATAGTAATAACGATCAGCAGCGGTACGCAGGCCGCCAGCGTCATCTGGGGCAGGTAGCGGGCATAATAGTCGTGCATGTCGTCGATTTGCTCAAGAATAAGCGTTGCCCAGCTGCCGGCCGGTTTGCCCTGGATCCACGCCGGGCCTGCCTGCTGGAGGCGGTCAAGAACCTGGCGGCGAATTTCATAGCGAATATGCTGCCCGGCCTGAAAGCCGACCCGCTCACGCAGCCAGACCACCCAGGCGCGTAGTACAAAGATCAGCACCAGCAGCGTGAGCGGCAGCAGCAGGGCGGTCGCTGGAATATTCTCCATCACCATCCGGTGCAGGATCCGCGCCAGGAACCAGGCCTGCGCCACGATCAGCAGACCGCTCGCCACGCCAAGCAGGCGGGAAATCATCAACCAGCGACGGGAGATAATGCTTTGCTGTTTTAACCAGCGGGTTAACTCTTGTTGACGGGTTTTATTCATTGCGCGCTTTGCAGGTGTCGTTATCGGAGTATTGGGCACGGCAATGTTACATCGCAGCAAAAATAAAGGCGACTTTTCGTCGCCTTCTTTACCTTTGTTACTGACTTGTAAAGATTATTTGCAAGCGTCAGCCAAACCGTCGAGGTAACGCTCCGCATCCAGCGCCGCCATGCAGCCGGTGCCCGCAGAAGTGATGGCCTGACGATAGATATGGTCCATGACATCGCCGGCGGCGAACACGCCCGGGATGCTGGTCTGGGTCGCATTGCCGTGGATACCGGACTGCACTTTGATGTAGCCGTTCTCCAGCTCCAGCTGGCCCTCAAAGATGGCGGTGTTCGGGCTGTGGCCGATGGCGACAAATAAACCAGCCACTTCCAGGGACTCGACATTGTCGCTGTTTTTGGTATCGCGCAGGCGCAGGCCGCTGACGCCCATCTGGTCGCCGGTCACCTCTTCGAGGGTACGATCGGTATGCAGCACGATGTTGCCGCTTGCCACTTTATCCATCAGGCGTTTAATGAGGATTTTTTCCGCACGGAAGGAATCGCGACGGTGGATCAGGTGTACCTCAGAGGCGATATTCGACAGATACAGAGCCTCTTCCACTGCGGTGTTGCCGCCGCCGATCACCGCCACTTTCTGGTTGCGATAGAAGAATCCGTCGCAGGTAGCGCACGCGGAAACGCCGCGGCCTTTGAAGGCTTCTTCGGAAGGCAGGCCCAGGTAACGGGCGGAAGCGCCGGTGGCGATGATCAGCGCGTCACAGGTGTACTCGCCGCTGTCGCCTGTCAGACGGAACGGGCGGTTTTGCAAATCGACGCGGCTGATATGGTCGAAAATGATCTCGGTTTCAAATTTTGCGGCATGCTCGTGCATGCGCTCCATCAGCAGCGGACCGGTGAGATCGTTCGGATCGCCTGGCCAGTTTTCCACTTCCGTCGTGGTGGTCAGCTGACCGCCTTTTTCCATCCCGGTGATCAGCACCGGCTGCAGGTTGGCGCGTGCGGCATAGACCGCCGCGGTGTATCCCGCAGGTCCAGAACCAAGGATAAGCAGTTTACTGTGTTTGGCTGTGCCCATGAGATCCCCATAATAATTGGCATACATTGGGCTGGGATTGTAGGGAATTTGTTGTCGTAAAAAAAGAGCACAGCGATTTTGTTAACGATGTGTGCAATAGAAGCTGCCAATGAATTGGTGATTTTCCCGGCAAGGAATATAACTATTTCTACTGTCGGCGGGACAATTATAAGACGAAAAAATGAGAATCAACCAGGGCGGATGATGAATATCTGGCATCTTGTACTAAAAATCGATGTTTTGCTTTGACAATCACCTGTGCTTTTGCGAAAACATTCAAGGAAGAAGAAAAGCAGTATTTAGCGTGCGGCGAATTTTCATGCACGCAAATGCCATTTTTATCCGGGTTAACGAAATCTACGCATGGTGTGGACAGACGCCATGCGTGATGTCGGTGACTGCCGTCAGGCAACGGGCTTCTCACGTACCCCTGGGTTACCCAATGTCGTACGGGTGATAACAGGATGGGCTCTGGCAGTGAAGGCTCAGAGCCGGAACAGGAGTAGGGAAGGAATACAGAGAGACAATAATAATGGTAGATAGCAAGAAGCGCCCTGGCAAAGATCTCGACCGCATTGATCGTAACATCCTGAATGAATTGCAAAAAGATGGGCGAATTTCTAACGTCGAGCTTTCTAAACGGGTGGGACTTTCTCCGACGCCTTGCCTTGAGCGTGTGCGTCGTCTTGAAAGACAGGGTTTTATTCAGGGCTATACGGCGCTGCTCAACCCGCATTATCTGGATGCATCACTTCTGGTATTTGTTGAGATTACTCTGAATCGTGGCGCACCGGATGTGTTTGAGCAATTTAACGCCGCAGTGCAAAAACTTGAAGAAATTCAAGAGTGTCATCTGGTTTCCGGTGATTTCGACTATCTGTTGAAAACCCGTGTACCGGATATGTCAGCGTATCGTAAATTACTGGGCGAGACCTTGCTGCGCCTGCCGGGCGTTAACGACACCCGTACCTACGTGGTAATGGAAGAAGTCAAGCAAAGTAATCGTCTGGTTATTAAGACGCGCTAACACGGAACAGGTGCAAACTCGACGTAGTTTGATTACACTCCTGTTAATCCATACAGCAACAGTGCCGGGGAGACCCGGCGCTGTTGTCCGTTTTAGCAGCAGGCAGGAAACAGCCTGATACCTGGAGAGCCTTTCTTGAGCCAGGAATACACCGAAGACAAAGAAGTCAAACTAACCAAACTCAGCAGCGGGCGCCGACTCCTTGAGGCGATGCTCATCCTTTGCTCCCTCTTCGCCATCTGGCTGATGGCGGCACTACTGAGCTTTAACCCCTCGGACCCCAGCTGGTCGCAAACGGCATGGCATGAGCCTATTCATAATTTAGGCGGCGCCCCCGGCGCGTGGCTTGCCGATACCCTCTTTTTCATTTTTGGCGTCATGGCCTACACCATCCCGGTGATCATCATCGGCGGATGCTGGTTTGCCTGGCGGCATCAGGAAAACGACGAATACATTGATTATTTTGCCGTTTCCCTTCGCCTCATCGGTGCGTTAGCCCTGATCCTGACCTCCTGTGGTCTGGCGGCGATTAACGCCGATGATATCTGGTACTTCGCCTCCGGCGGGGTGATCGGCAGCCTGCTGAGCACCACGCTGCAACCCCTACTGCACAGCAGCGGCGGCACCATCGCCCTGTTGTGTATCTGGGCGGCCGGGCTGACGCTTTTCACCGGCTGGTCGTGGGTCAGCATTGCGGAAAAGCTGGGCGGCGGCATCCTGTCCGTTCTCACCTTTGCCAGCAACCGTACCCGTCGGGATGATACCTGGGTCGATGAAGGCGAATACGAAGACGAAGAGGAAGAGTACGACGACGAAGAGGCGGCCAGGCCGCAGGAATCGCGTCGCGCCCGTATCTTACGCGGCGCGCTGGCGCGGCGTAAGCGTCTGGCCGAGAAGTTTACCAACCCTATGGGGCGTAAAACCGACGCTGCGCTTTTCTCCGGCAAACGGATGGATGACGGCGAAGAGGTGGTGCAATACAGCGCCAGCGGGGCGCCTGTTGCCGCCGACGATGTACTGTTTTCCGGCGCCAGCGCCGCGCGTCCCGCAGAGGATGATGTGCTGTTCTCCGGCGCCAGCGCCGTGCGCCCGGGCGATTTCGACCCTTACGATCCGTTGTTGAATGGCCACAGTATCGCTGAGCCGGTAAGCGCAGCGGCGGCGGCTACTGCCGCGCCGCAGGCGTGGGCAGAATCACCGGTGGGCCATCACGGCGCTGCGCCAGCTTATCAGCCGGAAGCCAGCTATCCGCCGCAGCAGGCGTATCAGCCTGAACCCGCTCCGTTCCAGCAGGCTGCTTATCAGCCGCCAGCGGGGCAAACCGCACCGCAGGCGTATCAGCCTGAGCCAGCGCCGTATCAACAGCCGGTTTACGATCCGCGTGCCGGTCAACCTGCGCCGCAGGCCTATCAGCCTGAGCCAGCGCCGTATCAGCAGCCGGCTTACGATCCGTATGCCGGTCAACCTGCGCCGCAGGCCTATCAGCCTGAGCCAGCGCCGTATCAGCAGCCGGCTTACGATCCCTATGCCGGTCAGCCTGCGCCTCAGACCTATCAGCAGCCGGCTTACGATCCGCATGCCGGTCAGCCCGCGCCGCAGACCTACCAGCAGCCGGCTTACGACCCGCATGCCGGCCAGCCCGCGCCGCAGCCGTATCAGCCGGAGCCAGCGGCGTATCAGCCGCAAAGCGCGCCAGTTCCCCCACCGGAGCCAGAGCCCGAGGTCGTGCAGGAGGAAGTGAAACGTCCGCCGCTCTATTATTTCGAGGAAGTGGAAGAGAAGCGGGCGCGCGAACGCGAGCTGTTGGCCTCCTGGTATCAGCCAATTCCTGAGCCGGAAAGTCCGATTGCCACTAAACCGCTGACGCCGCCGACCACTGCGTCCAAACCGCCAGTGGAGACAACCGTAGTCTCTGCGGTAGCGGCTGGGGTGCATCAGGCTACCGCCGCCAGCGGCGGCGCGGCGGCAACAACCTCGTCCACTGCCGCATCCGCTGCGGCTACGCCATTGTTCAGCCCGGCGTCCAGCGGCCCACGGGTTCAGGTGAAAGAGGGCATCGGTCCAAAACTACCGCGGCCCAATCGCGTGCGTGTTCCTACGCGTCGGGAACTGGCCTCCTACGGCATCAAGCTACCGTCGCAGCGGGAGGCGGAACAGCGCGCGCGGCAGGCGGAGCGCGATCCGCATTATGATGATGAGCTGCTCTCGGATGAGGAAGCGGATGCTATGGAGCAGGATGAACTGGCTCGCCAGTTCGCCGCCACCCAGCAGCAGCGCTACGGTCATCGCTGGGAAGACGATAACGCGACTGATGACGATGAGGCCGACGCCGCGGCGGAAGCGGAGCTGGCGCGTCAGTTTGCCGCTACCCAGCAGCAGCGGTACGCTACAGAGCAGCCGCCGGGCGCCAACCCGTTCTCGCCGGCAGATTATGAATTCTCGCCGATGAAAACGTTGGTCAATGACGGCCCGAGCGAACCGCTGTTTACGCCCACGCCGGAAGTCCAGCCGCAGCAGCCGGCCCAGCGCTATCAACAACCGGCGGCCGCTCCGCAGCAGGGTTATCAACCTGCGCAGCATCAGCCGATACACCATCAGCCTGTGCCGCCGCAGCCGCAATCCTATCCGACTGCGTCGCAGCCCGTACAGCCGCAACAACCGGTTGCCCCGCAGGGGCATCAGCCTGCCGCCCCTGCGCCGCAGGAGAGCCTGATCCACCCGCTGCTGATGCGCAATGGCGATAGTCGACCGCTGCAAAAGCCGACCACGCCACTGCCGTCGCTGGATCTGCTTACCCCGCCGCCGAGTGAAGTCGAGCCGGTGGATACCTTTGCTCTCGAGCAGATGGCACGCCTGGTGGAAGCGCGACTCGCCGATTTCCGCATTAAAGCGGATGTGGTGAACTACTCACCGGGGCCGGTGATCACCCGCTTCGAACTGAATCTGGCGCCTGGCGTTAAGGCCGCACGGATCTCTAACCTGTCACGGGACCTGGCGCGATCGCTGTCAACGGTCGCCGTGCGCGTGGTGGAGGTGATCCCGGGCAAACCGTATGTCGGGCTTGAGCTGCCGAATAAAAAACGCCAGACCGTCTACCTGCGTGAAGTGCTCGACAACGCCAAGTTCCGTGATAACCCATCTCCGCTCACCGTGGTGCTGGGCAAAGACATCGCTGGCGATCCGGTAGTAGCCGATCTGGCGAAAATGCCGCATCTGCTGGTGGCCGGTACCACCGGTTCCGGTAAGTCTGTTGGCGTCAACGCCATGATCCTCAGCATGCTCTACAAGGCGCAGCCGGAAGATGTGCGTTTCATTATGATCGACCCGAAAATGCTCGAGCTGTCGGTCTACGAAGGAATTCCGCACCTGCTGACGGAAGTGGTCACCGACATGAAAGACGCCGCCAATGCGCTGCGCTGGAGCGTCAATGAGATGGAGCGCCGCTACAAGCTGATGTCGGCGCTGGGCGTGCGTAACCTCGCGGGCTACAACGAGAAGATCGCCGAAGCCGCGCGCATGGGACGTCCGATCCCGGATCCGTACTGGAAGCCTGGCGACAGCATGGACGCCGTACATCCGGTGCTGGAAAAACTGCCGTACATCGTGGTGCTGGTGGATGAATTCGCCGATCTGATGATGACCGTCGGCAAAAAGGTGGAAGAGCTGATCGCTCGCCTGGCGCAGAAAGCGCGCGCGGCGGGGATCCACCTGGTGCTGGCGACACAGCGTCCGTCGGTAGATGTTATTACCGGCCTGATTAAGGCCAACATCCCGACGCGCATCGCCTTTACCGTGTCGAGTAAAATTGACTCACGTACCATTCTCGATCAGGGAGGCGCGGAATCGCTGCTGGGTATGGGGGATATGCTTTACTCCGGGCCGAACTCTACCACGCCGGTGCGCGTCCACGGGGCGTTTGTGCGCGACCAGGAAGTCCACGCCGTGGTTCAGGACTGGAAAGCCCGCGGTCGCCCGCAATATGTGGAAGGCATTACCTCCGACAGCGAAAGCGAAGGCGGCGGTGGCGGCTTCGACGGCGGGGAAGAGCTGGATCCGTTGTTCGATCAGGCAGTCAACTTTGTGACCGAGAAGCGCAAAGCGTCGATTTCCGGGGTTCAGCGTCAGTTCCGCATCGGCTATAACCGTGCCGCGCGTATTATCGAACAGATGGAAGCGCAGGGTATCGTCAGCGAGCAGGGCCATAACGGTAACCGCGAAGTGCTGGCGCCGCCGCCCTTTGAATGAGTGCAAAGTTGGGTAAATAAGCGCAAAATCAGCCAATTCTTCTGTCCCGCCGCCGCCGGCGGTCCTACAGTAGGGGCAGAAGAGGCTCCCGCGTCGGGAGTGACGCACATTAAGGAAGAACAATGAAAAAACTCGCAATCACCTGTGCATTACTGTCTGGTATGGTCGTCAGCCAGGTCTGGGCAGATGCGGCCAGCGACTTAAAAAGCCGTCTTGATAAAGTGAGCAGCTTCCATGCCAGCTTCACGCAAAAAGTCACCGACGGCAGCGGTAACGCCGTGCAGGACGGGCAGGGAGACCTGTGGGTGAAACGCCCGAACCTGTTTAACTGGCATATGACCCAACCGGATGAGAGCGTCCTCGTTTCGGATGGTAAAACGCTGTGGTTCTATAACCCGTTCGTCGAGCAGGCCACGGCGACCTGGCTGAAAGACGCTACCAGCAACACGCCGTTTATGCTGATTGCCCGCAACCAGTCCAGCGACTGGCAGCAATATAATATCAAGCAAAATGGCGATGATTTTGTGCTGACGCCAAAAAGCGGCAGCGGCAACCTCAAGCAGTTCACGATCAACGTCGGTCGGGACGGCACTATCCATCAGTTCAGCGCCGTCGAGCAGGATGATCAGCGCAGCAGCTATCAGCTGAAATCGCAGCAGAACGGCGCCGTCGACGCAGCTAAGTTCACCTTTACGCCGCCGAAAGGGGTGACGGTGGACGATCAACGTAAGTAGAGGCGAAAGTGAGCAATCTGTCGCTCGATTTTTCCGACAACGCGTTTCAACCTCTGGCCGCTCGCATGCGGCCAGAAAATTTAGCGCAGTATATTGGCCAGCAGCACCTGCTGGCGCCGGGTAAACCCCTGCCGCGGGCCATTGAGGCCGGGCACCTGCATTCGATGATCCTCTGGGGGCCGCCGGGTACCGGCAAGACCACTCTGGCGGAAGTGATTGCCCGCTACGCCAGCGCCGATGTCGAACGGATCTCAGCGGTAACCTCCGGGGTGAAAGAGATTCGCGAGGCTATTGAGCGCGCGCGGCAAAATCGCAACGCCGGCCGGCGAACCATCCTGTTTGTTGACGAAGTGCATCGCTTTAATAAAAGCCAGCAGGATGCCTTTCTGCCGCATATTGAAGACGGCACCATTACTTTTATTGGCGCGACCACCGAAAACCCCTCCTTTGAGCTTAACTCGGCGCTGCTCTCCCGCGCTCGCGTCTACTTACTGAAATCGCTCACCACCGACGATATCGAGCGGGTGCTTGACCAGGCGATGAACGACAAAACCCGCGGCTACGGCGGCCAGGATATCGTTTTGCCGGATGAGACCCGCAGGGCCATTGCCGAGCTAGTGAATGGCGACGCGCGGCGAGCGCTGAATACCCTGGAAATGATGGCCGATATGGCCGAAAGCGATGACTCGGGCAAGCGGGTGCTGAAGGCGGAACTGCTGACCGAGATCGCTGGCGAGCGCAGCGCGCGCTTTGATAACAAAGGCGACCGGTTCTACGATTTGATTTCCGCCTTGCATAAGTCGGTGCGCGGTAGCGCGCCGGATGCGGCACTTTACTGGTACGCGCGGATCATCACCGCCGGCGGCGATCCGCTGTATGTTGCCCGCCGCTGTCTGGCGATTGCCTCGGAAGATGTCGGCAACGCCGACCCGCGGGCGATGCAGGTCGCCATTTCGGCGTGGGACTGCTTTACCCGCGTCGGGCCGGCGGAAGGCGAACGGGCGATTGCCCAGGCCATCGTCTATCTGGCCTGCGCGCCGAAAAGCAACGCGGTGTACACCGCCTTCAAAGCGGCGCTGGCCGACGCGCGGGATCGTCCTGACTACGACGTTCCGGTGCATCTGCGCAATGCGCCGACGAAGCTGATGAAAGAGATGGGCTACGGCCAGGAGTATCGTTACGCTCATGACGAACCCAACGCCTACGCCGCCGGCGAGCAGTACTTCCCGCAGGAAATGGCGCAAACGCGCTATTATCACCCGACAAACCGGGGGCTTGAGGGCAAAATTGGCGAAAAGCTCGCCTGGCTCGCTGAACAGGATCAAAATAGCCCGATAAAACGCTACCGCTAATTGAGGCGTTGCGGTAAGGTTATTACACTATTTCCGTGGTCGTAGTCTGCGGCCACTTTTCTTTTTTAATTCGATAAGCACAGGATAAGCATGCTCGATCCCAATCTGCTGCGTACCGAGCCAGACGCAGTCGCAGAAAAACTGGCACGCCGGGGCTTTAAGCTGGATGTAGATAAACTTCGCGCGCTTGAAGAGCGTCGTAAAGTTCTGCAGGTGCAAACGGAAAACCTGCAGGCGGAGCGTAACTCCCGATCGAAATCCATTGGCCAGGCGAAAGCGCGCGGGGAAGACATCGAGCCATTACGCCTGGAAGTTAACAAGCTTGGCGAACAACTGGATGCTGCAAAATCCGAGCTGGAAACGCTGCTGGCGGAAATTCGCGATATCGCGCTGGCGATCCCGAATATTCCTCATGATGATGTGCCGGTTGGCCGCGACGAAAACGACAACGTTGAAGTTAGCCGCTGGGGTACGCCGCGTCAGTTCGATTTTGAGGTGCGCGATCATGTGACGCTGGGTGAAATGCACGGGGGGCTGGATTTTGCCGCCGCCGTTAAGCTCACCGGCTCGCGCTTCGTGGTGATGAAAGGGCAGCTGGCCCGTCTGCACCGCGCCCTGGCGCAGTTCATGCTGGATCTGCACACCGAACAGCATGGCTACAGCGAAAACTATGTCCCGTACCTGGTAAACCAGGACACCCTGTATGGCACTGGCCAGCTGCCGAAATTCGCCGGCGACCTGTTCCATACCCGTCCGCTGGAAGAAGAGGCTGACAGCAGCAACTACGCGCTGATCCCGACGGCGGAAGTGCCGCTGACCAACCTGGTGCGCGATGAAATCATCGACGAGGACGATCTGCCGATCAAAATGACCGCCCATACGCCGTGCTTCCGCTCTGAAGCCGGTTCCTATGGCCGCGACACCCGCGGTCTGATCCGTATGCACCAGTTCGATAAAGTTGAAATGGTGCAGATCGTCCGCCCGGAAGACTCTATGGCCGCGCTGGAAGAGATGACCGGTCACGCCGAGAAAGTGCTGCAGCTGCTGGGCCTGCCGTACCGTAAGGTCGCGTTGTGCACCGGCGATATGGGCTTCAGCGCCTGCAAAACCTATGACCTCGAAGTATGGGTTCCGGCGCAAAACACTTATCGTGAGATCTCCTCCTGCTCCAACGTCTGGGATTTCCAGGCGCGTCGTATGCAGGCTCGCTGCCGCAGCAAGTCCGATAAGAAGACCCGTCTCGTTCATACCCTGAATGGTTCTGGCCTGGCAGTAGGTCGTACCCTGGTGGCGCTGATGGAAAACTATCAGCAGGCTGATGGCCGTATCGAGATCCCGGAAGTGCTGCGCCCGTATATGCGCGGCCTCGAATATATCGGCTAAACTTCTCACTCCTTCTTTTAAAAGCGCCTGCGGGCGCTTTTTTTACGCCCTTATTGATACCGGGCAATAATCCTTGTCGCGAATGCAGTGATACTCCCTTTGGATTAAACCAGCATAAAAAACCAATAATATCGCAAAGCATTATATATATGCCTATATAACGCTTGTCAGTTTATTGTGAGCAACCAAAGCGAGTATCCATGAAAATTAAAGCCCCTGATGCTTTACTGGCTGCTGAGGTAAGCCGCCGTGGTCTGATGAAAACCACGGCAATAGGCGGCCTGGCGCTGGCCAGCAACGCACTAACGTTACCTTTTACCCGACTGTCGCATGCTGCCGATACGCCGGCGCCCGCCAGTGAGAAGGTGGTCTGGAGCGCCTGCACCGTCAACTGCGGTAGCCGTTGCCCGCTGCGCATGCACGTGGTGGATGGCGCGATTAAATACGTCGAAACCGATAATACCGGTGATGATAACTATGACGGTTTGCACCAGGTCCGCGCCTGCCTGCGTGGGCGTTCAATGCGCCGCCGGGTCTATAATCCGGACCGTCTGAAGTACCCGATGAAGCGCGTTGGTAAACGCGGTGAGGGCAAGTTCGAGCAAATCAGCTGGGAAGAGGCGTTGGATACCATCGCCAGCAATATGCAGCGGCTGATTAAAGAGTACGGCAATGAATCCATCTATCTGAACTACGGCACCGGCACGCTCGGCGGGACGCTGACCCGCTCCTGGCCGCCGGGGAAAACGCTGATTGCCCGTCTGATGAACTGCTGCGGCGGCTATCTCAACCATTATGGCGACTATTCATCAGCGCAGATTGCTGCCGGTCTGAATTACACCTACGGCGGCTGGGCGGACGGCAACAGCCCATCGGATATTGAAAACAGTCAGCTGGTGGTGCTGTTCGGCAATAACCCCGGCGAAACGCGGATGAGCGGCGGCGGGGTGACGTACTACCTTGAACAGGCGCGGCAGAAATCCAATGCCCGGATGATAATCATCGATCCGCGCTATACCGACACCGGCGCCGGGCGTGAAGATGAATGGATCCCGATTCGTCCTGGGACCGATGCGGCACTGGTTTCGGGCCTCGCGTGGGTGATGATCACCGAGAATCTGGTCGATCAGCCGTTCCTCGATAAATACTGCGTGGGATACGACGAGAAAACGCTGCCCGCCGGTGCGCCAGCCAATGGTCATTACAAAGCTTACATTCTTGGCCAGGGCACTGACGGTATCGCCAAAACGCCGGAGTGGGCCTCGACGATTACCGGTATTCCGCGCGAACGCATTGTTAAACTGGCGCGCGAAATTGCCACCGCCAAACCGGCCTATATTAGCCAGGGCTGGGGTCCGCAGCGTCACGCCAACGGTGAGATCGCCACCCGCGCCATCTCAATGCTCGCCATTCTGACGGGTAACGTCGGGATCAACGGCGGCAATAGCGGGGCGCGCGAGGGCTCGTATAGTTTGCCTTTTGAGCGTATGCCGACGCTGGAGAATCCGGTTGAGACCAGTATCTCGATGTTTATGTGGACCGATGCGATTGAGCGCGGCCCGGAAATGACCGCTCTGCGCGACGGCGTACGCGGTAAAGATAAGCTCGACGTGCCGATCAAAATGATCTGGAACTATGCGGGCAACTGTCTGATTAACCAGCATTCTGAGATCAACCGGACCCACGAAATCCTGCAGGACGACAAGAAATGCGAGATGATTGTGGTCATTGACTGCCATATGACCTCCTCGGCGAAATACGCTGATATTCTGCTGCCGGACTGTACCGCCTCCGAGCAGATGGATTTCGCGCTGGATGCCTCCTGCGGCAACATGTCCTACGTTATCTTTGCCGATCAGGCCATCAAGCCGCGCTTTGAATGCAAAACCATCTATGAGATGACCAGCGAACTGGCAAAGCGTCTGGGCGTCGAAGAGCAGTTTACCGAGGGCCGTACCCAGGAAGGCTGGATGCGCTATCTGTATGAGCAGTCGCGCAAAGCGATTCCCGACCTGCCGGATTTCGACACCTTCCGTCAGCAGGGCATCTATAAGCAGCGCGATCCGCAAGGTCATCATGTGGCCTACAAAGCCTTCCGTGAGGATCCGCAGGCTAATCCGCTGACCACGCCTTCGGGCAAGATCGAAATTTACTCGCAGGATCTGGCGAAAATCGCGGCCACCTGGGAGCTGCCGGAAGGGGATGTTATCGATCCGTTGCCGATCTACACCCCGGGTTTCGAAAACTACAACGATCCGCTGACAGCGAAATACCCGCTACAGCTCACCGGCTTCCACTATAAATCTCGCGTCCACTCGACCTACGGCAACGTCGATGTGCTGAAGGCCGCTTGTCGGCAGGAGATGTGGATTAACCCGATCGATGCCCGCAAGCGCGGCATTGACAACGGCGATCGTATTCGCATCTTCAACGATCGGGGTGAAGTGCATATCGAAGCGAAGGTGACGCCGCGCATGATGCCGGGCGTCGTCGCGCTGGGGGAAGGGGCCTGGTACAACCCGGACGCCTCGCGTGTGGATCAGGCGGGCAGCATCAACGTGCTGACCACCCAGCGTCCGTCGCCGCTGGCGAAGGGAAACCCGTCGCATACCAACCTCGTTCAGGTTGAGAAGCTGTAAGGAGTAACCGATGACAACTCAGTATGGATTTTTTATTGATTCCGCCCGTTGCACCGGTTGCAAAACCTGCGAACTGGCCTGTAAGGACTACAAGAACCTGACTCCGGAGGTCAGCTTCCGCCGCATCTATGAATATGCCGGCGGCGACTGGCAGGAGGACAACGGCGTCTGGCAGCAGAACGTGTTTGCCTATTACCTCTCCATCGCCTGTAACCACTGTGAAGATCCGGCCTGCACCAAGGTCTGTCCGAGCGGCGCGATGCATAAGCGCGAAGACGGTTTTGTGGTGGTCAACGAAGAGGTATGCATTGGCTGCCGCTACTGCCATATGGCCTGCCCGTACGGCGCCCGCAGTACAACGCCGACAAAGGCCATATGACCAAGTGCGATGGCTGTCACGAGCGCGTCGCCGAGGGGAAAAAGCCGATCTGCGTCGAGTCCTGCCCGCTGCGGGCGTTGGATTTCGGGCCGATTGCCGAACTGCGCGCTAAGCACGGCCAGCTGGCCGCGGTAGCGCCGCTGCCGTCGGCGCACTTTACCCGGCCGAGTATCGTTATCAAACCTAACGCCAATGCCCGGCCGTGTGGCGATACCACCGGTTACCTGGCGAACCCGAAGGAGGTGTGAGATGGGAAACGGATGGCATGAATGGCCGCTGATGGTCTTTACGGTATTCGGCCAGTGCGTCGTAGGCGGCTTTATTGTTCTGGCGCTGGCGCTGATGACAGGCAAGCTTTCCCGTGAGCAGGAGCAGCGCGTGGTGGGCAGCATGTTCGGACTGTGGGTATTGATGGGGATCGGGTTTATTGCCTCGACGATGCACCTTGGCTCGCCGCTGCGGGCCTTTAATTCGCTGAATCGCGTGGGAGCCTCGTCGCTGAGTAATGAAATAGCCAGCGGGGCGATCTTCTTCGCCGTCGGCGGAATTGGCTGGCTGCTGGCCGTGTGCAAAAAGCTGCCTGCCGGCCTGCGGAGCCTGTGGCTGGTGGTGACCATGGTGCTGGGCGTGATTTTCGTGTGGATGATGGTGCGGGTATACAACACCATCGACACGGTGCCGACCTGGTACACCGTTTGGACGCCGCTGAGCTTCTTCCTGACGCTGTTTATCGGCGGTCCACTGCTGGGCTACCTGCTGCTGCGCGTTGCAGGCGTCGATGGTTGGGCGCTGCGCCTGCTGCCGGTGGTTAGTTTGCTGGCGCTGCTGGTCAGTATTATGGTGGTCGTGATGCAGGGAAGTGAACTTGCCACCATCCGCAGCTCAGTTCAGCAGGCCTCCGCCCTGGTGCCGGATTACGGGTTGCTTATGGCCTGGCGCGTAGTGCTGCTGGCGCTGGCCCTGGCCTGCTGGTGCGTGCCGCAGATTCGCGGCCGCAAACCGGCGGTCTCGCTGCTCGGCCTGGCCTTTGTTCTGATACTGGCGGGAGAGATGATCGGCCGCGGCGTATTCTATGGCCTGCATATGACCGTTGGGATGGCTGTCGCCAGTTAACCACCTCCATCATGCCGGTGCCTAACCACCGGCATGATGAAAACGTGCTGTCGATAGATGAAATTTTTCAACTGAAATTAACTTCGGCATTTATTAATAAACCAGCAAAAACAATAGCGTATTATCTGTTGTCTCACCTTTTTCCATCCTCTGGATAAAAAACTTCTATCGTAGCCGACAAAACCGCGTCACGCCTGATTTCAGGTGGATTGACAATGTTTTTAGCAGTGGCATGATGCGCTCGCGATCTGAACATTCCTCACGGTTTTTACCCATGACCATCTACACCCGGCCAGTGCAAATGCTGCTCTGTGGCCTGCTTTTATTGACCCTGGCGATAGCGGTGCTGAATACGCTCGTCCCGCTCTGGCTCGCCCATGAAAACATGCCAACCTGGCAGGTCGGCATGGTGGGGTCATCCTATTTTACCGGCAACCTGGCCGGTACGTTGCTGGCCGGCTGGGTGATCAAGCGCCTGGGGTTTAACCGTAGCTATTATCTCGCATCGTTAATTTTCGCCGTCGGCTGCGTAGGGCTGGGGATCACCGTTGGCTTCTGGACATGGCTGAGCTGGCGTTTTATCGCCGGCGTAGGTTGCGCGATGATCTGGGTGGTGGTGGAAAGCGCGCTGGTTTGCAGCGGCACCTCCCGCAGTCGCGGTCGTCTGCTGGCGGCGTACATGATGGTCTATTACGTCGGTACCGTACTGGGCCAGCTGATGGTCAGTAAATTACCCACCGATTTAATGAGCGTCCTGCCGTGGGTGACCGGCCTGGCGCTGGCGGCGATCCTGCCGTTGCTGTTTACCCGCATTATGGGGCAGGCAGAAGAATTGCATGAAACGGTACGTATCTGGCCGATGCTGAAGCTGCGCCAGGCGCGCCACGGGGTCAATGGCTGTATTATTTCGGGGATTGTCCTCGGCTCGCTGTATGGCCTGATGCCGCTGTGGCTGAACCATCAGGGCGTCAGCGACTCCGGCATCGGCTTCTGGATGGCGGTGATGGTGAGTGCGGGGATCCTCGGCCAGTGGCCGGTAGGGCGCCTGGCAGACCGCTACGGTCGCCTGCTGGTGCTGCGGGTACAGGTCTTTGTGGTCATTCTGGGATGTCTGGCGATGCTTAGTCAGGCGGCAATGGCCCCGGCGCTGTTTGTGCTTGGGGCATCTGGTTTCACGCTGTATCCGGTGGCGATGGCCTGGGCCTGTGAAAAAGTGGAGCACCATCAGCTGGTGGCGATGAATCAGGCGCTGCTGATGAGCTATACCATCGGCAGCCTGCTGGGCCCGACCCTGACGGCGATGCTGATGCAGAACTTCTCAGACAACCTGCTGTTTATCATGATCGCCAGCGTGTCGTTTATCTATCTGCTGACCCTGCTGCGCAAAGCCGGGCATCATCCGACGCCGGTGGCGCACGCCTGACCCTGCAACGCGCAGCGCATGCTGCGCGTCATCTGCTGCAATCGCATAGGCTTTCTGCCGCAGAGAGGACAAGTCGTTTTTCATGAGAATGAAACGGCGGGGCGGACACAGCTTCCCACGCCGTTGCAGGCCGGCATAAGCGCATCACCGGCCCGGGCGGGATCAGTACATTACTTTGTGACCATACTGCTCAAGGATGCCTTTTACCCGCTCCATGGTCTCTTTCTTCGGCGGATGGACGCCGTCCAGCTTGTACTCTTCGCCCATCGCTACCCATTTGTGTTTACCCAGCTCATGGTAGGGCAGCAGCTCGATTTTTTCGACATTGCCCATATCGCGGGTAAATTCGCCCAGGCGGTGCGCGGAATCATCATCGTCTGACCAGCCGGGAACCACCACGTAGCGGATCCAGACATTGATATTCTTCTTCGCCAGATACTGGGCGAATTCCAGCGTACGATGGTTAGAGACGCCCACCAGGTTCTGGTGAATCTCATCGTTCATCTGCTTGAGATCCAGCATCACCAGGTCTGTTACCTCCAGCAGCTCGTCGATAACCGGATCGTAGCGACGTACGAAGCCGTTGGTATCCAGGCAGGTGTGGATGCCTTCTTTCTTACACGCGCGGAACCAGTCGCGAACAAACTCCGCCTGCAGGATCGCCTCACCGCCCGAGGCGGTGACGCCGCCGCCGGAAGCATTCATAAAGTGACGATAGGTCACCACCTCTTTCATTAATTCTTCAACGGTGATTTCTTTGCCGCCGTGGGTATCCCAGGTGTCACGGTTATGGCAGTACAGGCAGCGCATCAGGCAGCCCTGGAAAAAGGTAATAAAGCGGATGCCCGGGCCATCAACGGTGCCACAGGATTCAAAGGAGTGAATGCGACCAATAACTGACATTGCGGTGTTTTCTCCAGATGTGGCCCATCCGGGGCCGTGTTGGTGCGCAGCTCCGCGGCTGCGTCGAGTCTGTTTTGACAGGTACCCAAAGTATAGATAACTGGCAAAGCAGGCTGGGGCGGGGAATGCTTGTTAAAAAGGCCCCACTGATGTGGGGCCTTTATTGTACGCCTTTTCAGTCAGACAGGGAATTACATGGTCTGAGTGAAGGTACGGGTAATAACATCCTGCTGCTGTTCTTTGGTCAGGGAGTTAAAACGTACGGCGTAGCCAGATACGCGGATGGTCAGCTGCGGATATTTTTCCGGGTTTTCCATCGCGTCGAGCAGCATTTCGCGGTTCATGACGTTCACGTTCAGGTGCTGACCACCTTCGATGGACGCTTCGTGATGGAAGTAACCATCCATCAGACCTGCCAGGTTGGTCTTACGAACTTCGTCGTCTTTACCCAGCGCGTTCGGCACGATAGAGAAGGTATAAGAGATACCATCTTTCGCGTAAGCAAACGGCAGTTTAGCGACGGAGGTCAGAGAGGCTACTGCACCTTTCTGGTCACGGCCGTGCATCGGGTTAGCACCTGGACCGAACGGCGCGCCAGCGCGACGACCGTCTGGGGTGTTACCGGTTTTCTTACCGTACACCACGTTAGAGGTGATGGTCAGAACAGACTGAGTCGGGATAGCGTTGCGGTAGGTGTGCAGTTTCTGAATTTTCTTCATGAAACGTTCAACCAGGTCAACGGCCATGTCATCGACGCGAGGGTCGTTGTTACCAAACTGCGGGTATTCGCCTTCGATTTCGAAGTCAACAGCCAGACCGTCTTCGTCACGAATCGGTTTAACTTTCGCATATTTGATAGCAGACAGGGAGTCAGCAGCAACGGACAGACCAGCGATACCACACGCCATGGTGCGGATAACGTCACGGTCGTGCAGCGCCATCAGAGAGGCTTCGTAGCTGTACTTGTCGTGCATGTAGTGGATGATGTTCAGCGCGGTGACGTACTGTTTAGCCAGCCAGTCCATGAAGTGATCCATGCGATCCATTACTTCGTCGAAGTTCAGGACGTCGCCTTTGATCGGTTCAGATTTCGGACCAACCTGCATTTTCAGTTTTTCATCCACGCCGCCGTTGATAGCGTACAGCATGGTTTTCGCGAGGTTAGCGCGAGCGCCGAAGAACTGCATTTGCTTACCAACAACCATCGGGCTTACGCAGCATGCGATAGCGTAGTCGTCGTTGTTGAAGTCCGGACGCATCAGGTCATCGTTCTCATACTGCAGAGAAGAGGTATCGATGGACACTTTAGCGGCGAATTTCTTGAAGCTCAGCGGCAGTTTTTCAGACCACAGGATAGTAATGTTCGGCTCCGGAGACGGCCCCATGGTGTACAGGGTGTTCAGGAAGCGGAAGCTGTTTTTGGTCACCAGAGTACGGCCGTCAACGCCCATACCGCCGATGGATTCCGTTGCCCAAATCGGGTCGCCGGAGAACAGTTCATCATATTCCGGGGTACGCAGGAAGCGAACCATACGCAGTTTCATGACCAGGTGGTCAACCATTTCCTGCGCGTCTTGCTCGGTGATTTTACCCGCCTGCAGGTCACGCTCGATGTAGATATCCAGGAAGCTGGAGGTACGACCGAAGGACATTGCCGCGCCGTTCTGAGATTTCACGGCAGCCAGGTAACCGAAGTAGGTCCACTGAATCGCTTCCTGAGCGGTGGTCGCCGGACCAGAGATGTCATAGCCATATTTAGCGGCCATCTCTTTGATCTGGCCCAGTGCGCGGTGTTGTTCAGCGATTTCTTCACGCAGACGGATGGTCGCTTCCAGGTCTTCGCCGCTTTCCAGTTTCGCTTGCAGAGAGTTGAACTGGGCGAATTTGTCTTTCATCAGGAAGTCGATACCGTACAGCGCAACGCGACGGTAGTCACCGATGATACGACCACGACCGTAAGCATCCGGCAGACCCGTCAGCACGCCGGATTTACGGCAGCGCAGAATGTCCGGGGTATAGACGTCGAAAACGCCCTGGTTGTGAGTTTTACGGTACTCTGTGAAGATTTTTTTCAGCATCGGGTCCAGCTCGCGATTATACGCTTTGCAGGAACCTTCAACCATTTTGATACCACCGAACGGGATGATCGCACGTTTCAGCGGCGCTTCGGTCTGCAGACCAACGATTTTTTCCAGACCTTTCTCGATATAGCCCGCGTCGTGAGAGGTGATGGTGGAAGCCAGGGCAGTGTCAAAATCAACAGGCGCGTGAGTGCGGTTTTCCTGTTTTACACCTTCCATTACGGTGTCCCACAGCTTGGTGGTCGCTTCAGTCGCGCCAGCCAGGAAGGATTCGTCGCCTTCATATGGGGTGTAGTTTTTCTGAATAAAGTCACGGACGTTGACTTCATTCTGCCAGTCACCTTTCGCAAAACCTTCCCAGGCTGTGGCTAACTTTTCATTAAGCTCGGACATGTAACACCTACCTTCTTAAGTGGATTTTTTATTTACTGCCTGAAACAACCCTTAGTGATGGTCGTTGCCACGCAGGTAAATGACCCAGTATGTCAACCCGACCAGCAGACCCCCGCCGATAATGTTCCCGATAGTTACCGGAATCAGGTTATCAGTGATGAAGTTCATAACGGTCAAGTGAGAGAAACTTTCCGGAGTCGAACCGATGGCGGTCCAGAATTCCGGGCTTGCAAAGTTGCGGATTACGATACCCATCGGGATCATAAACATGTTGGCGATGCTGTGCTCAAAGCCGCTGGCAACGAACATCGCTACCGGCAGGACCATGATCATCGCTTTATCCATCAGGCTACGACCGGAATAGCTCATCCATACGGCGAGACAAACCATCAGGTTAGCGAGGATACCCAGGCTCACGGCCTCCACAAAAGTATGGTGCATTTTGTGGTCGGCGGTCTGCAGAACGTTTAGCCCCCAGCCGCCGTTGGCAGTCATATATTCGCCTGATAACCACATCAGCAGCACAAACAGCAGCGCGCCCACCAGGTTACCAAAATAGACGTTGAGCCAGTTTTTTGCCAGTTGCCCCCAGGTAATTCGACCGCTGGCTTTGGCCACCACGATCAGTACCGTAGAGGTAAAGAGGTCAGCGCCGCAGATAACGCACAGAATCAGACCCAGAGAAAAACAGATCCCACCGATAAGTTTGGCAATCCCATAAGGCATCGCGGCAGTGCCGGTGGTCGCGGTGATATAGAATACGAAAGCGATGGAGATGAAAACGCCAGCGGTGATCGCCAGATAAAACGTCTTCATCGGATGCTTCGTTGCTTTATAGACACCTGCTTCTTCGGCGACTTTCGCCATCGCGGCAGGGAGCAAAAGATCAAAAGGGTTGTCAGCTTTCACACTAACTCTCTCTTTATATAAGTTGGCGGTGAGATACTAACAAAGCATTATAGAAGGGAAATTGATATAGATCATATCTCACCGGAACTATATGCCTTTTTAGTGTGTGGTTTTTATTGAAATTATCAGTAAGCCAATGAAATGTATAGAGAAAATAATTTTTAAATTTTATAGATAATGTTGAATTTTTTCTTTTTTACCCCCATTTTTGAGTTAATTAAAATGGAGTATTTTTATTAAATTTAACAATTGATAAATGATGAAATGGCGTTATTTAACATTAATTAACTTTACAACTACAAATTATAGGAGGCGCTTTCTCAGGGTTAAATAACGGAGCCGCTGAGGGCTCCGTTGTAAGCATGAACGATGGCGCAAGCTGGGCTTATTTTGCCCAAAACGCCGCTTTCGCCCGCTGCAGTTTTTCATAGGCTTTCAGCAGCGACTGATGGGCCGGGAAGGCCTGCAGATCGCTATCGACCGCCTGGAGACCATAGAACGGCGCTTCCCCGCTCAGCGCCGCGCTGGCGGCTTCGACCGCGTCGGCGCCGTACATACGGATGAAGGCGTTCAGGTACTGCAGCGGCTGACGCTCTTCTTCCTGGCTCAGCAGCAGCAGGGTTTGCAGACAGCGATAGTAGTTCGCGCGCTCCGCGCTGAAGACCGAAGCATTAAATTCCATGGTCCACTCGGTCCAGATCAGCGCCTGTTCCAGATCGCCGCCGGCCAGGGCCAGCATCGCTTTCAGCTCGCCGACGCGCAGGGTATACCAGCCGTTGTCTTTTCCGGTGGCGAGCCCCAGCAGTTCGCGAACGCGGGTGAAATCATCCAGACCTTCATCGTCCATCTGCTCGATCAGCGCCAGGTAATCTTCTTTATCCCACTCGCTGCCCGGCAGGGACAGAATGGTGTCCCGCAGATGAGCGCCCATGCTGTTGTTCGCCAGCCACAGGTCTTCCGCCGGGTATATGTCCGACATCCCCGGGACGATGATACGGCAGGCGTAAACGCCCAGGTGCTCGTAGTCGGCGATGTACACTTCTTTATCTTCGGCCTTGAAGATGGCCATCAGGGTGGCGAACTCTTCTTCGGTAGTACCAGAGAAGCTCCAGTCAACGAATGGATAGTCGGCGTCCTGCTTGAACATATCCCAGGAGATCAGGCCGCTGGAGTCGATAAAGTGGGTTTCGAGGTTCGCGTGCTCGGCGACCTCTTCGTCATCGAAGGTTGGCGGCGTGAAGACATCGAGGTCTTTCAGGCTGCGGCCCTGCAGCAGTTCGGTGACGGTTCGCTCCAGCGCCACGCCAAAGTCCGGGTGGGCGCCGAAGGAGGCGAAGCAGGTGCCGTTAGCCGGGTTAAACAGCACGACGCAGATAACCGGATATTTGCCGCCGAGCGAGCCATCATAGGCAAAGATCGGGAAACCTTCAGCTTCCAGTTTGGCGATCGATTCCACGACGCCCGGATAGCGCGCCATGACTTCCGCCGGGATCTCCGGCAGGCTGATGCTTTCAGCGATGATGCGGTTTTTAATGTGACGTTCAAAGACCTCTGACAGACCCTGTACCCGCGCTTCGTTGCGGGTGTTACCGGCGGACATGCCGTTGGAGACGTACAGGTTACCGACAATATTCATCGGAATATAGACGGTTTCGCCGTCGGACTGGCGGGTAAAAGGCAGACCGCACACGCCGCGCTCATCGTTACCCGACTGCAGATCCACCAGCATACTGGCCGTTAACTGATCGTCAGGATCGTAGAACGCGCGCAGGCGGGCATCCAGCAGACCTTCCGGGACTTCATCATCCTCAGTCAGCGGGAACCACTTTTCGTTCGGGTAGTGAACAAACGGGCCGTTAGCGATAGTGTCGCCTAACCAGAAGTCGGCGAAGAAATAGTTAGTGGACAGACGTTCGAAATATTCGCCCAGCGCGGAGGCCAGGGCTGCCTTTTTGGTGGCGCCTTTACCATTGGTAAAGCACAGCGCGCACGCTTTATCGCGAATGTGAACGGACCACACGTGCGGCACCGGGTTCAGCCACGAGGCCTCTTCGATATCAAATCCGAGGTCGAGCAATTTCTGCTGGAAGCGAGCGATGGAATCTTCCAGGGCGGCATCTTTGCCGGGAATAAACGTTTGGGTCATGGCGATCACTTTTGTCGTACGGAAAGCGCGCAATGATACGGCTTTTATCTGACAGGTGCTATCTCCATCATCTGGCTATGCTTAGAGGCATCTTTAATACACAGGGAGATGGAAAATGAAAGCCTTTGACTGGCAGCGGATGGCGCTCGATAAAGTACCGGTGGAATTCCTGGCGGAGGTGGCGTTGCGCAGCCTCTATACCTTCGTTCTGGTCTTTATTTTCCTCAAGATTACCGGACGGCGCGGCGTGCGGCAGATGTCGCTGTTCGAGGTGCTGATTATTTTGACCCTCGGCTCGGCGGCGGGTGACGTGGCGTTTTATGACGATGTGCCGCTGCTGCCGGTGCTGGTGGTCTTCGTTACGCTGGCGCTACTGTATCGCGGCATTATGTGGCTGATGGGGCATAGCGAAAAGCTGGAGGATCTACTGGAGGGGAAACCTATCGTAGTGGTGGAAGAGGGACAGTTGGCCTGGGAGAAGCTGCATGCGGAAAACATGACCGAATTCGAATTTTTTATGGAGCTGCGGGTCAACAGCGTCGAGCAGCTTGGCCAGGTCCGGCTGGCAATCCTCGAAACCAACGGGCAGATCAGCGTGTTTTATTATCCCGATGAAGAGGTGAGGGCCGGATTATCGATCCTTCCAGCGCATTGTACCACACGCTATACCACCATTCCGCAAGAGGGGATCTATGCCTGCGTGCGCTGCAGCATCGTAATGGCGATGCAGGCGGGAGAAAAACGAATATGTCCGCGCTGCGCAAATGCAGAATGGTCGAAGGCCAGCCGGGCGAAACGGCTTACCTGACAGCAAATATGTCGGTTTTATTACGTCAAGCCGATAGATTCTGTTGTGTGACGGCGGCCGCGTTTTACCGTCGGCGAGTTTTAGCCATTGCGGACCGTGTCACTGAATGATAAAACCGATAGCCACAGGAATAACTTATGCTCGCGGCGGTTCGCGGGCAAAACAACATAGCAACGTGGTGAGGGGAAATGGCTCAGGTCTATAACTTCAGTTCGGGCCCGGCAATGCTGCCGGCGGAAGTACTCAAACTGGCGCAGCAGGAACTGTGCGACTGGCACGGTCTGGGGACGTCGGTCATGGAGATCAGTCACCGTGGTAAGGAGTTTATCCAGGTGGCAGAAGAGGCAGAACAGGACTTCCGCGCTCTGCTGAACATCCCTTCCAACTATAAAGTTTTATTCTGCCACGGCGGCGGCCGCGGCCAGTTCGCCGGGATCCCGCTGAACATCCTCGGCGATAAAAAGGTCGCTGACTATGTGGACGCCGGTTACTGGGCGGCCAGCGCGGTCAAAGAGGCGAAGAAATACTGCACGCCGAACGTTATCGACGCGAAAATCACCGTCGACGGCAAGCGCGCTGTGAAGCCGATGAGCGAGTGGCAGCTGACCCCGGGAGCGGCCTATCTGCACTACTGCCCGAACGAAACCATTGATGGTATCGCGATTGATGAGACGCCGAACTTCGGCGACGACGTCATCGTGACCGCCGATTTCTCCTCCACCATTCTTTCCCGCGAAATTGACGTCAACCGCTTCGGCGTAATCTACGCCGGCGCGCAGAAGAATATCGGTCCGGCTGGGCTGACGCTGGTCATCGTGCGTGAAGATCTGCTGGGCAAAGCCAGCGTGGCCTGCCCGTCAATTCTTGACTACACCGTGTTAAGCGAGAATGACTCGATGTTTAACACACCGCCGACGTTCGCATGGTATCTGGCTGGACTGGTGTTTAAGTGGCTGAAGCAGCAGGGCGGGGTTGCCGCGATGGATAAAATCAACCAGCAGAAAGCCGAACTGCTCTATGGCGTGATCGATAACAGCGGCTTCTATCGTAACGATGTGGCGCAGGCCAACCGTTCGCGTATGAACGTACCGTTCCAGCTGGCGGACAGCGCCCTGGACAAACTGTTCCTCGAAGAGTCGTTTGCTGCCGGGCTGCACGCGCTGAAGGGCCACCGGGTGGTGGGCGGCATGCGTGCTTCCATCTACAACGCCATGCCGCTGGACGGCGTGAAGGCGTTAACCGACTTTATGCTGGACTTCGAACGCCGCCACGGTTAATCGCCTGTTTCTTTCTTCCTCCCCGCGGCCTGTCTGCGGGGTTTTTATTCTGTTTGTTTGAGAGTGAAGTTTGATGGAATCCCTGACGTTACAACCCATCGCACGCGTAGAGGGCACCGTGAACCTGCCAGGTTCGAAAAGCGTCTCCAACCGCGCGCTGCTGCTGGCTGCCCTGGCCCGCGGCACGACGGTGCTGACCAACCTGCTGGACAGCGACGATGTGCGCCATATGCTGAATGCCCTGAGTGCGCTGGGGGTTCAATATACCCTGTCTGCCGACCGCACCCGCTGCGAAGTGACCGGCAACGGCGGCCCGTTGCGCTCTGCCGCGGCGCTGGAGCTGTTCCTTGGCAACGCCGGTACCGCGATGCGTCCGCTGGCGGCGGCCCTGTGCCTTGGCAGCAACGATATCGTGCTGACCGGCGAACCGCGGATGAAAGAGCGTCCGATCGGCCATCTGGTGGATGCCCTGCGTCAGGGCGGCGCTCAGATCGACTATCTGGAGCAGGAAAATTATCCACCGCTGCGCCTGCGCGGCGGTTTTCAGGGCGGCAACGTCGAGGTTGACGGCAGCGTCTCCAGCCAGTTCCTGACCGCGCTGCTGATGACCGCGCCGCTGGCGCCGCAGGATACCGTCATCGTCATTAAGGGCGATCTGGTGTCGAAACCCTATATCGACATTACGCTGCACCTGATGAAAACCTTCGGCGTTGAGGTGGACAATCAGTCTTATCAGCGATTTGTGGTGCGCGGCAAGCAGCAGTATCAGTCGCCGGGAGATTACCTGGTGGAAGGCGATGCTTCCTCGGCCTCGTATTTCCTCGCCGCTGGCGCCATTAAGGGCGGCACGGTAAAAGTCACCGGTATCGGCCGCAACAGCGTACAGGGCGACATTCGTTTCGCCGACGTACTGGAGAAAATGGGCGCCACCGTCACCTGGGGCGACGATTTCATCGCCTGCACCCACGGCGAGCTCAAGGCGGTCGATATGGATATGAACCATATCCCGGACGCCGCGATGACCATCGCCACCGCCGCGCTGTTCGCGCAAGGGACCACTACCCTGCGCAATATCTACAACTGGCGGGTCAAGGAGACGGACCGTCTGTTCGCCATGGCGACCGAGCTGCGTAAAGTGGGCGCCGAGGTGGAAGAGGGGGAAGATTATATCCGCATCACCCCGCCGGCAAAGTTGAAGTACGCAGAAATCGGCACCTATAACGACCACCGGATGGCGATGTGCTTCTCGCTGGTAGCGCTGTCTGATACGCCGGTGACCATCCTTGATCCCAAATGTACGGCCAAAACGTTCCCTGACTACTTTGAGCAGCTGGCGCGGATCAGTACCCTCGCCTGAGTAAAACTTTGTCATCCCGCGGGCTGATGTCCTGTCAGCCCGCTATAATTGCGCAAAACTTCTGCTTTTCATTTCCTGTAGTCCGTAATTTACAAGCAATGCTCACTTTCCGGCGTATTGATGCGTATAATGCGCGGCGTTTATATTCCATGCGCCTTGCTGAAGGAGAAAAAGATGACGGCGAATATTCCGGTAATCACCATTGATGGGCCTGGCGGTGCGGGTAAAGGTACGTTGTGCAAGGCAATGGCGGAAGCGCTGGGCTGGCATCTGTTAGATTCAGGCGCGATCTACCGCGTTCTGGCGCTGGCGGCGCTGCATCATCATGTCGACGTGGAGTCCGAAGAGGCGCTGGTGCCCCTGGCTGCCCATCTTGACGTGCGTTTTATTTCTACTGACGGCAACCTGGAAGTGGTGCTGGAAGGGGAAGATGTCAGTAGCGAAATTCGCACTCAGGAGGTCGCGAACGCGGCCTCGAAAGTGGCGGCTTTTCCGCGCGTTCGCGAAGCGCTGCTGCGCCGCCAGCGCGCCTTCCGCGAACTGCCGGGGCTTATCGCCGACGGTCGCGATATGGGAACGGTAGTTTTCCCGGACGCACCGGTGAAAATTTTCCTCGATGCCTCGGCCGATGAGCGGGCGCATCGCCGCATGCGGCAGTTGCAGGAAAAGGGCTTTGATGTTAACTTTGAACGTCTTTTGTCCGAGATAAAAGAGCGTGACGATCGCGACCGAAATCGCGCGGTGGCGCCGCTTGTCCCGGCTGCCGATGCATTAGTTCTCGATTCAACCGAACTAAACATTGAGCAAGTGATTGAAAAAGCGCTACAATATGCGCGCGAAAAATTGGCCGTTGCGTAGGCCTTAACCGGTAACGCGCCGAAGCCTCCGAATTATAGCAGTACCCCGCGGCAATGGATGGTCAGCGGGTATGTGAAACAACCCCATCCGGCACGGAGCCAGGTGGACGTTAATATTAACCTGAAGATTAAACATGACTGAATCTTTTGCTCAACTGTTTGAAGAATCCTTAAAAGAAATCGAAACCCGCCCGGGTTCCATCGTTCGTGGTGTTGTTGTTGCTATCGACAAAGACGTAGTACTGGTTGACGCCGGTCTGAAATCTGAGTCCGCCATCCCGGCTGAGCAGTTCAAAAACGCCCAGGGCGAGCTGGAAATCCAGGTTGGTGACGAAGTTGACGTTGCTCTGGATGCAGTAGAAGACGGCTTCGGTGAAACTCTGCTGTCCCGTGAGAAAGCTAAACGTCACGAAGCTTGGATCACGCTGGAAAAAGCTTACGAAGACGCTGAAACTGTTACCGGTGTTATCAACGGCAAAGTTAAAGGTGGCTTCACTGTTGAGCTGAACGGTATTCGTGCGTTCCTGCCGGGTTCCCTGGTAGACGTTCGTCCGGTGCGCGACACGCTGCACCTGGAAGGCAAAGAGCTTGAGTTCAAAGTCATCAAGCTGGACCAGAAGCGTAACAACGTTGTTGTTTCTCGTCGTGCCGTTATCGAATCCGAAAACAGCGCAGAGCGCGATCAGCTGCTGGAAAACCTGCAGGAAGGCATGGAAGTCAAAGGTATCGTTAAGAACCTCACTGACTACGGTGCATTCGTTGATCTGGGCGGCGTTGACGGCCTGCTGCACATCACCGATATGGCCTGGAAACGCGTTAAGCATCCGAGCGAAATCGTAAACGTTGGCGACGAAATCACTGTTAAAGTGCTGAAGTTCGACCGCGAGCGTACCCGTGTATCCCTGGGCCTGAAACAGCTGGGCGAAGATCCGTGGGTAGCTATCGCTAAACGTTATCCGGAAGGTACCAAACTGACCGGTCGCGTGACCAACCTGACCGACTACGGCTGCTTCGTTGAAATCGAAGAGGGCGTTGAAGGCCTGGTTCACGTTTCCGAAATGGATTGGACCAACAAAAACATCCACCCGTCCAAAGTTGTTAACGTTGGCGACGTTGTGGAAGTAATGGTTCTGGATATCGACGAAGAGCGTCGTCGTATCTCCCTGGGTCTGAAGCAGTGCAAATCTAACCCATGGCAGCAGTTCGCGGAAACCCACAACAAGGGCGACCGTGTTGAAGGTAAAATCAAGTCTATCACTGACTTCGGTATCTTCATCGGCCTGGACGGCGGCATCGACGGCCTGGTTCACCTGTCTGACATCTCCTGGAACGTTGCAGGCGAAGAAGCAGTTCGTGAATACAAAAAAGGCGACGAAATCGCAGCAGTTGTTCTGCAGGTTGACGCAGAGCGTGAGCGTATCTCCCTGGGCGTTAAACAGCTCGCGGAAGATCCGTTCAACAACTACGTTGCTCTGAACAAGAAAGGCGCTATCGTTGTTGGTAAAGTGACTGCAGTTGACGCTAAAGGCGCAACCGTAGAACTGGCTGACGGCGTAGAAGGTTACCTGCGTGCTTCTGAAGCATCCCGTGACCGCGTTGAAGACGCAACTCTGGTTCTGAGCGTTGGCGACGAAGTTGAAGCGAAATTCACTGGCGTGGATCGTAAGAACCGCGTAGTGAGCCTGTCTGTACGTGCGAAAGACGAAGCGGAAGAAAAAGACGCTATCGCTACCGTGAACAAGCAGGAAGACGCGAACTTCTCCAACAACGCTATGGCTGAAGCGTTCAAAGCAGCGAAAGGCGAGTAATCTTTGTCATTCAGGTAATAACAACCTGAATAGCGACGAGTTTACTTGACAGATTGCAGGATTCGTCCTGTAATCAAGCACAAAGGGCGGCTACGGCCGCCCTTGTTTAAGCTGTTAGCTAATTTTTGCCTTGAAGGAAACCGGAGGAATAATGACCAAGTCAGAATTGATTGAAAGACTTGCCAGCCAGCAATCTCACATTCCGGCGAAAGCGGTGGAAGATGCTGTTAAAGAAATGCTGGAACATATGGCCTCAACGCTTGCTCAAGGTGAGCGCATTGAAATCCGCGGTTTCGGCAGCTTTTCTCTGCACTATCGAGCACCTCGCACCGGACGTAACCCGAAAACTGGTGATAAAGTCGAACTGGAAGGTAAGTACGTTCCGCACTTTAAGCCCGGGAAAGAATTACGTGACCGCGCCAATATTTATGAAGGGTGAGTTGCACGACGTGCAGCCTGCCTGACGATAAAGAAAGCACCTTCGGGTGCTTTTTTTGTGCCCGCCATTTACGGCCATCCTCACAAAAAAAGCGTGCCCGGCTGCAAGCGAGGCGATTGTCTGGAATGCGCCGCGCAAGCCTGAATTCGCCTCCAGGACGCCAGCACCGCTTTGCGTAACACTGCCCACTCACAGGGAGGTGTTTATGCGTCTACCATGGCTTGCCGGATGCGCCATCATTGCAATGCTGCCGCTTCTCTGGCTACCCGTTTTGCCGGGCCCGTGCAGTCTGGCGGGCGCGAGCGCACTGGCGCTGGCGCTGATTCGTCTGCATGGAAGGGCCGTCGCCGGAGTGGCGATGACGCTTCTGCTGGTGGTCTGGGGAGTATTGAGCGCGCATCAGGCGCTGTGGCCGACCCGGCACCTTACCGGCGCCATCCGGCAAGCGGAAGTGATCCTTAGCGAGACGGATGGCCAGACCTTGCACCGTGGACAAATGGTGCGCCTGCGGGGCCGCTATCTGTTTCCCCCGGTAGGCGTAACGCTGTACGGGGAACTTGCACCTGCGCCAGCCTGTGCGGGTCAACACTGGCTGATGACGCTGCGCCTGCGCCCGGTGCACGGGCAGCTCAATGACGGGGGCTTCGACAGCCAGCGCTATGCGCTGGCGCAGCACCGACCGCTGAGCGGAGGGATCGTCGCCGCTTCCGCGCTGGATGCCCGCTGCAGTCTGCGCGCCCGCTATCTGACGTCGCTGACCCGGCGACTGCAGACTTATCCCTGGCGCGCGGTGATGTTGGGATTAGGAATGGGGGAGCGGCTGTCTCTGCCGACGGAGATAAAGGTCCTGATGCAGAACACGGGCACTTCCCATCTGATGGCTATCTCGGGTCTGCATATCGCTCTCGCGGCTTCTCTTATCATGCTGTTGCTGCGCGGCGTGCAGTATATTCTCCCGGGCCGCTGGATCGGCTGGCGGTTGCCGCTGCTGGCCGGGCTGGCCGGCGCCGTCGGCTATGCCTGGCTGACCGGTATGCAGCCGCCGGCCCTGCGCACTTGCTTAGGGCTTGCGGTCTGTTGTGCTTTACGTTTGTCGGGTCAACGCTGGACGGCGTGGCAGGTGTGGCTCTGCTGTCTGGGAGCGATACTGGTTGCCGACCCGCTGGCGGTCCTGTCGCAAAGCCTGTGGCTATCTGCCTTCGCCGTGGCGGGGCTTATCTTCTGGTTCCAGTGGCTCCCGTTGCCTGCCGGCCGCTGGCGCTGGCCGTGGAAGACCATAATTGCTCTTGTTCATTTGCAGGCTGGCGTGACGCTGCTGCTGCTGCCGCTGCAGTTGTTGCTATTCCATGGAGTCAGCCTGACGTCGATGGCGGCTAATTTGCTGGCGGTACCGTTAGTCACCCTGTTGGCGGTGCCGCTTATTCTGACCGCGATGCTGGTGCATCTCTCGGGGCCGGAGATAGTGGAGTCGCTGCTCTGGCTGGCGGCCGATCGCGTGCTGGCGCTACTGTTTTGGGGATTACGACGTTTACCGGACGGCTGGTTGACGCTGGATACTCGCTGGCTGTGGATCAGTATCCTGCCGTGGCTGTTGGTGATGGGCTGGCGTTTTCAGAGCTGGCGGCATTCACCGGCGCTGTGTCTCAGCGTGCTGTTTTTACTGACGCGGCCATTCAGCCGACAACCGCCTGCGGACGAATGGCGGGTGACGATGCTGGATGTCGGGCAGGGGCTGGCGATGGTGATCGAGCGTCACGGTAAGGCATTGCTTTACGATACCGGGCCGGCTTGGCCGCAGGGTGATAGCGGTCAACAGGTGATTATCCCGTGGCTGCGCTGGCACCATCTGCAGCTGCAAGGGATTATGCTGAGCCATGAACATCTGGATCATCGCGGCGGCCTTGATTCAGTGCTGCAGGCATGGCCGCAGGCCTGGGTGCGCAGCCCGTTAGGCTGGGCGCATCATCTGCCGTGTCATCGCGGTGAGCGCTGGCAATGGCAGGGACTCAACTTCCAGGCCCTGTGGCCGCTGCCGGGCAGCACGGCAAAGGGTAACAATCATTCGTGTGTGGTGCGGATCGATGATGGTCGCTCCAGCATCCTGCTCACCGGCGATATAGAACGTCAGGCGGAGCAGGCGATGATCAGCCGTTACTGGCGGCATCTGACGTCTACACTTATTCAGGTTCCCCACCACGGCAGCAATACCTCCTCCAGCGCGCTGCTGATCCGCCGGGTGGATGGCGCGGCCGCGCTGGCCTCCGCTTCGCGCTACAATGCGTGGCGGATGCCCTCGTACAAGGTGGTTCAGCGCTACCGCCAGCGGGGTTATCGCTGGTTCGCCACGCCGCAGCAGGGGCAGATAACGGTGGTTTTTTCCGCAGAAGGGTGGCAAATCCATAGCTTACGGGATCAAGTTTTACCGCGTTGGTATCATCAGTGGTTTGGCGCGCCCGCCGATAACGGGTAGAATATGCGACTATTTCAACACAAGCTGGTTTATTGAATGCAGAACGATAAAGATCTCTCCACGTGGCAGACCTTCCGCCGACTTTGGCCGATTATCGCGCCGTTTAAAGCCGGGCTAATCGTAGCGGCGGTGGCGTTGGTGCTTAACGCGGGCAGTGACACCTTCATGTTATCGCTTCTTAAACCGTTATTGGATGATGGTTTTGGTAAAACGGATCGCTCAGTGCTGCTATGGATGCCGCTGGTGGTTATCGGCCTGATGGTGCTGCGTGGGATCACCAGCTACATCTCGAGCTATTGTATTTCCTGGGTTTCCGGCAAAGTGGTGATGACCATGCGTCGTCGCCTGTTCGGCCACATGATGGGTATGCCGGTGGCCTTCTTTGACAAGCAGTCTACCGGAACGCTGCTGTCACGCATCACCTATGATTCTGAGCAGGTCGCCTCCTCCTCTTCCAGCGCGCTGATCACCGTGGTCCGCGAAGGGGCATCGATTATCGGTCTGTTCGTGATGATGTTCTATTACAGCTGGCAGCTGTCGCTGATCCTGATCGTACTGGCGCCGATTGTGTCGGTGGCGATCCGCGTGGTCTCCAAGCGTTTTCGCAATATCAGTAAGAATATGCAGAACACGATGGGGCAGGTCACCACCAGCGCCGAGCAGATGCTGAAAGGGCACAAAGAGGTGCTGATGTTTGGCGGCCAGGAAGTGGAAACCAAACGTTTTGATAAAGTCAGCAATAAAATGCGTCTGCAGGGGATGAAGATGGTTTCCGCCTCGTCTATCTCCGACCCGATCATTCAGCTTATCGCCTCCCTGGCGCTGGCCTTTGTCCTGTATGCCGCCAGCTTCCCGAGCGTGATGGACACCCTGACCGCCGGGACCATTACCGTGGTCTTCTCCTCGATGATTGCGCTGATGCGTCCGCTGAAGTCGCTGACCAACGTCAATGCCCAGTTCCAGCGCGGGATGGCGGCGTGCCAGACGCTGTTTGCGATCCTCGATTCCGAGCAGGAAAAAGACGAAGGTACGCGGGTCATTGAGCGGGCGAAAGGCAATCTCAAGTTCGAGAACGTCACCTTTACCTACCCGGGTCGCGAAGTGGCCGCGCTGCGCAATATCAATCTCGATATCCCGGAAGGGAAAACCGTGGCGCTGGTGGGGCGCTCAGGGTCGGGTAAATCGACCATTGCCAGCCTGATCACCCGCTTCTACGATGTCGACGAGGGGCAGATCCTGCTGGATGGCCACGACCTGCGCGAGTACAAGCTGAGCTCGCTGCGCGACCAGGTGGCGCTGGTTTCACAAAACGTGCATCTGTTCAACGATACCGTCGCCAACAATATCGCCTATGCCCGTACCGAAGAGTACAGCCGCGAGCAGATTGAAGAGGCCGCGCGCATGGCCTACGCCATGGATTTCATTAACAAGATGGATAATGGTCTGGATACCATCATCGGCGAGAATGGCGTGATGCTGTCCGGCGGCCAGCGCCAGCGTATTGCTATTGCCCGCGCGCTGCTGCGTAACAGCCCGATCCTGATCCTCGATGAAGCCACCTCGGCGCTGGATACCGAGTCCGAGCGTGCTATTCAGGCGGCGCTGGATGAGCTGCAGAAAAACCGTACCTCGCTGGTTATCGCTCACCGTCTGTCGACCATTGAGCAGGCTGATGAAATCGTGGTGGTTGAAGACGGGCGGATCGTGGAGCGCGGAACGCACCATGACCTGCTGGAGCATAAGGGCGTGTACGCCCAGCTGCATAAGATGCAATTCGGCGAATGATCGCGCGCATCTGGTCCGGGGAATCGCCGCTGTGGCGCCTGCTGCTGCCGCTCTCCTGGCTGTATGGCCTGGTGAGCGGGGTGATTCGCCTCAGCTATCAGCTGGGGTGGCAAAAAGCCTGGCGCGCGCCGGTGCCGGTGGTGGTGGTTGGTAACCTGACCGCTGGCGGCAATGGCAAAACGCCGGTGGTGATCTGGCTGGTGGAGCAGCTGCAGCAGCGCGGTATTCGCGTTGGCGTCGTGTCTCGCGGCTACGGCGGTAAAGCCGACCGCTATCCGCTGGTGTTGGACGACAGGACCAGTACGGCGCAGGCGGGTGATGAACCGGTGTTGATCCATCAGCGTACCGGTGCCCCGGTCGCTGTCGCCCCGCTGCGCAGCGACGCGGTAAAAGCGTTGCTCAGCGCGCACGATCTGCAGATGATTGTGACCGACGATGGTTTACAGCACTATAAGCTCGCGCGGGACAGAGAAATTGTCGTTATTGACGGCGTGCGCCGCTTTGGCAACGGCTGGTGGCTGCCTGCCGGGCCGATGCGCGAGCGGGCGTCGCGCTTGCAAAGCGTTGATGCGGTTATCGTTAACGGCGGCGTGGCGCGTCCGGGTGAGATCCCGATGCGGCTGCGCCCAGGGATGGCGGTTAACCTGCTTACCGGCGAACGTCGCGATGTCTCCACCTTCACGAACGTGGTGGCGATGGCCGGCATCGGCCATCCGCCGCGCTTCTTCGCCACCCTCGAAAGCTGCGGCGTCCAGCCGGTCAAAACCGTGGCGCTGGCGGACCATCAGGCGCTGAGCCAGGCTGATGTCGCCGCCCTGGTGACCGCCGATCAGACGCTGCTGATGACCGAGAAAGATGCCGTGAAATGTCGCGATTTCGCCGCTGCAAACTGGTGGTATTTACCGGTCGACGCCATAATGGCCGATGAACGCGCACAGCGGTTGCTTGCGGACTTAGCGACGTTGGCGCAACGTTAACTGACGCGCCGGCTTTGCTCGCCGCTGTGCTGGAATTCCTGACGGAGAACCTGCATGTCGGTATTGCAACTATCGCTTAACGAGGCGCGCCACCTCCATCTCGCGGCGCAGGGGTTGTTAAAGAAGCCCCGACGTCGCGCTCGCCCGAAAGACATTCTTTCCACCATCCAGCAGATGTCGCTGCTGCAAATCGATACCATCAACGTGGTGGCCCGCAGCCCCTACCTGGTGCTGTTCAGCCGTCTTGGCAGCTATCCGCAGCACTGGCTGGATGAGTCGCTGCGCAACGGCGAGCTAATGGAATACTGGGCGCATGAAGCCTGCTTTCTGCCGCGCAGCGATTTCGCCCTGGTGCGCCATCGCATGTTGAATCCCGACAATATGGGCTGGAAATACCATCGCGCGTGGATGGAGGAGCATGCCGGGAGTATTGCCGAGCTGGTGGCGCATATCGGGCAAAACGGCCCGGTTCGCTCGGCGGATTTTACCCACCCGCGCAAAGGCGCCAGCGGCTGGTGGGAGTGGAAACCGCATAAGCGCCACCTGGAAGGGCTGTTTACCGCCGGCGAAGTGATGGTGGTGGAGCGGCGCAATTTTCACCGCGTGTATGATCTAACCCGGCGGGTGATGCCGGACTGGGACGACGAGCGCGACGCGCTCTCCCGCGAAGACGCAGAGGCCATTATGTTGCGCAATAGCGCCCGTAGCCTCGGCATCTTCCGCGCCCAGTGGCTGGCCGATTACTATCGCTTGCGCCAGCCGGCGCTACCGGGTCTGCTGGCGGCCTGGCAGGAAGAGGGGCTGGTGGTGCCGGTTAACGTGGAAGCACTCGGCGAGATGTGGCTGCATCACGAGGCGCTGGCGCAGCTGGAGACCGCGCCCGGCGGTAAGCTGACCGCCAGCCATAGCGCCGTGCTCTCGCCCTTCGACCCGGTGGTCTGGGATCGGAAACGCGCTGAGCAGCTGTTCAACTTCAGCTATCGCCTGGAGTGTTATACCCCGGCGCCGAAGCGTCAGTATGGCTACTTCGTACTGCCTCTGCTGCACCAGGGAAAACTGGTCGGGCGGATGGACAGTAAAATACATCGCAAAAGCCGGGAGCTGGAGATCTTCGCTCTGTGGCTGGAGGAGGGGGTGAAGATCACCCGTGGTCTGGAGCAGGGGCTGCGCCGGGCGATTAACGACTTCGCACGCTGGCAATCGGCAGAGCGGATCCTGTGCCGACGCCTGCCGGAAGGGCTGTTTGTCGGCCAGGAGCAGGGGTGGGAAATCGACGCCGATTGATCCCGGCGCCTGCCTTCCTGTGATATGCTGCTGAGAAATCTATCCGGTCCATCAGGAGGAAACATGGATCACCGTTTACTTGAAATCATCGCCTGCCCGGTCTGTAACGGCAAGCTGTATTACAGTCAGGATAAGCAAGAACTTATTTGCAAACTTGATAGCCTGGCGTTTCCGCTGCGCGACGGTATCCCGGTGCTGCTGGAGACAGAGGCGCGTCCGCTGGCGCTAGAAGAGAGTCACTCATGAGTTTCGTGGTCATTATTCCTGCGCGTTTCGCCTCCACGCGCCTGCCGGGAAAACCACTGCAGGACATTAATGGTAAGCCGATGATTGTCCATGTGCTGGAGCGCGCTCGCGAATCCGGCGCGGATCGCATTATTGTCGCCACCGATCACGAAGATGTCGCCCGGGCGGTTGAAGCCGCCGGCGGCGAGGTCTGTATGACCCGCGCCGACCATCAGTCCGGCACCGAACGGCTGGCGGAAGTGGTGGAAAAGTGCGCGTTCAGCGATGACACCATTATCGTCAATATTCAGGGCGATGAGCCGATGATCCCCCCGGCGATTGTCCGCCAGGTGGCGGAGAATCTGGCTGCCAGCAGCAGCGGAATGGCGACCCTGGCGGTACCGATCCATGATGCGGAAGAGGCGTTTAACCCGAATGCGGTCAAAGTGGTGATGGATGCCAAGGGTTACGCGCTCTATTTCTCCCGCGCGACTATTCCCTGGGATCGCGATCGCTTTGCCCAATCCCGCGAGACCATCGGTGACTCCCTGCTGCGTCACATCGGCATCTATGGCTATCGCGCCGGCTTTATCCGCCGCTATGTCAGCTGGGCGCCGAGCCCGCTGGAGCAGATTGAAATGCTCGAGCAGCTGCGAGTGCTGTGGTATGGCGAGAAAATCCATGTCGCCGTGGCGGCCGAAGTGCCCGGCACCGGCGTGGATACCCCGGAAGATCTGGAGCGCGTCCGCGCTGAGCTGCGTTAGCCCTCTGTCCCCACCTTGCTGGAGGGGATATCCCCGTCGGTTTTTTGCTTTTTTTACCCCTTTTTGATCTTATCCGATGACAACCCAGGTGCGGGCGCTCATTATGAAACCAGTAGTGTTCATAGGGGTAATCGACAATGGAACAGTTGCGAACCGAACTCAGTCATCTTCTTGGCGAAAAGCTAAGCCGGGTGGAGTGTGTCAGTGAACAAGCCGCTACGGCGCTGTGGTTCCTGTACGATGCGCAGGGAAACCCGATGCCGCTGCTGGCGCGAAGTTTCACCACGCCCGGCGTGGCGCGGCAGCTGGCATGGAAGATCTCGACCCTGGCGCGTAATGGTACGGTGCGTATGCCGGTGGTTTATGGCGTCATGACGCACGAAGAACATCCCGGACCAGATGTGCTGCTGCTTGAGCGCCTGCGCGGCGTACCGGTGGAGGCGCCGACGCGCACCCCGGCGCGCTGGGAGCAACTGCAGGAGCAAATCGTCGAGGGGCTGCTGGCGTGGCATCGGCAGGACAGTGGCGGCTGCGTGGGAATGGTCGACAATACCCAGGAAAACCTGTGGCCGAACTGGTACCGCCAGCGGGTAGAGATATTGTGGAGCACCCTGAACCTGTATCAGGACACCGGTCTCACCATGCAGGATAAGCGCCTTTTGTTCCGCTCCCGCGAGTGCCTTCCGGAGCTGTTCCGCGATTTCAATGATAATGCTGTGCTGGTGCATGGCAACTTCACTCTGCGCAGCATGCTAAAAGATCCGCGCAGCGATCAGCTGCTGGCGATGGTGGGGCCGGGGATGATGCTGTGGGCGCCACGCGAGTATGAACTGTTCCGCCTTGCTGAAGGCGGCCAGGCGGAACAGCTGCTGTGGCGCTACCTGCAGCAGGCGCCAGTTTCCGAGGCCTTTGTCTGGCGGCGCTGGCTTTATCTGCTGTGGGATGAGGTGGATAGTCTGGTCAACACCGGGCGCTTTGATCGCGCCCGTTTTGACCTCGCTGCAAAATCACTCCTGCCCTGGCTCGCCTGAGCTGCCTTTCAGCCATTGCCAGACGCGACCAAGGGTTTCATAGCCGACCCGGTCGCTGTGCATCAGCCACACTGGAGAAGGAATGGCCCGCTCCCACGGATTGAGCGGCGAGGTCACCGCCAGCTGATTGGCCGGCGCGGGAAGCGGATCCAGGCCGGCATGGCGAAAGAATATCATCGCCCGCGGAAGGTGTGACGCCGAGGTGACCAGCAGGAAGGGCGCGTCGCCGATGGCGCGCTTCACCGCCAGCGCTTCCTCTTCTGTATCTTTCGGCCGATCGAGCACAATGATATCGCTGCGAGGTACGCCAAGGCTCTCCGCCACTCTCGCCCCGGCTTCCGCCGTGCTGACGGGGTTCGTTTTCGCCGCCGCGCCGGTAAAGATCATTTTCGAACCGGGATTCGCTTGCCACAGGCGGATGCCCTCCGTCAGGCGCGGCAGGCTGTTATTGATAAGATTAGAGCTTGGCGCCCACTCCGGATTCCAGGTATAGCCGCCGCCCAGCACCACCACGTAGTTCACCGGCTGCTCGCCGCGCCAGGTGGGGTAGGTATCTTCAATCGGTTTTAGCAGGCTGTCGGCCACGGGCTGCAGGCTCAGCAGCGTCAGCAGCAGCCAGCCGAGGCTCACGCATAGCTTCCCGGTACGCTGAAAGCGGCTGAACCATAACAGCGCGATCCCGATACCGATCAGCAACAGTAAGGCGGGTAGCGGCAACAGCAGGCCGCCGACGATCTTTTTTAGCGTGAAAAGCATGCCAGATGGTTCCTTTTTTAACCATATAACCAAAGTTATGTTCGGATCTTATAACAGATCGCTTCATTCTCGGCGCGGGTATGACAAAATAGCGGTTTTGTGTTGGCTTGTGGAGTCACTCGTGCAGGATCGCAATTTCGATGACATTGCTGAAAAGTTTTCGCGCAATATTTACGGCACCACAAAAGGCCAGTTGCGTCAGGCGATCCTCTGGCAGGATCTGGAACCGCTGTTGGCGCAGCTGGGGCCGGGACCGCTGAGGGTGCTGGATGCCGGCGGCGGCGAAGGGCAAACGGCCATCAAAGTCGCGCAACTGGGCCATCACGTGACGCTCTGCGATCTCTCCGCTGAGATGGTGGCTCGCGCCCGCCAGGCGGCCGCCGATAAAGGTGTGATCGACAACATGCATTTTGTACAATGCGCGGCTCAGGATATTGCGCAGCATTTGGAAAGCCCGGTCGATCTGGTACTGTTTCATGCGGTGCTGGAGTGGGTGGCGGAGCCCCAGGAAATACTGCATACCCTGTGGTCGACGCTGCGTGCTGGCGGTGGACTGTCATTGATGTTCTACAATGCTAACGGCCTGTTGATGCACAATATGGTTGCCGGTAATTTTGATTACGTTCAACTGGGCATGCCAAAAAAGAAAAAACGCACGCTGTCGCCGGATTATCCGCGTGAACCACAGCAGGTTTATCACTGGCTGGAAGAGATTGGCTGGCAGATCGTCAGCAAAACCGGCGTGCGGGTGTTTCATGATTATCTGCGTGAAAAACGCCAACAGCATGACAGCTATGCGGCGCTGCTGGCGCTGGAGACGCGCTACTGTCGTCAGGAGCCGTATCTCAGCCTGGGCCGTTATATTCATGTCACCGCGCTTAAGAGCCAGGCTCATAGCCGCAGATGCAAGGATAAAGTATGAGTGAATTTTCCCAGACAGTCCCCGAACTGGTTGCCTGGGCCAGAAAAAATGATTTTTCAATCTCGCTACCGGTCGACAGACTCTCTTTCCTGCTGGCGATCGCCACTCTGAATGGTGAACGACTGGAAGGGGAAATGAGCGAGGGTGAACTGGTGGATGCGTTCCGCCACGTCAGTGATGCGTTTGAGCAGACCAGCGAAACCATCAGCCAGCGCGCCAATAACGCGATCAACGATTTGGTGCGCCAGCGTCTGCTGAACCGCTTTACCAGCGAAATTACCGAAGGCAATGCGATCTATCGCCTGACGCCGTTGGGGATTGGGATCACCGATTATTATATCCGTCAGCGCGAATTCTCGACGCTGCGTCTCTCGATGCAGCTGTCGATCGTTGCCGGCGAGCTGAAGCGCGCGGCGGACGCCGCGGAAGAGGGCGGTGATGAATTCCACTGGCATCGCAACGTTTTTGCGCCGCTGAAGTATTCCGTAGCGGAAATTTTCGACAGCATCGACCTGACGCAGCGCATTATGGATGAGCAGCAGCAGCTGGTGAAAGACGATATCGCGCAGTTGTTGAATAAAGATTGGCGCGCGGCGATTTCCAGCTGTGAACTGCTGCTGTCGGAAACCTCCGGCACCCTGCGCGAACTGCAGGATACGCTGGATGCGGCAGGGGATAAGCTGCAGGCGAACCTGCTGCGCATTCAGGACTCGACCATGGCGCGCGACGATCTCCATTTTGTCGATCGGCTGGTGTTCGATCTGCAAAGCAAGCTCGACCGCATCGTCAGCTGGGGTCAGCAGGCGATTGACCTGTGGATCGGCTACGACCGCCATGTGCACAAGTTTATCCGTACCGCTATCGATATGGATAAGAACCGCGTCTTCGCCCAGCGTCTGCGCCAGTCGGTACAGACCTATTTTGATGAACCGTGGGCGCTAACTTACGCCAACGCCGACCGCCTGCTGGATATGCGCGATGAAGAGATGGCCCTGCGCGATGAAGAGGTCACCGGCGAGCTGCCGGCGGACCTCGAATTTGAAGAGTTTAACGAAATTCGCGAGCAGCTGGCGGCGCTGATCGAAGCGCAGCTGGCGGTCTATAAAGAGAAAGGAATACCGCTGGATCTCGGCCTGGTGGCGCGGGAGTTCCTGGCGCAGTATCCGCGCGGGCGTCACTTCGACGTGGCGCGGATCGTCGTGGATCAGGCGGTACAGCTGGGCGTCGCCCAGGCAGATTTCACCGGACTGCCGGCAAAATGGCAGCCGATTAATGATTACGGAGCCAAGGTACAGGCGCATGTCATTGACAAATATTGAACAAGTGATGCCGGTTAAGCTGGCGCAGGCGTTGGCCAATCCGTTATTTCCGGCGCTGGACAGCGCCCTGCGCGCGGGCCGTCATATCGGTCTCGACGAGCTGGATAATCACGCATTTTTGATGGATTTTCAGGATTACCTGGAAGAGTTTTACGCTCGCTATAACGTCGAGCTGATCCGCGCGCCGGAGGGATTCTTCTACCTGCGCCCGCGGTCCACCACGCTGATTTCGCGCTCGGTACTGTCCGAGCTGGATATGATGGTGGGCAAAATTCTTTGCTATCTCTATCTCAGCCCGGAGCGCCTGGCGAACGAAGGGATTTTTACCCAGCAGGAGCTCTATGACGAGCTGCTGACCCTGGCCGATGAATCCAGGCTGCTGAAGCTGGTGAACAACCGTTCCACCGGTTCGGATCTGGACCGCCAGAAGCTGCAGGAAAAAATGCGGGCCTCGCTTAACCGCTTACGCCGTCTGGGGATGGTGTGGTTTATGGGCCACGATAGCAGCAAGTTTCGCATTACCGAATCGGTATTCCGCTTTGGCGCCGATGTGCGCGCCGGCGACGACCCGCGCGAAGCGCAGCGCCGTCTGATCCGCGACGGGGAAGCGATGGCCCTGGAAAATCACCTGCAGCTCAATGATGAGAATGAAGAAAACCAGCCGGATAGCGGGGAGGAAGAGTAATGATTGAACGCGGTAAGTTTCGCTCGCTAACGCTGGTTAACTGGAACGGCTTCTTTGCCCGGACCTTTGATCTTGATGAACTGGTGACCACCCTCTCCGGGGGGAACGGCGCGGGTAAGTCCACGACCATGGCGGCCTTCGTCACGGCGCTGATCCCGGATTTAACCCTGCTGCACTTCCGTAACACCACCGAAGCGGGGGCCACCAGCGGCTCACGCGATAAAGGCCTGCACGGTAAGCTGCGCGCCGGGGTGTGTTACTCGGTACTCGATGTGATCAACTCCCGCCACCAGCGCGTGGTGGTCGGCGTGCGCCTGCAGCAGGTCGCCGGGCGCGATCGTAAAGTCGATATTAAACCTTTCGCCATTCAGGGACTGCCGACCTCTATCCTGCCGACCCAGCTGTTGACCGAAACGCTGAACGATCGCCAGGCGCGCGTCGTGAGCCTCAACGAGCTGAAAGATAAACTCGAGGCGATGGAAGGGGTCCAGTTTAAACAGTTCAACTCGATCACCGAATATCACTCGCTAATGTTCGATCTGGGCGTGGTGGCGCGTCGCCTGCGTTCCGCCTCCGATCGTAGCAAGTACTACCGCCTGATTGAGGCCTCGCTGTACGGCGGGATCTCCAGCACCATTACCCGCTCGCTGCGCGACTACCTGCTGCCGGAAAACAGCGGCGTGCGTAAAGCGTTCCAGGATATGGAAGCGGCGCTGCGGGAAAACCGCATGACGCTGGAAGCCATTCGCGTTACCCAGTCCGACCGCGATCTGTTTAAACACCTGATCAGCGAAGCCACCAACTACGTGGCGGCGGACTATATGCGTCACGCCAACGAGAGGCGCATTCACCTGGATAAGGCGCTGGAGTATCGCCGCGATCTCTTCACCTCGCGTTCGCAGCTGGCGGCTGAGCAGTATAAGCACGTCGACATGGCGCGCGAACTGCAGGAGCATAACGGCGCGGAGGGCGATCTGGAAGCCGATTACCAGGCCGCCAGCGATCACCTGAACCTGGTGCAGACTGCGCTGCGTCAGCAGGAAAAAATCGAGCGCTACGAAGCGGATCTCGACGAGCTGCAGATCCGTCTGGAAGAGCAGAATGAAGTGGTGGCGGAAGCCGTCGATCGTCAGGAAGAGAACGAAGCCCGCGCTGAGGCCGCCGAGCTGGAAGTGGATGAGCTGAAAAGCCAGCTCGCCGACTATCAGCAGGCGCTCGATGTGCAGCAGACCCGCGCCATTCAGTATAACCAGGCGCTGCAGGCGCTGGAGCGCGCGAAGGCGCTGTGCCATCTGCCGGATCTGACCCCGGAGAGCGCCGACGAGTGGCTGGAAACCTTCCAGGCGAAAGAGCAGGAAGCGACGGAGAAAATGCTGTCGCTGGAACAGAAAATGAGCGTGGCGCAAACCGCGCACAGCCAGTTTGAACAGGCTTACCAGTTGGTGGCGGCGATTAACGGCCCGCTGGCGCGCAATGAAGCCTGGGACGTGGCGCGCGAATTGCTGCGCGACGGCGTGAACCAGCGCCACCAGGCCGAGCAGGCGCAGGGGCTGCGCAGCCGCCTCAACGAGCTTGAACAGCGCCTGCGCGAGCAGCAGGACGCTGAGCGTCAGCTGGCCGAGTTCTGCAAACGCCAGGGTAAACGCTACGATATCGACGATCTGGAAACGCTGCATCAGGAGCTGGAAGCGCGCATCGCGTCGCTGGCCGACAGCGTCTCCAATGCTCAGGAGCAGCGCATGGCGCTGCGTCAGGAGCTGGAGCAACTGCAGTCGCGTACCCAGACGCTGATGCGCCGGGCGCCGGTCTGGCTGGCGGCGCAGAACAGCCTTAACCAGCTGTGCGAGCAAAGCGGCGAGCAGTTTGCGTCCGGCCAGGAGGTCACCGAATACCTGCAGCAGCTGCTGGAGCGTGAACGAGAGGCTATCGTTGAACGTGACGAGGTCGGCGCCCGCAAGCGCGCCATCGACGAAGAAATCGAGCGTCTCAGCCAGCCGGGCGGTTCGGAAGATCCGCGCCTCAACGCCCTGGCGGAACGGTTCGGCGGCGTTCTGCTGTCCGAGATCTACGATGATGTTAGCCTCGACGATGCGCCGTACTTCTCCGCGCTGTATGGTCCGTCGCGCCATGCGATCGTGGTTCCGGATCTGTCGCGGGTAGCCGAGCAGCTTGAGGGGCTGGAAGATTGCCCGGAAGATCTCTATCTGATCGAAGGCGATCCGCAATCCTTTGACGACAGCGTATTCAGCGTCGACGAGCTGGAAAAAGCGGTGGTGGTGAAGATCGCCGATCGCCAGTGGCGTTATTCGCGCTTCCCGTCGCTGCCGCTGTTTGGCCGCGCGGCACGTGAAAACCGCATTGAAACCCTGCATGCCGAGCGTGAATCGCTGTCAGAGCGTTTTGCGACCCTGTCGTTCGATGTGCAGAAAACCCAGCGCCTGCACCAGGCCTTCAGCCGCTTTATCGGCAGCCATCTGGCGGTGGCTTTCGAGGACGATCCGGAAGAAGAGATCCGCAAACTCAACAGCCGCCGCGGCGAGCTGGAGCGTGCGCTAAGCGCCCATGAAAGCGATAACCAACAGAACCGTGTGCAGTACGAGCAGGCGAAAGAGGGCGTGTCGGCGCTCAACCGCCTGCTGCCGCGCCTGAACCTGCTGGCGGATGATACGCTGGCCGACCGCGTGGACGAGATCCAGGAACGTCTGGACGAAGCGCAGGAGGCCGCGCGCTTTATTCAGCAGCACGGTAACCAGCTGGCGAAGCTGGAGCCTATTGTTTCGGTGCTGCAGAGCGATCCGGAGCAGTTTGAGCAGCTGAAAGAAGATTACGCCTATGCGCAGCAAACCCAGCGCGATGCGCGTCAGCAGGCTTTTGCCCTGGCGGAAGTTGTGCAGCGCAGGGCCCACTTCAGCTACTCCGATTCGGCGGAAATGCTCAGCGGCAACAGCGATCTCAACGAGAAGCTGCGCCAGCGTCTGGAGCAGGCGGAGTCCGAACGCAGCCGCGCGCGCGACGCGATGCGTGCCCATGCGGCGCAGCTTAGTCAGTACAATCAGGTGCTGGCCTCGCTGAAGAGCTCGTATGACACCAAGAAAGAGCTGCTCAACGATCTGTATAAAGAGTTGCAGGACATTGGCGTGCGCGCCGACACCGGCGCGGAAGAGCGTGCTCGCGCGCGTCGCGATGAGCTGCACATGCAGCTGAGCAATAACCGCTCCCGACGCAATCAGCTGGAGAAAGCGTTGACCTTCTGCGAAGCGGAAATGGACAACCTGACCCGTAAACTGCGCAAGCTGGAGCGCGATTACTGCGAAATGCGCGAGCAGGTGGTGACCGCCAAGGCGGGCTGGTGCGCGGTGATGCGTCTGGTGAAAGACAACGGCGTCGAACGTCGTCTGCATCGCCGCGAGCTGGCCTATCTCTCCGCCGATGAGCTGCGCTCAATGTCGGATAAGGCGCTGGGGGCGCTGCGTCTGGCGGTCGCCGATAACGAACATCTGCGTGACGTGCTGCGTATCTCGGAAGATCCGAAGCGTCCGGAGCGCAAAATTCAGTTCTTCGTTGCCGTATACCAGCATCTGCGCGAGCGTATTCGTCAGGATATTATTCGCACCGATGATCCGGTGGAAGCGATCGAGCAGATGGAGATCGAGCTCAGCCGCCTGACCGAAGAGCTGACCAACCGTGAACAGAAGCTGGCGATCAGTTCCCGCAGCGTGGCCAACATTATTCGCAAAACCATTCAGCGCGAGCAGAACCGTATCCGGATGCTCAACCAGGGTCTGCAGAGCGTCTCCTTCGGCCAGGTCAACAGCGTGCGTCTGAACGTCAATGTGCGTGAGACCCACTCGATGCTGCTCGACGTGCTCTCCGAGCAGCATGAGCAGCACCAGGATCTGTTTAACAGCAATCGTCTGACCTTCTCTGAGGCGCTGGCCAAGCTCTATCAGCGTCTCAACCCACAGATCGACATGGGGCAGCGCACGCCGCAAACCATCGGTGAAGAGCTGCTCGACTACCGCAACTATCTGGAGATGGAAGTGGAAGTTAACCGCGGCTCCGACGGCTGGCTGCGCGCGGAGTCCGGCGCGCTGTCTACCGGGGAAGCTATCGGTACCGGGATGTCGATTCTGGTGATGGTGGTGCAGAGTTGGGAAGATGAATCCCGTCGCCTGCGCGGCAAGGATATCTCGCCTTGCCGTCTGCTGTTCCTCGATGAAGCGGCGCGTCTTGACGCCCGCTCCATCGCCACCCTGTTCGAGCTGTGCGAACGTCTGGAGATGCAGCTGATTATCGCAGCGCCGGAGAACATCAGTCCGGAAAAAGGCACTACCTATAAACTGGTGCGTAAGGTGTTCAATAATCACGAACATGTGCACGTCGTGGGGCTGCGCGGGTTTGCCGCGCCGCTGCCGGAAGCGCTGCCGGGAACGGCCGACGCCTCCTGACGATGCAGCTCACTACTGGCGGGTAAGCGCTGAAAAGGGCAACGTTAAGTTGCCCTTTTTGCTATCCAGCTTGCTATGCCAGGGTGGTATAATCTTTAAGCTTCTTTACATTAGGTAAGGCAAAAGCCTTTTCGTCTTTATATACTGTGTTAAAGCCCACGAATTTGTGGGCGGCAATGTGTGACAACAGGGGGCAAGGGATGTTGCTTAAGAAACGGTATGGTCGTCCATTGTCAGCGCTCAGTCTGAGCCTGGCAATGGCATTTGCTCCGCTGTTCAATGTCCAGGCCGCAGAGCCTGAAGTCGTACCAGGTGATAGCTCCGCTACGCCTGGAGAGCTTTCCGTCGCGCTGTCGCAAAGCGACGGGCAATCGCCGGCGGTCGCGAAGCTGGCCGGTGAGCAGCCGCTGTCGATGGAAGCCGCGGCGAACAGTCGCGCCCAGATCGAAGCGCTATTGCCGGCTGGCTACAAACCCGTCTTTATGAATCCGCTGGTCTCGCTATACGCCGCCAGGGATATGAAACCGATGTGGGAAAACCGCGAGGCGGTGCAGGCGTTCCAGCAGCAGCTGGCGGAGATCGCCATCGCCGGTTTTCAGCCGCAGTTTACCACCTGGGTCAGTCTGCTGACCGATCCTGCCGTCAGCGGCATGGCGCGCGATGTGGTGTTGTCTGATGCCATGATGGGCTATCTGCACTTTATCAGCGGCATCCCCACCCAGGGGACCCGCTGGTTATATAGCTCGACACCGTACAAGATGGCGACCCCGCCGCTGTCGGTGATTAACCAGTGGCAGCTGGCGCTGGATAATGGCTCCCTGCCGGCGTTTATCGCCGGCCTGGCGCCGCGTCATCCGCAGTATGAGGCCATGCATCAGTCGCTGCTGGCGCTGGTGGCTGATTCACGTCCATGGCCGCAGATGACCGGCAGCGGCTCGCTGCGTCCGGGAGAATGGAGCAATGATATCGGCGCGCTGCGCGAGATCCTCCAGCGTACTGGGATGCTGGAAAATTCCGCCAATATCGTTCTGCCCGGCGACGTGGTGAGTCCTTCGGCGAAGAAAAAGAGCAAGCCCGCGGCGCGCGGTGTGTACGATCGCCAACTGGTGGAGGGCGTTAAGCGCTTTCAGGCCATGCAGGGACTGGGGGCGGATGGGGTCATCGGCCAATCCACCCGTGACTGGCTCAATGTCTCATCGGCGCAGCGCGCTGGCGTGCTGGCGCTGAACATTCAGCGTCTACGTCTGCTGCCAGGCAAACTATCGACCGGTATCATGGTGAATATTCCCGCGTTTTCGCTGGTCTATTACCAGGACGGCAGTCAGGTACTGGCCTCGCGGGTGATCGTCGGACGTCCGGACCGCAAGACGCCGATGATGAGCAGCGCGCTGAACAACGTAGTGGTCAATCCGCCGTGGAACGTACCGCCCACCCTGGCGCGCAAAGATATTCTGCCGAAGGTGCGTAATAATCCTGGCTATCTGGAGCAGCATGGCTACACCGTGATGCGCGGCTGGAACAGTAAAGAGACCATCGATCCTTACCGGGTTGACTGGTCAACCATCACCGAGAACAATTTACCGTTCCGTTTTCAGCAGGCGCCTGGGGCCCGTAATTCACTGGGGCGTTACAAGTTTAATATGCCGAGTTCGGATGCTATCTATCTGCACGATACGCCGAACCATAATCTGTTTCAGAAGGATGTCCGTGCGCTCAGTTCCGGCTGCGTCAGGGTGAATAAAGCCTCGGAGCTGGCCAATATGCTGCTGCAGGACGCGGGCTGGAATGACACGCGCATTTCCGACGCCCTGAAGCAGGGGGATACGCGCTATGTCAATATTCGGCAAAATATACCGGTGAATTTATATTACTTAACGGCGTTTGTGGACGCTGATGGACGTACACAATATCGAACAGATATTTACAATTACGATATCACCGCGCGATCCAGCGCACAAATTCTGACGAAAGCGGAACAATTAATCAGGTAAATGAAGTAGTTCAATGGATTTTGTTGTCCTAGCACTGGGTAAAAAAGGGCGCTGCACCTCTGCAGCGCCCGATTTTCCTGGGGTGAGGCTGCCTTGACGTTGGCAATAATGCCCGGTAAGGTGCCTTTCGTGCGCCAGAAGTGCATATACATATCATTCCGCTCAATGCGTAGCGCGGTTAGCGCGAACGCTCTCCTTTGCCGGGCAACATCTCGGTCGTGGCGAGCGATAGCGAGCTGATCCTGGCATCGCGCAAAGCGGAAAAAGTATATAACGATTCATTGACTGTAGACCTGATTATCATGGACAAATTTGACGCTAATCGCCGCAGATTGCTGGCGTTGGGTGGCGCTGCGCTGGGTGCTGCCGCCATTCTCCCTGCGCCGGCATTTGCCACCCTCTCGACCCCCCGTCCGCGTATTTTGACGCTGAATAACCTGCATACCGGTGAATCGCTCAGGGCGGAGTTTTTCGATGGCAGAGGCTATATTCAGGATGAATTAGCAAGACTTAACCATTTTTTCCGTGACTATCGCGCGAATAAAATTAAGTCCATCGATCCAAATCTGTTCGATCATCTTTATCGGTTGCAGGGACTACTTGGCACCAACAAACCTGTCCAGCTTATCTCTGGCTATCGTTCCCTCGATACCAACGATGAGCTTCGCGCACGAAGCCGTGGTGTAGCGAAACACAGCTATCACACCAAGGGGCAGGCGATGGATTTCCATATTGAAGGTATTTCGTTAAGCAATATTCGCAAAGCGGCGTTATCTATGCGCGCAGGTGGTGTAGGATATTACCCACGTAGTAACTTTGTGCATATTGATACCGGTCCCGTAAGGCACTGGTAACGAAAGGAGCGTCATGAACTATCGTATTATTCCGGTTACCGCGTTCGCGCAGAACTGTTCTCTTATCTGGTGCGGGCAAACCCGGCTGGCGGCGCTGGTCGATCCTGGCGGCGATGCTGAACGTATCAAAGCGGTGGTGGCGGAGGCTGGCGTCACGCTGATGCAGATCCTGCTGACGCATGGCCATCTCGATCACGTTGGCGCCGCGGCTGAACTGGCGCAGCATTATGGCGTACCGGTTATTGGTCCGGAAAAAGAGGATGAGTTCTGGCTGGAAGGATTACCGGCGCAAAGCCGGATGTTCGGCCTGGAGGATTGCCAACCGCTGCGTCCGGATCGCTGGCTCAATGAAGGCGATGTGGTCAATGTGGGGAATGTGGCGCTGCAGGTGCTGCACTGCCCGGGCCATACGCCGGGCCATGTGGTCTTTTTTGATGACGCCTCCCGACTGCTGATCTCCGGAGACGTGATTTTCAAAGGCGGGGTGGGACGCAGCGATTTTCCGCGCGGCGACCATGGGCAGCTGATTGCGGCTATCAAGGAAAAGCTGTTGCCGCTGGGCGATGATGTGACCTTTATTCCCGGCCATGGTCCGCTGTCGACGCTGGGTGAGGAACGCCGTAATAACCCGTTTCTGCAGGATGAGATGCCGGTCTGGTAACAGACATGACGCGAACACATAAAAAAGGCCGCATTCGCGGCCTTTTTCTTTATACCGAATACTATCGCTTACAGTACGGCGACGATGGCTTCGCACAGCGGCGCCATATTGTCAGGCGTCATCCCGGCCACGTTGATACGTCCGGAAGCGACCGCATAGATGGCGAACTCTTCACGCAGGCGCAGCACCTGCTCTTTAGTCAGGCCGCTGAATGAGAACATGCCGTTCTGCTGGCTGATAAAGCTGAAGTCGCGGCTCGCGCCTTTCTCCTGCAGGGTATTGACGAACAGCAGACGCATACGCTGGATGCGCTGACGCATATCGGTCAGTTCCTGCTCCCAGATTGCCCGCAGCGCATCGTTGCTCAGAATGGTGGCGACCACGGAGGCGCCATGCGCAGGCGGGTTCGAGTAGTTGGCGCGGATCACCGACTTCATCTGACTGAAGGCGCGGTCTACAGTCTCTTGATCCGCGGCGACCAGAGTGCAGGCGCCGACGCGCTCGTTGTACAGGCCAAAGTTTTTCGAGTAGGAGCTGGCGACCAGCAGCTCTTTATGTAGAGCAGCAAAAGCGCGTAGCCCTTCAGCATCTTCTTCCAGACCGCGGGCGAAGCCCTGGTAGGCGAAATCGAACAGCGGTAGCCAGCCTTTTTCCACCGACAGCTGCGCCAGCTGCTGCCACTGATCGAGCGTCGGATCGATACCGGTCGGGTTGTGGCAGCAGCCGTGGAACAGTACCACGTCGCCCGCCTGGGCTTCGTTCAGGCTGGCCAGCAGACCATCAAAGTCCAGCGCGTGGTTAGCCGCGTCGTAGTAAGCGTATTCGCGCACTTCCAGCCCGGCAGAGGTGAATACGCTTTTATGGTTCGGCCAGCTCGGATTACTTACCCACACACGTTTCACGTCGGTGTTTTTGGCGAGGAAGTCTGCGGCGACACGCAGCGCACCGGTACCGCCCGGTGTCTGCGCGGTGCGGGCGCGTTTATCAGCGATAATCGCATTGCCTTTACCGAACAGCAGCTCCTGGGTGCAGCGACCAAATTCAGGAATACCATCGATGCCCAGATAGTTTTTAGTCGTTTCATTTTCCAGCAGATACTGCTCTGCTTTTTTGACGCTGGTCAGAACGGGCGTTTTACCGGTTTCATCCTTGTAAACACCAATTCCGAGGTTAATTTTTTCAGGGCGGTCATCGGCACGAAACAGATCGGCCAGACCTAAAATCGGGTCGGCTGGGGCGGCGGTAATGTTCTCAAACATGACGAGGTTCCATTGTGATTACTGAAGGGAAATCCGCTATCAGGTTAACGGGAGAATAACGAATTGCCAACCGTTTGCGACAAAAAGCGCGAAGGTTTTCGAAAGAGACGATCTTTGTCTCACGAATACAGAAAAGCAGGACCGAAGTCCTGCTTTGAAGGCATATCACGAAGGGGTGTACTGCAGATTAGAACTGGTAAACGATACCCACGGCCGCCTGGTCGTCAGTGGCGACACCAGCCGCTTTGGTGTAATCGTTGTCGTCCAGCTGGTTGAATTTATACGCAGCGTAGACGTTCATGTTCTTGTTAAAGTAGTACCAGGTACCCACTTCGATGTATTTAACCAGATCCGCATCGCCGCCGGAGAAGCCAGCACGCGACTGCAGGTCCTTGCCTTTGGTCTGTACGTAGCCGATGGACGGACGCAGGCCGAAGTCAAACTGATACTGTACAACTGCTTCAAAGTTCTGAGTTTTACCAGCGAAGTGGTTATCTTCTTCCGGAGTCATGTTGTAAGTCTGGGAGTACATGACGGCCGCATAGATGTTGTTAGCGTCATATTTTGCAGAGGTCGCCCAGGCTTCGGCTTTGTCGCCATTGCCGTCAGCTTTCTGATCCACGCTACGGTTAGAGCTGGAGTAGCCTGCAGACAGTGCGATACCGTTGTCGAACGCGTAGGTGGCTGCGGTGCTGAAGCCGTCGCCATTCTGCTTGCGAATCGCACGGTCGTGGTCGTTTTTACCCTGGTACTGCAGCGCGAAGCTCAGACCGTCAACCAGACCGAAGAAGTCGGAGTTACGGTAGGTTGCGACGCCGTTGGTACGACCGGTCATGTAGTTGTCGGTGTAGTTCCAGCCGTCACCGCCCCATTCAACCAGCATATCGGTTGCCGCTTCGACGTCGTAGATCGCGCCGTAGTTACGGCCATAGTCGAATGAACCGTATTCGCCCGCTTTCAGGCCTGCGAACGCCAGACGGGTTTTTGTGGTCTGGGAACCTTCAACATTGGACGCGTCCATGTTGTATTCCCACTGGCCGTAGCCGATCAGCTGATCGTTGATCTGAGTTTCGCCTTTCAGGCCGATACGGGCATAGGTGGTATCGTCGCTGCTGGTGTCGCCATTGGTGGTCCAGACGTGCTCGCCGACCATTTTTCCATAGAAGTCCAGTTTGTTGCCGTTTTTGTTATAGATTTCTGCAGCGTTGGCTGCACCGGCTACCAGCAGGGCAGGGATCACCACTGCCAGAATATTGCGCTTCATCATTATTTATTACCCTCATTAATATTTTTTATATGAACACGTGCCACTGCCGTCAATAAGTTCTGTCAATAAAAACTTACAGAACCATTGATGAGAGTTTGGTGTCTGAAGGCATCTTTCCATCCGCGACAACGTTTCGCTAGCCGGAAAATGCTACGAATATCTCATATGAGTAACAAAACGAAAAATCATGTAACTAAATGTGTATTTAACGGAACTTTGTGAACTTAATCAAAATTCCGTTCCACCGGATAAGGGCAAACGCCATTACTTATCTATCTATATGAATTATTTATGATTAATTTGGCTAAGCGGCAATTCGTTCATTTTGTGTATTGAATTCGTATTCTTTTTATTCAGTCTCTGTCTTTGCAAGATGTGCGGGTAAAGGTCAAAAAATGAGCAAATTTATCAGCGGTTTTGCTCAGTTATGAACATAAAGTGCGATCTACATCACCAGGATGCACCGAAACAGTGCGTAACATAATTGTGATTTCCGGGTCTTGATGTTTAAGGTTGTTGAATTTTACTAACAGTAATTGACATAAAAAAAGGCCAGCTTGCGCTGGCCTTTCAGATTGATGTCAGAAAAATTTAGAATGTCGCGTTGCGCGGCGTCCGCGGGAACGGAATAACATCGCGGACGTTCTGCACGCCGGTGACGTAAGCGATGAGGCGTTCGAAGCCCAGACCGAAGCCGGAATGCGGCACGGTGCCGTAGCGACGCAGGTCGCGATACCACCAGTAGTCTTCTTTGTTAAGCCCCATCTCTGCCATACGCGCGTCAAGCACGTCGAGACGCTCTTCACGCTGGGAACCGCCGATAATCTCGCCGATGCCCGGCGCCAGAACGTCCATTGCCGCGACGGTTTTACCGTCTTCGTTAAGGCGCATATAGAACGCTTTAATGTCTTTCGGGTAGTTTTTCACCACCACCGGCGCTTTGAAGTGCTCTTCGGCCAGGTAACGTTCGTGCTCAGAGGAGAGATCCACGCCCCAGTACACCGGGTTCTCGAACTGTTTGCCGCAGTTTTCCAGAATGGTGACGGCGTCGGTGTAATCCACCTGGGCAAAATCAGCGGTGATAAAGCGCTGCAGACGGTCGATAGCGTCTTTATCCACGCGCTCGGCGAAGAACTGCATGTCGTCCGCACGCTCTTCCAGTACCGCTTTGAAGACGTACTTGAGCATCGCTTCCGCCAGGCCGGCAACGTCGTTCAGGTTGGCGAAGGCCACTTCCGGCTCCAGCATCCAGAATTCCGCCAGGTGGCGGCTGGTGTTGGAGTTCTCAGCGCGGAAGGTCGGGCCGAAGGTATAAATCTTCGACAGCGCACAGGCGTAGGTTTCGCCGTTCAGCTGGCCGGAAACGGTCAGGAACGACTCTTTACCGAAGAAGTCTTTGTCGAAATCGACTTTGCCCTGATCGTTACGCGGCAGGTTTTCCAGATCCAGCGTTGACACGCGGAACATTTCGCCGGCGCCTTCGGTATCGGAGGCGGTGATCAGCGGAGTGGAAACCCAGAAGAAGCCCTGTTCGTTGAAGAAGCGGTGCAGCGCCTGCGCCAGGGTGTGACGCACGCGGGCTACCGCGCCAATCAGGTTGGTGCGCGGACGCAGGTGCGCTACTTCACGCAGATACTCGATGCTGTGGCGCTTGGCCGCCATCGGGTAGGTGTCCGGGTCTTCCACCCAGCCGGTCACTTCCACGCTGGTCGCCTGGATCTCAAAGCTTTGACCCTGACCCTGAGAAGCCACGACTTTACCGGTGACAATCACCGAGCAGCCGGTGGTCAGACGCAGCACTTCCTGATTGTAATTGGGCAGAGAATTATTAATAACGGCCTGTACAGGATCAAAGCAGGAACCGTCATAGACGGCGAGGAAAGAAAAGCCAGCTTTAGAATCTCGGCGGGTACGCACCCATCCGCGGACCGTGACTTCGCTGTCAACGGCAACGCGGCCCTGGAGTACGTCGGCTACAGGCACAACGCTCATAATAATCTCTCTATGTAGTCCAATAAAAAAGTCTCTTCCCCCAACAGCGGGGGGATATCTATGTTACCTGTCATCTTCCATCAGACAAGTAGATTTCGCACAGGGAAGGGTGGATTTCGGAAATAAATACACCTCCGGGGCGTTCTTTGGCTCCCCATTTCGACTTTTACACGACTTACTCGATAATGACCGTCATTTCCTGCTTCGCATTTTGCATCGACACGATGGTCCGGAAAGACTTGATATTTCCCGAGGCAAAAAAGAGTTCACGGGTTAGCGCTTCGTATTCCGCCATATCACGGACGTTGATCACGAGCAGGAAATCGAAGTCGCCAGTGACATAGTAGACCTGCTGCACTTGCGGGCAGGTTACGAAACGCTGTTTATCCTCCTCAAGCAGATCGAGACGTTCATTCTCAATGGTCACCTGCACCATAATGGTGATTGGTCTTCCCACTTTACTGGCGTCCACTAAGCTAACACTGCCTTTAATCACTCCTGCATCCTCCAGTGCAGCGATACGCCGATTGACTGCCGAAGGAGACAGGCTGATCCGATCGGCGATCTCCCGTTGCGACAAGCGATTATTACGCTGCAAGAGCGTAAGAATTTTTTTATCCCATGCGTCAAGTTTCATCATATATCTCGTCCTGCAAGCCTGTGATCAACCTCACTAATGCAACGTTGTTGCGTGAGAATGATAAAACAGAGTGAAAATTGCGGCGCGATGGGCAACTTTGCGCCAATTAACCGCCGGGCGCAGTGTACCATCACAGGCAGTGGGAAAGCGGTATATCGCGACAAAAAGCCTCTCACATTCTGACTTAACCAATTTAAAGCGACCGTCCTGTCTCAGGCCGCACGGATCCGTGCACCCGTTGTTTAGGCGGAATGGTCGCAAATAACGTTATCGTCGCAGGACGATATGAAAATAGAGGTGCCTGAATAGTGGACACAATTAAATATCAACTTAACGCCCGGCGGCAGCCCTATGGCCAGGGAGTAGACTTGAGTCTGCTGAATGAAAGCGTGGGGAACGAAGTGCTGGCATTCCATCAAAAATTTCCTGATTACCGGGTCACGCCGCTGCGTAAGCTGGAATTTTTAAGCCAGCGGCTGGGGCTGGGATCGATCCATATAAAAGATGAAGCGCAGCGATTCGGTTTGAATGCGTTTAAAGGATTAGGCGGATCTTATGCGATGGGGAAATATCTCGCCGCTCTGCTTGAGCGAGATATTAATACGTTGAGCTTTACCGAGCTTAATTCACCAGTGATTAAGGCGCGTATCAAGGACATCGTATTTGTGACTGCTACCGACGGTAACCACGGACGTGGCGTGGCGTGGGCGGCTGAGCAGCTTGGGCTGCGTGCGGTGGTGTATATGCCAAAGGGCTCGTCACCGGTACGCGCGCAGAATATTCGCCGGCATGGCGCCGAATGCACGATTACTGAACTGAACTACGACGACACAGTTCGGCTGGCGGCCAAAACCGCGCGCGAGCAGGGATGGGTTCTACTCCAGGATACCGCCTGGCAGGGCTACGAGCAGATCCCCACATGGATCATGCAAGGCTATATGACCCTCGCTGTTGAAATCTGGCAGCAGCTGGCAGAAAGCGGAGCGTCGATGCCGACGCATCTGTTTTTACAAGCCGGGGTCGGGTCGTTTGCCGGTAGCATCATGGGATATTTCATCGAAAAGATGCAGCAGCAGGCTCCCACCATCATCATCGTTGAGCCGCACAAGGCGAACTGCCTGTTTCGCTCGGCAACCATTAATGACGGACTGCCGCACAGCGTCGGCGGGGATATGTCAACCCTGATGGCCGGGCTTGCCTGTGGTGAACCTAACATCACCAGCTGGCCAATGCTCCGCGACCATGCCACCTGTTTTATTTCCGCCGACGATTGTCTGGCGGCCAACGGCATGCGCCTGTTGGCCGCGCCGCGACCAGGTACTGACGAACCTTTTGTCTCCGGGGAATCCGGCGCTATTGGCACAGGAGTGCTTTATGCGCTGATGACTCAACCGGCGTATCGCGAGCTTGCCGAATCGCTGCGCCTGAATGCCGATGCACAGGTTCTGTTAATCAGCACGGAAGGAGATACATCACCCGATGTCTTTGAAGACATCGTCTGGTTTGGCCGTAATGGTTGAGCGCTATCGACAATAACAAGGGGGCCATCTTACCTACCCTACAAGCCCTCGGTATGACAAGCGTTCTGACTCATAACGAAAACATACGCGCTTTCGCGTCATGCATAGAGAGAACCTGACCGATGAATACTGAAAATATAATTATCAATAAAGGATATTCCGATCCCGCAAAGTGGCATAGCGAAGATACCGTTTGGGTCCTTGGCCTGTTCGGTACCGCCATTGGCGCCGGGGTGCTGTTTCTGCCGATTAATGCCGGAATTGGCGGCTTCTGGCCGCTGCTGATTGTTTTTGTCCTCGCTTTTCCTATTACTTATCTGGCTCACCGCGGTCTGGCGAGATTCATTTACTCTTCCAATACGCCGGAAAGCAGTATTACCGATGTTATTGGCGAGCATTTTGGCGCGCTGGCGGGAAAAGTATTTACCGTCATCTATTTCTTCGCCGTCTATACCATTCTGATTATGTATGCGGTGGCTATCACCAACACCGCGCAGAGCTTTATCACCCACCAGTTGGCGATGGCCGAGCCTCCCCGGTCGCTGGTGGCCATCGTTCTGATCCTCGGGCTGATGTTTATCGTCCGTTTCGGACAGCGTTTGATAATGCGGGTGATGAGCACCCTGGTTTATCCCTTCATCATCTCGCTTATTTTTATGGCACTTTTTCTGATTCCGCACTGGAACGGCGCAATTTTGCAAACCGTAAGCTTCAGCGCCACGGGCGATGGGCAGGGGATCATGTTATCCCTGTGGATGACCTTCCCGGTACTGGTGATGTCGTTTAACCACTATCCGATCATTTCGCCGATGGTGGTGCGCCAGAAGCAGCGTTACGGTCTGGCGCTCGCTGAGGGTAAATGTGCGCAGATCCAGCGCTACGGTATCCTGCTCATGACGGTGGTGGTGCTGTTTTTTGTTCTCAGCTGCGTGTTAAGCCTGTCGCCGCAGCAACTGGCGGAAGCCAAAGCCCAGAATCTGTCGATTTTGTCCTATCTGGCCAATCAGTACGATACACCGATTATTGCCTGGCTATCGCCGATTATCGCCTTTGTCGCTATTACTAAATCATTTCTTGGCCACTACATCGGCGCCTATGAATCGCTGCGCGACCTGATTCTGGAGGCCGCCGCCGCACGCGGGAAAAAACCTGGTATTCGCCTCGTCGACGCGGTCATCCTGGTGTTTATGGTGCTTACCTGCTGGTTCGCCGCGTACAAGAACCCCAGTATCCTCGGTATTATCGAATGCATCAGCGGTCCCACCGGGGCGGCAATTCTGCTGCTGTTGCCTATGTACGCCATTCATAAATTACCGGTGCTTGCCCCCTGGCGCGGTAAAGCGAGCAACGTATTCGTCACCCTGATCGGTCTTATCACCGTATCTGCCATTTTTTACGGCATGTTCCAATAACCACCATTATTAGCGAGATGTTATATGAGTCATTATCTGCAGATTAACGGCCAACGGCTTATCGATTCCCTGTATGCACTTGGCGAACATGGTGCGCTGCCAGGCGGCGGTGTATGCCGCCTGGCAGCGACTGCCGAAGATAAAGCCGGCAGGGACTTTGTTGTAGCCCGCATGAAGGCGCTGGGCCTGAGCGTGTCAATTGATGCTATCGGCAATGTCACCGGCGTTTATCACGGCGAGGAGACGTTGCCGATGGTGATGATGGGGTCACATATCGATACCGTCGCCACCGGTGGGTTATACGATGGCAACTACGGCGTTATGGCCGGCCTTGAGGTGATTGCCACCCTCCAGGATGCCGGGATCCGCACCCGACGACCGTTGGCGGTAACCTTCTTTACTAACGAGGAGGGGGTGCGATTTCAGCCCGATATGATGGGCAGCGTGGTGTTTGCCGGCGAGTATCCGTTGGCGCAGGCGCTCGCGGCAAAAGATCTCGACGGTATCACGCTCGATGAAGCGCTGCGTAACATTGGTTATAAAGGCGAACGTCAGCCGGGAGATATGGCGGTAGATAGCTACGTTGAGCTGCATATCGAACAGGGACCAATTCTTGATAAAGAGCAGATTGATATTGGCGTGGTTACCGGCGTACAGGGTATTTCGTGGCAGGAATTTACCCTGAGAGGCGTATCGAATCATGCGGGTACTACCCCAATGTCCATGAGACGTGATGCCGGGCTGGCGGCTGCGAAAATCGCTGTTTTTGCCCGTGAGCTGGCGCTAAGCCTTGGTGGTAATCAGGTAGCTACCGTTGGACATTTCAGCGTGAAGCCTAATCTGATCAACGTCATTCCCAACCATGTCGTCATGTCAGTGGATCTCCGCAATACCGATAATGCGATCTTATGTCTGGCGGAGCAGCAATTGGCCGAATTTGTCGCGAAAACGTCGCAGGAAGAGGGCGTGGAGATAACCAGCCGCTCACTGGTGCGCTTTAATCCGGTCATTTTTGCCGATGAGATCGTCAATGCGGTGGAAGCCGAGGCGGAGCGTCAGGCGCTCAGTTACCGACGTTTGCCAAGCGGCGCCGGACACGATGCACAATTTATGGCGTCGGTATGTCCCGCCGGGATGATTTTTGTCCCCTGCGTCGATGGCATTAGCCATAACGTCAAAGAACATAGCGCAGCCAAAGATCTGATTGCTGGCGCCAATGTGCTGCTGCAGGTGGTTTTACAGCGCGCCCAGCGTATGGACTAATGTTTACAGGAGCAGAGAATGAATCAGCAACAGCTAAAGCAGCAGCTTATCGCCTGGCGTCACTATTTGCATGCCCATCCGGAAAGCGCCTTCGAGGAGCAGAATACTTCACGGTTTATTGCCGAAAAGCTCGAAGCTATGGGCATTGAGGTGCACCGCGATATTGGCAAAACCGGGGTGGTGGGGAGATTGAAATGCGGCGACGGGAAGGGCGTTATCGCTATTCGTGCCGATATCGATGCCATTCAATTGACCGAACAGGGAGACTGGTCTTACCGCTCCATGACCGCCGAGCGGATGCACGGCTGCGGACATGATGGTCATACCTGCATTGCGCTGGGCGCGGCGCAGTTGCTATTGCAGCGGCAGAATTTTAACGGCACGGTCTGCTTTGTTTTTCAGCCTGCTGAGGAACCTGGCTATGGCGCCAGAGCGATGATGGACGATGGCGTTATTGAACGCTTTGGCATAGAGGAAATCTACGGTCTGCATAATATGCCGGGTATGAAAGCCGGGACTATCGCCACGCGAGTCGGTGGCATTATGGCCAGTGAAGATAACTTTATTATTCGTATTAAAGGGCAGGGAGCGCATGCGGCGCGGCCGCATATGGCGAAAGATCCGCTGGTCATTGCGGCGGAAATCATCCTGGCTTTGCAGACAATTGTTTCGCGAAATGTTGATCCGAACGTGCCAGCGGTCATTTCCTGTACTGAACTGCACACCGATGGCATCCGCAATGCGATTCCGACGCACGTCGAAATCAAAGGGGATACGCGCAGCTTTGCACCGGAGGTGCAGATGCTGCTCGAAGAACGAATGCGTACCATTAGCGAAGCGATTTGCGCGATGCACGGTGCGACGTGCCAGTTCAGCTATACCCATGAATTTGCGCCAACGGTGAACTGGCAGCAATGCGTTGATGTGGCGGTCACCGCTGCGATTAACGTGGTAGGGGCTGAGAAGGTGGACGGCAACGTCGCACAGATGATGATTTCGGAGGATTTTGGCGCTTTTCTGCAAAAAATCCCCGGCTGTTTCATCTTTTTAGGCAACGGCGATAGTTCAGATGCTCAGGGCAATACACCGTTGCATAATGCCTGCTACGACTTTAATGATGAGATATTGCTAACTGGCGCGGAGTATTTTGCCGAGGTCGTCAGAGCCCGTTTGCCGCAGGAGTGATATTGATTGGCCCGATAGCAGAATGCCGTCGGGCCATGTTTTTTAGCTTGCCTTTTTAATCGGCGGCAGGTCGAACGCTTCGCGCAGGGCGCGGACGAAGGCCTTATCGTGGCAGATGGTTTTCCCCGGGCTGTCGGAGAGTTTCGCCACCGGCTTGCCGTTACATTCCACCAGCTTAATCACGATATTGAGCGGTTTAACCTGCGGCAGATCGCAGGTTAAACGGGTGCCGATCCCAAAGCTGAGCTTCACCCGCGAGGCGAAGTGGCGATACAGATCGACGGCTTTGGCCAGGTCGAGATTATCGGAGAAGACCAGCACTTTGCTCAGCGGATCGATACCCAGCTTCTGATAATGGGCGATAGCTTTTTCTCCCCATTCCACCGGGTCGCCGGAATCGTGGCGCAACCCCTGATAGCGGGTGGCGAATTCCGGACCGAAATCGCGCAGGAACGCATCCATAGTGATGCAGTCGGTCAGCGCGATACCCAGCTGGTCGGGATACTCTTCCAGCCAGGCGGCAAGGGCCGCCCGCTGGCTGCTGGCAAGGCTGGGGCTGATCTGCTGGTGGGCCTGGAACCACTCATGGGCCTGGGTACCCATCGGGGTTAAATTGAGACGGCGCGCCAGATCGTAATTGCTGGTGCCGACAAACCATGGTTCCTGCTGCAGACGCCGCACAATACCTTCCTGCACCTCGCGTGAGAAACGACGGCGGGTGCCGAAGTCCATCAGACGGAAGGCGCTCATATCGAGGTCAGCGGTCATGGTGGCGAAGTCGCCTAGCTTATGTTCCAGCGTGTTGAGCGCCTGATCGACGCCCATCTCTGGTGAACGATAGCGATGGACCAACTCGCTTATCACCGCCAGCAGCGGGACTTCCCACATGATGGCTTCCCGCCATGGGCCGGTAAGGCGAATGTTCAGCTTACCATTGTCATTGCTGACCGTGACCTGGCTCGGGTCATAGCGAAAATCGCGCAGCCAGTTGAGGTAATCCTGGCGAAAAAAGGGAAGGGTGGACAGCCAGCGATATTCATCATCCCGCAGCCTCAGGTCGCGCATGGACTCCACCTGCTCGCGGATCGCGTCGGCATAGATGCCGAGCAGGTCGTCTCCGCGGCAGCGAAACTCCGCCGCCACATGCACATCGCCGTAGCGGTGGAAGACAGCCTGCTGCATGTGCAGCTTATAGGCATCCGTATCAAGCAGCGAGTGCAGTACAGGAGAAGTGAATTGTGTCATGGTGCGCAGTAGCATCCTCTCACTGGAGCGTTCCATCGAAACCAACGCGGAAAATGGAGGCGGAGTATACCTTTATTACCCGACTCTGTCCCGCGATGGCGAGCAATGGTGACGCTGACGGTCATTTGCGAGGCCTAGTTTAATATATTGAACATGGATCACACCACAAGCTTTGCGTCGGGTCGAGGGCATTTCGTGCCGCGAGTGTTAACAAAATGTAGCGATTTCCGTGTTTCACGTTGAAAAGATGAAGATTCTGCATAGCGCGATTGACACAACAGGAATAGACTGGGACGACACTTTACCGAAGATGCTAAAGGTTTTTTATGACACAACAGCCCCAAGCCAAATACCGCCACGACTATCGTGCGCCGGAGTATCTGATTAGCGATATCGATTTGACCTTTGACCTGGATGCCGCAAAAACCGTTGTAACGGCCGAGAGCAAGGTCTCCCGCCACGCGGCTGCGTCTGATGTGCCATTACGCCTGGACGGCGAAGATCTGACCCTGATCGCTCTGCAGGTGAACGGCCAGCCGTGGAGTGACTATAAAGAAGAAAACAATCAGCTGGTGATCGGCGGCCTGCCGGAGCATTTCACCCTGACCATCGTCAATGAGATCAGCCCGGCGGCGAACACCGCGCTGGAAGGCCTGTATCAGTCAGGCGAAGCGCTGTGCACCCAGTGCGAAGCGGAAGGTTTCCGCCATATCACCTGGTATCTGGACCGTCCGGATGTGCTGGCGCGCTTTACCACCAAAATTATCGCCGATAAAGCGAAATACCCGTTCCTGCTTTCCAACGGCAACCGTATGGCGGAAGGGGAGCTGGAGAACGGTCGTCACTGGGTACAGTGGCAGGATCCGTTCCCGAAGCCGTGCTATCTGTTTGCGCTGGTGGCCGGTGATTTTGACGTCCTGCGCGATTCATTCCGCACCCGCTCTGGCCGCGAAGTGGCGCTGGAGCTGTACGTCGATCGCGGCAACCTCGATCGCGCGCCCTGGGCGATGACCTCGCTGAAAAACTCTATGAAGTGGGATGAGGAGCGCTTTGGCCTCGAGTACGACCTCGATATCTATATGATTGTCGCCGTCGACTTCTTTAATATGGGTGCCATGGAGAACAAAGGACTCAACGTCTTTAACTCCAAATATGTTCTGGCTCGTACCGATACCGCCACCGATAAAGACTACCTCGATATTGAGCGCGTGATTGGTCATGAATATTTCCATAACTGGACCGGCAACCGCGTCACCTGTCGTGACTGGTTCCAGCTCAGCCTGAAAGAGGGGCTGACCGTGTTCCGCGATCAGGAGTTCAGTTCCGACCTCGGCTCACGGGCGGTGAACCGCATCAACAACGTGCGCACCATGCGCGGGCTGCAGTTTGCCGAAGACGCCAGCCCGATGGCGCACCCGATCCGTCCGGATATGGTTATCGAGATGAACAACTTCTACACCCTGACGGTCTATGAAAAGGGTGCCGAAGTGATCCGCATGTTGCACACCCTGCTGGGTGAAGAAAACTTCCAGAAAGGGATGCAGCTGTACTTTGAACGCCATGACGGCAGCGCCGCCACCTGCGACGATTTCGTGCAGGCGATGGAAGATGCCTCTAACGTCGACCTGTCGCACTTCCGCCTCTGGTACAGCCAGTCCGGTACGCCAATCGTCACCGTGCATGACGACTATAATCCGGAGACCGAGCAGTATACGTTGACCATCAGCCAGCGTACGCCGCCGACCGCCGAGCAGGCCGAGAAGCAGCCGCTGCATATCCCGTTTGCCATTGAGCTGTACGATAACGAGGGCAAGGTGATCCCCCTGCAGAAGGGCGGTCACCCGGTACACCCGGTGCTTAATGTGACCCAGGCCGAGCAGACGTTTGTCTTCGATAACGTTTATTTCCAGCCGGTGCCGGCGCTGCTGTGCGAATTTTCAGCGCCTGTGAAACTGGAATACAAGTGGAGCGATCAGCAGCTGACCTTCCTGATGCGTCACGCGCGGAATGATTTCTCGCGCTGGGATGCGGCGCAGAGCCTGCTGGCGACTTACATCAAGCTGAACGTCAACCGCCATCAGCAGGGGCAGCCGCTGTCGCTGCCGGTGCACGTAGCGGATGCCTTCCGCGCCATCCTGCTGGATGAGAAGATTGATCCGGCGCTGGCCGCTGAGATCTTAACCCTGCCGTCAGCCAACGAAATCGCCGAGATGTTCGCGATTATCGATCCGATCGCCATCGCCGCCGTGCGCGAAGCGCTCACCCGCACCCTGGCGAACGAACTGGCGGACGAATTCCTCGCGGTTTATAACGCCAATAAGCTCGACAGCTATCGGGTGGAGCACGCCGATATTGGTAAACGTGCTCTGCGCAATACCTGCCTGCGCTATCTGGCGTTTGCGGAACCGACGCTGGGCGATAAGCTGGTGGCGACGCAGTATCACCAGGCAGATAACATGACCGACGCGCTGGCCGCCCTGTCGGCGGCGGTTGCCGCTGAGTTGCCGTGCCGCGATGCGCTGATGCAGGAGTACGATGACAAATGGCATCAGGACGGTCTGGTGATGGATAAGTGGTTTATCCTGCAGTCCACCAGCCCGGCAGCCAACGTGGTGGAAACCGTGCGCGGTCTGCTGAACCACCGTTCGTTCAGCATGAGCAACCCGAACCGTGTGCGCTCGTTAATCGGCGCTTTCGCCAGCAGCAACCCGGCGGCGTTCCATGCTGAAGATGGCAGCGGCTATCAGTTCCTGGTGGAGATGCTGACCGAGCTTAACCAGCGTAACCCGCAGGTGGCGTCGCGCCTGATTGAGCCGTTGATTCGTCTGAAGCGTTATGATGAGAAGCGACAGGCGCTGATGCGCGCCGCGCTGGAGCAGCTGAAGGGGCTGGAAAATCTCTCTGGCGACCTGTTCGAGAAAATCAGTAAGGCGCTGGCGTAACGGTGGCATAACCCCGGGCTGCGGCGCGCCTTGCGCCCTGTCCGGGTTACCCGTTAGCGCGGTGATGTTGTCGGGCGGCGCGATGCTTACCCGACCTGGAATACACGGCTGATTTGGCGTTGGTAGCCCGGCTGTGCAACGCGCGAGCCGGGGACATGTCGGATGACGATATGCCCCCGTTCAGACAGCAGACAGTTACGCCGGTCAGCCATGACTAAACAAACGCGGCGCACGCTCGCTGTCGCCGCGTTTCATCACCCGATCCAGTACTTCAGCCTCCAGCTCGGCCAGCTTCGCCGAACCGGTGCGCCGCGGTCGCGGGATATCCACGCTTAAATCGAGGCCAATCTTCTTCTCTTCAATTAACAGCACCCGATCGGCCATGGCCACCGCTTCACTGACGTCGTGCGTGACCAGCAGGACCGTAAAGCCATGCTCCTGCCACAGGGAGACGATCAGCTCCTGCATCTCCAGACGGGTGAGGGCATCCAGCGCCCCCAGCGGTTCGTCCAGCAGCAGCAGGCGCGGGCGATGGATCAGCGCGCGGGCCAGCGCAACGCGCTGCTTCTGCCCACCCGACAGCGCGGCCGGCCACTCCTGTGCGCGGCTTTCAAGTCCGACGCTGGCCAACGCCTGCAGGGCGGCGTCGCGCCAGGCGCCTTTTAGCCCCAGCCCCACGTTATCAATCACTGTTTTCCACGGCAGCAGGCGCGCATCCTGAAACATCATCCGGGTGTCGTCCTGGATCGCCGCCAGGGGCGTCGCGCCAGCCAGCAGTTCGCCGGCGTTTGGTTTTTCCAGACCTGCCAGCAGGCGCAGCAGGGTACTTTTGCCGCCGCCGCTGCGGCCCACCACCGCCACAAACTGGCCGCTGGGAATATGCAGATCCAGCTCGTTAAGAATGGTGTTGTCGCCATAGCGTTTCGTCACCCCGTTCAGCAGCAGCGGGATACCTGGGTTGAGACGGGCAGTGTTCATGCGTTAGCCTCCTGAAGATGATACGCCGGATTCCAGCGCAGCCAGAGCCGTTCCAGCAGCTGGGCGCAGACGTCGGCCAGTTTGCCAAGGATGGCGTAAAGAATGATCGCCACTACCACCACGTCGGTTTGCAGAAATTCACGCGCGTTCATCGCCAGATAACCGATGCCGGCATTCGCCGAGATAGTTTCGGCGACAATAAGCGTCAGCCACATCAGACCAAGGGCAAAACGCACGCCGACCATAACTGAGGGCAGGGCGCCGGGTAATATCACGTGACGGAACAGGGCGAAGCCGGATAAGCCATAGCTGCGCGCCATCTCAACCAGCCCACGGTCAATATTGCGGATCCCGTGCCAGGTGTTGATATAGATCGGGAACAGGGTGCCCAGCGAGACAAGGAAGATCTTGGCGGTCTCATCGATGCCGAACCACAAGATCACCAGCGGGATCAGCGCCAGATGCGGGACATTGCGCAGCATCTGGATCGAGGTATCCAGCAGACGCTCGCCCCAGCGAGACAGGCCGCTGATCAGGCCGAGTATTAGCCCGATCGAGCCGCCGATGGCGAAGCCGACCAGCGCCCGCCACGAGCTGATGGCCAGATGCTGCCACAGCTCACCGCTGGCTGAGAGGGTCCAGAACGCTTTCAATACCCCCTCCGGCGAGGGCAGCACCCGCGTCGACAGCCAGCCGACGGACGAGGCCAGCTGCCAGACAATGACCGTCCCTACCGGCAGCAGCCAGGGGGCGAGGCGTAACAACAGGGGATGGGTTGATTTTGCCATCACGGTCTCCTCAGCTTTGCGCTACTTTACGCGGAATAAACTCGTTGGCGACCGCTTCCCCCTGCAGACGCAGGTTTTGCGGCTGCGGGATGGACGGCACCGCGACGTCAAGCAGGGGGAACAGCAGCTCTCCGACCCGGTACGCCTCTTCCAGATGCGGATAGCCGGAAAAGATAAAGCTATCGATACCCAGCGCGGCGTATTCATTGATCCTTTCGGCAACGGTGGCGGCATCGCCCACCAGCGCGGTCCCGGCGCCGCCGCGCGCTAAACCCACGCCAGCCCACAGGTTGGGGCTGATTTCCAGCTTATCGCGTCGCCCGTTGTGCAGGGCCGCCATCCTTTGCTGGCCGACGGAGTCGGTTCTGGCGAAAGCCGCCTGGGCGCGGGCGATCGTCTCGTCGTCAAGATGGGAGATAAGGCTGTCCGCCGCCTGCCACGCTTCCTCGTTGGTTTCCCTGACGATCACGTGCAGACGGATGCCAAAGCGCACCTGGCGACCATGCCGGGCGGCTTTCTCTCGCACCTGAGCTATTTTCTCTGCCACCTGGGCCGGCGGTTCTCCCCAGGTAAGATAAAGATCGACCTGCTCAGCGGCCAGCTCCTGCGCCACCTCAGACGAGCCGCCGAAATAGAGCGGTGGACGCGGCTGCTGCAGTGGCGGAAACAGCAGTTTGGCGTCGCGAACGCGCTGATGCTTGCCGTTAAAGGTGACGGTTTCTCCCTCCATCAGCTTACGCCAGATGTGGGTAAATTCAGCCGAGGCCTCATAGCGCTCGGTGTGGTCGAGGAAGACGCCGTCGCCTGCCAGTTCGGCAGGATCGCTGCCGGTGACCAGATTGAACAGCGCCCGGCCGTTTGACAGCCGGTCCAGGGTCGCCGCCTGACGCGCGGCCACCGTCGGCGATACCACGCTTGGCCTGAGAGCGACAAGGAACTTCAGCCGCTGCGTCACCGGGATCATTGAGGCCGCGACCAGCCACGCATCCTCACAAGAGCGTCCGGTCGGGATCAGCACGCCGGTGAAGCCCAGCCGATCCGCCGTCTGCGCGATTTGCTGCAGATAGCCATAATCGACCGGACGGGCACCCTCTTCGGTACCCAGATAACGACCATCACCATGGGTCGGTAAAAACCAAAACATATTCAGACTCATGATTTCGCTCCTTGTGTGGCGGTGGGCTGCCAGATGCGGGCCCGGATATCAACTTTTTTTGGCACCAGCTTGTTCTCGTAGAACAGGTCTGCCGTCTGCTGCTGGCGAGCGGCGGTTTCGGCGCTCACCGGGGTAACCGCGGTGGGGGGACGATGGTCCAGATAGCTGGCGATCACCGCCTCCGGTAAGCCCATCGTTTTCGCCAGCAGCGTAATGCTTTGCGCGCGTTGGCTGTGGGTCAGGGCATCGGCCTGAGTAAAGGTGTCGAGTACGCCTTCAATGAAAGCGCCATTGCGTTCAGCGTAGGGCCGGGAAGCAAGATAGAAGGATCCCGTCTGTTTCAGATCTGTTCCGTCAGTGAGTACCCGGGCGCCGCCCTGCAGCAGCGCGGCGGAGTAGTACGGATCCCAGATAGCCCATGCGTCGACATTGCCCTGCTGGAAGGCGGCGCGCGCATCGGCGGGGGCAAGGTAAACCGGCTGAATATCGCTAAATTTCAGACCTGCGAGCTGTAGGGCGCGCAGCAGCAGATTGTGGGAGCTGGAGCCTTTCTGAAAAGCGACCTTTTTCCCTTTTAACTCAGCAACGTTATGAATCGGGCTGCCCTGCGCCACCAGGATCACCTCCGCCTTGGGCTTGGGCGGCTCCGCGCCGATATAGACCAAATCGGCGCCTGCCGCCTGGGCAAAGATAGGCGGAATATCGCCGGTACTGCCGATATCAATGCTGCCGACGTTCAGCGCCTCCAGCATCTGCGGACCGGCCGGGAACTCAATCCACGAGATATGGGTTTGCGGATAGCGCTGCTCCAGCAGCTGATGGCTCTTCGCCAGCACCATGCTGACGCTGCCTTTCTGGTAGCCGATGCGCAGAGCGTCAGGCGCCGCCGGGGCGGCGTGACCCAGCGTAGAGAATAGCAGCAGTCCGCCCAGAGTCAGGGCGCGGAGAGGATTAAGCATGCTCCACCCCACGCAGAGATGTTAACGACGGCGCACGGCTGCTGGGGCGATGCAGCGCCTGCCAGAAGGTCTCCAGGGCGTCATCAAGGCGCCGCTGCAGATTCGCGGTAAACTGCGGCTTATGCTGGTAATCGGTCACCTGGCTGTCATCAGCGAAGACGCCATGGAGGATCTCCTGGGCCTTGAGGGCATTCAGCACTGGCTTCAGCGCGTAGTCCACCGCCAGCATGTGAGCGATGGTCCCGCCGGTGGCCAGCGGCAGCACGATTTTGCCCTCCAGCGCTCGCTCAGGCAGCAGGTCGAGCAGCGTTTTCAGCGCGCCGGAGAACGAGGCTTTATACACCGGCGTGGCGATGATCAGGCCATCAGCCCCGGCCAGCTGTTCATTGAGCGTCTGCAGCGCCGGGTTGTCAAAACGAGCGTACAGGAGGTCTTCTGGGGCAAAGTTCTGCAGATGCCAGTGGCAGACTTCGATATCGGCGGCAGTGAGCGTCTCTCTGGCGTATTCCAGCAAGGCGCTGGAACGGGAAGGGTAACGCGGGCTGCCCGCAAGCGTAATGACGCGCATCTCTCTCTCCTTATAACTAAATGTTTGCATTTATCTATAATTGATAACATTTATAGTGAGTGTGACAGAGGGCCATTATTTCCCTAAATGATTTATCCGCGGTTAGATAGCCGAAAAGCGCATAATGGCGCGAGAGGTAGGTAATCGTTTGCGCTGATGGGGGATTTTTTGTCGCAGGTCAATTCCCTTTCCGCAACAGATCGCACATAATACGCCCCCGGTTTGCACACCGGGAATCCAGGAGAGTTCATGTACTACCCCTTCGTTCGTAAAGCCCTTTTTCAGCTCGATCCTGAGCGCGCTCATGAAGTTACCTTTCAACAATTACGCCGTGTCACCGGGACGCCGCTGGAAATGCTGGTTCGCCAGAAGGTACCGGCAAGGCCTGTCACCTGCATGGGGCTAACCTTTAAAAACCCGCTGGGTCTGGCGGCCGGGCTGGATAAAAATGGGGAATGCATTGACGCGCTGGGCGCGATGGGGTTTGGTTCGATTGAGATCGGCACCGTGACGCCGCGTCCGCAGCCGGGCAACGATAAGCCAAGGATCTTCCGTCTGGTTGATGCCGAGGGATTGATCAACCGCATGGGCTTTAATAACCATGGCGTCGATAACCTGGTTGAGAATGTGAAAAAGGCGCATTTTGACGGCGTGCTGGGTATCAATATCGGCAAAAATAAAGATACGCCGGTTGAGCACGGGAAAGATGATTACCTGATTTGTATGGAAAAAGTCTATCCGTACGCCGGGTATATCGCCATTAATATCTCCTCGCCGAATACCCCAGGGCTGCGCACGCTGCAATACGGCGAAGCGCTGGATGATTTACTCTCCGGTATTAAAAATAAGCAGCTCGAGCTGCAGCAGAAGCATCAAAAATATGTCCCGGTCGCCGTAAAGATCGCGCCGGATCTTTTGCCTGAGGAATTGATCCAGGTTGCCGATAGCCTCGTGCGTCATAATATTGATGGCGTGATTGCAACCAATACCACCCTCGATCGTTCCCTGGTTCAGGGAATGAAACATTGCGATGAGACCGGCGGGCTTAGCGGTCGTCCATTACAATTAAAAAGCACTGAAATTATCCGTATGCTCTCCGCTGAGCTGAATGGCCGTTTGCCTATCATCGGCGTGGGCGGCATTGATTCGGTGATTGCCGCGCGGGAAAAGATTGCCGCCGGGGCATCGCTGGTGCAGATCTATTCTGGATTTATTTTTAAAGGTCCGCCGCTGATTAAAGAAATTGTTACCCACATCTAATCTTTTCCTCCTCTGAATCCCACCCAGGGCTTTATTTCCGGCCCTGGTTGTTTTATATTCCCTCACTGTTGCTTATTTAAACATTTTAGACTTTTCTTAATTTTAGAAAATATTCTGCGGTAAGTCGCAACAACTTTGCAGAGGCGTATGAAAGGGGACAGGGGGAAAAATGCGGATTAAACCTGACGATAACTGGCGTTGGTATTACGATGAAGAGCACGACCGCATGATGCTCGATCTGGCCAATGGCATGTTATTTCGCTCGCGCTTCGCCCGGCGCATGCTGACTCCGGATGCCTTTGCCCCTTCGGGATTTTGCGTTGATGACGCCGCGCTCTATTTCTCTTTTGAAGAAAAATGTCGCGATCTCGAGCTATCGAAAGAGCAGCGGGCGGAATTAGTCCTTAACGCGCTCACCGCCATCCGTTTTCTCAAACCGCAGATGCCGAAAAGCTGGCACTTTATCGCCCATACCCATCACTGGCAGCCGAGCGGCGGCGACGCCGCCTGCGTTTGGCTGAGCGATACCGGCGAGCAGGTGAATTTACTGGTGGTGGAACCGGGCGATAACGCCGCGCTCTGTCTGTTGGCTCAGCCGGGTCTCACCCTTGCCGGCCGCGTCATGCAACTGGGCGATGTCATTAAAATCATGAATGACAGACTGCAGCCGGCGCAGAGCGCGGTCAGCTACAGTCTGGGGCAGGCGGTTTAAGGCGCCAGGCGTAGCGCTGTTTTCGGTACACAGCTGCAGGCGAGAATAGTGCCATCTCCGGCAACCGCGTTTTTCTTTAACGGACTCACTTCTCCCTCTTCCAGCCGGATGCGGCAGCTGCCGCAGATCCCCGCCCGACACGAATAGGGTACGCGAATGCCCTGTTGTTCCAGTTGCTCCAGCAGCACCTGCTGGTTATTGCCGGTAAACTGTTGACCCTGCCATTCGATGGCAACCGTAGCCTGCTGCTGCGCCTCGGGAGCCGGGGTATCGTCGCTTTCACCTGCCCCGTAGGCTTTCGCCGGGCCGCGGGTAAGGATTTCCACTTCATCTCCCACCCGGATCACCCCGCTGTTGCGGGCAATCAGGTTCTGGCCAAAATCGACATCGCCATTGTCCAGCGCGGTACGAAAACGCTTTAAGGTTTCCAGCGGCTCCCCGGCGGGATGCTTCTGACCGCGCTCCGGGCTGACGGTGGTAAAAATGCAGCGGCTGCACGGCTTAGCGACATCAAACACCACCTCGCCGATGCGGATCACTTTCCAGCTATCTTCATCCCAGGCCGCCGCGCCGGTGACCACAAGGTTAGGGCGAAACTGTTCTATGCTTACGCTGGCCGGGCAGCGCTGTTGCAGATCGCGCAGGGAGGCCTCGTTAGCCAGCAGGTAAGGGTAGCCGTCGGCGAAGGAGAGCGGCACCGCATCATGGCGCTTTACCCGGCGGGTTAGCTGCGGCCCCAGCCAGCGCAGCTGGACATCGCGCTTGAAAAAGCCGCTGAGCCACTGGTTAACGGCGGCGGGCGCGATGAGGGCGGTAAAATGGTTGCCCCAGACTTCGGTCGGCTCGGCCTGCGTGGCGAAATCACTAAAACGCACCACGGCGCTGCTGCCGTCCGGTGCGGTCAGGTGAAGGCCATCATGCAGCGGCGCCGGAATAAATTTCACCATTTGCGGAAACTGGCGAGCGGTAATAAAGGTCCCGTCGGTTTCGGTGACCATAAACAGGCGATCGAAGGCCAGGCCGCTGATATCAGCAAAGGCGTGGGTCAGGCCTATGCCGCGCATGGATTTAACAGGATGAATAAAAAGTCGCGATAGCGTTACCATACGCTGCCTCCGGGTTCCAAAAATAAGCCTATAACTTTATGACATAGGGCACATATTGGCTATAATGCGCACCAATTTTCTTTAAGTAAAAGTGACGATATGAATTCTCTGTTTGCCAGTACGGCTCGTGGGCTGGAAGAGCTGTTAAAAACTGAACTGGAAGGGCTTGGCGCGACGGACTGCCAGGTAGTCCAGGGCGGGGTCCATTTTCAGGGGGATACGCGCCTGCTGTATCAAAGCCTGATGTGGAGCCGGCTGGCTTCGCGCATCATGCTGCCGCTGGGCGAATGTCGCGTATACAGCGATCTGGATCTGTACCTCGGCGTACAGGCCATTCCGTGGACGGAGATGTTCAACCCTGGCGCCACCTTCGCGGTGCATTTTAGCGGCCTCAATGACGAGATCCGTAACAGCCAGTACGGCGCGCTGAAGGTTAAAGACGCCATTGTCGACAGCTTCACCCGTAAGAATCTACCGCGCCCGAACGTCGATCGTGAGTCGCCCGATCTGCGGATCAACGTCTGGCTGAACAAAGAGACGGCGCACATCTCGCTGGATCTGAGCGGCGAAGGCCTGCACCTGCGCGGCTATCGCGATGGTACCGGAATGGCACCGATCAAAGAAAACCTCGCGGCGGCGATCGTCATGCGCTCTGGCTGGGTACCAGGTACGCCGCTGCTCGATCCGATGTGCGGCTCCGGTACCCTGCTGATTGAAGCGGCGATGCTGGCGACCGACCGCGCGCCGGGCCTGCACCGGGGCCACTGGGGCTTTGGCGGCTGGGCGCAGCACGATGACGCCATCTGGAAAGAGGTGAAGGCGGAAGCGCAAACCCGCGCTCGTCAGGGATTGGCAGCGTATGAGTCACGCTTCTACGGCTCAGACGTCGACGCGCGCGTAATCGAGCGCGCGCGCCGCAACGCCCGCCGCGCCGGCATTGGCGAGCTGATCGATTTTGACGTGAAAGACGTCGCCCAACTGAACAACCCGCTGCCGAAAGGCCCGTACGGGACGGTGATCAGTAACCCGCCGTACGGCGAACGTCTGGAAAGCGAGCCAGCGCTGATCGCTCTGCACAGCCTGCTTGGCCGGATAATGAAAAGTCAGTTCGGCGGCTGGAACCTGTCGGTATTCAGCGCTTCGCCGGAGCTGCTGAGTTGCCTGCAGCTGCGTGCCGACAAGCAGTTTAAAGCCAAGAACGGCCCGCTGGACTGCGTGCAGAAGAATTATCACCTGGCGGAGAGCGAAGGCGGCAAGCCGGCGATGCTGGCGGAGGATTTTGCTAACCGTCTGCGTAAAAACCTGAAGAAGTTTGAAAAATGGGCCCGCCAGGAAGGAATCGAATGCTATCGCCTGTACGATGCTGATCTACCGGAATACAACGTGGCCATTGACCGCTATGCCGACTGGGTGGTGGTCCAGGAGTATGCCCCGCCGAAAACCGTCGACGCGCATAAGGCGCGCCAGCGTCTGTTCGACATCATCGCTGCGACTATCGCCGTACTGGACATGGCGCCTAACAAGCTGGTGCTGAAAACCCGTGAACGGCAGAAGGGGAAAAACCAGTATCAGAAGATGGCGGAGAAGGGCGACTTTATTGAGGTACAGGAGTATAACGCGCGCCTGTGGGTCAACCTCACCGACTACCTGGATACCGGTCTGTTCCTCGACCACCGTATCGCCCGTCGCATGCTCGGCCAGATGAGTAAAGGTAAGGACTTCCTGAACCTGTTCTCCTATACCGGCAGCGCCAGCGTCCACGCAGGCCTCGGCGGTGCGCGATCCACCACCACGGTGGATATGTCACGCACCTACCTGGAGTGGGCGGAACGCAACCTGCGTCTCAATGGCCTGACCGGCCGCGCGCATCGCCTGATGCAGGCGGACGTGCTGGGTTGGCTGCGGGAGAGCACCGAGCAGTTCGATCTGATCTTTATCGATCCGCCGACCTTTTCCAACTCCAAACGAATGGAAGATGCGTTTGACGTCCAGCGCGATCACATTCGCCTGATGACCGATCTAAAACGTCTGCTGCGTAAAGGCGGCACCATTATGTTCTCGAATAACAAACGCGGTTTCCGTATGGATCATGACGGGCTGGCGGCGCTTGGCCTGAAGGCGCAAGAGATTTCGCAAAAAACGCTGTCGCAGGATTTTGCCCGCAACCGTCAGATCCACAACTGCTGGCTGATTACCGCAGCCTGAAAGGAATAAATAATGTCACTGATTAGTATGCACGGCGCCTGGCTTTCCTTCAGCGATGCGCCGCTGCTGGATAATGCCGAGCTGCATATTGAAGATAACGAACGCGTCTGCCTCGTCGGACGCAACGGCGCCGGTAAATCTACCCTGATGAAGATCCTCAACCGCGAGCAGGGGCTGGATGACGGACGCATCATTTATGAACAGGACCTGATCGTGGCGCGTCTGCAGCAGGATCCGCCGCGGAACGTTGCTGGTACGGTGTACGATTTTGTCGCCGAAGGGATCGCCGAGCAGGCGGCTTATCTGAAAGCCTACCATGACGTGTCGCATCAGGTGATGACCGATCCGAGCGACAAAAATTTAAATGAACTGGCGCGCCTGCAGGAGCAGCTCGATAACCTGGGACTATGGCAGCTGGACAGCCGCATTAACGAAGTGATTGAGCAGCTGGGCCTTGACGCCAATGCGCAGCTGGCGTCGCTGTCCGGCGGCTGGCTACGTAAAGCGGCGCTGGGCCGCGCCCTGGTCAGTGGGCCGCGCGTGCTGCTGCTGGATGAGCCCACTAACCACCTCGATATCGAAACCATCGACTGGCTGGAAGGTTTCCTGAAAACCTTTAAAGGCACGATTATCTTTATTTCGCATGACCGTTCCTTTATCCGCAATATGGCGACGCGCATTGTCGACCTCGATCGTGGCAAGCTGGTGACCTATCCGGGAAATTACGATCAGTATCTCCTCGATAAAGAAGAAGCCCTGCGGGTCGAAGAACTGCAGAATGCGGAATTTGACCGCAAGCTGGCCCAGGAAGAGGTGTGGATCCGTCAGGGTATCAAAGCGCGCCGGACCCGTAACGAAGGCCGAGTCCGCGCGCTGAAGGCGATGCGCCGCGAGCGCGGTGAGCGTCGGGAAGTGATGGGCAGCGCGAAGATGCAGGTTGAGGAGGCTTCCCGTTCCGGCAAAATCGTCTTTGAGATGGAAAACGTCAACTATCAGGTTGACGGCAAAGTGCTGGTGAAGGATTTCTCCGCACAGATCCAGCGCGGCGACAAGATCGCCCTGATCGGCCCCAACGGCTGCGGGAAAACCACGTTGCTGAAGCTGATGCTCGGCCAGCTGCAGGCCGACAGCGGGCGGATCCATGTTGGCACCAAGCTGGAGGTCGCCTACTTCGACCAGCACCGCGCGGAGTTGGATCCGGATAAAACGGTGATGGACAACCTGGCGGAAGGCAAACAGGAGGTAATGGTTAACGGTAAACCACGCCATGTGCTGGGTTATCTACAGGACTTCCTGTTCCATCCAAAACGAGCGATGACCCCGGTACGTGCGCTTTCCGGAGGGGAACGTAACCGCCTGCTGCTGGCCCGGCTGTTCCTGAAACCCAGCAATCTGCTGATCCTTGATGAACCGACTAACGACCTCGATGTTGAAACGCTGGAGCTGCTGGAAGAGCTGATCGATGGCTATCAGGGGACCGTGATGCTGGTGAGCCACGATCGTCAGTTTGTCGACAATACCGTGACCGAGTGCTGGATCTTCGAAGGCGGCGGTCGTATTGGCCAGTACGTCGGCGGCTATCACGACGCCCGCGGTCAGCAGGCCCAGTCTTTGGCGCAAAAGCAGACGGTCGTTAAAAAAACGACGGAAGTCGCTCAGCCAAAAGCAGAAACTGTCAAACGCGGCGGGAACAAACTAAGCTATAACCTGCAGCGCGAGCTGGAACAACTGCCGCAGAAGCTGGAGGCTCTCGAGGCCGAACTGCAGACGCTGCAGGATCAGGTTGCCGATCCCGATTTCTTCGGGCAACCGCACGATCGCACGCAGCAGGTGCTGGCGCAGCTGGCCGAAGCGGAGCAGGCGCTGGAAGCGGCCTTTGAACGCTGGGAATATCTCGAAGGATTAAAGAACGGCGCCTGAGCCGAGGAGTTGTCATGTGCGATCATCATCATGCTGCGCGACATATTCTATGTCCCCAATGTGATTTGCTGGTGGCTTTGCCGCAGCTTGAGCATCGCCAGAAAGCCGCCTGCCCGCGCTGCGGTACAACGTTAACCACCACGTGGGACGCGCCTCGCCAGCGTCCCACGGCGTATGCGCTGGTCGCGCTGTTTATGCTGCTGCTGGCCAACCTGTTCCCTTTTATCTATATGAAAGTGGGCGGCATCAGTAGCGAAATAGAGCTGCTGGAAATTCCCAACGTACTGTTTACCGAGGATTACGCCAGTCTCGGGACTTTCTTTTTACTCTTTGTTCAATTAGTGCCGGCGTTTTGCCTGGTCACCATTTTGCTGCTGGTTAATCGGGTCAGAATGCCTGCCGGCCTGAAGACGTTCCTTGCGCGAATTCTCTTTCAACTGAAAACCTGGGGCATGGCGGAGATCTTTCTTGCCGGCGTACTGGTGAGCTTCGTCAAGCTGATGGCCTACGGTGATATCGGCATCGGTCTGAGCTTTGTTCCCTGGTGTATGTTTTGCCTGCTGCAGTTACGTACTTTTCAGTGCGTCGACCGCCGCTGGCTATGGGATGATATTGCCCCCATGCCGGCCATTACCCAGCCGCTGAAGGTCGGGGTGACCGGTATCCGTCAGGGGCTGCGCTCCTGTGCCTGCTGTACGGCGGTGTTGCCGGTCGATCAGACCGTCTGCCCGCGCTGTAACAGTAAAGGAACGGCGCGGCGCAAAAATAGCCTGCAGTGGACGCTGGCGCTGCTGGTGACGTCATTTATCCTTTATCTCCCTGCCAACATTATGCCGATCATGATCACCGATCTGCTGGGCGATAAAATGCCATCGACCATTATGGCCGGGGTGATTTTACTGTGGAGCGAAGGTTCTTATCCGGTGGCGCTGGTGATCTTTATCGCCAGTATTATGGTGCCGACGCTGAAGATGATCGCTATCGCCTGGTTGTGCTGGAACGCCAACGGCAACGGCGTGCGAGATTCGGAGCGCATGCATCTGATCTATGAGGTGGTGGAATTTGTTGGCCGCTGGTCAATGATTGACGTTTTTGTCATCGCCGTGCTCTCTGCGCTGGTCCGCATGGGAGGGTTAATGAATATCTATCCAGCCATCGGCGCGGTCATGTTTGCGCTGGTGGTGGTGATGACCATGTTTTCAGCCATGACATTTGATCCCCGTTTACTGTGGGATCGTGAGCCAGATTCAAGCCATGAGGAAATACAACAACATGGAAAATAAGAGCGGAGAAGCGAAAGTGCAGAAGGTGAAGAACTGGTCACCGGTGTGGATCTTCCCTATCGTCACTGCGCTGATCGGGGCATGGATCCTGTTTTATCATTACAGCCATCAGGGGCCTGAGGTCACGCTGATCACCACCAATGCGGAAGGGATTGAAGGGGGAAAAACCCGGATCAAGAGCCGCAGCGTAGACGTTGGGGTGGTGGAGAGCGCGACGCTGACCGACGATCTCACCCACGTGGAAATCAAAGCCCGCCTCAATTCCGGGATGCAGAAGCTGCTGCACAACGATTCCGTCTTCTGGGTGGTAAAGCCGCAGGTTGGGCGCGAGGGGATCAGCGGTCTTGGGACATTGTTGTCCGGGGCCTATATTGAACTGCAGCCGGGAACGAAAGGTTCGGTGCCAGCGCAGTATCCGCTACTGGATTCTCCGCCGCTGGCCTCGCCGGATGCCAAGGGGATCCGTATTCTGCTGGAAAGCAGCAAGGCGGGCCAGCTGTCGCCGGGCGATCCGGTGTTGTTCCGCGGCTATCGCGTGGGGTCAGTGGAAACCAGCACCTTCGACACGCAGAAACGTCGTATAACTTACCAGCTGTTCATCAATGCGCCGAACGATCGCCTGGTGACCACCAACGTTCGTTTCTGGAAGGACAGCGGGATCGCTGTAGATTTGACCTCGGCGGGGATGCGCGTCGAGATGGGCTCGCTGTCGACGCTGTTTGGCGGCGGGGTGAGCTTCGATATTCCTGAAGGACTGGACCTCGGCGAGCCGGTGGCGAATAAAACGGAATACCATCTGTTTGACGATCAGAAGAGCATCCAGGATTCAGTCTTTACCGAGCATATCGATTACGTCATGTTCTTCAAAGACTCGGTTCGCGGCCTGCAGCCGGGCGCGCCGGTGGAGTTCCGCGGTATCCGTCTGGGCACCGTCGGCAAAGTGCCGTTCTTTATTCCGGGGCTGAAGCAGCGTTTGAACGATGACTATCGTATTCCAGTGGAAGTGCGGGTTGAACCGCAACGGCTGATTAATCAGCTTGGCGGCGATCCGAATATTCGCGCCCACATTGACGATCTGATCAACCGCGGACTGCGCGGCTCGCTGAAAACCGGTAACCTGGTGACCGGCGCGCTGTATATCGATCTCGACTTCTATCCGAAGGCGCCCCCGCGCGGGAAAATACAGGAGTTTAACGGCTATCCGATTATCCCGACCATCAGCGGTGGACTGGCACAGATCCAGCAGCGTCTGATGGATGCGCTGGATAAGATTAATAACCTGCCGATTAATCCGCTGCTGGAGCAGGCGACCAGCACCCTGGCGCAGAGCGAGAAGACGATGCAGCACGTGCAGACCACGCTGGATAATCTGAATAAGATCACCTCCAGCCAGTCAATGCAGCAGCTGCCCGCCGATATGCAGACGACGCTGCGTGAACTGAACCGTAGCATGCAGGGCTTCCAGCCGGGCTCTGCGGCCTACAATAAGATGGTGGCCGATATGCAGCGTCTGGATCAGGTGCTGCGTGAGCTGCAGCCGGTTCTGAAAACGCTAAATGATAAGAGCAATGCGCTGGTATTTGAGGCGAAGGATAAAAAAGATCCACAGCCGAAGGGAGCGAAATAATGAAAAAATGGTTACTGGCGGCAGCCGTATGCGTACTGACGGCGTGCAGTAGCGGCGGGGAAAGCAAGACATACTATCAGCTACCGGTTGTGCAGGGCGGCGCGCAGAGCGCCGCCAGTCAGGGGGCACGTCTGCTGTGGGTAGAGCAGGTCAGCATCCCGGATTATCTGGCGGGTAACGGGGTGGTCTATCAGACCACCGACGTGCAGTATGTGATCGCCAATAATAATCTGTGGGCCAGTCCGCTGGATCAGCAGCTGCGTACCACGCTGGTGGCGAATCTCAGCCAGCAGTTGCCGGGCTGGGTAGTGTCGTCCCAGCCGTTGGGGAGCGAGCAGGATACCCTCAACGTTGCGGTCAATGGCTTTCATGGTCGCTATGACGGGCGGGTTATCGTTAGCGGTGAGTGGCTGCTGAAGCATCAGGGACAGCTGATTAAGCGCCCGTTTAACATCGTCCTCAGGCAGGAACAGGATGGTTATGACGCGATGGTCAAGACCCTGGCGCAGGCGTGGAGCCAGGAGGCGGCTGCCATTGCCAGCGAGCTTAATCGTCTGCCATAAGTAAAATTCATCATAATGATCTGCCGCGCGGTTCACCTGGGCCGCGCGGCATTTTTTTTGCCAGGTCAGTTTGTTACCGGCGGCTGCGCCGAGCGAACAAAAAATGAACTCTTATATAGGTCACAAATATGACACTGGCGTGAATTTTGCGCATTGACGTTGCCTTCTTTTCGCGGTATTCGTAACCCGTGGCTGCACAATTTGCGACCACTGTTTTCTTTTCCACCAGATCAAAGAATGAGGGAAACGAGGCATGAAGAGACAAAAACGAGATCGCCTGGAACGGGCACACCAACGCGGATATCAGGCGGGTATCGCGGGAAGATCGAAAGAAATGTGTCCATACCAGAGCCTGAATCAACGCTCATGGTGGCTGGGAGGCTGGCGAGAAGCCATGGAGGACAGGGTACTAACGGCCTGACACTGTCTCTTTAAAAAAGAAGCCTCCGCATAGCGGGGGCTTCGCCTTTTAATCGCTACTGAATGTTATCAGAAAGCGGAAGTATCCTGGAACAGACCCACTTTCAGATCGTTCGCGGTGTAGATCAGACGATCGTCAACCAGCACTTCACCATCCGCAAGTCCCATAATCAGACGACGGTTAACAATGCGCTTGAAGTGGATGCGGTAGGTGACTTTTTTCGCGGTCGGCAGAACCTGACCGGTAAATTTCACTTCGCCAACGCCCAGCGCGCGGCCTTTGCCTTCGCCGCCCAGCCAGCCAAGATAGAACCCGACCAGCTGCCACATAGCATCCAGGCCCAGGCAGCCCGGCATCACCGGATCGCCGATAAAGTGGCAACCGAAGAACCACAGGTCAGGATTGATGTCGAGTTCTGCCTCAACATAACCTTTATCGTAGTTACCACCGGTTTCGGTCATTTTGATGACGCGGTCCATCATCAGCATGTTTGGTGCCGGTAACTGCGGGCCTTTCGCGCCGAACAGTTCACCACGACCAGAGGCAAGAAGATCTTCTTTTGTATAGGATTCGCGTTTATCTACCATGTTTTCAGTAAGCCTTATTTTAAGTTCGGGACGCAGGATAGCTAACACGTGTAAGCTGAACAAGTCCGATCAGTTAGAACTTGTCCCACCTAACCAGCGTAGCGGCCACGGAAAACGATGGCGAGTCTCTTGCTGGGTCGCCTGCGCTATCCGCTCCTGAATGGTTTGTCGCAGCGTCTGTCCTTCACCGTCCCACATCAGCTGGGTCAACATCGGCAGCGCTTCGGTAATATCGTCAATGGCCCAGATAGCAAACTGGTTGTCGGCAACGGCCTGACGTAGCTCGTGGCTCAGGCTGAGATGACGAACGTTGGCGGCAGGGATAATCACTCCCTGTTTGCCGGTTAAACCGCGCTGCTGACAGATAGTGAAGAAGCCTTCAATTTTCTCGTTCAGGCCGCCGACCGGCTGCACGCGACCAAACTGGTCGACGGAGCCGGTGATCGCGATGCTCTGATTTATCGGTACGTTGGCCAGGGCGCTGATTAAGGCGCAGAGTTCCGCCATGGAGGCGCTGTCGCCATCCACTTCACTGTAGGACTGCTCAAAGGTCAGCGAAGCAGTGAAGGGAAGCTGCTGCTCCAGCTCCAGCTCGGACATCAGAAAAGCCTGCATGATCATCATGCCTTTCGCATGAATGTTACCGCCCAGCTCGGCTTTACGTTCGACGTCGATAAATTCGCCATCGCCAATGTGCACGACGCAGCTGATGCGTGAAGGTTCACCGAACGCGCGTGGATGACCGGGGAATTCGATCACCGACAGGGCGTTGATCTGCCCGACGCATTCGCCTTCGGTTTCAATCAGGATCTGTTCCTGCAGGATTTCATCCTGCATACGCTCCGCCAGGTAGCCTTCACGCCATACCCGGCGCGCCAGCATGGTCTGCATCGCTTCGCCGGTAATCTCCTCGCCTTCGCAGAAGGCGGCGGCCTCCCGCAGCTGGCGGGTTATCCATAGCGGACTGAGCGGCAGGGTCTCCTGATCGCCGGTATAGCGCGTTCCCTCATCGATCAGCAGAGGCCAGGCATCGGCTGCCGGGCCCGGCAGCTCCAGCTGCTGCGCATTCTGCCATACCCACTGGCACCAGGCCTTTAGCGTGTCGGCGTCAGCAAACTGCAGAGTGTCTTCATACTCGCTATAGATCGCCTGCGCAGCCAGCTCCGGCTCCATTTCCTGGAAATCGGCCAGCGATTCGCGTTCGCCCACCAGGATGATTTTCAGACTCAGCGGCATGGAGGGAATGCTGACCGGCAGCGGACGCGATTCATCCATAGAAAGCCAGTCAAAGCGCTGACGAGTCACCATATTTTTCAGACGCACCCACAGCAGCGGTTGCGCCAGCAGTGTACGTAGCGAAAGCACAAGCACGCCGCCGTTGGCCTGATGGACCAGCCCAGGCTGGAGGGTGATTGCACCGTTAAACTGGCGTACGCAGCCAAACAGCTGTTCCGCTTCTACCCAATCGGCCATCACGACCGGGGCAGTGCTGGCGAAATTATCCTCAGCGCCCTGCGCCGGTGCGAGCGTCACCTGAGCGTCGGTTACCTCATAGCGGACGCCGTAAAGCGGTGCGGCAGGCTCGTGCAGAGTCCGGGTTTCAGCCGCCAGCCATTGCAGATATTCCGGCTCTTCAGGGGCTTTCACCAGCATGAAGGAGGAGACTGCCGGCGTGTACAGCAGCTGCTCAAGCCCATAGAACAAACGCGGCTGCAGATCGCCCGAGAGGGAGGGGGCCGGATGGGAAAGTTCAGCTTGAGCAAACAGCGCCTGGTAAGCTTCCAGATCAGGCGCAAGGTCGGTTCGGGTCAGTTTCGTAATGGTCAAAGTCGCTGTTTTTTAGTTAGATGTAAAGCGCGCAATTATACCTGATGCCGCGACCGAGCACACGGAGGATTATGGTTACCCTGATGATTACCCGGTCGCAGACTTCACGAATAATGATTTATATTCAGCACATCAGAAAAAAACTGATATCCTGAAATGAGTTACACGGTCACATTGAGATCGCAATGAAATATCAACAACTGGAAAATCTTGAAAGCGGCTGGAAATGGAAATATCTGGTAAAGAAGCACCGGGAAGGTGAGCTGATTACCCGCTACATTGAGGCCAGCGCTGCGCAAGCTGCGGTAGATGACTTGCTGACGCTCGAGAATGAACCTGTGCTGGTTCATGCCTGGATTGAGCAGCATATGAATCCGGCGCTGATGAACCGCATGAAGCAGACTATCCGCGCGCGACGGAAACGCCATTTTAACGCTGAGCATCAGCATACGCGTAAGAAGTCTATCGACCTTGAGTTTGTCGTTTGGCAGCGTCTTGCTGGCCTGGCGCAGCGGCGGGGCAAAACCTTGTCTGAAACCATCGTCCAGCTGATTGAAGATGCCGAGCACAAAGAGAAATATGCCAGCAAAATGTCGAGCCTGAAGCACGATCTGCAGGTACTGTTAGGGAAAGAATAGCCAGGTAGGATCGTCGACCCGCCTGCCGGTGGTTGCCCTGGCCGGGGGCTGCTTCACAGCTCTCAGCCGCTAAAGTGGGCGAGAGGGCATAAAAAAACCCGCCGAAGCGGGTTTTTTTATCGGTTATAACTTAAGCCGCCGGCTGAGTTACAACTTCTTTGTAGCCTTTAACTTCGATCTCTACACGACGATCCGGAGCCAGGCAATCGATCAGGGCAGCGCGAGCTTTCACGTTGTCACAGGTGTTGCCAGTAACCGGGTTGGATTCACCCATGCCGCGAGCGGAGATTTTGCCAGCCGGGATGCCTTTAGCAACCAGGTAGTCAACAACGGACTGAGCACGTTTCTCAGACAGCTGCTGGTTGTAAGCTTCGGAACCGATGCGGTCGGTGTAGCCCAGAACAACAGCGGAACCGTCTTTCGGATCCATGTTGCTCAGCTGAGTGTACAGCTGATCCAGAGCCTGCTGACCTTCCGGTTTCAGGGTAGCTTTGTTGAAGTTGAACAGAACGTCAGACTTCAGGGTGAAGTGCTTGGTAGCCACTTCCGGAGCCGGAGCCGGAGCCGGAGCAACAACCGGTGCAGCATCTTCCTGACCGAAGCGGTAGGAAACGCCCAGGCTCAGCATGCCGTTATCAGGACGGGTACCCACAGTGCCCGCGTCGCCGATGTTGTTAACCCACTGGTATTCCAGACGGGTAGCGATGTCACGAGTAACAGCCCACTCTACGCCGCCAGCAAATACTGGGGAAACGCCAGTGTCGTGTTCGCTACGGGAAACGCCGGTAGAAGCGTAGTTGCCTTTGGAGTCAGCGCGCCAAACCATGCCGCCCAGACGGGTGTAGATGTCCAGATCGTCAGTGATCGGGTAACCCAGTTTAGCGGTCAGCTGAACGCCCTGAGCTTTGAAAGCACCGTTGTCAACGCTGCCTTTATATGCCATACGGCCCAGCCAGTCATAACCCATTTCGAAACCGAGGTACGGGTTAACCTGGTAACCACCGAACGCACCAGCACCAAGCTGATCGTTACGGGTCGGACCGTTGTTGTTCTGGAAACCGTTACCGTAGAAACCGGTGTCGTGATACTGGGACCAACCCAGTTTACCACCTGCATACCAGGTGTTATCTTTCGGAGCGGCCTGCGCTACGGTAGCGAAGCCAGCCAGTGCCACTGCAATCGCGATAGCTGTCTTTTTCATTTTTTGCGCCTCATTATCATCCAAAATTCGCCATGAAGTTACAAAAGACCTCACGGTTAAATCCTTCACCGGGGGCGTGACTTGTTGTTAACTATGCTGATACATGCAGCGTAAGCCGATCACCCCTGGCGATGTAAAGTCTACAACTTAGTTCGAAACTTACAAGTGTGAACTCTGTCAGGCATATGAAAAAAAAGGGTTGTGTACACAATATTTAACAAATATGGTTGATTTTCGTACACGAAAAAAAGACAGAAATCCCCGTGTGGCAGGCATTCCGCGAAAAAGACCATAAAAAACGCTGTACCTTTCCCAGCGGTAAAAAAAATTCCAGGAATAATCCTAATTTCACTCAATGATACAAATTTGAGTGAATTTTTAGCCCGCTGAGTTGTCTGCCGAGCGTGCCCTGATTTCGCACCGGGCGCATGATGAATCCCATCGCGGACCCTACCTGGGCAGCGTTAACGAGACGTTCGTGTTCGTCAGCGGTTAACTCCTCCGCCAGCCAGCAGATAACCACACTATAATTACCCGTGCGCAGGGCACGGATCATTGAGTCTATGGTATGGCTGGGAGAGAGCTGGCTAATTTGCATGACCTTGGACAGCGGCAGACCGGCGGACTGAACCCATTCGCGGCTGAGCTTTTGTTGCGGCGTGAGCCACAGCTGCCAGCGCGACTGTTGACCCAGCTGCTGTAATAAAGGTAGCAGCAATAACTGCGTCATCATGGGTTGATCTTCACGATAGACAATTTCACTGATCAGCCCATTGGTGTTCTGTTCGCCAGAACGATGAGCGTAGTGGCCTGCCGGAGCAGAAGCCTGTGCTGAACGGTTTGCGTGAGTTGAAGTAAACATAGTCTATCCCGCCTTTAGTTACTGTATGCATATACAGTATCTTCGCCAGGGGAAAAGATCAACCGCAATTTGCCATTTTGCTGCCGGGAATTTAATCGCTTCTCGTGGTTCCTTATCTGTCAAAAGAAGCCCCTGCATTATCCAATCCTTAACGCGCGCTAATGGTTTCATTTCTCCCTGTCGATTGCTGCAACGCTTGCGATTTTCTGAAAGCGTCTCGCAAAACCGCATTCTGGTGAAAAAGTCGGCGAAAATCATCTTGCTGCTGCCCGGGAAGTCCCTTATGTTTTCTCTTAGCGGATCCGTTAACAACTTAAGTTTAATTACATGATTAACAAAGGAATGATCATGAGAAAACTAGTTTGTCCGCGGCTCCCGCAATTTCAGGCCTGCGTCTCACCGCTGGGTCAACTGCATACTCGTCCGCTCTTTGGCGGCTACAGCCTGGCTATTGATGATACGGTGTTTGCGATGGTGGCCGAGGGAAACATTTATCTGAAGGCCTGCGAGCAGAGCGCTGCTTATCGGGTGGAACATCGTAATCCTCTGTTAACGCTGCGCCGACACGGCCGCATAGTGCCGCTGAAGTATTATCAAATTGACGACACTTTATGGCGCGATGAGCAGCAGCTTTTTCGGCTATCGCTACTGTCGTGGCAGAGTGCGCAGCGCGAAAAGAACTGCCGACGGGCGTCGGGCCGCCTGAAGGATTTACCCAATATCAGCTTTCATATGGAATTGCAGCTGATTCACGCGGGCATACCGGACGTTAGGACGTTGCGGGAAGTTGGTGCGCAGGAGGCATGGCTGAGGCTACGCGTAAATAATGCTTCTTTATCGCTGAGCGTATTGCTGGCGCTGGAGGGGGCGATTGCCGGGGTACATGCCGCCGCGCTCCCGACGCCACGGCGTCAGGAGCTTCTCGAATGGGCGGCTACCCGGTAGCGGAAAAGCCTTGTTATTCGGTTTGGGCGTGGACCCGTTGCTGCAGGCGGCAGATTTCAGGCAGCAGCGCCAGCAGCAGGCCAATCTGCTGTAAGACCAAGGGTTCCTTACTGTCCGCGCGCGGTTCCAGATGATGGATCCGGCTTTGCAGGCTGTTCAAAGCCTGTTGCACCCGCTGTTCATCCGCGGGGGTATGGTGCAAGGCGTCATCCACATAACAGACTGCATCATCCAGCAGGGCGAGGATTTCCGGCGTGGACAGTTTTTCCCGATGCGCGCCAAGAGCGGAGATGTAGCTGGTGAACGTGTGGTTGAGGCATAGCAGACGAAAGGCGGTTTCTCGCTGGGTGGCATCCGCGCGTGGTTCAGTCGATAAGTTCGAGACGACGGAGGCCAGCTCAGCATCACGGTTGTAGGCGTCACGACGCGCGACACGGTAGGCCAGCCGGTTGTCGCGGCCCTGATGATACTGCTCCAGAATCGCGTCCAGATAGCGGCAGTTCGCGTTCATTGCCCGGTCCAGCACCCGCGGCAGGTTGCGGAATTTCCAGTCCGGCCAGATGAAGCTGACCGCTGCCCAGGCGATGGCGCAGCCGATCAGCGTATCAATGATACGCGGCAGCGCGACTTCAAAGCCCTCGCCAAGCAGGTTAAAGCACAGCAGCACCAGCAGCGTAATAAACATCGTGGCATGGGCGTACTGCACGTTACGGAAGGCAAAAAACAGCACGCCGGTCAGGACGATCAACAGCAGTTGCCCTTCAACAGAGGGAACCAGCAGCAGGACCGGCAGGCCGATCGCCACCCCAACCAGCGTGCCGATAATCCTTAGCGCCAGGCGATGGCGGGTGGCGTTATAGTTCGGCTGACAGACGAACAGGCTGGTTAGCAGGATCCAGTAGCCATGCTGGAGCCCGGTAAACTGGATAAAGGCATAGCCGGCGCAGAGCACCAACGACATACGTACTGCGTGGCGGAAAAGGGCCGACTCTGGCGACATATTGCGCTGCAGGCGCAGCCAGATATCGCTCAGACCGCCAAGTCTGTCGTCGGCCAGCAGCGTCTCGGTATTACTCCCGGCAGGCGCGGTGGTTTGCACCGATTCAATGGTGGCCAGCTGAGCATCGATAGCGCGCAGGTTATTCAGTAAATACCCGAGGGCGTTGAGCTGCTCGTCGGATGCGCCGCCGGCGCGCACGCGCTCAAGTGCCGCATCGAGATGCATGAACGCCCGTTCAAAATGGGCATCATGCTGATAGGGTTCGCGTAACAGAATCGCCCGCGACAGTTTCTGGCAGGCCTGCGCCTGCATCGAAAGCATACGCTGGAAACGGAACATCACATCGCTATAGCGAAATTGATCGCGTAGGGTTTGATACTGAATATGCGATGAGCTGGCGCGTTCATGAATATCCTGGGCCACAAAGTAGTACTGCAGGGTGCGGCGGGTGCCGCGCTGGCCCCGATCGCCTCGCAGTCGGGTTAGCAGCGAGACCTTGGTTTGGTTAAGCGTAGCTACCAGCTGGCCATTAGCGAGCGCCAGATCGTACAGCGGCGCCTGGCTCTCATCCTCAAGGTCAGGATCAAACAGCCGGGATTTGAGCTCAAGATAGCGGGCCAGCTGCTCATAGCTACGCGCCAGGTTGTCCTGCAATGGACGAATCGGAAAGATCAGGTGCCCGGACAGCGTCAGCAGGTTGTACCACACTGCCCCCGCCAGCAGGAACAACGGCTGCAGATACCAATGATCGTACAGCGTGACGCCGAGCATGGTGTAGATGGCGATAAGCAGGGCGCCGAAGGCAATGGTCGCATAGCGCTGACCGAGGCCGCCAAGCAAAATAAAGCCGATGGTAGACACGGTCAAACCAAGGGCAAACAGCGGCGGCCACGGAAACAGCAGCTCCACGGAGGCGGAGGCGATAAAAAAGCAAACCAGAGTAATGGCAAGATTACGCAGACGGCCGGCCAGACGGTCGTCAAGGTCGGTCAGAGCCGCAGCCACGACGCCGAGGGTGAGGGGGATGGTCAGTTTGACTTCGCCGATCCACCAGGGAAACAGCGTTGTGCCGCAGAGCGCGATAAAAATTCGTACGTTATAAAGCCAGGCGCTGTTCCAGGTGTAGCGGCGTAGCAGGGGGCTAATCATGTCCGTGTTCCGTTCGGTTACTGAAAGCGACGACGCGCATTGGCTTCACGCGCAGCACGCGCGGTTTCCACAGAAACGACCCGGCGACCCACCGGCCAGAGGGCGATGGCGGCGATTTTGAAATTCGCGATCCCCACCGGGATGCCTATGATAGTCAGGCACTGAGCTATACCGCTGAAAATGTGCATCAGGCAGAGCCACCAGCCGAAAAAAATGAACCACAGAATGTTCAGAACGGTACCGCCGGCGTACAGTAGACCGTTTTTGCGCCCCGGCTCGAGCTCGTCAACATGAATCGCCTCGTTACCGTAGGGAAATAACGAAAGGCGAGTGATTTCCCAGCAGGAACGAGTCAGCGGCAGCGTGACAATCAGAATGATGCTGACCAGGGTGGCGAGTAGCCAGCCTAGAGTGGTGGCGAAACCGCCAAGGATAAAGTTCAAAATATTCAGAATGGTACGCATAAAGCCTCGGTTTTGCCCGGTGGATAATAAGACCTGATGATTGTAACGTTTTTTTGCGCTGGAGCACCTGGTCCGGGGCGGTTAAACTGAAAAACAATCCACCCTGATTGAAAATCGACATTATATGGAACTTAAAGCGACAACATTGGGCAAACGCATGGCTCAGCACCCTTATGATCGGGTGCAGCTACTGAACGCCGGGGTAAAAGTTTCCGGCGATCGTCATGAGTATCTTATCCCTTTCAATCAGTTATTGTCAGTGCATTGTAAGCGCGGTCTGGTCTGGGGCGAACTGGAGTTTGTGCTACCGGACGGGAAAGTCGTGCGTTTGCACGGTACCGAGTGGAGTGAAACGCAGCGCTTTTATCATCATTTACACACACTCTGGCAGCAGTGGAGCACGGAGATGAGCAATATCGCCGCCGGCGTGCTGAAGCAGCAGCTGGCGACGATCGAGCACACTCGCGCAGAAGGCAAGTGGCTAACCCGTCAGCAGGTGGCGGATGTTCAGGATAATATACGCCATGCGTTGACTGGTTTGCCGATGCCCACCAGTCGGCTTGATGCCTTTGATAACTGCCGGGAGCTGTGGCGGGAGTGTCAGCGCTGGTTAGGCGATATTGAAGCGACGCGTCTGGCCCATAACCAGGCCTTTACCGAGGCGATGCTGGAGCAATATCGCGAATTTTTTGATAGCGTTGAGTCGTCCCCGCTCAATGCGTCACAAGCGCGTGCGGTAGTGAACGGCGAGCGCTCCCTGCTGGTGCTGGCGGGAGCGGGCAGCGGTAAAACCTCGGTGCTGGTGGCGCGAGCGGGCTGGCTGCTGGCGCGGGGAGAAGCCGCGGCAGATCAAATTTTGCTGCTGGCATTCGGCCGCCAGGCGGCGCAGGAAATGGATGAGCGGATCCGCGAGCGTCTGGCATCAGATGATATTACCGCGCGTACTTTCCATTCGCTGGCGTTGCATATTATTCAGCAGGGCAGCAAAAAAGTGCCCACTATCAGTAAGCTGGAAAGCGATACTGCGGCCCGCCACGCATTGCTGCTGAAAAGCTGGCAAAAGCAGTGCCAGGAGAAAAAAGCGCAGGCGAAAGGTTGGCGCCTGTGGCTGGAAGAAGAGATGGGCTGGCAACTGCCGGAGGGGGACTTCTGGCAGGACAAAAAGGTGCAGCGGCGGATGGCCAGCCGGCTTGACCGCTGGGTGAGCCTGATGCGCATGCACGGCGGCTCCCAGGCGGAGATGATTGCCGGGGCGCCGGAAGCGGTACGCGACCTGTTCAGTAAACGGGTGAAGCTGATGTCGCCTCTGATGAAAGACTGGAAAGCGGCGCTCAAGGCCGAGAATGCGGTCGATTTTTCCGGCCTGATCCATCAGGCGGTCAATATTCTCGATAAAGGCCGCTTCGTCAGCCCATGGAAACACATTCTGGTGGATGAATTTCAAGATATTTCGCCGCAGCGAGCCTCGCTGTTGGCCGCGTTACGCCGGCAGAATAGCCAAACCACGCTCTTTGCCGTCGGGGATGACTGGCAGGCGATCTATCGGTTCAGCGGGGCGCAGCTTTCTCTGACCACCGCATTCAACCACTACTTTGGCGAAGGGGATTGCTGTGCGCTGGATACCACCTATCGCTTTAACGGGCGTATCGGCGAAATAGCCAATGGCTTTATCCAGCAAAATCCGCATCAGTTAAGCAAACCGCTGAACAGCCTTATGGCAGGTGATAAAAAGGCCGTCACGCTGTTAGCCGACGACAAGCTGGACGATCTTCTGGATAAGCTGAGTGGTTACGTTAAGCCCGAGCAGCGCATCCTGCTGCTTGCCCGTTATCACCATCTGAAGCCTGAGGCGCTCAACAAAGCGGCGACGCGCTGGCCGCACCTGCAGCTTGATTTTATGACCATTCATGCCAGCAAAGGTCAGCAGGCTGACTTTGTCATTGTGTTGGGACTACAGGATGGGGAGGATGCGTTTCCGGCCCCGGCGCGCGAGTCGATTATGGAGCAGGCGCTCCTGCCGCAGCCGGAAGATTTTCCGGATGCGGAGGAGCGTAGACTGTTGTACGTGGCGCTCACCCGCGCTCGTCACCGGGTATGGCTGTTATTTAACAAGGCGCAACCTTCGCCGTTTGTCGAGATCCTGCAGGCGCTGGGTGTGCCCGTGGCCAGGAAGCCGTAATCGCGGCTCGATTATTTCAGGCGATCGGCAAGATAGCGTGGATAATCCGGGATCAGAATATCGAGCGGTTGACCGAAGTGCGGCGACTGGATAATAAAGTCAGCGGTGGAGACGTTAGTGGCGACCGGAATGTTCCAGACGGTGGCCAGGCGCAGCAACGCTTTGACATCCGGGTCGTGGGGAACGGCGTTCAGCGGATCCCAGAAGAAGATCAGCACGTCGATTTTGCCTTCTGAAATGAGGGCACCCACCTGCTGGTCGCCGCCCATCGGACCGCTCAGCATGGCATTAACCTCCAGGCCGGTAGCCCGGGAGACGAGATTACCGGTAGTGCCGGTAGCATACAAAATATGTTGCGCCAGCAGCGCCTGATGGCGAGCAACCCATTTCATCAGCATATCTTTGCAGTGATCGTGAGCCACCAGCGCGATATGTTTTTGCGCAGGCAGGGTACGTGTTGTCAGTTCCATATTTTCATTCCACATTTTGACCTGCAAACAGATTACTGAATGTGGCTGTCGCTGCAAGCATCGGGGATGAAAATTTTGCTGAATCTGTGGGTTAGGCTGGATGGCCCCCTGCTGCGGATTAGCATACACTTAGGTGAAATAGCAGGAGGAAACCATGAAAGAGAATGATATTGCTGGCATCCTGACCTCGACACGGACGATTGCGCTGGTCGGAGCCAGCGACAAGCCTGACCGTCCGAGCTACCGGGTCATGAAGTATCTGCTGGATCAGGGGTATCACGTTATCCCGGTTTCGCCGAAGGTGGCGGGCAAGACGCTGCTGGGACAACAGGGGTATGCGACGCTCGCCGACGTTCCGGAAAAGGTCGACATGGTTGATGTCTTCCGTAATTCAGAAGCGGCGTGGGGCGTAGCGCAGGAGGCGATAGCCATCGGCGCGAAAACGCTATGGCTGCAGCTGGGGGTGATCAATGAGCAGGCTGCGGTGCTGGCCAGGGAAGCCGGATTGAGCGTAGTGATGGATCGCTGCCCGGCCATTGAACTACCGCGACTAGGGTTGGCGAAATAAAATAAAACCCCGCGTTAGCGGGGTTTTATTTTAGTTGCGAAGGCGCGGAGCCTGCAGCTGCTGACGAATCGTTTTGGCCAGTTCGTCAAGGGACGGCTGTTCCGGGTGTTCGTCGCGGGTTTCGCTGCTCAGTTGCGCTTCTGCCAGATAGGTGTGAATCGGCTGGCCATCATCATCTTCCATCACCACATGGTACCAGGGCGCCGCGCGCAGTTCGTCATTGGCGGCAATTTCATCCTCTTCCGGCTCCGCGAGCGAATACTCGGGATCGACATCGACGATGACGCCCAGGTAGCCCAAGAGCGTATGGCGGACCTGTTGGCCGATACCGAATTTGCTGGCTATCATAGGCACCTCCTGGGAAACATGAATACTCCCTATATGAGGCTCATGTTTCGTTTTTCAAGTTACATGACGCGACAGGCAAACCCCTTCAGATACAGCCCTTCCGGGTAGGTTGCGATCACCGGGTGGTCGGCAGCCTGACGGAACTGTTCTATAAATTGTACATCACGCCCGGCATCAATTGCGGCATCGGCGATGATTTTCTGAAATAAATCGGTGGTCATCAGCCCGGAGCAGGAGAATGTCAGCAGCACGCCGCCGGGGTTCAGCAGCTGGATCGCCAGCATATTGATATCTTTATAGCCGCGGCAGGCGCCCATCAGCTGGCTTTTATTTTCCACGAACTTCGGCGGATCCATCACGATCACGTCGAATTTCTCTCCCTGATCGCGGTATTTACGCAGCAGTTTGAACACGTCGTCGCGCACAAACTCCGCTTTGGACAGATCCAGTCCGTTGATCTCCACGTTCTGGCGGGCAACGTCGAGCGCCTCCTGAGAGGTATCCACGCTGGTGACCTGGCGGCAGCCGCCCATCAGCGCCGACACCGCAAAGCCGCCGGTGTAGGAGAAGCAGTTCAGCACCCGTTTATCCGCGACATAGCGGCGGGTGGCCAGGCGGCTGTCGCGCTGGTCGAGGTAGTAGCCGGTCTTGTGCCCGCCCTGGATATCGACTAACAGCTTCATGCCGTGCTCGGTGATCGGCAGCAGCGCCGGGGGCAGTTCGCCCACCACCGGCCCCTGGGCCAGCTCCAGTCCCTCTTTTTTACGCACGGCGACATCGCTGCGATCGTAAATGGCGCAGTCCGGGAACAGGTTCTGCAGGGCGCTGATGATGGCGGCGCGCTGGTATTCGGCGCCTGCGCTGAGCAGCTGCAGCACGAAAAAGTTGCCAAAGCGGTCGATAGTGACGCCCGGCAGGCCATCGGACTCGCCGGCGATCAGGCGGTAGCTGTCGAGGCCATCGCGCTCGGCCAGCCAGGCACGCCAGGTTTGCGCCTGCTGCAGACGGCGTTCAAAGAAGGCGCTATCGATGGCTTCATTGCGGTCGAAGGTCCACACGCGGGCGCGGATCTGCGACGACGGCGAGTAAGCGCCGCGGGCCAGCCATTTTCCCTGATGGTCAACGATATCGATGGTTTCACCGCTGCGGGCTTTACCTTCCATGCGGGCGACGCCGCCGGAGAATATCCACGGATGGCGACGCAGCAGGGATTTCTCGCGTCCTTTGGCTAACACTAAGCGGGGGAATAGGGAATCTGTCATGGGGCTACCTTTAAGCAACGGGAATGTCGGCACCGAAAAATGGCGCGTAGATTAGCACACCTGGCGCACGCAAGCATCTTTCGCCCGGCTGGCACAGGTGAGCGTTTCGGCACAAAATGCAGGCGCTTCGGCACATTCAGCTGGTGCGGACTCTCATACCCTGTTTTCTCACCCCAACGAGGAGCAGACGATGAAAACAGGTATCCGCATGGCTGTGGCGATGTTAGCGGCTGTGAGCAGCGGCGCGATGGCCGCGCCGTTTAGCGTAAGCAGCAATGATATGCGTGACGGGCAGCCGCTGGCCCAGCAGCACTGGTTTGCCGGTTTCGGCTGTACCGGAGGCAATGTCTCTCCGCAGCTGGCATGGAAAAACGCCCCGGCGGGTACGCGCAGCTTCGCGGTCACCGTCCGGGATCCCGATGCGCCTACCGGCAGCGGCTGGTGGCACTGGACGGTGGTCAATATCGCCAGCAGCGTCTTTTCGCTGCCCGCTGGCGCGGGAGATAAAAACAGCGCTACACTGCCGGGCGGAGCGATCCAGGGCCGCAACGATTTTGGCTATGCCGGCTTCGGCGGCGCCTGTCCGCCGGCGGGAGATAAACCGCACCGCTATCGCTTTACGGTATGGGCGCTGGATGTCCCCACGCTGCCGGTGGATGCCGGGGCCAGCGGGGCGCTGGTCGGCTATCTGTTACACAGCCATGCTCTCGCCAGCGCACAGTTGACGGCGATGGCCGGGCGTTAAAATAAAAGGTTGGTCTGATGGAGAGTATCCGCTTTCAGCATAACGCCTTAACCGCGGCGGAGATCACCACCCGACGGCTATGCAGACTGCATCGCGTGCGGCTGTTCTCCCCGGCGCTCTGTCGGGTGAAACGCGGCAGCAAAGTGATTGTGCAAGGGGAGAGCCGGGTGCTGGCGACTCCGCAACAGCTGATTGTTTTGCCAGCTGATGTGGAACTGGAGGTGATTAACCAGCCGGAGAATGGCCTCTTTTGCTCCGATCTGCTATCGCTGACGCCCGAGCTGCTGACGAGGTTTAAGACTCGTTATCTCAGCGAATCACCGCCAGGACGCCTGACCTCGCTCTGCGCACCGGTGACGACAGAGCTGGCGTTTATGTGGCAAAGCGTTCTGCAGGCGGTGCGGGAGGGATTGTCCGTCGCGCTGCAGCAGCACCAGACCATGGGGCTGCTGCTGGCCCTGTATGAGGCTGGCTATGCGGGCCCGCTGCTCGTCGAGCGGCAGCAGGATCTGTCGGCGCAGGTGCGGCAGCTGATTATGCTGTCGCCGGCGCAGGCATGGAGCGTGTCGCGGGTGGCGAAAATGCTCTTTCTCGGCGAGTCCACGCTGCGCCGTCGGCTGCAGCAGGAATCGCAGAGTTTTCGCCAGATCGTCGAGGAGGTGCGGATGGCCCACGCCCTGGGGCAGCTGCAGACCACCTCGCGGCCAATAGGCGAAATTGCGCAGAACAGCGGATATCAGTCGGGATCGCGCTTTACCGCGCGCTTCCGTCAGCATTATGGTTTACTGCCGAAGCATGTACGCTGAGCGAATTTGCTATCCTCAGCGTATAGCGTGAGCGAAAAGGAGATGATTATGGCCAGTATCTGCACAATGGCATGGGTTTACGGTTCGGTTCAGGGCGTGGGATTTCGCTATTCCACGCAGCGGGAAGCGCTGCAGCTGGGGGTGACCGGTTATGCCCGTAATCTGGATGACGGCGGGGTGGAAGTGCTTGCCTGCGGCGAGGCGGAGCAGGTGGAAAAACTCATCGCCTGGCTGAAAGCCGGGGGGCCGCGCAGCGCGCGGGTTGACCGAGTGTTAACCGAGCCCCATCAACCCACCCGCAGCTGGGACAAATTCGCGATCCTCTATTAGATGCACTTCACCGGCTTCGGCAAGCCGGCGATTTTGGTCGCCTGTTTGGCGGGTCCTTTCGGGAACAGGCGATAGAGATAGCGGCTGTTGCCTTTCTCTTCGCCAAACTTGTTGGCCATCGCCTTGACCAGCATACGGATCGCCGGAGAGGTGTTAAATTCAAGGTAAAACTCGCGCACAAAGCGCACTACTTCCCAGTGTTCAACGGCGAGCGTTATCCCTTCCTGCGCGGCAATGACTTCCGCCATCGCCTCGCTCCACTGGGTGGTATCTTTCAGATAGCCTTCGCTATCCGTTTCAATTTCGTTGCCTTCAAAAATAAACATGATTTTTCACATACCGCCTGAAACTGGCCGCAGTGTAGCAAAAAAAAAGGCCCCGCATAAGCGAGGCCTCTGTTAAGCAGGGGAGCGGTTAGTCCCGGCTGGCGAAGCCCAGGATGCTCAGCAGGCTGACAAAGATGTTGTACAGCGAGACATACAGACTGACCGTCGCGCGGATATAGTTGGTTTCACCTCCGCGGATAATGTTGCTGGTCTCGAACAGGATGGCGCCCGAAGAGATCAGGATGAACACCGCGCTAATCGCCAGGTGCAGCGCCGGCAGCTGCAGGAACAGGTTAGCGACCATACCAATCAGGACGACCACCACGCCGGCCATCAGCATCCCGCCAAGGAATGACATGTCTTTACGCGTCGTCAGCACATAGGCCGAGCAGCAGAAGAAGACCAGCGCCGTGCCGCCCAGCGCCAGGCCGATTAAATCGCCCATGCCGGCAGAAAGATACGCGTTCAGCATCGGCCCAAGGATATAGCCGAGGAACCCGGTGAAGGCGAAGGCGGAAATAATCCCGGTGGGTTTATTCGCCGTTTTGTAGGTCAGGAACATCAGACCGTACATCCCCACGAGGGTCAAAATGAGACCCGGCGAAGGGAGCATCAGCACTGTGCTGGCGGTGGCGGTGATAGCGGAAAACGCCAGCGTCAGGCTGAGCAGGAAGTAGGTGTTACGCAGAACCTTGTGCGTGCTGAGCAGCGAGGAACGGTCACGCGATGATGTAATTATGCGATCCATGAGTCACTCTCTTATGACAGATGTAATTAGGGATAAAGAATAAGAAAAACAAGCGTGAAGCCCTAATGCTTTTACCCATCTTTACTTAGTTTTTACCGCTTTTGCCTGGCATAAAATTCTATATAGATAGGGAAAAGCGATATATTTTCGCTTTTCGCGTCGCTGAGCCGATCGAAATCTTATAGGTCACTGAAAAATATTGCCTTATTGCAGTTCTGCGACTAAGTGTGGAAGAGGGGGATTACCCCGTACGTCAAAGGCAAAGGGAAATGACATTACACAAAAAAAATCACATCACCCGAACACTCCTGGCTGTCAGTATGCTGGCTATGAGCGGCGGGGCGCTGGCGGCGCAGGTGCCGCCGGGCACCCAGCTGGCGGAAAAGCAGGAGCTGGTCAGAAATAACGGCAGTGAACCGGCGTCACTCGATCCGCATAAAGTCGAGAGCGATGTTGAATTCAATATCATTAGCGATCTCTTTGAAGGGCTGGTTAACGTGTCGCCAGCGGGAGCGATCCAGCCGCGACTGGCGGAACGCTGGGAAAACAAAGACAACCTGTTATGGACCTTTCATTTACGCCCCGGTCTGACCTGGTCCGACGGCACGGCCATTACAGCGCAGGATATCGTCTGGAGCTGGCAACGACTGGTCTCGCCGGCAACAGCCTCCCCCTACGCGAGCTACCCTGGCAATATGCATATCGCCAACGCCCGCGAGATTGCCCTCGGGCAAAAGGGACCCGAGACGTTGGGGGTGAAAGCGCTGAACGACACCACGCTGCAGGTCACTCTGACCCAGCCGAATGCCGCCTTCCTGGCGATGCTGGCGCACCCTTCGCTGGTACCGATCGACAAAGTGCTGGTGGAGCGGTATGCCGATAAATGGACCCGACCAGAGCATATCGTCACCAGCGGCCCGTATAAGCTGTCCCAATGGGTGGTGAATGAGCGGCTGGTGGCTGAACGTAATGCAAAGTACTGGGATAATGCGCATACCGTTATTAATAAAGTGACTTACCTGCCAATCTCTTCGGAGGCCGCCGATGTCAACCGCTACAAAGCAGGGGAGATTGATATTGTCTATACGGTGCCGATCAATCAGTTTGCGCAGTTGCAGAAAACCATGGGCGACCAGCTGGACGTTTCGCCGCAGCTGGCGACCTATTACTACGAATTCAATACTACCCGGCCGCCGTTTAACGACGCCCGTGTGCGTCGCGCGCTGAATATGGCGCTTGATAAAGATATCATTGCCGGAAAAGTGCTTGGCCAGGGCCAGCGCCCGGCCTGGCTGATCGGTCAGCCGGATATCGGCGGCGTGACGCTGCATAACCCGGACTACGCCAGCTGGCCGCGTGAGAAACGGATTGCCGAGGCGAAAAAACTGCTGGCGCAGGCGGGGTATGATGAAAGCCATCCGCTGGTCTTTACCCTGCTCTATAACACCTCTGAGTCGCACCAGCGTATCGCCATTGCCGCCAGCTCTATGTGGAAGAAAAACCTCGGCGTCGAGGCGAAGCTACAGAACCAGGAGTGGAAGACGATGCTGGATACCATGCATACGCATAACTTCGACGCCGTCCGCTACGCGTGGATTGCCGACTACGACGATGCCGCCACCTTCCTCAATACTTTCCGTACCGGGGATAGCGAGAACACCAGTCAGTACAGCAACCCGGCTTACGACGCGGCGCTGCGCAACGCGGCGCAAGCCTCCGACGTGGCGACCCGGGGCAAATACTATCAGCAGGCGGAAGATCTGCTGGCGCAGGATGTTCCCGCCATTCCGGTCTATCACTATGTACGTACCCATCTGGTGAAACCTTGGGTAGGGGGCTTCACGCCGGATAAGCTGGGGTATTACTACACCAAAGACATGTACATTAAAAAACACCCATCCGCCAGCGGCGATGGGCGTTGATTTTCTGTGCAAACCGCCTGAAATTCAGACGAATAACACAAAATTGTTTGTTTTTAAGGCAGTTGATCAAAATGATGCTTTACAGCATCCGCCGAGGTGTTTATAGTGCGCCTCACACCGGAAGTGTGGCCGAGCGGTTGAAGGCACCGGTCTTGAAAACCGGCGACCCGAAAGGGTTCCAGAGTTCGAATCTCTGCGCTTCCGCCATATAAAAGAAGGGGTTACCGAAAGGTAACCCCTTCTTGCTTTGTCCGGTCGGTCGTGCATGACCCGGACAGCGACCGACGACGTTTTCATTCCCACAGCGCTGACGGATACATAGCCCGTCGCATGGCAGGAATTTTCACAACGCCCGCTTATTCTTCGACAATCCGCGCCTTCGGTTTGCTCAGCAGGAGCATCACCAGCGCGACGTAGGGCATCGGCTTCCAGAAATAATAGCCCTGCAGCAGATGAATATTCTGGCGATTAAGATATTCCAGTTGGGCCTGGGTTTCGACGCCCTCGGCAATAATGCGCAGTGACAACGTCCGGGCCATCTCTATCACGCAGTCCAGCAGTTTGCTTGACGGCGCCTCACCGGTCACGCGGGCGACAAAGCTCTGATCGATTTTGATATAGTCGAAAACCAGCTCGTGGAGACAGGAAAGCCCGGAATAGCCGGTGCCAAAGTCGTCCAGCGCGACGGAAAACCCGCGGGAGTGTAACGTATTGAGCTTGTCCACAACCGCCCCGTTGAGCAACAGCGGCTCCTGCTCCGTGATCTCCAGCATCAGCTTCACCGCTTTACCCTCAAAGCCGCGCTGATAGTGCAGGCAGTCATCGATAAACGTCGGCGCGTTAATATGTGACACGCTGATATTCAGGCCAATATGAAACCCATCCGGTAGTTTACTAAAGAGTGGTCTCATCTGCGCGTTGACCTGCGCCATCAGGCTGCGGGTTAGGGGAATAATTAAGCCGGTACGTTCGGCCAGCGGAATAAATTCCGCGGGCGAGCGCGCTGGCGTCGTGCTATTTTGCCAGCGGGCGAGAATTTCCACGCCGTATATCTCCCCGGTTTTCCCGTTCACCAGCGGCTGATAGTAGGGAACGATATAACCCTGGGTGATGGCGTAGCGCAACTTTTCCTCTTCAGAGGTGTAAACATTAAGATATTTACGCATCAGGAAATAAAACAGCAGCGAAACCGAGAAAATAAAGATCAGCAGGCCGGAGCCATTATTCACCAGGCGGGCGAGACTAAACAAAAGCGACTCGGGATAGGCAATACGAAACGAATAGGCGGGCGAGGTAAATACCCCCTGGTGTGGGTCCGCAGCCAGCGGCTTAACATCGCCATATCTGGCAATCATTTGGTTCTGCACCCAGAGTGCCAGCCCGTTGTCATCGGTATCGCTATATAGCGCATCGCGCAGATGGATGTCGCTGATCGTGACAATCACCCTGATCGGCGCTAAGCGCGTCTGATAGATCAGCACCGGCCGCTTATTGACCATCATTCTGGCCGGGAGCAGTAACAGAGGGTCATCAGGCAAAGACTCAGGGCTAAGTGTCAGGACCCGGTTGCCAGTTAATGACGAACACGCCCGCAAGAAATACCATCAGCGCCAGGGAAAAGGCAATCACTCGCAGCCGGTGGATGAAGAGACGGCGTTGTTTCTTGGCGATCGCACCGTCAGCCAGCCGGCGTGGCAGCCCGGCGCGATGGTGCGACTGACGGTCAGCGGCAAGGCGCGGGTATTTAGCGGCTAATCCCTGAGCAGGCGGCGCCGGCTATCTCCGGTGCCGCACAGAAAGCTAATCAGGCGGAGGATGAAGCCGATAGTATCCGCGCCACTGACCTCGTCGCCATGGAGTGGTAGTACGTTGGAACAATTCCGCGGGGTCAGTCCATCTCACCGCCGTTTTGCCGGCGTGCGCTTTACAAATCCAGCACTAACCGGCCGCCTTTAGCGCGTGAGCAGCAGATCAGCATACTCTGCTGGCTGGCTTTCTCTTCATCGCTGTAATACTGATCGCGGTGGTCGGCTTCCCCCTCCAGAATCATCGTTTCGCAGGTGCCGCACACCCCTTCGCGGCACAGACATTCCACTTTCGCCGCTTTGTTATTCTCGATCACCTGCAGAATGGTCATCTCCTGCGGCACGGTAAATTCGCGTCCGGAACGCGCCAGCACCAGGGTAAATGCCTCTCCGCTTTTATCCTCAAGGATAAACTGCTCAAAGTGCAGCTGGCTGGCGGGCACCTGATGGCGTTCGGCGGCGGCTTTCACTGCCTCGTTAAGCGCCGCTGGGCCGCAGGTATACACGTGGGTTCCTGGCTCGAGGTCGGCGAACAGGCGCGGTAGGTCGAGACGGCTGCCGAGCGCTGATACATGAACATTGACCCGATCGCGCCATGGCGCAGCGCTGAGCGCATCGACGAAAGCATTATTGTCGGCGTCGTGAAAACAGTAATGCAGCTGCCAGTCGGCCTGCCGCTGTTCCAGTTCCGGAATATGCGATAAGAATGGCGTAATGCCGATGCCGCCGGCGATCAGCAGATGTTTTCGCGCCTGTGGTTCGATGGCGAACAGATTGTTGGGCGTGGACACCGTCAGGGTATCGCCCGGGCGCACCCGCTGGTGCATAAAACGCGAGCCGCCTTTGGAAGGCGACTCAAGACGCACCGCAATCTGCCAGCTGGTGGTATCCAGCGGCGAGCTCATTAGCGAATAGGCGTTACTGTAGCGCTGCTCGCCATCCTGCATCTGGACGATAATATGGCTGCCGCCGCTGAATGCCGGCAGCGGGGCGCCGGTCGGCGACACCAGCGTAAAACGCTTCACAAGAGGGGTGATCTGTTCAACATCGCGAACGACCGCCTCAAACATTTGATAATCAGACATCGCTGAACTCCATCAAAAAATCCCGGCGTGGCTAGCGCCATCGCCGGGAGAGCACATTTACAACCCCTGGCAGAGATACTTCATCTCCAGGTAATCTTCGATTCCGTGTTCCGACCCTTCGCGGCCAAGACCGGACTGCTTTACCCCGCCAAACGGTGCGACTTCGTTGGAAATCAGTCCGGTATTGATGCCGACCATGCCGTATTCCAGCTGCTCGGAGACGCGCCAGATACGGGCGGCATCGTTGCTGTAAAAATAGGAGGCGAGGCCGTAGATGGTGTTATTCGCCTGCTCGATGACCTGCTGCTCATCGTCAAATTTCACCAGCGCCGCCACCGGGCCGAAAATCTCTTCCTGCAGCAGCAGTGACCCCGGCTGTACGTCGCCGATCACCGTAGGGGTGAAGAAATTACCGCCCAGCGGATGCGCTTTACCGCCGGTTAACAGCGTGGCGCCGCGGCTCAGGGCGTCGTCGAGCAGGGACTGCACTTTGCGCCCGGCGTCGGCGTTGATCAGCGGGCCAATCTGTACATCGGACTCGCTGCCATCGCCCACTTTCAGGGCGGCGACACGGGCGACGAACTTATCGCAGAATTGGTCGTAGACGGCGCGATGAATATAGAAGCGGTTGACGCAGACGCAGGTTTGCCCGGCGTTGCGGAACTTGGCGATCAGCGCGCCCTCGACCGCTTTATCGATATCGGCGTCGTCAAAGACGATAAACGGCGCGTTACCGCCGAGCTCTAAAGAGAGCTTTTTGATGGATTCCGCGCACTGGCGCATCAGCACGCGGCCAACTTCGGTCGAACCGGTAAAGGAGAGCTTACGCACCCGCTCATCGCCGGTGAACACCGCGCCAATCTCTCGCGACTGGCCGGTAACGACGTTAATGACGCCCTGCGGGATCCCGGCCTGATTCGCCAGCTCCGCCATCGCCAGCGCGGTAAACGGCGTTTCGTTAGCCGGCTTAATCACCATCGTACAACCCGCGGCCAGCGCCGGGCCGGCCTTCCGGGTGATCATCGCCGCCGGGAAGTTCCACGGGGTGATCGCCGCGCAGACGCCTACCCCCTGGCGGATCACCATCAGGCGTTTATCGGCGCCGGGGGAGGGGATTATCTCGCCGTTGGCGCGTTTCCCTTGTTCGGCAAACCACTCGATAAACGAGGCGGCATAGGCGATTTCGCCTTCCGCTTCCGCCAGCGGCTTGCCCTGCTCGGCGGTCATTATCTGCGCCAGCGCGGTTTTGTTTTCGAGGATCAGGCGGTGCCAGTTTTTCAATAGCGCGGCGCGCTGAGCGGCGGTTAATGCGCGCCAGTTCGGCAGCGCGGCCGCGGCGGCATCCACTGCCTGTTGCGCTTCCGCACGCCCCATATTGGGGATCTGGCCGAGCGTCGCGCCGGTGGAAGGATTGCTGACGGCAAGCGTCGTACCGTCGGCGGCGTCGCGCCAGCTTCCGGCAATCAGCGCCTGCTGGCGAAACAGATCTGAGTGAAACACAGACATAGCAAGCTCCTTCAACGATTACGGCTGGAACACCTGGGCGACCAGATTGTGGAAATGCGCGATCCCGTGCTCGGAGATACCGCTGCCGCTGTTATCCGCCATAATGCGCCCCTGGCCGCGATAGCCGCGGGACTTCAGCCCCTTCTGCACGCTTTCCACCAGGCGTAAATCTTCCGGGCGGAACACGTCGCGATACCACTCAATCAGCGCTTTCTGATCGTCAGTCAGCTCTTCGTTGGTGAAATAGATGTCGTAATTCTGCAGAGTGGTCTCTTCATCCACCGGGAACTCATAGATAACGGTCATCATGCCCTTGATCGGCGTGACGTTGAACATGGTGCACGGCCACAGCCAGAAACCGTGAAACGCGGCGTCGGTACCCTCTTCGAATTTAAACGACTGCTCGGACGGTTTGGCGAAGCCATACTGCAGCGTCCATTTGCCGTGCATGGTGTGCCAGTAGCGGTCAACCTGGACGGAATCCGAGAAGCCCGGGTGCGCCGGACCGCAGTGGTAACATTCCAGATAGTTATCGACGATATTTTTCCAGTTCGCCGGGGTGAGGGTGGTAAAGCGCGCCGCCAGTTTCAGATCATGCACGTCCGGACAGGCTTCCAGCACTTTGTCCTGCAGCCCCGGTAGCTGCGTTTCCACACTCTCCGCTTCCGGATTCATATTGATAAACACAAAACCGGCATACTCTTCCAGGCGAACCGGCACCAGCGTTGCCTTTTCGCTATCGAAATTCGCCACGTTTTCGCAGTTGCGGGCGTGGGCGAGATTGCCGTCCAGCTTGAAGGCCCAGGCGTGATAGGGGCAGGTAATCACGTTTTTGGCTTTGCCTTCGCCGCTCAGTAGCTGGTGGCCGCGGTGTGGGCAGACGTTATAGAAGGCGCGCAGAATGTTGTCGCGGCCGCGGACGATAACGATATTTTCGCCGATGATCTCCCGGGTAATGTAATCGTTCGGCCGGGCGACCTCGCTGCCGTGGGCGACGCAAATCCAGCTATTGGCGAAGATGCGCTCTTTCTCGTGCTCAAACGCCTGGCTGTCGGTATAAAAACGGGCCGGAATGGTCCAGGCATCCTGCGGATTAGCGCAAAAGTTAATCGGCAGGGTGAAGTCAGGGCTCAAATTGCTCATGTAGGGTCTCCTTGTGATTATTGTCAGTAAGAGGTGTTACAGCGACTGGCCGTCGCCTTTGAGTACCGCGCCAACCGGCAGCGTCTCGGCTTTAATAATGGGCTCGGGGGTATGGGTTTCTATCTGATGGACCGGAACGTGGGCGTAGTCCTGTTTTAACCAGCGCACGAAGCCGCCGGTTTTAATCAGTAAAATGGCCAGGAACGGTAGGGCGGTCAGCACCACGGTGGTTTTCATGGTCTCAAGCGAAGCGCCGGTAAACAGAATCGACAGCGGGATGAGGGTGATCACCACGCACCAGAACAGGCGCATGCCGCGATCCGGATCCTCGCCTTCGCGCAGGTTGCGGGTACTGGTCGCCGCCATGGTGTAGGCCACCGCATCCATGTGCGAGGCGAGGAAAACAATCATCACGAACAGATAGGCGGCGAGGAACAGCTTACCTGCCGGCAGCGACATCAGGACCTGCTGGACGGCGGTTTCGCCGCCGAGAGTCTGCATCACCTGTGGTACGTTAATCACGCCGTTGACGAACTGATGCATGGCATAGCTTTCCATCACCCCGAAGAAAAACCAGCAGCCGGCGGTGCTACCGAGGAGCAGTCCCCAGATCACCTCTTTGATTTTGCGCCCGCGGGAGACGCGGGTGACGAACATCGCCACGCCTGGGGTATAGGAGATCCACCACAGCCAGTAGAAGACGGTCCAGTTGCGGGTAAAGGCGCCGTCGCCGAGCGGGTCGGTAAACAGGCTCATCTGCAGGAAGTTTTGGGTCGTCAGGCCGACGGCGTTAATGACGTTATTGGTGATGAATTCGGTCGGGCCAACCAGTAATACCACCAACGGCAGCAGAAACGCCCCCCAGCCGACCATTTTGCTCAGGCGCTGCAGGCCGTTGTTGATGCCAATCCACGAACTCATGCAGAAAATACCGCCGGAGAGCAGGATCACAAATGCCTGCACGGTGAAGTTATCCGGCAGTCCGGTCAGCGCTGACAGGCCGCGGGTGAAGGTGGCGGCGGTGACTACCAGCGAAATGGTTAACGCGCCGACGGTAGCGATCAGGAACATCAGATCGACCAGACGGCCCCAGAAACCTTGCGGATTAACGCCGGTGATCGCTGAAACGATCCCGGAGAGGCTGAGGCCTTTATTTTTCCGCACGTGGAAGTGATAGGCCATGATCAGCGAGGCGAGGGTATAGGTTGCCCAGGCGCTTACGCCCCAGTGGAAGAAAGAGTAAGGGATGCTGTATTCCAGCGCTTTCGGCGATTGCGGGGCAATGTTAAGGCCCGGGGTCTGGTAGTAATAAGCCCATTCGGCAACGCCCCAGTACAGCGTGGAGGAGCCGAGACCGGCGCAGATAAACATAAACAGCCATGAGAGGGTACTGTATTCGACTTTACCTTCGCCGAGCCGGATATTGCCGTATTTGCTGGTGGCCAGATACAACACCAGTCCCAGCGCCAGCAGCACCAGTACCTGTACCGTGGAACCCAGCAGGCGGGTCACGCCGTTAAAAATCGAATCAGCCGCCTGCGCGGTTTGCTGGGGGAAGAGACTTAATGTAGCGGCGATGAAAACAATGGCCGCCAGGCTGATGGCAATCAGCGGCACATCTTTTTTCTTTACGTTGCTCAACATGAGTGATCTCCTGGGCATGATTGCCCGTCGGTGGCTTTAGCCTGTCGTTGTTATCACGCTGTAGGGTCAGGGTTCGTAGCAAGATGCTATTAACAATCGGATTATTTCTTCGTTACATGAATTAAACAATTGGCCGTTTCGTGAAGCAATAAAACACGAAACGGAAATAATAAAAGGTGAATTGGCGCAGGTTCTGTCCTTTCAGGAATTAATAAAGTTCACCGCTGTGATGCGGTTCACTTGTCAATCGTGGGGGATTCTGCATAGCGAAAAGAGAGGGGAGTTGGCGGACCAGGCGCGCGGGTTTTCCCGGGTAGCGGCTGCGCCTTACCCGGGCTACTTGCTGTGCCGTTTTTTTGCCGGGTGGCGGCTGTGCCTTACCCGGCCTACTCACTACATTATCGTGCCATTGTAGCCTCGGTAAGCGCAGCGCCACCGGGGAGTGGCGGAGTAATTACGCCAAAATGGCCTTGCAGATAGCCTCGCTAACCTGCTGCGTTGAGGCACTGCCTTTCATGTCCGGAGTTTTCGGTCCGCAGGCGATCGTCTGCTCAATCGCCGCCAGAATGCCATCGTGAGCGGCGTGGTAGCGCTCATCGCCGTTGCCGAGGAAATCGAGCATCATCGCCCCGGCCCAAACGGTGGCGATCGGGTTGGCGATATTTTTACCGTAAATATCCGGCGCCGACCCGTGAACCGGTTCGAACAGCGACGGGAAATTGCGCTCCGGATTGAGATTGGCCGACGGCGCAATGCCGATAGTGCCGGTACAGGCCGGGCCGAGATCGGAGAGAATATCGCCGAACAGGTTGGAGCCGACCACCACGTCAAAACGCTCCGGCTGCAGCACGAAGCGGGCGCACAGGATATCGATATGCTGCTTGTCCCAGCGAATTTCGGGATAGTTTTTGGCCATCTCTTCCACCCGCTCATCCCAGTAGGGCATGCTGATCGCCAGACCGTTGGATTTGGTTGCGGAGGTCAGCGTTTTGCGTGGGCGGCTTTTCGCCAGTTCGAAGGCGTAGCGCAGGATCCGGTCCACGCCGCGGCGGGTAAAGACCGACTCCTGAATCACCACTTCATGCTCGGTGCCTTCATTGGCGCGGCCGCCAAGGGCGGAATATTCGCCTTCGGTATTTTCGCGCACCACGTAAAAATCAATATCGCCGGCCTTTTTACCCGCCAGCGGGCAGGGGACGCCGGGGAACAGGCGCACCGGGCGCAGGTTGACGTATTGATCGAACTCGCGGCGGAACTTCAGCAGCGACCCCCACAGCGAAATGTGGTCGGGAACGGTATCCGGCCAGCCGACGGCGCCGAAGTAGATAGCATCGAAGCCCTGCAGCTGCTCGCGCCAGTCGTCCGGCATCATCTTGCCATAATGGGCGTAATATTCGCAGCTTGCCCACTCCATCTGCTCGAAGCTCAGCGACAGATCCCAACGCTGTGCGGCGGCTTGCAGCACGCGAATCCCTTCAGGCAGAACTTCTTTGCCAATTCCGTCACCCGGGATGGCGGCAATACGACAGGTTTTTTTCATTCCGGTTCTCACTTTTTAACGATGATGTTTGACCACCTGCCTATCCTATAATTGACTGGTTCATAATTAATCACGCTAACTGGTGAAACATAAAACACAGATCATGAATAATCTGCCGCTGCTAAATGATTTACGCGTCTTTATGCTGGTCGCTCGCCGGGCCGGGTTCGCCGCCGCCGCCGAGGAGCTTGGCGTATCGCCGGCGTTCGTCAGCAAGCGGGTTTCGCTGCTGGAGCAAACCCTGAATGTGATGTTGCTGCACCGGACCACCCGTCGGGTCACCATTACCGAAGAGGGGGAGCGGATCTATGAATGGGCGCAGCGCATTTTGCAGGATGTCGATGAGATGATGGATGAGCTTTCCGACGTGCGCCAGGTGCCGCAGGGAACGCTGCGTATTATCAGTAGCTTCGGCTTTGGCCGTCGGGTTGTCGCCCCGGCGCTGTCGGCGCTGGCTCTCCAGTACCCGCAGCTGGAGCTGCGTTTCGATGTCCAGGACCGGCTGGTGGATTTAGTCAATGAAGGGGTGGATCTCGATATTCGCGTCGGCGACGATATCGCACCGAATCTGATTGCCCGCCAGCTGGCGGCCAATCACCGCGTACTCTGCGCCTCGCCGCAGTTCCTTGCCCGCCATGCGCCGCCGAAACAGCTGAGCGATCTGGCCGCGTTACCCTGTCTGGTGATTAAAGAGCGCGATCACCCGTTCGGCGTCTGGCAATTGCATAGCAAAGAGGGCCAGCACGCCATCAAGGTAACCGGGCCGCTCTCTTCCAACCATGGTGAAATTGTGCATCAGTGGTGTCTGGACGGGCAGGGGATTGCGCTCCGTTCGTGGTGGGACGTCCGGGAGAATATCGCCAGCGGACATCTGGTGCAGGTGCTGCCGGACTACTGGCAGCCGGCCAACGTCTGGGCGGTTTACGTCTCCCGGCTGGCGACGTCGGCTAAAATTCGCACCACCGTGGAGTTTCTGCGCCACTACTTTCAGCAGCACTATCCGCAGCATGAGCCGACGGCCAGCGCCGTCGGCAGAGGCGATTAAACCCCAAGGCGGTCGCGCAGGCTGTAGTAGGCGGCGCCCATGGCGGTAAAAGGAATGCGCAGGCTGCGGCCGCCCGGGAACGGGTAGTGCGGCAGTTTGGCGAAGGCGTCGAAACGCTCGGCGTCGCCGCGCAGCAGCTCTGAAATCAAGCGTCCGGCAAGGTGGGTACAGGTCACGCCGTGGCCGCTGTAGCCCTGCATGTAGTAAATATTGTTATCGAGACGCCCGAACTGCGGCATCCGCGACAGGGTTAGCAGGAAGTTGCCGGTCCAGCGGTAGTCAATCTTCACCCCCTGCAGCTGCGGGAAGGTTTTCAGCAGTTTCGGCATAATCAGCCGCTCCACGTCGTCCGGATCGCGCGCGCCGTAGACCACGCCGCCGCCGTACAGCAGACGGTTGTCGCCGGTCAGACGGTAGTAGTCCAGCAGGTAGTTACAGTCTTCCACACAGTAGTTTTTCGGGATCAGCGAGCGGGCGACCTCTTCCGACAGCGGAGCGGTAGTGACCACCTGGGTGCCGCACGGCATGCTGCGTTTCGCCAGCTCCGGCTCCAGTTTATCGCCGAGATAGGCGTTGCCGGCGACGATCACGTAGCGCGCGGTGACCTGGCCGCGCGCGGTGCTGACCACCGCCGGGCTGGTGTGCTGGATGCGGGTGACCGGCGACTGCTCATACACCCGGCCGCCGTTCAGGCGAATGGCATCCGCTTCGCCGATGGCGAGGTTCAGCGGGTGAATATGGCCGCCGCTGTGGTCGAGCAGGGCGCCGACGTAGCGGTCGCTGTCCACTTCGCGACGAATGGCCTCTCTGTCCAGCAGCTCCAGCTGGGTGTTGCCGTAGCGCTCCCAGTTGGCTTTCTGCTCTTCCAGGGTTTCCAGCTGTTTATGGTTCATCGCCACGAACAGGCCGCCCGGGCGGTAATCGCACTGGATCTGATACCGCTGGATGCGTTCGCGGATGATATCGCCGCCTTCGAACATCATGCTGCCGAGCATTTTTGCCGCATCCGGGCCGTAGTTCTTTTCAATGACGTCGATATCGCGGCTATAGGAGTTGACCAGCTGCCCGCCGTTGCGGCCGCTGGCGCCGAAGCCGATGCGCGCCCCTTCCAGCACCACCACGTCGTAGCCCATTTCGGCCAGATGCAGGGCAGACGAGAGGCCGGTGTAGCCGCCGCCGACGACGCAGACGTCACAGTTGATGGATCCCTCCAGCGTCGGGAACGGTTCATACTTGTTGGCGCTGGCGGCATAGTAGCTAGTGGTATGTTCAGTCATGATCAAGACTCCAGGGCAATCCAGATGGTTTTCAGTTCGGTGAATTTTTCCAGCGCGTGCAGCGATTTATCGCGCCCGTTGCCGCTCTGCTTGTAGCCGCCGAACGGAACGGTCATATCACCATCGTTATAGTTGTTGACGAAGACCGAGCCGGCCTTCAGGCGGCGGCTCATGCGGTGGGCGCGGGAGAGATCGCGGGTCCACACCGCGGCGCCCAAGCCGTAGTCGCTGTCATTGGCGAGCTTTAGCGCCTCTTCTTCGCTTTTGAAGCGGGTCACCACCAGCACCGGGCCGAAGATCTCTTCCCGGCTGAGGGTTGATGCCGGGTCGACGTCAACGAAAATGGTCGGGCCAACGGCGGCAGGCCACGGGTTTTTCCGTCCGTCGAGGAACAGGGTGCTTTGGCTTTCGCCGCCGCGAATAAAGCTATGCACGTTGTCGGCATGGGTATTGTCAATCAGCATGCCCATGGTGGTGTCCGGATCGAGCGGGTTGCCCGGCTGCCAGTGTTGCGCCTCAGCTTTCAGCCGTGCCAGGAACTCGTCAGCGATGCTCTCCTCGAGCAGCAGACGGGTCCCGGCGATGCACACCTGTCCCTGGTTGTAGAAGATGCCGCCGGCGGTGGCGCGAACCGCTTGTTGCAGATCCGGGCAATCGGCGAAGACAATGTTGGCGCTCTTGCCGCCCGCTTCCAGCCACACGCGCTTCATATTGCTGTCGCCGGCGTCTTTCAGCAGCTGCTTGCCGGTGCGGGTGGAACCGGTGAAGGTGATGACTTCAACATCAGGATGCAGGGCCAGCGCCTGCCCGGCCTCGTGGCCAAAGCCGCTGACCACGTTCAACACGCCGTCCGGCAGGCCGGCCTCTTTCGCCAGCCCGGCCAGACGCAGGGCGGTAAGCGGCGATTTTTCCGAGGGTTTGAGGATTACGCTATTGCCCGCCGCCAGCGCCGGGCCGAGTTTCCAGCAGGCCAGCAGCAGCGGGAAGTTCCACGGCACCACCGCGGCGATCACGCCAATTGGTTCGCGAACGATCATCGCCAGCTCGTTGCTGCCGGTGGGGGCCACTTCGCCATAGACTTTATCCAGCGCTTCGGCATACCAGCGAATGGCGCGGGCGGCGCCGGGAATATCGTCGCGCAGGCTGTGGCGAATCGGCTTGCCGGTATCCAGCGTTTCCAGCAGCGCCAGCTCTTCACGATGGGCCTCCATCAGATCAGCAAAGCGAGTGAGAACCGCTTTACGCCGGGTCGGAGAGGCCTGCGACCAGTCGCCGTTATCAAAAGCCTGGCGCGCGGCCTTCACCGCCCGTTCGACGTCGGCTTTTTTACCGCGGGCGACCTGGGCTAATGTCTGCTGCGCGGCAGGGTCGATCGTTTCAAAGGTGGTATTATCGGCCGCGGCGCAATATTCGCCGTTAATAAATAAGCGTGTTTCAATGGCCAGGTTTTTCGCTTTTTCCTGCCAGTAAGCCAGGTGCTGAAAATTCATCATGACTCCTTAAAAACATTATCGGCAAAATAATCAGTGCGGCGTTTTCAGGCTGCACGGGGGCACTGCGCCGGGCGCAGGGCATAGCGTATCCCCGGAGTTGAATACCGTTTTATTCTCCTGAGTTTTGACAGGTTGTTTGCAACCCGAATTATTCAGGAGCGAGTCGCCATTCACTGGCGTTAATTATTTCAGGGCCAACAGGAAATAATATTCCGTACGGCGCAGACGTTATTACTACGAGTTCTTCGCCGCGACGAAAATAGATTTTCCGTCGCGACAGGCCTGAAGTAAGCCTGAACCTCGTTCAGGCGAAATAATCAGAATGTGGTGGGGGTGTGGGCACTGATGATGCGGCAGATGCCTGCCGAGGTGTTGCTGAAGCTGTGCGGAATGCCGGTATTAATGGCATAGCTCTGTCCAGCCACCAGGTGGTACGACTGACCGTTAATGGTCAGCACGATCTCACCTTCCAGTATGGTGCCTATCTCCTCACCCTGATGCTTAATCCTCTCCCCGGTCGTGGTTCCAGGCTGGTAAGTTTCAAAAATCATCGCCAGCGTACGGTTCGGATTTCCGTTATGAACCAGCTTCATGGAAACGCCCTGACTTCCCATCTCAATCAGGTCATCCTGATTAATGACCACCTGGGGTTCGTCCGGCTTTTCGGGTTCAGAAAAGAATTCCGAGAGCGACAGCCCATAGACTTTCAGCAGCTTTTGCAGCGTACTGATGGCAGGACTGACTTTATCCTGCTCTATGGTGCTGATGGCACTATGTGTTAACCCAGACAGTTCGGCGGCACGACGCTGTGAGAGACCCAGCTGTTGGCGGATCTCTGACAGACGTTTCCCTGGCGCCAGTCCGTCATCGCTCATATTTGCATTTCCTTAACGGTAGTGGTCAGCGCCGCCGCTTTTCAGCATGATGGCCCTGACAGGCGGTGATAAAACCATCAAACAACATACGCGACAGGGCGTATTCGCTACTGTTCCATTCTGGATGCCACTGTACGCCCAGCGCGAAAGGATGATCGTTCACGCTGACCGCTTCCACCAGTCCATCCGGCGCTCGCGCCTCCACGCGCAGCTGCGGACTGAGGGTTTTTGCCCCTTGCCCATGTAGCGAGTTTACCCAAAACGTGTTGCAGCCCGGTATCAATTGCGACAGCAATCCTCCTTCCTGAACCTCAACCTGATGGGACGGCGCATACTGCTGCTCGACGGGCAGTTCAGGATCTTCGCGATGTTCAAGGAGCTCAGGCTGCTCGAACAGACGACGATACAGAGTCCCGCCGGTGGCGACAACCAGTTCCTGCAGTCCACGACAGATGGCGAAAATGGGGATGCGCCTTTCGAGCGCGGCGTTAATCAGCGCCATGCTCAGAAGATCACGCCCGGGGTCGGCGTCAGGCTCATCGCCGTTTTCACCATAAAGGTGCGGCTGCACATTGCTGGGGCTGCCTGGCAGGTAGATCCCGTCCAGTTTATCAACGACCGCGTTCAGTAGCTCCGGCTCCGCCAGCGCATGCGGCAGGGCAATCGGCAGTCCGCCGGCGTTAACAATTGCATTCAGGTACTTTTCTTGCAAGGTCTGGGTCTGGTGACCCTTAAGCCTGTTTCTACACATCACGACGCCAATAACTGGCTTGTACATTATATTTTCCATGATCGCCCTCACAAAGTGGACTAAATTATGACCGCTATAGCGGGTTTAACGGCCATATCGTTCAATATTTTCTCAATCTAGCAGTGGAAATAGCCCTTTGCAAACTTAATTTAACATTTGACAAACAATTTATTTGCATACACAGTCGATGGGGTGGACATTATATTTAACGGTCTGAGTGCAGGACCGAAACCCAACCAACGGCGGTGAATCATGGAAACCAATATCGTAGAAGTTGAGAATTTTGTTCAGCAAACGGAAGAGAGACGGGTTAGCGCGTTCGCGAAAGAAGTGAAGCGCTACCTCGAAACCTACCCTGATACCCAGTATGTCGATGTCCTCCTCACTGACCTGAACGGCTGCTTCCGCGGCAAGCGCATCCCGGTTGCCGGCCTGAGCAAACTGGAGAAAGGCTGTTATTTCCCGGCCTCGGTGTTTGCGATGGATATTCTCGGCAATGTGGTGGAAGAGGCCGGTCTGGGCCAGGAGATGGGCGAGCCGGATCGCAGCTGCATCCCGGTACCCGGCACCTTAACCCCTTCGGCGGCTGACCCACAATCGATAGCCCAGGTACAGCTAACCATGGTTGATGAAGATGGCGCTCCCTTTGACGTTGAGCCGCGGAACGTACTCAACCGCCTCTGGCAGCAGTTGCGCCAGCGCGGGCTGTTCCCCGTGGTAGCGGTAGAGCTGGAGTTCTATTTACTGGACCGCAAACGCGATGCCGAAGGCTACCTGCAGCCGCCGTGTGCGCCGGGCACCGACGATCGCAACACCCAAAGCCAGGTCTACTCGGTCGATAACCTTAACCACTTCGCCGACGTGCTCAACGACATCGACGAGCTGGCCAAACTGCAGCTGATCCCCGCCGATGGCGCGGTGGCGGAAGCCTCGCCGGGCCAGTTTGAAATCAACCTTCACCATACCGATAACGTGCTGGACGCCTGCGATGATGCGCTGGCGTTAAAACGTCTCGTGCGTTTGATGGCGGAGAAGCATAAGATGCACGCCACTTTTATGGCGAAGCCTTATGAAGAGCATGCCGGCAGTGGGATGCATATCCACATCAGCATGCTGAACAATAAAGGGGAAAACGTGCTGGTGGACGGCGATGGGGAAGACTCTGCGCTGCTCAAACGCGCGCTGGCCGGGATGATCGATCTGATGCCGGCTTCGATGGCGCTGCTGGCGCCGAACGTGAACTCGTATCGCCGCTTCCAGCCGGGGATGTACGTCCCGACGCAGGCTTCGTGGGGGCATAACAACCGCACCGTCGCGCTGCGTATTCCGTGCGGCGAGCGGCAGAACCACCGCGTGGAGTATCGCGTCGCGGGGGCGGACGCCAACCCGTATCTGGTGATGGCGGCGATTTTTGCCGGCATTCTGCACGGGCTGGATAACCCCCAGCTGCCTTTACAGGAAGAGGTGGAAGGTAACGGTCTGGAACAAGAGGGCCTGCCATTCCCGATCCGCCAGAGCGATGCGCTGTGGGAGTTTATGCAGAACGATCACTTGCGTGAGCGCCTCGGCGAGCGTTTCTGCCATGTTTTCCATGCCTGTAAGCATGATGAATTACTGCAGTTTGAGCGTCTTATCACAGAAACCGAAATTGAGTGGATGTTGAAAAACGCCTGATGGTCGCCCCGCGAGGGGCCCATAAGTTTGGTAATCAGTAGCATCATACGGCCTGAGCGGAGCCTGGCCGACGTTTTTGCTGGGAGCCCAGCCATTTCCCGGATGTCGCGTTAAGGAGCGCAGGCGGCAACGGGGCTTCAGTTAACGACACAGTGTGTGACGAGGAAATGAGATGATGCAGATGTTCAAATATCCGCAGGGAGAGGGAGGCCGCTCAGGCCGCATTGGATGCCAGCCAGCTACCGCTTACCGGTCCGTCTTACCCTTTTATCTATGCCTTACCCCTTTGCTAAGCAGGTTTGTCACGCGGACGTTGGGCCCGCAAACTGTTAACAGCAAGGGGGGTATGGTCGATGGCTATTAATCCTCCGGCGCATAACGCCGCTCAGGCGGGCAGACCGCGTCTGCGTAAATCCCTCAAACTCTGGCAAGTGGTGATGATGGGGCTGGCCTATCTGACGCCAATGACGGTGTTTGATACCTTCGGCATCGTCTCCGGCATCAGCAATGGCCACGTTCCGGCGTCTTATCTGCTGGCGCTGGCTGGCGTGCTGTTCACCGCCATCAGCTACGGCAAACTGGTGCGTCAGTTTCCGGAAGCCGGTTCCGCCTATACCTACGCGCAAAAATCCATCAGTCCGCACGTCGGCTTTATGGTTGGCTGGTCGTCGCTGCTGGATTATCTGTTTCTGCCGATGATCAACGTCCTGCTGGCGAAGATCTATCTCTCGGCCTTGTTCCCCGAAGTGCCGCCGTGGGTGTGGGTAGTGACCTTTGTCGCTATTCTGACCGCCGCGAACCTGAAAAGCGTTAACCTGGTGGCCAACTTCAATACCCTGTTCGTGCTGGTGCAGATTTCGATCATGGTGGTGTTTGTCATTCTGGTGGTGCAGGGGCTGCATAAAGGCGAGGGGGTGGGTACCGTCTGGTCGCTGCAGCCGTTTATCAGCCAGAATGCGCATCTGATCCCGATTATTACCGGCGCGACCATTGTCTGCTTCTCGTTTCTCGGCTTCGACGCGGTGACCACCCTGTCGGAAGAGACCCCTGACGCCGCGCGAGTGATCCCGAAGGCAATTTTTCTCACCGCGATGTACGGCGGCATTATCTTTATCGTCGCGTCGTTCTTTATGCAGCTGTTCTTCCCGGATATTCATCGCTTTAAAGACCCCGATGCCGCGCTGCCGGAGATTGCGCTGTACGTGGGCGGCAAGCTGTTCCAGTCGATTTTCCTGTGCACCACCTTTGTTAACACCCTGGCGTCCGGCCTGGCCTCCCATGCCAGCGTCTCCCGTCTGCTGTACGTGATGGGCCGCGACAACGTCTTCCCGGAGCGCATTTTTGGCTATGTGCATCCGAAATGGCGTACCCCGGCGCTGAACGTGATTATGGTGGGCATCGTTGCGCTGTCGGCGCTGTTCTTCGACCTGGTGACCGCCACCGCGTTGATTAATTTCGGCGCGCTGGTGGCCTTCACCTTCGTTAACCTGTCGGTGTTCAACCACTTCTGGCGGCGCAAGGGGTACAACAAAACCTGGAAGGATCGACTGCATTATCTGCTGCTGCCGATGGTCGGGGCGTTGACGGTCGGGGTATTGTGGATCAATCTCGAGGCCACCTCCCTGACGCTCGGCCTGGTGTGGGCGGCGCTTGGTCTGCTGTACCTGACTTATCTGACCCGACGCTTCCGCAAACCGCCGCCGCAGTTTGATGCCGCTAAAGCGGAGCAGGCCTGGGAGTCATAGGTTCTGAGGCATAAACTGAACGAAGGCAGGCCCGCAGGCCTGCCTTCGTTTTGGCTTCGGTAAGGGACAGTACAGGACGGTAAAGAAATCAGCAGAAAACGGTGGGGAACGGAAGGTATTATTTCTTCTTTTTATGGACAGGTAACTGACTGGCGCGCCGCTCTTTGAGGTACGACACCAGGCTGTAGATGGCGACGCCCAGCAGCGCCACCGCGACGATAAAGAGAATAAGACCCGACATAGACCAACCTAATATTCTGTTTGGAAAGGGAAAAAGATACAGGGCTCTGTGTGAAGATAACATCGGGATATGTCTGAAAGATGACGCCTCATCGCGAGAATATCCGGCGGCGGGGTTGTGATAAAATATTTCCCGCAGGGATGTGACCGCCTGGGTTTCACCTGAAATGGCATAACACTCCGTTAAGTGATTTTACAGAAGTGCGGCCTACAGCGAGTTACGCTGACCGCGAATAAGAACGATCTGAGAGTCAGTCATGTATAAGAAAACCCTCAGCCTGCTGGGCGTAGCGTTGGCGCTGTCTGCCTTCGCCAGTCAGGCTGAAAGTGAACGTCAGGCGAGCCGCGAGCGGATCGTGGAGCAGGTCCTCAAGCCGTGTGAAGGCAAAAAGGCGGGCGATAAGGTGGTGATTACCGATCGCCGCGGCGGCGAGCACGAGGCGATCTGTACCCTGACGGCGGTTCCGCTACCGGAGTAGCGCCTGCCGCACGGTGCCGCTTATCGATACCGCGGCGCAGGCTGTCCGGTTCGCGCGCTGGTAAACAGCGCCACTCTGGACTGCTCAAAAGTCTCCCACAGTCCCAGGTCATGAACCGGTGGTAAGGTGACCTGTTCCCCCATCTCCAGCCCCCTGAGAGCGGCGTCAACCAGATCCTCGGTGGTCATTACCGTGCCGCTGGGCAGAGCGTCCAGCGCCACGCCGGAGGTCGGCCACAGATCGGTAGCGGTCGCCGCCGGCAATACCGCCTGAATACGCACGCCGCTGTCGGCAAACTCCTCCTGCAGGCCGCGGGTGAAGCTCAACACCCAGGCTTTGCTGGCGCTGTAGACTGCGCTGCCCGGCAGCGTATGCAGCGCGAGGATAGAGGCAATATTGATCAGCGTCCCCCGGCGTCGTGGGGTGAAAGCGGCCAGCGCGGCATAGCTCAGACGCAGCAGCGCGGTGGTGTTGAGCGTATGAATCGCCTGGTGCTCGCGTGGCGTACTGGCGAGAAAACCCGCCAATTTCGCGGTGCCGGCGTTGTTAATGAACAGGTCGATGGCGGGATCCTGCTGCAGACGCTGCTCTACGGCGGCAATCCCGTGCTCTTCGCTAAGATCGGCTTTGAGGATGCTTGCCTGGATGGCGTAGCGCGCCTGCAGCTGGTCGGCGAGCGCCTGCAGACGGTCTTCACGACGGGCGGCGAGGATCAGGTTGTAGCCGCGGGCGGCGAGTCGTTCGGCATAGATCGCGCCGATACCTGAGGACGCGCCGGTGATAAAAGCTGTGTGCGATGGTTGGGTCATGAGAAATGCCTCGTAAAAGGTTGCATTATTAAACCAAATTCAGCATGAGATATTAGGTTTAATAATGCAACCATTTTGCCAGGACTTTTTCATTTTTGCCTGTCGCGGGCAGCGTTTAGTCGTTCAGCGGGATAGCGATGGTGATGTCCGCCGGGGCCAGCTCACGGCCATCTGCCGCCTGCAGGACCAGCTTACGCAGGGGCTGGCGCTGCTGGCGGTCAATGAGCCGGGTCGCCGGTTCGTCAGGATCGAACAGATAGTCGTCTGCCCACTGGGAGAGGGCGACCAGCACCGTTTGCAGGGCACGGCCCTTATCGGTCAGGACATACTCCTGCCAGGCGCTGCCGTCGGAGGCCGGCTGCAGGCGCAGGATGCCTTCATCCACCAGCATTTTCAGCCGCCCGGCGAGCATGTTTTTGGCGATACCGAGGTTTTTCTGGAATTCGCTAAAACGGCGCACCCCGCGCAGAGCATCGCGGACGATCAGCAGCGACCACCAGTCGCCGATAACGTCGAGGGAGCGGGCGATAGGGCAACAGCTGTTTTCCAGACGGGTACGTTTCACGAAAGCCTCCAGGTTAATTGTTTCATTATAAAACTCTTTGCCTGGCAGGGGAAATTTTCGGCTACGGTCTAAGTTTGCGAGCGATTACCAGGAAAAATGTCATAAATCCGGCACAATTAACGCGATGATAATAAATGACTAAGGATGAAGGGATGAAAAAACGTCTACTTGCCGCCGCCGTTGCCGGCGCGGTGATGTTATCCGCTGGCGCTCAGGCGCAGGACACGGCCGCCCCGGAGGGGTATCAGCTGCAGCAGGTGCTGATCATGAGTCGTCACAACCTGCGTGCGCCGTTGGCCAATAACGGCAGCGTGCTGGAGCAGTCCACCGCCAAGGCCTGGCCGCAGTGGGATGTGCCGGGCGGCCAGCTGACCACCAAAGGCGGTGTGCTGGAGGTGTATATGGGCCACTATATGCGCGAATGGCTGGCGCAGCAGAAGCTGGTGACCAGCGGCGAGTGCCCGCCGGAAAACGCGGTTTATGCCTACGCTAACAGCCTGCAGCGCACCGTCGCCACCGCGCAGTTCTTTATCACCGGCGCGTTCCCGGGCTGCGGCATCCCGGTGCATCACCAGCCTCAGATGGGCACCATGGACCCGACCTTCAACCCGGTTATTACCGACGACTCCCCGGCGTTTCGCGAGAAAGCGCTGCAGGCGATGGAAAAAGAGCGCCAGGGAATGCAGTTGACCGAGAGCTACAAGCTGCTGGAGACGATGATCGATTACCGCAACTCACCCTCCTGCAAAGAGAAGAAGGTCTGTTCCCTGAGCGAGGGTAAAGATACCTTTAGCGCCGGTTATCAGCAGGAGCCGGGAGTGTCCGGACCGTTGAAGGTTGGCAACTCGCTGGTAGACGCCTTCACCCTGCAATATTATGAAGGCTTCCCGAAAGATCAGGTGGCGTGGGGGGAGATCGCCAGCGATAAGCAGTGGCAAGTGCTGTCGAAGCTGAAAAATGGCTATCAGGATAGTCTGTTTACCTCGGTGGCGGTGGCGCAAAACGTCGCCAAACCGCTGGTTAAATATATCGATAACGCGCTGGTGGGCGAGGGAGCCAGCAAGGCGAAAGTCACGCTGCTGGTGGGACACGACTCGAATATCGCTTCGCTGCTCACCGCCCTGGACTTTAAGCCCTATCAACTGCCCGGCCAGTATGAGCGCACTCCTATCGGCGGCAAACTGCTGTTTCAGCGCTGGCATGACAGCGCCGGCAATCGCGATCTGATGAAGATTGAGTATGTCTATCAAAGTACCGAGCAACTGCGTAACGCCGACGCGTTAACCCTGCAGGCCCCGCCGCAGCGGGTCACTCTGGCGCTTAACGGCTGTCCGGTTGATGACCAGGGATTCTGCCCGCTGGAGACCTTTAAAAAGGTGATCAACGAGGCGGCGAAATAACGAAAAAAACCCGGAGCACTCCGGGTTTTTTTAGCAGGTTAGGATGAGCCCAGGTGGGGATAAACCTCCTAGACGTTTTTACGCTCAATCGTCTGTTCGCCCCAGAACAGGCTGTCTTTATCGGTTTTGGCAAAGGCCAGCGCCAGCACTTCGTCGCTGCCTTCCTCCCAGATTTGCTCCGCCAGTTTCTCATCGTAGTGGGCGACTTCGAAAATCGCCTCGGCAATTTCCGGTGAGGTGTTACGTAAACTTGCCCATTCGCCGACGCGATGTGCTTTTGCTTCTTGAGTTGGCATAGTGCTCCTCCTGCAGAAGATTAGCCGTGCAGTTTAACGGCCAGTTTGGCGACATGTTCACCCTGATAGCGGGCGATGGCTAACTCTTCCTCGCTCGGCTGCCGCGAGCCGTCGCCGCCGGCGATGGTGGTTGCGCCATAAGGGGTACCGCCGCGTACCTGGGAGATATCGAATAGCTCCTGGGCGCCATAGCCGATCGGGACGATGATCATGCCGTGGTGGGCCAGCGTCGTCCAGGTCGAGGTAATGGTTTGTTCCTGGCCGCCGCCGGTACCGGTTGAGCTAAATACGCTGGCGATTTTGCCATACAGAGCGCCGGACGCCCACAGACCGCCGGTTTGATCGAGGAAAGTACGCATCTGACCGGACATGTTGCCGAAGCGCGTCGGGGTACCAAAGATGATGGCGTCATACTCTGCCAGCTCCTGCGGCGTGGCGACGGGCGCGTTTTGCGTTTTCCCGCCTGCTTTGGCGAATGCTTCAGCCTGCATGGTTTCCGGCACGCGCTTCACAACCACCTCAACGCCGTCCACCCGGTTCGCCCCATCGGCGACGGCGTGAGCCATGGTTTCAATGTGTCCATACATGGAATAATAAAGCACCAGAATTTTAGCCATTTCCATCACTCCTCGGTTGCATTATAAGCCAGCAAAATAGCTGGTACCTTTAAAGATAAAGCCTCCGCCGGAGAGTGCAAATCCAACGGGCATTTGTTTGATTTATAACAAAATGACAAAGCGTTATTTACTTTTCCTTGCACCGCGCGGCCTGAAAGGAAGTGAAGGAGGAAGCGTTGCGCCTGCTATTTTGGCCGCTGCGGCGAGGATGTAGCATCAGGATACATTTTTGCTGACTATTTTTTCTTCGCCAGCAGAGTCGGTTAGAAGCTGTTCGCGGCGCGAGGAAGCTTTTTTCGCCTGGCTTTGTTTCTGGATATTACATTCGCCGCCGTCAGCCGCAGTCATTCACTAACCTTATAGATACGCGGCAGGACAGCGGCGTCGCCGCTCCCGCGTAATGCACTATGATGTCTAACCTAATGGAGGTCAGTAATGGCAAACCATCGTGGCGGTTCCGGCAACTTTGCTGAAGACCGTGAAAGAGCATCAGAAGCAGGACGTAAAGGTGGCCAGCATAGCGGGGGGAATTTTAAAAATGACCCTCAGCGCGCCTCAGAGGCTGGCAAAAAAGGGGGTAAAAACAGTCATGGTAGTCGTGAAAGTTAACGCGCGACTCGCACTGTTCTCTTTGATGCGGTGTTAATCTCCCCGACCCAACCGCATCGCCCTCGCCGCCGGCATCTGCCGGCGGTTTTTTTATCTGTCGGTGGTTGCGCTCCCGCCGGGCGGATTGCACACTGGTCGCCCGTTAATCGTCATGGCTGTCTTATGTCTTCGTTAAAATTCTCCGTTAGCCGCCAGGAAGCGCTCCTTATCATGATCACCATGTTCTGGGGAGGGACGTTCCTTGCCGTACAGTACGCGGTGAGCCTCAGCGGGCCGCTGTTTTTTGTCGGTTTGCGTTTCGCGACCGCCGCGCTGGCGGTGGGCCTGCTTTCGCTGCGCACTCTGCGCGGTCTGACGTGGCTGGAGGTGAAGGCCGGGGTAGCGATTGGCGTGGCGATTGCGCTGGGGTATGGCCTGCAGACCTGGGGACTACAGACCATCTCCAGCAGTAAATCTGCCTTTATCACCGCGATGTATGTGCCGCTGGTGCCGCTGCTGCAGTGGCTGTGCCTGGGACGTATGCCGGGGGTGATGTCCTGCGTGGGGATTGTGCTGGCCTTTATTGGTTTAATTCTGCTGGCCGGGCCGGAAAATAATCTGCTGGCGCTTGGCGTGGGGGAGATGATCACTCTGGCAAGCGCGGTGGCGATCGCGGCGGAGATTATCCTTATCAGCGCCTGGGCCGGAAAAGTCGATGTCCGCCGGGTGACGGTGGTGCAGCTGGCGACCGCGTCGCTGGTGGCTTTCGCCGCCATGAAGCCGGCAGGTGAATCGGTGCCGTCGTTGACGCCGGCCCTGCTCGGCGTCGCGCTGGGGCTGGGGATTTTCAGCGCGATCATTCAGGTGACCATGAACTGGGCGCAGCGCAGCGTCTCGCCGACGCGGGCCACCCTTATTTATACCGGTGAACCGGTATGGGCCGGTATTTTTGGCCGGCTGGCCGGTGAGCGTCTGCCGCTGCTGGCCCTGCTCGGCTGCGTTTTGATCCTCGCGGGAGTGCTGGTGAGCGAGCTGAAGTGGAAGCGCAAGTCGCCGCCGCAGGTTTCCACAAACGACGATGCGCAGCCGCTCGCTGACCTGGCCGATCGCCGCGAGCCATAATATTTTCCTTCTGACCCGACAGCGGCGCTTATCCTGGCTGGTACTCGTCCGGCTCTGATTGTCTCCAGGCCCGTGCCAGCGCAGCGCCGCCGGGCGATGGCATCAGGCACGGCGTCGCTTTTATGCCGGGTGGCGGCTGCGCCTTACCCGGCCTGCGTTCGTACGACCTGTCGTTAATTTATTCACCATTGTTGCTGAAACTGCCGGTGCTGACGGCCTCAAAATCGCTGAAACATTCCCGGAAGGCCGTGGCAGTCTCCAGGCCCGGCAAGCGCAGCGCCGCCGGGCGGTCAGGTTCCGTGCCCGTGGTGGTGCCGGATGGCGGCATAAATGCCTTATCCGGCCTACAGGATCACACCACCCAGGCCCACACCGCTCCCTGCGCCAACGCCGCGCTAATGTGGCTTACACCGGCGTTACCCTGGCCTCCTTCGCCTCGCGCGTCCCGCGATGAAGCAGCGCGTGCAGCAGGATCGCCCCGAAGGTGGCCGTGCCAATCCCGCCCAGCGTAAAGCCGCCCAGCGACAGCGCGAAATCGCCGGCGCCCAGCACCAGGGTCACCGACACCATGATCAAATTGCTGTTTTGACTCAGATCCACCCGGTTTTGCACCCAGATCCGCGCCCCGGCGACGGCAATTAAGCCAAAGACCACGATCGAGGCGCCGCCGATTACCGGCGCGGGAATGGTGTGGATTAATGCGCCGAACTTCGGCGAGAAACCCAACAGCATGGCAATCAGCGCCGCGGCGACAAACACCAGCGTTGAGTAGACCTTGGTCACCGCCATGACGCCGATGTTCTCCGCATAGGTGGTGACCCCGCTGCCGCCCACCGAACCGGAGAGCATGGTCGCCAGCCCGTCGCCGACGAAGGCGCGCCCCATGTACGGGTCCATATTGCGCCCGGTCATCCCGGCGACGGCCTTCAGGTGCCCGAGGTTCTCGGCCACCAGGATCACCGCGACCGGCGCAATCAACATCATCGCCTGGCCGTTAAAGGATGGGGTGGTAAAGTGCGGCAGCCCGAACCACGTCGCCTGGGCGAGGGGGGAGAAGTCCAGCGGTTTGCCAAGGCCCAGGCCGTTAGCCAGCAGGGCGTACAGCGCGCAGGCGACGATCAGGCCGACCAGGATCAGCAGTCGCTGCAGCATCCCGCGGGTAAATACCGCCACTATGCCGATGCAGAGCACAGTTAACACTGCCATCCAGCTGTCGAAGGCGCTGGCGGAGACGCTGCGCACGGCAATCGGCGCCAGGTTCAGGCCGATAGCCATCACCACCGCGCCGGTCACCACCGGCGGCATCAGGCGCTCGATCCAGCGGGTGCCGATCTTCATCACCACCAGACCAATCAGGGTGTAGACCAGCCCGCAGGCGATGATCCCGCCAAGGGCGACGCTCAGATGAGGGTTCAGCCCCTGGCCGTTAAAGCCGGTAATGGCGATCACCACCCCGACAAAAGCGGCGCTGGAGCCGAGATAGCTCGGCACCCGTCCGCCGGTGACGACAAAGAACAGCAGGGTGCCGACGCCCGACATCAGAATAGACAGGTTCGGGTCGAGCCCCATCAACAACGGCATCAGCACCGTCGCGCCGAACATCGCAACGGCGTGCTGCACGCCCATCACCAGCGTTTGCCCGGCCGACAAGCGTTCATCGGGGGCGACAACGCCGGATTCGGCGGCAGGAGAGGTCAGCTTCCAGCGAGGAAAATCGAAGAGTGCCATGATGATATCCCGGGTTAAAGGTTAACAAGCGGGTCGCATAAGCGTGTGATAGCCGCGGTCAAACCACATCAGTCCCCGGGGCTCCGGGTGACGGGTAATGGCCACGACGTGACAAAACAGAATGTCGTGCGTCCCGACGCTGACGCGCTGGTCGATGCGGCAGTCAAAGCTGACCAGAGCCGCCTCCAGCCGCGGACAGCCGGTGGCGCCGGTCTGCCAGTCGGCGGCGGCAAAACGCTCGTCCATTGCCGTTTTACCGCCAAACAGCGTCGACAGGGTCTCCTGTCCGGCCGCCAGGGTATTGACGCATAGCGTGTGGTGTTCGCTGAACACCGGCCACACCGAAGCCGAGCGGTTCAGGCAGACCAGCAGGGTCGGCGGCGTGTCGGTAACGCTGCAGACCGCGCTGGCGGTGAACCCCGCCCGGCCCGCCGGGCCATCGGTGGTAATAATGTTAACCGCGGCGCCGACGTGGGCCATGGCGTCACGGAAACTCGCTTTGTCCGTTAACTCCATCGTAAACTCCTTATGCCAGCAGGCAGGCTTCATCAAAGGACAGACGCGGCAGGCGGCCGTACAGCTTGCCGGGGTCGCCATAGCCGATGTTCACCAGCAGGTTGCTTTTCCAGCCGTTGTCGGCAAAAAATGCCGCGTCGACTTTTTCCCGGTCAAAACCGGACATTGGCCCGGTGTCGAGGTCCAGCGCCCGGCAGGCAAAAATCAGATACGCCGCCTGCAGGGAGCTGTTGCGAAACGCGGTCTCTTCCGCCAGCTGCGGGCTGGAGGTAAACCAGCTGCGGGCGTCACCGTGGGGAAACAGGGTCGGCAGCCGGTCGTAGAAGGCGCTATCCCACGCCACGATGGCGGTCACCGGCGCCTGCATGGTTTTCTGCAGATTGCCGCTGGAGAGCGTCGGGCGAAGTTTCTCTTTGCCTTCCGCGCTGCGCACGAACACGATGCGCGCTGGCGAACAGTTGGCGGAAGTCGGCCCCATTTTCATCAGGTCCCAGACGGCCTGCAGCTGCGCATCGCTCACCGGCTTATCCAGCCAGCCGTTGTGGGTCCGGGCCTGGGTAAACAGCGTCTCGCAGGCCGTGTGGTTTATCGCGTCGTTCATCGGGTCTCCCTGGCGACCGGCAGCATAGCGGACAGCCCGTCGCGTAAAATGGTATTAAAGGTATCGGCGTCGGTGACGTTACAGGCATGGCCGCCCCACGGCATTTCCACGAGCTGGCTGCCGGGGATCGCCGTCTGCAGCACGCGGGAGCAGGAGGCGGGGACCAGCAGGTCGTCAGCGGCGCTGATAATCAGCGTCGGGCAGGCGATGGCCGACGCACGGCGTGAAAAATCAGCCTGCTTCAGGGCCTGCAGCCGCTTCAGCAGATTCTCTTTGCCCTGAAAATGGCTGATGGCAAGCGCATCTTCCGCTTCGAGGCGCGGCAGGCGCGCGGCCATCCATTCCGCCGGGTAGAGAAATAGCGGCTGCGCTTCGACCCACGCCTGCGCGCCGCCGGCATGCAGCAGACGCTCGCGCACCTGGAAGCAGCGGCGGGTATGCGGCGACAGCGACAGCCAGCCGTTGACCAGCGCCAGGGCGCTCACCGCCTCGGGGCGATCGAGCGCCAGCTGCAGGCCAATCAGCGCCCCCAGGGCGTGGCCCACCAGCGCGAAGCGGGCGATCCCCGCCGCCTGCAGAGCGCTGAACAGCTCCCCGGCCATCGTCGCCAGGCTGTAGCCGGCGGGCAGCGGACCGGCGTTCTCCCCGGTCCCGTTATGGTCATAACTCACCAGCTGATACTGTTCCTCCAGCGCCGCGCGCTGCGCCAGCCAGTAGCCGCCGCCCCCGCCCAGACCGGCGCTGAGGACCACCACCGGCGCGCCGGGCCACGGAGCAGGAGCAATATTGAGCCTCATCATGTCGGGGTACCGATATGGGCGACGCTGGCGATTTCCACCAGCGCATCGGGCTTCACCAGTCCGCACTGAATGCAGAAGCGCGCCGGTTTATCGCCGGGGAAGAACTCGGCATAGACCTCGTTAATCGCGGCGTAATTTGTCCAGTCGGTGATAAAGATGCTGTTGAAAGTCACATCCGCCATACTCCCGCCCGCCGTTTCGATAACGCTCCTGATGGTCTCCAGCACGTGGCGGGTTTGCGCCTTTGGGTCGCCGATGTGCACCACATTGTTTTGCTTATCAAACGGCAGGGTGCCCGAGACGTAGACCACGCCATCGGCGAGCGTCCCCGGAACAAAGGGGGCAATCGGCGCGGTGGTGCCTGGCGGAATAATCACCTGTTTAGGCATAACGTTTCTCCTTGGCTAAAGTCAGCGGGGTGGCGGGGGACAGCGCGTGGCAGAAGCTCTCGACGTCGCTGACCCAGCCGAAAAAGGTTTCAATATTGAACAGCGCCGCCTGCTGGGCGAAGGCCGGGCCGGCCTGATGGGTGGCATCCTCCAGCACGATGCCGAAGTATTCGAGAAAGAAGCCATCGCGCAGCGTCGATTCGACGCAGACGTTGGTGGCGATCCCGGTGAACACCAGGTGGCGTATGCCGCGGCTGCGCAAAATGCTGTCGAGCGGGGTGTTAAAGAAGCCGCTGTAGCGCGGTTTCGGCAACACGATATCGCCTTCCTGCGGCGTCAGCTCGTCCACCAGCTGATAATCCCAGCCGCCTTTCGCCAGCAGCTTGCCCTGCAGCTCCGGACGCTGACGCATCGTTTTCAGCGCGTTGGATTTGTGATAGTTCGGCGAGCCCGGGCCGCCGGCTTCAACATACTGATCATCCCAGCCATTCTGGAACCAGATAATCAACATACCCGCGGCGCGAGCGGCGGCGACGGCGGTATTAATATTGTCGATAACCGGCCGGGTAGCGGAGACGTCAAAGCCGGCGAGATCCAGATAACCGCCCTGGCTGGCGTAGGCGTTCTGCATATCGACCACAATCAGCGCGCTCTGCTGCGGCGCGAAGGTCAGGGATTCCGGGCGAGCGGGAAGGGTAATCATCAGGCCACCTCACGGGTAACAGAAGCAATGTGGTTCCGGCAGCGCATCAGCGGCTGAATGCGTTCGCCAAAGGCGTCAATGCCGGCAAGAAAATCATCAAAAGTCAGCAGCACGCCGTCGGTGCCGGGCACGCTCGCTACTTCATCAAGCATACGGGCGACGCTGGCATACGATCCGACCAGGGTGCCCATGTTAATGTTGACCGCCGAGGTGGGGTCGGCCATCTGGCGCACGTTGGTATCACTGCCGGAGCGGGTATCTTTCTGACTCTGCTCGGTGAGCCACGCCAGCGCTTCTTCATCGGCGCCCGCTTTGTAATGTTCCCATTTGGCGCGCGCCGCCTCGTCGGTTTCGTCGGCGATCACCATGAACAGCACATAGGACCCCACGTCGCGGCCGGTTTTTTCCGCCGCCTGCATCATGCGTGCGGCGGTCGGGGCAAAGGCCGTTGGCGTGTTGACCCCTTTGCCAAAGCAAAAGTTGTAGTCCGCATGCTGGGCGGAGAAGGCCATCCCGGCATCGCTCTGCCCGGCGCAGATCACCTTCATCGGCTGCGACGGGCGCGGGCTGACCCGGCAGTCGTTCATGGTGAAGTAGTCACCTTTGAAATCGCTGCGCCCGGTGCCCCACAGGTCACGGAGCACCTGGACGTATTCGGTGAGATAGTCATAGCGGCTGGCGAAATAGTCATCTCCCGGCCACATGCCCATCTGGTCATATTCCGGTTTTTGCCAGCCGGTCACCAGATTGACGCCAAACCGGCCGCCGGAGATGGAGTCGATAGTGGAGGCCATCCGGGCGACAATCGCCGGCGGCAGCGTCAGGGTGGCGGCGGTGGCGTAGATCTGGATCTTCGAGGTCACCGCGGCCAGGCCGGCCATCAGGGTGAAGGACTCCAGGTTGTGATCCCAGAATTCAGTTTTCCCGCCGAAGCCGCGCAGTTTGATCATGGAGAGCGCGAAGTCGAAATGGTAGTGCTCGGCCTTCTGCACGATGGCCTTATTCAGTTCAAAGGTCGGCATATACTGCGGGGCATGGGTGGAGATCAGCCAGCCGTTGTTGCCAATGGGAACGAAAACACCAATTTTCATACCTACCTCTCTGCAGTCATGGAAGATGGGTTGCGATGGTGCGGCATCCTGCCTCTCCCTGGACCACCTCGCAGAGAAGGTAAAGCAAAGGCGATGCCAGTTTTATAAATGCTAATGTTATTAATGTGTTACTTTTGAGTTGCTAAAAAGGACGATAAAAAAGTGGACTGGATGGTCAAAATCAGTGCACGAAAAAACGGCAGTCATGCGCAATCAGGGTGCATGGGGTCGTGTCGGCGCAGGGCTTTTGCTATGCTGGTGGCGTCAACTGAAGGAGAGGATGTATGGCACAGGGCGCGGTGAAGAAAAGCGGCAAACGTTCACAAGCGGTCAGCGCCAAAAAGGAGGCCATCCTGGCCGCCGCGCTGGAGGCATTTTCGCAATTTGGTATTCACGGTACGCGGCTGGAGCAGGTGGCTGAGCGCGCCGGGGTATCGAAAACCAATCTGCTCTATTACTACCCTTCGAAAGAGGCGCTGTATGTGGCTGTCCTGCAGCAGATCCTCGCCATCTGGCTGGCGCCGCTGAAGGCCTTTCGTGAGGATATCAGCCCGCTGGTGGCGATCCGCGAATATATTCGCCTGAAGCTGGAGGTGTCCCGCGATCACCCCCAGGCCTCGAAGCTCTTCTGCCTCGAGATGCTGCAGGGGGCGCCGCTGCTGATGGGCGAACTGACCGGGGATCTGAAAGCGCTGGTCGACGAAAAATCGGCGATAGTCTCCGGCTGGATCGACCGCGGCAAGCTGGCGCCGGTCGATCCACAGCATTTAATCTTTATGATCTGGGCTACCACCCAGCATTACGCCGACTTCGCCACCCAGGTGGAGGCGGTCACCGGCGCCACGCTGCAGGATGCGGCCTTTTTTGAACAAACGGTCGATAATGTCCAGCGGATGATTATCGAAGGCATTCGCGTCCGTTAATTGGCGGGCGGCAGCGGGCAGCTTTGATCGCCATCCTCGCACTGTAGCAGCGAGGCGAGGAAAGACTCCCGCTCCACGCTCTTATCGGTCATGCACTGGCTGACCAGCATTGGCTGCATGCTGCCGCCTTCGGCGCCGGACGCGAGAAAGGCGCAGTCGGCGTCGCGTAAGGCGATCCATGCCTGCTGCGCCTGCTTCAGTAATGTTTGTTGTTTACCCACCGCCCGCTGCAGGGCCTGCTGCCAGGTGTCGTTCAGTTTTTTATCGGCCGCCTGATACTGCGCAGCCGCGCACTGATTCATTTCGGTTTGGGTGTTGGCGCTGCTGCACTCGTCCGCCAGCGCCGCGCCGCTGGCCAGCAGGGCCATCACGGCAAATAACGTGCGTTTCATTGTTCTGCTCCCATAAAAAAGGCTCCCGTCCGGGAGCCTTAATTAAACACAGCTGACGTCGGCTGTCATTAGCTGATCGCAGCGCAGACTGATTGCCCGGATGGCGGCGAACAGCGCCTTATCCGGGCTACCCTTTGGCGGTGGTAGGTAGCCCCGGTAAGCGTAGCGCCACCGGGGAGCCCGTTTTAGCCGATGGTCATCAGGCTGGCGTTACCGCCTGCCGCCGCGGTGTTAACGCTCAGCGAACGCTCGATATACAGCCGCTCCAGCAGCAGATTGGTTTCGCCGCGGGCGAAGCCCTGCACGGAGACAATCGCCCCGTCGCGCGCCGCCACCTGCTCGCACAGCTCGCGCAGCTGGTCGGAATCGCCGTGGTAGATAACCGCGTCGAAGGCCTGGCCAGGCAACTGCTCCGCTTTGGCAAAGCGAATGCGCTCGCTGACCTCCCGCGGCAGTTTCTTCGCCAGATCGCGCTGCAGGGCGCTGTCCGGCCACAGTACTTCACAACCCACCGCCAGCACAGCCGCCAGCTGGATCAGCGCATCCTGTTCGTTATCCGCTACGCACAGCACGCGCTCGCGCGGCATCAGCGTCAGGGTGTTGCGCTCGCCGGTTGGCCCCGGCAGCAGGCGTTGAGTGCCGCTTTGCGCCTGCTCGCTGTACTGCTGGCACAGCGCCTGCAGCTCAGGACGGCCCGCGGCCCACTGCTGCAGCGCCTGCAGCGGTTTTTCCAGCAGCGTTTTCAGCTGGGCGTCCAGCGGACGCTCCGCATCCTGGCGGGCGAAGGTCACGCCAACCGCGTCCTGCGGACGGCTGGAGAGCAGACGGTACAGATACAGCGGACCGCCGGCTTTCGGACCGGTACCGGACAACCCTTCGCCGCCGAACGGCTGAACGCCGACCACCGCGCCAACCATATTGCGGTTGACGTACAGGTTGCCCACCTTGGCGCTGCCGGTGACCTGGGCGATGGTTTCGTCGATACGGGTATGCACGCCGAGGGTCAGGCCGTAGCCAGAGGCGTTAATCTGCTCGACCAGTTTGTCCAGCTCGTTACGGTTATAGCGCACCACGTGCAGTACCGGGCCGAAGACCTCTTTTTTCAGCTCGTCGAAGCTGTCGAGCTCGATAAGCGTCGGCGGCACGAAGGTCCCGTGACGCCATTCGCGGGCGTCTTCGCTATTCTCGCGCACCGCCTGGTAGACGGTGCGGCCTTTGGCGCGCATCGCCTGAATATGGCGTTCGATATTCTCTTTCGCTTCCGCATCGATAACCGGACCGATATCGGTGGTCAGGCGCCCCGGATTGCCCATCCGGCACTCGCTCATGGCGCCGCGCAGCATGGTTAAGGTGTGATCGGCGACCTCTTCCTGCAGGCATAGCACGCGCAGGGCGGAGCAGCGCTGGCCAGCGCTGTCGAACGCGGAAGCCAGCACGTCGATCACTACCTGCTCGGTGAGCGCCGACGAATCGACGATCATCGCGTTCATCCCGCCGGTTTCGGCGATCAGCGGCGTCGGGCGGCCCTGGGGATCGAGGCGGCTGGCGATATTGCGCTGCAGCAGGGTGGCCACTTCGGTGGAGCCGGTGAACATCACGCCGCGTACGCGCTCATCGGAGGTTAGCGCGGCGCCCACGGTCTCCCCGCGGCCCGGCAGCAGTTGAATAACGCCCGGCGGCACGCCGGCTTCCAGTAGAATCGCCACGCCCTGGGCGGCGATAAGCGGCGTCTGCTCGGCAGGTTTCGCCAGCACGCTGTTGCCGGCCGCCAGCGCGGCGGCAATCTGGCCGGTGAAGATCGCCAGCGGGAAGTTCCACGGGCTGATACAGACCACCGGACCCAGCGGGCGGTGAGTTTCATTATCGAAATCGTCGCGCACCTGGCCGGCGTAATAGTGCAGGAAGTCAACGGCTTCGCGCACTTCAGCGATGGCGTTGCTGAAGGTTTTACCCGCCTCGCGCACCAGGATCCCCATCAGGGTCGGCATTTGGCTTTCCATCAGCACCGCGGCGCGCTCAAGAATGGCGGCGCGCTCCTGCGGCGGAGTGGCGAACCAGATCGGCGCATTGTTGATAGCGCTGGTCAGCGCCTGCTGCACTTCAGCGTCGCTGGCTTCGCGGACGTAGCCGACGATATCTTTCGGCTCTGCCGGGTTAACCACCGGCTGCATTTCGCCTTCGGCCACCGGCTGCTCCAGCATCGGCAATGCCTGCCATTTATGCAGCGCGCTGTTGAGCAGGGAAGAGGAGAGGGAGGCCAGACGGTGCTCGTTCGCCAGATCGAGACCGGCGGAATTGCTCCGGCCGCTGCCGTAGAGATCGCGCGGCAGCGGGATTTTCGGATGCGGCAGGCCGGCCTGGCCTTCCTGCTGCGCCAGTTTTTCTACCGCGCTGACCGGGTCGGCCACCAGCTCGTCCAGCGGCAGGGTATTGTCCGCGATACGGTTGACGAAAGAGGTATTGGCGCCGTTCTCCAGCAGACGACGCACCAGATACGCCAGCAGCGTCTCGTGGGTGCCCACCGGGGCGTAGATCCGGCACGGACGGTTCAGTTTGCCGTCGGCGACCTTGCCCACCACCTGCTCGTACAGCGGTTCGCCCATGCCGTGCAGGCACTGGAACTCATACTGGCCCGGGTAGTAGTTCTGGCCCGCCAGCTGGTAGATAGCCGCCAGAGTATGGGCGTTATGGGTGGCGAACTGCGGGTAAATCAGGTTCGGCACCGCCAGCAGCTTCTTCGCGCAGGCGAGGTAGGAGACGTCGGTGTAAACCTTGCGGGTGTATACCGGATAGCCTTCGAGACCTTCCATCTGCGCGCGTTTAATTTCGCTATCCCAGTAGGCGCCTTTCACCAGACGGATCATCAGGCGACGGCGGCTGCGGGTGGCGAGGTCAATCAGGTAATCAATGACAAACGGACAGCGCTTCTGGTAGGCCTGAATCACGAAGCCAATCCCGTTCCAGCCGGCCAGTTCCGGCTCGAAGCACAGTTTTTCCAGCAGGTCGAGGGAGATCTCCAGACGGTCAGCCTCTTCGGCGTCAATATTGATGCCGATGTCATACTGGCGCGCCAGCAGGGTCAGCGATTTCAGCCGCGGGTAAAGCTCTTCCATCACCCGGTCATACTGCGCGCGGCTGTAGCGCGGGTGCAGCGCGGAGAGCTTAATGGAGATACCCGGACCTTCATAAATGCCGCGGCCGTTGGAGGCTTTGCCGATGGCATGGATCGCCTGCTGATAAGAAACCATATAGGCCTGGGCGTCAGCGGCGGTCAGGGCGGCTTCGCCGAGCATATCGTAGGAGTAGCGGAACCCTTTTTCTTCCAGCTTGCGGGCGTTGGCCAGCGCTTCGGCGATGGTTTCCCCGGTGACGAACTGCTCGCCCATCAGGCGCATCGCCATATCCACGCCTTTGCGGATCAGCGGTTCGCCGCTCTTGCCGATGATGCGGTTCAGGGAGCGGGAGAGGCTGGTCTCGTTATGGGTCGACACCAGTTTTCCGGTGAACAGCAGCCCCCAGGTGGCGGCGTTGACGAACAGCGACGGGCTGCGGCCGATGTGCGACTGCCAGTTGCCGTTGCTGATTTTGTCGCGGATCAGCGCATCGCGGGTGGCTTTATCCGGAATACGCAGCAGGGCTTCCGCCAGGCACATCAGCGCCACCCCTTCCTGTGAAGAGAGGGAGAACTCCTGCAGCAGGCTCTGCACCATGCCGGCGCGGCCGCTGGCGGTTTTCTGGTTGCGCAGTTTTTCCGCCAGCTGATACGCCAGCTTGTGCGCCTGTTCGCCCAGCGGCTGCGGCAGACGGGCCTGCTCCAGCAGCATCGGTACCGCGTCGGTTTCCGGACGTCGCCAGGCGGCGGTGATCGCCGCGCGGCTCACCGACTGCGGCAGGATCTGCTCGGCGAATTCGAGGAACGGCTGATAGGGCTCTTCCGTTGGTTCGCTGGCGTCATCGCTTTCGTTGGCGGCCCCGGAGAGCAGGGCCGGCAGCTCAGGCAGCGTCTCGTCGTTCTCCAGTTTTTCCAGATAATTAAAGATGGCCTGCTTAATCAGCCAGTGCGGCGTGCGGTCAATACGGCTCGCGGCGGATTTAATGCGCTCGCGGGTTGCGTCGTCAAGCTTAACACCCATGGTGGTGGTGCCCATGCTCAAAACTCCTGTCATTTATCGTTAGGCTTATGCGGTTGCATGGAAATATCCACTATGTTGCAACTTTGTGCAACCTTGTTAATTGTGGCTTGTGACGGAAGCCGTGAAATGGCTAATTTGTTAAAAATAACCCCTAAAATAGCAGAAATTTAACCCCGGGCTCATAGGGTATTTGTATGCGTGAGTTAACACTTTTGTTTGGTGCAACCTTTAAAAACGTGAGAGAGTGCAACCTCTAACAAATTGACGTTTTGCGCCGTCGGTTTTTCGTGTAAATGCTGTGTTAAATCGTTTGTGAAAAACCGAAGCTTCCGTCAGGATACGGTCGCCCAATTAAACAATGCGCCATTACCCCGTTCCGGTAGTGGAAAAAAACGACGAAGTTGGACGCTGTCGATAAAAATTCTGGAGACTTTGCATGGCTATTAGCACACCGATGCTGGTGACATTTATTGTTTATATTTTTGGTATGGTATTGATAGGGTTTATTGCCTGGCGTTCGACCAAAAACTTCGATGATTATATTCTCGGGGGAAGGAGTCTGGGGCCATTTGTGACCGCGCTTTCCGCAGGGGCGTCGGATATGAGCGGCTGGCTGCTGATGGGCCTGCCAGGGGCGATTTTTCTCTCCGGGATTTCCGAAAGCTGGATCGCCATTGGCTTAACGCTGGGGGCGTGGATTAACTGGAAGCTGGTGGCCGGTCGCCTGCGCGTGCATACCGAGGTGAATAATAACGCCCTGACGCTGCCCGATTATTTTACCGGCCGTTTTGAAGATAAAAGCCGGGTGCTGAGAATTATTTCGGCGCTGGTTATTCTGCTGTTCTTTACCATCTATTGCGCTTCAGGAATTGTCGCGGGGGCGCGTCTGTTTGAAAGCACCTTCGGCATGAGTTATGAAACCGCACTGTGGGCCGGGGCGGCGGCGACGATTATCTATACCTTCGTCGGCGGCTTCCTCGCCGTTAGCTGGACCGATACCGTGCAGGCCAGCCTGATGATTTTCGCGCTGATCCTCACCCCGGTGATCGTGATTATTTCCGTCGGCGGCTTTGGCGATTCGCTGGAAGTGATTAAGCAGAAGAGCATCGAAAATATCGACATGCTGAAAGGGCTGAACTTCGTGGCGATTATCTCGCTGATGGGCTGGGGGCTGGGTTATTTCGGTCAGCCGCATATTCTGGCGCGCTTTATGGCGGCGGATTCGCACCACAGCATCGTTCACGCACGTCGCATTAGTATGACCTGGATGATCCTCTGCCTCGGCGGGGCGGTGGCCGTCGGCTTCTTTGGCATCGCCTACTTCAATAACAACCCGAGCCTGGCGGGCGCGGTTAACCAGAACGCCGAGCGCGTGTTTATCGAACTGGCGCAAATCCTGTTTAACCCGTGGATTGCCGGGATCCTGCTGTCGGCGATTCTGGCGGCGGTGATGTCCACCCTGAGCTGTCAGCTGCTGGTCTGCTCGAGCGCAATTACCGAAGACCTGTATAAAGCCTTCCTGCGTAAAAACGCCGGTCAGAAAGAGCTGGTGTGGGTGGGCCGTATGATGGTGCTGGTGGTTGCCCTGGTGGCCATTGCCCTGGCGGCCAATCCGGAAAACCGCGTGCTGGGTCTGGTGAGCTACGCCTGGGCTGGCTTCGGCGCCGCCTTTGGCCCGGTGGTCCTGTTCTCGGTAATGTGGTCGCGCATGACCCGTAACGGCGCGCTGGCCGGGATGGTGATTGGCGCCCTGACCGTGATCGTCTGGAAGCAGTTTGGCTGGCTGGGCCTGTATGAAATTATTCCGGGCTTCGTCTTCGGCAGCATCGGGATTGTGGTCTTTAGCCTGCTGGATAAAGCGCCGTCGGCCAGCATGCAGCAGCGCTTTGCCGAAGCGGATGCCCACTACCATACGCCGCCGCCGGTACGCGCCACGGCTGAGTAAGATCATCTAATGCTCACGAGCCCGCCGCTGGCGGGCTTTTTATTGCCTGGTGCCGTGCCGGAATATTATAACCCTTGCTAATTATCTGAAAATCCGCTGATATTTCCTGACTAATAACAATGAGGATAGCAAAGATGACGTTCAGACAGGGTGCAATGGCGCTGGTGCTGGCAGGGTTACTCAGCGGCTGCGTGGCGGGTGGAAGTTCATCGACCAGCGCGCCGAAGCCCGGCGTCTGCCCGGCGGATAAGTCCATGGTGCAAACCACGCTTTACTTCGGTCTGAGCCGCCCGGCGGGGAAAGACATCACCGCTGAAGAGTGGCAACAGTTTGTCGACCGTGACGTCACGCCGCGCTTTCGCGACGGGCTGACGGTGTTTGATGCCCACGGCCAGTGGCTTGGCCAGAATGGTCAGGTGGTGCGGGAGCAGAGCAAGGCGCTGATGGTGATCCATGGGCATGACGCGCAGAGCGAGGCCGGTATTGAGGCTCTGCGCCAGGGCTATAAATCACGCTTCGCGCAGGAGTCGGTGATGCGTGTCGACCAGCCGGTCTGCGTGCAGTTCTGAGTAAACGGCGGGGGCAGCCCCGCCGTTTGTTTTACAGCACCAGCCCGGCGAAGCTGGCGGAAAGCAGGCTCACCAGCGTGGCGCTATACACCAGCCGCAGGCCGAAGCGGGAGACGATATTGCCCTGCGGTTCATTCAGGCCTTTGATCGCCCCGGCGATAATGCCGATCGAGGCAAAGTTGGCAAACGACACCAGGAATACCGAGAGAATGCCGAGCCCGCGAGGGGTCATGCTGGCGGCAATCTTTTGCAGCTCAATCATCGCCACAAATTCGTTAGCGACCAGTTTGGTGGCCATGATGCTGCCGGCGTTTAGCGCATCGCTCAGCGGGATGCCGATAAGCCACGCCAGCGGATAAAAGACGTAGCCGAGGATCTGCTGGAAGCTGAGACCAAACAGGGTGGCGAATAGCGCGTTAATGGCGCTGATCAGGGCGATAAAACCGATCAGCATCGCCAGAATAATCATCGCCACTTTAAAGCCGGCCAGAATATATTCCCCGAGCATTTCAAAGAAACTCTGCGATTCATGCAGCTTCTCGAGTTTTATTTCCTGCTCGCTGCCCGGCCGCGTCGGGTTAATTACCGACAGCACGATAAAGGTGCTGAACATATTGAGGATCAGCGCTGCGACGACATATTTGGCGTCCAGCATGGTCATATAGGCGCCGACAATCGACAGCGATACGGTCGACATGGCCGTCGCCGCCATAGTGAACAGTCGCCGTGAGGAGAGGTCGCCCAGTACGCCCTTGTAGGCAATGAAGTTCTCCGATTGACCGAGGATCAGCGAGCTGACGGCGTTGAAAGATTCCAGCTTACCCATGCCGTTTACTTTCGACAGCAGGGTGCCAATCACGCGAATAAAAATCGGCAGGATCCGCCAGTGCTGGAGAATACCAATCAGCGCGGAAATAAACACAATCGGACACAGGACGCCCAGGAAAATAAAGGCTAAGCCTTTTTCGCTCATGCCGCCAAAGACGAAATTGGTCCCTTCGGCGGCAAAGCCTAACAGCGAAGCAAAAAAGCCGGAAATATTTTTTACCAGCCACAGGCCGCTTTCGGCGTGCAGGAAAAAGAAAGCGAGCGCTATTTCGATAATAATCAACTGGAGAATATAACGAATACGAATTTTTTGTCTGTCGTAGCTGACAAGCCAGGCCAGGGCGAGGATCACCGCCAGCGCCAGCAGGAAATGAAAAAATGCAGTCATGTTGTTCTTTTCGCAAGTCAATAAGGCCGCCATTTAGCCATAGCCGCTACGGCGGGTAAATATCTGGCGTAAAAAATCCTTTGCTTATTCTTTCCCTTCATAACAGGCGAATATTTTCATAAGTCATTATTTGTCAGCGATTTATTTACAACTGATCATCATTCTCTGCACATTTCGCTTGTGTTTCTGAGCATTGTAATGATAATCACTATCATAAATATTACCTGTTTTTGCATTCGTTGACGGTGCTTTACATTTAAGGGTATTGGCATGTTTGTCCCATTTCTCATTATGTTACGCGAAGGCCTGGAGGCGGCGCTGATTGTCAGCCTGATCGCCAGCTATCTTAAACGCACCCAGCGCGGCAACTGGATTGGCGTGATGTGGATTGGCGTGATCCTCGCGGCGGCGCTATGTCTTGGCTTAGGCATTTTTATCAACGAAACCACCGGTGAATTTCCTCAGCGTGAACAGGAACTGTTCGAAGGGATCGTCGCGGTCATTGCGGTGGTGATCCTGACGTGGATGGTCTTCTGGATGCGCAATGTCTCACGCAACGTCAAGCAGCAGCTGGAGCAGGCCGTGGACAAGGCGCTGCAGCGCGGTAATCACCACGGCTGGGCGCTGGTGATGATGGTCTTTTTCGCGGTCGCCCGTGAGGGGCTGGAGTCGGTCTTCTTTCTGCTGGCGGCCTTCCAGCAGGATGTCGGCATCTGGCCGCCGCTGGGGGCGCTGCTGGGTCTGGCCACCGCTATCGTGCTGGGCTTCCTGATCTACTGGGGCGGTATCCGCCTTAACCTTGGCGTGTTCTTCAAATGGACCAGCCTGTTTATTCTGCTGGTGGCCGCTGGCCTGGCCGCGGGGGCGATCCGCGCCTTCCACGAGGCGGGCCTGTGGAACCTGTTCCAGGATACCGCCTTCGATCTGAGCAACGTGCTGTCGACGCATACGCTGTTCGGCACGCTGCTGGAAGGGATCTTCGGTTATCAGGAGACGCCGAGCGTCAGCGAAGTGGCTGTCTATCTGCTTTATCTGATCCCGGCGCTGGTGCTGTTTGCCCTGCCGCCGCGGAATAATACCACTGCCTCGCGGGCTGCCTGACCGGGCGCTGCGAGCTTATAAGCGACACTCTACTTACCGAAAGGGATGATCATGATGATTCATTTTCGCCGTAATGCGCTGCGGGTGACCGTGGCCGCGCTGCTCAGCTCTGCATTCGGTGCTCAGGCTGCGGATATCCCGCAGGTCAAAGTCACCGTCAACGACAAGCAGTGCGAGCCGATGCAGGTGACCGTTAACGCGGGTAAAACCCAGTTTATTATTCAGAACCACAGCCAGAAAGCGCTGGAGTGGGAGATTCTGAAAGGGGTGATGGTGGTGGAAGAGCGCGAAAACATCGCGCCGGGCTTTACTCAGAAGCTCACCGCGAACCTGCAGCCGGGCGAATATGACATGACCTGTGGCCTGCTCACCAACCCGAAAGGCAAACTGATCGTCACCGGCGCCGCCACCAAAGACGCGGCGAAAGCGGATGCGGTGCTGAGCCTCGGCGACGCGATCACCGCCTATAAAGCCTATGTGACGGCGGAAACCGCGCAGCTGGTTAGCGGCACCAAAGCCTTTACCGACGCGGTGAAAGCCGGCGATATCGAAAAAGCGAAAGCGCTGTACGCCCCGACGCGTCAGCATTACGAGCGCATCGAGCCCATTGCCGAGCTGTTCTCTGACCTTGACGGCAGCATCGACGCCCGCGAAGACGACTTCGAGAAAAAAGCGGAAGATCCGAAATTTACCGGTTTCCACCGTCTGGAAAAAGCGCTGTTTGGCGATAACAGCGTCAAGGGGATGGAAAAATATGCCGATCAGCTGAACAGCGATGTGCTGGAGCTGCAAAAGCGTATCAGCGAGCTGGCGTTCCCGCCGTCAAAAGTCGTGGGCGGCGCGGCAGGATTAATTGAGGAAGTCGCGGCCAGCAAGATCAGCGGTGAAGAAGATCGCTACAGCCATACCGATCTGTGGGACTTCCAGGCCAACATTGACGGCGCGCAGAAAATTGTCGACCTGCTGCGCCCGCAGCTGCAAAAAGAGAACAGCGCGCTGCTGGCGAAAGTGGACGCCAACTTTAAGAAAGTGGACAGCATCCTCAGCAAATATCGCACCAAAGACGGTTTCGAGACCTACGATAAGCTGACCACCGCCGACCGTAATGCGCTGAAAGGGCCGATCACCACCCTGGCGGAAGATCTGGCTCAGCTGCGCGGGATCCTGGGGCTGGACTAAGTCGATGGCACAGCAGAAACCCCACGACGTGAACGAGCCGTCACGTCGTCGCTTACTGAAAGGGATCGGCGCGCTTGGCGGCGCGCTGGCCATCACCGGCGGCTGCCCGGTAGCGCATGCGGCAAAAGCGGAAAGTTCCCCGGGGACGCTCACACCCGACGCGCGCCAGGAAAAGCAGCCATTCTATGGCCGGCATCAGGCGGGCATTCTGACGCCGCAGCAGGCTTCGATGATGCTGGTGGCCTTCGATGTGCTGGCGGCTGATAAAGCCGACCTCGAGCGGCTGTTTCGACTGCTGACCCAGCGTATCGCCTTTTTAACCCAGGGCGGCCCGGCGCCGGACACGCCGAATCCGCGGCTGCCGCCGATGGATTCCGGCATCCTGGGGCCGTGGATTGCGCCAGATAACCTGACCATCACCGTCTCGGTCGGCCATTCGCTATTTGATGAGCGCTTTGGCCTGGCGGATAAAGCACCGAAAAAGCTGCAGCCGATGACCCGCTTCCCCAACGATTCGCTGGATGCCGCGCTGTGCCATGGCGACCTGCTGCTGCAGATCTGCGCCAATACTCAGGATACGGTGATCCACGCCCTGCGTGATGTCATCAAACATACGCCGGATCTGCTGAGCGTGCGCTGGAAGCGGGAAGGGTTTATCTCCGACAGCGCGGCGCGCAGCAAAGGCAAAGAGACCCCCATCAACCTGTTGGGGTTTAAGGACGGCACCGCTAACCCGGCGAGCCACGACAGAGCGTTGATGGATAAGGTAGTGTGGGTGACAGTCGATCAGGACGAGCCGGCCTGGACCGTGGGCGGCAGCTATCAGGCGGCGCGAATTATCCAGTTTCACGTGGAGTTCTGGGATCGGACGCCGCTCAAGGAGCAGCAGACGATCTTTGGTCGCGACAAGCACACCGGTGCGCCGCTGGGGATGAAAAACGAACACGATACCCCGGATTACAGTAAAGATCCTAACGGCGAAGTCATTGCGCTGGATAGCCATATTCGTCTGGCCAATCCCCGCACGCCGGAAACCCAGTCCAGCCTGATGATGCGCCGCGGCTACAGCTATTCGCTGGGGGTTACTAACGCCGGACAACTGGATATGGGGCTGTTATTCGTTTGCTATCAGCACGATCTGGAAAAGGGTTTTCTGACGGTGCAGAAACGGCTTAACGGCGAGGCGCTGGAGGAGTATGTCAAACCGATCGGCGGGGGCTACTTCTTTGTTTTACCCGGCGTAGTGGATGAAAAACACTATCTGGGAGAGTCGCTGCTGCAGGCCTGATACCAACCCTGCCCGTAAGGGCAGGGCGTTTTCTGCTGTTTTTCTCATTTTTCTTATATTTCCTGCCATGTGTTATATTTCTGTAATACAAATGACCGATAGTCTCCTACACTTGCTTAAGAACTATTTGTTGCGTCATTGTGAAAAATAAGTTGCATTAAGAATCTTTTTTGATGTACTTATTACATACGCGGTAGTTCCCGGCAGTGTGACGTTTCACTATGGAGATCGCGAATGGTAAGGTCCCGTACCGGACAACGTAAAACCTCAGACCGTACTCTTCAGCACGGAAGCCCCGCTTCCGGCAGCGATTTTCTTACTCTTTCTCTCTCCGCTTCGCATTATTACAACCTTGGCAGGGTACGCGGTGCGCGTAGCCGCGACTCGTTGTCAGTTCTACCGGCAAGCAATGGCTTACAAGGAAGCCAAACCTCAATCGTTCGTGCGCATAGTCGTGTCGATGTTGACGCGTGTGATGTAAACCAACAACGCAAGGTGCTATCCATGGGAAGACAAAAAGCAGTGATCAAAGCTCGTCGTGAAGCAAAACGTGTGCTGAGACGGGATTCACGCAGCCATAAGCAGCGTGAAGAAGAATCGGTCACATCGCTTGTGCAAATGAGTGGCGTAGAAGCAATTGGCATGGCGCGGGACAGCCGTGATACTTCCCCAATTGAGGCGCGCAATGAGGCTCAGGCGCATTATTTGAATGCCATCGACAATAAGCAGCTGATTTTCGCTACCGGCGAAGCTGGATGCGGCAAGACCTGGATCAGTGCGGCGAAGGCAGCTGAAGCCCTGATCCATAAGGATGTGGACAGAATTATTGTTACCCGTCCCGTTCTGCAGGCCGACGAAGATCTCGGCTTCTTACCGGGAGATATCGCCGAGAAGTTCGCTCCCTATTTCCGACCGGTTTACGATGTGCTGGTGAAAAGGCTGGGGGCTTCCTTTATGCAGTACTGCCTGCGTCCGGAAATCGGCAAGGTGGAAATCGCGCCGTTCGCCTATATGCGCGGACGTACCTTTGAAAATGCGGTGGTGATTCTGGACGAGGCCCAGAACGTGACCGCAGCGCAAATGAAGATGTTTTTAACCCGCCTCGGGGAGAACGTGACGGTCATCGTCAATGGCGATATCACCCAGTGCGACTTGCCCTCTGGCGTGAGATCTGGCCTGAGCGATGCGCTGGCGCGTTTTGAGGAAGACGAGATGATCGGCATCGTGCGTTTCACCACCGATGACTGCGTGCGCTCGGCCCTCTGCCAGCGGACGCTGAAAGCCTATTATTAATCGTCATACTGTGAGCAAGGCCCGGGCTAGCCCGGGCTTTGTTGTTTTTGGGCATCTTCCCGGCGGTACTGCGCGTGGCCGGACTACCTGGCGGGTAGGGTCTGGTAGCCCGGGAGAGGCATTGCTGCCGACCCCGGGGATGTCTGCGGTGCCACATGCGAAAAAAAAGCCCGTACTTGCGTACGAGCTCTTCTTAAAATATGGCGGTGAGGGGGGGATTGACTCGCTTCGCTCGCCCCTGCGGGGCAGCCCGCTCGCAGGCTTGCGGTCTGTCCAACTGGCGTTGCCAGTTGTCGAACCCCGGTCGGGGGTTCTCATCCCCCCCTGCGGAGAATATAAAAGAAAAGAGCCCGTACTTGCGTACAGGCTCTCATCTCGAATATGGCGGTGAGGGGGGGATTCGAACCCCCGATACGTTGCCGTATACACACTTTCCAGGCGTGCTCCTTCAGCCACTCGGACACCTCACCATATTGTCTTGCTGCTCACCTTGGGTGGGCAACGGGGCGCTACTATAGGGAGTTGCGTTAAAACGGTCAAGCATATTTTCTTCTTTCTTTGCCGTTCGCTCACGCAATGAACAATGCCCCGCTGCGGCTCAGCGGGGCGGGCGTTTTAGCGCTGGGAATCCAGCTGTTCGTTATTCTTCACGACGTCCTGCGCTTTGCTGTAGCTTTCGATCAGCAGCTGGTAGGCCGGGAAGACTTTGGTGTACACCTCCGCCCATTCTGCGGCGTCCGGGCGATTCCAGGTGCGCTGCAGCTCAGAGGCGACGGCGGCGGTATCCATTGGCACTACGCCGGCCTGTACCACGCGAGCCAGGGTGATCTCCTGCGCCATTTTGCTGTAGGTGCCGGAAGCGTCAATCACGGCAAACACTTTATAACCGTCGGCGACAGCGGCGATAGCCGGGAAGGCCATGCAGACGCTGGTGATGGTCCCGGCGATAATCAGCGTTTTACGACCGGTCGCTTTCACCGCGGCGACGAATTCCGGGTTATCCCAGGCGTTAATCTCACCTTTACGGGCGATGTATTTCGCATGTGGCGCGTTTTCATGAATCTCCGGGATCAGCGGACCGTTCGGCCCCTGCGGCACGGAGGCGGTCGTGATCACCGGGATCCCGGCAAGCGACGCCATCTTGGCCAGCGCGGCGGCGCGAGCGCGCAGCTCTGGCATCGGCATATCGCCGACGGTCTGGAACAGACCGCTCTGATGGTCAATCAACAGCATTGCGGTATCGTTAACATCAATCACCGGACGAGCACCGTTAAAGTTAGCGGGAGTAGACATAGTATTCACCTCAATCAGTTAGATTTGGCCAAAGCGGCCGCTGTTAAAATCGCGTACAGCTTCTGCGATCTGCGTTTTGTTATTCATGACAAACGGGCCATAGCCCACAATCGGCTCCTGTAGCGGTTCTCCGGCCATCAGCAGAACTTTTGCTGGGGCGGTCGCCTCCAGATGCACTGCGTCACCTGCCTGGCTCAGGACGGCCAGCTGGCCTTCGCGAGCAGATTCGGAACCGTTAATGATCACTTCCCCTTCCAGCACCACCAGCGCGGTACTCCAGCCCTCCGGTTGGCGCAGCGTGAGGTCGTGCCCCTGATTCAGCTGCAGATCCCACACGTTAAGCGGTGAGAAGGTATGGGCCGGGCCGCTGACGTCGTCATACTGGCCGGCAATAACCCGAACCTGTCCGGCGCCGTTCGCCAGCGCCACGGTGGGGATCGTCCCGGCGGTAATACTCTGGTAGCCGGGGGCCGCCATTTTGTCTTTCGCGGGCAGGTTGACCCACAGCTGGATCATCTTCAGCTCGCCGCCGCTGCGGGTGAAGGCCTCCGAGTGGAACTCTTCGTGCAGGATCCCGGCGCCCGCCGTCATCCACTGCACGTCGCCTGGACCAATCACCCCGCCGCGTCCGGTGGAGTCGCGATGCTCTACTTCACCGGCGTAGACGATGGTGACGGTTTCAAATCCGCGATGCGGATGCTCACCGACGCCGCGTTTTTCGCTGCCCGCCGGGAAGGTGTACGGCCCGGCATAGTCGAGCAGTAAGAAGGGGCTCAGCTGCTGGCCGTGCGTCTGATAGGAAAACATCGAGCGAACCGGGAAGCCGTCGCCTACCCAATGCTGCGCAGGCGCGGTGTAGACTCCTGTGATCTGTTTCATGGCTTTCTCCTGTGTATCGGTATCTGATGTGAATAAGCTTATATCCGGGACGACGTATGCGGTAGTGAGCAAAAATGACCTATACTGTTCCAAAAATGGAACAATGGAGGAAGGATGCAGGATCTCAATGACTTCGCCTGGTTTGTCCAGGTGGTAGACCATGGCGGTTTCGCCGCGGCGGGGCGAGCGCTTGACCAGCCGAAATCCAAACTCAGCCGCCGCATTGCGCAACTCGAGGAGCGGTTGGGCGTGCGTTTGATTCAGCGAACCACCCGTCAGTTCGCGGTCACCGAGGTCGGGCAGACCTTTTATCAGCATTGCAAAGCGATGCTGATTGAGGCCGAGGCGGCGCAGCAGGCGGTCGAGACGCTGCGCGCCGAGCCGCGCGGTAGCGTCAGGATCACCTGTCCGGTCACCTTGCTGCATGTCCATATCGGACCGATGCTGGCGCGATTTATGGCGCGCTATCCTGGGGTAACGCTGCATCTTGAGGCGACCAACCGCCGGGTGGATGTGGTCGGGGAGGGCATTGATGTGGCGATCCGCGTCCGTCCCCGGCCCATCGAGGATAGCGACCTGGTGATGCGCGTGCTGGCGGACCGCGGGCACCGGCTGGTGGCCAGCACGGATCTCATTTCCCGGCTCGGACGTCCGCAGGCGCCGTCCGAGCTGAGCGCCTGGCCGGGCCTCAGCCTGGGTGCGAACAAGCATCAGCATAAATGGCAGCTCACCGGGCCCGGGGGAGCGAGAGCGGAAGTGTATTTCACGCCGCGAATGGTGACCACCGATATGCTGGCGCTGCGCGAGGCGGCGATGGCCGGCGTAGGCGTGGTGCAGCTTCCTTTATTAATGGTGCGCGATCAGCTGGCGTCAGGTGAATTAGAGGTGGTTCTGGACGAGTGGCAGCCGCGGCGGGAAGTGATCCATGCGGTATTTGCCTCACGGCGCGGGCTGCTGCCCTCCGTCAGGGCGCTGGTGGACTACCTCAGCGAAGAGTATCAGCGGATGGAGGAGGATTAGCTTCGGGATTGGCTTTTCTCGAGGGGCTCCCCCCCCCGGCAGAGAATATAAAAGAAAAAAGCCCGTACTTGCGTACGAGCTCTTCTTAAGATATGGCGGTGAGGGGGGGATTGACTCGCTTCGCTCGCCCCTGCGGGGCAGCCCGCTTACTGCGTGCGCGGTCTGTCCAACTGGCTGCGCCAGTTGTCGAACCCCGGTCGGGGGTTCTCATCCCCCCCTGTGGAGAATATAAAAGAAAAGAGCCCGTACTTTCGTACAGGCTCTCATCTCGAATATGGCGGTGAGGGGGGGATTCGAACCCCCGATACGTTGCCGTATACACACTTTCCAGGCGTGCTCCTTCAGCCACTCGGACACCTCACCATATTGTCTTTCCCGTTGTTGTCGGGAACGGGCGCTAATGTAGGGAAATACGTATCGCCCGTCAATCAACTTTTTGCAAAAAAAGCGCGTTTAGACAAACTTCGAGCAACTTGCTCCTTAAACGTGCGAAATCCGTTTTTTTTGTCGCCAGTAGCTTTTCCCTTTTCGCTCGGGGGAAATTTGTTATGCTGGCAAACCAATAGAAAACAATGAGTAAAATAAGACGCCAGCGTCAATCGGCCAAAGGCGTCTGCTATCAGGAGCCCCTATGGAGATTATTTTTTACCATCCGACCTTTGATACCCAATACTGGATCTGTGAGCTGGAAAAGCAGTTACCCGGCGCGCGGGTGCGCGAGTGGAAAGCGGGCGATAATCGGCCGGCGGACTATGCCCTGGTCTGGCATCCGCCGGTAGAGATGCTGCAGGGCCGGGCGCTGAAGGCCGTGTTCGCCCTCGGGGCAGGGGTGGACTCTATTCTCAGCAAGCTGCGCGACCATCCGGATATGCTGCCGCTGTCGATTCCGCTGTTTCGTCTCGAAGATACCGGTATGGGACGGCAGATGCAGGAGTATGCCGTTAGCCAGGTGCTGCACTGGTTCCGCCGCTTTGATGACTATCAGGCGCTGAAGCTGGCTTCCCGCTGGCAGCCGCTGCCCGAGTACCGCGCCGACGAATTCACCGTCGGGATTATGGGCGCCGGCGTGCTGGGGGCGAAGGTTGCGGAAAGTCTGCAACCCTGGGGGTTCCCGCTTCGCGTCTGGAGCCGTAGCCGCAAATCCTGGCCGCAGGTGCAGAGCTTCGCCGGCCAGGCCGAGCTGGGCGAATTCCTGCAGGGCACTCGCGTGCTGATCAACCTGCTGCCGAATACCGCCGAAACCGCCGGCATTATTAACCAGACGCTGCTGGCGCAGTTGCCTGATGAGAGCTATGTCCTCAACCTTGCTCGCGGCGTGCATGTCGTTGAAGAGGATCTGCTGGCGGCGCTGAACAGCGGTAAGCTCAAAGGGGCGATGCTCGATGTCTTCAGTCGCGAACCGCTGCCGCAGGAGAGCCCGCTATGGGTGCATCCGCGGGTGGCCATGACCCCCCATGTGGCGGCAGTGACCCGTCCAATGGAAGCTATCACCTACATTGCGGAGACCATTAGCCGGCTTGAGCGAGGGGAGCCGGTAAGCGGTCAGGTCGACCGCCAGCGCGGTTATTAAGACGAGAGAACCCCGCCACGGCGGGGTTTTTGCTAATCAATAGCCCGGTTTCCTGCTATTCTTGCGGCAAACAGAAGAGGAGAATGTGATGTATCCCGTTGACCTGCACATGCATACCGTCGCCAGCACCCATGCCTACAGCACCCTGCACGATTATATTGCGGAAGCAAAGCGTAAAGGGATCAAACTCTTCGCCATCACCGACCACGGCCCGGACATGGCGGATGCTCCGCACTACTGGCACTTCGTTAATATGCGCATCTGGCCCCGCCTGGTAGACGGGGTGGGGATCCTGCGCAGTATTGAGTCGAATATTAAAAATATTGAAGGCGAGATCGACTGTTCCGGACCGATGTTGACTTCTCTCGATCTGATCATCGCCGGATTTCATGAGCCGGTGTTTCCGCCGCAGGATCGTGACACCCATACACAGGCGATGATAGCCGCGATGGCCAGCGGTAAAGTGCATATGATTAGCCATCCGGGTAATCCGAAATACCCGGTGGATATCCCGGCGATTGCCGAAGCGGCGGCTCGCTACCAGGTGGCGCTGGAGATTAATAACTCCTCGTTCGTATCATCGCGCGTGGGCAGTGAAGACAACTGCCGGGCCATCGCCGCCGCAGTGCGTGATGCCGGGGGATGGGTGGCGCTGGGCTCGGACTCTCACACCGCCTTTACCCTTGGGGAATTTACCGAATGCCGCAAGATCCTTGATGCGGTCGATTTCCCGGAGGAGAGGATCCTCAACGTTTCTCCGCGTCGCCTGCTTAACTTCCTCGAGTCGCGGGGCATGCCGGCGATCCCGGAATTTGCTGACCTTTAATTTGTATAACTGGAATAACTGAATGAACGAGTTTTCAATCCTCTGCCGCGTGCTGGGTTCGCTGTATTACCGTCAACCGCAGGACCCGCTGCTGGTGCCGCTGTTTACCCTGATCCGCGAGGGCAAACTGGCCGCCAGCTGGCCGCTTGAGCAGGACGAGCTGCTGGCGCGTCTGCAGAAAAGCTGTGAAATGCAATCCCTGGCGACGGACTATAATGCGCTGTTCGTCGGTGAAGCCTGCAGCGTCCCGCCGTACCGTAGCGCGTGGGTGGAGGGTTCCTCGGAAGCGGAAGTTCGGGCTTTTCTGAGCGAACACGGCATCCCGACAGGGGAAGGTCCGGCGGATCATCTCGGCTCGCTGCTGCTGGCCGCCTCCTGGCTGGAGGATCATGCCGCAGAAGACCAGAGCGAGACGCTGGAGCTCCTGTTTGCCGACTATATCCTGCCGTGGTGCGGGACGATGCTGGGGAAAGTCGAAGCCCATGCGCACACGCCGTTCTGGCGCACCATGGCGCCGTTGACCCGCGACGCCATCGCCGCGATGTGGGACGAGCTTCAGGAAGAAGATGAGTAATAATATGTGATGTAAATCACTGTTTGAATGAAACTGAAAGAAAGTTCATTCATATACTGTGTTTTAGATCGCATTCTTCCGGCGCGTATCTGCTAGGATACGCGCCATGAACATACTCTTCGCAATCGCATTAACGACAGGCATCCTCTCCGGGATTTGGGGGTGGGTGGCGGTCGCTCTCGGCCTGCTGAGCTGGGCCGGATTCCTCGGCTGTACGGCCTATTTCGCCTGCCCGCAGGGCGGCTTGAAAGGGCTGGCCATCTCGTCCTGCACGGTGATGAGCGGCGTGGCCTGGGCGTTAGTGATTATCCACGGTAGCGCGCTGGCGCCACAGGTGCAGATCCTCAGCTATATGATGACCGGTGTGGTCGCCTTCCTGATGTGCATTCAGGCGCGACGGACGCTACTGTCGTTTGTCCCGGGCACCTTTATCGGCGCCTGCGCGACCTTCGCGGCAGACGGCGACTGGCGTCTGGTGATCCCTTCCCTGGCGCTGGGTCTGGTCTTTGGCTATGCCATGAAAAATAGTGGCCTGTGGCTGGCGGCCCGTGCGGATAAGCATAAATCGTTCGCCAACGACAACGCCTGATCGGCGGGACGACTAAAAAACAGGACCTTACGGGTCCTGTTTTTTTATCTTCTCGTCACCGGACAAAGCGATAATCTTGCTCCCGCAGGCGAGAATGCCCTAGTATCGGCAGAAAGCCGTATCCACACGCTATGCCGACAGGAGGAGAAATGGCTGTTAAACCTGAGGTAATTCTCGGCGATATTACGACACTTGATGTCGATGTGATTGTTAATGCGGCAAATCCCTCGCTGCTGGGTGGTGGCGGAGTAGACGGGGCCATCCACCGGGCGGCCGGTCCCGCGCTGCTGGCGGCTTGCAAGCAGGTGCTGCAGCAGCAGGGCGAATGCCCTCCCGGGCATGCGGTAATTACTATTGCCGGCAATCTGCCGGCCAGCGCGGTGATCCACACCGTGGGCCCGGTCTGGCACGGCGGCGACCGCATGGAGGCGCAAACCCTGGCCGATGCTTACAAAAACAGTCTGCAGTTGGCCTCGGCAAACAACTATCGCTCCATTGCGTTTCCGGCGATAAGCACCGGCGTGTATGGCTATCCGAGAGAGGAAGCGGCGGCGATCGCCGTGCGCACCGTCACCGCGTTTCTCACTCGCTATAATCCTCTTGAGCGCGTCCTGTTCGTCTGTTTTGACGAGGAAACGGCGGCTATTTATCGCCGCCTGCTGGCGTCATACCCCTGATTCAACAGAATAGGCTATGATAACCGCCAGTCTTGACGGGAATGATGGGTAGCAGGAGGGAGCAGGGTGTCAGAAGGAAAAGTCCAGCAGAAACAGCAGGCGCGCCGCGCGGAGATCGTTGTCGCAGCGCAAAAATGTTTCGCTGAAAAGGGGCTGCACGGCGCTTCCGTCGCCGATATCGCCCGGGAAGCGGGCCTGAGCGTCGGTCAGCTATATCGCATTTTTGCCAGCAAGGAAGCGATCATCGAAGCGATTGTTAGCGAAATCGTCAACGCCAGAGTCGGGGAGATGATCGATGAGAACCACAATCTGGCGCGTAAAGCGGCGGTTTTGGCCGGCAGGATCCCGACGTCGGCAGCCACCAAAAGCGATAATTATCTGCTGATGGAGATCAATGCCGAGGCCTCGCGTAACCCACGCTTGCGTGAGATCCTGATGCAGGCCGATCGGCGGTTGAAAGAGGAGGGCGGTCGCCTGTCGCAGCGCTACCATCCCGGGCTCAGCGATGCGCGACGCAATGCCGCATCAGAGCTCATCGCCGTTCTGACAGAGGGGGCAGCTTACCGCTGTGAGCTGAGCGCCTCCACCCCGGTCGATAAGGCAGATTTAGAAGCCCTGTACAATATGATTTTCGACCGGCTTTTTGACGAGCAGGCATAATACGGCACGCCTGGCGTGCCGCACAGGCTAGTGGTTAGCTGGCCGAGGCTGGGGTTTTGGCCGGTTTGTTCATCGGTTTACCGGAGAACAGGAAACGCAGCAGCGGAATGCGCAGGTGAATTTCATACAGGATCAGGGCAATACCCACCACAAAAACCAACCCGCCAATAAAGCCTAAGGTATTGGACTTAATGACCGGGGTGATCCACGCCCCGTACAGCAGCGTCAGCGGATGGTGCACCAGGTAAATAAACAGCGAAGCATTGACGAAATAGGTTACGCGCGCCGACTGGAAGTTCAGCAGGCGATGGCCGAGCGAAAAGACCACATTGACCATCCACAGCCCAAGCACCATGGTGATCACCGATTCCGTTTCATACATCCAGCCGTCGCCGGAGCCGTACTGCTGGTTCAGCCGGTAGGCGATAAATCCCAGCAGCGCCGCTGCGCAGCACCATGGTGACGGGGTGGTAAACATCGCCTTCAGACGCGGATTAATAAAGGTCTGCGCCCCCAGCACAAAGAAGGGAAGATAGAACAGCGTCTGCATCACCACAAAGTTAAACAGACCATTGCTAAGCAGCGGCGGGTAAATCAGGAACAGCGATCGGCGGATCAGCGCGTAAAGCACCCCCAGCGCAAGGAAAATCATCGTTAGCTGGCCCATAGTGACAGTGTCACCAAAGGCTGAGGCGCCCCCTGTTGGGCGGCGCGTCAGCCATTTAAACAGCACCACGCCCAGCGAGGTCAGCACCACCAGCACCAGTAAAAACCACAGGTGGGAAATAAGCTCCCACGCCAGGGTGTTAAATTTGTCGTACCCGGAAAGGGTGTGCCAGTTTTCCGCCTTGCCGTTGACGTACTGCAGCATAATAAACTGCGGCAGCGTCAGCAGTGGGATAGCGGTCAGCATCGGAATACCGACCCGTTCGACGCGCACTTTCCACCACTTTTTCAACGGGTAGCGCAGGAACAGCATGTAGGAGAAATAGCCGGAGATGACGAAAAAGACCTGCATCCGGAAGGCATGGATGAAGTCATTAAACAGCGTCAACCACCACGAGGGCTCAGCGCTGTTGACATGCCAGCTGTGGCTGGAATAGATCAGCGAAATGTGGAAAGGGATCCCCAGCAGCATCAGCCAGGCGCGGATGCTGTCGAAGAAATATTCACGCTGTACCGGAGTATTATTCATACGATTCACGACAATCTCAGATAATTCGTCTTATCACTCAAGATGATAACGCTTACATTATCAGCAACCCTACATGAACTCGGGGTACCTGTCTCCAGGATAAGCACGCAAAGTGCAAACGGGATAGCGAACTGTTTATTCCCTGCGCCGCTACGCTGAACAAAGCAGGGATTATGTTGTCGGATTGCCTGAGTTTCCATTAAAATAGATCGGATCGATTTAAGCACACAAAGGGGGAAGTGCTTACTTATATGAAACATAAACCACAGATGATGAAAATGCGTTGGTTAAGCGCAGCCGTAATGTTGTCCCTGTGTACTTCATCTGCATGGGCATTTAGCATTGATGACGTTGCAAAAGAGGCCAAAACGTTAGCCGGGAAAGGCTATGAAGCGCCGAAGAGTAACCTGCCCTCCGCTTTCCGCGACATGAAATACGCGGATTACCAGCAAATTCAGTTTAATCACGATAAAGCTTACTGGAATAACCAGAAAACCCCATTCAAGCTTGAATTTTACCATCAGGGTATGTACTTCGACACGCCGGTCACCATCAATGAAGTGACGGCCACCAGCGTGCGCAAAATTAAATATAGCCCGGACTATTTTAACTTTGGTAACGTTCAGCACGATAAAGACACGGTGAAAGACCTCGGTTTCGCCGGCTTCAAAGTACTGTATCCGATCAATAGCAAAGATAAGAACGATGAGATCGTCAGCATGCTCGGTGCCAGCTACTTCCGCGTGCTGGGTCAGGGTCAGGTTTACGGCCTGTCCGCGCGCGGCCTGGCTATCGATACCGCGCTGCCGTCCGGCGAAGAGTTCCCGCGTTTTCGCGAGTTCTGGATCGAGCGTCCTAAAGCCACCGACAAACGTCTGACTATCTATGCGCTGCTGGACTCCCCGCGGGCAACCGGCGCTTATCGCTTTGTCATCATGCCGGGACGCGACACCGTGGTAGATGTCCAGTCCAAAGTTTACCTGCGTGACAAAGTGGGCAAACTGGGCGTGGCGCCGCTGACCAGCATGTTCCTGTTCGGTTCCAACCAGCCTTCTCCGGCGCTTAACTATCGTCCGGCGCTACACGACTCCAATGGTCTGTCGATCCTGGCCGGTAACGGCGAGTGGATCTGGCGTCCGCTGAACAACCCGAAACACCTTGCCGTTAGCAGCTATGCGATGGAAAACCCGCAAGGGTTCGGCCTGCTGCAGCGCGGCCGTCAGTTCTCGCGCTTCGAGGATCTCGACGATCGTTATGACCTGCGTCCGAGCGCCTGGATCACCCCGAAAGGGGAGTGGGGCAAAGGGAAAATCGAACTGGTTGAAATCCCGACCAACGATGAAACCAACGATAACATCGTGACTTACTGGACGCCGGATCAGCTGCCGGAGCCGGGCAAGGAGATGAACTTCAAGTACACCATCACCTTCAGCCGCGATGAAGACAAGCTGCATGCGCCGGATAACGCTTACGTTATGCAGACCCGCCGCTCTACCGGCGACGTGAAGCAGTCGAACCTGATCCGCCAGCCGGACGGCACCATTGCTTTCATTGTCGACTTCACCGGCGCCGATATGAAAAAACTGCCGGCGGATACCCCGGTCGCCGCCCAGGCGAGTACCGGCGATAACGCTGAAATCGTTGAAAATACCGTGCGTTACAATCCGGTGACCAAAGGCTGGCGAATGATCCTGCGTTTGAAGGTGAAAGATCCGAAGAAAACGACGGAAATGCGCGCCGCGCTGGTTAACGGTGATGACACGTTGAGCGAAACCTGGAGCTATCAGCTGCCTGCCAATGAATAAGATAACAAAGTACATTGACGCATTGCCGCTGTCGGACGCCGAGAAATCGGCGCTGCCGGACACCAGCCTGCAGGCCGTTCATCAGGCCCTGGATGACGACCATCAGACCTTCGCCCGCGAAGACGACTCCCCGCTGGGGTCGGTCAAGGCACGGCTGGCGCATAGCTGGCCGGATTCGCTGTCTGGCGATCAGCTGGTGAAGGACGATGAAGGCCGTACTCAGCTGCATGCGATGCCTAAAGCCAAGCGCTCCTCAATGATCCCGGACCCGTGGCGTACCAACCCGGTCGGCCGCTTCTGGGACCGTCTGCGCGGACGCGATGTCACGCCGCGCTATCTCTCCCGTCTGACGCAAGAAGAGCGCGAGAGTGAGCAAAAATGGCGTACCGTCGGCACCATTCGTCGCTATATCCTGCTGCTGCTGACGCTGTCGCAGACCGTAGTGGCCACCTGGTATATGAAAACCATTCTGCCTTATCAGGGCTGGGCGCTGATCAACCCGGCCGACATGGTGGGGCAGAACCTGTGGATCTCGTTCATGCAGCTGCTGCCGTACGTGTTGCAGAGCGGCATTCTGATCCTCTTCGCGGTGCTGTTCTGCTGGGTTTCCGCCGGCTTCTGGACCGCGTTAATGGGCTTCCTGCAGCTATTGATCGGCCGCGATAAGTACAGTATTTCCGCCTCGACGGTCGGTGACGAACCGTTGAACCCGGCGCACCGTACGGCGCTGATAATGCCGATCTGTAACGAAGACGTTGACCGCGTTTTCGCCGGCCTGCGGGCGACCTGGGAGTCGGTGAAAGCGACCGGTAACGCCGCTCATTTCGACGTCTATATCCTCAGCGATAGCTATAACCCCGATATCTGTGTGGCTGAGCAAAAGGCGTGGATGGAGCTGATTGCCGAAGTGCAGGGCGAAGGGCAGATCTTCTACCGCCGCCGTCGTCGTCGAGTGAAGCGTAAGAGCGGCAACATCGATGACTTCTGCCGCCGCTGGGGCAGCCAGTATAGCTATATGGTGGTGCTGGACGCTGACTCGGTGATGACCGGTGAGTGTCTGAGCAGCCTGGTGCGCCTGATGGAAGCGAACCCGAATGCCGGTATCATTCAGTCTTCCCCGCGCGCCTCGGGCATGGACACGCTGTATGCGCGTTGCCAGCAGTTTGCCACCCGGGTGTACGGTCCGCTGTTTACGGCGGGTCTGCACTTCTGGCAGTTGGGGGAGTCCCACTACTGGGGCCACAACGCCATTATCCGCGTGAAGCCGTTCATTGAGCACTGCGCGCTGGCGCCGCTGCCGGGCGAGGGCAACTTTGCCGGGTCGATCCTGTCGCACGACTTCGTCGAAGCCGCGCTGATGCGCCGTGCCGGCTGGGGGGTGTGGATTGCCTACGATCTGCCTGGCTCCTATGAGGAGCTGCCGCCGAACCTGCTGGACGAGCTGAAACGCGACCGTCGCTGGTGTCAGGGCAACCTGATGAACTTCCGCCTGTTCCTTGTCAGAGGGATGCACCCGGTTCACCGGGCGGTGTTTCTTACCGGCGTGATGTCCTACCTGTCGGCGCCGCTGTGGTTTATGTTCCTTGCCCTGTCGACGGCGTTGCAGGTGGTGCATGCCCTGACCGAGCCGCAGTACTTCCTGCAGCCGCGTCAGCTGTTCCCGGTGTGGCCGCAGTGGCGGCCTGAGCTGGCCATCGCGCTGTTCGCTTCGACCATGGTGCTGCTGTTCCTGCCGAAGCTGCTGAGTATTATTCTGGTGTGGTGTAAAGGGCCGAAAGAGTACGGCGGATTTATCCGCGTCACGCTTTCACTGCTGCTGGAGGTCCTGTTCTCGGTCCTGCTGGCGCCGGTCCGTATGCTGTTCCACACGGTCTTCGTGGTCAGCGCCTTCCTCGGCTGGGAGGTGGTATGGAATTCGCCGCAGCGTGATGATGACTCCACGCCGTGGGGGGAAGCCTTTATGCGCCACGGCTCGCAGCTGCTGCTGGGGCTGGTGTGGGCGGTCGGGATGGCATGGCTGGATCTACGCTTCCTGTTCTGGCTGGCGCCGATTGTTGTCTCGCTGATCCTCTCGCCGTTCGTATCGGCGATTTCCAGCCGGGCGACAGTGGGCCTGCGCACCAAGCGCTGGAAGCTGTTCCTGATCCCGGAAGAGTATTCGCCGCCGCAGGTGCTCAAGGATACCGATGCGTACCTGACGATGAACCGTCAGCGTTCGCTGGACGATGGCTTTATGCACGCGGTGTTTAACCCGTCGTTTAACGCCCTCGCCACCGCAATGGCCACTGCGCGCCACCGTCAGGGGCATATCCTGGAGATCGCCCGCGAGCGCCATGTCGAGCAGGCGCTGAATGAAACGCCGGATAAGCTGAACCGCGATCGTCGACTGGTGCTGTTGAGCGACCCGGTAACCATGTCGCGTCTGCACTATCGCGTATGGGCCGCGCCGGAGAAATACTCTTCATGGGTGAACGCCTATCAGCAGTTGGCGCTTAACCCGCTGGCGCTGAAAACGAAATAAGCCGTACGTTAAGGAAAATACCGGCAGCGATGCCGGTATTTTTTTATCTGAAATACGAGGATGTGGATGCGAATACTACCGATCATTGCCATGGCGCTGCTGCTCAGCGGCTGCGGCAGCATTATCAGCCGTACGGTGCCCGGGCAGGGGCATGGCAATCAATATTACCCGGGCGTACAGTGGGATGTTCGCGATTCGGCATGGCGCTATCTCACCATTCTTGACCTACCGTTCTCGCTGGTATTTGATACGCTTCTGCTGCCTCTGGACGCCAGCCACGGCCCCTATAACTGATTAACGCTCGTCCCACTCGTCGGCTGCCGTCTGCCCCTCTTCGGTGTCCAGCGAGGGCTCGAGCTGAAATTCGCCTTCATCCCATTCGTGGAGCGTATTTTCCTCCAGCCACTCCTGACGCAGCTCTATCTCATCATAATCCCCGTCGAAGACGCTCTGCGCGGCTTCGCCGCTGAGCATCGGGAGGCATTCGCCTTGTTCCTCTTCGTCAGCAAAAAATTCGGCCTGCCAGGCGATATCGCCATCCTGCAGCACATACTTTTGAATGTTGAGCTGCTCAACGTTGGCGCTCTCTTCATCGCTGTCAGGGTTGTTGGCGAGAAATTCTTCACGTGCTGCATCAATAGCTTCTTCAAGCGTGGCGTAGAACATCGAATCCTTTGGCATAGCGAATCTCCTGAGAAGAATATGAATTGAACACGATTCAATCTATAGAAGGCGGTACGCACGGCGTCAAGGGACAGAGCCCCTCTCGACGTTAATTTACTGAATGCGAAGTATCCGCGGCTGGCCGACGCAGGCTGAGGGTGGAGTAGATCGCATTAAATAATACCACCCCTGCGGTGACCAGAAATACAGCGCGGAAGCCATAGTTAGCGGAAACCGACGCGCCAATCAGGGGGCCGGTAACGTTGCCAATATCGCGGAAAGACTGGTTATAGCTGAAGATTCGCCCGGAGATCTGGCTGGTGGAGTTGTACACCAGCAGGGTTTGCACCGCCGGCAGCAGCGCGCCGTCCGCGGCGCCGAGCAGGAATCGCAGGATACCTAACTGCAGCGGGGTCTGAACGAACGACATCGGGATCAGGAGTAGCACCGAGATAATCAGCGCGACGATGAGGATTTTTTCCGGCCCGATGCGATCCCCCAGTTTGCCCAGCCGCGGGGCGCTCATCAGCGCGGCAATGCCCGGCACCGAGGCGATCATTCCGCTGATAAAGGCGATGTTACTGACGTTGCCCGCGAGATCGCGTACATAAAGCGTCAGGATCGGCGCAATGGAACCGGTGGCCACCTGGATTATCAGCGAGGTCACAAACAGGCTGAGCACCAGTTTGGGATTCTGCAGCGAGGAGAACACCTCTCTGGCACTGAGCATCTCTTTCCTGGCGATCGGCACAAAATTTTCGCGGATTAAAAACAGGGTAAACAAGAAACAGATAAATAGTACCGCCGCGGTCATAAAGAAGACGGTGCGCAATCCCCAGTGGTCGGCCAGGAAGCCACCTGCCAGCGGGCCGAGCAGGGCGCCGCTTACCGCGCCGGTAGACAGTGTCCCCAGCGCCCAGCCGCTTTTATGGCGCGGGATCTGGGTGGCGATCAGGGCGTTGGCGTTGGGAATAAAACCGCCCAGCAGGCCGAGCAATGCGCGCAGCAGCAGAAACTGCCAGATATTCTGCGCCATTCCCATCAGCATCATCACGATGGCCATCCCGAGTGCGGAACGCAGCAGCATGATTTTTCTCCCCTTGCGATCAGCAAGCCCCCCCCAGAACGGCGAGGCGATGGCAGAGAAAAGAAAGGTAATACTAAAGACCAGCCCGGACCACATGTTCAGGGCGCTATGCCCGGTGACGCCGAGCTGTTCGACGTAGAGTGGCAGAAAGGGCATGACCAGGCTGAAGGCGGCGCCGGTTAAAAAGCAGCCAAGCCAGGTCACGGTCAGGTTTCGTTTCCAGTTAATGGGGGTTTCAGCAGACGACATAGGGTTCCACTGGCCTGCGCGGCAGGTCAAATTAAGAGAAAATATGAGCCTGCTAATTATGCGCCTGAGAAATAGATGCCGCAATGGAGGAGAGCTTTTAAAGCTAAAGGAGAGCCTAAAGCCTGAGCGGCGAAGCTTCCCGGCCGGGATGAGCGCGGCCGGGAAAAGGGATCAGTAGCGGGAGGGCATGCCTTCGGGGCGGGTTTTGAAGCGACGATGGAGCCACATATACTGTTCCGGGGCCATCATGATGCACTGCTCAACGATCTTGTTCATCCACGCGGCGGTGGTTTCCGCGTCGTCCAGCGGCGGGGAACACTCTGGCGGCAGGATAATCAGTTCATAACCTTTACCGTCCGGTTTGCGGCGCGGGACGAAGGGCACGATGCAGGCTTTGGACATTTTCGCCAGCATCCAGGTGCCGGAGGTGGTCGCCGCCTGGTCGACCGCAAACAGTGGGGCAAAGACGCTGGCGGTCGGGCCGTAATCGTGATCCGGTGCGTACCACACCACTTCGCCTTTTTTCAGTGCCCGGATCATGCCTTTCAGATCCTTACGGTCAATCATATCCTTGTTGGAGCGCAAGCGGCCCCAGGTCTGCAGCCAGTCGATCACCGGGTTGTCGTTGGGGCGATAGACGCCAATCCCCGGCTCGTTCATACCGAACATCCGCGCTCCCATCTCGAGAGTGAGGAAATGAATACCGATCAGCAGAATGCCGCGCTGCTGCGCCTGCACATCGCGAATATGCTCAAAGCCGATGGTGTCGGTCCAGCGGGCGATACGGCGAACCGGCCAGAACCAGGCCATACCGGTCTCCATCAGCCCCATGCCCACCGATTCAAAGTTCATCACCACCATTCGGTGGCGTTCCTGCTCGCTTTTCTCGGGGAAGCAGAGCTCAAGGTTGCGATAGGCGATTTTCGCCCGGCGCTTCATAAAGCGCATGGCCAGACGGCCGATGGCGTTCCCGAGGCGGTAGATCAGCGGGTAGGGCAGTTGGACAACCAGCCACAGCAGGCCGATACCCAGCCACAGCAGCCAATAGCGCGGATGCAACAGCGCCGGAGAAAATTTAGGCAAATGAGTCATTTCATACCCGTATCAGTGAGCAACGTCTTATATTATCGCATTTTTTTACCGGCCAGCCAAAGGCGGCGACAGTCAGCTCGTTTTGTTAAGCGGGGCGCGACCGGGTGAGAGAAATGTAGCGTAAAATGTAGGGATGTAAATTAATTAGCTTTGCTATATCATGCCCGCCGTTTATTTCCTCATTTCTATGTCGAGCAGGTACACCATGCCAGTGTTACACAACCGCATTTCAAATGAGACGTTAAAGGCGCAAATGCTGGCTGAGACCGAGCCGCGCACGACGATCTCATTCTATAAATATTTCACCATTGTCGACCCGCAGGCGACCCGTGATGCGCTGTGGGTTGCCTTAACCCAGCTGAAGGTCTTTGGCCGCATCTATCTGGCCCGGGAAGGGATCAACGCGCAAATCAGCGTGCCGCAAAGCAACGTTGAGGCTCTGCGTGAGTTTCTCTATGGCTTCGATCCGGCGCTGGCGGGGCTGCGTTTCAATATCGCTGTGGAGGACGATGGTAAGTCTTTCTGGGTGCTGCGCCTGAAAGTTCGCGATCGTATCGTCGCCGACGGCATCGACGATCCCTCGTTTGACGCCTCCAATGTGGGGGAGTATCTCAAGGCGGCGGAAGTCAACGCGATGCTTGACGATCCGGATGCCGTGTTTATCGATATGCGCAACCACTATGAATATGAGGTGGGCCATTTCGAAAACGCGCTGGAGATCCCGGCGGATACCTTCCGCGACCAGCTGCCGAAAGCCGTGGAAATGATGCAGGACCATAAAGACAAGAAAATTGTCATGTATTGCACCGGCGGCATTCGCTGTGAAAAAGCCAGCGCCTGGATGAAGCATAACGGCTTCAATAAGGTCTGGCACATCGAGGGTGGCATCATCGAGTACGCCCGTCGCGCCCGCGAGCAGGGGCTGCCGGTGCGTTTCATTGGTAAAAACTTTGTCTTTGATGAGCGGATGGGCGAGCGGATCTCCAATGACGTTATCGCGCACTGTCATCAGTGCGGCGCGCCGTGCGACACCCATACTAACTGCCTGAACGATGGCTGCCATCTGCTGTTTATCCAGTGCCCGAGCTGCGCCGAGAAGTTTGCCGGCTGCTGTAGCGAAGCCTGCATGGAAGAGCATAAGCTACCGGAAGAGGAGCAGCGTAAGCTGCGCGCCGGGCGTGAAAACGGCAACAAAATCTTTAATAAATCCCGTGGCCGGCTGAATACCAAACTCGGGATCCTCGACCCGGAGCCGTCAGAAAAACCATAACCAGACGAGATCGATGATCGCCAGCAGCAGCCAGAGCGCCAGGTAGATCATAAAATGCTCGCGCACGTTGTTGACCAGCATATTAAACAGGCGACGCATAACCGCTCTCAATCACTAACGGCCTCAGCAGAGGCCGTTTCTTTACCCAACGGCAAAAGTGCCGCATTCCATTACGCGTTAAAGCGCGCCAGAGAAAAGGGGGCCAGATTGAAGCTCGATGCTTCGCCCTGAGCAAACTGACTGGCAATTTCGCCCAGCACCGGCGCAAACTTAAAGCCGTGGCCGCTCAGCCCGGTGATCAGCAGCGTGTCTGGCCTGCCTGGCAACGTATCGATAATAAAGTCCTCATCGACGGTATTGTCGTAGGTACAGGAGGCGCCGTGCAGGCAGCCGCCGATGCCAGGCAGGACGTTACGCAAAAACGGGAAGGATTCGGAACCATCGCTGGCGACAGCGCCAAACGCTACCCGTTCCTGCGGGGTGGAGATCGGCTGGCCGCCGTTATGCTTGCCAATTTTCAGTTCATTATCTTCCGCCGGGAAACCGTAATATTGATCGCCATTGGGCAACTCGCCGGTGAAGGCCGGGAAGTGATTCTTACTGCTGTAACGGCCATCGGCCTGGTACCAGGCGAACACCTTGCGTACCGGCTGGATAGGGAGGTCCGGAAGCAGGCGGGTGACCCAGGTGCCGGCGCTGACCAGCAGCTTTTTACCATGATATTCACCGTCGAGGGTATCGATGGTGATCCCGTCAGCATGGTGATGAATAGCCGAGACCGGACAGTTGAATAGCTGCGCGCAGCCTGCTTCCCGCGCCAGACGGATCCAGGTTTCGACGGCCAGTTCGCTGCGCAGTACGCCGGAAGCGGGTTCGAAAATCGCCCGATAGTCATCGGGGAGGCGTATCTCCGGCCAGCGCTGCATCACGGCCTGGGCATCAAGCTCTTCCACCTCAAGCTGGAACGCACGGGCGCTGGCGGCGACGTTGGCGAGAAAAGCGGAGCTGGCGGGGCCGAGGTTAATGACGCCGGTGCGTTCAAACACGGCTTCGCCACTGATCTCTGCCAGTTCGTCCCATAGCTGCTGGGCACGCAGCACCAGCGGAACATATTTCTCACCTTCGCCATAGGCGTGACGGATAAGACGGCTGCTGCCGTGATGGCTGCCTTCCTGGTGGGGAGGTTGATGGGCATCGGTCATCAGAACATTGAGTCCGGCACGGCGCGCATAATAGCCAGCGGCGGCGCCGACGGAGCCGCTGCCAATAATGATAAGATCGTATTGCATGGTGAGTTCCGGGTAATTGCCTTGTTAGCAGGGTAATTAACTCCCTGTGCTTATACAAGCCCGAAAATAATTCAGGCACCCGCAGGTGCCTGTTAAGTTTAATGTTAAGTCATTCGCAAGCCGCGTTAATGTCGGCGATACTCGTTTTCCTGGTATTCGCCAGATTCAATCTTCGCAATGCCTGCTTCCAGGATTGAAATAAACTGACGTGCGACGTCCGTCGTTAGCCATAGCGTCTGGCCGATCTCAGCATCATTACTGTTTTCTTGAGTGGGGTTCTGGTAGTGCAGGCGCAACATCAGCGCATCGTAGCTATCAACGGTGCTGATGTCCCATCCAACGAGGGGATGGGTCTGAATGACTTCATTATTTTTTTCCATCATAACCCCTTATTCATATGTTAAAAGACAACAATTCTCGAGGTTTAATGCATATTTTTTGAAGCAAGTTAATTATATCAGGGATCAAGAATAAACTCGAGAAATTAAATGAAAGGCAGCATGATTTTCTTCTTTTGCCGCTTTTTTACTCAAGATAAGCGCGTAAAATGGCCACTTTAGTCGATATTGAGCAGAATAATCAGGACTATTCTGAACAGAAGAGGGGATAAAAAAAGCCGGGGCGACCCGGCAAAAAAAGCACAATGAGGGAGCAAACCAGAGTAACTGGATCCCGCCATGCTTCAGGAGAGATCGTGGACAAACCAGTCGTCCGCGCTTTCCCATGTTTCCTGCAGGATTTCGCTTATCCGGTCTTGGTCTTCTTTCAGGGCGCCAAACACCGAGAGCTGATTACCGGTGGCGTAGCGGACGCTCACCTGGCTATCGATGGCCGGGAATTGCTCGGCGATACGGCGAGAGAGTTCGTTATTCAGCGCTTCCAGCGCGCCGTTAGGTAAGGCGGTCGTTTTGGCGATAGACACTTCAATGCGCATAATTGCCCCCTGCGTTCGATACTGGTTATTTATACAGTATCCGGTTAGCGTTGACAACAGGGGGCTGCGTTTTTATTTCTTCACGGTCCAGCGAACGGTTTCACCCGCCAGGAAGGGCACCAGGGTGTCATTAGGCAGGGCAATGCTGTCCACAACGGTCGTCTCTTCACGCACCAGTTCAACGTAGCTCTCATTGACCGGCAGACCGTAGAAGCGCGGGCCGTTTAGCGAGCAGAAAGCCTCAAAGTGCTGCAGAGCGTTCATTTCTTCAAACACCGTGGCGTAGCTGCCGAGGGCGGTCGGGGCGTTAAAGCAGCCGGCGCAGCCACAGCTGGCTTCCTTACGGTGGCGGGCGTGCGGTGCGGAGTCGGTGCCGAGGAAGGCGCGGCTGAAGCCGCTGGCGACCAGCTCCCGCAGAGCCTGCTGATGAATATTGCGTTTAAGTACCGGCAGACAGTACAGGTGAGGGCGAATGCCGCCCACCAGCATATGGTTGCGGTTGAACATCAGATGCTGCGGGGTGATGGTAGCAGCCAGCAGTTCATTACCGTCACGCACGTACTCGGCGGCGTCTTTGGTGGTGATATGTTCAAAAACCACTTTCAGGCCGGGCAGGCGCTGGCGCAGGGGCTCCATCACCGTCTCAATAAAGCGCGCTTCACGATCGAAAATATCAATCTCGGCGTGAGTGACTTCGCCGTGAACGAGCAACGGCATCCCCAGTTTTTCCATCCGCTCCAGCACTGGCATAATGGCGTCGGTGCTGGTGACGCCGTGGCTGGAGTTAGTAGTGGCATTGGCCGGGTAGAGCTTGGCGGCGGTGAACACCCCTTCGTTAAAGCCGCGTTCCAGCTCCGCTGGGTCGAGAGAGTCTGTCAGATAGCAGGTCATCAGCGGGGTAAAATCATGCCCGGCCGGCACGGCGTCCATAATGCGCTGGCGGTAAGCGATAGCCGCCGCGACGGTGGTGACAGGCGGCACCAGATTCGGCATCACGATCGCCCGGCCATAAAACTCACTGGTATAAGGCACGACGGTTTTCAGCATATCGTCATCGCGCAGATGGATATGCCAGTCGTCTGGGCGGCGGATTTTCAATACCTGGGATTGTGCTGTCATGGAAGGCTCCGGCTAATAGGTTCAGTCATCAGGGCTGTTTTTTGCCGGGCACTAAGGATAAGCGTAAACGTTTTCCTTTGCACTCATTTCCGTAAAAAATTCAGGGCGCCGTAGCGCCCTGGAGATTAATTGGTAAAGGGGATGACAATCTCGCCTGGCTTCACCTCTATACCTTTGGCGTATTTCTTCGCCAGCGCTTCGCCGGTGCTGGCGTCCTCACGCAGGACATAAGCCGGCTGCTGGCTGAAGTAGCTGCGCAGAGACTGATTCAGGTAGGGGAGCAGGGCCTGAATAACCGACTGCAGCTTCTCCGGCGCCACTTTGGCATCGACCACTTCCATTTCCTGCAGGAAGATGGCGCCTTTCTCTCGGTCAAAGGTTGGCAGCGCTTTGAGCTTCAGATCGATCGTCGCTTTCTGCGTGCCGAACAGGGAGTTAAGATCGACGTTGGCGATCCCGCTCAGGGTGACTTTGCCCGGCTCCTCGCGCCCGATAGCGCTGGTCAGGTTCTGCAGTTCGATATGGGCGTCGGCAACGCCTTTCAGACCAATATCTTTGGCGAAATGGTTTCGCTTCTGCAGGGCCTGGTTAATCTCCTGCTCGCTTACCGTGTATTGGGTCAGCTGATTACAGCCGCTCAGCAGGCCGCTGACAATTAGCGCGGCGGCGATCAATATCTTTTTCATGGGGTTCCTCAAGCTCATACCTTCCTTCATCCTGACACAAAGCATCATGACCTGTCAGCACCCATCGCGCCAGCAGAATAGGCTGAAAGCAGGAGAATCCGCCGCCGCGCGCATCAGGTGCGCGGCTCCAGCATACCGGAGGCAGAGCGTTTCGGACTGAATTGCCACCATAGCGCCAGGAAGGTGATAACCCCGATGGCGCCGAGCATCAGCCACGGCAGTTCGGGCTGGCCGACGGCTTTCCCGGCATCAAACAGCCAGCCGCCGCCCGCGTAACCCAGCGCGCCGCCGAAGGCGAGCCCCAGACGGCTGAAACCCATATAGCTGCCACGCGCCCGGGCGTCCGCCAGCGAAGCGCCCAGCGTCTCGCGGGCGGGTTCGGCAATGATAGAGCCGATGTAAAACAGGCAAATCAGGGTAAACAGCTGCTGTAAACTGCTGGTCATCCCGATGGGGAGCATGGCCAGGGTCATCACCAGCAGACCGGCCATCAGCCGGTGCTCAAGGCGGAAGCGTTTTTCGCTCCAACGGGCAATAGGATAGAGCAGGGTGAGCGAAATGGTGGCTTCGATGGCGTACATCCATTTCACGGCGGCCGGCGAGCCGGCGATGTCATTCACCATGATCGGCAGCATCAGCATCACCTGCACCGCCAGCATATAATAGCCGGTCAGCGTCAGGACATAGGTGACGAAGCGTTTGTCCCGCAGCACCCGGCCCAGACCCTCGCGAATCGGCGTTTTCACCGTCGAGAGCTTCCATGCCGGCAGATACCAGGCGTTAAACGCGGCGCAGGCGATAAACAGCGCGGCGCCGGCGCTGCACACCAGGCGAAAATCATACTGCAGCAGCCAGCTGCCCAGCAGCGCGCCAATCACCGCGCCGGCGCTATCCTGCATCATCAGGATGGAGAAAAAGCGGCCGCGCTGATGCGGACGCACCAGCTTAACCACCAGCGCCGCCCGCGGCGGATCGAACAGTGTACCGCCGAGTCCGGAGAGTATGCACGAGAACCACAGCACCCACGGCTCATGGGCGACGGCCATCGCCGCGAAACCGCCGGCACGCATCAGCATACCGGTGACGATCATCGGTTTCGCGCCGAAGCGGTCGGCGATGGCGCCGCCAAAGATGCCTAATCCCTGCTGTACCAGCTGGCGCAGGCCGAGCGCAATGCCGACCATCAGCGCTGCCCAGCCCATCTGATCGACAAAGCGGATGGAAATCAGCGGAAAAACGACAAAAAAGCCCAGCACGACCAGCATGTTATCGACTAACAGGAAATATTTACCCAGGCTCCTTGCCTGCGAGACGCGGGACATTTCCCCTCCAGGGAAAAATAGAGATAAGCGAGGATATTCTGCGGGCAATCTGCTGCTTTTCCCAGCACCCTTGCGACAATATTTTTTTATCAAAATGCAAGATCGATTGAGCCTATTCATCGAAAAGAGGAGATGGCGCAGAAAATGGTATGTTGCTGTTTTCACACTATCGTGCAGGAAAGGTATAGTGATGAAAGCAAGAGTGAAGTCAGGGGGACTGAAAAAGGAAATGTTTGGCTATCGCAGTAACGTGCCGAAGGTGCGTTTGACGACGGACCGGCTGGTGGTGCGCCTGGTTCACGATCGTGACGCCTGGCGTCTGGCCGATTATTACGCCGAAAATAAAGCGTTCTTAAAACCCTGGGAGCCGGTTCGTGACGACAGCCACTGCTATCCCTCCGGATGGCAGGCGCGTCTGTCGATGATCGCTGAGTTTCATAAGCAGGGGTCAGCTTTTTATTTCGCGCTGCTCGACCCTGAGGAAAAAGAGATCATCGGTGTGGCGAATTTCTCCAACGTGGTGCGCGGATCTTTCCATGCCTGTTATCTTGGCTATTCCATTGGCGAGAAGTGGCAGGGGCAGGGGCTGATGTTTGAAGCGCTGACGTCGGCGATTCGCTATATGCAGCGCACGCAGCATATTCATCGCATTATGGCCAACTACATGCCGCATAATCAGCGCAGCGGCGCGCTGCTGGCGCGGTTGGGGTTTGAAAAAGAGGGTTACGCCAAAGATTATCTGCTGATTGACGGGCAGTGGCGTGACCATGTACTGACGGCGCTAACGACGCCGGACTGGTCTGCGGGACGTTAAGGAGAGAGGATGAAATATCAGTTAACTGCGCATGAAGCGCGCGTCATTGGCTGCCTGCTGGAAAAGCAGGTCACCACCCCCGAGCAGTATCCGCTGTCGGTAAATGCTGTGGTGACCGCCTGCAATCAGAAAACCAACCGCGAGCCAGTGATGTCGCTGAGCGAAAGCGAGGTCCAGGCCCTGCTGGATACGCTGGTGAAACGGCACTATCTGCGCACGGTCAGCGGATTCGGTAATCGCGTCACCAAGTATGAACAGCGCTTTTGCAACTCCGAATTTGGCGATCTGAAGCTTAGCGCCGGCGAGGTTGCGGTGGTCACGACGCTGCTGCTGCGCGGTGCTCAGACGCCGGGCGAATTACGCAGCCGGGCGCAGCGGATGTATGAGTTCAGCGATGTGGCGGAAGTGGAAAGCGTGCTGGAAGGGCTGACGACGCGCGAAGATGGCCCCTTCGTCGCCCGGTTGCCCCGGGAGCCGGGAAAACGGGAAAGCCGCTATATGCATCTGTTTTACGACGATATGGACACGCTGATCACCACAGTGGAAGCTCTCGCGCCGCTGGACGATGACGGCGATCTGCGCGCCAGGGTTGAAGCGCTGGAGGGCGAGGTGGCGGAGCTGAAAGCGCGCCTCGATTCGCTGTTACACCATCTGGGAGACTAAAACGTGGGGACAAGATTGCGCATTGGGGTGGTCGGCTTAGGCAGCATTGCGCAGAAAGCGTGGCTGCCGGTGCTGGGGGCGGCGGAAAGCTGGACGCTGCAGGCGGCCTGGTCGCCGGGTAAAGAGAAGGCGCTGCGGATCTGCGAAACCTGGCGGATGCCATACGCTGATTCCCTCGATGCCCTGGCGGCACAGTGCGATGCGGTCTTTGTCCATACCTCGACGGCTTCACATTATGAAGTAGTGAATCACTTACTGAATGCCGGGGTTCATGTTTGTGTGGATAAACCATTGGCGGACAAGCTGAGTGAGGCGGAGACGCTGGTCGAGCTGGCGGCGCGACGTCGACTGACGTTGATGGTCGGTTTCAATCGCCGCTTCGCGCCTCTCTATCGGGAGCTGAAGGGGCGGCTGGGCGAGGCGGCCTCGCTGCGGATGGATAAACACCGTAGCGATAGCGTCGGCAACGATCTGCGCTTTACGCTGCTTGATGACTATCTGCATGTGGTGGATACCGCGCTATGGCTGGCCGACGGTCAGGCACGTCTGCGCGGCGGCGCGCTGAAGATCACCCCGCAGGGCGAAATGCTCTATGCCGAACATCAGTTCAGTTCGCCCCGGCTGCAGGTCACCACCAGCATGCATCGTCGCGCAGGCAGCCAGCGCGAGTGGGTGCAGGCGGTCACGGATGGCGGGCTATATGCCGTCAGCGAGATGCGCGAATGGCAGGAGGAGTGCGGTCATGGCGTGGTCCAGCGCCCGGTTGCCGGCTGGCAAACCACCCTTGAGCAGCGCGGCTTTGTCGGCTGCGCGCGCCATTTTATCGAATGCGTGCAAAATCAGACAGTTCCTGAAACTGCAGGCGAACAGGCGCTGCTGGCTCAGCGGATCGTTGAGAAACTGTGGCGCGACGCCATTAGCGAATAATCCATTGTAACAACTGACAGTAGTAATTCATGTTGAACCCGGTAGACTATCGCCACTTTCCAGCGCCCGCATTTGCGGGCGTTTTACTCCAGGGTTTGGAATAACAGCGTAATGAACCTTTTAAAATCACTGGCGGCAGTCAGTTCGATGACCATGTTTTCGCGCGTGCTGGGCTTTGCCCGCGATGCGATTGTGGCGCGTATTTTTGGCGCCGGGATGGCGACCGATGCCTTTTTTGTCGCCTTCAAACTGCCTAACCTGCTGCGGCGTATTTTTGCCGAAGGCGCCTTCTCACAGGCGTTTGTGCCGATCCTTGCCGAATATAAAAGCAAGCAGGGCGAAGATGCCACCCGCGTGTTTGTCTCATACGTCTCCGGGCTGCTGACCCTGGCTCTGGCTATCGTTACCGTTATCGGGATGCTGGCGGCGCCGTGGGTAATCACCATTACTGCGCCCGGCTTTGCCGATACCGCCGATAAGTTTGCGCTAACCACCCAGCTGCTGCGTATTACCTTTCCCTATATTTTGCTGATCTCCCTGGCTTCGCTGGTGGGGGCGATCCTCAATACCTGGAACCGCTTCTCGGTGCCGGCCTTTGCGCCGACGTTCCTCAACGTCAGTATGATTGGCTTTGCGCTGTTTGCCGCGCCATATTTCCATCCGCCGGTGCTGGCGCTGGCCTGGGCGGTGACGGTCGGCGGCGTGCTGCAGCTGGCTTACCAGCTGCCGCATCTGAAGAAGATTGGCATGCTGGTCCTGCCGCGAATTAATCTGAAAGATGCCGGCGCGATGCGGGTGGTGAAGCAGATGGGGCCGGCGATCCTTGGCGTGTCGGTAAGCCAGATCTCCCTTATCATCAATACCATTTTCGCCTCATTCCTCGTGTCGGGCTCGGTGTCGTGGATGTATTATGCCGACCGCCTGATGGAGTTTCCCTCCGGCGTGCTGGGCGTGGCGCTCGGCACTATCCTGCTGCCATCGCTGTCAAAAAGCTTCGCCAGCGGTAACCATGACGAGTATTGCCGGCTGATGGACTGGGGACTGCGTCTCTGTTTTCTGCTGGCGCTGCCGAGCGCGGTGGCGCTGGGGATCCTCGCCAAACCGCTAACCGTGGCTCTGTTCCAGTACGGCAAATTCAGCGCCTTTGACGCGGCGATGACCCAGCGCGCGCTGGTGGCTTATTCCGTGGGGCTGATGGGCCTTATCGTGGTGAAAGTGCTGGCGCCGGGCTTCTATTCCCGTCAGGACATCAAGACCCCGGTCAAGATTGCTATTATCACCCTGATTATGACCCAGGTAATGAACCTGGCGTTTATCGGCCCGCTGAAGCATGCGGGTCTGTCGCTGTCCATCGGCCTGGCGGCCTGCCTGAACGCCGCGCTGCTCTACTGGCAGCTGCGTAAACAGAAAATTTTCACCCCGCAGCCGGGCTGGTTGGCCTTCCTGCTACGTCTGATTATTGCAGTGCTGGTTATGGCCGCGGCGCTGCTGGGCGTCATGCATCTCATGCCTGAGTGGTCGCTGGGGACGATGCCGTTCCGTCTGATGCGTTTGCTGGCGGTGGTTATCGCCGGGGTGGTAGCCTATTTCGCCACGCTGCTGGTGCTGGGCTTCCGCGTGAAAGAGTTTGTCCGTCGCACGGCGTAAGCGGTTGTGAGGGTAGAAAAACCCCGCTTCGCCTCAGGCGAAGCGGGGTTTTTTTTATGATGCGCTGCGTTCGGCAGCGAGGATGCGGGCATTCTCCAGCAGACGGATCGCCAGGGCTAGCGCGCCAGTGATCACTGCCAGCGTGACCACTCCGTTCCAGCCGGCCAGCACGTACAGCTTACTGCCCAGCACCGACCCCAGCGACATCCCGATAAACACCACGGTGAACAGCAGGGCGTTGAGGCGGCCGCGGGCCTGTGGCTCAAGGCCATATACCAGGTTCTGATGCGCCACCAGGCTTGACTGCAGGCCAAGGTCAAAGCCAATCGCCGACAGGGCAATCAGCGCCAACTGAGCGTGCACTGGCAGCAGCGGCAGCATAAACATCAGGGCAAAGGAGAGGGTGACCAGCGCCGCACCCATCTGTGTCACCTTACCGGCGCCAAATTTATCGGCCAGACCGCCGGCAAGCGGCGCGGCCAGCGCCCCGGCGGCCCCGGCGATACCGAAACCGCCCGCTACTGCGCTGCCCATGTGATAGTGTTCGGAGAGCATCACCGCCAGCGTCGACCAGAAGGCGCTAAAGGCGATGGAGAGCGCGCCCTGAGCTAGCGCGGCGCGGCGTAATGCCGGGTAACGCTGCCACAGATGCGCCATCGAGGCCATCAGCTGCGGATAGCTCAGCGTCGAGTGCACAGCGAAGCGCGGCAGGACGCGCCACATTACCAGGCCAATCAGCGCGACGCTGACCGCCGCCGTCTGATACATCACCCGCCAGCCGAATACGGCGCCCACCACGCCGCTGACCGTCCGGGAGAGCAGGATCCCCAGCAGCAGCCCGGTCATCACCGTGCCCACCATTTTTCCCTGCTTGCCCGCCGGGGCGAGGATCGCCGCCGCCGGGACGATATCCTGCGCCATGGTCGCCGCCATACCGATCAGCAGACTGACCACCAGCAGTGAGCTGAGCTGGCCGGTGAGGCTGCACAGGAGCAGCAGGAGCGCCAGCAGCGCGCTTTTCACCAGGATCAGCCGGCGGCGATCGTGGCGGTCGCCGAGCGGGAGCAGGAACAGAATGCCGAGCGCATAACCCGCCTGCGTCAGGGTAGGGACCAGACCCATACCTTCTACAGTCAGGTGGAGATTGGCGCCCATCAACGGCAGCAGCGGCTGCGCGTAGTAAATAGAGGCGACGCTAAAGCCGGCGCCGAGTGCGAGAATGAAGATAATCCAGCCTGCGTCGCGGGTGGAAAGGGAAGTCGGTGTCATGTTCAATGCCTCATAGATGCGATGGGGCTATTTTTCCCTGAACGCGACTGGCGCGGTAGCCGGGCTGGTGGTAAAACGGTTATACGTAGCACGTATAGGCAAAAGGAAAATGAAAAGACAAGAGCGTATAGACCGCATTGAGCTGATGCGCACCTATATCCGCATCGTAGAGGCCGGATCGCTCTCCGCCGCCGCAGGGCAGATGGACACTACCCAGGCGACCGTCAGCCGCCGCCTGCAGTCCCTTGAAGGGCTGCTGGGGGTTAAGCTGATCCTGCGCACCACCCATGCGATGAAGCTCACTGACGATGGCGAACGCTGTTATCGTCACGCCCGTCAGGTGGTGGACGCCTGGCTGGCGCTGGAGGATGACCTGCGTATTGCCGACGATCGGCCGGTGGGCGTTCTGCGAGTGCGGGCGCCCCACGCGTTTGGCCAGCAGCAACTGCTGGCGCCGCTGGTGGCATTTCTACAGCGCCATCCGCAGCTGTCGGTGGAGTGGATGCTAAACGATAATACCGTCGACTTCCTCAGCGATAATATCGACTGCGCTATTCGCGTGGGGGCGGAGGTGGATCCAGCAACGGTATCCGTACTGCTGGCGGAAGTGCCGCGCTGCGTAGTGGCTTCTCCTGAGCTGCTGGCGAAGTATCCGCCGTTAACCTCGCTGGAGGCGTTATCGGGCCTGCCATGGATCGCCATTAATACCTTTTATCAGCATGAGGTACGGCTCAGGCATCAGGCAAGCGGGCAGATTGTCTCTACAGCGATTACTCCCTGTCTGAGCACTGACAGTCTTTACGTCGCGCGCAACACCGCGCTGGCGGGGCTGGGGGTGGCGATGGTGTCCAGCTGGACGGTCGTGGAGGATATTGCCGCCGGACGGCTGATTGAGCTGTTCCCGCAGTGGCGACCCGCCTCGCTGCCGGTTCATCTGGTTTATCCCTGGGCGCGCTATTACCCGACACGCCTGCGTAAGTTCCTCGACCTGATGCGGGAGATCATGCCGGATCTCGCCGGGATGCAGCGTCCGCAAAGCGCATAAAAAAACCGGCCAAAGGCCGGTTTTTTTATTAAGCACGCTTACTCGACGGGCTGTGGGCGAGTCGGTTCAGCGGTGGCTTTATGGGTCGCGCTATGACCACCGGCGGCGCCTTTACCTTCAAAGGCGAACGGCGGGCGCACCCAGGTGCTGTGACGCGGTGCTTCCGGGACATAGTCCGGAGCTGGCGCACGGGTCATTGGCGCGGTGGCATGGCGATGACCCGCCACTACGACCGGCTTGCTCACCGGGGGCTCGGCTTTGACCGGTTCGGCAGGGGCCGCTTCGGTCACTGGCGCTTGCTCCACGGTTTCTGCGACCGGGGCGATAGTTTCCACTGGCGCTGCAACGACAGGCGTCGTTTCCACCGCTTCAGGTTCTACCACCACCGGCTCGGGGTCGAGCGTCACTGGCGCGATAGCCTGAGGCGCTTCGACAGCCGGTGCTTCGGTGACCGGCTCCTGAGGCGCTGGCTCGACGGCTGCTGGCGCGACAACTTCCGCAGCATCAACGACCAGCGGCTCGGCGGCCGCTACCGGCTCGACGACTACCGGCTCAGCGGTTACTGGTTCCATGGTAGCCGGCTCGACGGTGACCGGCGCAGCGGTAACGGTTTCAACGACGGCAACCGGGGCCGCTACGGCCTCGACAGTTTTCGCGACGCTGGCGTCCTGAACCTGAACCTCTTCCGGCTGCTGATCCTGCGGACGAACCACCGGGTAGCGGATCCAGACTTTACCGGAAGCCATCTCCGGCGATGCGCAGGCTACGGTCAGCGGCATAGGCGACTGGGTCGGATAGCGTTCGTCACGATAGCGACGACGACGCTGACCGCTGACGCGCAGGTGACGCGGGGAGCGACGTGAGCGACGCGGCATACCGTTCGCTTCACGGGATTCGCCATTTTCGTCCTGGTCCGCAACGCTCTCCACCCCTGCCGGCAGCTCGGCTTTCACCGGCTCGCTGTGCGGAGCGATAACTTCAGCCACTACGGCTTCTGGCACGATCTCGGCAACTGGCTCGACGACAGCGGACTCAACGCGCACTTTCTGTGCCAGCTGGCGCGGTTTACGACGCGGCAGAGTTTGTACACGCTCTTCCTGCTCCGTCTCCTGCACAACCGGCTCTTCGCGAGTCTGCGCTTTGGCTTCCTGCTGCGCCTGACGTTTGTCGTCACTGCGGCGGCGGGTGCGTTCGCGGCGCGGCTGCTGCTCGTCACGGGATTTCGCTTTCTCCGCGTCGTCGCCTGAGGTTTGGCGAACATCACGGGCTTCCACGTTCTGCGACGGCTTCTCGCGACGGTTGCGACGGTTCTCTTCACGCGATTCGCGCGGTTCACGGCCCTCGGCATTGTCCGCACGGGTGTCGCGATTGTCACGGTTATCGCGGTTGTCACGATTGTCGCGGTTATCACGGCGGTCGTTGCGGTCGCGGCGGTTGTTGGCGCGCGGTTTACGACGCTCCTGCTGACGCTCCGGTTTTTCTTCCGCTTTCTTCTCGACCTGAACTTCAGCCGGTTTGGCCTCTTCGGCACCAGAGAAGATATTCTTCAGCGCGCTGAAGAAGCGTGAGAGCAGGCCAGGCTGCGCCGGTGCGGCGGCCGCGACCGGTGCCGCTGCGGCGACAGGCGCGGCGGCAGGCTCTTCGAGCATCGGGGCTGGCGGCGCATCTGGCATGACAAAAGCGGCCAGGGCCGGCTGTTCCGGACGTTTCCGCTCCGCCGGCTCATCGTCGCCTGGCAGCGCCATTTCTTCTTCATGCAGCTTCGGCAGCAGATAGCTCAGCGTTGAGGTTTCTTCACCTTTGCGCACGCGCAGGACGGAGTAGTGCGGCGTTTGCATTTCGTCGTTTGGCACGATAATAACGCGCACATCGCCCTGACGGGATTCGATAGCGCTCACTGCGGCACGTTTTTCGTTCAGCAGATAGGAGGCGATCGGTACCGGAACAATGGCGTGGACTTCTTTGGTATTCTCTTTCAGCGCTTCTTCTTCGATCAGACGCAGAATAGAGAGCGACAGCGATTCGTTATCACGCACGGTGCCGGTGCCGGAGCAGCGCGGGCAGACGTGGTGGCTGGACTCGCCCAGCGACGGGCTCAGGCGCTGACGGGACATCTCCAGCAGGCCGAAGCGCGAAATATGGCTGATCTGAATGCGCGCACGGTCCTGACGGACGGCTTCGCGCAGACGATTCTCCACGGCGCGCTGGTGGCGAACCGGGGTCATATCGATGAAGTCGATAACGATCAGGCCGCCGAGGTCGCGCAGACGCAGCTGGCGGGCAATTTCGTCAGCCGCTTCGAGGTTGGTATTGAAGGCTGTCTCTTCGATATCGCCGCCGCGGGTGGCGCGGGCGGAGTTGATATCGATCGCGGTCAGCGCTTCGGTGCTATCGATAACGATAGACCCGCCGGAAGGCAGGCGCACTTCGCGCTGGAAGGCGGACTCAATTTGCGATTCGATCTGATAATGGCTGAACAGCGGGATTTCACCGGTGTACAGTTTTATTTTGCTGCTGAAATCCGGACGACCCAGCGCGGCGATATGCTGGCGCGCCAGCTCAAGCACTTTCGGGTTATCGATCAGGATTTCGCCGATGTCCTGGCGCAGGTAGTCACGGAAGGCGCGGACAATGACGTTGCTTTCCTGGTGGATCAGGAACGGCGCCGGACGGCTTTCCGCGGCTTTCTGAATCGCTTCCCAGTGCTTCAGGCGGAAGCTCAGGTCCCACTGCAGGGCTTCGGCGGATTTGCCGACGCCAGCGGTGCGAACGATCAGGCCCATGCCGTCCGGAAGCTCCAGGCTCGCCAGCGCTTCTTTCAGTTCGGTACGGTCGTCGCCCTCGATACGGCGGGAAATTCCCCCGGCGCGCGGGTTGTTCGGCATCAGTACCAGATAGCTGCCCGCGAGGCTGATAAAGGTGGTGAGCGCAGCGCCTTTGTTGCCGCGTTCTTCTTTATCAATCTGCACGATAACTTCCTGACCTTCCCGCAGTACGTCTTTGATATTAGGACGACCATGCGCATTGTAGTTGGCGGGGAAGTATTCGCGGGCGATTTCTTTGAGGGGGAGGAAACCATGACGCTCGGCGCCGTAATCAACAAACGCGGCTTCAAGGCTGGGTTCAATGCGGGTGATTTTGCCTTTGTAGATGTTCGCTTTTTTCTGTTCGTGCCCGGGGCTTTCGATATCCAGGTCGTACAGGCGCTGCCCATCAACAAGGGCGACGCGCAACTCTTCCTGCTGAGTTGCGTTGATTAACATTCTTTTCATCGTAACTTACTCATTATTCTTACATTGACGACTAAGCTGCGGGCAGAGTAATGCCTTTCCGGGGGAAAACCGATGGCCTCGTGTCTGGTTCACGTCGCCAACCTCACGGTTGTCGCGCGCTTAAGAGGCGCAGAGTGTCGGTCGCCTGTGTTTCAAACGGAAACACAGCGCAATTATTCAGGGGAACAGCCTGGGATGTATCACCAGAGAATATTCCATTTATACTCGTCGTCTTTCGCGTTGCAGGCATGGTGGCTTAACCTGCTCACCTCGATCTGGCGATCCAGATGAGCTCCCGGGAGTCCCGGAGTTGACGCCTTCCTGCGACTTGAAATCCATAGAGCCTGTACCGGTAAGGACTGCAACCCGCAGCCCGCTAACTGTCTGAAAGATCACAACGTCTTACGCCATTGCTGCGTGGGCGATCGGTCAGACAAAATTGGTCATTCCGCTAATGTCTTGTTCTAACAAGATGCAATACGGAAAACGGTCTCATTATTCCATTGCTAACCTTGTTATAGCAAGTTGACTTTCACCTTTTATCACCCGGTTACTCACAGTTTTATCACCTGCCCATACAGATTGTTCTAATAACAAACAAAATGGCGGTCAGGTAAACCGTGAAAACAGGATAATGATAAATATAAGCATATAAAAATGAGTGGCGCTAATGCGTCCGGCTATTTAGAATCGCGCACCATGAAAACTGAGACCCCAACCGTAAAAATGGTTGCCATTGCTGCTGATGAAGCGGGGCAACGTATCGACAACTTTTTGCGTACGCAATTGAAAGGCGTACCGAAGAGCATGATTTATCGCATCCTGCGTAAAGGCGAGGTGCGGGTAAACAAAAAGCGCGTGAAGCCGGAGTATAAGCTGGAAGCGGGCGATGAAGTCCGTATCCCGCCGGTACGCGTGGCGGAGCGTGAAGAAGAGGCGGTATCGCCGCACCTGCAGAAAGTGGCCGCGCTCTCTGAGGTGATCCTCTATGAAGACGATCATATTCTGGTGCTCAATAAGCCTTCTGGTACTGCGGTACACGGCGGCAGCGGCCTGAGCTTCGGCGTGATTGAAGGGCTGCGCGCCCTGCGCCCGGAGGCGCGCTTCCTTGAGCTGGTGCATCGTCTCGACCGGGATACCTCCGGCGTGCTGCTGGTGGCGAAAAAGCGCTCAGCGCTGCGTTCGCTGCACGAGCAACTGCGCGATAAAGGCATGCAGAAAGATTATCTGGCGCTGGTGCGCGGCCAGTGGCAGTCGCATACCAAAGTGGTCCAGGCCCCGCTGTTGAAGAATATTCTGCAGAGCGGGGAGCGCATCGTTCGCGTGAGTCAGGAAGGCAAGCCGTCGGAGACGCGCTTTAAAGTGGAAGAGCGTTACGAATTCGCCACGCTGGTGCGCTGCAGCCCGGTCACCGGCCGCACGCATCAGATCCGCGTTCATACGCAGTATGCCGGCCATCCTATCGCATTTGACGACCGCTATGGCGACCGCGAGTTCGACAAGCAGCTGTCCGCTACCGGCTTAAACCGCCTGTTCCTGCACGCGGCGGCGCTGAAGTTTACCCACCCGGGGAGCGGGGAGGTGATGCGCGTTGAGGCGCCGCTGGACAACCAGCTGAAGCACTGTTTACAGGTGCTACGGAAGAGCAAATAAGCGCAACGGCGGAATCAGTTCCGCCGTTTTTTTTGCCTCAGCCTAACAGCGGGTTGTAGTTTTCACGGCGCAACATCTGACTGAGCGCGATTAAGGGTAAACCGACCAGGGTGTTCGGGTCGCGGCCTTCCAGCCGTTCGAACAGCGTAATGCCCAATCCTTCGCTCTTGAAACTCCCGGCGCACTGCAGCGGGTTCTCTTTGCGCACATAGCCTTCTATCTCTTTATCACTGAGATGGCGAAAGTGAACGTCAAAGGGTTCGCATTCGGTTTGCAGATGGCCGCTGGCAGAGTTGTACAGCGCCAGTCCGGTATAAAAGGTAATGATTGACCCGCTGGCCTTTCTTAACTGCCTGCGGGCATTTTCCTCGGTGTGCGGTTTGCCGGTGATTTCACCGTCCAGCACGCAAACCTGATCGGAGCCTATAATAAGGTGATTAGGGAAGCGCGTGGCCAGACTTTGCGCTTTGGCCTGCGCCAGCCGGGTGACAAGCTGACGTGCGGATTCATCAGGCCGGGGCGTTTCGTCGACGTCAGGCGCGGCACATTCAAACGGTAAACCCAGTTTTTCCAGCAGCATGCGCCGCCAGGGAGAGGTTGACGCGAGGATAAGATCAGACATATTTTTTCATCCACATATAGCGCTTCGCAGAGCATCATCTTAAACTATGCGCCGCAATGTGTGCGAATAAATGGCAAAAGGCAACCTGAGGCTGCCTTTTTCTTTGACTCTATGACATTACAAAGTTAATATGCGCGCCCTATGCAAAAGGTAAAATTACCCCTGACTCTTGATCCGGTACGCACGGCTCAAAAACGCCTTGATTACGAAGGCATCTATGCCCGCGATCAGGTTGAACGTGTAACCGATTCTGTAGTCAGCGTGGACAGCGATGTGGAATGCAGCATGTCGTTCGCTATCGATAACCAGCGTCTCGCCGTTATTACTGGCGATGCAAAGGTAACGGTAACTCTCGAATGCCAGCGTTGCGGGAAACCGTTCTCCCATCACGTCCACACCACGTATTGTTTTAGCCCCGTCAGAAATGACGAACAGGCCGAAGCACTACCGGAAGCGTATGAGCCGATTGAGGTTAACGAATTCGGTGAAATCGACCTGCAGGCAATGGTCGAGGATGAAATTATCCTCTCCCTGCCCGTAGTTCCGGTGCATGATTCTGAACACTGTGAAGTGTCCGACGCGGACATGGTCTTTGGCGAACTGCCTGAAGAGGCACAAAAACCAAACCCATTTGCCGTATTAGCCAGCTTAAAGCGTAAGTAATTGAGGAGTAAGGTCCATGGCCGTACAACAGAATAAACCAACCCGTTCCAAACGTGGCATGCGTCGTTCCCATGACGCGCTGACCGCAGTCACCAGCCTGTCTGTAGACAAAACTTCTGGTGAGAAACACCTGCGTCACCACATCACTGCCGACGGTTTCTACCGCGGTCGCAAGGTTATCGCTAAGTAATCACGCGATACTCGCAGGATTTCCCGTTGCAGGCCATGGCGGGCGTGTGCGTCCCTGGAAACTCGGTTAACCCGGTCGCTGGGGGCATTTATGCCCGGATTGTTGCGTCTGCAGCGTGAATATTCGCGGGTGCCAGCGTGATGAAGCTTAGTGAGGACTCCCCGGGCAACTGGGGAATCACCGAACCGGGCAGCGACGATACCTTGACACGTCTAACCCTGGCGTTAGATGTCATGGGGGGCGATTTCGGCCCATCCGTGACGGTGCCTGCAGCACTGCAGGCACTGAACTCTAATTCGCAACTCACACTTCTTTTAGTCGGCGATCCCGACGCCATCACGCCATTACTCGCCAAAGCTGACTTCGAACAACGTTCGCGTCTGCAGATTATTCCTGCGCAGTCAGTTATTGCCAGTGATGCGCGACCCGCACAGGCTATCCGCAGCAGTCGCGGAAGCTCAATGCGCGTGGCGCTGGAGCTTGTGAAAGAAGGGCGGGCGCAAGCCTGCGTCAGCGCTGGCAACACCGGCGCGCTGATGGGTCTGGCGAAACTGCTGCTCAAACCGATCGAAGGTATTGAGCGGCCGGCGCTGGTGACGGTTTTACCGCACCAGCAGAAGGGCAAAACCGTGGTGCTGGATCTCGGCGCCAACGTCGATTGCGACAGCACGATGCTGGTGCAGTTCGCGGTAATGGGCGCGGTGCTGGCGGAAGAAGTAGTCGGCATTGCCAACCCCCGCGTCGCTTTGTTGAACATCGGCGAAGAAGAGATGAAAGGCCTCGGCAGCATCCGCGATGCTGCCGCAGTGCTCAAAACGCTGCCTTCCCTCAACTACATCGGCTATCTTGAAGCCAATGAACTGTTGACCGGAAAAACCGATGTGCTGGTTTGTGATGGATTCACGGGCAACGTCACATTAAAAACCATGGAAGGTGTTGTCAGAATGTTCCTTTCACTGCTGAAATCTCAGGGAGAGGGCAAAAAACGGTCGTGGTGGCTGCTGTTACTAAAACGTTGGTTACAAAAAAGCCTGGCGAGGCGATTCAGTCACCTCAACCCCGACCAGTATAATGGCGCCTGTCTGTTAGGATTGCGCGGTTCCGTGATCAAGAGTCATGGTGCTGCCAATCAACGCGCCTTTAGCGTCGCGATAGAGCAGGCAGTGCAGGCGGTGCAGCGGCAGATCCCTCAGCGGATCGCCGCGCGCCTGGAATCTTTATACCCAGCTGGTTTCGAGCTGCCGGAAAGCGACAGTGACGTGAACGCCCGACAGCAAAGCGGGACGAATGGCCACGATTGACGCCGCGGCGGTTGAACGAGGCGGGTATATCACCCAAGAGTGACTGAGCGTACATGTATACGAAGATTATTGGTACCGGCAGCTATCTGCCCGAGCAAGTGCGTACAAACGCCGACCTGGAAAAAATGGTAGAAACCTCTGACGAGTGGATTGTCACCCGCACAGGTATCCGTGAGCGTCGTATTGCCGCAGCGCATGAAACAGTTGCTACGATGGGCTTTGAAGCCGCAAAGCAGGCGCTGGCGATGGCGGGCGTGTCCGCGGAGCAAATTGGTCTGATTATCGTTGCGACCACCTCCGGCACGCACGCGTTTCCGAGTTCTGCATGCCAGATCCAGTCAATGCTGGGCGTTAAGGGTTGCCCGGCGTTTGATGTCGCCGCCGCCTGCGCCGGTTTCACCTATGCGCTAAGCGTCGCCGATCAGTATGTGAAGAACGGCGCGGTAGATTATGCGCTGGTTGTTGGCGCCGATGTGCTGGCGCGCACCTGCGATCCGGCGGATCGCGGAACGATTATTATTTTCGGCGACGGCGCCGGCGCGGTTGTACTGGGCGCCTCCGAAGAGCCGGGCATTATCTCGACGCATCTGCATGCCGACGGCAGCTATGGCGAACTGCTGACCCTGCCGAACGCCGATCGTGTCGATCCGGAAAACCCGATCTATCTGACGATGGCCGGCAACGAAGTCTTCAAAGTGGCGGTCACCGAGCTGGCGCACATCGTTGATGAGACGCTGGCAGCGAATAATCTTGAACGTTCAGCGCTGGACTGGCTGGTGCCGCATCAGGCTAACCTGCGTATTATCAGCGCGACGGCGAAGAAACTGGGTATGTCGATGGATAACGTCGTTGTGACCCTCGACCGCCATGGCAACACCTCCGCGGCGTCAGTCCCTTGCGCGCTGGATGAGGCCGTCCGCGATGGCCGTATTCAGCGCGGTCAGCTGATTTTGCTGGAAGCCTTTGGTGGCGGTTTCACCTGGGGTTCCGCGCTGGTTCGTTTTTAGTATAAGGATTTAAACATGACGCAATTCGCATTTGTGTTCCCGGGGCAGGGCTCTCAGGCCGTAGGCATGCTGGCCGAAATGGCTGCCGCCTGGCCGGTCATTGAAGAGACCTTCGGTGAAGCTTCCGCAGCGTTGGGTTACGATCTGTGGGCGCTGACGCAACAGGGCCCGGCAGAAGAACTGAATAAGACCTGGCAGACTCAACCGGCGCTGCTCGCCGCCTCCGTGGCGCTGTACCGCGTCTGGCAACAGCAGGGCGGCAAAGCGCCAGCGCTGCTGGCGGGTCACAGCCTCGGCGAATACTCCGCGCTGGTATGCGCGGGCGTTATCGGTTTCGCTGATGCCGTTCGCCTGGTTGAGCTGCGTGGTAAATTCATGCAGGAAGCCGTACCGGAAGGTACCGGCGCCATGTCCGCGATTATCGGTCTGGACGACGCCGCTATCGCCAAAGCCTGTGAAGAGTCTGCCGAAGGGCAGGTGGTCTCTCCGGTAAACTACAATTCTCCGGGCCAGGTGGTTATCGCCGGGCACAAAGAGGCCGTTGAACGCGCTGGCGCCGCCTGTAAAGCCGCCGGCGCCAAACGCGCGCTGCCGCTGCCGGTGAGCGTGCCGTCCCACTGCGCGCTGATGAAGCCAGCCGCAGAAAAACTGGCGGTAGAGCTGCAGAAGATCACCTTCAACGCGCCGACGATTCCGGTGGTGAATAACGTCGACGTGAAGTGCGAAACCGCGCCGGACGCCATTCGCGACGCGCTGGTGCGCCAGCTGTACAGCCCGGTGCAGTGGACCAAAACCGTTGAGTTTATGGCTGCCGAGGGCGTATCGCATCTGTATGAGGTTGGCCCGGGTAAAGTCCTCACCGGCCTGACCAAACGTATTGTTGACACCCTGACCGCTTCCGCGCTTAACGAGCCGGCGGCGATGTCTGCGGCGCTTGAGCAATAAAAGAGGAAAACCATGAGTTTTGAAGGAAAAATCGCGCTGGTTACCGGTGCAAGCCGCGGTATTGGCCGTGCTATCGCTGAAACGCTCGTCGCCCGTGGCGCGAAAGTTATCGGTACTGCGACCAGCGAAAGCGGCGCGCAGGCGATCAGCGACTATTTAGGCGCCAATGGTAAAGGTCTGATGTTGAATGTGACCGACCCGGCATCTATTGAATCTGTTCTGGAAAATGTGCGCGCAGAGTTTGGCGAAGTGGATATCCTGGTGAATAATGCCGGGATCACTCGCGACAATCTGTTAATGCGCATGAAAGATGACGAGTGGAACGATATTATCGAAACCAACCTGTCATCGGTTTTCCGTCTGTCAAAAGCGGTAATGCGCGCTATGATGAAAAAGCGTCATGGACGTATTATCACTATCGGTTCTGTGGTTGGTACCATGGGAAATGCGGGTCAGGCCAACTACGCCGCGGCGAAAGCGGGTCTGATCGGCTTCAGTAAATCACTGGCGCGTGAAGTTGCGTCCCGCGGTATTACTGTAAACGTTGTTGCTCCGGGCTTTATTGAAACGGACATGACGCGTGCGCTGACCGATGAGCAGCGTGCGGGTACGCTGGCGGCAGTTCCTGCGGGGCGCCTTGGCACCCCAAATGAAATCGCCAGCGCGGTTGCATTTTTAGCCTCTGACGAAGCAAGTTACATCACTGGTGAAACGCTGCACGTCAACGGCGGAATGTACATGGTCTGACCGAGATTTGTGCAAAACGTTCAGGAACCGCGCACTTCGCACGGTTCTCTGTGCGGTTTTGTGCGAAAAGATTTGCGTTCTTAGGGCAAACGGCCTCAAAATAGCGCAAAATCGTGGTAAGACCTGCCGGGATTTAGTTGCAAATTTTTCAACATTTTATACACTACGAAAACCATCGCGAAAGCGAGTTTTGATAGGAAATTTAAGAGTATGAGCACTATCGAAGAACGCGTTAAGAAAATTATCGGCGAGCAGCTGGGCGTTAAGCAGGAAGAAGTTACCAACAATGCTTCCTTCGTTGAAGACCTGGGCGCTGATTCTCTTGACACCGTTGAGCTGGTAATGGCTCTGGAAGAAGAGTTTGATACTGAGATTCCGGACGAAGAAGCTGAGAAAATCACCACCGTTCAGGCTGCCATTGATTACATCAACGGCCACCAGGCGTAAGTGAACATCTCCAGGCGGTCATTCGACCGCCTGAGTTTTATCTTTTTATTGTCCCACAAGAATCTATTTTCCCTCCCTGGAGGACAAACGTGTCTAAGCGTCGTGTAGTTGTGACCGGACTGGGCATGTTGTCTCCTGTCGGCAATACCGTAGAGTCTACCTGGAAAGCTCTCCTTGCCGGTCAGAGTGGCATCAGCCTGATCGACCATTTCGATACTAGCGCCTATGCAACGAAATTTGCTGGCTTAGTAAAGGATTTTAACTGTGATGACATTATCTCGCGCAAAGAACAGCGCAAGATGGATGCCTTCATTCAATATGGAATTGTCGCTGGCGTTCAGGCCATGCAGGATTCTGGCCTTGAAGTGACGGAAGAGAATGCAACCCGTATTGGCGCCGCTATCGGCTCCGGTATCGGCGGTCTCGGCTTGATCGAAGAAAACCACAGTTCGCTGGTTAACGGCGGACCGCGCAAGATCAGCCCATTCTTCGTTCCTTCCACAATTGTTAACATGGTGGCCGGCCATCTGACCATCATGTTTGGTCTGCGTGGGCCAAGTATCTCTATCGCGACCGCGTGTACTTCAGGCGTGCACAACATCGGCCAGGCCGCGCGCATCATCGCCTATGGCGATGCCGATGCGATGGTGGCAGGCGGCGCGGAAAAAGCCAGTACCCCGCTTGGCGTGGGCGGCTTCGGCGCGGCGCGTGCGCTCTCCACGCGCAATGACAACCCGCAGGCGGCGAGCCGTCCGTGGGATAAAGATCGTGACGGCTTCGTGCTGGGCGACGGCGCGGGTATGGTGGTGCTGGAAGAGTACGAGCATGCCAAAAAACGCGGCGCCAAAATCTACGCCGAGATCGTTGGCTTCGGCATGAGCAGCGATGCTTACCACATGACGTCACCGCCGGAAGATGGCGCGGGCGCCGCGCTGGCAATGGTGAATGCTATTCGCGATGCGGGCATCGAACCGGGCCAGATCGGCTACGTCAACGCCCACGGCACCTCGACGCCGGCCGGCGATAAAGCGGAAGCGCAGGCGGTTAAGTCTGTCTTCGGTGATGCGGCGAGCCGCGTACTGGTGAGCTCTACCAAATCCATGACCGGGCATCTGCTGGGTGCGGCAGGGGCGGTAGAGTCGATTTACTCTATCCTGGCGCTGCGCGATCAGGCGGTTCCGCCGACGATCAACCTCGACAACCCGGATGAAGGCTGCGACCTCGACTTCGTTCCACACGAAGCGCGTCAGGTTTCCGGTATGGAGTACACCCTGTGCAACTCCTTCGGCTTTGGCGGCACTAACGGTTCGCTGATCTTCAAAAAAGTGTGACAGGGCTTGCCCCGGTACTGCTTTAACAAAAGGCCCGTTCATCGGGCCTTTTTTATTCAGCTTTCTCCCCTTGTTCTCTGCTCTGGGTCCTGACACACTGACCGACCAGTGAAAAGGAGTCCTTTATGTTCTTGATAAACGGCGTTGTACAGGACACGTTGGCAGCGAACGATCGCGCCACCCAGTTTGGCGACGGCTGTTTTACCACCGCCCGCATCCAGCAAGGGCAGGTTGCGCTACTGGACGCCCATCTGCAGCGTTTGCAGACAACCTGTGAAAAATTACATATCCCATTTAACGACTGGCTGACGCTGAGCGAAGAGATGCAGCGTCTGGCTCGGCCGCACGCGCAGGGCGTGCTCAAGGTGACTCTCACCCGCGGCGTTGGGGGAAGGGGATACAGTACGGCAGGCTGCGTGTCGCCCACTCGCATTCTCAGCTTCTCTCCATTCCCGGCGCATTATGCGCGCTGGCGGGAGGAGGGCATTACTCTGACCCAGAGTCCGGTGCCCCTGGGGCGCAACTCCTGGCTTGCCGGCCTGAAGCACCTTAATCGCCTTGAGCAGGTACTGATCCGCTCTCATCTTGAGCAGACGGACGCCGATGAGGCGCTGGTCCTTGACAGTGACGGGTGGCTTACGGAATGCTGTGCCGCGAATTTATTCTGGCGTCAGGGACGTGATGTATTTACTCCGCGACTCGATTATGCCGGGGTCAACGGCATTATGCGGCAGCGCTGTATCGCGCAGCTGGCACCATCGACGTTTCGCGTTGTCGAAGTGACAGCGCGTCCCGAGACGTTGCGGGAGGCCGATGAAGTGCTGATCTGCAATGCGCTGATGCCGCTGGTGCCGGTTCGCCGCTGGGAGGAGACCACCTGGTCCTCGCGTGAGCTTTACCATTTTTTAGCCCCTTTGTGTGAGCTGTCTGGTTAGTATGAAGAAAATGTTACGTTTTATCCTGTTGCTGGTCGTGCTGTTGGGCATCGCCGCGGCGGCAGGCATGTGGAAGGTACGCCAGCTGGCGGACAGCAAGCTGCTGATTAAGGAAGAGACCATCTTTACCCTCGAAGCAGGCACCGGCCGGCTGGCGCTGGGCCAGGATCTCTATCGCGAGAAGGTGATCAATCGCCCGCGCGTTTTCCAGTGGCTGCTGCGGGTGGAACCTGAGCTGTCTCACTTCAAGGCCGGGACCTATCGCTTCACGCCGCAAATGACGGTGCGCGAGATGTTGCAGCTGCTGGCCAGCGGCAAAGAGGCGCAGTTTCCGCTGCGCTTTGTCGAAGGCATGCGCGTCAGCGACTACCTGCGCCAGCTGCGCGATGCCCCGTACGTGAAGCACACGCTTGAAGACGATAGCTACGCGACGGTGGCTAAGGCATTAGGTCTTGAGCATGCCGACTGGGTAGAGGGCTGGTTCTGGCCGGATACCTGGATGTACACCGCCAACACCAGCGATATCGCCATCCTCAAGCGCGCGCATCAGAAAATGGTCGCCGAAGTGGCGAAGGTCTGGGAAGGACGGATGGAGAATCTGCCCTATGCCGATCAGAACCAGCTGTTGACCATGGCCTCGATTATTGAAAAAGAGACCGCGGTAGCGGAAGAGCGCGACCGCGTCGCGTCGGTATTTATCAACCGCCTGCGCATCGGTATGCGCTTGCAGACCGATCCGACCGTAATCTACGGGATGGGCGCAGGATATACTGGTAAGTTAACGCGTAAGGATCTCGAGACGCCGACCGCATACAATACTTATACCATCAGCGGTTTGCCGCCGGGCCCTATCGCGGTGCCGGGCGAGGCCTCGCTGAAGGCGGCCGCCCATCCGGCGAAAACGCCATATCTTTATTTCGTCGCCGACGGGAAAGGGGGCCATACGTTTACCACAAACCTGGTCAGTCATAACCGTGCGGTGCAGGATTATCTGAAAGTACTTAAGGAAAAAAATGCGCAGTAACTATATCGTCATCGAGGGGCTGGAGGGCGCCGGGAAGACCACCGCACGTCAACTGGTGGTGGAGACGCTGCAGTCGGCGGGTATTCACGATATGGTGTTTACCCGCGAGCCGGGGGGCACAATCCTTGCCGAAAAACTGCGTAGCCTGGTGCTGGATATCCAGTCCACGGGCGATGAAGTGATTAACGATAAAGCGGAAGTGCTGATGTTTTACGCGGCGCGCGTCCAGTTGGTGGAGACCGTGATTAAGCCCGCGCTGGCCCGCGGCCAGTGGGTGATCGGCGATCGTCACGATCTGTCGACGCAGGCCTATCAGGGCGGCGGCCGGGGAATTGACCGCACGATGCTGGCGACGCTGCGCGACGCGGTACTCGGTGATTTTCGCCCCAATCTGACGCTGTATCTCGACGTCACGCCGGAAGTGGGGCTGCAGCGCGCCCGGGCCCGCGGCGAGCTGGATCGCATTGAGCAGGAGTCCATGAACTTTTTCAACCGTACCCGCGCGCGCTATCTTGAGCTGGCCGCCGCCGATCCTTCTATCCGCACGGTTGACGCAACTCAGCCGCTGGATGCCGTGGCGCGCGACATTCGCGCCACGATCGCCCAGTGGATGGCGGAGCAAGCGGCATGAAATGGTATCCGTGGCTGCGCCCCTCGTTCGAGCAACTGGTCGGTAGCTATCAGGCCGGACGAGGCCACCACGCCTTACTGTTACAGTCCCTGAACGGGATGGGCGGCGAGGCGTTGATTTACGCGCTGTGCCGCTTCCTGATGTGCCGCCAGCCCGAAGGACATAAAAGCTGCGGCCACTGCCATAGCTGTCAGCTGATGCAGGCCGGCACGCACCCCGATTACTATGCGCTCAGCCCCGAGAAGGGCAAGAGCGCGCTGGGTATTGACGCGGTGCGCGATGTCAATGAAAAGCTCTATGAACATGCGCGCCTTGGTGGGGCAAAAGTGGTCTGGATTAGCGATGCTGCCTTGCTGACCGATGCCGCCGCCAACGCGTTGCTGAAAACGCTGGAGGAGCCCCCGGAGAATACCTGGTTCTTCCTCGCCTGCGAGGAGCCGGCGCGTCTGCTGACCACTCTGCGCAGCCGCTGTCGCCTGCATCATCTGGCGCCGCCGTCTGAGCCTTATGCTCTGGCCTGGCTGGAGCGTGAGGTGAGCCTGCCGCAGGAGTCATTGTTGACCGCGTTACGCCTGTGCGCCAGCGCGCCGGCTGCGGCGCTCGAACTGTTACAGGAACCGCTGTGGACGGCGCGGCAGCAGTTGTGTCAGGCGCTGGCGGCTACCCTGGCGAGCGGTGACTGGCTGGCGCTGCTGCCGATACTCAATCATGAACAGGCGGCGGTTCGCCTGCACTGGCTGGCGTCGCTGCTGGTCGATGCGCAAAAACGACAGCAGGGGATTACCCTGGTGAGTAACCCTGACGTCTGGCCGCTGCTGGAGCAGCTGGCGCACAGCCTGCCCGCCGCCCGGCTGCAGGCGATTGCCCATGACGTCTGTACCTGCCGCGAGCAATTGCTCAACGTTGTCGGTGTCAACCGCGAACTGCTGCTTACCGAGCGCCTGCTGTGCTGGGAACATTACCTGCAACCCGGGACGGTTTTACCCGTCTCCCACCTCTGAGTGAGACATTATGTTTTTAGTCGACTCCCACTGCCATCTTGATGGTCTGGATTATCAAACTCTACACAAAAACGTCGACGACGTGCTGGCAAAAGCGGCCGCACGCGATGTGAAATTTTGCCTCGCCGTCGCCACGACGCTGCCTGGCTACCGCAGTATGCGCGAACTGGTGGGGACGCGTGACAACGTCGTCTTCTCCTGTGGCGTACACCCATTAAACCAGGACGAGCCCTGGGAGGTAGAGACTCTGCGCGCGCTGGCAGCGGAAGAGGGCGTCGTGGCGATGGGGGAGACCGGTCTGGATTATTTTTATACCCCGGAAACTAAAGCCCAACAGCAAAGCTCGTTCCGCGACCACATTCGTATCGGCCGTGAGCTCAATAAGCCGGTGATCGTCCATACCCGTGACGCGCGTGCCGATACTCTGGCTATTTTGCGCGAAGAAAAGGTGACGGATTGCGGTGGCGTACTACACTGTTTCACTGAGGACAGGGAGACAGCGGGCAAGCTGCTCGATATGGGGTTCTATATCTCGTTTTCCGGTATCGTCACTTTTCGTAACGCCGAGCAGCTGCGTGATGCGGCGCGCTACGTGCCGCTGGATCGCCTGCTGGTTGAAACCGATTCGCCGTACCTGGCGCCGGTCCCCCACCGCGGCAAAGAGAACCAGCCGGCGCTGGTCCGTGACGTTGCCGAGTATATGGCGGTACTGAAGGGAGTGTCGCTTGAGCAGCTGGCTCAGCAGACCACCGACAATTTTGCCACCCTGTTCCACATCGACCCCGCCCGTTTGCAACCTGCTTGATCTGCTTATTATTTTAAGGCTCGTAATTAATAGCCAAAGCGAGTAAAGTTCACCGCCACAAAAGTGGCGGTGAAGGTTTTTTAGCAACATCTGGATACAATTTATGTAAGTTGATGTAAATTTTTACCGGAAGGCTGATTGAAACGTGATAGCCGTCAAACAATCATCCCGTTAATTATTTTACTCTGTGTAATAAATAAAGGGCGCTTAGATGTCCTGTCCACGGCACGGTTCTCCCCCCGGGCCAATGCGTGAAAGCGTAAAAAAGTACCAAATACTCAGGAGCACTCTCAATTATGTTTAAGAATGCATTTGCTAACCTGCAGAAGGTCGGTAAATCGCTGATGCTGCCGGTATCCGTACTGCCTATCGCAGGTATCCTGCTGGGCGTCGGTTCCGCTAACTTCAGCTGGCTGCCAGCCGTGGTCTCCCACGTTATGGCAGAAGCAGGCGGTTCAGTTTTCGCCAATATGCCGCTGATCTTCGCTATCGGTGTGGCCCTCGGCTTCACCAATAACGACGGTGTATCCGCACTGGCTGCAGTCGTGGCTTACGGCATCATGGTGAAAACCATGGCGGTTGTTGCGCCGCTGGTGCTGCATTTACCTGCTGACGAGATTGCGGCAAAACACCTTGCTGATACCGGCGTGCTTGGCGGTATTATCTCCGGTGCTATCGCCGCCTACATGTTCAACCGCTTCTATCGCATCAAGCTGCCAGAATATCTCGGCTTCTTTGCGGGCAAGCGTTTTGTGCCGATTATCTCTGGTCTGGCCGCTATCTTCACCGGCGTGATCCTCTCCTTCATTTGGCCGCCGATCGGCTCCGCGATCCAAACCTTCTCCCAGTGGGCTGCTTATCAGAACCCAGTGGTGGCGTTTGGTATCTACGGTTTCATCGAACGTTGCCTGGTGCCGTTTGGTCTGCATCACATCTGGAACGTTCCTTTCCAGATGCAGATCGGCGAATACACCAACGCGGCTGGTCAGGTGTTCCACGGCGATATCCCGCGCTACATGGCAGGCGACCCGACGGCGGGCAAACTGTCTGGCGGCTTCCTGTTCAAAATGTATGGTCTGCCGGCAGCGGCTATCGCGATTTGGCACTCTGCTAAACCGGAAAACCGCGCCAAAGTGGGCGGTATCATGATCTCCGCCGCGCTGACCTCGTTCCTGACCGGTATCACCGAGCCGATCGAGTTCTCGTTCATGTTCGTGGCGCCGATCCTGTACGTTATCCATGCCATTCTGGCGGGCCTGGCGTTCCCGATCTGTATCCTGCTGGGTATGCGTGACGGTACCTCGTTCTCTCACGGCCTGATCGACTTTATCGTGCTGTCCGGTAACAGCAGCAAGCTGTGGCTGTTCCCGATTGTTGGTATCTGCTATGCGATCGTGTACTACGTCATTTTCCGTGTGCTGATTAAAGCCCTGGATCTGAAAACTCCGGGTCGTGAAGACACCACCGAAGAGAGCAAAGCTGGCGCCACCAGCGAGATGGCTCCGGCTCTGGTCGCCGCTTTCGGCGGTAAAGAGAACATCACCAACCTCGACGCATGTATTACTCGTCTGCGTGTTAGCGTGGCGGATGTAGCGAAAGTTGACCAGGCTGGCCTGAAAAAACTGGGCGCCGCTGGCGTGGTAGTGGCAGGTTCTGGCGTACAGGCCATCTTCGGTACCAAGTCCGATAACCTGAAAACTGAAATGGATGAGTACATCCGTAACAGTTAAGACGTAGTATCGGGGAGACTAAGGCAGCCAACTGGCTGCCTTTTTTATGCGCTAAAGTCGGTGCCCCACAAGCGATAACCCTGAAAACAGTCCACCATATGCTTATTCCCTCAGCAGCTAAGTCTATAGTTGAATAAGAAAAAGAGCTTTCAGGTTGAAAGAGAGGGAGAATGTCGCTCATACTCTTAGCGGAACCTGTGCGTCCGCGTTTATCTGCAGAAGCAGGCCAGCGCACGGGATAAAACTTATAAGGAATCAGTCATGGCAGAAGAAACGATTTTCAGCAAAATCATTCGCCGGGAGATCCCGTCGGATATTGTCTATCAGGATGAGCTTGTGACCGCTTTTCGCGACATCTCCCCGCAGGCGCCCACCCATATTCTGATTGTCCCGAATGTTCTGATTCCTACCGTAAATGACGTCACCGCTGAACATGAGCTGGCGCTGGGCCGGATGATGACCGTCGCGGCGAAGATCGCCCGCGATGAAGGTCTTGCCGACGATGGCTATCGGTTGATCGTCAACTGCAACCGCCACGGCGGCCAGGAAGTGTACCATATCCATATGCATCTGCTGGGCGGTCGTCCGCTTGGCCCGATGCTGGCGCACAAAGGCTAACGTCATGCTCAGGACCCTTTTGGGCGCGTGTCTGGCGGCGGGGCTACTCGCCGGGTGTAGTTCACACCCGGAGATCCCGGTTTCTGACCAGCAGGCGCTGGTGATGGAGTCGAGCGTGCTGGCGGCGGGGATCAGCGCCAGCGAGCCTGCCGTCGTGGCGACAGAGATTCAGGCTACCGCCTCCTCAACGCTATATAACGAGCGCCAGCAGCCGGTTACCGTGCACTATCGTTTTTTCTGGTATGACGCCCGAGGGCTGGAGATGCATCCGCTGGACGCGCCGCGCACCATCGTGGTACCGGCCCGCTCCTCGGTCACGTTATATGGCAGCGCCAATATCCTGGGGGCGCATAAGGCCCGCCTTTATCTTTATCTGTAAGGGGTAATTATAATGATGAAAATGTGTCGCTATGCGTTAATCACAGCACTGGCGATATTCCTCGCAGGCTGTGCGGGGTTGCGGGAGCAGCCCGCGCCGGTAGAAGAGGCCAAACCGCAGCCGCAGCAGCCTGCGCAGCCGCAGCCCACGGTGCCGACCGTACCGGCGGTGCCCTCTGTCCCGGCGCAGCCTGGGCCGATTGAGCATCAGGATCAGCAGTCGGGTCAGCCGGCGCCGCGCGTGCGTCATTATGACTGGAACGGCGCGGTTCAGCCGCTGGTGGGGCAGATGTTGCAGGCGAGTGGGGTCAATGCCGGCAGTATTCTGCTGGTTGACAGCGTGAACAACCGCACCAACGGTTCGCTGAATGCTGGAGAAGCCACCACTGCGCTACGTAGTGCGCTGGCCGGTAACGGCAAATTTACCCTGGTATCGGCGCAGCAGCTGGCGGTCGCCAAGCAGCAGCTGGGCCTGTCGCCGCAGGACAGCCTCGGCAGCCGCAGCAAAGCCATGGGCATCGCCCGCAACGTGGGCGCGCAGTATGTGCTTTACTCCAATGCCACCGGCAACGTCAACGCGCCTGAGCTGAAAATGCAGCTCATGCTGGTGCAAACCGGTGAGATTATCTGGTCAGGTAAAGGTGCTGTTCAGCAACAATAAGCTAACGCGCGACGAGCTCTTGTCGCGCTTCTTTCCCCATTATCATCCTGTCGCCTCGCTGAGCCAGAGTGGCCTCAGCGGCGGCAGTGTGATTATCAGCGACGGCGACCGGCGGCACGTGCTGCGTCAGCCGCACGATCCGTCTGCCGCCACTTACTATTTTCGCCGTCAGTATCACGCACTCCGCCGACTGCCTGCCAGGCTGGCGCCAACCCCGCTGTTTTACTCACCCTGCTGGATGGTGGTGGAGTATTGCGCAGGGGAGGTGAAAAGCGAGTTACCGGCCTCCCCGCAGCTGTCAGGCTTATTGTATGATTTGCATCAGCAACCGCGGTTTGGCTGGCGGGTTAGCCTCACACCACTGCTGGCCCAGTACTGGCAGAGGTGCGATCCGGCGCGGCGCAAGCCGCGTTGGCTGCGCTGGCATCAGCGGCTGCGCCGCCAGGGCGAGCCCCGTCCCCTGCGGCTGGCGCCGCTGCACATGGACGTCCATGCCGGCAATATTATTCATAATGAGTCCGGCCTGAGGCTGATCGACTGGGAATATGCCGGCGATGGCGATATCGCGCTGGAGCTGGCCGCGGTGTGGATCACGCCTGGCGAGCGCCGTCGGCTGGTAGAAGCGTATGCCCGGCGGGCGGCCATCGACGCGCAGCTGCTTTGGCGGCAGGTTGTACTCTGGCGCCCGTGGGTACTGCTGTTGATGGCGGGCTGGTATGAAATGCGCTGGCGGCAGAGCGGGGACCGGCAATTTATCACGCTGGCAGATGAAACATGGTGTCAGTTAGACAACGAACGTAAAGGATAAGAGAGGTCAGTGTGGGCCCAGTGATGTTGGATGTCGAAGGGTATGAGCTGGATGCGGAAGAGCGAGAAATTCTGGCGCATCCGCTGGTGGGAGGGTTGATCCTCTTTACCCGAAATTATCACGATCCGGCGCAGCTGCGCGAGCTGGTGCGCCAGATCCGCGACGCATCCCGGAACCACCTGGTGGTGGCGGTCGATCAGGAAGGGGGGCGGGTTCAGCGTTTCCGCGAAGGGTTTACCCGTTTACCGGCGGCCCAGTCTTTCGCCGCGCTGCTGGGGATGGAAGAGGGGGGCAAACTGGCCGCCGAAGCCGGCTGGCTGATGGCCAGCGAAATGATCGCCATGGATATCGATATTAGTTTTGCGCCAGTGCTGGACGTCGGCCATATCAGCGCCGCAATCGGCGAACGTTCTTATCATGAAGATCCACAGAAAGCGCTGACGATGGCGCGTCACTTCATTGACGGGATGCACGCCGCGGGCATGAAAACCACCGGCAAACACTTCCCGGGTCACGGGGCGGTGACTGCCGATTCGCACAAAGAGACGCCGTTCGATCCGCGGGCGGCATCGGTTATCCGCGACCATGATATGGCGGTGTTCAAAAGCCTTATCGCCGAGCAGCGTCTGGATGCCATTATGCCGGCGCATGTGATTTACCCGGAGCTCGATCCGCGTCCGGCCAGCGGCTCGGCGTACTGGCTGAAAACGGTGCTGCGCGGCGAACTGGGCTTTGACGGGGTGATTTTCTCCGACGATCTGTCGATGGAAGGGGCGGCGATCATGGGCAGCTATGCCGAACGCGGTCAGGCATCGCTCGACGCCGGTTGCGATATGATCCTCGTCTGCAATAATCGTAAAGGCGCGGTCAGTGTGCTGGATAACCTGTCGCCGATCAAAGCAGAGCGTGTTACGAAATTGTATCATAAAGGTTCCTTTTCCCGTCAGGAGTTAAGGGATTCAGCCCGTTGGAAAACGGTGAGTGCCCAGCTGGAGCAGCTTCATGCGCGCTGGCAAGAGGCGAAGTCCGCGTAACGCTCTACGGGGCGTTGTTGTCTGGTGAGGATGCGATGATTATCTATTTACACGGTTTTGACTCGAACAGCCCCGGTAACCATGAGAAGGTGATGCAGCTGCAGTTTATCGACCCGGACGTGCGGTTGATTAGCTACAGCACGCGGCATCCCAAGCACGATATGCAGCATTTGCTGAAAGAGGTCGATAAAATGCTGCAGCTCACTGCCGATGACCGGCCGCTGATCTGCGGCGTCGGCCTTGGCGGCTACTGGGCGGAGCGGATTGGTTTTCTGTGCGATATCCGCCAGGCGGTGTTCAATCCAAACCTGTTTCCGCATGAGAACATGGAAGGCAAAATCGACCGACCGGAAGAGTATGCTGACATCGCCACCAAGTGCGTGACCAACTTCCGCGAGAAGAACCGCGATCGCTGCCTGGTGGTGCTTTCCCGCCAGGACGAGGCGTTGGACAGCCAGCGTTCCGCCGATCTCCTGCACCACTATTATGAAATTATCTGGGATGAAGAGCAGACCCATAAGTTTAAAAATATCTCGCCGCATCTGCAGCGGCTGAAAGCGTTTAAAACCCTCGGCTAACTGCTTTTCCCTTGTTCCCAAACCCGCGTCGGGTTCACCACGCGGGTTTTTTCATGTCTACACTTATTGGTTTCGCTGAAAAAATACGCGACAAAACTTGATGCACATCAATTTTGGTATGACCAATGCACCGTTCATGGTATTCTCGACAGTGCTGAATGGTTTCATTAACGTAACTTGTTGTTAAATAAAGGCTATTTCAATAACTTTTATTTAACAATTGGTTAATAATTTTAGGGGTACACATGACTACGCCATTGAAAAAAATCGTAATTGTGGGTGGCGGCGCTGGCGGACTGGAACTGGCAACTCAGCTGGGGAGAAAGTTAGGGCGCCATAAGAAAGCGAAAATCACCCTGGTGGACCGTAACCACAGCCATCTGTGGAAGCCGCTGCTGCACGAAGTGGCCACCGGTTCTCTGGATGAAGGCGTTGATGCGCTGAGCTATCTGGCCCATGCCCGCAACCACGGTTTCCAGTTCCAGCTGGGCTCGGTGGTTGATATCAACCGCGAAGGGAAAACCATCACCCTCGGCGAGCTGCGCAATGAAAAAGGCGAGCTGCTGGTGGCTGAGCGTAAACTGCCGTACGACACGCTGGTCATGGCGTTGGGCAGTACCTCGAATGACTTTAATACCCCTGGCGTAAAAGAGAACTGCATTTTCCTCGACAACCCGCACCAGGCGCGTCGCTTCCATCAGGAAATGCTCAACCTGTTCCTTAAATACTCTGCTAACCTCGGCGCTAACGGTAAAGTAAATATCGCCATCGTCGGCGGTGGCGCCACCGGCGTGGAGCTCTCCGCTGAGTTGCACAATGCGGTGAAACAGCTGCACAGCTACGGCTACAAAGGGCTGACCAACGAAGCGCTGAACGTCACGCTGGTCGAGGCGGGTGAGCGCATTCTGCCTGCGCTGCCGCCGCGCATTTCCGGGGCAGCGCATAATGAGCTGACTAAGCTGGGCGTACGGGTTCTGACGCAGACCATGGTCACCAGCGCGGATGCGGGCGGCCTGCACACTAAAGATGGCGAATATATTGAGGCGGATCTAATGGTCTGGGCGGCGGGGATCAAAGCGCCAGATTTCATGAAAGAGATCGGCGGCCTCGAAACCAACCGTATCAATCAGCTGGTGGTCGAGCCGACGCTGCAGACTACCCGCGATGCGGATATTTTCGCCATCGGCGACTGCGCCTCCTGCGCCCGTCCGGAAGGCGGCTTTGTGCCTCCGCGGGCCCAGGCGGCGCACCAGATGGCTACCTGCGCGCTGAACAACATCCTGGCGCAGATGAAAGGCAAACCGCTGAAGGCATACACCTATAAAGACCATGGCTCGCTGGTGTCGCTGTCAAATTACTCCACCGTCGGCAGCCTGATGGGTAACCTGATGCGCGGTTCGATGATGGTGGAAGGGCGCATTGCGCGCTTCGTGTACATCTCCCTGTACCGTATGCACCAGATTGCTCTGCATGGTTACTTCAAGACCGGCCTGATGATGCTGGTCGGGCGCATCAACCGCATCATTCGCCCGCGCCTGAAGCTGCACTAATCGCTGTCGCGACCCGGAGGCGCGCTCTGAGGGCGCCTCCGGGCTCTTCTGCTGGAACCGCAGAGATCCCCCTCGGAATCCTCTGAATCCCTTTGATTTGCAGCGAATTCTCGCACTTTTCATCCGCTATCTGATTTGCGCCCTCCCGGCTCCGGTTGCAAAATTGTATCAACAGCAACAAAGGAGGAACTCCCGTGAATAAATCTATGTTGGCGGGTATAGGGATAGGCGTGGCTGCCGCGCTGGGCGTTGCAGCTGTCGCTGGTCTCAACGTGTTGGATCGCGGCCCGCAGTATGCGCAAGTGGTCTCCAGTACACCGATTAAAGAAACCGTGAAAACGCCGCGTCAGGAATGCCGCAATGTCACGGTGACTCATCGTCGTCCGGTACAGGATGAAAACCGCATCGCCGGTTCGGTGCTGGGCGCGGTGGCGGGCGGGGTGATTGGCCACCAGTTTGGCGGCGGTCACGGACGCAGCGTGGCGACGGTTGTAGGTGCGCTGGGCGGCGGCTATGCAGGCAACCAGATCCAGGGCGCGATGCAGGACAACGATACTTACACCACCACCCAGCAGCGCTGCAAAACGGTGTATGACAAATCCGATAAAATGCTCGGCTACGATGTGACCTATAAGATAGGCGATCAGCAGGGGAAAATCCGCATGGATCACGATCCCGGCAGCCAGATCCCGCTGGACAACAACGGCCAGCTGGTCCTGAACAACAAAATCTAAAAACAGATTTGTGTAGTGATTAGCCCCTCAATCGCTCAGGCTGAGGGGCTTTTTTTATCAGAAGGTTAAGGCGTAGTTCAGACCAAAGGTGCGGCCACGACCTTTGTACTCATACAGCGATGAACTGCCGTAGGTTGGGCTGTAGAGCAGCGGCGCGCGCTGGCCCCAGATAGTGACATAGTCTTCGTTAAGCAGGTTTTCGATACTGAAGGTCAGTTTCCCCACCGGCAGCGCGTAACTACCGATAAAATCGACGGTGTTATAGCCTTCCAGCTTGTTGCCGGCGGCATCGCTGAGGTCAAATACCTGCTGACTCTGCACGCGCAGGCTCCACGGATCCGGCGCCCAGCCCACCCAGGCGGTGGCTTTAGACGGCGAGGCGAGGGTGACGTCCCATTTTTGCCAGCGGCCGTCGGTCTGCACCTGGGATTTCAGCACGTTAAAGTTACCGCCGACGCTCCAGTCGCTATCCGGAATAAAGTAGTCGACCGCCCCCTCAACGCCGTAAATACGCCGTTTGTCGGACTGAACGTCGATGGTCATGTCGGTGCGGTTGACGACAATGGTCTTATCCGAGGTCGAGTAGTACGCCGCCAGCTGGGTGCGCAGGTTATCGCCAGTGTAGCGCCAGCCCAGCTCGTACGAGTTAACTTTGATCCCCTGCAGCGGCGAGTCATCGACGTTGACGCTGGAGATCAGCGGCAGATGACCATTCACCGCAGCGCCATATTTACCGATGCCATAGTATTTACCAGGGTCCGGTAGCTCGACACCCTGCGAGAAGTTAAACCAGGTTTGTTGACGCTCGGTCAGGTGGGCCACGATCCCGGCGTTAAACAGGAAATTGTCATAATCGGTTTTGCCGCCTTTGATGGCGTCGGCGGAGCGCGCTTTGCCGTTGGCGATATCCTGCTGCTGGGCGTAGCCGACAAAGTCGTCGACCCGGTTTTCGGTCCACTGGTAGCGTACCCCGCCGCTGACGGTAAAGATATCGTTCAGATCGTAGCTGGACTGCAGGAATGGCGCGACATTGGAAATACTGTATCCCGGGTAGCGGCCGGTTGTGTAGATCGATTCGTTGTGCAACCCGCCGGAGGCCATCGATTGTGGCAGATCGAAGAACATTTGGTTGGCATTAAAGGTCTCATGATCGGCGTCGAGACCCCAGGTGAGATCCCACCCCGCCAGCGGTTGGCTGTTGAGGGTCAGCTTGGCCCCATACTGATCGGTATCCTGCTGCGACGAGGAGAAGCTACTGACCTGACCTTTCGTGAGCGTCGGGAACGGATAGAAGGTGAGGGACTCATCGCGATAGTACACCTGGCTCACCAGATTCTGGCCGAAAAAGTCGGCATCGGAGTACTGGAGGCTGATCAGATGGCGTTCGGTGCCGGGGATACGGTCGGAATTGAGCCCGTCGGTGGTATACGCTTTGCCGCCGCTGGTGACCGCGGACATGTTCTTCCCGAGCCACAGACCGTAGTCATCATCGCCCTGGCTTTTATAATACTGGGTGACCAGCTGCAGCTGGCGGTTATCATCGATCTCAATCGTCCCCGTCCCCATCACGTCGAGGCGGTCAGAGTGCTGGAGCCCCGTTTGGGTATTATCGAGGATCAGCGCATCGTTATTGCCGTCGTACCAGCCGCCGAAACGCTGATAGGCTACCGACAAGCGGCCGGATGCGTGGTCTGTTCCGCCGCTGACGGCCGCCGCGACGCGCTCATCATGATCGTTGCTGTTCGCAAAACCGCTCTTGCTGCCCACCTCGAGATCGACCTGACGATCCTGCTGCCCCTTTTTGGTAACGATGTTGATAAGCCCGCCGGTACTGCCCCCGCCGTACAGCGAGGTCGCTCCGGAGATCACTTCGATATGTTCGATGTTGAATGGATCGATGGCGTCGAGCTGGCGGCTGTCGGTGCGTGAGGAGTTGAGCCGGACGCCGTCAATCAGCACGACGATCGCGCGCCCGCGCATGTTCATCCCATAGTTGGTCCGCCCCTGGCTGCTGACGTCGATGCCGGGGATCAGCTGCGCCAGCACGTCTTTGAACTCTTTCCCGCCCTGGACCTGCTGCTCAATCTCCTGGCCCTCAATGACCCAGGTGGTTTGGGCCATTTCGGCCACGGTGCGATGGGTGCGGTTTGCGCTAACGATGATGCTGTCTTCATCAGACTGAGCCGCCAGCGCAGGCAGCGTGCTGGCCAGCAGCAGAGGGTGGAGCACCCAGAGGCGCTTTTTCATATCCATTCCTTTTATGAGCAAGTTGCTTTGTCGTTGTTATGGGCCGGCGTCGGCCGGTATTCGTTACAATGCGAAACATCTGGAAAAACTCAAAAAAGGATTTTGCACATAATGAATATCGCAATCAATATCATTTGCGTTTATCTTGCGCGAGAAAAGATAATAAAAATCAATCTATTTTGTGGGGATAAAGCCAACAGGAGAGCGGATCCGGCGGCAGAATACCGCCGGAAGCAGGGCGCATCAGGACCCGAGGACCTGCGGCCAGAGACGGAGAGTGGTATCGGTGATTTGCATCAGCTTGTCGAAATCCGCGCCTTCCCGGGCGCTAATCGACATCCCCTGCAGAACGCAGTTAAGAAATTGCGCCAGCTGCGCGACATCGCGGCCCGCGGGCAGTTCGCCCTGCGCCTGCCGCTGCTGCAGAAACTGGGTTAGCGCCTGCTCCTGCATCGCATGGCGGGATTTGATGGTATTGGCGATATCCGTCGAGGAGGCGGCCAACGCGGCGGAGGTATTGATGATAAAGCAGCCGGCCGGCGTCTCTTTGCTGGTAAAGCAGGTGGCGACCGCCGTGAAGTAGTCACGCAACGCGCGATCGACGGATTTTCCCTCGGCAAACAGCACGGCTTCGTGCTTCGCGGCAAAGCGCGAAATGTAACGATCCAACACTGCGCGGAATAGGCCTTCTTTATTCACAAATTCCGCATACAGGGTGGGGGCTTTTGCTCCTGTCGCCTCGACCAGATCGGCGAGCGAGGTCGCCTCATAGCCGTGCTGCCAGAAGAGTGTCATGGCTTTGTCCAGCGCCGCATCCCTGTCGAACACCTTCGGTCGGCCACGGCTTTTTTTGGCGCAACTTTGAACGTCAGTTGTCATGGTGCCGTTGTACCTATGTTGGTTTGGTGAAAGGCCATTATAAAAATAAACGATCGCCGGGGCCAGCGCTGTCGGTTTAAAAATAAATAATTCATATATGTATGAAATTTAAGCATTTTATAAATAGTTAAACGATCGTTATAAAAATGCATTGACGTGTGACATAGATCACATTATTATTTACCTATCGATCGTTAAGTTAATGCTTGCGACCCTACTATAAAATTCATCTGCACAGGTATAATAATCATGAAAACCGTTAATACTCTGGCTATTGCCGCCGTTTTAAGTTCCCTTTCTTTCGCCAGCTTTGCCGCTGTAGAGGTGCAGTCCACCCCTGCAGGACAGCATAAAGTAGGCACCATCTCTGCTTCTGCCGGGACTAACCTGGGCTCGCTGGAAGACCAGCTGGCGCAGAAAGCGGATGAGATGGGCGCCACTTCATATCGTATTACTTCGGTAACCGGTCCGAATACCCTTCACGGTACCGCCGTTATCTACAAGTAAGCCCGATGCGTCGCTGCCCGGCCCCCTTCACCGGACGGCGATGAGTAAGACCCTGTTGTACCCCTGTTTGACCCTTGCCAACAAAAAACCCGCCATCAGGCGGGTTTTTTGTTTTATGCAGCGTAAGACTACAGCGACTGCGGTCCAGGCTCAGCATGACGGGTGACGTCAATCGGCATGCCCGAGCGATAATTCATCGCGCGCTCCATCACCGTCCCGTCGGTCTGCGGCGCCTGTTTGAACGCAGTCATGGCCGCATTAAGCGTAATGGGCAGGGTCTGCGGGTCGTCATCGATATGCTCAGACAGCGGCTGATGGACCTCAACCAGACGGCGGCCATCCGGCTCAACCGACGCCTTGATCGGCGTGTTGATAATGTTCACCTTCGTGCCCGGCGAGATAGTGTTGTACAGCGCCTTGATATCGTTATCGCGCAGACGAATGCAGCCGGAACTGACGCGCATACCGATGCCGAAATCGGCATTGGTGCCGTGCAGGAGATAGACTCCGCCATAGGCGGCGAGGCGGATGGCGTGATGGCCCATCGGATTGTCAGGACCAGCAGGCACTACCGCCGGCAGCTCAATCCCCATAGCCTTGTAGCGCGCGCGAATGTTGGCGGTAGGTGTCCAGGTCGGATTGGCCCGTTTGTCGGACACGGTTGTGACCATCGTCGGTGTGATGGTGGTTCCGCCCAGCTGACCGATGCCGATTGGGTAGACGGTCACTTCATTCTTGCCCGGCGGGTAATAATAGAGGCGCAGTTCGGCGAGGTTAATCACCAGCCCTTCGCGCGGCGCATCGGGCAGCAGCGTCTGCAGGGGGATGGTCAGCACGCTGCCGGCGCGCGGAACATAGGGGTCAACCCCGGGATTGGCCTGCAGCAGGGCCAGGAAGCCGACATTGTACTTCTTGGCAATCGCTTCCAGCGAACCGCCGTCATCCTGTACCACATGGAACTGATTCTGACCCACCAGCCGGCTGCCCGGCGGGGGAAGGGGCCAGGTGTTAGCGCGCGCGGGGAGGGCCAGCGCGGCGACTAACGCGACTAGCGTCAGCCAAAGCGTCACGGGGAAACGGTTTCTCATTACCATAACTCCAAAATATGTAAGTGGTTATTTTTATACGAAAAGCAGATGAGATTATGGCGTGAGTCTGTGTGGGGAAATCCAGGCGGATTGCAAAATGTTTGTAAAGATTGCGAGGTATGTGGGAAGGGAGATACGGCAGCGGGGCCGTATCTCCTGCCAGTCAGGCGACGGCGTTCTCTTCTAGCTGACGCATAAACTGGCGAACCCAGTCCATCCGCGTCTTACGCTCCTCCAGGTCCTGCATGAACTTCAGGCGCGTGGGACCGTCCAGGCGGAAGTGCTGGGGCTGCTTTTGCAGCAGGCCGATCAGCCACACCGGATTGACGTTGTTTTTCTCGTTAAATTCGATCACGCCGCCTTTTTCGTTGCTTTCCAGCTTGCGGATCCCTAACTTTTGCGCCTGCTGACGCAGACGGGCGATATCCAGCAGGTTGCGGGCGGCATCGGGCAGGCGGCCAAAACGATCGATCAGCTCGACTTTGATCTCCTCCAGATCCTGTTCGTTTTTGGCGCTGGCAATGCGCTTATAGAATGACAGGCGCGTATTGACGTCAGGGATGAAATCATCAGGCAGCAGGGAAGGCATGCGCAGTTCAACCTCCGTCTGCTGACTGGTGAGATCTTCCAGCGAGGGTTCACGCCCGGCTTTCAGCGCATCGACTGCGTTCTCCAGCAGCTCCATATACAGGGAGAAACCGATGGTTTCCATCTGACCGCTCTGATCTTCCCCAAGCAGTTCCCCGGCCCCGCGAATCTCCAGATCGTGGGTTGCCAGCGCAAAGCCGGCGCCGAGATCCTCCAGCGACGCAATGGCCTCGAGGCGCTTTTGCGCATCGGTGGTCATCGCTTTCGGATGCGGCGTCAGCAGCCAGGCATAGGCCTGGTGATGCGAACGGCCAACGCGGCCGCGCAGCTGGTGCAGCTGGGCGAGGCCAAAATGGTCGGCGCGTTCGATGATGATGGTGTTGGCGGTGGGAATGTCGATCCCGGTTTCGATGATGGTGGTGCACACCAGCACATTGAAGCGTTGATGATGGAAGTCATTCATCACCCGCTCCAGTTCGCGCTCCCTCATCTGACCGTGACCGATGGCGATCCGCGCCTCCGGCACCAGCTCCGCCAGCTTGTCGGCGGCTTTCTGGATGTTCTCAACGTCATTAAACAGATAGTAGACCTGGCCGCCGCGCAGCGTTTCGCGCAGGATCGCCTCGCGCACCACCAGGGCGTCATATTCGCGAACGAAGGTCTTCACCGCCAGGCGGCGCGCCGGCGGCGTGGCGATGATCGACAGATCGCGCATCCCGCTCATCGCCATGTTCAGCGTCCGCGGGATCGGCGTGGCGGTGAGGGTCAGGATATCGACATCAGCGCGCATCGCTTTGATGCGCTCTTTATGCCGCACGCCAAACCGGTGCTCTTCGTCGACGATCAGCAGCCCGAGATCGCGCAGCTTCACCTCGCTCTGCAGCAGCTTGTGGGTGCCGATCAAGATATCGATTTTGCCTTCCGCGGCCTGCTCGAGGATCTGCGCCTGCTCTTTAGCGCTGCGGAAGCGGGAGAGCATTTCGATGCGTACCGGCCAGTTGGCGAAACGATCGCGGAAATTGTCATAGTGCTGCTGAGCCAGCAGGGTGGTCGGCACCAGCACCGCCACCTGCTTGTGGTTCTCCACGGCGAGGAAGGCGGCGCGCATGGCCACTTCGGTCTTGCCGAAGCCCACATCGCCGCATACCAGGCGGTCCATGGCCAGCGGCTGGCACATATCGCTGAGGACGGCGTTGATCGCCTGCGCCTGATCCGGCGTGGTTTCAAATGGGAAACCGTCGCAGAACAGCTGATACTGTTCGCGGTCGTGTTTAAAGGCAAAACCCGCCTTCGCCGCGCGCTGGGCGTAGATATCCAGCAGCTCGGCCGCCACGTCGCGTACTTTCTCAGCCGCTTTTTGTCGCGCCCGGGTCCAGGCATCGCCGCCCAGCTTGTGCAGGGGGGCGTTTTCTTCCGCCCCGCCGGCGTAGCGGCTGATAAGATGCAGGGACGATACCGGAACGTATAGCTTGGCATCGTTGGCGTAGGTCAGCATCAGATATTCGCCGGTGATGCCGCCGGCTTCCAGGGTAGTCATGCCCGCGTAGCGGCCCACGCCGTGTTCCAGGTGAACGACCGGCTGGCCGATATGCAGTTCGGCGAGGTTGCGAATCAGAGTGTCAGGGTTAATGGTGCGTCGCGAATCCTGACGACGGCGCGCCACCCGCTCGCCGAGCAGGTCGCTCTCGCAAATCAGCGCCAGGCCGCGCTGGCTGTCGATAAACCCGTGCTCAGCAGCGCCAATCATCAGATAGCGGCCGTTGCCGGTGGCTTCCTCCAGACGCAGCACATGTTTTGGCGCAACTTTAATCCGCGCCAGCATTTCGCTCAGCGCTTCACGGCGGCCTTCGCTTTCCACCGAGAAGATCACCGGACCGGTAAAGGACTCGAGGAAGCGGCGCAGATTATCCAGCGGCGCTTTGTTCTGCGCCTGGACGGCGAGGTCCGGCAGCGTCTGGTAGCCCAGATTAGTATTTGCCGCTTTGTCCGCCAGACGTTCGGTTTTCAGCTGCACGCGCGGCCATTTTTTCAGTTCGCTGAATAGCTCATCGCTGCGCAGCCACAGCAGCTCAGGCGGCAGGAGCGGGCGCATCGGGTCGACGCCGCGGTTTTCAAAGCGGGCGCGGGCTTCATTCTGGAATCGCTCCGCGCTGGCCTCGAGATCGCCGGTGTTGACGATCAGCGTGCTGGCCGGGAAATAGCTGAATAACGGCGGCAGCGGCTCGCTGAAGAACAGCGGTTGCCAGTATTCGATACCGGCAGGTAGCGTCCCTTTACTGACCTGCTGATAGATGTGCTCGGCATCGCGCTTCACCTCAAAGCGGTCGCGCCACTGGCTGCGGAACAGCTCAATAGCGGTCTGGTCGGTGGGGAACTCGTGCGCCGGCAGCAGGTTAATGGCCGCCACTTCCTCCAGCGTGCGCTGGCTGTCAACGTCGAACAGGCGCAGGCTGTCGATTTCATCGTCAAAGAAATCAAGGCGGTAGGGCTGATCGCTACCCATCGGGAACAGGTCGAGCAGCGCGCCGCGGGTAGCATATTCGCCGTGCTCCATCACCTGATCGACATGGCGGTAGCCGGCCCCCTCCAGCTGATCGCGCAGCGCATCGCGCGACAGGCGCTGGCCCTTTTTCATCACCAGCGCGTGGCCGTGAAGGAAGCTGTGCGGACAGACGCGCTGCATCAGGGTGCTGACCGGGACGATCAGTACGCCGCGCTGCATGGTGGGTAACTGGTAAAGGGTGGCAAGACGGGAGGAGATGATGTCCTGATGCGGCGAGAAGCTGTCGTAAGGGAGCGTTTCCCAGTCCGCCAGCCCCATCACCATGCTGTCGGTAAACTGCCTGATCTCGTCGTTCAGACGCAGCGCGTTTTGCATGTCAGGCGCCACCAGCACCACCGGGCCGTTGTGGCGTTCGGCCATCTCCGCCACCAGGGTGGCGCAGGCTGCGCCGGTCAACTCGCCAAGCTGGCGCTGATCGCCGGCTTTGACCGGCAATGAGTATCGATATTGTTCAGGCATAGACGGTTTCATGATCTCTTAGGGATTCGCTCTGCCGATATGGAGGGCAACTCGCTGATATTCAATAGTGAGATTATCCGCGATTGGTCTGGATTCGCCAACCCGAATTGCCATCGCGTATTGGGTGAAGAAAGGTCAGCGCTGTCGATAAGCGTAAAGATAAATAAGTAAGTACTTATCTATCCGTTTGTATTTACTTGGTTTTTAGGTTTATTGCTAATAAAGTCGTCATGTATCAGTCGTTTACGCTGCCCCTAATCGCTTATATACTCGGGCATCGGCTATCAGCAACCAGATGGATGACATGTACCAACCTGCCGCACTCTTTATCGGCCTACGCTATATGCGCGGGCGCGCAGCCGACCGCTTCGGTCGTTTCGTCTCCTGGCTCTCAACTATCGGTATTACGCTTGGCGTAATGGCGCTGGTGACAGTCCTGTCGGTGATGAACGGCTTTGAACGCGAGCTGCAAAACAACATCCTGGGGCTGATGCCACAGGCCATTCTTAGCGCCAAACAGGGTTCGGTGAACCCTCAGCAACTGCCGGAGCGCGAAGCGAAACTTAATGGAGTAACCCGCGTAGCGCCGATCACCACCGGCGACGTGGTGCTGCAGAGTGCGCGCAGCGTGGCGGTCGGGGTTATGCTGGGCATTGATCCGGCGCAGAACGATCCCCTGACTCCATACCTGGTGAACGTCAAACAGAGCGATCTGCAGGCGGGCAAATATAACGTTATTCTCGGCGAGCAGCTGGCGGGCCAGCTGGGGGTTAATCGCGGCGATAAAATTCGCGTGATGGTTCCTTCCGCAAGTCAGTTTACGCCGATGGGCCGCGTGCCGAGCCAGCGTCTGTTCACGGTCATCGGCACCTTCGCCGCCAACAGCGAAGTCGATGGCTATCAGATGCTGACCAACATCGACGACGCCTCCCGTCTGATGCGCTATCCGCTGGGGAATATCACCGGCTGGCGCCTGTGGCTGGATAAACCGCTGCAGGTCGACACCCTGAGTCAGCAGACGCTGCCGCCGGGAACTCAGTGGCAGGACTGGCGCGAGCGCAAGGGCGAACTGTTCCAGGCGGTGCGCATGGAGAAAAATATGATGGGCCTGCTGCTGAGCCTGATCGTCGCCGTCGCGGCCTTCAACATTATTACCTCGCTGGGGATGATGGTGATGGAGAAGCAGGGCGAAGTGGCGATCCTCCAGACCCAGGGGCTGACGCCGCGGCAGATTATGGCCGTCTTTATGGTGCAGGGGGCCAGCGCCGGGATCGTCGGCGCGCTGCTGGGAGCGGTGCTTGGCGCCCTGTTGGCCAGCCAGCTGAATAATTTAATGCCGATCATCGGCGCCTTCCTTGACGGCGCGGCGCTGCCGGTGGCGATTGAGCCGCTGCAGGTCATTGTTATCGCCCTGGTGGCGATGGTGCTGGCCCTGTTGTCTACGTTGTACCCTTCCTGGCGCGCTGCCGCCACCCAACCCGCTGAGGCTTTACGTTATGAATAAGATCCTGCTGCAATGCGACAACCTGTGCAAACGCTATCAGGAAGGCAATGTGCAAACCGATGTCCTGCACAATGTCAGCTTCAGCATTGGTGAAGGCGAGATGATGGCTATCGTCGGCACCTCCGGCTCTGGCAAAAGTACGCTGCTGCATCTGCTCGGCGGCCTGGATACGCCCACCTCTGGCGACGTGATTTTCTCCGGTCAGCCGATGAGCAAGCTATCCACCGCCGCGCGCGCCGACCTGCGTAACCGCGAGCTGGGCTTTATCTATCAGTTCCACCATCTGCTGCCGGACTTTAGCGCACTGGAAAACGTGGCGATGCCGCTGCTGATTGGCAAAAAGAAGCCGGCGGATATTGAACGCCAGGCGAAAGCGATGCTGCAGGCGGTCGGGCTTGAACACCGCAGCCATCACCGTCCGTCGGAGCTCTCCGGCGGCGAGCGCCAGCGGGTGGCGATTGCCCGCGCGCTGGTGAATAAACCGCGGCTGGTGCTGGCGGACGAGCCAACCGGTAACCTCGACGCTCGCAACGCCGACAGCATCTTCCAGCTGCTGGGCGAACTGAACGTCGCGCAGCGCACCGCGTTTCTGGTGGTGACCCACGACCTGCAGCTGGCGAAGCGCATGAGCCGCCAGCTGGAGATGCGCGATGGCCGTCTGACCGCCGACCTGACCCTGATGGGGGCCGAGTAATGGCGTCTCCGTTATCGTTACTGATTGCATTGCGTTTCAGCCGCGGCCGGCGGCGCGGCGGCATGGTGTCGCTGATCTCGGTGATCTCCACCATCGGCATTGCGCTGGGGGTGGCGGTGCTGATCGTCGGCCTCAGCGCGATGAACGGCTTTGAGCGCGAGCTGAATAACCGCGTGCTGGCGGTGGTACCGCACGGCGAAATCGAACCCGTGAATCAGCCGTGGAATAACTGGCAGGAAGCGCTGGCGAAGGTGCAGAAGGTGAAGGGGATTGTCGCGGCAGCGCCCTATATTAACTTCACCGGCCTGGTGGAGAGCGGCAGCAATATGCGCGCCATCCAGGTGAAAGGCGTCGACCCGCAGCAGGAGAGCCAGCTCAGCGCGCTGCCTACCTTTGTGCAGAATAACGCGTGGGCCGGATTCAAGGCTGGCGAACAGCAAGTGATCCTGGGCAAAGGGGTCGCCGATGCCCTGCACGTGAAGCAGGGGGACTGGGTGTCGATCATGATCCCTAATGCCGACGCCGACCATCAGCTGCTGCAGCCAAAACGCGTCAGGCTGCATGTGACCGGAATTTTACAGCTGAGCGGCCAGCTCGATCATAGTTTTGCCATGATCCCGATGCAGGATGCGCAGCAGTACCTGGAGATGGGTGGCAGCGTGACCGGCATCGCCATCAAGGTCACCGACGTTTTCCATGCTAACAAGCTGGTACGCGACGCCGGCGAGGTGACCAACAGCTACGTCTACATCAAGAGCTGGATCGGCACCTATGGCTATATGTATCGCGACATCCAGATGATCCGCGCCATTATGTACCTGGCGATGGTGCTGGTGATCGGTGTGGCCTGCTTTAACATCGTCTCGACGCTGGTGATGGCGGTCAAAGACAAAAGCGGCGATATTGCGGTGCTGCGCACGCTTGGCGCAAAAGACGGCTTAATTCGCGCGATTTTCGTGTGGTATGGTTTATTAGCCGGATCGGTAGGCAGCCTGTTTGGGGTGGTGATCGGCGTGATCTGCGCGTTGAACCTGACGTCGATCATCAACGGCATCGAATACCTGATTGGGCATAAATTCCTCTCCGGCGACATCTATTTTATTGACTTCCTGCCGTCAGAATTGCACTGGCTGGACGTCTTTTATGTGCTGGTGACAGCACTGTTGCTGAGTTTGCTGGCCAGCTGGTATCCCGCCCGCCGCGCCAGCCGCATCGACCCGGCGAGGGTGCTGAGTGGCCAGTAATTTATCGTCATCGTCGGCCTGGCTGACGACACAAGAGGAATTGCTGAAATGTATTATGGATTTGACATTGGCGGCAGCAAGATAGCGCTGGGCGTATTTAATCAGGAGCGGCGACTGCAGTGGGAAAAACGCGTCGCCACGCCGAAAAGTAGTTATGAGGATTTTCTCCAGGCGGTAGAGGCGCTGGTCCGCGAGGCCGATGAGCGCTTCGACCAGCAGGGTTCGGTCGGGATCGGTATTCCGGGAATGCCGGAAACGGCGGACGGCACGCTGTATGCCGCTAACGTGCCAGCCGCCAGCGGCCGGCCGCTGCGCGCTGACCTCAGCGCGCGGTTGGGGCGCGATGTGCGTCTCGATAATGACGCCAACTGTTTCGCGCTGTCGGAAGCGTGGGACGATGAGTTTACGCAATACCCGCTGGTGATGGGATTGATCCTCGGCACCGGCGTGGGCGGCGGCCTGGTGTTGAACGGTAAATCGATTACCGGACATAGCTATATCACCGGCGAGTTCGGTCATATTCGCCTGCCGGTGGATGCCCTGGAGGTGGTTGGGCGCGATTTTCCGCTGCTGCGCTGCGGCTGCGGCCAGCTGGGCTGTATTGAAAATTATCTCTCCGGTCGCGGTTTCGCCTGGCTGTACGAACATTTTTATCAGCAACCGCTCTCCTCGCCGGAGATTGTGGCGCAGTGGCAGCAGCACGATCCGCGCGCGCAGGCGCACGTTGAGCGCTATCTCGATCTGCTGGCGGTGTGTCTGGGGAATATACTGACCATTGTCGACCCGGATTTGCTGGTGCTCGGCGGTGGATTATCTAACTTTACGGCCATTAGCGAAGGGCTGGCGCAACGATTGCCGCGCCATCTTCTGCCGGTCGCCAGGGTTCCGCGCATTGAGCGCGCGCGCCACGGCGATGCCGGGGGAATGCGCGGTGCGGCCTTCCTTCACCTGACCCATTAATCACAGAGGTAGCTATGCAGTCGCGCCGTTTACATCGATTGAGCCGTTTTCGTCGCAATAAACGTCGGTTGCGTGACCGTCTGCGTCAGCGGATTTTCTTTAGGGAGGACAGGATGAAGCCTGAAGCGATGGCAAAACCGAGAGTGGTGGTGTTAACCGGCGCGGGCATCTCGGCAGAGTCGGGGATCAAAACCTTCCGCGCGGCCGATGGCCTGTGGGAAGAGCATCGGGTGGAAGATGTGGCGACGCCGGAAGGCTTCGCCCGCGATCCGGCGCTGGTGCAGGCGTTCTACAACGCCCGTCGTCGTCAGCTGCAGAGTCCGGAAATCGCGCCGAACGCGGCGCATCTGGCGCTGGCGCGTCTGGAGGATCTGCTGGGCGACCATTTTCTGCTGGTCACCCAGAATATTGATAATCTGCACGAGCGCGCCGGCAACCGCCGGGTGATCCATATGCACGGCGAGCTGCTAAAGGTGCGCTGCTCGTGGAGCGGCCAGGTGCTGGAGTGGACCGGCGACGTCACCGCCGAGGACAAGTGCCACTGCTGCCAGTTCCCGGCGGCGCTGCGTCCGCATGTGGTCTGGTTTGGCGAAATGCCGCTGGGGATGGATGAGATCTACAGCGCGCTGGCCGACGCAGATATTTTTATCGCCATCGGCACCTCCGGCCATGTCTATCCGGCGGCTGGCTTTGTGCACGAGGCGCGACTGCACGGCGCCCATACCGTTGAACTGAACCTGGAGCCCAGCCAGGTGGGCAGCGAGTTTGCCGAGAAGCACTACGGGCTGGCAAGCGAAGTGGTGCCTGCCTTTATCGATAAGCTGCTGCAGGAAAACGCGCTGTAAACTGAAGCCGCCTGCCGGTAGCCAGGGCGCAGCCCACGGCCGCCGGCAGCGCTGCTGACAAGGATGTCACGTCATGACAGGAGTCAGACCATGCATAATCCGCTGGTTATCGAAGCGATCATGTTGATCGCGGCCATTATCGTTGGCGTCTGGAGCCAGCGCGCTTTACCGCTACATGTCGATAGCCGACCGATCCTCTTCCTGCTATGTCTGTTCCTCGGCACTGGCAGCGCGTTGTGCCTGCTGCTGGATATCTTAGCCCTGCTGTTCACCGGTCAGGTCGCGACGGGCGGTGTGCGAATATACGGCCCGTTGCTGCTGCTGGTGGTGCTGTGGAAACCTCTCAACTGGGTTGTCGGCATCATTGAAGATTTTGTGCAGCGGCGAGCCGAAAAAGGGAAGGGCAAAGGCCAGCACGACGGCGGTCAACGCTGATCCGCCGCCTGCGCCGTGGCTTATTTATAGCGCCTTTTGCATATTAATGACCGAACGGGCGTTCGAGGCGCTGGTAGCCAGCACATCGATAACCCCGGTGCGTAATGCCCCCAGGATCGCCGTCGCTTTCGTACTTTCGGAGGCGATAGCGATGACGCAGGGAATGGCCCGCAGCTGTTCGAGACTTAAGCCAATGACCCGGTCATTCATCACCGTATCGACGGGTTTGCCCTGAATATTGAAAAAGCTGTACCCCGCCAGATCGCCCACCACCCCCTGTTCCTGACGCGCGGTGGCAATTTCCTGCGGCGTAAACCAGCCGAGCTGCACCATAAAGCTGTTTTCATTCATATCGCCGAGGCCGATGATCGCCACGTCAGCTTTGCTGGCCTGTTCGAGCGTGGCCTTAATCAGGCGGTTTTGCATAAAGGCCGCGCGCAGCTCCGGGGTTTCCACATAGGCCGGGGCGTAAAGCGTTTCGCTGAAGCCGTTAAATTTGCGCGCCAGATTCCGGCTGATGTGGTCGGCGTCAATCAGCTGATTGTCACGCTTGGTTCCGCCGATGCCGCAGATAAAGCGGCAGTGGCGCTCAGGAAACACGCCAACGTGATTCGCCACCGCGGCCACATTGCGCCCCTGACCAACGGTGACGGTCATATCGTTTTTTAACACCCCGGCAAGGTAGTTACTGACCAGGGCCGCCACCTGCTGGCGCTGTTCATCTTCATCATGGTGATCCAGGGCAATTAGCGCGCGCTTAATGCCAAAGTGCGAAATAAACTGCTGCTCAATCTGGGAGCTGAAGACCGGATGGTATTTGACGCTGATCTCAACAATCCCTTCCTGGCGCGCTTTTTTCAGCAGGCGCCCGACTTTGATACGCGAAATGCCGAATCGTTTGGCGATCTCTTCCTGCGTTTGTTCCTGATCGTAATAAGCCACCGCAATTTCAGTGAGCAGGGCGTAATCTGAGTCTTGTTCAATCATGGCCTGGAATTTCCATCTCTGGTGTCCCTTTTATATTACTGCGCCTGCAAAATAAATTCCTGTGTAACGCGTTGAACAATGTCGCAATAGCCTTGCGCGTCCCAGGCCGCGCGGCCGATAAACAACCCATTGATCTCCTGCTGGCGCAGCAATTCCACCGCGTTTTGCAGCGTTACGCTGCCGCCATAGAGCAGCGGGATACGGGTTCCCGTCTCGTGACCAAACCGCTCGCAAAGCGCCTGACGTAGCGCCTGATGAATGACACCCGCCTCCTGCGGTGAGGCGGGCGTACCATGTTCGCCAATGGCCCACACCGGTTCATACGCAATCAGGGTCCGCAGCGCCTGCTGGTGGCTCAGGCCATACAGGGCGATCTTCATCTGCCGCACCACGCTTTCACGCGACACCTGCCAGCGTTTCTCCTCGGCGCTATCGCCAATACAGATCAGCGGGCGCAGGCCATGACCTAAGGCGCTATGCACTTTTCGATTAATCGCGGCATCGCTTTCATTAAAGGCGGCGCGTCGTTCTGAATGTCCCAGCTCAACAAGCGTGGCGCCGGTTTCTGCCAACATGGCCGCCGAGATTTCCCCGGTCCAGGCGCCCTGATCCGCTTCATGCATATTCTGCGCGCCGGTCAGAAGCGGTAACTGATGCGTTTGCAGAAAATGGCTGACGGGTTGGATCGCGGTGAAGGGGGGAATGACGAAGGGCTGAATAGCAGGGTGACAGCCCTCCGGCATCCGCGCTGCCAGCGTTTCGCACCAGGCCATGGCCTGGGACAGCGGCTTGTTCATTTTCCAGCTGGTTCCTAACCATATCGGGGTCATCATTGCTTCTCCTCTTAATAAAATCAAATGCTTGCCAGAAACGGGGCCATACCCTGTATTGAGGTTGAACTTTTTATCACTGTATGAACATATGTTAGATCACATTTTTCGATGAAAAAAATCTATGAATTTTTTTATGTGATCTTCATCACTCATGGCGGCTCATTCATCAGGTAATGTTTTGAGCATATGATTTGGTATTGAACATATGAACAATCAACTGAAAAAATGAGAGGCGCATGATGTCAGCAGAGAAAAAACCCGTTGTGGCGATTACCATTGGCGATCCGGCAGGGATCGGCCCGGAGATCACCGTGGCCACCATGATGGACAAAAGCGTGTATGACGAGTGCAAACCGTTCCTGATCGGCTCGGTACCGATTATCAGCCGGGCGATGAAAATCATGGGCTGCGATTTTGCTATCCATAAAATTGCCCATCCGCAGGAGGCCCGTTTTAGCTGGGGGACGTTGGATGTTCTGGAAACTGGCGACTACGATTGCGACAGTATCGAATGGGGCAAGGTGCAGAAACTGGCGGGGCAAATGTCGCTGGACTATGTGATGAAGTCGATCGAGCTGGGCAAAGCGGGGCTGATCGACGTGGTCTCTACTGCACCAATTCATAAGGAAGCCATCAAGCTGGCAGGATGTAAGCTCCCGGGCCATACCGAAATCTATCAGGTGGAAACCCAATCTGATTACGGTCTGACCATGTTCCACGTCCACAACCTGCGCGTCTTCTTCGTGAGCCGTCATATGGCGCTAAAAGCAGCCTGTGACTATGCCAACAAAGCGCGAGTGCTGGCCTGCGTTCAGCAGATCCACCATGAATTTACCGCCCTGAACATCAAAAATCCGCGCATTGCCGTGGCCGCCCTGAACCCGCATGGTTCCGACAATGGTCTGTTTGGTCACGAAGAGGCTGACAATCTGATCCCGGCGGTGAAAGCGGCCCAGGAGATGGGGATCAACGCTATCGGGCCGGTTCCGGCCGATTCCGTGTTCCATCTCGGCAAACAGGGGCGCTACGACGCCATTCTCTCGCTGTATCACGATCAGGGGCATATTGCCTGCAAAACCCTCGACTTTGAACGTTCGATCACCATTACCTTCGGCCTGCCGTTTATGCGCAGCTCCGTCGACCATGGGACGGCGTTTGATATCGCCGGTACCGGTAAGGCGGGTACCGTCAGTATGCTGGAGTCGACGCTGGTGGCGGCCCGTTACTGGAAAATGAAGCATCAATAATCGCTGAGGTTCATGCGAATCACGAGGACAGAGAAATGGAAAAACATCTGTTGATTAGCAAGGGCTGTAAGGGCTGGGGCGGGCCGCTGACTATCACGCCAGGTCAGGGGAAAAAGATTGCGTACATCACCGGGGGGATCCGTCCCCCGGTCGTCGACCGCCTGAGCGAACTGACCGGCTGGCCTTCCATTGATGTATTCAAGAATGGCGAACCGCCGGCGGAAGAGATTGGTTTAATGGTCATCGACTGCGGCGGCACGTTGCGCTGCGGACTCTATCCGAAGCGGGGAATTCCCACCCTTAACCTGCATCCCACCGGTAAAAGCGGCCCGCTGGCGGAATTTATACACGAAGGGATCTACGTCTCCGGCGTGACGCCAGCCTGCATTGAGATGGTCTGGCCGCAAGGGGAAGGCGGAAAGCTTGGGATCGTGGCTGACGATCTGACCGGGGCAACTACCGTCGGGGTGCTGCTGGCGCGCAGTGGTTTAAAAACCGCCGCGTTTTTCGATACTGAATCCTTCGCCCGAAATGAGGTAGAGTATCCGGCGATGGTGGTCAGCAGCGACAGCCGCCCATTGCCGAAAGCGGAGGCCCAGCACAAAGTGAGCGCTGCGGTGAAACAGCTGCAGGCTCGCGGCGCGCATTACTTCACCAAGCGGATTGATACCACGCTGCGCGGCGGCATCGGATTTGAAATCGACGCCATGCTGGAACAACTGCCGCAGGAGACGGTGGCGGTTGTGGTGCCGGCGATGCCGCAGTCACGGCGTATTCTCGTCGGCGGTTACTCGGTGATTGATTCGGTAGCCCTGTCGCGGACCGATGTGGCTCGCGATGTACGTACCCCGGTCACCGAGTCGTGGGTGCCGGGACTGTTGGCGGCGCAGACCCATCATCAGGTCGGGCATATCGCGCTGACATCGGTGATGAAAGGCGAAGGGCAAATCCAGCAGGATTTACAGGAACAACAACAGCGCGGCGTGCGGGTGATAGTGGTCGATGCGATAACCGTCGACGATGTCGATGCCATCGCCGGGGCGGTAGTGGCCCTGAACTGGAACGTGCTGGCCGTCGATCCGGGGCCCTTTACCGAACGGCTGGCGGTTCGTCGCGGCCTGATGCGCGAAGCGCGGAGCAGCGCGCCCGCGAGCCTGACAGCGGACGGCCAGCGCGGCTCGATTTTGATCGTTGCCGGCAGCGCAACGCCAGTAACCAAAAAACAGCTCCAGTATTTGATCGCTAATGATGCCCGGGTCTGCCATATCCCGGTGGATGCCGAGCTGTTGGTTGACCGGAAAAACGCCGCTGAGATTGAAGTCAATCGCGTGGTGCAGCATGCCCGACAGTGCGTTCCGGCGCAGCACAACGCGCTCTTTGTTTTTGAGTCCGCCTTGACCGGGCGGTTGCTAAACCTTCAGGAAGAGGAGCAGCGATTTGGTCTGGCCCACGGTGAGGCTGCGCAAAATATTAACCACGGATTGGGCAGTATTGTGCGCGAGGTGCTTAACTGTGCGTCGGGTGAAATTAAAGGATTGTATATGACCGGTGGTGACACCATGGTCAATGTACTAAAAGAGCTGGGCGCCACCGGAATAGAAATGATTGACTATGTCATCCCGCAAACCGATATGGTGCGGATCATTGGCGGCGATTATGCCGGCTTAATTTGCGTCGGGAAAGGAGGGCTAACCGGACCGGAAGATATTATTAGCATCATTGTTGACCGAATTTATCAGGAAGCACAGCAATAACCCAGTAATCTAATAACTAATAAACGACGTAATGGTCGTCAGGGTAGTATTGCGTCGTTATCTCTGTTAAATCTTAATTTAAGAGTTACCCTATGAATATTAATATACTTGAAAAAATGAATAAGGTGCCCGGTGGGTTAATTATTATTCCACTGCTGGTGGCTATATTAATTAATACTTTCGCGCCCCAGGTGCTCAGCATTGGCGGCCCGACCACCGCCTTATTTAAAGTCGGTTCCAGCGCCATGATGGGCATATTTTTGCTCATTTGCGGAACCTCGATCAATATCCGTCAGGCCGGGTTGCCGCTCTATAAAGGCGCCGTGCTGCTGTTTCTCAAATGTCTGGCCGGGGCACTGGCGGTGTGGGTTGCGGGAACGTTGTTTGGCCCGAGCGGTTTTCTCGGAATATCGACCCTGGCGCTGATTGCCTGCCTGACCAGCTCGAACAGCTCCCTCTATATCGCATTGTGCAGCAACTATGGCGATGCCAGTGATGCCGGGGCGATCTCCGTATTCTGCATCAAGGATGGTCCGTTTGTTACCATGATGGTGCTGGGCGTCAGCGGCCTGGCCAATATTCCCTTCGCCGCGCTGCTGTCGATGCTGATCCCACTGCTGATTGGCATGCTGTGGGGCAATCTGGACGAACGCTTTAAACAGTTATGCGCTGCGGCGCAGCCGCTGGTGATCATTATTATGTCGTTCGCCATCGGCGCCAACTCCAGTATCAATACGGTGTTCACCGCCGGGCTGTCCGGGATCCTGTTGGGGATTATCTCCGCGCTAACCGGGATTGTGTTCTACTTTATCTACAACCTGTTTTTGAAGAAGAAAAGCGCGCTGGGCGCCGCGCTGGGAACCACCGCCGCCAGCTCGGCGCTGACGCCGGCGATGGTTGCCCAGGCGGATCCTTCGCTGGCGATGTACGTGGATGCCGCCACCGCGCAGCTGGCGACGGCGAGCATTATCACCATGATCACCGCGCCGATACTGGTCGCCTGGTTTGATAAACGGCTGAAAAAGCGTGCGCCAGCCGCTGAACCGCTGAAAGAGGTGAAAAGTGAAGAGAGCGTGACATTATCTTCCCCTGCCGCCAAAGGACACAAATAGTATGAGCGTGCCGTTGTATTCATTACGGATTACCGCCGTCGGGGAATATGTTGAGTACTCTCTGCGGGAGCTGCGGCTTATTTTATTCTCCGATGCCGTTCCCGACGATATTGCGAGTTATTGCGCTGTACACCAGGCCAGCGAACTGACCGCCGAGTTATCGCCTGGTCAGCAAATGAAATTAAATGATAAAAATTATCGGGTGACCGCGGTAGGCCGTGTGGCAACGGCAAATTTACGACAGCTTGGCCATATCACGCTAAATTTTGATGGCGCAGATATCGCTGAATTACCCGGGACGGTACACCTTTACGGCGAACCACCACAAATTATTCAGCCTGGCGACCAAATTTCGTTTTACCCGAATTGTCATTAAGACGTACTGTTAAATTAAGGAAATAACCATGAAAACAATCGCTATTGGTGCGGATGATGCCGCCTATGCTTTTCGCGATTCCATCGTCGCTTATTTGAATGGGTTGGGAATTAACGTCGCGGATTACAGCAGCGATAAACGCCAGGGGAGTACCGTTTATCCGGATGTTGCCCATGCGGTGGCGATGTCGATTAAACAGGGCGAACACGAGCGTGGGATCCTGATCTGCGGTACCGGCATTGGGATGAGTATTGTGGCCAATAAAGTCCCCGGGGTCCGCGCCGCACAGTGTCACGATACCTTCTCCGCCGAGCGAGCGCGTAAAAGTAACAACGCGCAGATTATTACCCTTGGCGCGCGGGTGATTGGCGCTGAGCTGGGCAAAAAAATTATTCAGGCGTGGCTTGAGTCCGAATATGAAGGCGGCGGATCCGCGCCCAAAGTGGAACGTATTGATTATTACGAACACCAGCATGCCAGAGATTAATCTCCGCAGTCGTAAGATAAGGAACAGATGATGAGCCAGTTAGACGAACTGAAAAAATACACCACGGTTGTTGCTGATACCGGCGATATTGAATCGATTAAAAAGTTTGCACCCCAGGATGCGACCACCAACCCCTCGCTGGTGCTGAAGGCCGCGCAGCTGCCGCAGTATCAGCCGCTGATTGCCGATGCGATTGGCAAGGCACGCCGCCAGGGAGGCAGCGCAGAAACGCAATTGATTAACGCCTGCGATCAGGTGGCAGTGGATATCGGCAGCGAGGCGCTGCGCCATGTGCCCGGGCGTATCTCCACCGAAGTGGATGCTCGCTTTGCCTGGGATCGCGGGATGTGCGTCGCGAAGGCGCGCAAGCTCATCCAGTTATATGAAAAAAATGGCATTGGTCCCGAGCGGATTCTAATTAAACTCGCCGCCACCTGGGAGGGCATTCGCGCTGCCGAAGAGTTGGAGCAGAGCGGTATAAACTGCAACCTGACGCTGCTGTTCTCTTTCGCTCAGGCCCGGGCGTGCGCCGAAGCGGGCGTCTTTCTCATCTCGCCCTTTGTGGGCCGCATCTACGACTGGTATCAGAAGCACCAGCCGCAGTCAGCCTATCAGGTGGACAGCGATCCGGGCGTGGTCTCTGTGCGCCAGATTTATCAGTATTACAAATCCCATGGCTATGACACGGTGGTAATGGGTGCCAGCTTCCGTCGAATTGAGCAGATCCAGGCGCTGGCGGGCTGCGATCGCCTGACTATCTCTCCGGCACTGCTGGACGAGCTGGCGGCCAGCGAAGGAGTGTTGACCCGCCAGTTGACCCCCGGCTGCGTGACGGAAACCCGTCCCAGCCCGATGACGCAGGCGGAGTTCCTCTGGCAGCATCATCAGGATCCTATGGCAGTGGAAAAACTAGCGGAAGGGATCCGACTGTTTGCTGTCGATCAGGTGAAACTGGAACAACAGATTCAGCAGATGTTGTAATCCGCGGGGATAAAGACTGATGAAAACGACAAATACCACTCGCCGCCAATGCGCCAACGCGCTGCGCGCCCTGAGCATGGACGCTGTACAGAAAGCCAAATCCGGCCACCCGGGGGCCCCGATGGGTATGGCTGACATTGCCGAAGTGCTGTGGCGTGATTTCCTGAACCATAACCCGAACAATCCGGCCTGGGCTGACCGTGACCGTTTTGTGTTGTCAAATGGCCATGGTTCGATGCTGATTTACAGCCTGCTGCACCTCACTGGCTACGATCTGCCGATTGAAGAGCTGAAAAACTTCCGCCAGCTGCACTCCAAAACTCCGGGTCACCCGGAAGTCGGCTACACCGCAGGCGTGGAAACCACCACCGGTCCGCTGGGCCAGGGTATCGCTAACGCGGTCGGGATGGCTATCGCCGAGAAAACCCTGGCGGCGCAGTTCAACCGTCCGGGACACGATATCGTCGACCACTACACCTACGCCTTCATGGGCGACGGCTGTATGATGGAAGGCATTTCTCACGAAGTGTGCTCCCTGGCCGGTACCCTGAAACTGGGTAAACTGGTGGCGTTCTATGATGACAACGGCATCTCCATCGACGGCCACGTTGAAGGCTGGTTCACCGACGATACCGCCAAACGCTTTGAAGCCTACGGCTGGCACGTGGTGCGCGGCGTGGACGGTCACGACGCTGACGCCATCAAACGCGCGGTAGAAGAAGCACGGGCGGTCACCGACAAACCGTCCCTGCTGATGTGCAAAACCATCATCGGTTTCGGTTCGCCGAACAAAGCCGGTACCCACGACTCCCACGGCGCGCCGCTGGGCGACGCCGAAATCGCCCTGACCCGCGAAGCGCTGGGCTGGAAACACGCGCCGTTTGACATCCCGTCTGACATCTATGCCCAGTGGGATGCCAAAGAAGCCGGCCAGGCGAAAGAAGCCGCATGGAACGAGAAGTTTGCGGCTTACGCCAAAGCCTTCCCGCAGGAAGCAGCCGAATTCACCCGCCGTATGAAAGGCGAGATGCCGTCTGACTTCGACGCGAAAGCTAACGAGTTCATCGCGAAGCTGCAGGCCAACCCGGCGAAAATCGCCAGCCGTAAAGCCTCGCAGAACGCCATCGAAGCCTTCGGCCCGCTGCTGCCGGAATTCCTCGGCGGCTCCGCAGATCTCGCGCCGTCCAACCTGACCCTGTGGTCTGGCTCTAAGCCGATCAACGAAGACGCTGCCGGGAACTACATCCACTACGGCGTGCGCGAGTTCGGTATGACCGCTATCGCCAACGGTATCGCGCTGCACGGCGGCTTCCTGCCGTACACCTCCACCTTCCTGATGTTCGTGGAATACGCGCGTAACGCGGTACGTATGGCCGCGCTGATGAAACAGCGTCAGGTGATGGTCTACACCCACGACTCGATCGGTCTGGGCGAAGACGGCCCGACTCACCAGCCGGTAGAGCAGGTGGCTTCCCTGCGCGTGACCCCGAACATGTCCACCTGGCGTCCGTGTGACCAGGTTGAATCCGCGATTGCGTGGAAATATGGCGTGGAGCGTCAGGACGGCCCGACCGCGCTGATCCTCTCCCGTCAGAACCTGGCGCAGCAGGAGCGTACCGCAGAGCAGCTGGCGAACGTGGCCCGCGGCGGTTATGTGCTGAAAGATTGCGCAGGCCAGCCGGAGCTGATCTTCATCGCCACCGGTTCAGAAGTGGAGCTGGCGGTTGCCGCATGGGACAAACTGACTGCCGAAGGCGTGAAGGCGCGCGTGGTTTCCATGCCGTCCACCGACGCGTTCGACAAGCAGGATGCGGCTTATCGCGAATCCGTACTGCCGAAAGCCGTGACCGCGCGCGTTGCCGTGGAAGCGGGTATCGCTGACTACTGGTTCAAATACGTTGGCCTGAACGGCGCTATCGTTGGCATGACCACCTTCGGTGAGTCTGCGCCGGCTGAGCAGCTGTTCGAGGAGTACGGCTTCACCGTCGATAACGTGGTTGCTAAAGCGAAAGCACTGCTGTAAATCCCCACCGCTATCGCCCGGCCCGAAGTCGGGCGATACGCTCTCTGAGTAATGATCTTCCGGTCATGAGTTTGTCTTTTCCTTTCTGAACCATTTCCCACTCTATTTTGTGCGTGACCGCTGATTTCTGTACGTTTTTTTGTGCAGACCGGCAAATGTAGACCAGATTCAATAGGCGCCCGCACGATCGCGCCGCGCCCCTCGATTCCGCCGGACGTCTGTAAAGGAGACCCCGCCATGCCGTCACCGATGATTTATCAGGATCTCACCACTGCCGCGCTGCTCGGCCATGCGGCGCAGTATCACAGCGAGACCGAGATTGTCTCGGTGAGTACTGGCGGTGAGAAGGAGCGCAGCTGCTGGGGGGAGGTGGCCAGCCGTGCTCAGCGGCTGGCATCGGCGCTGGCGTCGCTGGGGCTGCCGCTGGGCGCCCGCTGCGCCACGCTGGCATGGAACAACCGCTGCCATCTGGAGATCTATTTTGCCGTCGCCTCCGGCGGCTGGGTGACGCACACCGTCAATCCGCGGCTGTCGGTTGACCATCTGCGGTATATCCTCAACGACGCTGCCGATGAAGTGCTGTTTTTTGACCAGACCTTTTTGCCGCTGGTAGCGCAGCTGCTGCCGCAGCTGCCGACGGTGAAACACGTCGTGCTGATGGAGTCCCGCAGCGAAGCGGCGCTCAGCCAGCTGCCCTCATTGCTGTTTTATGACGATCTGTTGCAGCAGGGGATGGCAGACTATCGCTGGCCGCAGCTCAATGAACTGACTCCGGCTTCGCTCTGTTACACCTCGGGAACCACCGGCCGGCCGAAAGGGGTATTGAACACCCATCGTTCGCTGGTCCTGCACGCCCTGAGCGGCAACCAGCCGGACGCCGCCGGCATATCGGCGAAGGACAGCCTGTTGCCGGTGGTGCCGATGTTCCATGTCAACGCGTGGGGGACGCCGTTTATCGCCGCCATGGTCGGCGCGCGGCTGGTGCTGCCGGGGCCGCACCTCGATGGCGACAGCCTGCTGCAGCTGCTGGCCGCCGAGAAGGTGACGGTGGGGTTTGGCGTACCGGTGATCTGGGCCGGCTTGCTGGCGGCGATGCGCCGGACAGAGGTCCGGCTGCCTGAATTTAAACGTGCGCTGGTCGGCGGCTCCGCGCTGCCGCCGTCGATGGCCGAGGCCTTTCAGCGTGATTACGGCATTGCGCTGACCCACGCCTGGGGAATGACCGAAACATCGCCCATCGGCACCATCAACACACCGTTGAGCAAACATGACGCGCTCCCGGCACAGGAGCAGCAAAAGCAGCGCGCCGGTCAGGGGCGGCCCATTTTCGGCATCGAACTGCAGGTGGTGGACGTGGATGGCGAACCGTTGCCCCGGGATGGTCAAAGCCAGGGGTATCTGCAGGTCAGAGGGCACTGGGTGGTAGAGCAATACTATGGTCAGGACGCGAGCGCCCTGACCGCGGCAGGCTGGTTTGATACCGGTGATATCGGTACGCTCGACGCCAATGGTTATCTGGTGATCAGCGATCGGGCAAAGGATATTATCAAGTCCGGTGGCGAGTGGATCTCCACCGTTGAGCTGGAGAATATCGCCATCGCGCATCCGGGGGTGCGCAGCGCGGCGGCCATCGCCGCCCGCCATCCGCGCTGGGACGAGCGGCCGGTGCTGCTGTGCGTCCGTGCGGAAGGGGGCGAAGTGGAGGAGACCGATCTGCTGAGCTGGTTTGAGAAGCGGGTGCCTAAATGGCAGATCCCGGACCGGGTGATATTTGTCGATGCGCTGCCGGTCAGCGCCACGGGTAAGGTGCTCAAAAATCAGCTGCGCCAGGCCTACGGAGAGATTTTAATGAGTGAGGGAAAATGAGCCATGCGCGACCCGGTCTGACGACCTGTTCTCAGTATGATGCGGCCCTGCACGCCTTGTCGGCGGCGCGCCAGCGCTGGGCGGAAACCTCAGTGAACCGTCGTCTGGCGCTGCTGCGCCAGATCAAGGATGCCCTGGCTGGTATTGCCCCGGCGTGGGTGGCCGCCGCGGCGGCGGCCAAAGGGCTGCCGGCGGGCGATCCGCTGGCGGGGGAGGAGTGGCTGGCGGGCCCCTGCGCGCTAATGGTCGGCTGCAACGGGCTTATCGCCACCCTGGAGCAACTGGAGGAGAAGACCTTTCTGCGGCGGATCCCGCTGCGGGCGCTGGCGGACGGCCGCCTGGCGCTGCGGGTGGTGCCCGGCACGCTCTGGGATCGGCTGCTTCTGTCTGGTGTTCGCGCTGAGATATGGATGCAGCCAGGCGTCACCCGGGCCCATCTCGACCGCTATGCGGCGCGGGCATACGACATCCCGCCTGCCGCGCGGCAGGGCAAGCTGGCGCTGGTGCTTGGCGCCGGCAATGTGGCCTCGATTGCGCCACTGGATGTGCTACACAAGCTGTTTATTGAGAATCAGGTCTGCCTGCTGAAGCTCAATCCGGTGAATGATTATCTGCACGATCTGCTGGCCCAGGCCCTGGCGCCGGTGATTGCCATGGATGCGCTCCGCATCGTCACCGGCGACGCCCGGGCGGGAGCGTGGCTGACTACCCATCCCGCTGTCGATGAGATCCATATCACTGGCTCCCGCGAGACCCATGACGTCATCGTCTGGGGCGAGGGTGAGACGGCTCGCCAGCGTCGGGCCGCCGGGACGCCGCTGAACCCGCGTCGGGTGACCTCGGAGCTGGGCGGCGTCAGCCCCACCATTATCGTACCCGGGCCGTGGAGCGAGGCGGACATCGCTTTTCAGGCGCAGCAGCTGGCGACGCAGAAGATGAACAACGGCGGGTTTAACTGCGTGGCCAGCCAGGTGCTGATCCTGCAGCAAGGCTGGGAGCCTGCGACGGCCTTGCTGAATCAGCTGTACCGACTGATCGCCGCGAATACCCGCCCGGACTACTACCCCGGCGCTGAAAACCGGCTGACCGACTTTCGCCTGCGCGCCCGTCAGCCGCTGGAGATAGCCCGCGGTGACGCGCTGCCGTTGATTGTGGCGAATACCGACGATGATCCCGGGTTCTGCCAGCAGGAGGTCTTTGGCCCGGGGCTGTCGGTCACCCGTCTTGAGGCCGATAGTGCGGAAAGCTTTCTGCGCCAGGCGATCGGCTATGCGAATCAGCGGCTGCAGGGCACGCTGGGGGCCAATATTGTGATCCACCCGCGCACCCGCAAAGCGATTGGACGTAAGCGTTTTAATGCGCTGATCGCCGAGCTGCGCTACGGCACGGTGGCGATCAACTGCTGGAGTGGGGTGGCCTTCCTGTTAGCCCCTTGCCCGTGGGGGGCGTTTCCCGGCCACACGCTCGACGATATTCAGAGCGGGCGGGGCAAGGTGCATAACAGCTTTATGCTGGAGAAAACGGAGCGCACGGTGATTGAGGCGCCGTTTCGGCCGTTTCCGCGTAGTCTTTGGCATGGCAAACTGACGCTGATGCCCCTGCCGCCCTGGTTCATCACCCACCGGGGGCAGGAAGCGGTGGCGCAGCGGCTGGTGGATTTTTACCATCGGCCGCGCTGGCGCAAATTGCCGGCGCTCCTCTGGCGCGCGCTGCGGGGCTAAGGTGAGAGCAAAAAAAAGGGCGGAACCGCGGTTCCGCCCTGCGGGATTAACGGCCCGCTTTCAGCTTCTGGTAATACTCTTCATAAATGGCGCTGGCGCTGCCGACGTCATTCTGCCATTCGCCTTTCTCAATGGTTGCGGCGTCCGGATAGAGCGATTTATCGTTGGCCACTGCCGGGCTGAGCATCTTGCGCGCCGCAAGGTTCGGCGTCGGATAACCGATGGTTTCAGCGACCTGTTTGGCGACATCCGGGCGCAGCAGGAAGTTAATCAGCTTCAGCGCGCCGTCGACGTTTTTGGCGTTCGCCGGGATCGACAGGCTGTCCATCCAGAAGATGCCGCCCTCTTTCGGCCAGATCACTTCCAGCGGGGTACCGGCCTGGCGGGCGACGTAAGCCGAGCCGTTCCATACCATCCCGAGGTTCACTTCGCCTTCCATATACGGGTTCGCCGGGTTATCAGAGTTAAACGCTGCGACGTTGGGCATCAGCTTTTTCAGCTCGTTATAGGCGGCTTCAATCTCTTTCGGGTCGGTGGTGTTGCCGGAATAGCCCAGCTTACGCAGCGCCATCTGGAACACTTCGCGCGCGTCGTCGGTCAGCAGCAGGCTGCTTTTGTATTCCGGCTTCCACAGGTCGGCCCAGCTGGTGATAGTTTTCGGGTCAATCGCCTCGCTGTTGACGCCGATGGCCGTCGCCCCCCAGATATAGGGGATGGAGTAGTCGTTATTCGGATCGAACGGTTTATTCAGCATCTGCGGATCGAGGTTGCTGAAGTTAGTCAGCTTGCTCTTATCGATCTTCTGCAGCATGCCTTCTTTGCGCATCTTGTCGACAAAGTAGGTCGACGGGACGACCAGGTCGTACGCGCCGTCTTTATAGGTTTTGAGCTTGGCGTACATGGTTTCGTTCGACTCGTAGGTCGAATAGATAACCTTGATGCCGGTCTCTTTGGTGAACTGCTCCAGCAGGCCCGGCGGCACATACTCGGTCCAGTTATAGAAATAGAGCGTTTTGCTATCGTCCGCGTGCGCAGCGCCCATGCCGATTGCCAGAGCGCTCGCCGCGAGCAGGTGGCGTGACCATTTTTTCATTTTAACGTCCCCTGAGTTTTATCACGTGCAATTAACTGACTGGCGATGACCATCACCAGCGACAGAACCAACAAAATCGTGGCCAGGGCGTTCACCTCTGGCGAAACGCCAACCTTGACCATCGAATAGATCTTCAGTGGCAGGATTTCATACCCCGGACCGGTCACGAACGAGGAGACTACCACGTCATCCATCGACAGGGTGAAGCTCAGCAACCACCCAGCGGCTACCGCCGGCAGGGCCAGCGGCAGGATAATTTTGCGCAGGATGGTCATCTCGCTGGCGCCCAGATCTTTCGCCGCCTCCAGCATCCGCACGTCAAAGCCTTTCAGGCGGGAGTAAACGGTGACCACCACAAACGGCAGGCAGAAGGTGATATGCGAAAACAGCAGCGACCAGAAACCAAGCTGGACGCCGATCAGCATAAACAGCACCAGCAGAGAGATGGCCATCACAATATCTGGCGACATCATCACCACAAACAGCATGCCGCTGACAAACGGTTTGCCGCGAAAGCGGTAACGGTACAGCGCCACGGCGGTCAGCGAGCCGATAAGGGTGGCGAAGGTCGCCGACAGCACCGCCATGGTCAGCGAGTGCTGGGCGGCCTGCAGCAGGCTATCGTTGTTCATCAGCAGGCTATACCAGTCGGTGGTGAACCCCTGCCAGTTGATGCCGAAGCGCGACCGGTTAAACGAGTTAACGATCAGAATAATAATAGGGATGTAGAGATACGCGTAGATGGCGGTCATAAAGCCGCCGCGCAGCAGTCGACCGATCATTCCAGCTCCACCTTTTTATTCAGCAGGCGCGCCGCGCGCCAGTAAATCAACAGCATCAGGCCCATCACCAGGGTTAAGGTAATGCTGGTTGCCGCGCCGAACGGCCAGTCGCGGATATTGAGGAACTGGCTTTTGATCACGTTGCCGATCAGCAGGTTCTTGGCGCCGCCCATCAGGTCGGAAACGTAGAACAACCCCATCGCCGGCAGCATCACCAGCAGACAGCCGGCGATGATCCCCGGCATGGTCAGCGGGATGATAATGCGGATAAAGGTCTGCAGCTTGCTGGCGCCGAGATCTTTCGCCGCTTCCAGCAGCGGGCGATCCAGTTTCTCAATGCTGGAGTAGAGCGGCATCACCATAAACGGCAGCAGGATGTACACCAGGCCGATGATCACCGCCGAGGGGGTGAACATAATGCGTATCGGGGTGTCGATCACCCCCAGCCACAGCAGAAACTCGTTCAGGTAACCTTTAGTGCTGAGGAAAATCTTCAGCCCGTAGATGCGGATCAACGAGTTGGTCCAAAAAGGGACGATCAGCAGGAACAGCAGCAGGGGCCGTACCTTCTGCGGCAGCCGGGCGAGGAACCACGCAAACGGATAGCCAAGCGCCAGGCAGGCGAGGGTCGCCAGCAGCGCCATGTTTAGCGAATGCAGCAGAACGTCATAATAGAGCGGATCCAGTAGCCGCGAATAGTTATCCAGCGTGAAGACCAGTTTGACGAAGTTGGCATCGTCGCGGGTCAAAAAGCTGGTGGCGATGATCATCAGGTTGGGCAGGAAGACAAACAGCACCAGCCAACCGACGATAGTGGCGATCACCACATTCTGGAATTTACTGGTGTTCTTCATCGGCCAGCACCACCTCCCAGCTTTCCACCCAATTGATAGACATTTTCTGGTCAAGAGAGTGGTCGAAATCCGGGTCGTCTTCGTTAAAGAACTCGCTGACCATCACCATTTTGCCGTTCTCCAGTTCCACCACCGACTCCAGAGTCATGCCTTTATAGTTGCGCTCGCGGACATAGCCGATCAGGCCGTCGGCGTCGCTGTTATGGTGGATCTCGTCGACGCGCAGATCTTCCGGGCGCAGCAGGACATGCAGACGCTGGCCGGCCTCCACGGCAAAATTGACGGTGATGTTGCATTCCCGTCCTTCAACGCGGGCGCGCACGCGCTGTTCGTCGAGACGTTCAATTACCGTGGCGTCAAAGATATTGATCTCGCCGATAAAGCTGGCGACAAACAGGTTCTTCGGCTCTTCGTAGATCTCTCGCGGGGTGCCGTCCTGTTCGATTTTGCCATCACGCATCACCACGATGCGATCGGACATGGTCAGAGCCTCTTCCTGATCGTGGGTGACGAAGACGAAGGTGATCCCGAGCTTACGCTGCAGCGCTTTCAGTTCGTTCTGCATCTGCTTGCGCAGCTTGTAATCCAGTGCCGAAAGAGACTCATCGAGCAGCAGCAGACGCGGTTTGTTGACCACCGCGCGGGCGATGGCCACGCGCTGCTGCTGGCCGCCGGAGAGCTGGTGCGGTTTGCGCTGGGCAAACGCCTCCAACTGCACCATCTTTAAGGCATCCATCACCCGTGGGGTGATTTCCGCCGCCGGTGTTTTCTGCATCCGCAGGCCAAAGGCGACGTTCTCGAACACCGTCATATGCGGAAACAGGGCGTAGCTTTGGAATACGGTATTGACGTGGCGGTTTTCCGCCGGAACATGAGTGATATCGTGATCTTCGAGATGGATCCGTCCGCTGTCGACGTTTTCCAGGCCGGCAATAAGGCGCAGAACGGTGGTTTTACCGCAGCCAGAGGGGCCAAGCAGAGTGAGAAACTCACCATTGTTGATGGTCAGGTTAAGGTTGTCGATGACCGTTTTACCATCAAAGCTCTTGCGAATTCCCGCCAGATGCACCAGCGGCGAACGCGAACGCGGTTGTATATTCAATTTTTGACTCTGTCCCATGTAGACGCAACGGCAAATTTCCGGCCGCTGCGGGGTTTGTGATTAACCACCTTTGGGGTTGCACGTTTTTAATAAGGGCCAGCATTCTACGGCAAACGAGGGTAATCGCCAATCCTTGATACGCCCGCATAGTCTACCTTTACACCATAACGTCGGTTCCGTTATTAAATTTCGCTTTACGGGCTAAAAATGACCTGACGCAATATTTGTCTTTTCTGGCTTATGAATAATGTTGTCACAAAAGAAGAGGGTGGCTACATGGATAAATTGCTTGAGCGTTTTTTGCAGTACGTTTCTTTGGACACGCAGTCAAAGCCTGGCGTTCGTCAGGTCCCCAGCACGGAAGGGCAGTGGAAGCTGTTACGCCTGTTGCAGGCGCAGCTGGAAGAAATGGGACTGGTCAAGGTAACGCTGAGTGAAAAAGGGACGGTAATGGGAACTTTGCCCGCTAACGTTGAGGGCGATATCCCGGCCATCGGTTTTATCTCCCACGTCGACACCTCCCCGGATTTCAGTGGTAAAAACGTTAATCCGCAGATTGTTGAAAACTATCGCGGCGGCGATATCGCGCTGGGTATCGGCGATGAGGTGCTCTCCCCGGTGATGTTCCCGGTTCTGCATCAGCTTTTGGGACAGACGCTGATCACCACCGACGGGAAAACGCTGCTCGGGGCGGACGACAAAGCCGGCATTGCCGAAATTATGACCGCGCTGGCGACTCTGCAGGCGAAAAATATTCCTCATGGCGATATCCGCGTGGCCTTCACCCCTGATGAAGAGGTGGGTAAAGGGGCGAAGCATTTCGACGTCGAGGCCTTTGACGCCCGCTGGGCCTATACCGTCGACGGTGGCGGGGTCGGCGAACTGGAGTTTGAAAACTTCAACGCCGCCTCGGTGACGATAAAAATTGTCGGTAATAACGTGCACCCCGGCACCGCGAAAGGGGTGATGGTCAACGCGCTGTCGCTGGCCGCGCGCATTCATGCCGAAGTACCGGCCGATGAAGCGCCGGAGACCACTGAAGGCTATGAAGGTTTTTATCACCTCACCAGCATGAAAGGCAGCGTCGATCGGGCCGAGATGCATTACATCATCCGCGATTTTGACCGTAAGCACTTCGAGGCGCGCAAGCGCAAGATGATGGAGATCGCCAAAAAGGTCGGCAAGGGACTGCACCCGGACTGTTATATTGAGCTGGTGATCGAGGACAGTTATTACAACATGCATGAGCAGGTGATCGCCCATCCGCACGTGGTCGATATAGCCCGCCAGGCGATGGTGGACTGCGATATTGAACCGCAGATGAAGCCGATCCGCGGCGGCACCGACGGCGCGCAGCTCTCATTTATGGGACTGCCGTGCCCAAACCTGTTTACCGGTGGCTACAACTATCACGGCAAACATGAGTTTGTCACCCTGGAAGGAATGGAGAAAGCGGTGCAGGTGATCGTGCGTATCGCCGAGCTGACGGCGGCACGCAAAGGGCATTAATCTTCTCAGGTGGCCCGGTAGGCCGCGTGTCGGACAAGATGCCGGATGGCGGCTTCGCCTTATCCGGCCTACGGTTCAGCCGGTGAGCGCGGAACCCGTAGGCCCGGCAAGCGCAGCGCCGCCGGGCAGGATGATGGCTCAGTCGCCAAAGAACCAATAGCCGCTGTTGACCAGCGCTGCCAGCATGGCGAGGAAAGAAGGATCTTCCAGCGCATCGCCAAAATGGTCGGCGCGCAGCGTCAGATGGGTGGCTAAGGCGTCCAGCGCCGGACGGTGCGGGGAGTTGATCTTCTCGCCGTTAACGAATACCTCGCCGTCAATGCGCAGCACCCGCAGGCCGCCCAGGCGTTCCAGGGTATCGCCCTGCTGCAGGGCATCGTAAATCTCATCTGGCTGATACGGCGGCTCCGGCGGCGCGACGTCGAGCTCATGACGCGACTGGGTGATAAACTCGCCGAACCACTGCTTAAAGTGCTCCGGTTGGTTAATCAGACCCAGCATCATCTCGCGCAGGCGGTCGAGTTCGGTCGGTAAAATATCCGCCGGATGGTCGCGGGACGGCACGTCCGGATCGGCGTAGCGCTGGCTGCCCAGTTCGCGCTGGAGGACATAGTCGGCAAAGCCGCTAAACAGCTCGCGGGCATTCGGCGCGCGATAGCCGACCGAATAGTTAAGCGAGTTTTCCAGCGAATAACCCTCATGCGGGAATCCCGGCGGAATATAGAGAATATCGCCCGGCTCCATCTCTTCATCGATGATCGCCTCGAAGGGGTCAACCTGCAGCAGGTCCGGATGCGGGCAGTGCTGTTTCATCGGCACCTTTTCCCCAACGCGCCAGCGCCGACGGCCGGTGCCCTGAATGATAAACACATCATACTGATCCAGATGCGGGCCGACGCCGCCTCCCGGCACCGAGAAGGAGATCATCAGGTCGTCGATACGCCAGTCCGGCAGGGCACGGAACGGATGCATCAGCGCTGCGGACGGTTCATGCCAGTGGTTAACCGCCTGCACCAGCAGGGACCAGTTGTTTTCGCTCAGGTGATCGTAGCTTTCGAAAGGACCGTGACTGACCTGCCATTTTCCATCCTGATGGCTGACAAGGCGGCTATCGACCTCGCTCTCCATGGCCAGTCCTGCCAGTTCGTCCGGGCTTAGGGGGTCGATAAAATTGGCGAAGCCGCGCTTCAATACCACCGGCCGTTTTTGCCAGTAGCGTTCGATAAAGTCGGGCCAGTTAAGCGTTAATTGATAATCCATATTGATATTCCACTGCAGGTGTCTGACAGGGATTATAACGGATGCGGCGCCCTGGCGATGCAGGCGCCGTGAAAAATCTCAACGATTAACTCTGTTTATCTTCCATCTGCTGGCGGCCAAACACCACCTCCATGCAGGCGCCGCCGAGCAGGCTTTCCCCGGCGATGATCTCTCCATCATATTGTTCGACAATTTCACGCGCAACGGAGAGCCCTACCCCCTGGCCGGGACGCAGGGTATCAGCCCGCTGGCCGCGGTCGAAAACGGCCCGGCGCTGGCTCTGCGGGATCCCCGGCCCATCGTCTTCCACCAGGATGTGCAGATGGCTGTCGGTGGTCTGGCGCACGGAAACTTCCACGAACTCCAGGCAATACTTACAGGCGTTATCAAGAACGTTACCCATCACTTCCATAAAATCGTTCTGCTCGCCGACAAAAGTGATCTCCGGCGAGATGTCGAGCGAGATATTGACCCCTTTGCGCTGATAGACCTTGTTGAGAGCGGAAGTCAGGCTGTCAAGCAGGGGGGCAATCGGGTGTAATTCCCGGCTCAAGAGGGTGCCGCCGCTGCGCATGCTGGCGCGATGCAGGTAATAACCAATCTGCTGCGAGATGCGGCTTATCTGCTCCAGCATCACCGGCTCCGCCTCGTCGACGCTGATCTTCTCGCCGCGCAGCGAGCGCAGTGTACTCTGCATCACCGCCAGCGGCGTTTTCAGACTGTGAGTGAGATCGGTGAGGGTAGTGCGGTATTTGTCATAGCGTTCGCGCTCGCTGCGAACCAGGCGGTTGAGGTTGCTGACCAGCCGGGTCAGCTCGCGAGTGGTGTTGGGATTGAGCTTTTCGCGGTGATGTTCCTCCAGTTCGCGCACCTCTTTGGCCAGCGACTCAATGGGCCGCAGGCTCCACCAGGCGGCGACCCACAGCAGGGGGATCACCAGCAGCAGGTTGGCGGCCAGCACATAGACAAACCAGCTCCACACCATATAACTGCGCTTGAGCTCCACCGGAATGGTGTCGACCACCACAATGCTGAGCTGAGGCATTTTGCTGGTGGCCGGGTAGAGGTTGATCGCCACCGAGTGGGTCATCTCAGAGTCGTCGCCCTGTTCGCGGATAGCGTCCAGCTGTTCCTGAATCTCATGGTTATTGCGCAACAGCATACTGCTGCTGTCGACATCGGCTTCAATCTCATGGAAGCCATTGCGTTTCAGCCATTCCGGTTGAATGCGTTTCGCCAGCCATGGAACATCACGCTGCGCCCACAGCAGTTTGCCCTGCTCATCGTAGATAAGGGTCACCGTCGGGCTTTCCATATTCAGGTTTTCCGGGATATCGACGTCAATAGCGCCGTTTTCCCATCTCGCCAGCATATAAAAGAGATTGCTCTCGCCGCGCAGCAGGCGAAAGGTGGTTTTATCGAAGCTAACGCTATAGCCCACCAGGGCCACCATGCCGTAGGCCAGGGAGAGCACCAGCACCACCCCGGCGGTCGCCAGCAGGAAGCGAACCCGTAATGACAGCGGGAAGATATGCCGCAACAGTCCCTTCATCAGCGCAATTCGAACAGATAGCCCTGGCCGCGCACCGTGGTGATGACGTCCTGTGGGTATTCAGCCTGAATTTTCTTGCGCAGCCGACCCATCAGCACGTCGATGGTGTGGCTTTCTCGCAGTTCGGCATCCGGGTAAAGCTGGAGCATCAGCGAATCTTTGCTGACCACTTTGCCGCGGTTACGGATCAGGGTTTCCATAATGGTGTATTCAAAGGCGGTCAGCTTGATCGGCTGGTCATTCACCGACAGCTCGCGCCGGGAGAGGTCGACCTGGAACGGCGGCAGGGAGATCACCTGCGAGGCCAGACCGCTGTTACGGCGCAGCAGCGCCTGCATGCGGGCGGCAACCTCTTCAATATGGAAAGGCTTGGTGACGTAATCATCCGCCCCGGCGCTCAGCACTTCCACTTTATCCTGCCATCCTTCGCGGGCGGTCAGCACCAGCACCGGCAGCGACACGTCGTGGCTGCGCCAGCGGCGGATCAGTGATAAACCGTCTTCATCCGGCAGGCCGAGATCGACGATGGCGATATCCGGGAGATGTTCGCCCAGATAGTAGTCCGCTTCCCTGGCATCTTCCGCCGCATCGACCTGATGGCCCAGCTCCTGCAGCTGAACTTTGAGGTGGTGACGCAGCAGGGCATTATCCTCAACCACGAGTACGCGCATGGCTGTTCTCCCTAGCATTTTCGATAGTAGTCTGACGCTCATTATATACGCAAAATATAAACGGCTGTTAAATAAAGCTTTTTATAAAAAGGGCCCCTGATGCCCCCGGGCTGGCCAGCATTCGGCGGCGCCCTTTGCGCATACTGCATGGAACTCCTTCATTCTATGCGTAATTTCAATAAACGCCCAGCGGCAGGATGCGAACGGCGAGCGGGTTGGTGATGTTAATTTTTTGTGTAATAGTGCTGGAATCACCCCTCAAGAACGCCGCAGGTTATCCATTATGTTTCAGCAGCAGAGCGCGGACTGGGTCAGGCTGGTGCAATCGCCCAGCCGGACGGAACGCATCGAAGCCTTCTTCGGCGGCCACGGCTACGAACCGCACCGGCATGACACCTACGCCATCGGCCAGACGATCGCCGGCGTGCAGAGCTTTCACTATCGCGGCGGACGCCAGCACAGCCTGCCCGGCGGAACGATTGTGCTTCATCCGGACGAAATACACGATGGCGAGGCGGGCACCGAGGCGGGGTTTCACTACCGCATGGTCTATATCGAACCGGCGCTGATCCAGAAGATACTCGGCGGCAGGCCACTGCCGTTTATTCCCGGCGGCCTGTCGGCGGATCCGCGCCTGCGGTGCGCCGCGCTGCCGTTATTAAAAGCGGTCACGGACACCTTCGAGCCGCTGGAGGAAGAGGACGCCCTGTACGACCTGGCGCAGACCCTGGCCGTTGTCGGCGGCCAACGTTCCCGTCGCCAGGCGTTTGATTATCAGGCGGCGGAGAGGGCTCGGGAGTATATCCATGCCTGTTTTATGCAGGATATGACCCTCGACACCCTGTCGCAGGTCAGCGGCCGGGACCGCTGGAGCCTGAGCCGGGATTTCAGAACGCTTTACGGCACCAGCCCGTGGCGCTACGTCATGATGCGCCGGCTCGATTTTTGCCGCCAGCGGATGCGCGCCGGGGAGCGTCTGGTGGATATTGCCGCCGACGCGGGCTTTGCCGACCAGAGCCACATGACGCGCCAGTTTATCAGCCGCTTTGGCCTCTCTCCGGGGCGCTGGCTGCGGGCTATCCGCGGATAAGGCGGCGCAGGTTGCACAATCGTTCAAGCGTCAACGCGGCGAGGCGAACTATGCTGACTGCCTTTATCATAAGGAGACAGCCCATGGTTCAACTCGTTAATCTTGCTCATAAATTTTCCCTGTTCAGCGAACAATGGCAGCCCAAAGTGGTGGCTGAAATGAATGACTATCAGTTCAAGGTCGTGCGCATCGCCGGCGACTTTATCTGGCACAGCCACCCGGAAACCGATGAGACATTGATGGTGGTGGAGGGGGTATTGCGCGTGGACTTCCGCGACGGGCATGTGCTGGTGAAGGCCGGGGAGATGATCGTCGTGCCGCGCGGGGTGGAACATAAGACCTCGGCGGAGACGGAAGCGAAGCTGATGCTGATTGAGCCACGCGGGGTGTTGAATACCGGCCACGAGGGCGGCGAGCGGACGGCGGTGAACGACGTTTGGATCTGATCGCTTTCCGGCGATAAAACGCCCCTCTTTCCGGCGGAAAGAGGGGCAGGGCGATTACTTCAGCTCGTCAACCATGGTGGTTGCCCGACCGATATAGTTGGCCGGGGTCATCGCTTTGAGACGCACTTTTTCCTCTTCCGGCAGGGCGAGGCTGTCAATAAACTGCTTCATCCCTTCCGCGTCCACGCGTTTGCCGCGGGTCAGCTCTTTCAGCTTCTCGTACGGTTTTTCGATACCGTAACGACGCATCACGGTCTGGATCGGCTCAGCCAGTACTTCCCAGTTGTGATCCAGTTCGTCCAGCAGGCGATCCTGGTTCAGCTCCAGCTTGCTGATCCCTTTGAGGGTGGACTGATAGGCGATCAGCGCATAGCCGATGCCCACGCCGAGGTTACGCAGAACGGTGGAGTCGGTCAGGTCGCGCTGCCAGCGGGAAACCGGCAGTTTGCTGGCCAGGTGCTGCATGACCGCATTGGCCAGGCCGAGATTGCCTTCGGAGTTTTCGAAGTCAATTGGGTTCACCTTGTGCGGCATGGTGGAGGAGCCGATTTCCCCGGCGATGGTCTTCTGTTTGAAGTGGTTGAGCGCGATATAGCCCCACACGTCGCGATCGAAGTCGATCAGAATGGTGTTGAAGCGCGCGATGCAGTCAAACAGCTCAGCGATATAGTCATGCGGCTCGATCTGCGTGGTGTACGGGTTCCACTGAATACCCAGCGAGGTAACGAACTCTTCGCTGAACTGATGCCAGTCGACTTCCGGGTAGGCGGCGATGTGGGCGTTGTAGTTACCCACCGCGCCGTTGATTTTACCGAGGATTTCCACCTGGTTCAGCTGACGATACTGCCGCTCCATACGGTAGGCGACGTTCGCCATCTCTTTACCCATGGTGGACGGCGTTGCCGGCTGGCCGTGGGTACGGGAGAGCAGCGGCACATCGCGATACTGGGTCGCCAGATCTTTTACCGCGTCAATCAGTTTGCGCCAGTAAGGCAGAACCACTTCGTCGCGGGCGGTTTTCAGCATCAGCGCGTGGGAGAGGTTATTGATGTCTTCAGACGTACAGGCGAAGTGAATAAACTCTGACACGGCGTGCAGCTCGGCGACGTCAGCGACTTTCTCTTTCAGGAAATACTCTACCGCTTTCACGTCGTGGTTAGTGGTGCGCTCGATGGTTTTGATGCGCTCCGCGTCTTCAACGCTGAAATCGGCGACGATTTTATCAAGGAAACCGTTTGCGTCGGCAGCAAAAGCAGGAACTTCCTTGATCGCTGCGTGGGCGGCCAGTTTTTGCAGCCAACGTACTTCCACCTGAACGCGGAATTTCAGCAAACCGAATTCGCTGAAGATACCGCGCAGCGCGCTGACTTTATCGCCGTAGCGGCCGTCTACAGGGGAAACGGCGGTCAGTGAGGATAATTCCATAGATCACAACTCCGGGGTTAAATGAGCAAGAATTTGCTTTGCCTGGTTAACCAGACGATTACGGGAAAACATAAGCTGCAGACGTCCGCCGCCCACCTGATGCCAGAGCACCGCGGCGCGAATACCCGCCAGCAGCGCTGAGCGAACTTTCGCCTGCACCTGCGGGCTTTGCAGCACGGCAGGGGAGCCGGTCACCTGAATACGCGGCCCCAGCGGGCTTATCACATCGACATAGATGCCCGCCATGGCGCTGAGCAGCGTTTCGGACTGCAGGTCAAAGTGTTCCAGCTGACGGTGCAGGCCGGCGATGCGGTTGCCGAGCGTGTCCATCGCCCCTTTACTGGCGGCGAGCTTGCGCTCCAGCACCATCAGGCTCAGGGTATAGCGGGTGAGTTCCGCATTGAGGCCCTGACGGCTGCTGGTATTGAGCACCCCGAGCAGCGTTTCAAGACCGAGGCGAAGATTGGCTTCACTGCCACCGAACACCGCCAGCGTCGACTCAGGATCGAGGTCGATGATGCTGTTCAGCGACACATGCAGGGCATCGCTGTCGCAATGTCCCTGATGCGCCAGTTGCTGAACCAGTCGCGCCGCCTGGCAAACGCCAGCCAGCGCCAGGGTGATGTCATAGTAATTCTTCGCCACACATACTCCTTGTCAGCCGCCAGGGCGGTTCGTCCCGGCGGAAATAACGCGTGTTCAGGACTGCAGAGGCAGTCGTTGTTCAATAATTCCGCCGCCGAGGCACACTTCCCCTAAATAGAACACTGCGGACTGGCCCGGGGTCACCGCCGCGACCGGCTCATCGAAGCGGACTTCGATACGGTCTTCATCCAGCGCGGTAACGGTGCAGGGGATATCGGTCTGGCGATAGCGGGTTTTCACCGTGCAGCGCAGGGTGCCTTGTAGCGGTTCACGGTTTACCCAGTGCAGCTGTTGGGCAATCAGACCGACGGACATCAGGCGCGGGTGGTCATGGCCCTGGGCGACGATAAGAATATTATTCTCAACGTCTTTATCGACCACGTACCATGGATCTTCGCTACCCTCTTTGGTGCCGCCGATACCCAGCCCTTTACGCTGGCCCAGGGTGTGGTACATCAGCCCCTGATGGGTACCGATCTCCTCGCCGTCGACGGTGAGGATTTTGCCCGGCTGCGCCGGCAGATAGCGGCCAAGGAAATCGCGGAATTTACGCTCGCCGATAAAGCAGATGCCGGTGGAATCTTTTTTCTTCGCGGTGATCAGATCCAGCTCTTCGGCGATCTTACGCACCTGCGGTTTTTCCAGTTCACCCACCGGGAACAGGCTCTGGGCAATCTGCTCGTGGCTAAGGGTGTAGAGGAAGTAGCTCTGATCTTTGTTGCCGTCGAGTCCTCGCAGCAGCTGGCTTTTACCGTCGACATCGGCGCGGCGCACATAGTGCCCGGTGGCGATGTAGTCGGCGCCGAGGTCTTCGGCAGCAAACTCGAGGAAGGCTTTAAATTTGATCTCTTTATTGCACAGAATATCCGGGTTCGGCGTGCGGCCGGCTTTGTACTCTTCCAGGAAGAGCTCAAAGACGTTATCCCAATATTCGGCGGCAAAGTTAACGGTGTGCAGTTCAATGCCCAGCTTATCGCAGACCGCTTGCGCATCGGCAAGGTCGGCGGCGGCGGTGCAGTATTCCTCGCCGTCGTCTTCCTCCCAGTTCTTCATGAACAGGCCTTCCACCTTATACCCTTGCTGCAGCAGCAGGTACGCGGAGACCGAGGAGTCGACGCCGCCGGACATGCCGACGATCACTTTTTTCTGGCTTTCTGACATGGAAATACTCGCTACATTGAACTTCGAGGCGGCGTATTCTAGCACGCGCTCACCGTTCATTCACCCCCTGTGAACGGCCAGTTAAATGCGCCAATCAGCGACAGCGGCTGCCGCGGGTCCTGCAGGTAGCAGCGAATGCTTTCGGCAACCAGCGGCGAGCGCAGGTTCGGCGCGTTAAGAATTTCCTCAGCACTGAGCCACAGGCAGCGATCGATATCGCTGTCGTGCGGTTCAGTGGCGCACAGATCGCTAAGTTCGATGGCGAACAGGAAGCGCAGAAACGGCGTGTTATCGGGAGCCAGCCACTGATGCATGCGGATGAAGTGCTGCGGCGTGGCGCGAATGCCGGTCTCTTCCCACAGTTCACGTTCGGCGGCCTGCAGCAGCGTTTCATTGGCCTCGAGATGGCCCGCCGGCTGGTTCCACAGCGCTTTGCCGTTAATGGTTTCTTCGACGATGAGAAATTTATCCTGGGCGTGAACCACGCAGGCAACGGTGACATGAGGTTTAAACATCGCTTTTCCTTTTCAGTTATTCGGCTTTACGCCAGTCGCCGTTGGCCAGTCCGTCGAGGGTATAGCCGCCCATGGCGTAGCGGATCAGCCGCAGGGTGGGGAAGCCGACGTGGGCGGTCATCCGGCGCACCTGGCGGTTGCGTCCCTCGTAGAGCGTGATTTTCAACCAGCGGGTGGGAATCGATTTGCGCTCACGAATCGGCGGGTTGCGCGGCCACAGCCAGACGGGTTCCTCGACAAGTTCTACGCCGGCAGGCAGGGTGGGGCCGTCGTTAAGGGTGACGCCGTCGCGCAAGGCGGTCAGCGCCTCGGGCGTGGGTTCGCCTTCCACCTGAACATAGTAGATCTTGCCGGTGCGCTTACCCGGCTGGGTCAGCTTCGCCTGCAGCGCGCCGTCGTTGGTCAGCACCAGCAGGCCTTCGCTGTCGCGATCGAGCCGACCTGCGGCGTAGACGCCCGCCACCGGAATAAAATCTTTTAGCGTGCTGCGCCCGGCTTCATCGGTAAATTGCGGCAACACATCATAGGGTTTGTTGAACAAGATCACAGTTTTTGGCTGGCGTTCTTTACGTTGTCTGGTGACTTGTTGTGTGCTGAATCGCTCAACGCGATGTTTTCTAAATGAAGTTTTCTGCATGGTATTTTCAGGCTTTATCAATTGCCGCATTATAGCCTAATTACGAATGCCTTTCATGGACGCAAACATTCAGGTAGTATTGACATGCTCATTACAAATTATTAACAAAAAATTGCTCAAACCGATTCGCACTACAGGCAGGAAGGCGACACGGACGCGATAGCTCCGGTTAGCGGGAAGACCCGGTACGCCGAAGCTGGCCGACTCAGCCAACACCAGGCTCGCGTGAAGAGGGAAGAGCAGAACCAGAAGCGCTCGAAGGAGAGGTTAATGGAAAGCAAAGTAGTAGTTCCGGCGGAAGGTCAAAAAATCACCCTGCAAAACGGCAAACTGAACGTCCCTCACAATCCGATTATCCCGTTCATTGAAGGTGACGGTATCGGCGTTGACGTTACCCCAGCGATGCTGAAAGTGGTTGATGCCGCCGTTGAGAAAGCCTATAAGGGCGAGCGTAAAATTTCCTGGATGGAAGTTTACACCGGTGAGAAATCAACCCATGTCTATGGCCAGGACGTCTGGCTGCCAGCTGAAACCCTCGATCTGATTCGTGACTACCGCGTTGCTATCAAAGGTCCTCTGACCACCCCAGTCGGCGGCGGCATTCGTTCTCTGAACGTGGCGCTGCGCCAGGAGCTGGATCTTTACGTCTGCCTGCGTCCGGTACGTTACTACCAGGGCACCCCGAGCCCGGTTAAACACCCGGAACTGACCGACATGGTTATCTTCCGTGAAAACTCAGAAGATATCTATGCGGGTATCGAGTGGAAAGCCGACTCTGCGGAAGCAGACAAAGTGATCAAATTCCTGCGCGATGAGATGGGTGTGAAGAAAATTCGCTTCCCGGAACATTGCGGCATCGGCATCAAGCCGTGCTCTGAAGAAGGCACCAAACGCCTGGTGCGCGCCGCGATTGAATACGCGATCACCAACGATCGTGATTCCGTCACTCTGGTGCACAAAGGCAACATCATGAAGTTCACCGAAGGCGCGTTCAAAGACTGGGGCTACCAGCTGGCTCGCGAAGAGTTCGGCGGCGAGCTGATCGACGGCGGTCCGTGGGTGAAAATCAAGAACCCGAACACCGGCAAAGAGATCGTAGTGAAAGACGTGATCGCCGATGCGTTCCTGCAGCAGATCCTGCTGCGTCCGGCGGAATACGACGTTATCGCCTGTATGAACCTGAACGGCGACTACATCTCTGACGCCCTGGCGGCGCAGGTTGGCGGTATCGGTATCGCCCCGGGCGCCAACATCGGTGACGAGTGCGCGCTGTTCGAAGCGACTCACGGTACTGCGCCGAAGTATGCCGGCCAGGACAAAGTTAACCCGGGCTCCATCATCCTGTCCGCAGAGATGATGCTGCGCCACATGCAGTGGTTCGAAGCCGCAGACCTGATCGTCAAAGGCATGGAAGGCGCTATCGCCGCCAAGACCGTGACCTATGACTTTGAACGTCTGATGGAAGGCGCTAAACTGCTGAAATGTTCAGAGTTTGGCGACGCGATTATCGCGAACATGTAATCTGGCCCCCAGATTATGTCAGAACGGGAACCTGGTGGTTCCCGTTTTTATTATTAGTTTTCGAACGGTTATCAAAATTTTATCAAAACAAGTTATCAAAACCCCTCCCGAAAAACCTCATAAGGCCACCGTTGTCCACCCCTTCCCACGATCATCATGGTACCTATCCGTTTGTTGTTGAGTTTTATGTCCAAGTAAATCTTTCGTGTTTATACCTTGGGCTTTATATAACCGCTCGGAAAGCGATCTTTGTTCATGGAAAGTTGCCGGTGTACCTTGTCCCCAGTCAATATCTGCACTGTCTCTTGCCTTGCTGAAATTCATGGTCAGTGTTCTGGGTTTCACCTGTGCTCCTCGCTCAGCCTGTGAGGTGGTTCTAAAGAAATGAACCAAATAAGGGCTTACTGCATAATCCCGGCAACGACTGATTACATCTCGGAGGCTCCAGTTGATTGCGTTGCAACGCAGAGCTAATGGTATAGCGATTTTGCTTCCGGTTTTCTCTTGCTCAACGTGTAGATGATCGTCCCAGATGTCCGAGAATTTCATACGGGATATATCACCTAGTCGCTGTCCTGTTACTATGGCTAAAAGCATGGCGTTCCCCATGTATTTGTGATTTTCATCGGCTATATCAAAAATCTTTTGCCATTCCTCCAGAGTGAGGCGCTGGCGAGTGATCTTTCTACGAGGTTGTTTAGTTGCTAGTGCAGGGTTATAACCAGGAGGTACTTCTCCCGCATGCTGAGCTTCTTTAAAAACATCTATTAGGACAGAGCGAATGACCTGAGCCATTCTGGGTTGTCCCTCCGCTAAATATTCATCAAGAATTTGCGCAACATCTCGAACATTGACAGCGGATATTAATTTCATTCCTACACGTTCCTTAAGCAGAGATACTGGTTTTGCTTTTTGTTTGATAGTGTTTTCTTTAATATCTCCGGACTTTAATCTTTCCTGCTGAATCTTCCAGTAACGTTCAAGCCAGGTGTTAGTTGATATTGATTTTCCTGAGTTGGTGGATATTCTGTCAGTGATTGCCATTATCTGGCGGGTTTGTTGTTCCGCCAGTCTTTTATTTGCTTCAATAGCTATTGCCGTGGCCTCTGCTTCATCTGTACCTAGACTATGAAACTTACCAGTTATCGGGTGCTTATAACGCCAGTATACTTTATTAACCTTTCTACTGTAGAGCGGGTATAAATTTGGAATAGATATATTATTTTTACGTGGTCTGGCAGCCATCGTTCAAAATCCTCTGCAAAAGAACAGGGTCGCTTTTCTTTACTACAGGAGTGGTCAATGTACCGACCAACTCAGCATCCTCCCTGACGCGCCAGAATCGACCTTCTTTTTTGGCTGGGGGAGAAAACATATTCTGTTTAGCATAATTCCTGAGAGTGGAAACACTTGGAGGATTGCTTCTGTATTTCTCGTTTGCCCACTCTTCAAGGGTTAACATCTGGAGCATATGTTTTACCTCATTATGGCCCATTGCTGGGCCAGTATCTGAAAATAAAAAATCAGTTTTGCATCAATTTTTGCAGCACCTGATTGCCGGAAATTATTCGCTGCCAGATTGCTGATACATAGCGGGCCTGATGAATAGCATCAGCGAGGGCATTGTGACGATCACCTTCAAACGGGATCGTTGTTTTGGGGTCGAAGCCAATGGCCTGGCCGAGCTCTACCATTGTTCGTACGTCCCGATCGTTCCAGTATTCCCACGGATAATCTTCAGCAATGCAATCGTAAGAAGAACGCAGAATGGAGTTATCGAATGACGCACCGTTACCCCATACCTGTGCCTTTTTGCTCCCGCCAGCAACATTATCAGAGACAAATTCTCTGAACTGGAGTAATACATCCAGCAACGGGATAGCATCATCATTTACGATCGCAGAGCGTGCTTCGGAGGACTGCTTAAGCCACCAGATAACAGTAGATGGATCGATTACGGCGCCCCAGTTCACAGAGGATTCAAGGCATACGACTTTATAGAAACTTTCTCCAATAGAGCCGGTTGCCGGGTCAAAAACAACCGCACCAATAGCGACGATAGGGGCGTTATGTTTTTTACCCATGGTTTCCAGATCAACCATAACGTGAACATAATCAATTGGCTGATCTTCCTCCTTATTATGATGACCGGATTCAATATCTACAGCATCCGTTTGATGAACAACTTCATCTGTTTTTTCTTTTTGGTTAACCTTGCCCGTAACGTCAACAAGACCGTCAATGGAAAATACTCCGTCCCCAATTTTTGAAACTTCAGGCTGCCTGGTCTTGGTAAGGTCTTCGGTTACCCACTTCGGATCCGTAGGGTCGCTAATCCCTTCAACATATTCGCCGCGCTCGGAGGCCAGAACCTGATTAGCGTCCGGACGTTGCTTTTGAGCCTCTTTTACCAGTTCGGTACCAACTGCTTTAAAGTCGGAGGAGAGTGTTTCCAGCTTTGCGCTGCTATCCTCTCCGGCGATTGCATGGTTTATTGCATCCAGAGTGACTGCAGCAGATGGAATATGCCCCGCCTTGGCAAGCGTTTCAGCGCTTGGGGTATCATGCTTATGTTCAGTCAGATTCGCGTTGATGTAGCCACGCAACCGATCTGGAAAAGGAGTTATTCCACTGGATGCTTCCCTGATCAGTGCAAAAATCGCTGCACGGGAATAATCAAGGATGCCTGGTGTGCTCCGTAATGCTGCAGACCATTCTTTAAATGGACTTTCTTTCTTCTGTACTATTTCCTTCGCGCGGCGGTGGACTGATGCCGGAAAATTATAGATATCAAAATCCATAGGCATCGTCGCAAGGGCGATCTCTATGTCCAGAGTATCCAGCGAATGCTGATAATCCGGATTGCGGTCAGTTTTGTTACCGCCACCAGCATTGGCGCCGGTATCTGTTTTGTTTATTGAGGTGATATAGTTTCCAGCAGCCCATTCCTTTGTAAGGATCCCGCGGTCAATGTGCGACGTTTCAAGCCACAATTTGGCGAACTGAATTTGCTTGCCGAGCTCATGGCGTTTCCCCACAGGAAATACGCTCTTAAATGCACTGGTAAATTTCCACAGGCCAGGCATATCATATTTTTTAAGCTCCGGAATATTTTCTGCCGTCAGCAGTAGATTCTGCACACCGTGATTATCCGTATCCATTTCCATCGCTGAAAGGCGGTTACGATGAGGAATGCTAATGTGATACACGTGACGCTCGTCGGCCATATACTGGGCAAGCAGCTGCGTGCGGAATGACATTTCCGCCAGGTTGAAGAGTGCTTCTTCATTGTTCGAATAGTCCTCTTCATCGCTATTTGCAGGAGAGATATCGTATTCTGGTTTACTGGAGGGCTGTGGTTCAGCAGCCGCTGGCGCAACGATTTTTTGCCATGTCAGCCCGTCTTCACCACCAAGCTCGTAGCGATCGCACCAGGTGTTATCCAGTACACCTTCTTCCGGTAAGTCATCAACGATGAGCCAGTTGGTGCGGATCGGCAGCTGATGGCTGGCGCCGCGGCCAACGTTAATTTCAGCGTCTTCCAGGATGTCCAGGATTTTGCGCTCGGCGCGAGAATCGGATTTAGCAGAGAACCAGCAGAAGAGACTTTTCGCTTCGTTTGCTTTTGCCTTCGCTTTAATGAGATACGGGTAGTTGTTCATTGCGTTTGGGCTCCTTTGGATTGTAAGATACCCGGCAGCTGATGGCAGCCGCCCTGGTGGTGGTCATTGGTCAAAACTCGATTCCGGAAAGCTTTGGTCGGCTGACCGGGTACTTAACCCGCCTTGCGCGGGTTTTGTGCTTTATGGGGCTGGCGAATCGCCCCGCAGCAGCTGTGATACGCGAACGTCGTCAAGCGCTCGCAGGATAGGCTCAAAAGTTTTATGGGCTGGCAGTTTAGATACCGCAGTGATCACTTCTGTAACTGTGATGTCATCGCCGCGGGGGCTATAACCACCACCTGGGCCGCGCTGTGAAATTACCAGGTTACCCGCCCGCAGCTTTTTGAAGATCTGCTCAAGGTATGAAGTAGACAGCTTTGACTCTTTACTGATGGCCGTCAGTGAAACGGGCGAGCCGTCATAGAGCTTATTCAAAGTGGCGGCGGCCTGGACAGATGCCAGAACGCGTTTCATTCCAAATTCCATAATCACTTCTCCGGCCGTAACGGCCATTGGTCAAAACTCGATTCAAAAACTCACTGCAGGCTGTTGGTCGTCAGCCATGTTTTGTGCATTTCGGTAGGGGAGGCACTGGCCCTGTACTTTTTGTTCATCGGCGTTGCTGTTGCAACTGGCCTCTGATGGATAAACACCGATCAGAACATCAGAGCATTCACCAGTGAGAGCACAAACGCTGATGACAAGGGCAAACAGGGTATTCATGCCTCAGCCTCAGGGTTTCCTTTCTGCGCCAGCAAGTAACACAGCTGGCGTAGTCTCACCTCGAACCAGTTCAGGCGGGTCGCCTGGTTACCGGTAGGTACTCGGGCAAAATCCTTCATAGTTATCTCCAGTTAACTCAGTATTAGGATGTGGTTTTGCAATGCGGCGCCGGGTGCCTCCCGGTGACGGCAGCCAGTTAACAACTACCGCCGACAACTTTTTCCCCACAACGTGTGAATAACCGCCATGTTTACTTTTTTAACTGTGTCGCGTGCGCATAGCCGCATTCACCGCATTGCAAACCCTACTAGTCGTCATGCCTGTCTTTTCACCACTTCAGGCTCGGTGGTATTCTTGGCGCTCTCACACAGCCAAATAAAAGAGAGCAAAATGTCTCGTAGCCCTATACCTGTCTTCTGGTACGAAAATCCCGCTCACTACGAAGAATTCCAAAAAATCCTTTCAGATGCTTACGTCCTTCCCTTTGACTACCACGACTGGCGTATCCGCACCGATAGCATGGTGGAGCGCTACGAAAACAGCGGTATCCAGGCTGTGAAGGTGGTAGCCAGCACTTACGATTTCATCACCTGGTGCCAGGCCCATGGACGTGATATCAGTACCAAAAGCTGCAATGATTACGCGGTCTCCGAATCGGGCCTCCAATTCCTGCGCGACAGAGAGTTTGATTGGGGAGACGAGTAAAAAGTAAATTTTCCCTATCTTGGATATATCTATTCTCATAGTGATGCCCTATCTCATGCCTGTAACGCCGGCCGGCGGAACGTTATAACCTGCTGCGAATTCTTCTTGTCGTCATCTCATCCGGTGTTTCGTATGCCGCCGGCAGCTACTTCGTGGGCTTCCTGCCTCGATGACTTGCTGCGATGGAATGATTAAAGCATTGGTTTATGTTTGATGTCAACATTGGATTTATACAGATGCAAACTTTTGCTTTAATCGAGACAGGGGAGCTGTTGGAGTGATTGAGGCTGCGCGGCAGGCAAAAAAAAACCGGCATTTGCCGGTTTCATGGGGTGAGATCAGAGATGTTAGTTAGTGTCGCTAGCCTTAAATCGACCACGGAGATATTTCTCAACATAATCATCGATTTCTTTTAGGCGAACTTCAAACGTATCGATCATTCTCTCTTGTTCAGCCTCAGGTAACTGCCTAAACAGACGTAACATTTTGCTCTCATTTGGCTTGAGGCCTGAATCTTCAGATACTTTCTCTCCAAGCAACCAAGTTACAGACACATTGGCAGCTTCCGCGAGGGCAATTGCGGACTTTTTACTGATTACTCCTTTCTTAAACCACCCATTCACCGCTTGAGGTGTAACTCCAGCAATGCGAGCCATATCCGCCTTGCTGATCCCTCTTTGAGTAATTTCTTCCAAACGAGCAATCAGTTGGTTGTTGAGTTCTTCAGTGTTTTTCATAAGCCCATTGTAAAGGTTTAGTTTATAGTCACAATAAATTAAAAATTTGCATTGAATATAAACCTATGCTTTATTATGCCTAACTTAACGAGGAGATAGATATGACAGCCCTTGATAACGCAATTCGAGTAGCTGGCTCAGCCAATAAATTAGCATCAACGCTTGGAGTAAGCGGCATGGCAGTAAGTCAGTGGAAAACAAAAGGTATTGTGCCTTCATCGCGAGTTTTACAGGTTTTTAATGCAACGGGCGTTACGCCTCATGAATTACGTCCTGATCTATATCCGAATCCGACGGATGGAATACCTAAGGAGTGACCATGCAAACCACCTCTTTTGAAAATCATACTCCGGTGATGAGTATGCAACTGAAAACGGAAAATCAGTATTTGCCCCGTCGGCGTGACGGCAAGAAATGCCGAGCCATTTTGGCCGCCGTTCAGGAATGGGAGTCCTCATTACCTGGGCGTGCGCAAGACCACGTCGCGCAGCTGGTGGCCGAACAGTGGGAGAAACAAAACGGGCGCGGTATCAGCGTCAATAAACAAAATCTGTATCGCTACCTGAAAAACGAGGGCGGTTCAGAGAAGTACACCAGTTATGTCATCCAGCTTTCGGCGGCGATCGCTGATGCAATGCCGATAGAGATCGCGCGCAAACATGGCCTAAAACATGGCTTAACTGAAACTGAGCTGGTGGCCAATGCAATCAAAGAATGCAGCGAAGCGCACCAGGCCAAGTTACTTGGCGCACCTCTGCAGAAACTAGAGCGTGAAATACGGGAAGCTGCAATTGCACTTTTTAACATGCTCCCTGCAGATGCGGCGGGACCACTACTGGCGAGCATCAGCGCCGTAGCGCCGCAGTTTTTCTAATCGAGTTTTGACAATGACCACCAGCACCAGCTGGTTAATAAGAGGTTTCAGATGGCCCGCATCAGAACAGTTAAACCTGAATTCTGGACAGATGAGAAGGTGGTGGAATGTTCAATTCCAGCGCGTCTCCTGTTTATCGGGTTGTTCAACTTCGCCAACGATATGGGATGCCTTGAGCGTTCGCCAAAACGGTTGAAGATGCAAATCTTCCCTGCGGACGCGCTCGATTGCGAACCACTAATACAGGAACTGATTACTCATGGATTACTCACTGAGTATTCAGTGAATGATGTCTGCTATTTGCAGATTAAAGGTTTCCTTAAGCATCAAAAAATAAACAGGCCTTCGGCCTCAAAAATACCTCTTCCGCCAGAATTCACTGAGTCTAAGGCAGGAAAGGAAGAAAAGAGAGCTCCTAATCAAGGAGGGCTCAGTGAGGACTCGGTGAATCCTCATGGAGGACTCACTGACGGAAAAGGAAGGGAAGGGAAGGGAAAAGGATCAAACCCCACTCTCTATGCGCAGGAGAGAAATTTTCCCCAGCAACCTCAGTATCTGCCTGGAGTGGATATTCCGATCGGGAAATTCGCCATGCACGACCTTTGGCTGCCGTCACAGGACTGGCCGCGACTGGCTGCTACCTGGGGTATAGCGCTTCCCGAACCGGCATACCTGCCGACAGAGCTGGCAGAGTTCACCGCGTACTGGAAATCCGAGGGGAAAGTGTTCACTCAGATTCAGTGGGAGCAGAAATTTGCCCGCAGCGTGATAAGTGCCAGAGCCAAATCTAAACCACAACCAGCAACCGGAGGTAAAGACCATGCAGGAATTCAACCAGTTAACACCGCATCCCGGGCAGTTCAGGAAATTCAGGCAGCCAGAGAACGCTGGGAAAAGCAAAACGGACTTGTTGGCGGCGGATACAGCATGGCGGCTATGGACAGTCATGGGGGAAATATTTTCGAACCGGTGGACCCAGAAGAACGGGGCGGCGCCCTCGGATATGTGGATTGCCCAGATTGGATCGATGAGTGAAGCCCAGATTACTCTGGTCTGCAGTCAGTGCATGGAGCGCTGCGCCGCGGGTAACACATGGCCACCGGATCTGGCTGAATTCGTTGCTCTTGTATCTGCCAGCGGTGCTAACCCGTTCAATCTGACATCCGAATCTGTAATGGCGGAATACAAGCGCTGGAGGAATGAGTCTTACCGATACTCGGGCAGCGACAAATACCCATGGAAACAGGATGTTATGTATCACATTTGCATTGAGATGCGCAGAACCGGAGTTGAGAGGAACCTGACTGAGGGAGAACTGAAAAAACTGGCAGAAAACTTACTCACGAAATGGACCAAACACCTGGCTAACGGGTTTTCGATTCCCCCGATTCGTCGGCAGTTGGCAGCACCGAGGCATCCAGCAGGGCCGACGCCAGCGCAGGTTCTGATGGAAGAGTACAAACGCCGCAAGGCGGCAGGTTTAACCAAGTAAACGAGTTTTGACCATGACCAAACAATCAAAAACCAAAGTAACCAAAGCACAGATGGTGCTTGCCATCGTTAGCAGGACGCCAGAATGCGTCCTGCAGGATGTCTGCGATGCGCTGGACTTGCAAGCCAGTACAGCAGGTAACTTGCTGCGGCAGCTACATGCCGTGGGAAAACTCCATCGTATACATAACGGCTGCCAGTATGTTTACCGAATTGTTGCAGGCGTTGAGGTTCCCGATGTTTCCCTGCCGCAGGCTGCAACACAATTATCTGAAGAGAATGTGCAAAAAGTCCAGGACGCACTTTCCCTGGCTAAGACGCTGGAAGATAAAAATCTGTGGCGCCGGGCTGCGACTGTTTACACATCGACGCTTGGGATGGCTACAACAGCAAACGAACTCTGGTTGCTTGCCAAAATGCGTAACCGCTGCCTGCGCAATGCGGCGAGGTGCTGATTATGCAGAAAATGGAATCAACAGCAGCTGGTAAGGGATATCAAAGCTAAGTTTAATTATTCCGGGGTGGAGCAAAGCTGAGATGTCCGCTGAGTGCCAACAGCGGACATTGTTGGCACACGGTATGTTAGTTTAAGCGGAGCAAGTCAGCTCTTTAGTGGATAACAAAAAGAGATATGTTTTGCGGCCAGTCTTCGCTATTCATGAAATACTCTTCATTACCCAAGTGTCTCAGCGAACCAGCCATTGTATATCCCAAATCCAAAGATTCTTTCTCTAGCTTTTCAATAGCACCAACAGACACAAATTTATTATTAGCGAGGCCGTAAAACTTATCCAGAGAAATTATATCATATTCTATTTTGTAATCACCGACAGATATTTCCTCAGTTGCACGCTTGGTACATTCATCAATAAACTTACTATGTCCTCTTAGGTGGAACAGGATATAGTTAGTATCGCCATCACTTTCATCTATAATATGACCTAATGTATCCCCATCTATAATTGGAATAGTGTTTTCGGGGAAAAACATCCCTATGCTTTGAGAAGAGATTATTATTGTATCAACAACGATGCATATTCCATGTGGGAAAAGATGATCTATGTCTAGGCTCGGAAATGCTTCAACAGCGAACTTATGAATAAACTTTAACCCATTATCCGTTTTCAAGAAGCCACTTATATTCTCTATTTGCGATATGGCTTTTGTGATAAAGCCCTTTGCTCCATTAGCTTTGAGATAATCTTTAGCCCACACGGCGGGTAAATTGTTTTTCACTTCGCCAACAAAAACATGAAACCCGAGTGATGGCTCATATGATATTGCGAATAAATCTATATCTGGCAGTTTAGGATCAAATTCATCTAGTTTCACATCGCTATACAATTTGTAGTTGGCATATTGCTCGAACTTTGACCTAATCTTCTTAACTAATCCTTTACCCATTATTTCAGAAATGTTGTTCGAAAAACCATCTGGGTTATTCTTGGCAAAATACCTCAACATGTTTGAAATACCATCTACCAGTGAAAAACATGTAGGGTTCAGCAGATACTTATTTTCTGACGCTATGTAGTTGAATGTTGATCTTGATGATACTGCTATATCTTGGAATATCTTTTTCACTCTCTCTGGACTTTCTTCGGGATATTGTTGCATAGCCTGCCCCAAAAGTTCATCTTCCTTATAGGTAATAACTCCAGAAACGTTGTTTGCTTTGGAGAAGTATCGTTCATACAACGCTAGTATTAACAAGGATTTGTAAATTCCAATGAATGTAGAATACTTATATCCATCAAGCATCACATCACTATTTTCAGGTATATAAGAAAAATAAAAATTTATTTTCCAGTCCGCAATGCTCTCTATAGCGGCAAAAGCCTTTTCTACATTAGGGTTACTTAAGTCGAAATGTTTAGTACCTTGAAGGAGTTCTTCTGGATTAGCCTCTGTTTGATCGTAAGGCGCGTGCCGTGAGTTTAAACTAAAAGTCATAAATTCCGAAGCATATTGTCTTAAAATTGAATCGTCATTTAAAGTAACCTTGATATTGTTATTTTTCATGCTCCACGCAACAACTTCATCATCGGCATATGAATAAAACACTGCATCTTTCAATGTATTATATGCCCTCAAAAAATTAAATGTCTCGACATAATCTGAAGGTTCGTAATTTTTTTGTGGACCATCACTGGATTTATATCGCTCCAATAGTAAAGGGACAAGAATTTCATTTGCAGTCCTAATTTTCTCTCCTTCAGTAAAGCGATCATTTCTATACATAAACTCAGCAAATTCACCTAGCATGTGAAGGGTATCTGAGCTTGCACCAATATTCTCCACTATGTCTTGCAATTCCAACTCAAAGATGCTAGCTACCAAATTTCTAACTGGGTTTTCTTTTTTCATTTTCATCTGCCATTGCTATAAGGATGAGTCAATAGGTGTATTATGAAGCGAAAGTAACATACATCGAACAAAAAAATAATTTAAAATTGCAGCAAGGGTTTATTCATCATTTTCACCGTTTATAAATTCCGGTGTAAAAGCCAAACCGCCGTCTTATTGCATGCGTCAAATTTCTCAATCATTCATGTTGGAAAATAGTTGATAAACATGTTTCATGTGCGCCGTATGCTATGATAACGGGAAATACATAATCCCACTACGTTCCAGTAAACCAAAGCTTGACTTTAACAGGCCTGACTTTGCCCTGCTGCAGTCCCTCCCAGTTTGGTACTACTGCCAAGGACACTAGAGAAATTCAAGGCTGACGTTAAGTAAGCATCTTATTATATTGAACGATTCACTTTTATAAAGCTTCGACAAACTAACTTCCGTAGATCGCTCACAACGGACCTGCCGATTTGTTAGCTCTCTCTACCGGGCGGCCGCCGGAGGTCGCGGTGAAGCTATCAGTTCATCTGGGCAGCGGAAGAAATTTTCATTATGCAGAGGATGACCGGGATATCCTGACTACCATCGGGTTCCGGCCTGACAGAGCATCCAGAGAAAAGAACCGGGCAAAATATACACCTGAACAGAGTCAGATTTTCATGTGCCGATAGGCCGCGCAGACCCGCAAAAAAAACCGCATATAAAGCCCCGAAAATACCCGTCTTTTTAAGAAAAATAGCCATGCATGCTTACGCTACATGGCTTTGCATGCAAAATTGTGAACTTTCCCCCCGCCGCACTAGCACTGGCGCGGGCTGAAGCCCTTTATGCACCTGCATTAAAAGGGCTCCCTGAAGCGGGTAGGCGTAGCGGGGAGAGCATTGCGCGCCAACTACGATAAGAGATAATAAAAATGAATGGCCATGTTACCAAATTCTCTCAATTAAAAAATTTGTTTAATTTAAAAATCCAAACCTATGGTGCCATTAATTAACTCATTGTTATTATCTGAACTCCCTAACAACTCAAGTAACTTGGCATTAATAATTTCATAATGGTTACTATCATACAGAGGTAATAACATATTTTTGTCATATCTGTTCAATCGTAATATTTTCTTTATGTCATCATAGTCTGATTTTAATAATGCTATGTTACCACTAGCTTTTTGCGCACAATTTTTTATATCTGTTTTTGACTGCCCCGCAACAATCAACGGTCGATTCAATAAAAGCGAAGCTCTGGATGCATGTAAACTTCCCCCAGAAACCCCACTTTGGATCAAAACGACTCCTGATGATACAGCTGCCTGAATAGCATCCCGCTCAACGAAATTAGATTTCCCGACGAATGAGTTGTAAGGGTATTCAGATATTAACAAACCACCATTATTTACAATTTTTCTTGCAAGTTCTTTATTTTTTGCAGGATAAATTTTCTCAAGACCATGAGCTAATACTGCGATCGTTCTCCCACCATTATCTAAACAAGTGGTGTGTGCTATACTATCGATACCTAAAGCTAACCCACTAACTATAGCCCAGCCTTTTTTGACAAACCATTCAGTAACCCTCTTGGCAATTACTACACCATGTTCAGTAGGCTCCCTTGTTCCGATTACTGTCAGGTTATTATTTTTAAGGCAACTTACATCACCACTGCAAAATAATATTGGTGCAGCATAACTTGCATTTTTTAGATTTGAAGGATAATCATCATCAAAAAATGATATTATGAAATGACCTTTATCACGAGCAATGTCACTCTGTTTCTGAGCCAATTCCATCGCTTGATGAATATCTGAATCGCTATAACTACCTTTCTTATTTAAAGACAAGCTTAATATATCTTCAATGGAAAGACCTGAAAATTCTTTAATCGCATGAAGAGATGATATTGTTTTTTCACCAATACCTTTTAAATATTTAATCGCTAAAAGCTTTTGTGTATCAGGAGATACAGTTTTCATTCAGCACCCTTAAAAACAATAAATCTTACAAACATTATAGGTCATTCCAATTAATAAATAAAGCGCCTGTGGTAGAACCAACACGCGCTTTAACCTTTAATCTATGCTCATAGTATTTTTACACTGTGGAGTATCAAAGAAACCGGTACAACCTAAAAAGTGCTGTCCAGTTTTTTTATTACGCATAACACGCATTAACTTTCCACAATCACCACAAACATGCATATCTTCGCTAATGCTAACAGTTTTAGCCAATGCTATTGATAGCACCCTCTCTGGATTCATTGTATCCAGTAGAGATTGAGCTCCCTTTAAAGTTGCTCCAGTAGTTATCACATCATCAATTATTAATATCTTTGATGCCTGAATTTTATTTTCATACTTTGGATTAAAGTGCAGATTATTTTGTATTTCAGTCGCCCTTTCATCACGACCCATTGTTTTTAAACTTTTAGCATCTTCCGAAAAATAAAACAAGTCCGAAATATATTGAGTGTGATTATTTTTTGAATTTCGACTCATTCGATTCAGGAGATTTTCCAATCGTCTATTTTTACCTTTCTTCGCTGGTATGACTGTAACAATATCAAAAAATGAATCATCTTCAAAAAAATACGCAGGGGTTTTATCTACAAAATATGAAAGGAGATCAACCCAATACTCAGGAGCGACGTATTTCGGCTCAAGCTCCTTTCTATAAATCTCTTTAGAAAGGGTATGATTTTCATGGATTTTTGCTGTGAGTGTATTTTTTTGACTAAAATACCGCCCTAAGCAAAGGAAGTTTATTTCGTTTTTCTTTACAGCCCCAATATTTCCATCTTTATCCATGGGGATGAAAAAAAGCCATTTTTTATCAATATCAAATGAATTAAAGTTAGCACATCTATCAGCAATTAAATCAATATGGTTGAAATTATCAACTTCCTCACTGAGGCACCTAGTACTAATCATTGCAGCTGGCATTTGTCCTATAAAAGCCTTGGAAGCCCAGGCAGGTGTAATAGGCTTTACTCCTGCTGCATAAGATGCATTAATGTCTTTTGCATCATCACCAATAAATAGAATGTTATTTTTATTTGTTAAATTTAAGTTACTCAAGGCTATGTTTATACCTTGCGGTGATGGCTTAACTCCCCCAGGACCAACATCATTATAAGTAACGATGGTTTTAAAATAACAATGAATATCATGATGATTAAGTATATCTAACGCATACTGCTTAGGGGAATTTGTTACGACTGCCATCAAAACATTCGAGTCTTTAAAGGATTCTAAAACTGTTTTTGTTTTAGGGTATAATTTTGTTGTATTCAATTCATCCTGAGTAAGCCTCTTTTCCTTTGGCCCCTCTCTGTATTCCTTTAAAGAATTTGTATTGACCAGAGTGTTATCAAGATCAAATAATACTGCCTCAATTGAATTATTCATTATCTTCTCTTAACAGATAGATTTGCTGTGAATAAATTAATAGGCTGCGCGTTATATAAAACACGCGCAGTCCTAATGGTTAAATTTAAAATCGGAATGCCATGCCAGCATATTTTTCCGCATTGACAAATATAATGCATGATTATAGGTACCACGGATAGTATTTTCATCCACATGAGCCAATTGGATTTCAATCCATGTACTGTTGAAACCTTGCTCATGGAGGATAGTCGACATTGTGTGCCTAACCCCATGTCCAGTGAGACTCCCACAATAGCCGACCCTCTTGATAACCTGATTGATACTCGCTTCACTCATAGGCTTGTTCGGATCATTCCGCCCTGGAAAAACATAACGATAGTTCCCTGTCATTATCTTGAGTTTACTAAGTAAATCTAACGCCTGATGTGATAGGGGCACAAGATGTGATCTGCGCATTTTCATCTTTTCAGCAGAAATTTCCCAAATAGCGTTATCCAGATCAAACTCTGACCACAATGCCGCACGTAGTTCAATGGTTCTTACACCCGTAATCATCAGTAATTTTGTAGCACTCTGAACAAGCCGACTCCCAGTGTAACTGTCTAAGGCACGCAGAAAATCGGGTATCTCATCAGCTTTCAGAAACGGGGAGCAGGTCAGAATTGCCATGGCAAGTCCAGAGAGCTCCAGTCCTTTTCTGATCAGAACTTCCGCTCCTCGCTCGTAGCAGACCTTAGGGAGCTTCAGTCGGTCCGCTCCGTGCCAAGAGCGGAATCTGGAACGCCAGAGGTAGCAACGTTTCTTATCAAAGGTGTTGATCACCACAAAAATGACTGTATCCCTGTGATAGCGGATTTCGTCCTTTGTAGAGAAAAGATCAATCTAAACATGAGCATGGGTTAGAGAAAAGTGGCATTAAACGCTTGAACATTTCACCTAACGAGTATACTGTTTATTTATACAGTATTTGCATGAGGAGCTAGTTATGAAAGTGGAAATCACAATTGATCGCCAAAAAAAATTGCCGGATGGCGCTGTGCCTGCTCTTGAGAAGGAGCTACTGCGGCGATTGGATCAAAACTTTAATAACTGCAGTCTTGTGATTCGTCGGGCCAGCTCTGATGGGTTGACCGTGCTTGGTGGAATGGACGGAGATAAAAAGCGTATTGAGGAAATCCTGCAGGACACCTGGGAAAGCGCTGATGACTGGTTCTGTTAAGTTGAGGTCCAGTGGCTTACCTGGTTTATTTTGAGGATTTTGCTGTGAGTAAAAAACAAGAAATGCCGAACACCGGCTATGCAATTATCAGATGCGACGATGGGGTGATCGTTGCTCGTCTGACATCCTTTCCTGTGTGTGAGCGCGCTCTGATGTACCGGCGCGGCGACACTGTTTCGTTTATGCCTTTGCAGCCGGATGAGATCGTGGGGACTCTCTCTCTTTTTTCACAGATGATTGAAAAGGCTAAGTCTGGAGTTGGTTACCAGGTTCCCCCTGGTTCTGTTACAATCCCGTCATAGGCCTGAACAACCTATACCTGCTGCGTCGCGGAGAGAAACCATGACGCAAACCCCCGAAGTATCAAAATCCCATCAGACTGGTGCTCCTTCATCGAGCGCCGGTTTGCTTTCGTCTTCAAAACTAACTTTTCGACAGCAGGAAGTTTTCGATCTGCTAGTGGCCTATATCAATCAGCATGGCTACCCACCTACGCTATCTGAGCTGGCCGATATGCTCGGCGTTAGCTCGTCTAATGCTGTCCTGTTGCATCTGCGTGCGTTAGAGAGAAAAAATTTTATAAAACTCTCTCGCCGTGTCTCCAGAGGAATTTCTATCGTCGGGCGAAAGGAGCCTGTGCTCGCCGTGCAGCTGCTGCAGGAAATGATCGCTGAAGAACCCGGCGCGCGTGAAAGAGCGATTGAGTTTTTACGACTGTTCGGTGATCAGCCATGAATAAAAGTTGGTTTTTACACGAGCAACTTTCAGAGGCTGAAGCTACAGAGCTGGTGGAGCGATACCGTAAAAATAACTGTGTGGTTGAGAAAAGCTTGTCCAGAGACTTTGCATCGTGGGAGATCCGCGTGCTGTTGCCGGAATCGAAGAAGCCGCCACGGATTGACAGGACCTACATACAGAAGATGTGGAGGGACTGATGCGAGCTTTGCTTAACGTGGATATTGCACGCCATCTTGGAATTGTGCTGCTTAAGCCGGGTAGTGAATTAATGCCGTTATTCGGTGCCGGCCGGGTTCTTGTGGAAATACCGCCGGCAAGCATGAAAAAGATACCCAGTGGACGTCTTCCTGATGCCCGGCAGCCGTTGCGGGATGATATGTGGATCAGACCTTTTTTCATGAAGAAGGCAGTTATCACTGCAGCTGGTGGGGTTAGTGCCCTCGAGTCATGGTTGCGTAGGCAGGTTAAAAACTGTCAGTGGACACATTCCGATTACCATCACCATGAGCTCGTCCCGTTTCGCCATTCGACGGGTGTAATAATCGCATGCTGGCACTGTGATAATGAGCTGAAAAACCAAACGGGACAAACCCTCGATCAACTGGTAGGTGTTAACAACGCTGACTGGGTAATCGACACTGCCCGCATCGCGCTTGGGCTGGACGCCCAGCGATCACTGTCACTGGCGGAGCTATGCTGGTGGGCGGTAGGCGCCGGGATTGGCGATGAAATTACAGAAGAAATGGCGCGCCGATCCCTGCGTATTAAAGACGATGGCATTAAATCGGTTTACAGGGAGAGTGAGATCGTTCCGTCGGTACCGGCCACCAGCATTCTTTCTCCCCGTATCGAAAAAGCAATCAGGCCAACGGCAAAAACAACGCCGGGCAAACCTCTGGTTCCAGTGAACGTCGATCCTGTTGCACCGGCGACACTATTCGCGAGACCTAAGCGGAGCCGATGGTTATCAGCTGACTTTATCTCATGGGTTAAAAAACAGCCGTGTATGTGCTGTGGGCAGCCTGCAGATGATGCACATCATCTTATTGGCTGGGGGCAGGGCGGCGTAGGCACCAAGGCCCACGATATTTTTACGATCCCATTATGCCGCAAGCACCACCGTGCTTTGCACCATGACCCTGCCGCTTTTGAGCGTGAATACGGCACCCAGCCGGTATTGATTATTAAATTGCTGGACCGGGCATACGCGCTCGGCGTTCTGGCGTAGTAAGGAGAAGAACAGAATGACACCACGTCAACGCCGTCTACACCGTGCAGGATTAGAAACAGTGGCCGCCGCCCCGCGCAAAAGCTGGCTGGGCCGATTCACTCCCCTTAATGGCATTCAGTCCGCCTGGATAAAATCTCTGCTTACTGTTTGGGGGGAAGGGATGAGAGGAGGTGCTGCCCCGCGTAAACCATCAGGACATTCATGCTGGCGAGGAATGAAGGGTGATCACTGGTCAGATAAAGCATTAGAACGCTTTACGGCAGCAATCGAGCAGGCAAGAAGTGAAGGGTATCGCGGGCGACAGGCATTAAGCAGGGCGCATGCCATTTTGTGGCCGAAGCCTGCAACGGTCGCCATTGACGCTGCGATCACTGAGGATGATGTTGAATTTGTTGAACGATGTGTACTGGCGATATTTGAAACGGGTGATCCGGTTTATCTCGTTGGCGTTAACTATTACACCACCCGCAAAAAAATCTCAGACATAACACGGGAAATACAGCTGGTGGCGCCATGGTTAACAGACAGTGAGGCCCGGAAAAGAGTGCGCTGGTGCCTTGAAATATTCAGAGCAAAAGCTTTCCTTTCCGTTCATAAGGCGATTCATGCGGATTAGCAAAAAGTGCTATGTTTCCTGTTTGGTATTGAAAACGGGCCAGAAAGTTAGATAATCCCTTCATGCTTGGCAGAGCTGCGCCACTCGGCAGCGACAAAAAGCGACAATCTGAATATAACGAAGACCCCGCCCGTGCGGGGTTTTTGCTTTCCGGCGATACGACAGGGGTATTCGCGAGATGCGCTGCATCAATACCCCTGTCATATCGTCGTATTGCATACGCAATCTCACATGCTTCAGCATTCACCGAGGATTTTTAGTGATTTTTTTGAAGATCTCCAGGGCTTCGGTTGTTAACTGATCATGTTCGATAAAGTAACTGTCACATGCTGCCTGCTTTTGAGCAGGGGATAGATTGGGGTTGCTTGTTAATTCAGCAGTTTTAGCTGCTATTTCTGCCAAACGTTCAAAAATCTCTGAAATTCTTTGGTTATCAGTAGACAGCATTTTACTTACCTCGTATTTACCTGATATCAGTGGGTGACTGCATTGAGTCAGGGCTTTGCAATAGCTTCAAGTATCAGAATGCATACAATTTAAGTGGGCTGTTGCTGGCTTATATTATGGCAGAGGCGCTGGCGGTATGGTCAGATATTGACACTTTGATTGTTTGCATCCTAAATTATTGATGTGGTGAATCCCCCTATGCGGAGGGGCGACCAGTCAGTTACAGAAACCTGTAAATGCAGCGCGGGCCATGCCGACTGGGGCATGCTCACCGGGAGGCACCCGGCACCACACTGTCACTAAGCATATTGAATATTTCATAGTGGGTTTACTTTTGCGGTTGCCCTGCTATGTTTATAGAACGTAAAGGCAAAAGTGAATGCTTCCTGGTAAATCGGTAGCTCGGACTATTAGGTGCACCTTCCTTTCGTTACAGCCTTGGTTGCCAATTTTCTTCCCGCTTCTCTGGCGGGTTTTTTTTGCTCGTAATCTGCCCAAATAAATCATCAAAACAAGGAAGGCGATGGATTCATTTGCAGGAACTCCTTTCCCCTTCAACGGAGTGAGGCTCAAAGCAATAAGAAGCGGAACAGAAGGATGCTTTACGCCGAAAAATTAGGTCATAGCGACGTTTGGCATTGAAGAGACGTTATTGAGATGTTAAGTTTTATGGGTGGTGAATCCCCCTGAGCGGAGGGGCGTAAACAGTATTGTTTTATTGCTAAACCGAATGCGCGAGTCATGGTGGCTGACCAAAGGCTTACCGGGAGGCACCCGGCACCACAACTTCACCTCAAGCCCACGTTAACGCGTAGGCTGTTCTTTTCCAGCGGATCTATTCAAAGGCTGCGCATTTGCGTGGCCTTTTTCATTTCAGGCTCACGGGAATCATCATCGATACGGCTCGTTGTTAAATCAGCCCGATGGGCCTGACCCCCTACACGCACAAAGCACCCCGTTAATCCGGAGGTGGAGTATGTATCGAATGGACAAGCTAACAACAGGTATTGCCTACGGAACGTCCGCAGGTAACGCGGGGTTCTGGATGTTGCAATTGCTCGACAAAGTATCCCCATCCCAGTGGGCCGCTATTGGTGTTCTGGGAAGTCTGGTATTTGGCTTGCTGACATACCTGACGAATCTGTATTTCAAAATTAAAGAAGACCGGCGAAAAGCTGTGCGAGGTGAATAATGTCTCCGACACTACGTAAAAGCGTTCTTGCTGCAGTCGGCGGTGGAGCCTTTGCGATTGCCTCTGCACTCATTACTGGCCCGACGGGTAATGATGGGCTTGAGGGAGTGCGATACGACCCTTATCAGGATGTGGTAGGTGTCTGGACGGTTTGCTACGGCCACACAGGTAAAGACATCATGCTCGGCAAAACCTATACCGAGGCAGAGTGTCGGGCGCTACTAAATAAAGACCTGAATACCGTCGCCAGGCAGATCAACCCTTACATCAAAAAACCGATCCCAGAAACTATGCGTGGGGCTTTGTACTCGTTCGCCTATAACGTCGGAACTGGTAACTTCCAGACCTCCACACTGCTTCGCAAAATCAACCAGGGTGACCCTAAAGGAGCGTGCGATCAACTGCTCCGCTGGACCTATGCCAAAGGTAAGCAGTGGAAAGGACTTATTACCCGGAGGGAAGTTGAGCGTGAAGTTTGTTTATGGGAGCAAAGATGAGTCGCTTAACCGCCGTTATCATCGCTATAACAATCCTGCTGGCCTCTAACGTGATTTCGTGGCGCTCAGGCTGGAGTTCTCACGCTGATCACATCAATGCTCAAGCTTCAAAGAAGAGAGAGAAGGCCGAGAGTACCATTAAGCCTGTAGAGGAAAAGGCCGCTACTGCTAACGAAGCGGGTAAGGTCATCTACAAAACAATAACCCGTGACGTGGTGAAATATGTTCAGTCTCCGAATCGTATTGTATGCAGGTTTGATGATGATGCTGTGCAGCTGCGTCAGCGCGCCATCGATGCTGCCAACTCCATCCCCGGATTTGATGAGCCCGCCGTGCAAAGCAAGTGACGCCGCGAAGGACAGCGACGAAGATCTGCAGGCTGATATTGAAAGCACTCAGTGCTTGCGGCAACTGAGATTGGATAAGTACCGCTGGCAGGCTTATTATAAAGCGATAGCCCGATAGGTTATTTTCTTGTTGAATTCAGTCCCTGCCTTGCTTATGCCCTACCCAAAAATGAGTAGGTTGGTTGTGATTAGAAAATGTTATGCAAGAATGTCTGATCCAGCTTCAGGTGACAAACTGTCATTGGAAGTACTTGTATCAGATGGTGGACTTAAGATTTTATCTATTATTTTAATAAAGGAGTGGGACTCTCTCTCATGGTATAAAAGATAAGCAAGGTAAGTATATTTTACGAGGTGAACAGAATGCTGGGAATATCAATCTTGTCAGAGATGACACGATTGATTACACTCTTTGGGTGGTTAATAATTACACCGATGGAAATGGTGATTACGATGAATCCTCCCCTATGCTTTGCGCATTGTGCGAGGGGCAGATACTCATTATCTAATGCAAAAATACTTTTATAAGAAAACCATTAAGGCTTGATGAGCTCAGGTTTGAATATAACTAATCATCATACGCGCCTTATATGTTCGAAGGACATAACAACTCTTAGGTATCCTGTTTATGGATATCCTGGAAATGTGCTGCTGGTGGGCTTAGTTCTTGGAGTCTTTTGTCCAGCAGTTTCAGGTTATAAAAAACCCCGTGGAGTAAATCCGACAGATTGACGGGGTGCTGCAGGGGCAGCCAATGTAGGAGTATAGTCAGATTGCGGGATGTTTTTCTACTGGTTTTGAGAAAAAATGGAAGGCCAGATACTACAGGAAGTGGCTCATCCCTAAGCTCACAGGTAGAACGACGGACTTTGTCGTGGCAGAGCAAAGTCATTAGATAGTTTAGACAACACTCCGGATATAACAAGCGTAGCGGGTGTAAATCAGTTAACGGAGCTCAGCGGCTAAGGCATCAAGCATTCACTAAGTGGCTTTGATAATGCTATAGTTCGCCAGAAAGAACAGATTGCATGGTGTCATGCGATACAGCTCATATTTAGAACGTCAGGGTTAAGTTAGCGGTGAATATAACTATTAATAGTGGGTTTTTTGGTTATTTGCTTTTTTTATTGACTATGTGGCCAGTTTTTATAACGATGTGTCTAGCAATGTCTATAGCATTTTACGGAGTGCTAATGAAGAAGACTGCACTTGCCTGGCTGCTTTCTGCTTTATTTTTTGGCATATTTGGGGGGCTGTATGGGTATTAACTTACTGATATTGAGGTTTTTTTGAAGCCTGCAAGAATTCATTGCAGTCGTCATCCATCGAATTCATGTATGCTGATAAGGATTTTTAAAGGAAAAGGAATGGATGATGAATACCCAGAAGCTTCTGGATACATACATGTTAGTTGGTGCCGGTCTTTCTCGCGTCAAATATGAGATTTTCACGGGAGATGAAGGGTCATATGCATTTATTACGATTTATGCATATGAGCCTCATTTCCATATTAAGGGCTATGATTCCTTAAAGTTAGACGAAACTGTTGATGTCAGATCTCAGATCGAAGGGCATTTCGCATATACCTACCAGTAGCCAAAACCATATTTCTGAATCTACAGCCCCGCTTATGCGGGGCTTTTTATTGGGGTGAATATGGCATCAAGTTCACCCAAGTTCACCCTGGCATCATCCCTGTAACACAAAACGGTGTTAACGACTGCGTTATCACTAACTTCGGAAAAAGTTATGCCTCCACGCGCTAAACGACCTTGCCGGCACAAAGGATGCACGGCAGTAACGAATGATGTCAGTGGGTTCTGTGAGATCCATCGGCAGCAACACGCCGGTGATGGCTGGCGTAACTATCAGCCCGGAAAAACTCGGCATGAACGTGGTTATGGTCGTCCGTGGGAAATTAAACGGGCCCGTATCATGAAGAGGGATAAATACCTTTGTCAGAACTGCAGGCGAGACGGTATTGCCACGAAAGCTTCAAGTGTCGACCACATCATTCCTAAAGCTCATGGTGGTACCGATGATGACTTTAATCTGGAGTCATTGTGCTGGACCTGCCACAGCAAGAAAACAGCAACAGAGAGAACCCGATGAAGAGTTTCAAAATTGAATACGTTGATGGCGTTTTGACCGTTCTGGAGACTGATGGTCAGTCACGAATGAATGAAGCCGTGCATGGCATCCATTTTGAGCATGTCCAGGGCGGCCGCCCACTGCTGAAACTGACGATTGCGCATGATATTGCACCGGCACCGGCTGCTGAGTCGGCCCAGGAACCTTTAGTGGGTGAGCTGGTACAGGATCAACAATCTCCGTTTCCCGGCGGTCGTCGTTCCCGCCATCGTAGGGGAGGTAAGCAATGATGTATAAACGCACGGATCTGACGCTCTCCATGTTCTATGCATCCAGCGCTGATGCAGACGGGAACAAAGTGGCTACGTTGACGATGCAGGTAATTGCAGCAGAGGTTGGAGCCGTCCAGACCAGCCAGCTGCGATGTATAACCGATAGCGCGAAGAAAAAAACGTATAGCGTAGGTGAACAATCTGTCAGTAATGGTTCCGATCCGTTGCTGGTCGCGATTGAGAATTACTGGCGTCAGAGCACGGATGTCGTCGTTAAAGGATTGATCGCCGAGGTGACCGACTTCATCGCAGGGAACATCAACTCAGTTAGCACCTGGATTGGTCAGTTTGGGATGAAGGTTTTCGAGAACCAGCCATTAGATGAACGGCTTCCAGAAAGCGTACTGCAGGCCGATGGAGGATCTGCTACAGCGACAGGATCCTGACCGCCGGTATAACAACTGGTGTTCATTGAACGTCTGATATATGCCGGCCCACGCAGTGCGAACCATATTCGCTGCCGGCGCAGCCGGAATGACGACCTCCACCTCGACTGAGACAGCAGCAGCCAGGGGGTAGGGGGGAGCAAATCCCTGACCCCTTTCGCGCTTCGGGACTGCCCGTTGAAGTCTATTTTTACACGCCAGAAATAAGAAACTTTTTTCCGGAAGGTTTCATCTATCAAAGGAACGTTTATGGCCGGAGGAATTCGATCGTCCGGTGGTGGCCGAAAACCCACTTTACCCACCGGGCAAAAAAGCAAATTAACACGTATTGCGCCTCCCGCTGAGTTAATGGGGGAGGCGGCAATAAGAATGTGGAAGACGCAAAGCAAAATACTCATCGACCGAGGGGTGTTTGAGTTGGAGGACGCACCTTTGTTGCTGGCTTACTGCAATGCTTTTCATCTGATGCTCGAAGCCGAAAAAATGCTGGCCAGCGGACTGACCTCAGAAAGTGAAATGGGGGGGCTGAAAAAACACCCTGCAGTTAATGTCCGGAATGACTCGGTTTCCCAGCTTGCCCGCCTGGGCTCTCTGTTGGGGTTAGATCCGCTCAGTCGTCTTCGCATGACCAGCGGACAAAAGGATCCGGACGATGACGGGAATGAATTCGATGAGTTTGACTGATGGCAACCTATCCGAACGTCAATGCAGCGAACCAGTATGCGCGGGATATCGTTGGCGGGAAGATTCTGGCGTGTCAGTTAACGGTACTTGCCTGTCAGCGACATCTGGACGACCTCGAACGAGCAAAGGATCCCCACTGGCCCTACCGCTTCGATAAAAACAAAGCAGAACGATTTCTTCGTTTTGCCCAGAAAATGCCTCATACCTCAGGGGAATGGGCCCGGCGTAAACTCCGGATTGAATTTGAAGCCTGGCAGAAGTTCGCTCTTGGCGTACCGTTTGGATGGGTACACAAGAAGACAGGCCTGCGTCGTTTCTCTGAAATCTATATCGAAGTGCCCAGGAAGAACGGGAAATCCGCTATTGCCGCTGCTGTAGGAAATTATATGTTTTGTGCAGATGGCGAGCATGGTGCAGAAGTCTATTGCGGCGCCACGACTGAAAAACAGGCATGGAAGGTATTTTCTCCGGCGCTGCAAATGGTGAAAAAGCTGCCGGCATTGCGGCAAAAATTCTCGATAAAACCCTGGGCAAAAAAAATGACGCGCCCTGACGGTTCGGTTTTTGCGCCTGTGATCGGTGACCCGGGGGATGGTGATTCGCCATCATGCGCCATCATTGATGAATATCACGAACATACTACTGATGCGCTTTACACTACCATGACCACCGGTATGGGGGCTCGTGAACAACCGATGACACTGATCATCACCACCGCCGGCTATGACATTACATCCCCTTGCTATGAAAAGCGTACTCAGGTTGTCGAGATCCTGCGGAGAACCCGTAATGGCGAGGAAAATGAAACCATATTTGGGCTGATTTATGGCCTTGATGACGATGATGACTGGACGACTCCTGAGGCATTAATCAAGGCAAACCCCAACTATGGCATTTCGGTAAAAGCAGATTTTCTCCGGGCTAAACAATTATTGGGTATGTCGACGCCCGGGCAGACAAACAAGATTCTGACCAAGCATTTCAATCGCTGGGTAAGCGCAAAATCAGCTTATTACGACCTGAGAAAATGGATGGATGCAGCCGATAAAAACCTTAAGTTGTCAGATTTTGAAGGGGAAGAATGCTGGCTGGGTATCGATCTGGCCTCGAAAGTTGACCTCAATGCCGTGGTTCCAGTTTTTCGTCGTGAAATAGACGGAATAACACATTTTTACTGTGTTTCTCCTCTGTTCTGGGCACCCGAAGAAACCATTTACTCGCAGGAGACCGCGCTGAAAAGTACCGCAGAACGTTATCAGTCCTTTGTCCGGCAGGGTAAGTTGATCCCGACCGATGGTGGTGAAGTTGATTACAGGCTGATATTTGAAACGATCCTGAAGCTGCGGAATACCGTAAAAATTGCCCAATGCCCCATTGATCCTTATGGCGCGACTTCATTACGTCACATGCTTGAGGAAGAGGGGCTTGAGCCTGTCGAGATAAGACAAAATTTTACCCACATGAGTGATCCTATGAGAGAGATTGAGGCTGCGCTCATCTCGGGGAGATTTCATCATGACGGACACCCCGTCATGAACTGGTGTATTTCCAATATCGTCGGCCAGTACCTTCCCGGAAGTGACGATATTGTGCGTCCCGGGAAAGAAGGGCGGCAGAATAAGATAGATGGTGCGGTTGGTTTAATGATGGGGCTGGGGCGCGCCATGCTTAACAGTTCAGTGATGACATCCGTATACGATGAGGAAGATATAGCATGCTAATTTCAGTTCTGAGTTTTATTGTCGGCCTCACTGGTGCTGGATTGTTATCCGCAGGTGCCTGGCTTATTTCTCCATCAGTGGGATTGATAACAGGAGGGATTATTTGTCTGGGCTGGTCATATATGACAACCCGGGCCTTTTCCTCCGGCGTCAGCAATGGCGGAGGTAAATAATGTTCCTACCCCAGATGTTCAGGGGCCGACAATACTCGGGTAATAGCTTCTGGGAAGCTATGCTGGGCGGGGTTCGTTCAAGCCAGAGCAAAACTGGCATCATAATCACGCCGGAAACCGCTCTGGGACTTTCAGCGGTCCGGGCCTGTGTCACCCTCCTGGCTGAGTCCGTCGCGCAGCTGCCGTGCGAACTTTACCGGCGGGATAAAAATGGCGGGCGCCAGCGTGCGACGGACCACCCGGTTTATGACCTGATTCATTCCCAGCCCAACAGAAAAGACACCTCATTCGAGTATTTCGAGCAGCAGCAGGGGTTGCTGGGGCTGGAGGGAAATTGCTACTCGATCATCGAACGGGACGGAAAAGGCTACCCGAAAGAGCTGATCCCCATTAACCCGAAAAAGGTCATTGTGCTGAAAGGGCCGGACGGTATGCCGTATTACGAACTCCCGGAAGTCGGTGAAATTTTGCCGATGCGCATGATGCACCATGTGAAGGTCTTTTCTCTGGATGGCTATATCGGCAGTTCCCCCATTCAGACGAACGCCGATGTCTTGGGGCTGAATCTGGCCGTTGAGGAGCATGCGGCAGCGACATTTCGGCGCGGGACAACGATGAGCGGGGTGATAGAGCGACCGAAAGAGGCTGCGACCATTAAAAGCCAGGATGCTATTGATCGCCTGCTGGCGAAATGGACCGAGCGCCATTCCGGTATTCACAATATGTTCTCTGTGGCACTGCTGCAGGAGGGCATGAGCTACAAACAACTGTCGCAGGATAACGAAAAGGCGCAGCTGCTACAGTCGCGGCAGTGGGGCGTGGAAGAGGTCTGCCGGCTCTATAAAATCCCGCCACATATGGTGCAGATGCTGGCGAAAGCGACCAACAACAACATCGAGCACCAGGGCCTACAGTTCGTGATGTATACGCTGCTGGCCTGGCTGAAACGCCATGAGGGTGCATTGCAGCGCGATCTGCTTCTGCCCAGCGAACGCCGCGATTTGTACATCGAGTTCAACGTTTCCGGGCTGCTGCGAGGCGACCAGAAGTCACGCTATGAATCGTATGCGCTGGGCCGCCAGTGGGGATGGCTATCCACTAACGATATCCGGCGTATGGAGAATCTGCCGCCAATTGCCGGCGGGGACAAATACCTGACGCCGCTCAATATGGTCGACAGCGCGCAGATCCTTCCTGGCGATAAGTCGCCGACAGCAAAACAGCTGGCCGAAATCGAAACCCTTCTGGCCAGAGCCTGATTATTTCCCGCCGCGCGGGATGACCTGGAAGACAACATGACAACGAAATTAATTAACCTGCCGCACCTGGCAGATATGGTCTTTGGTGTGCCGCATTACGTGACGCGGCAAACAATGGACTCCGTGAAAGCGGTGCTCATCCCCCGTATTCAGGGGATCACCGAAGATGCCGTCATTCAGATGGCGCTGAATCCGGGTAAATCACCTGCTGCTGAGCAGGTCCAGCCCACCGGCGGGGTGGCGGTGATCCCCGTTCACGGCATTCTTGTTCCACGCCGGGGGCAGATTACGGCGATGTGCTCCGAGCTGACCAGCTACGAGCGGATCCGCGGGCAGTTGCAGGCGGCGTTAAACGACCCCTCAATCAGCGAAATCGTTCTGGATATTAACTCCGGCGGCGGCGCAGCGGTGGGGTGCAAGGAGCTGGCCGATTACATTTATCAGTCTCGCGACACGAAACCCATCACGGCGATTGTGAACTACAGCGCGTATTCCGCCGCGTATTTCATCGCATCGGCCTGCAGCAAAATCATCGTCAGCCAGACCAGTGGCGTGGGGTCGATTGGTGTGATCATGGAGCACCTAGATACGTCGAAGATGGAAGAAAAAATGGGGCTGACGTTCACCACCATTTACCGGGGAGATAACAAAAATAACGGCACCCAACATGAACCACTGAGTGAAGAGTCGCTGGGTATGTTCCAGGGCATGATCGACGAAATGTACGAGACGTTTACGGGGTCGGTGGCCGAATATCGCGGCCTGAAGCAGCAGGCCGTCATTGATACGCAGGCGGGGCTGTATTTTGGCCCTGGCGCGGTGTCTGCCGGCCTGGCGGATGAAGTCTCTGACCCCCACGCGGCGATCAATGCTATCGCGGCAAAGTATCAGCAACCCCGTCAAAAAACCTCCATTCAGATGCAGGCAGCCGCGATGGACCTGCAAACCAAAATGTAACCCGGCGCAAACACAAACCGCGTCACCTTAAGCAGCCAGCAGGCTGCTTTTTTTATGTCTAAAAAGAGAGAAATCAAATGCCACAGATTGAAGAATTGCGTCGTCAGCGTGCGGGTATCAACGAACAGGTTCAGGCCCTGGCAACCATTGACGCCAGCGGCAGCACGCTGACTGCGGAGCAGCTGACGGAGTTTGCGAACCTGCAGCAGCAGTTCACTGATATCAGCGCCAAAATTGAACGCCTGGAAGCCGCCGAACGTGCTGCGGCGCTGGTCGCAAAACCCGTGAAAGCGACTCAGCAGGCCCCCGGCATTATTGTTAAGCAGGAGCCTAAACAGTACACCGGTGCTGGCATGACCCGACTGGTTATGTCTGTCGCCGCAGGCGCAGGGAATCTGCAGGACGCGGCAAAATTCGCTTCAGAAGAGCTGAATGACCAGTCCGTATCGATGGCCATTTCCACCGCAGCGGCGTCCGGTGGTGTGCTTATTCCGCAGAACCTCCACAGTGAGGTGATCGAGCTACTGAGCGACCGAACCATCGTCCGCAAGCTGGGTGCCCGTCCCGTTCCGCTGCCTAACGGTAATATGACGCTACCACGCGTGGCCGGTGGAGCAACGGCAAGCTACACAGGAGAAAACAAAGACGCCAAGACATCAGAAACACGCTTTGATGATGTAAAACTTACGGCGAAAACTCTGATTGCGATGGTGCCTATTTCCAATGCACTGATTGGCCGCGCCGGATTCAACGTCGAGCAGCTGGTCCTGCAGGATATTCTGACCGCCATCTCAGTGCGTGAGGATAAAGCCTTTATGCGCGATGACGGTACCGGCGATACACCGATTGGTATGAAGGCGCGCGCGACGCAGTGGAACCGCCTGCTGCCGTGGGAAGCTGATGCAGCGATCAACCTGAACACAGTTGACGAGTACCTGGACAAGATCATTTTGATGGCGATGGACGGCAACAGCAATATGATCAGCAGCGGCTGGGGCATGTCGAACCGTACCTATATGAAGTTGTTTGGGCTGCGTGACGGCAACGGCAACAAAGTCTATCCGGAAATGGCTCAGGGATTACTTAAAGGATATCCGGTTCAGCGTACCAGCGCGATCCCTGCGAATCTGGGGACCGGGGGTAAGGAGACTGAGATTTACTTTGCTGACTTCAATGATGTGGTTATCGCTGAAGACGGCAATATGAAAGTCGACTTCTCGAAGGAAGCCTCTTACATCGATGCCGATGGCACCCTGGTATCTGCGTTTTCCCGTAACCAGTCGCTAATCCGCGTTGTTACTGAGCATGATATTGGCTTCCGTCATCCGGAAGGCCTGGTGCTGGGTACCGGCGTCCTGTTCTAACCCATCCCTCAGTAAATACGGCCCGCATATGCGGGCTTTTCCCTTTCAGGAGAATGTTATGGCTGCGAAAAATAAAGCAGTGGAGCCGGAAGAAACAGGCACACAGGACAACCATGCGACCGTGGTCGCACAGGCAGAGCGTAAATCCGTTGTGTTCCTTGGGCCGCACCACCGTTATTCCCGTGGAGATATCGCGTGCTTTGAAGGATCGCGCGCCGAAGAACTGGTTAAGCGGCGTATCGCGGTATGGCCGGAGGATGCCGAACGTGCGCTGAAACCGAAGCCGGGAGACAGCGATTTTGATACTGACATTGGATGATGTGAAAACCCAGCTACGCCTGGAACTGGACTTCACGGAGCATGATGCCATGCTCACGCAAATGGTGAACGCCGCGCAGCGGAGCATCGAGCGTGATTACTACTGCAAGCTGGTCACCAGTGATGAAGAGCTGCAGGCGCTCCCGGAGACCGTCCGCGGATTCATCGCGGATGAAGATATCCGGCTGGCTATTCAGTTTCTGGTCAGCGATGCGTATCTGAATGGCCATACCGGACAGTGGCTGGAAACCGATGCGGTGAGGCATCTTCTTTTCCCCCTGCAGGAGCATACGCTATGAGCCTGAAACCGGGTGATATGAACTGTCGCATTGCAATTAGCTACGTTCAGTCCGGTCGTGGGCCGCTGGGCGAACCGCTACCGGAAAAGCAGGTTGAATCGGGAAAAGCGTGGGCAAAACGGGAGCTGGTATCGGGGCGAAAAGTCCGCACGCTGGATCAGCAGCAGGTGGTGGAAACCTGCCTGTTCACGGTCTATCCGGGTGTGCTGGTTGATATTGACTGGAAAATCACGACGAAAAATCTGGTTTATACCGTCCGGAATATCGACCGCAAAACAGACCGGATCATTATCACGGGGGAGGCTGACGGGCGGCATGATAGAGCTGGCGATTAGGGGTGCGCTGGAGCGCATCACCGGCATGAATGCGTATCCGCTTTTACTGCCGGACACAGTCCAGGAAGGTGCGACCTTTCAGCGTATCTCTGACCCGGAAATGGTCTCGGGAATGTTGCGAACGGGGATCGTATCTGCCCGTATCCAGGTGAATCTGTACCGTCTCGATGATTACACCTCACTGCTGCAGCTGGATAAAAAAATCTGGACGGAACTGAAGTCCGTCGTTCATGGCCAGCTGGAGGGTATCCCGGTTCAGTATGTGGAGCGAGGCGGTATCCATCAGGATAAAAACCAGCTGACGAATCGTCGCATTCAGTATCGCCTGACCCGCGATTTCATCATTCACTACGTGGAGGACTCCTCGTGATCCGAATGGAAGTTAAAGGGCTGGATGAGCTGGAGCGGCAGTTAATGGCCCTGGGCGAAAAAGTGGCGACGAAGGTATTGCGGGATGCCGGGCGCGAAGCGCTAAAGGTCGTCGAGGAAGATATGAAGCAGCATGCCGGCTTTGACGAAACGTCTGCCGGGCCGCACATGCGGGACTCAATCAAAATCCGCTCTTCCACCCGCAAGGGTAAAGGGAACGCGGTTGTAACGCTCCGTGTTGGCCCCAGCAAGCAGCACCATATGAAGGCGCTGGCGCAGGAGTTTGGCACGGTTAAACAGGTTGCAGACCCCTTTATCCGACCCGCCCTGGATTACAACCTCCAGACCGTTTTGCGCGTGTTAACCGTGGAAATCCGAAACGGCATTGAAAACAGGTAGCATCCGCTGCCGTATAAAAAGAGAGAGAAACATGGCTGATAAAACTTCGCCTGAATATGCGATGTTGCCGGCGGGCACCATTGTGAAATACGGGGAGCCTGGCGCTGCCACGTCAGCGCTGAAACCGCTGATTAACTGTAAAGCGCTGGGTGCAATGGGGCAGACGGGGGGCTTTGTCGACTGCACCACGTTACTGGATAAGCAGAAACAGTCCATCAGCGATCTGCCTGACGGGCCTGAAAAGTCGCTGGGCTTCATTGATGATCCGGGCAATACCGATTTTGCCGCGCTGCTGAACGCAGCAGAGGCCCGCAAGACCATCCAGTTATACGTCGAATTACCCAACAAGCGAACAGCGACGATGCTCCTGGCGCTGTCCGGGTGGCAGATGAATGAAATCGCCGCTCCGGCGAATGAGGTCATCCAGATCACTGTTCAGGGTAAACAGAACAAGATCACCTGGGGAACCGTCGCTGTCTCCGGCGGCGCCTGATTAACTTAACCTGTAAACAGCCACCTTCGGGTGGCTTTTTATTTTTAAGGACTACCTGTGAAAGATAAAGATTACCTGTCCACGCTGAAATCCGCGTTGCTTAAATCGGAGCCAACCGTCATTAAAACCGAGTTATTTGGCGCCACCGTATTCATCCGCCGCCTGACCGGGGATTACCTCATCAGCTACGAAGAGAAAATGGCTGAAACCGCAAAAGCTGGCGCAGCGCGCGAGGCATCGGAGCAAGTCATTCAGATCGTCATCGATGCACTGGTTCAGCCGGATGGAACGGCCATTCCGGATGAATTTAAACCCACGGCAGCCGAGCTGCTGAAGGCCCATGAAAACCCCGAACTGCTGGCCGCTGTGGAAAAAGTGAAGCAACACGCAATCGGCAAGCTGGAGGAAGCGGAAAAAAACTGAGTGACTCGCCCTGGCTGGAGCTGATCTTCTGGCTGGCCGACCGCTGGGGCGAGCCTGACCCATCCAAAATTGCCGCATTGCCGGCCAACACTCTGTACCACTGGCGAGCCTACTTCCTGAAACAAGGCACTTTCCGCCGTCCTGGCGATGAAAACGCGCCACCTACCGAAACCATACCTGCGCCATCCCGGGTCGATGATGAATGCGCGGCAGTCATGAGGGCATTAATGTAATGGCAGACGTCGCATCTTTAGCGGTCGGGCTGCACCTGAACGCAGCCAGTTTTAAATCCCAGCTGCTGGGAGCGTATGGCGATGCGGAGAACCAGTCACGACGGTTCAACCGTAATGCCCAGGCGGACGCGAAAAAGACGGAGGACGCCTATAAAAAGGTCGGTCTGTCGATATCCGGGATGGCCAGCCGGCTGGCGGGGCTGGCAGGAGCCGGCCTTTCCATCGGCACGATCGTCACCACGTCCAGACAATATGGACAGGCATTATCAGACCTGCAGGCCATCACCGGTGCGACTGCTGCTGAAATGAAAGCGCTGGATCTGGCTGCGCAGGAAATGGGGCGCACGACAGAGTACAGCGCCAGCCAGGCCGCCGAGGCGTTAAAGCTGATGGCGTCGGCTAAACCGGAGCTTTTAAAAACGTCCGATGGACTGCAGAAGGCTACGAACAGCGCGCTTATCCTGGCGCAGGCCGCCGGCACAACGCTGCCCGATGCGACCAGAACGCTGGCGCTCTCCTTAAACCAGTACGGGGCGAGCGCGCAGGAGGCGGATCGTTATATCAACGTGCTGGCCGCCGGCGCGAAGTACGGGTCGTCGGAGATTGTGGATACAGCGGCCGCCATTAAAAATGGTGGCGTCGCAGCCGCACAGGCCGGCGTTGGTTTTGAGCAGCTGAATGCCGCGATTCAGGTGCTGGCAGAGCGTGAAATTAAAGGCGGTGAAGCCGGCACGGCGCTGCGTAACGTCATCCTGAATCTGGAAAAGGGCACGGACAAGAGCCTCAAGCCGTCCGTGGTTGGTCTCAGCCAGGCGCTGACCAATCTTTCCGGGAAAAATCTCTCCACGGCCCAGGCCGTAAAACTGTTTGGCGTGGAGAACCTGAATGCGGCGTCTATCCTGGTCCAGAACCGTTCAAAGCTTGATGAACTGACCGCTTCCCTGACCGGTACCAAAACGGCGCATGAGCAGGCATCCATCAGGGTTAACAACCTGAACGGCGATTTGCTGGGGCTGAGCAGTGCGTTTGAAGGGATGGTCATTAAGATCGGCCAGAGCAGTAACGGGCCACTCCGCAGCGGGATTCAGGTTGCCACGGAGGCACTGAACAGCCTGGCAGACAATTTCAACACCGTCTCCAGCGTGGCGCTTTACAGCCTGATCCCCGTGTTATCCACGAAACTGACTGCAGGGCTGCGGGAGAATATCGCGGCCTGGCGGGAAAGCCAGGCGGCGGTAAAAGCGCGGGCGCAGGCTGATGCGGATATTGCCCGCAAAACGCTGGATTCGACAGCGGCCATCCTGAAACAGAACGACGCTGAGTTTGGCCACTACCGGCAGATGGAGCGGACGGCTAAACAGTACGGGATGAATATCAGTTACCAGGATGAGTTTACCCGCCTCATCCGACAGGAAACTGAGCAAACCAATCTGGCCAGCCAGGCGAAACTGAAACTGGCAGCGGCAAACCGGCAATTGTCGATATCAGCCCGTGCGGCCTCCGTTGCGGTGGGCCTGGCAAGAGGCGCCCTGGCTTTTGTTGGTGGTCCGGTTGGCGCGGCGACGCTGGCTGGCTCTGCATTACTGTATTTCCATCAACAAGCAAAAGAAGCCCGGCAATCGGCCATTGATTTAAAAGATGCCGTAGTGGAAACCAGTGAAGCGCTGATGCGCCTCTCGCTTAACCAGTTAAATGTGAAGCAGTTCGACCTGGAGGATAAGTACGAAAACCAGGTCGTGCAGCGTAACCAGCTGATAAAAGAGATTCAGGATGCCGACAGTCGTATCGACAGCCTGAAAGGGTTTGACCCCTTCGGCCAGCTGGAAGGGGTGACAAAAGACCAGACGCGGGCGCGGGCGGATCTCGATAGCGTTAACGAGGGACTCCGCAAAACCGAGGAAAACATTAAGCGTGTCAGTGATGCAAAAACACTGGCTCAGCTGGGTTTATCGGGAAAAATAACCTCCCTTACGGACGATCTGAAAGGAGCGTTAAGCACGCCCCCCAAAGAGACCGGAGATGGAAATCCCTGGGGCGGCGATGGCGGTACCGGCACGGGGAAAGGCAGTAAGTCCCAGGTCGACCAGTTCAAAACGCTGCGGCAGCAAATTGAAGAAGCCCATGCATCCAGCCTGGCCAGAATTAACCTGCAGGAAAAGGACAGCAACAGGGAGCTGCAGGAAGCGGCGAAGAAAAATGGCGCCAGTGATGCTGACCTGCAGCGCGCGCTGTTAATGAATGCAGAGAACTACCAGAAACAGCGACTGGATCTGGCCGCGCAGTATTCCCCCGCCCAGGAAACCCTGCGAAAAGAGCAGGAAGCCAGCCGGGACCTGGCTGAGCTTTTCAAAGCCCGCCTTCTTGATGAAAAAGAGTACCAGGCCGCACGAATAACGCTGGCCAGAGATACTGCGAAAGAGCTGCTGCAGGCGCATGCCGATGAAATCGCTGCGCCGGCACTGGATATCGCCGGCGAAGTTGATCCACTGGTCTCGCTGCGCAATCAGCTTGCGCAGCGGCAGGCATTGCTGCAGGCGTACTACCAGGGCAGCGCGATCAGCAAAGAACAGTACGAAATGCTTATGCAGAAGGCGACGAAAGAATCCGCCGATGCGCAGTATCAGACGTCACTGGAGTTATACCGATCACAGGGAGAATTCCAGAGCCTGGCCGTCGGGTTATTTGAAACGGCCCATGAGCGCTCAAGCAACTTCCTGACGAGCATGCTGACGCGGACGAGAAGCTTTAAGGAGAACATGGCTGACCTGTTTTCCTCGCTCACGCAGTCGATCATAAAAAACCTCGTTGATATGGCCGCTCAGGCGCTGGTCACCAGTTCCGTCATGCAAACCATTATGGGCGTGGTGGGCGTCGGGACCAGCGTTGTCACGGGCGCTGCGGGCGCAGGCTCGGGGACGGCGATCCAGAATGCCGCCAGTAACTTCCAGTTCAACGCCAAAGGCGGCGTTTACGACTCACCGTCGCTGAGCGCATACAGCAACCAGGTCTACGACTCTCCGCAGTTCTTCGCTTTCGCAAAAGGGGCCGGCGTATTTGGCGAGGCCGGGCCGGAGGCCATCATGCCGCTGACGCGTGCCGGCGATGGTTCGCTGGGTGTACGCGCTGTCGGTGGTGTTCAGAACGCCGGCGCGTCGGAAGGGCCAAAAGTCTATATCACGATTGAAGGCGGAAACACCTCAACGCAGGCGCCGTCTGGTTTTGAGCAGTTTGGCCAGCAGATCGGCTCGTTTGTGGAGAAAAAATACAGGGAGCTGATGGCGCAGGATATGCGCCCTGGCGGGATGGTCTGGAATGCAGTTAAAGGGCAACGTTGATGGCTATTGAGATATTCACCTGGAGTCCGCGGGTTAATCCCCAGCAGACCGTTAACTTTCGTGTCCGGAAGGCGCAGTTCGGTGACGGGTATGCGCAGGTATCCGGCGATGGTATTAACACCCGATCACAGGACTGGGAGCTGAGTTTTGTCGGTACGGAGGACTATATCCGTCCGATTAAGCAGTTCTTCGACCGTCATGCCGGCACCCGCGCGTTTCAGTGGACCCCGCCTCTGGAAGAGGTGGGGCTTTACCGCTGCGAACAATACAAACCGGTGCCGCTGGGCGGCGGAAATTACTCACTTTCAGCCACTTTTATTCAGGCATTTAAACCATGAGCCTTAACGCGAATTATCAGAAGTTAGAGCCAGGCGATGAGGTTCGTCTCCTGGAGATCGATGGACAGGCGTTTGGCCTGGATGAGGTTTTGTATTTCCACGGCTATAACGTTCCCCATACTGCAGCCGAAATCCTCGCCGCTGGCGGCGACCTGCATAAGCTGCCGGCGAAAAGCATCTGGTGGCAGGGGCGGGAGTATAAAGCCTGGCCATGTGAAATCGAAGGGATCGAGTCCTCCACCACGGGCAGTGACGCGCAGCCAACGCTGCGGGTAGGGAACATCGACGGGAAGATATCCGCGCTCTGTCTTCATTACGACGATCTGGCTCTGGCGCGGGTTGTCATCCACGACACGCAAAAACAGTATCTCGATGCGAAGAACTTTCCGGACGGGAATGCCTCAGCTGATCCGACTCAGGAGAAACGGCGCCTTTTCTTCATTGACGTAAAGCATTATGAAGACGATGAGAAGGTGGAATTTACTCTCTCCAGCCCGTTTGCCCTGCAGGGGATGATGATCCCCACTCGCCAGCTGCATGCGATTTGCACCTGGTGTATCCGCAATCAGTACCGCAGTGGTAACGGGTGCGACTATGCCGGCACCCGGTATTTTGACAGGAACAATCAGCCAGTTGATGACCCGTCGCAGGATGTCTGCAACGGAACGCTCACGGCCTGTAAATTACGTCATGGTGAGAATAGTGAACTGCCGTTTGGCGGGTTCCCCGGCACCTCATTAATCAGGAGCTGATATGCGTCAGAAAACGATTAAGGCCATCCAGGAACATGCGGCCGCAGAATATCCGCGCGAGGCCTGCGGCCTCGTCGCCCAGAGGGGCCGAGCGGAGCGTTATTTCCCCTGCCGGAACCTGGCCACAGAGTCGAAAGATAATTTTGTGCTGGCGCCGGAGGATTATGCGGAGGTTGAGGAATGGGGAACGATCACCGGTATTGTTCACAGCCATCCTGATGCCACCACCCAGCCGAGCGAACTGGATAAAGCGCAATGCGACGCGACCTTTCTCCCCTGGCATATTATCAGCTGGCCAGAAGGCGATCTCCGTACCATCCATCCGCGTGGTGAGTTGCCGCTCCTCGAGCGACCATTCGTGCTGGGCCACTACGATTGCTGGGGCCTGGTGATGAGCTATTTTCGGCAAACCCACGGCATCGAGCTGCACGATTACCGCGTCGATTATCCGTGGTGGGAAAAGGAGTATCCGGACAATTTTTATCAGGACTGCTGGTATGAATGCGGGTTCCGTGAGTTTGATGGTCCACCGCAACCGGGTGATATGGTGATCATGCAGGTGCAGGCGGATAAGTGGAACCACGCCGGGATTCTGCTGGAAGGGAATATGCTGCTGCATCACCTGTATGGCCATCTCAGCAAGCGCGTGCCGTATGGTGGATACTGGTTAGACAGGACGATGAAAATCGTCCGATACCATTCTCTGTGTTAATCTCTTGTGGAATTTTAACTATAAATCCAAGGGATACTGAAATGAAAAAAATAGCTCTAGCATTGGCAATTGTCACAGTAACAGGCTGTTCGACAACAGTTGTACCTCCCAGCCAAGCTATTTCCGCCTCAAAAGAGCATGTTTTTAAATATCAAGAAAACGAAGGTAATAACGGTAGCCTGACAATCGTTCGTGATTCAGGATTCGTGGGAGCAGGATGCTATGCAACAGTTTATTTGAATGGTGAACGAGTAGCGAAACTGGATCCGAAAGAAAAAGCGACATTTTATTTATCAGAAGGAGAGTGGGCTGTCGGTGCTAATCTTGAAGGTAAAGGACTTTGCAGTTTAAACCGAGAGAGACAAGAACGATTTTTCAATATTAAAGCTGGAGAGAAAAAAGCAGCAAGAGTTTTTACGGATGCTAATGGCGATTTGGATATAAGGCCAACCACTATTAATTAACTCGTTTCCCACCAGCTGGAGCTATTATGCAGGAAATAATGACAAGAATTGAGCTTTCTGGAATTCTTGGCAAAACTTTCGGGAAGGTTCATCATCGGTTGATTTCAACAGTCCAAGAAGCAGGCATAGCGCTGGCTGCAACCATCCCTGGATTTGAAAGTTTCATGAATAACAGCAAAGAAAAAGGGTTGACCTTTGCTGTTTTCAAAGGAAAGAAAAATATCGGTAAGGATGATTTAGGATTCCCCGTTGGTGGTGAAGTTATCAGAATTGTTCCTGTTTTAATTGGTAGTAAAAAGGCGGGGCTGCTTCAAACAATTCTTGGAGCAGTTATTATTGTTGCCTCTGCTGTCGGCTCTTACTTTGTTCCTGGCAACCCCGTGTCAGCATTTGGTTATAAAATGGGGGCTGCTATGATGCTCGGCGGCGTTGTTCAGATGCTCTCCCCACAGCCAGCAGGCCTGGCCCGAAAAGAATCCGCTGACAATAAAGCGTCCTACGCCTTTGGGGGCGTGACGAATACTGCCTCTCAGGGATACCCGGTCCCTTTGCTTTATGGCAAACGCCGAATTGGCGGAGCCATTATATCTGCCGGTATTTACGTAGAAGACCAGCAATAAGTTTTATTCAGTAAACCATCCAATTCAGGCCACCTTGCGGTGGCTTTTTTTATGGGCGTAATATGGCAAATAACATAATTAAAGGGCGCAAGGGTGGCGGCTCAAAGCAGCGTACACCGACGGAACAGCCGGATGATTTACAGTCCGTTGCGAAAGCCAAAATTCTGCTCGCATTAGGTGAGGGTGAATTTACAGGTGGTTTAACCGGGAAAGATATTTATCTTGATGGCACCCCGCTTGAAAATGCTGATGGTTCGCAAAACTTCAGTGGCGTGTCCTGGGAATTTCGCCCCGGCACGCAGGCTCAGACTTATATTCAGGGTATTCCCGGTACTGAAAATGAAATCAGTGTAGGAACGGAAGTTTCCAGCAAGACAGCCTGGACCCATACCTTTACTAATACCCAGCTTTCTGCCGTTCGTGTCCGCCTGAAATGGCCGTCCCTGATGAAACAGGAAGATGACGGCGACGTGGTGGGCAATACCGTCAAGTATGCGATTGACCTGCAGACCGACGGCGGCGCCTGGCAGACGGTGCTGGAAACCGCTGTCACGGGTAAAACAACCTCCGGTTATGAGCGGAGCCATCGTATTGATCTGCCCCATGCCGGCAGTACCTGGACGCTACGCCTGCGTAAAATCTCTCCGGATGCAAACAGTGTCAAAGTTGGCGACGTGATGACGCTGCAGAGCTATACCGAAGTGATTGACGCGAAGCTGCGTTATCCCAACACCGCGCTGCTTTATATCGAGTTCGACTCCAGCCAGTTTAATGGCTCCATTCCGCAAATTTCCTGTGAGCCGCGTGGGCGCGTGATTCGTGTGCCGGATAACTACAATCCGGAAACCCGCGAATATACCGGCGTTTGGACCGGCGGGTTTAAATGGGCCTGGACGGATAACCCGGCCTGGATCTATTACGACATTGTTATAGCTGACCGTTTTGGTCTCGGTAATCGTCTGAGCAGCGCCAATATTTCGAAATGGACGCTGTACCAGATTGCACAGTACTGCGATCAGCTGGTTCCTGACGGGCGTGGTGGTGACGGCATGGAGCCGCGCTATACCTGTAACGTCTATGTTCAGGAACGCAACGATGCTTACACCGTGCTGCGAGACTTTGCCGCCATTTTCCGGGGCATGACCTGCTGGAACGGTGAGCAGATTGTTGTGCAGGCTGATATGCCGCGTGATGTCGATTTTACCTATACGCGCGCCAATATTATCGGCAAACCTCGTTATTCGAGCAGCAGCAGCCAGGTTCGGTACACCAACGCCCTGGTTTCCTGGTCTGATCCGGATAATGCTTATGCTGATGCGATGGAGCCGGCGTTTATCCCGGAACTGGTTTCCCGCTACAGTTTTAACCAGCTCGAATTGACCGCGATTGGCTGTACGCGCCAGAGCGAAGCCCACCGTAAGGGGTTGTGGGGCATACTGACCAACAACAAAGACCGGGTCGTTGAGTTTGATGTGGGGCTGGACGGTCGCATTCCTCAACCCGGTTATATCATTGCCCTGGCGGATGAGTTGCTGGCCGGACGGGTCAACGGCGGGCGAATCAGCGCGGTGAATGGCCGGGTGATTACTCTGGATCGTGATGTGGATGCCAAACCTGGCGACCGTCTCCAGCTAAACCTGCCATCCGGTATCTCACAGAGCCGGACCATTCAGGCTGTTAACGGACGCCGGCAGATTACGGTCACAACGGCGTACAGTGAGACACCAGAACGGGAATGCGTCTGGGCCGTTGAATCCGATGACCTCTTCCTGCAGCAGTACCGGGTTACAGGGGTAAAAGAGAACAGCGATGCCACCCTCACGATCACCGGCGTGGCACATGACCCGGATAAATTCGCCCGCATCGATACCGGCGCTATTATCGACCAGCGCCCGGTTAGCGTATTGCCGGCGGGCAACCAGTCACCTCCTGACGATATTGTCATCACATCCCGCTCGGTCGTGAATCAGGGGATCAGCGTCGAAACGATGCAGGTTAACTGGTCAGCTGTCAGCGGCGCTATTGCCTACGAGGCACAGTGGCGCCGTAACGACGGGAACTGGATTAATGTGCCGCGCAGCTCGACCACCTCGTTTGAGGTCAGCGGCATTTATGCCGGTCGTTATCTGGTTCGCGTCCGCGCGATAAATGCGGCGGAGATCTCGAGCGGCTGGGCGTATTCCGAAGAGAAAACCCTGACCGGCAAGGTCGGCGAGCCGCTGGCACCGCTGGCGCTGGCAACCCGTTCTCTGGTTCATGGGGTCCAGGTTAGCTGGGAGTTCCCGACCGGCTCCGGGGATACGCTGCGCACGGAACTACAGTACAGCAAAAATCAGGACGGCAGTGCGCCGATGCCGTTATCAGACGTGGCCTATCCGGGGAAAAGCTATCAGCAGATGGGCCTCAGTATGGGTGCAGAATTCTGGTATCGGGTGCGCCTTGTGGATCGTCTTGGCAATGAAAGCCCGTGGACCGGCTGGGTCCAGGGGATGGCCAGCGATAACTTTGATGACTACTACGAAAACCTGACCGACGCGATCAAGGATACGGCTGCCTGGGAGGAAACGCAGCGCACCATTAGCGAAACACAGGAAGGTATCCGCAATACGCAGCAGGAACTGGAGCAGACCGCTGAAGCTCTGCGTAAGGAAGCCGAAGACCAGGCGAAGCAGGTCAGCCAGGATATTGATGCATCGGCGAAAAGCATCACGGCTGATGTTGACGGGAAGATCTCCGCCGTGAATAAAACCATCACGGATGAGATTACCTCGGTCAATGAGGCTCTCGATTCTGGTCTGGCTCAGGCAAACAAAGGCGTTCAGGAGGCAAAATCCGCCGTCGCAGATGCGAACAAGCAGATCGCAACTGTGAACAAGTCGCTGACCGACAGCATCACCCAGGTAAGACAGTCAGTCACCGATACGGCTGCGGAAATCAACGCCACCATCGACCTGGAGATTGCCAGGGTCAGCAAAACGCTGGCCGACGGCGATGCCGCATTGAATGCGCAGATAAAGACTGCCGAAAATGGCCTGAAGCAGTCGCTGTCTCAGGTCAACACCACGCTGACCAATGCGGTGAAGCAGGAGACCGCGGATCGTATCGCCGATGTTAACGCGAAGGCGTCACAGGCCGCTGATGAACTGCTGGCGGCAACGCAGGGGATTGAGGCGAGTATCGAGAGCCTGACCCAGGTGATGAAGACCGCCGATGAAAATCTGGCGCGGGAAATGTCCAGCCTCGCTGCCGGCGCTAATATCCAGTTCGATTCGCAGGTTATCTGGCATTTCAACAATCAGACGACCGAGGGCTGGACCGGCAGCGCCGGCGTACCGGGTGTGTCACAGGATGGCTGGTTACGCCCGGCGGACAGCGCCACCGATCCGTACATTACCTCTCCAGGCGGGCTGGCTGTCGATGGTGCGGCGTACCGTTTCATCATGCTGCGCTTTCGTAAAACCGGCAAACCAGTCTGGGCGGGTGAGATCCGCTGGGTGTTTGCCGGCGAAAACTTCAATAACACGAAGCGATACATTGTTGCTGAGCCGGAATATGCCGATGGGGTGGCAACCCTGACGGTGCGTGATATTCCGTGGACAGGGAACATTGATCGTATTCGCCTGGACCTGACGAACCAGCAGGATGCCAGCAACTTTATCGAATTCGACTGGATCGCCGTTGGCCGGCCAGCACCCGGCGCCAGTACGGCGGCTTTGCAGGATGTGCGCAGTACGCTGAGTAACGCGCTGACTGCCGAAGCGCAGGCACGCAGCACGTTGGCGGCGCAGATGCGTGGCTCCTATGATGGGAGCGATCTGGAGAAAGTCACCTCCGGGCTGCTGTACCAGGAAAAAACCGCACGCGTTACCGCCATCTCGGCGGAAGTTAAGGCCAGAGAGTCCCTGCAGACGCAGTTTAACGACAACAAAGCTGCTGTTTCTGGTGAACTGAGTTCTCTGACGACAGAGCAGAGCGCGCAGGCGAGCCGTATCGGTGGCCTGGAAACCAGCCTCGGGAAAAAAGCCGATGCAGCCGCGCTGACGTCCCTGACGCAGAAAGTTGAGCAACAGGGCGCCACGCTGACATCGCAGGGCGCCGCGTTAACATCGCTCACTAACCGGGTTGGCCAGACGGAAACGGGCCTGGCTGGTACTAATGAGGCGCTGAGCGGGCTGCAGTCTGTTGTTACCCAGCATGGCGACAGGATAACCAGCCAGGGTCAGTCCATCACGAAACTGACGAGCGATTTGGGCATGACAAATGCCGCGCTGGCGAAGAAAGCCGAAGCGGCTGCGGTCACTGCCTTAACGCAGCAGGTAGAGCAAAACGGACGGGATATTCGCAGCAATACTGACAGCATCACCAGCCTGTCGAATCAACTGGTCAATGGCCAGCCGAATCGCTGGTCCCGTCGACTCTATCCGGTGCAGCTGGCTAACGCCGGGACAGTCCCGTCATTCAGCGATGTTCGCGCTGTGGCACCAACGGTAGTGGATGAAGTGGCCGACGCGGCCAAACTGGACTTTACGTCCGCCGGCAGCTATCTGATCGCGCTGTATTCCTGCCAGGTGAAAGTGGCCGCAGATACCACCATCACACTGGCGCCCGGCGCCAGGGTTTTTGATGATACCGGCGCCATATTTGTGAATGGGGTTCAGGTCGCCCGGGGTAACGCCAGCTGGAATACCGTCAGTTTTGAACTGAAAGCCGGCTGGAACACCGTTGAGTTTCTGGTGAATCAGTGGACCGGCCAGGCGTATATCAACCTGGGCCTGAAGCTGTCAGACAAGGTTGCCGAGATGTACTCCGGTCTCGGGGTTTGCGCGCTGGCAAACGCAGCCGGCGTGCTCAGCTCGAATGTCAGCCAGATTGGCAACGAGGTGGTCAGCAATTCGCAGAGCATCACCCAACTCCGGAATGCGCTGACGCAGACAGACGCGAACGTGGCCAGCAAAGCGGATCAGACGGCGATGAACTCGCTAACCGGACGAGTGGAGAAGACGGAATCCGGGCTGACGGCTGCTAACGCCAACATTACCTCGCTGAAATCCGCTGTACGGGCCGGAAACGCATCAGGCGGAGATTTAATTCCCAACCCGACATTTGACCCGGCTTACGACCAGATGGGGTTTAGCGTCGTATCCACGACGGCTGAGGAGGTCCCTCCTGGCTGCCCGTATGGTTATGCGGCCAGAATTGCCAGCCGGGATCACCATCCTAACTTTGCCGCGTTCCCGGCCACGCTTAACGATGTGATTGAGATCAGCGCACTGGTTGCCTGCGGCGCCGGCACGGCGAATTTTAATCTGTATGTTGGCACCGCCGTTCGGCCAGATACGAGCACCGGTGCGCCACTCATGGCGGGGGGCGGAAAATCACCTTCCGCGACCTGGCAGAGAACCACCTGGCGCTTCAAGGTCACGCAGGCGATGGTAGACAGGGGTTATATCCGCCCGTTCCTGCAGATCTCGCAGAACAGCCCGTATGGCACCGTATGGTTCGTTACGGACTGGCATATGCGAAATGTGACAGCGGCGCAAAAGGTTCAGGATACTGCGGATGCCACGGCGGCGGCGGTTGACTCGCTGACCACCACCGTGACGCAACAGGTTAATCTGCTGACCTCGACCGGCAACCGGACAACCCAGCTGGAAAACGGGCTGGCCACCACCAATGCCGCAGTGGCCAAAAAGGCTGATGCGACAGCGGTGCAGGATTTGACCAATACCGTCACACAGCTGGGCAACGATCTGACTGCTGCGAACAGCGCCATCACGAAACTGACCGGAAATCTGGCGAATACCGATAAAGCGCTGGCGCAGAAAGCCGATGCGACTGCGCTGGCCACGCTCGACACGAAAGTGACGCAGCAGGGTAAAACGCTGGAGAGCCAGAGCAATTCGCTGACGAATCTGTCGAACAGTCTCTCGCAAGTTGCGGCAGATATCGATGCCAGCGGTCAGATACCGGGTAACCTGGTCGTGAATCCCTCATTTGAACGCGGGCTGGATGGTTATACCGGGCGGTCAACCGCGACCAGTGTGGTGGAGGTTTCCGCTCCTCACAGCGGGACGCGGGCGCTGAAGGTTGATCCGGGGAGCGTGTCTCCGGGGCAATACATCCCGTTTGTTCAGGGGCGAACCTATGAAATCGGGGTGTGGGTCAAGGAACCCGGAGCGACGACGGATAATGGCGCGGGGAACAACAAGTTGCGGATCGGTAACTCTGCCGGCCAGCCGGTCTTTGAGCGTCCGTACAACAGCGGCACGGTGGGGACAAACTGGACCCTGGTTTCCGGTCGCTGGAAAGCGACGGAGACAGCCAGCCTGCCGGTGACGCTGAGCAACTATCTGATTAATGGCAGCCGCTACTTCGATGATTTTTACGTCACTGACGTTACCGACCGGGTGGACATCGATGCCACCGCCGGCGCCGTTACCGGACTGACGAGCCGGGTCAGCACAGCGGAAGGGGCTATCACCTCGCAAAGCCAGCAGCTGACGAACCTGCAGAACAGCCTGAACACGACCAACAGCAATGTGTCGAAGAAGGCCGATGCAACGGCACTGACTTCGGTCGATAACCGGGTGACAGAGGCGGAAGGGAAACTGACCACACAGAGCCAGCAGCTGACAAATCTGGCGAATGTGCTGACGGCCACCCGCAACGCTGGCGACAACCTGATCCCGAACTTTGATTTTCTACAGGGCAGCACTGCCTGGGATATTCAGTATCCAGCCGGTGTGACTTTTGGCGATTTCGGGGACGGGAAAGCGGGGGTCCGGCTGAACCGGACGACTAACACCAGTCCGGGGATCTTCTCCAACAACAACAAGCCGGTGCCGCTGAATGGCCAGCGCAAGTACCGCGTGGTGGTGAAGGCCAAAGGTGTTTCCGGCGCGATGAGTCTGCTGATCCGTCGCCAGAACAAAATCGGCCAGACGGACAGTACGTATGAGGATAAAACGGTCACGCTGACCACTGACTGGCAAACCATCACCTGGGAAACCGGATTGACGGCTGCCGGCGCGGACGGGCAGAACTTCAAACTTTATTCTCATCCGACAAACGGTGAAATCTGGCTCGATTCCGTCCGGGTTTTTGATATCACCGATGAAACCAACATCAAGGCGACCAGCGATGCTGTTTCGTCTCTGACCGGGACGGTGACGAACCAGGGGAACACCCTGACATCACAGGGGCAATCCATCACGGCGCTGAATAACGCGCTGGAAGGGGTCAAAGGCGATGTGGCGAAGAAGGCTGATGCGTCGGCGGTCAGTTCACTGACCAACCGGGTTACCCAGACTGAAAAGGATATCCGTAGCCAGGCCGACAGCCTGACCAGGCTGAATACATCGCTGAAGCAACAGGCAACACGGGGAGCCAATGTACTGCCGGACGGCAGTTTTGAATCCTATGCCGTCGGCGATGTTCTCAGTAATGCCCGCGCTGTTATCACCAGTGAAGCTGCGCACAGCGGGACCAAAAGCCTGCGTGTTACGCGCAGTACGGAGTACAACCCGAACGCGACGGATAATAACGATACCCATATCTTTTCTGGTATGCAGGTTCGCGATAATGCGGTCTATTACGTGGAGGCGTGGGTTAAGTTGCCGGCTGGCTCGACCGCCGATCCGACCGTTTATATGGTGCTAGGATTTTCCTTCCAGGATTCTGCCAATGGCTGGTCGTGGCCTGGCCTGAACGTGAAAGTCTCCGAGTTGTCGGTGGACAACTGGACAAAGGTCAGTGGCTATCTGACCAACAACCGAACCGCACTGAAACAGGCAATGGTGAGGATCTCCATCCCGAATACACCAAAAGTTCGCCTGGGTGACGCCTTCCTGATTGATGATCTGATCATCACTGACGTGACCGATGCGAAAGCGGCGCTCGATGCCGCCGATGCGAATGCGCAGGCGCTTTCCAGTCTGTCCGCGTCAGTCACGCAGAACGGGAAGAATATTACGTCTCAGGGCAGCGCGATCACGAAGCTGCAGTCGGATGTGACGCAACTTGGTAAGGATATCAGCGGCAAGGCCGATGCCAGCGCGCTGACGAATCTGACGACCCGCGTGACGGCTACCGAAGGCAGCCTGAAATCGCAGGGAGACAGCCTGACCAACCTGCAGAACAGCCTGAACACGACTAACAGCAATGTGGCGAAGAAGGCTGATGCAACGGCGCTGCAGAGCCTGCAGAACACCGTTGAACAGCATGGCAGGGATCTGACCACGCAAAGCAGCGCGCTGACGAACCTGGAAAACAACTTTTCCTCCCTGGCCGTTGGCGGGACCAACCTTATCCGCAATGCGGACACACTGGAGGGATGGAGCAGCCGCCACGCCACAGAGACGTATCTGGGCGACCGCGTGGCCTACACCCGGCTGGCGAAAGGTGCATCCGGTTATATCCAGCTGGATGAACAGACGCTGGATGTTACCGGGCGTACTGAATTTGTATTCAGCTTCTATGCGAAAGGTGCCTATAACGGACAGGAAATGGCGAGTTATTTTTATAACCCGTCGAACACTACCACCACGGAAACCAGCCAGGGGGTTAAAGGCGGGGCCGGTGACGGCAAGGCGGTCACGAAACTGACCACCGCATGGGCGCGTTACTGGGTGAAATGGGTTATTCCTGCCACCAGTGGCACCAAACGGCTGATTGCCGCGCGTCTGGAAAGCGCGACGTCTGCCGACAAAGAAGTCTGGCTCTGTCGCCCTCAGCTGGAAACCGGGACCGTGATGACTGACTGGTCACCGAGTCCGGATGATGCGGCCAGCGGTATTACCGCGAACACATCGGCCATTAACAGCCTCACCAGTCGGGTGACGAATGCCGAGGGGCAACTGACCGCGCAGTCTCAGAGCATCACGAATCTGCAGAACAGCCTGAACACCACCAACAACAACGTGGCACAAAAGGCCAGCGCGCAGTCGGTGAGTGATCTCACCAGCCGGGTCACCAGTGCGGAAGGCAAAATCACCTCCCAGGGGCAGGCTATCACGAAGCTGCAGGGCGATTTGAGCAGCACCACCGATAAGGTCAACACCAAAGCGGATCAGACGGCGCTTAACGCGCTGACTGGCCGGGTGGAGAAAACCGAGGCAGGCCTCACGGCAGCCAACAGCAACATCGTCAGCCTGACGGCGGCGGTGAACGCCGGGAATGCTGCCGGGGATGATTACATCCCAAACCCGTCATTTGATCCGGCGTATGACCGCATGGGTTATGACGTGGTGGAGACCACTGCTGCAGGTGTGCCGGCTGACTGCCCGTTCAGGTATGCCGTCCGGCTGGCCGGGCGAGACCATGTGCCAAAAATCAACAACATCGCTGTGACGCCGGGCGACGTTTACGAAATGTCTGCTCTGGTAGCGTGTGGTACCGGCAGCGCTGACTTTAATTTCTACATCGGTCGGGCCACCACTGCTACTGGTGGTATTGGGGCGAGAGCGTCCGGGGGAAACACCAAGACCACCACCGCGTGGAAACGAGCCACCTGGCGCTTTACTGTGCCGGCAGACACGAACTTCCTGCGACCGTTCCTGCAGGTTAATCAGAGCAGCCCGTTCGGCACTGTCTGGTACGCTGCCGACTGGCATATGCGTAACGTGACGGCGGCGAACAGTGCGCAGAAAACCGCAGATGCGACCGCAAAAGCGGTGGATTCACTGACCACCACGGTTAGCCAGCAGGGCGATACGCTCAGCAGCATCGGCACGCGGACCACCTCGCTGGAGAACAGCCTCCGGTCGACAAACGATACGGTGAGTAAAAAGGCTGACACGACAGCGGTGACGCAGCTGCAGGGCACGGTGACGCAGCAGGGGAATGACATCGCGGCAGCCAACAGCGCGCTGACAAAACTCAGCAGCGATCTGGCCACGACGAATGCGAATGTGAACAAAAAAGCGGACGCAAGCGCGATGAACACCCTGCAGAACCAGGTCACTGAGCAGGGCAAAACACTCAGTGCGCAAGGGGATTCTCTAACGCAACTTAGTAACAGCCTGAGCCAGACGGCAGCGGATATTGACGCCAGCGGGAAAATGCCGGGCAACCTCATTGTCAACGGCAGTTTTGAGCGCGGCGCGGCGGGCTTTACCGGCTGGAGCAGTACCGCGACGGTGGCCGATTTACAGGTTCCGCATTCGGGTAACAAGGCGCTGAAAATGTCCGCCGGCCAGTCGAACCTGGTCGGGCAGGAAATCAGTATCACGCAGGGTCGTACCTACCGCATGGGGGTATGGGCGAAGCAGGAGCCGGGAACCACGATTAAAGATGCGGGTAACACGAAGTTTCGTGTGGCCGACAGCACTGGCCTGCTGGTCGGCTCAAACTACGGACCGTTTAGTTCTGGCTGGCAACTGGTAACGTTTGACTGGAAAGCCACGAAGACCACGACGGCCAGTTTCCAGCTGACGACCTTCCTCAGCGCGGGGGCAATGTATTTCGATGATTTCCATGTCCTCGATGTTACGGATGAAAAGGATATCGCAGCTAATGCCGGGGCCATTTCTCAGATGAATACCCGCGTCACCGCTGCTGAAGGGGCTATCACCACCCAGGCGCAGCAGCTGACGAAACTCAGCGGCGATCTGGCCGTCACGAATGCGGCGGTCAGTAAGAAGGCCGAGCAAAGCGCTGTCACCGGGTTGACCACCCGGATGACGTCTGCCGAGGGTAAACTGGATTCGCAGTCGCAGCAGCTCACCAGTCTGCAGAACAGCCTGACCACGATGAATACTGAGCTGGGTAAAAAGGCTGACACGTCCGCGGTGAGTTCACTGACCGGTCGCGTAAGCCAGGTGGAAAACACCATCACCAGCCAGTCGCAGAGCATCACGTCGCTGACCAGCACCATCAATACCATCCGCACTCAGGGAGCTAATCCGTGGGTTGACGGTACGTTTGAAAGCTACAGCGATGGCCAGGTGCTGGGCGGGAACGGCACAGCCGTTGTGGTGGCGTCTCAGAAATTCACCGGCAATAAGAGCCTGCAGGTGAGTCGAGGAGCGAACAATAACGGCAACAGCGATAAACAGCTTGGGAGCTGGCAGTCAGTCCGTGAGGATGCGAAGTTCCGGTTTGAGTTCTGGGCTATGATGCCGGCGGATCAGGCGCCATCCTCCGGGTGGACAACGCTGGTCGGCATTAACTCACTGAATGCTGCCGGTCAAAACTCCTGGCAGTCGGCGGTCACTGTCAGCGAAGCCGCTCTTGGTGCGCGTGATAAGTGGGTGAAATTTACGGGTATTGCCAGTAACAACGGGGGTGGGAGAACACGCGCAGTGGTCTGGATTTCTACCCGTGGCGCCTCCGGCAGCGGCACCCCCGGTTATTCGCTGTATATCGACGATCTGGTTATCACGGATGTTACCGATGCGAAAGCTGCACAGGATGCCTCTGACGCGACGGCGAGTGCCGTGAGCGGTCTGACGGCTCGCGTAACGGATGCTGAAGGGAAAATCACCGCCCAGGCGCAGCAGCAGACGGCACTGGCCACGAAAGTGGATAATGCCAACTCCCGCGTCGATAACATGGCGAAGACGCTAAGCGACAGCCAGAGCACACAGGCCAGCCTGAATACCTCGCTTCAGTCGCAGATTGACGCGCAGGCGGCCGCCAACATCAAAAACCAGACGACGCTGGACAACACGATTAAATCGGTGGCCAGTATCACCAGTACCCAGCAGACGCATGCAACGGCACTGGAGGCGCTGGCAACGCAGCAGACGACCCTGACATCCAGTGTCGGGGATCTCAGCGCTTCCGTTCAGAACACCGCCAAAACCGTGGCGGATGTGAATGGTACGGTGAGTTCGCTGTGGTCGATGAAGGTTGAGACGGTTAACGGGAAGAATGTTGGCGCGGGGATTACGCTGGGCAGCAATGGTGAAACGAGCGACATGATCCTCTACGCTGACCGCTTCTCGCTGTTTAACCGTAATAATGCGACGGCTGTTCCGGTGATGGTTGCCGAAGGCAATGAGCTGTATATCGATACGGCACGTATCAAAAACAGTTCCCTGACCTCAACCAAAATCGCGGACGGTTCCATCACGAACGCGAAGATCGGCAACGAGATCCGCTCGAATGACTTTGTTGACGGGTCACGCGGCTGGCGTATCGCCAAGGATGGCTCTTCGCAGTTCAACAACGTGATCGTTCGCGGTGCGGTTTATGCGACTGACGGCTGGTTCCAGGGTACGGTATATGCGAACCACATCGAGGGCGACATCGGGTCATTTGCGATCAACATCGCTCAGCACCGCACGCGCAAGGTGCCGAAGGCTACATGGCAGTGGTTTGAGCTGGCCCGGTTCCGGCGGCAGAATTTCGACCAGGTGATCAATATTCGCGGTGGACTCCTCCAGACGGATAGCATCACTATCGACGGCGGCGCGAAACTCAGAGCGGGGATGTCCTACGCGCCAGGGGCTGACGGCGGACTGAATCCTGGCTATCTGTCGTATGCAATGCTTCTTCGTGGCACAGGCGCTACGTCTGGTGGCGGCAGTATGGAGCTAGGCATTGAGCTTATGTATGAAACAGGTGGAGCAACACGCCTGTTAACGGCGCAAGAGTCAATGAACGTAGACAACATGTCATTTGTCGTCCCTGCCGGTACTGGCGACGCTGTTCTGCGATATGGCTGTTACCTGGACCGTAACGGACAGATGGTATTAACCATCCTCTCAAGATTCGACGCCTTCGCCGCGCGCAATAACAACGTAATTCGCGGTTCATCAACCTGATAACAATATATGGCCCCGCAAGGGGCCTTTTCTTTTTCCAGGGAAAACCATCCAGGAGGAACTTTATTATGGCGATGTATGAAGTCGGTACCGTCACGGGTGCCGCGTCGCAGGCACGGGTGACAGGTGCGACAACAAAATGGTCACAGGAGGCGCTGGGGATACTGCCCGGGTCGATTCTAGTGGTCTACCGCAGCGGTAGTGCTGACCTGTATGCGATCAAATCCGTGGACAGCGACACGCAACTGACGCTGACCCGGAATATCACCACCGCATTTTCCGGTGCCAGTTACGGCATTATTACCGCTGAAACCGCCAGCACTTCGTCGTTTGCTAACCAGTTGGCCAGCGCGTTTGCATTCTGGCGTAGTGTAGTGGAGGGCTGGTCGATGGCCCTGACCGGCAGCGGCAATATCACCCTGACTGACCCGATCACAGGAAAGCAGGTGACCGTGCCGGCGATAGCCGGGATGGCGAAGGCCTCGGATCTTAACGCGCTGGCAAAACTCACCGGAGGAAACAAACTCGACGGCTCGCAGGTTATAACCAGCGATAATGCCGGTTTTATACTCGGTAAGAACTCAGATCTGGCTCTGCTCAAAAAACAGGGGCAAGGCGGGACAATTGCCGTTGGCTCGGGAACACCGTTTAGGGTTCAGCGTTCAAGAGCGACCACTGTATCACCGGCAGACACCTTTGATGACATCCTCGTTATTGATGCCAACAACCGAACGACACTACCTGGCGCGCTGATTGCCGGCGGCGACATCGACAACACGACGAAGGGGTTGCTGTATACCCAGGCGATTGAGCTGTCGATGAACACGCCATACATTGACTTTCATCATAACAAAAGTGCTAACGACTACACCGCACGCCTCATCACTACAGCCGCAGATCAACTTAGTGTTCAGGGAAGCCATCTACGGGTAGACAGAGACCTGCGGGTGGGGCAAGCGGCCGACATCGGCAGCTGGATGCAGTGTCGCTATGACTGTGTGTCCCAGCAGACCGACTTCGGTTCCCCTGCCATTGGCGCGTTGATTTCCGGTGGCAAAGTCCGGTCCCGCATGTCAGGGCGTGGAGGAAACGGCGATACGGCTGGAGCGTGGGGTGGTTTCTACCTTGAAGAATACGTTGGGTACAACCACCGGGTGGTACTGTATATGGACGGTTTCGGCCGAAAAGATGCCTGGCTATTTTACACCGGAGGGACAATCTCCACCCCTAAAGGCGATGTTATGACCACTGGCTCAGACGTGCGGCTGAAAAAGGATTTTACGGAATCCCAGGAAGGGGCCTCCAGGCGTATTAACGCGCTGGGGATATGTGAGTTCAACATGAAAGGCGAAACACGCCGTAGGCGTGGATTTATTGCTCAACAAGCTGAAAAAGTTGACCCGATTTACACCTTTCAAAGCGGCGATGTAGAAATTGATGGCGAGAAGATCAATATCCTTAACGTAGACCATACGGCCATCATAGCGGATCTTGTTCTTACGGTGCAGGAGTTAACAAAACAAGTGCGTGATTTGAACAAGCAGGTTCAAACAAAAGAGTACTGATTGAGAGAAAATAGGTTATCAAAACTCGGATAATTTATCATGTAATCAGCATGTTAGAATTAACATAAAAATGGTTCTAGACAAGTGTTCAGAAACATATTTTTTTAAAAAATCAAAGGATTAAGAGCAATGCAGAGAACTACTGCTGCGCCACATGCAGTGGTTCGAAGCCGCAGACCTGATCGTCAAAGGCATGGAAGGCGCTATCGCCGCCAAGACCGTGACCTATGACTTCGAACGTCTGATGGAAGGCGCTAAACTGCTGAAATGCTCAGAGTTTGGCGACGCGATTATCGCGAACATGTAATCCCGTTGGTGGATTAAGTAAAAGCGGGAGCCGATGGGCTCCCGCTTTTTTTCGCCTTCAGGCAACTATTCTGCCGGACGCTTGAAGCATTAGGCGATGGCGAATGTCCCGCAGCGCAACGTTCAACAAAGCTATATACCTCATGACAGGGAGAGATCCATTTGCCGTAAGAGCTCGCATGAAAACGGATTGCACGCCAGGCGTCATACTGATGGCCCGACCGGCTTAAACCGGGGCCGTTCGGCGAAAATGTGCTGTAGCCTAAACTCAGGCTATCCGCTCACTTTCAGATTAAACAGCCGGGACAGCGCCGCTTTGCCGCTATCCGTCACTTGTACTTCCCGATATCCCGGCGCGCGGGTTATCCATCCTTTTTGCAGGAACAGCGTCATTAGCGCCGAGCCGGCATCGCCGCCCAGATGAAAACGTCTTTCGCTCCAGTCGAGACAGGGGCAGCAAGGCTTACGCCGTGGGCGGGCGTTAAACACTGCGCCAAGGCGTTCAAGCTGGGTTTTACCGGCTGACGTCAGGGCCAGGCCATCTGCCGCCAGCCATTTTTCCCTCAGCATAAATTCATAAATATTGACCGCCAGCTCGCCCGCCAGATGATCGTAGCAGGTCCGGGCGTAGCGAAGATTAACCGGCGTGCTGGGGAGAAGCGTCTTATGCGCTTGCATAGAGACGCCCATCAGGTTTTCCAGCAGCCCGGCAATATGCGAGCCGGCCAGGCGGTAATAGCGGTGGCGCCCCTGCGCGAGACACACCACCAGTCCGTTGCTGAGCAGCCGGGCAAGATGGCCGCTGGTGGTGGAGGCGGACACCTCGGCGACCGTACTGAGTTCGGTTGCCGTCCATGCGCGCCCGTCCATCAGCGCGCAGAGAATACTGACCCTTGACGAGTCAGAGAGGGCGGAGGCCACCATCGCCATAGCGGTTTCCAGCGCCTCCTCTGGCTCACTGTCTTGCTGCGGTTTCAGGAGATTCATTCAGAAAGTATGGCCCATTTTTTGGTCACTTCCGCTGCCCGGGCGTCATCATCGGTAAGGAGAATGAGCCGGTTACGGTGGTCGCTGTACTGTACCAGAATATTAATACCATTATGGGCCAGGGTGTCTGCGATGTCTCCCAGTTCCCCTGGTCGTTCCTGAGGTAACTTTCGTATCAGAGGACGGCATACATTGCTGACCGTAAAGCCGGCCTCGGTCAGCACCCTGCGGGCTGTCTCACCGTCTTCCACCAGAAAATGCGCATGTCCGGCATCAGGCGTGGTGAATACGCCACCGCCTTCGAGCCCCACGCCGTTGTTACCCAGCGCCATACCCATTGCGCCAAGCGAGCCCGGCGAGTTGCTGAGAATCACGTGAATGTCATACATCTGACTGTGCTCCCCGATCCGATGCGTAATCCCGGAACACGCGGGCGACGCGTATTCTGTAATATGAAAAAATCGATGCTTTGCCTTCGCGCTGGGCAGCCAGATGCCGCTCATTTTGCTGCCAGTTGGCCACCGATGCTTCATCTTCCCACCAGGATAGCGAGAGGATTTTGCCGGGCGTACTCAGGCTCTGAAAGCGCTCGATGGCAATAAACCCCGGCGTGTCTGATAGCAAAGGCGTCAGCCCGGCCGCCAGCTGAAGATATCTTTCCTGTGCTTGTGGTAAGGCGTCGGCCTCAAAAAGTACCGCAATCATAAGTCTGCTCCGTGGTGAATTTCCCTGCAGTCTACTGACGGTCAGAGCAGGAAGCTTCGGTATGCAGCGAAATATGCCTGGCAGGAGATCAACGATTGCAACGGAAATGCTCCCAGGCGTTATTGCGATGGTGAATAAAAAGAACGCCAGCCATGCGATACGGCAGCCTGAGCGCACAGGGCTGGCTGAGTTTTAGTGAAATCGCGATGTGGGGGGATAAACCCTTACGGCTGCGGCTATCGATGAAAGCGATCGCCGACGGGCAGTACGGGCGGGAAAGCCGTTTTACTGACATGCAGAATATGAACCCGGAAACGCTCGCCCGGACTAGCGAAGCGCCGCCGGGCGATAATCGAAAGAGCATGTTGTCTGCCACCGGTCACGCCTTCAGGCTCCGCGCTCTCCTCGGGCGTGAATTTTTACCTTAGCCGGGAGACCTGCGTCTCGCCTACTGCGCATGGCGGCGCAGGGTGGAGGCGGGGTGGCGCCGCAGCGCCTCTTCGGGACGCACAGGGCGCCGCACCAGTTCGCCGCCGCAGTTCGGGCAATGTCCGTTCAGTCGCGTCGTCATGCAGTCCCGGCAAAAGGTGCACTCGAACGAACAGATAAACGCCTCGGGTGAGTCTGGCGGCAGATCTTTATCACAACATTCGCAATTCGGACGTAACTCGAGCATCAACTTCTCCTCTGGTGAACGGCTATATCAGCGACGGCGGGCCAAAGCACGCTATGTTTATATCATGCCGCGATCGGTCCGCCGAGAATTTCCTTGCGCGGTAATCGCCTTCTCAGAGGGTCGCCTTCCCGGGCTGCATTCCCGGTACGAGGATCACTTTGCGGCACGCCTCTTCACGTTTCTCAAAGATCTGGTAGCCGCGCGCGGCCTCCTCCAGCGGCATATGGTGAGTGACAATCTCCTCCGGGGTAAGCAGCCCTTGCTCAATAAGCGCCAGCAGATCCGGCAACCAGGCGTGGACGTGGGTTTGTCCCATCCTGAAGGTCAGTCCTTTATCAAAGGCATCGCCAAACATAAAGCCGTGGATGAAACCGGCGTAAACCCCGGGTACGCTGACGATGCCGCCGCGGCGCACGGCGGCGATGCACTGGCGCAGGGCTTTTCCGCTGCTCCCCTCGATTTTCAGGGTGCTGAGGACGGTTTCCGTAAGGCTACCTTTCGCCTCGAAGCCCACGGCGTCGATCACCGCGTCGACGCCGCGATGGCCCGGCGTGTTATCGATAATCCACTGCGCAGGATCGTCATGGTGGTCAAAGTTTATCGGGATCGCGCCATAGCGTTGTTGCGCGAAATCGAGTCGGTAATCGTTATGATCGATGATAAATATCTGTTCTGCGCCATTGAGCCTGGCGCAGGAGGCGCAGAGCAGGCCTACCGGGCCGGCGCCAAAAATAGCCACGCTACTGCCGGGTTTGACCTCGGCGTTTTTAACCGCCTGCCAGGCGGTGGGCAGAATATCTGACAGAAACAGCACCTTTTCATCGGGTAAGGTGTCTGGCACTTTAAACGGTCCGGTATTGGCTTTGGGGACCCGTACATATTCCGCCTGGCCGCCCGGGATCCCGCCGTACAAATCGCTATAGCCAAACAGCGCCGCCGGTGGCGAAATGCCTTTTCGATTGAGCGTCGCTCCCTGGCCGCTATTGGTGCTTTCGCAGGCGGCATACTGCTGCAAGCGACAAAAGAAGCAGTCTCCGCAGGCGATGACAAACGGGATAACCACCCGATCGCCTTTGCGGACCGCGGTGACCTCGGAACCGGCTTCCACCACTTCCCCCATAAATTCATGGCCGAAAATATCACCATGGTGCGTGCCGGGGATCTTTCCGCGGTACAGATGCAGATCGGAACCGCAAATCGCTGTCGCGGTGACGCGCAGAATAATATCGTCCGCTGCCTCAAGAGCCGGGTCAGGCATGGTGTCGACGCTGACATGATGCGGGCCGTGATAAGTGAGTGCTTTCATAGAATATTCTCCTCGAGAGAAAGGTTGACAGCATGCGGTTCTTCGGCCTGGTGAACGGCTGCTATCGTCACCGATAAATCATCGTAAAAAATAAAGCGTAGAGTACTAATAATGGAACTGCGTGATATTCCAGGAGCTGAATATATTCCACGCTTCGCTTATTTCCCGGCTGGTCTGTTCGAGTTATTTGCCTATTGCCCTTATGTGTGCCAGTATTAATCGGGCATGATATTCGCTCCATTTTGTTTGCTAGCCGCTTCCCCAGCGGCTTTTTTTTTATCCGTAAAATCAGGGAAAATTCTTAATTTCCGTCTGGCAAAGGACAATGCTGCCGCTTCGTTATATAACCCAACGGTAGTAATCCTCCGGTATAGATAATTCTTTGCCGCAGAGGTGATCTGCATACATTATTTCCCTGAACACAGTGAGTTAGCGGCAAGGTGCCGTCTGGTTATTTTTGAGGTGTCTTGTAGAATTATTCCGAATTACTGCTAAAAGGTGTCGAAAAAACGGAATAATAATTTGACTAACCAGCATTACCCGCTAGATTTAAATATCGAACGACGAGTGATACGGAATATTTTCGTATCGTACTGACATAACCGATATACATGAGGTGAAATATGGCAGAGCATCGTGGTGGTTCCGGTAATTTTGCTGAAGACCGTGAAAAAGCTTCTGAAGCAGGTCGTAAAGGTGGTCAGCACAGCGGCGGGAACTTTAAAAATGATCCGCAGCGTGCGTCCGAAGCGGGTAAAAAAGGCGGACAGAATAGCCACGGCGGTGGCCGCAAGTCCGATAATTCCTGATTATCCTTTTCCTTGCACCCTGAAGTGAAAGTATCTCCTGCGAGTCTGTCACAGACTCGCAGTTATTTTCTGACTCCAGAAGGTATTTCTATGAATATGAAAAGCATTGAAGATGTATTTATTCACCTGCTCTCAGATACCTACAGCGCAGAGAAACAATTAACCCGCGGGCTGGCTAAACTAGCCAGAGCGGCGTCCAGTGAAAAACTCAGCGCGGCGTTCAATGCTCATCTTGAAGAAACCCAGGGCCAGATCGAACGTATCGACCAGATTATTGAACAGGAATCCAACCTGAAAATCAAACGCATGAAATGCGTGGCCATGGAAGGATTAATCGAAGAAGCTAATGAAGTCGTTGAGAGCACGGAAAAAAATGAGGTACGTGATGCTGCATTAATTGCCGCTGCGCAAAAGGTCGAGCATTACGAAATTGCCAGTTACGGTACTCTGGTCACCCTGGCAGAGCAGTTGGGCTATAAAAAAGCAGCCAAACTGCTTGCTGAAACCCTGGAAGAAGAAAAACAAACCGATGTGAAATTAACCGATCTGGCGGTAGGTAATATTAATAAGAAAGCGGAAAAATAAACTCTCCCTGACACGAGGAAATCACGATGAATCACGTTGAACATTACCATGACTGGCTACGAGATGCGCATGCCATGGAAAAACAGGCAGAGTCCATGCTGGAATCAATGGCTGGCCGTATCGATAATTATCCGGATCTCCGTGCCAGAATCGAACAGCATGTTAACGAGACCAAACGGCAAATTACCGTGCTGGAAGAGATCCTCGACCGCAATGAGATTTCACGCTCGGTGATTAAAGATTCGATGAGTAAAATGGCGGCTCTCGGCCAGTCCATCGGCGGGATGTTTCCTTCCGATGAAATCGTCAAAGGCTCGATCAGCGGGTACGTTTTCGAGCAGTTTGAAATCGCCTGCTATACCTCTCTGCTGGCGGCCGCTGAAAAAGCGGGCGATACCGCCTCCATCCCAGCCATTGAAGCCATCCTGGCGGAAGAGCGGGAAATGGCCGACTGGCTGATTAAACATATTCCTCAGACCACGGAGCAGTTTCTCCTGCGTTCAGATGCTGACGGCGTAGAAGCGAAAAAATAACCCAGGAGGCAGGCCTATGTTTCGTCATGTGAAACAACTGCAGTATACCGTACGCGTTGCTGAACCGAATCCGGGGCTCGCGAATTTACTGCTCGAACAGTTTGGCGGCCCTCAGGGCGAGCTGGCCGCCGCGTGTCGTTATTTCACCCAGGGATTAAGCGATGACGATCCCGGCCGCAAAGATATGCTGATGGATATCGCGACAGAGGAGTTGAGCCATCTGGAGATCATTGGCACTTTGGTCGGCATGCTGAATAAAGGCGCCAAAGGAGCCCTGGCGGAGGGCACCGAGAGCGAGGCGGAACTCTATCGTTCGCTCACCGCCAACGGCAATGACAGCCATATTACATCCCTGCTGTACGGCGGCGGTACCCCGCTGACCAACTCGGCGGGCGTGCCGTGGACGGCGGCCTACATTGATACTATCGGCGAACCCACCGCCGACCTGCGGTCGAATGTCGCGGCGGAGGCGAGGGCGAAGATCGTCTATGAACGCCTGATCAACGTGACCGACGATCCTGGCGTGAAAGACGCGCTGGCCTTCCTGATGACCCGCGAAGCGGCGCATCAGCTCTCTTTTGAGAAGGCCCTGCAGTCGATTCGCAACAACTATCCACCGGGCAAACTGCCGCCCATTAGCGAGTACGCTAACACCTACTACAATATGTCTGAAGGTGGAGAAGTACGCGGCAGCTGGAACAGTGACAAACACTTCGATTATGTCAAGGATCCACAGCCGGGCGTAGATGGCGGAGATGGCAGTGCTTCTGTCGGCCTGACGCCAGAGCAGGAAGCGCTGTGCAAAGCGATGCTGAAGCGAACGCAGTCTGACCCGCAGGGCGATCCTTTGACCGGCGCCGAACTCGGCGCCGGGAAGCAAAACACTTCATCATCAGCTAAGTGATGTTCGCATGAGCCCCGGCTGCGGCCGGGGCGATTCACAATGATGGGTGTGGAATATGTTTGAATTCGACGCGTTTCATCTGGCCCGATTGCAATTCGCCTTTACCGTATCCTTCCATATCCTCTTTCCGGCCATCACCATCGGCCTTGCCAGCTACCTTGTGGTGCTTGAGGGGATGTGGCTGCGAACCCGGGATAATGTCTGGCGTTCACTCTACAATTTCTGGCTGAAAATCTTTGCCGTCAATTTTGGCATGGGCGTAGTCTCCGGATTAGTCATGTCCTATCAGTTCGGCACCAACTGGAGCGGATTTTCCCAGTTCGCTGGTAGTATTACCGGCCCGCTGCTGCTGTACGAAGTGCTGACCGCCTTCTTCCTTGAAGCGGGATTCCTCGGTGTGATGCTGTTTGGCTGGAATAAAGTGCCGCCAGCGCTGCATTTTTTTACCACCTGCATGGTGGCGCTTGGCACGTTGGTTTCTACCTTCTGGATCCTTGCCTCCAATAGCTGGATGCAGACGCCGCAGGGTTTTATCATCGAAAATGGCCATCTCATCCCGCAGGACTGGCTGGCGATTATCTTTAACCCCTCTTTTCCGTATCGCTTGTTCCATATGGCGATAGCCGCGTTTCTCAGTAGCGCCATGTTCGTCGGGGCGTCTGCCGCGTGGCATCTTCTGCGCGGCAACGACTCGCCGGCCATCCGCAAAATGCTGTCGATGGCGATGTGGATGGCGCTGCTGGTGGCGCCGATCCAGGCGGTGGTGGGGGATATGCATGGTCTTAACACCCTTGAGCATCAGCCGGCGAAGATCGCGGCCATCGAAGGGCACTGGGAAAATCGCCCCGGCGAGGCCACGCCGCTGCTGCTGTTTGGCCTGCCGGACATGGAGCAGGAGCGGACCCGCTATGGTCTTGAGATCCCCGCTCTCGGTAGCCTGATCCTTACCCACAGCCTGCATAAGCAGGTGCCGGCCCTGAAAGACTTCCCGAAAGAGGACCGACCCTATTCGCCCGCCGTCTTCTGGTCGTTTCGCATCATGGTCGGGATGGGCGTGTTGATGATCGCCTTAGGGATCTGCAGCGCCTGGCTGCGCTATCGGCGGCGGCTGTACCACTCGCGTCCCTTCCAGTGGTTTGCGCTCTGTATGGGGCCCGCCGGTCTTATTGCCCTGGTCGCCGGGTGGGTGACCACCGAGATGGGCCGCCAGCCGTGGGTGATATACGGGTTGCTGCGCACGCGGGATGCGGTGTCGTTGCACAGCACCCTGCAGATGGCCATCAGCCTGCTGGTATTTATCGTGGTTTACTGCGCCGTGTTTGGCGTGGGGTATTACTACATTTTCCGGCTTATCAAAAAAGGGCCGCAGCCGGTGACGGAGCTGACCTCGCAAACCGCAGGCACCCCGGCGCGTCCGCTCTCAGCGGCTGAGCCGGTGCGTGATGAGGAGAACGCATCATGAGCATCGATATCTCGGTGATTTGGTTTGTCATCATTGTCTTCGCCACGCTGATGTATATCGTGATGGATGGTTTCGATTTAGGTATTGGGATGCTGTTCAGCGTGGTGCATGATGGCGAAGAGCGCGATGTGATGGTCAACAGCGTCGCCCCCGTCTGGGATGGTAACGAAACCTGGCTGGTGCTCGGCGGGGCAGGGCTGTTCGGCGCCTTTCCGCTGGCCTATGCAGTGATCACCGATGCGCTGGTTATCCCGCTGACGGCGATGCTCATCGGCCTGATTTTTCGCGGCGTGGCCTTTGAATTTCGTTTTAAAGCGGTTCCCTCGCATCGCATCTTCTGGGACTATGCCTTTGCCGGCGGCTCGCTGTTGGCGACCTTCAGCCAGGGGATTGTCGTCGGCGCGTTTATCAACGGCTTTGCGGTGGCTGACCGCCGCTTCGCCGGTTCGACGCTGGACTGGCTTACCCCTTTCAATCTGTTCTGCGGTCTGGGGCTGGTGGTGGCCTATCTGCTGCTGGGCACCACGTGGTTGATTATGAAAAGCGAAGGCGCGCTGCAGCAGCGGATGCGCGAGCTGACCCGCAAGGTACTGCTGGCGCTGATGGTGGTGATCGCGGTGGTCAGCGTCTGGACGCCGTTGGGCTGGCGCTACGTGGCGGAACGCTGGTTTACGCTGCCCAATTTCTTCTGGTTCGTGCCGGTGCCGATTCTGGTGTTGGCTCTGAGCCTGTGGATCTGGCGCCTGAGCGCGCGCCCCGCCAGCCATGCCCGCCCATTTATCCTGACGCTGGGCCTGATTTTCCTCGGCTTCAGCGGGCTGGGGATCAGCGTCTGGCCGAACATTATCCCACCGCATATCTCTCTGTGGGATGCCGCTGCGCCGCCGTCCAGCCAGGTATTTATGCTGCCGGGCGCGCTGCTCATTATCCCGGTGATCCTAATGTATACCGCCTGGAGCTACTACGTCTTTCGCGGCAAAGTCTCCGGCAGCGAGGGCTATCACTGAGCCTGATTCGCGCCGGCAGGTGAGGATTTGCCGGCGCGTCGCGCCGTCCGGTCAGGGATGACCGAGAGGGATGCGCACAAACCGGTGATCTGCTGCAACGACTCGGGCCGGGTGTTTATGCCTTCGGTGGCTTGATCTTAATAATAAATCGTTCGTTAACCCGGGTGATCCTCGCGCCAATATCGCCAAACTCGGTGGCGATTTTAAAAAAATCGTCCGCGGCGACATCAAAATCGAGCTCAATCTTCGGGTGTTGTCCTGTCGCCAGTAATTCATAGAAATGGTCAAGGCTGCGGGCTTTTTCGCTAGGCATCTTATTTCTCCATGGTAAACCAATCTGCAGGGGTTTTATTGCTTACGGCGCTTTTACGGATTATTCAGCAGGATGACAAACGTGCCTGATATAAAATTATGCAATGACAGTAAGAATGAGGCAGGGCGAGGTTATTCCGTGTTGTTAAACCGCGTGGCGACGCGTTGTCCGCCATACCATGACGGCAGAGACGACCCTGCGGCGCCGGTTGATGATAGACATTTTTTGATGACAAATTAATGACAATAAAATGAATCTGTGCGGGCTCGGGATGGCATCGTGCTAAATAATTTTATTCTGTGGCTGGTAAGGTGGTTGTTAACTACTTTATGGTGATGGAGCGTCTTTTTTAGGGCCAACGGCGAGGGAACAACGATGCAATTACTTGATTTATTCGCAGGCTTATTATGGTTAAGCAGCGTTATCTTCCTGCTGTTTGTTCTTGATGTGATCATCACCCGTTATCTTTATCGTAAATAATCGACAACGACAGCGGCGTTGGGCATAGGGGACGGCGTCGGAGGATGATAATATAACCCGCGGACTGATTCAGAAAGGAATGCGCGGTGGCCGGGAGAATTGATTACGATATTGAAAAATACCAGTTTACCGAAGCCGGTGAGACGCCACGGCTCCGGGAGCAGTGGCGCGAAGTATACCTGGAGTGTCGTCAGCTGCGGGCTGGGGCAGAGGAGCGCCTGCGCATTGCGTTACTGAACGTCGACTATGTCACCAGCTTCGAGCTGCCTTTTCGCCTGCTGCTGGTGCGCGCGCCGCAGCTAATCGCCGATGTTCGTGAGACATTGCAGCTTAGCCGTAAAGCCGCCGTTTTCAACGGCAAACGTTACGGCTGCGTCTATAGTTTGAAACAGGATTTACAGGCTGTACCGGAAGCCTTTCATTACCGCCTGGCAAACCGCATTCGTCGCGTCGATGCAACCGGGCTGACGGCGGCCCCGTACCAGCAGATTGCCCGGGAGATAAAGCCGGCCCGGGAGCGGCTCCGCCAGGCGCTGAACGCCGGCCTGCCGGTCACCGCTCTCGACGCCTTGTTCTGGTTCGGCAGTCAGCGAGTGGCGGCGGACATCGCGCAGTTGCGCCGGTCCGGCATGGCGATTGTCACGACGGAGGTGGAGGTCAGCGACAATTTGTTCAATACCACCCGACGAGTGCCCGTTTACCGCCTGGCCAGCGAGTGAATCGGCGACCTTTCGCCCAGCCGTTGCCTCTGCAGACAGTTGACCATTGTCCCGTCGAACCAGACGCACAGCCCTCTGGCGACAGGCCGCGGGGTCAGTTCCAGCCATGCGCTGGCGATGAGCATGAGGAGCATTAGCGCCAGTGGAACCATGTATTTTCTTTTCACTGCCCTTTATCCGCTGCGCCTGTTCTGCCAGCAAGGTAGCGGTAAAGTATGACGTTTCGTTGACCGGGGCAGCGTTTTTATTATCGGCAAGCGGTTGCGTTGGGCCAGAGATTATTCATCTTTTGGCATACGAGAGGACGAAAACTGGCGGCTTGTATTTTTGATTTTTATTACACCACGCTTTTTTTTGCCGCCGGGGAAAAGCGTAATGTGGCTACGACTGGATGCGGCTCGTCATGTAACTGGCTGGTTTGAAACAATATTTTAATTGTTGTCTAAACGCATGCGACAGCGGTGGCTAATTTATATTAATTCACTTTACCGATCAATAAATTATATGTTGATAGTTTTTAGCTATCGAATGTTTCTTATTGATCATTTTAAACTATTTTTGTTGGCGGGAAATATATGACATGCTTTAACCCTTTCTTATTTTTGGTATTTTTTAAATGGTTGAAGAAAACGCGAAAAATACCTCCTATCGCTTCGTACTGGAGCCTGCTATTAGCGATGATGGCAGCTGCCACTCGTGGGAATTGCTCACTAAAGATATTATAGCACCCGCACGAAATAACGCCTCAGCGCCCGCGTTTTCTTTCTCCACGCTTACCGAAAGCGATAAGCTTGCACTATTTACCCGACAAATCGAGTTGCTTTCCGTATTTGATTTTTCCCTGGTCGATAATAAGCCGATCTCGCTCAATATCGATGATTTATTAAGCCATTTTATTCTGACGGACCGCTATCTCTGCGATTTTCTGCGCTCGTGTAAGCATATTGCTTTGGAGATAAATGAGAATTTTCATGAGTTTATCGCCGGCCGCGAGCTGACGGCGCTAAGCACGCTGGCGGCGCTTTGTCCGGTCTGGCTGGATGATTTTGGTCGCGGGCGAACCTCCTTCCCGCTGCTGGAGAGATTCCGCTTCGATTGCGTCAAAGTGGATAAGGATTACTTCTGGGATAAAGAAAACGACCCCGCTTTGCCCGGTCTGTTGCAGTCTATTCATACCCTGACCGGCCATGTGATCGTTGAGGGTATCGAAACCGAAAAGCAAAAACGGTTAATCACTTCTGCCGGGGACATCATAGGTCAGGGCCGCTACTGGAAGGAAGAATATATTTTTCTTTGCGGTTGAGGGCCGACCGGGGGCTGGTTTCGGTTACCTGCTATTCTTTTATTATCCAGTTTTAAATACCCCCTTTGCTACAGATAGTCTTTATTAGCGCAGTGATAAGCGCCTCTCTTTTTTATGAAGGATCATTCCCTGTAAATACCCCCATGCGTAACGCCCCGATCGCCATTTCGACGTAAGCCAGGTGCTGATTTCTGAGCTGCGCGAGCTGGTGAAAAAAGATCTCGCCGCTGCGATCAATTAATCCTGCCTGCGCCATCCGCTCAGGATCGCGCGGCATGGAAAAATGCCGCCGTTTACCGGCGGCTATTGCTTATTTTGCGCTACCCTGGTTTTTTTCCAGCCGGGCGAAATACTCCGGTGCAAACGGGCGCGGATCGACGTCGGCAAACGGCGCGCGCTCAAAGTGCGATTTCAGCGCCCAGGGGACCGTGCAGTCAAAAATGGTCTTGCAGCTGATGCCATTTCCACGGATCGACGGGCTGTATTCCGGCGTCTGGGACGGATCCAGCTGGTGAACGCGAATGCCGGGGATTGTCGTAATGTTGACGTCCCCCTGCATGCGGGTGGTCATCGCCCACAGGATATCGTCGCTGTCAAAGATGTCGACATCTTCATCAACCAGAATAATATTTTTTAGCTCGGAATAGGTCGCCAGCGCCAGCAGCGCGGCCTGCCCCTGCCGGCCTTCATCGGCGGGTTGACGTTTTTTCACCTGCAGGATCCCGAGGAACTTACCGCCACCCGCGGTGTGGGCGTAGACATTTTGTAAAAAGCCCGGAATGGCGGCCTCGACGGCATTCCAGATACTGGCTTCCGTTGGCAGGCCGGCGAGGGTGGTATGCTCTTCCCCCGGTCCCACCAGGGTTTGCAGAATCGCATTGTTTCGCATGGTCACTGCTTTGACTTTGATTACCGGCAGCGACGGATTAGCGCCGCCGCAGTAGCCAGGAAATTCCGGCATCGCGTGGCCGCTATTGGTGTGCTGATCCTCTCTGACGCGCACGCCGGGCAACAGCTCACCTTCGATAACGATCTCGGCGCGGGCGATGGCTTTCTCCGGGACGCTGACGCCCTGAACCAGCTCCACCGGACGTTGACGCAGCGCGCCGGCGACGCCCAGCTCGTTATAGCCGAACGGCGTGGTAGGGGCTTCGAAGCAGGCGCCAATATAGATGGCCGGATCGAGACCCATATTGATGGTTATCGGCAGCGGTTTGCCGGCGGCCTCGGCCTTCTGGCGAAACACTTCGATATGGCGGCCGGCGGCAAGAAACATCGACAGCTCATCCCGGCCCTGAACGCACAAGCGGTGGATGGTGACGTCGGTCAGCGAGGCGTCGTCGGGATCGCTGGCCAGCGCCAGGCCCAGGCAGAAGAAGGGGCCGGCGTCAATAGGGGTGTTGGTGGGCGCCGGAAGCAGGGTGCGCAAATCAAAATCCGGATCGTCGGCCAGAAAGATCTGTTCCTGGCAGGGGGCGCTGCTGGCCGGGACGACCACCGGCGCGACCGGTTTTTTCACCGCCTTACCCACTTCAAGGGCCAGCTGCGAGGCTTCACAGCCCAGCAGCAGCGCGGCCCGCTGGCGGCTGGCGTGCATACCCACCAGAATGCGCGAGTGTGGATAACCCTTAATATTGTTAAACATCATCGCCGGCCCGATGCGGGTGGGGCGCTTCACGGTGCCGCCCGCGCCGATATGGCGATAAACACCGGCCAGCTCGGCGTTAGGGTCAACCGGATGATCGGTTTCGAGATACTGATTGTCATGCTGTTGCAGCAGCGCGATGGCGTCGCGCAGATCCTGAATCGGTGCGGTCATGATGTTCTCCTTAGCGTATCGATGCGCACAGTATGCTTCGCAGGCTAATGGTTATCAATTGCATCATTTATGCTTTATTGATAAGCTTTTTCTTATCAATTTGTAGGGAGGAGTCCTACCATGTCCTTGCGAGCGTTACGCCATTTTGTGGTCGTTGCCGAAGAGTTGCATATGCACCGGGCGGCGGAGCGGTTACATATCGCCCAGCCCGCCCTCAGTCAGCAGATTAAGCAGCTTGAGCAGCGCCTGGGCGTGGTGCTCTTTTCCCGCGCTAACCGCCGTCTGACTCTGACCGCCGCGGGCGAGGCCTTTTTACACAAGACGCGGCTGGCGCTGGAAATGGCCGATCAGGCGGTGCTGGACGCCCAGCGCATCGCGCGGGGCGAGCAGGGGAGGCTGCATTTGGGGTATGTCTCCAGCGCGATGTACGACAGTAAACTGCCGGGGCTCCTGCGCCGGCTGCGCGCCGACTGGCCGGGGATTGAGCTGTCGCTGGTGCAGGGGGATGTGCAAATGCTCTACGAAGCGCTGTTGGATCTGCGTCTGGATATCGCCATCATTCGCGCGCCGCTGGCCTCGCCGCCGGACGCGCTGGTGGTCAGGCCGTTTGTACGTGAAAAGCTCTGCCTGGCGCTCTATCAACAGCATCCGCTGGCCGGCGTGGGCGCGCTTAATCTGGCCTCATTGCGCACTGACAACTGGATCTCGCTTGACGATCCGCAGGGCACCGGACTGGAGCAGGTTTTTATGGATGCCTGTCGCGTCGCGGGCTTTACGCCGCAGGTGGCGCAGCGGATTAACGACGTTACCTCGATGATTAGCCTGGTCTCCGCCGGGGTGGGAGTGGCGTTGGTTCCGCTCTCGGCGCGGGCCTTACGCCTTGATAACGTGGTGTATATCGATCTCCAGGATCGGCTGGCGGAGAGTGAGCTGAGCATGGTTTACCACCGCCATATTCGTTCGGCGGTGGTAAGGAAAGTTATCTCGCTGCTTAATACCGCTGAGCGATAGTCCCGGTTAGCTGGTCTTCAGGCGGCCAAAGCTGACAATCCTTGAGCGGCCCAGCTCTTTCGCCCGGTACAGCGCGGCATCCGCCGCGCGCAGCAGACTATCGCTTTGGGTGTGCTGCGGGTAGCTGGCGATGCCAATCGACACATCCACCTGGCCTATCTCGGTCAGACCATCGCGCAGCGTCATATTGCGCACCTGGGTGTAGATCTCGCTGGCGCACTGGTGCGCCCCGGCTTCGTCAATCCCGGGGAGCAGCACTAAAAACTCCTCGCCCCCGTAGCGGAAAGCCATGCCGATATCGCGCACCGCGCGCTGCACAATGGTCGCAACGCTCTTAATCACCAGATCCCCAGCCTCATGGCCATAGCGATCATTGATGGTTTTAAAATGATCGATGTCGATCATCAGACAGCTCAGCGGAGTATGGGTATGGACCGCCAGCGCCATCTGCGAATGCAGCGCTTCGTCAAGATGATGGCGGTTACGCAGGCCGGTCAGGGAATCGAACAGCGCTTTTTCCAGCAGGGCGCTGCGCAAACGCTGATTGGCCAGCGCCAGGCCCAACGCTTCCGCCATCAGCTCGAGATAGGCCCGGGAAGGAGCGTCACTGGCGGTGACGTTCTGGAAAGTCAGCAGGCCAATGGCTTCGCCCTGGGCGATGAGCGGTACGCAGAGCGACTGGCCGACGTGCGTCTCCGGCAGATGATAGCAGGTGATATCGGGCTCGCCCTGCACCGGCGGATGGCTGAGTCCCCGCCGTATCGCCCAGCAGTCGTCGGGAGAAAAGGGGGTCGTCTCACCGGCGGGCGACAGCCACTGCGCTACGCAGCGCATCTGCCAGGGGTCGGTATCCAGAACATACAGTTTACCGGGGATCGTCGGGGCGATATTCGGCGCAAACCGCTCCGCCACCTTAATCACATCCTCAATGGTTTCACAGCCCTGCAGCCGCTGAGTCATACGCGCCAGCAGCTCGCGGATCGCCCAGTCGGCGTCGCGCTGCTGCTCCAGCCGCTGACGGGCCAGGCCGTTCTCGCGAAAAATGCGGATCGCCTGAGCCATGTCACCAATCTCATCCACCTGGGTAAAGTGCGGCGTCTCTACCGCATAATCCTGGGAGGCGAGACGCTGGACCACGTCGCTCAGGCGAACCACCGGGTAGAGCACCCGGCGTTTGAGAATGAAGCCGAGGACGAACAAAAACATCAGGGCGGTCAGGCCGACCATGATTTCCGACAGCGTACGCCAGATCCGCGAGCGCTCGGTGGCCTGGTCGATAGCGACGGCGGCGCGATGCTCAAGCATCTGGCGGAAGCGATCGATCTGCGTCTGCATGCGCTCCAGTTCGGTCTCGTACGCGGTGCCGTACAGCACCGCGATGGCCGCTGGCGCATCGCCGCGAGCGACATGCGCCAGGGCCGCCTGCTGTTCATCCTGTAGCTCATCGGCGATCCGCAGGCCATCCTGGAGCAGCGCCAGCTCCTCGCGGCTGGCGCCGTTATCTTTCAGGCCGCCCAGCCGCTGCTCTATGCTCTTGTCGGTCTGCTGCAGCTGCTGATATTGCGTAAGCGTCTCCGGTGAAGGCTTTATCACGTACAGCCGGGCGAGGTCAGACAGCGCCCAGGCGTCGTTTTCCACCTCGTCGGAGAGCGTATCAAAGACCTGGCGCTGCTGTACCGCCTGGCGTTCGACGCGGTCGGCGCTGGAGGCCATGAGCATAGCGCTCCCGGAAGCCAGCGTCAGGCCAACGGTGATCCCGTAAGCCCAGTTAGTGATGGTGGCGATTCTCACCGTGAATTTCCTTGCATGCAGATGAAGCTGTTTTGATTATAGAACTCCGCCCCCGCCACGACGGCGGCCCGCTTCAGAGGCGGCGCTCGCTATGCAGAGGGGCAAGGGTCTGAAGAATGATGGCGTGTAGCGTTTCCGCATGGTGGCGCAAAACGAGGAAGACATCGCTATCCAGAGCGCCATTTATAACATCCGCTTCCATAATCTGTAAGGCTTCCTGCCAGGCCATCCCTTTACGATAAGGGCGATCTTCGGTCAGCGCGGTGAAAATATCGGCGATGGAGATAATCCGGTCGGCGAGGGTCAGGTGCTCCTTTTCGAGATGCAGAGGGTAGCCGCTGCCGTCCATTTTTTCATGATGATTCGAGGCCCAGTTAATGATGTCGCCGAGCTCGCTATAGTCGCTGAGAAGTTCGCCGGTCATGTAGCTGTGCTCCCGCACCTGACTCAGCTCCTCATCATCCAGCTCGCCCTCTTTTTCGAGAATGGAGAGTGGGATATAGACCTTGCCAATATCGTGTAGATAGCCGGCTATCTGTATTTGCTGACAGGTGGGCTCCGGCAGCTGCATCCAGCGGGCAAGCTGGCGGGCGATTTCCCCCACCATGATGCTATGGGTGGCGGTAAAGCTGCTGTAGGTGTCGACGATTTTGGCAATCAGCAGGCAGACATCCTTCAGACCGTGAATATCCAGATAGCGCGTGTTGATGGGGCCAATAATCTCCAGCAGCCGCTGAATATGGCCGGGGTGAAGGTGCTGCCAGAAGTTCGCATTTTCAGCGACCTCGCACAGGATATCGCAGAGCGGCGGATCGATCTCCCGATGCAAAGCGACGAACTGTTCCACCACCGCCCGCGTGGGCCAGGCGGCAACGTGGCTATCGGCCGGCAGCAGCCGTTCAAAGGCATCAGCGAAATAGACAATGTGCTGTTCGCGGGAGCCCCGGTGGTTCGGGCTAAAATGGTGATCGCGAATAAAGGGAACGATGGGCTGGAAGGTCGCTAATCCCTCCAGCATCGCCACACCCTGGCGCTGATGCGGGTCGTGGATATTATCGATAGCATCCAGCGAATGAATGGTGCGTTTATCCCCCAGCACGCCGATATCGTGCAGCAGCGCGGCGCAAAAAATGGTCTGCTGCCGTTCGTCAGGCAGTTCCAGCCTTTGCGCCAGCGTCAGGGCGATTAAGGCCGTTCGTTGCATATGCCGGTGCAGTTCAGGGTTAATGATCTGGATGACTCTGGTGGTCAGCATCAGGGCCGACTTCAGGACAATACGCATCTCTGTTCTCCGTTCGCGTGACCTGGCGGGCAAAAATGCTCTCGCCGGTGACGGAAGTGTCGATAATCTGATCGCAATGCGTGTTGTGTGTTGCTGAACAGGTAAATCCTCAGAATGTTTTGGTTCATAGCTCTGCCCGTTTCAGATCCAGTGGTGCACCAGAGTTGGGCGATATCGTCCTAAGAACCTTATTATTGTCTGATAGTTAACCATTTCCCCCCCAGAAAAGAAATGAATTCTGGCAAGCCCTTTGCATTAAGCAAGCGTAAGTTTGATTAATGTCTATGAAGGGAGTGACCTGTATGAATTTTAGAGCATTACTTGCCATTGCGTTATTGACGATGAGCAGCCTGGCGTTTAGCGAGACGCGTCTTCCGCATATTGTTATTTTAGCCACCGGCGGAACGATTGCTGGTTCGGCGGCCAGCAATACCCAAACAACCGGCTATAAAGCCGGGGCGATTGGGGTGCAGACGCTGATTAACGCCGTGCCGGAAATGAGTAAAATCGCTCACGTCGAGGGCGAGCAGGTGGCCAATATTGGCAGTGAGAATATGACCAGCGATATTATTCTCCAGCTCTCGAAGCGGGTGAATGCGCTATTGGCTCGGGACGATGTCGATGGCGTGGTGATCACCCATGGCACGGACACGCTGGATGAAACCCCGTATTTCCTCAATCTGATGGTGAAAAGCAACAAGCCGGTGGTCTTTACCGCGGCGATGCGCCCGGCGACGGCGATCAGCGCCGACGGGCCGATGAACCTGCTGGAAGCGGTCACGGTCGCCGCCGATCCTGATGCCCGGGGACGCGGGGTAATGGTGGTGCTTAACGACCGCATCGGCGCGGCGCGCTTTGTCACCAAAACTAATGCCACTTCGCTGGATACCTTCCGGGCGCCCGAGGAGGGCTATCTTGGTGTCGTGGTGGGCGGAAAACCCCAGTTCGAGACGCGGGTGGATAAAATTCACACGCTGCGCTCGGTGTTCGATGTGCGTCAGCTGAAGGTTCTGCCGAAGGTGGTGATTATTTATGGTTACCAGGACGATCCGGAGTATATGTACGATGCGGCGATCGCCCATCATGCCGACGGTATTATCTACGCCGGAACCGGGGCGGGGTCGGTGTCGGTACGTAGCGCCGCCGGTATCAAAAAAGCGCAGCAGGCGGGCATCGTGGTGGTGCGAGCCTCCCGTACCGGCAGCGGCGTCGTACCGCCGGATGACAGCCAGCCCGGGCTGGTGGCCGACTCCCTCAACCCGGCAAAAGCGCGTATACTGCTGATGACCGCGCTGACGCAGACTAAAGATCCGCAGCTGATTCAGCAATATTTCCATACCTACTGATCCTCTGCGGCGAGGGCGTTTTTCACACCCTCGCCGTGCTTTCTTCTCAATGACCTGGCTTCCATGCAAATCGATGGCGGATGATTGCCCATCATTCACTCCACCTGTGTTTCCCACGAGGCGTAAAGAAATATTTTTTATTGTCCGGCGGGCACAGTATTTCAATGCACCGCGCTTATTTTAAAAGCAGGTTTAAATAAGTCTATTCTTAATTGTTGTCTTAAAGTCGTTTTAATCTTTCTTATGCTGACGGATTAAAAAAGATGCATTTCGCAGTGGGACGCGTTTAATACTCGCTTTGACAGACTACGATGCATCCCAACGCGGTCAGGCCGCCGATCGCGCGGCTCAGCGGACGCCTGCCACCGGCGGCCAGGGCCACACTGCGGCAGCTTTCGGTTGTTGTCGTTAGTAAAGCTGATGATTAGCGTGAAAATGATATGCATGATGAATATATTAAGCGTGGCTCAAGATTTAAGTTTACATTTAGTAACATATGTGCCGCAATTATGTTTTTTTGTCAGCTTGCTGTTTTTTACTTGCCGGAGGGAATTTCAGCGGATTAGTATTGTCGAACTTGCTGTACGTACCGCCTAATGATGATAAATGGATTCTGTTTTCCTTAAGCGTTACCACATAATTAATGTTTACAGGAAAAATCATGGCCTGCGTATTTAATAAACAACTTTTACACCCGTGTAACTGGCTGACCTGGTTCGGGCTCGGCATCCTCTGGTTAATCGTGCAACTGCCTTATCCGCTGCTGCATTTTATCGGCACCAGCGCTGGTCGCCTTTCCCGTCGCTTTCTTAAACGCCGCGAACATATCGCCCGGCGTAATATCGAACTCTGCTTCCCGGACATGTCGCCAGCGGCGCGCGAGACGCTGATCGATCAAAACTTTATGTCGCTGGGAATGGGGCTTATCGAAACCGGCATGGCCTGGTTCTGGAGCGACGAGCGGGTCAAAAAATGGTTTGATGTCGAGGGGTTCGCCAACCTTAATCACGCGCTTAGCGGTGGGAAAGGGGTAATGGTCGTCGGCGTGCACTTTATGTCGCTGGAGCTGGGCGGCCGCGCGATGGGGCTGTGTCGGCCAATGATGGCCACCTACCGGCCGCACAACAGCCCGCTGATGGAGTGGGTGCAAACCCGCGGTCGCCTGCGTTCGAACAAAGCGATGATCGATCGCAACAACCTGACCGGTCTGGTGCATGCCTTAAAATCCGGTGAAGCGGTGTGGTTCGCGCCCGATCAGGATTACGGTCCCAAGGGCAGCGTCTTTGCACCTTTTTTCTCCGTCCCGCAGGCGGCGACCACCAACGGCACCTATGTCCTGTCCCGCTTATCGGGCGCGAAAATGTTGAGCATCAGCATGGTACGTAAGCTGGATCGCCGGGGCTATAGCCTGCATATCAGCGAGGTGATGAATGACTATCCGGGTGAGGATAAGCAGATCGCCGCCGGCTATATCAACAAGGTTATTGAGCGCGAGATCCTGCGCGCTCCCGAGCAGTATCTGTGGGTACACCGTCGTTTTAAAACCCGCCCGCTGGGCGAACCTTCCGTCTATTAACCTTCCCGCACAGGCTGCGCTTTCAAAATCCCGACAGTTGGGGTAACGTGAGCCGGATCATGTTTTAGTCGTGCGCGAAGGAGTGCAGAGTGTTCGCTGAGTTTGGTGTTCTGAATTATTTAACCTATCTGGTCGGGGCGGTGTTTATCATCCTCGTTCCTGGCCCTAATACGTTTTTCGTGCTGAAAACGGGCATTGCCCACGGGGTGAAGAAAGGCTATCTGGCGGCGGCGGGCGTCTTTATTGGCGACGCAGTGCTGATGTTTCTGGCCTTCGCCGGGGTGGCGACGCTGATTAAAACCACGCCGGTGTTGTTTAACGTCGTGCGCTACCTCGGGGCAATTTACCTGCTGTGGCTCGGGGGCAAAATGCTCTATGCGGTGCTGACCCAGCGCGACGGCCAGTCCGACGCCAGCGCGGAGCCGGCGAGCGCGATCCTCAAGCGCTCCCTGACCCTGAGCCTGACCAATCCGAAAGCGATTCTGTTCTATGTGTCGTTTTTCGTGCAGTTTATCGATGTCAACGCCAAAACCCCCGGCGTGGCGTTCTTTATCCTGGCGCTGACCCTCGAGGTGATTAGCTTCTGCTATATGAGCTTTTTGATCCTCTCCGGCTCGTTTGTCACCCGCTACGTCAAAACCCGCAAGAAGCTGGCTAAACTTGGCAACAGCCTGATTGGTCTGGTTTTCGTCGGGTTCGCCGCGCGCCTGGCTACCCTGCAGTCCTGATCCCCACGGGCCGGTTACCCGCTGACCGGCCCGCCGTCTCTTATTCTGCCCTGTAACAAAAACCCTTCATTTTTTATTGCATTGGTGTTACATATACAGCCGTTTATCGCTCAGCAAAAAGGAAGCCCCGATGATTCTGCAAAAACTCCTCAGCAATAAAAACTGCAAAAAATACTGTCTGTCGCTCGCGGTGGTGTTTGCTATCGCGCTGGCGGTAGTGGGGCGGGCGACCTTCGGGGGCGTGGTGAGCGAGTACAATATGCCGTACTCAGAGTGGACGACGTCCATGTTCTTCCTGCAGGGGGCGATGGTGACGGTTTACAGCATTGTCTTTACCGCGCTCTTCGCTATCCCCCTCGGCTTTATTTTCCTCGGCGCCGATCGTCAGGATTAAGCGTCAACGGGCGAACCGCGGTTCGCCCGGTCTTATCGGCTTATCAACAGCGTGAAGCATTAGTCGTCGTCATGATAGTGATGATGGTGGTGGTGGCGATGGGGATGATATCCATCGTCAATAATGCATCCCGATAACAGCGTGCACAGCGCAATAATCAACGGTAACACGATCGGTTTTTTCATCCTTACTTCTCCCGCTATTCTTATTCCCCGGGGCCGAGAATGCCGCGGCGGATAACGTGAGTGTAAAGGGTTAACTTATTGATGGGATAGGATAAATCCGCAATATCGCCGCGGCGATCACCACCAGCCGAACTGGCTGCCGGCCACCGCCACGATGGCGACAACCAGCATGATAATGGTGCTTTTTTTCATTATGCCCCACCCGGCGCCGCATAGCCGCCGACAAAAAACCAGCCGAGAAAGACGACGGCGATGATAAAGATCGCCACCGGGAAAAGAATACCCAATTTCATGATTGTGTCCCTGTGCCCACGAATGATGCCCTGCATGATACTGGATATCGCGGTACTTTAGTCAATATGAATGAAATTCTCCTGGCGGCGGGACTTCTTATCCTGGTACATCGCCTCATCGGCAGCGCGTAAGGCCGCTTCAACATCGATACTCTGCGGATCGCAGGTGACCACCCCGAAGCTAGCGCCCTCATAGTCGATACGCTGTTCGCCGAGGAAGTAGACGCCGCACAGAGCCTGACGCAGAGACGTGACATACGCCTGCTGTGCGGCAGGCTGCTGGGCGCTACCGACGATCAAAAACTCATCGCCGCCAAGACGGCCAACGATATCTTCCCGGCGCGCGACAGCGGTGAGTCGTTTGCCGACCTGCACCAGAAAGCTGTCGCCGCACGGATGGCCGAACCGATCGTTAATGGCTTTGAAACCATCGAGATCGATAAAAATAAGCGAGACCTGCTGCTGCTGGGCGCGGGCGGAGGCAAAGCGTAACGCCAGCTGCTTAAACAGCGCGCGGCGATTGGGAAGCTGGGTGAGCTCATCGGTAGACGAGTGCAGCTCCAGCGCGACGTTTGCCGCCTGCAGCTGTTGCACCAGGGTGTCTTTTTCCACGTAGTGGGAAATGAGCTTCGCAAACAGGCCCATGACCTGTTCGCCTTCGAGGTTATAAGGCTGTTGTTGCCGGCTGGTGGCGCAGAGGGTGCCGAACAGAGAGCCGTCGGCCAGGCGGACGGGAATGCTTAAAAAAGTAGCGATTCCCAGCTCCTGGGCGGCGATGCAGGAGTGCCAGCGGTTGGCAACGTCATTGCTAAACGTACACTGATCCTCAAGGGCGCGTTTGCACAGGGATTCATCCCAGGGGACGGAAAATCCTTCCGGGATCTGCATTTCGCTGCTGTTGTGGGCGAACATGATCTGCTGCCGCTGGGCGTTGGTATCAATGCGGGTGAGGTAGGTGGACTCCATTCGCGTCACCGCCTCCAGCATCTCCAGCAGCTGGCGCACCAGGGTTTCCAGGGACTGTTCCGCAGCGAGGGTTTGCGACACCCGGGCAAGAATAAAATCTGACATGAATAATACAGCTCCAGCACGCCAAACGTCACCCCAGCATATTGGGCTGCAAACGGACATCAGCGTCAAATAAACAGTGATATTTTTAAATTTATCACATCTGTCTGGGGAATACTTGTCCACGCGGTGGGAAAAAAAGCCCCGTCGGGGGCGACGGGGAAAAACTCATTGATTATGGAATGATCTGTTCTCTGGTCAGTTCGAGAACAGGGCTACTCTACGGGGGAAAAGTGCAGGCAAGATGGAGAAAACGTGGAGATTCAGGCTAAAATCCCCGGGCATTCAGGAAAGGGAGGAACAATGAAAAAGTTACTGGCTATTCTGCCACTGGTATTAGCCGGCTGTGCCCAGCCGCAGCCCACTGCGCCGACGAAAACCATCGGCATGCCCAACCCCGCGGCGGTATACTGTCAGCAATCCGGCGGCACCCGGGTGCCGGTGCAAACGCCGCAGGGCGTCAGCACCCAGTGCAAACTACCCAGCGGCGAAACCCTCGACGAGTGGGCGCTGTGGCGCCGGGATCATCCGGCTAAATCGTAACCGGCAGGGCCGCCAGCCAGGCGGCCAACACCCGGGCATGATTCTGCTCGGTGTTCTTCGCAGCGTACAGCAGCGTCAGCGGCTGGCGTTGCGCCAGCGCCGCCAGCCGCAGGCCCGTTTCGCGATGGGCGTCGAGCTCCTGACGATAGCGCTGGCTGAAGTGGGCGAAATCGATCGCCTCGCCGTGAAAGGCTTTGCGCAGCTCAGCGGAAGGCGTTAACTCCTTACACCACTCATCACAGGCCAGCGCCTCTTTTTTAATCCCCCGCGGCCAGAGACGGTCGACCAGCACCCGATAGCCGTCGCTGCTTTCCTGCGGGTCATACACCCGTTTACACTGAATCATCATCCTGCTCCTTCTGTGCCATCCAGGCGAGCAACTGCGGGATTTGCCCGTCGGAAAATACCGTGATGCCGTGGGCGCGCAGCAGCTCGGCCGCGACCCCTGCGCCCGCTTTACGCCGTCCGCGAAAGGAACCGTCATAGACAAACTTGCTGCCGCAGGTAGGGCTGCCGTCGGTGAGTAACGCTGCCTGACAGCCCGCTTCCCGGGCGGCGCTGAGCGCCAGCCAGGCGGCCAGCTGATAATGTCCGGTGACGTCGCGGCCGTCGCTTTCCACGATCCGCGCCCGTCCGGCAAGCACATCGCCGCCGGTGCCGCCGAGGATCTCCGCCGGCAGTCGGGGCGTAGGCAGACCGGCCGCCAGCTCCGGGCAGTGGATCACCAGCCGCCCCGCCTGCTGCCAGCGGGACAGCGTCGCCGCCAGCTGTGCCTTCTCGCTACCGTTATACCGCACCTGGAATCCCATCAGGCAGGCGCTGACCAAAAGCTTATTTTTCATTCTCTCTCCCTTACGCGCTTTTTCCAGTATACCTCACCCGTCGGCCACGGCGGTGGGGTGAAAATAAGGATTGTGTTCCACAGGCGGGATCGCTATTCTGACGTGCCTTGTGCTGTCCGTCTCGTCCAGACATAAGGAACCTGCTATGAAAACCCCTTTACGCCTCGCCCTTGTCGGCGATTATCACCCCGATATTGTTGCCCATCAGGCCATTCCCCTGGCGATAGACGATGCCGCCGCCGTGCTGGAGCAGCCGGTGAAATATGACTGGCTCGCCACCCCGTCGATCGCCTCCGGCGAGGCGCTGGCGGAGTACGATGCCATCTGGGTCGTTCCCGGCAGCCCGTATCGTCACCCGGAAGGCGCGTTTACCGCGATCCGCTATGCCCGGGAAAACAGCATTCCTTTCCTCGGCACCTGCGGCGGCTTTCAGCACGCGGTGATTGAATACGCCCGCAACGTGCTCGGCTGGCAGGACGCCGGACATGCGGAAACCGACAGCGAAGGGCGGATGGTGATCGCTCCCCTCAGCTGCTCGCTGGTGGAGACCTCTGCCGTCGTCGAGCTGCGGGCGAATACGCTGATTGCCCGCGCCTATGGCCGGGAGAGCATTGAAGAGGGCTACCACTGCCGGTACGGCGTGAGCAGCGCGTTTGCGGCGGAGCTGGAGCAGGGCGATCTGCGCGTCACCGGCTGGGATGAAGAGGGTGAGATCCGCGCCGTCGAGCTGGTGACGCACCCGTTTTTTGTCGCCACCTTGTTCCAGCATGAGCGTCACGCGCTGGACGGGCGTCCCGCGCCGCTGGTGCAGGCGTTTCTCCGCGCCGCGGCACAATAATTCCACCGGCAGCGGGCGCTGCCGGTCATCTTCAGGGGTGAATTTCCCGGTCACGTCCGGCGAGCGCGCCGCAGACCGCCATCACCAGCGAAATCAGCGCCACCGCCAGCAGCGGAATATGCCAGTCGCCATTGGCATCATGGATCCTGCCCATCAGCGGCGGCCCGCAGGCGGCCAGCAGATAGCCGACGCTCTGCGCCATCCCTGACAGCGCCGCGGCCTGATGCGCCGAGCTGGCGCGCAGGCCGATAAACGTCAGGCCGAGGATCATGGTGGCTCCGGAGCCAAAGCCGAACAGCAGCGTCCAGCCGATCGCCAGCTCAGGCAACAGCCACAGCCCGGCGGCGCTGATGGCGCACATCAGGGCGACCAGCACCGCGATCCCGCGCTGGTCGCGCAGCCGATGCAGGATCAGCGGTATCGCCAGGCCGGGCGCGGCGGTCGCCAGCTGCAGCAGGCCATGCAGCGAGCCGGCCTGCGCTTCGCTATAGCCCATACTCTGCAGAATCGACGGCAGCCAGCCGATAATCACGTAATAGACCAGCGAGTTGATGCCGAGGAACAGCGTCACCTGCCAGGCCAGCGCCGACCGCCAGATCCCCCGGTTATGCATAGCGCCTGAGCCGGTCAATGGCGTCTCCGCCCGGCGCCGGGACTGCGGCAGCCAGCTGAGGAGCGCCAGTAGCGGGAAGACCATCAGCAGCAGCAGCGCCCCGCGCCAGCCGAATCCGGCCATCGCCACGGGGACCACCAGCGCCGAACCAAGCGCCGCCGCGCCGCCCATCGTCAGGGAATAGGCGCCAGTCATCCGCGCGACATGCTGCGAGAAATCCCGTTTAATCAGCCCGGGCAGCAGCACGTTACCCAGCGCAATGCCGCAGCCGATCACCGCCGTGCCGATAAACAGCAGCGCAGCGGAGGGCAGGGAGCGCAGGGCAATGCCGGCGCAGATCAGCAGCATCGCCAGCAGCAGGCTGCGTTCCATGCCGAACCGGCGGGCAACCCCTGCCGCCAGCGGCGAGACAAGGCCAAAGGCCAGCAGCGGCAGGGTAGTGAGCAGCCCGGTCTGCGCGGTGGTCAGGCCATAGTCGCTACGAATCGCGTCCAGCAGCGGCGCCGCGCCGGTAAAGACCACGCGCAGGGTGGTGGCGATGAGCAGGATACCGGCAATCAGCAGCGCGGGGCGGCGGCCGGTAGAGGAGATCACAGAAGACATATCATTCTCAAGGTAACTAACGAGGGGGGTTACGATAGCGGCTTTGTCCCTCGTTTAAATCAAGCTAAAATGACAGATTATCGCTAATATCGGACAAGATGATGATTGGACTGGGGCTGGATGGCTATGAACCGGACAGTGGCCACGAATCGGCCATTGCCTTTCGTATCCGGGTGGTGGAGGCGGAGCAGTATATTCCGGCGCATTCCCACCGTAAGGGGCAGCTGATCCTTGCCCTGCACGGCGCCTTGACCTGCGAGGTGGAGAACGCAATGTGGATGGTGCCGCCGCAGTATGCGGTGTGGGTTCCGGGGCAGCTGTCCCACAGTAACCGCGCTACCCCCGGCGCCCAGGTATGCTTCCTGTTCATCGAGCCGGGCGCCGCGCCGATGCCGGATCGCTGCTGTACGCTAAAGATTTCCCCGCTGGTGCGAGAGCTGATCCTTACTCTGGCGGAGCGCGGCGGAGAGTCCCTGGCCGCCCCCGCCACGGCCCGGCTGGTGCAGGTTCTGTTTGATGAGCTGCCCCGCCAGCCGCAGGAGCACCTGCAGCTGCCGGTATCAAACCACCCGAAAATTCGTCAAATGGTGACGATGATGGCTGAGGATCCGGCGCGCTGGCAGACCCTGAGCCAGTGGGCGGCGGTGTTTGCGATGAGCGAGCGGAATCTGGCCCGCCTGGTAGTGCGCGAAACGGGGCTGAGCTTTCGCCGCTGGCGCCATCAGCTGCAGCTGATCCTCGCGCTGCAGCTGCTGATCCGCGGGCAGACGGTGCAGCAGACGGCTCAGGCGCTGGGCTACGATTCCACCACCGCCTTCATCACCATGTTTAAAAAAGGGCTCGGGCAGACACCGGGCCGCTATCACGGTAGCCTGGCTACGACTTCCCAATAAACAAAGAGATGATCCCGGCGGCAATCAGCGGCCCGACCGGGACGCCGCGAAACAGGGCGACGCCGAGTACTGTACCGACCAGCAGCCCGGCCACCAGATGCGGCTGGGAGCCCATCAGGGAGACGCCGCGCCCGCCGAGCCACGAAACAAACACCCCGACCGCAATCGCCAGCAGCGATTTCCAGTTCATAAAGGAGTGGATCAGCGTCGAGGGCGGCAGCGTGCCGCTGGCGATAGGCGCCATCACGCCGATGGTCAGAATAATGATCCCGACGGTCAGTCCCTGTTTCTCAACCCAGGGAAAGAAGGCGTTCAGCGGCGTGACGCGCACGATAATCAGCACGAGGATGGAGATCGCCACGGTGGTGTTATGACTGATAAAGCCGAGCGCCGCCAGACCCAGCAGGATCAACAGGGTGGTATCAAACATGTACAGAGGTCCTTGCCAAAATAAGAATGCCAAAAATATCCCGCTTACTCTACGCATCGTGGCGTGAATAAACAGGATTTTTACGCCATGCGGCGGAAATCTGGGCGGATGCCCGGTTAGCTAAGACGGCGAAAGGTCGCGATCTCTGGTCGGGCGATATGTAAATAGTCTTCGGTGTCGAGAATGATCGACCGGTCCAGGCGCCCGGCGTTAAAGGCGATTTGTGGAAAGCGTTCAAACAGCAGCGGGTCCGCCACCAGCCGCAGCGCCGGATGGAAACTGAAGGGGGGAATGGCGCCGAACACGCAGGCGGTGAGGGCATCCACCTCCGCCGGGCTGGCCAGCGAGGCTTTGCTGCCGCCGATATGCCGGGCCAGGCTGGCGAGGTCGGCCTGCCGATCGGCGGCGAGGATCGCCAGCACATGCTGGTTGACGCCGTTTCCTTTCACTTTACAGACTAACGCTTTCGCGCCCTGGCCAAGCGCGGTGCCGCGGATTGCCGAGACGGCTTCGCACTGACCGACCGCCTCGTGCGCCATCACCCGGTAGCGGGCCCGGTGCTCGTCGAGCAGCGCGCACAGCCGCTGGTGGATATTACCTTCTACTGCTTCAAGCATAGCGTCCTCCTGACATCATAAAGCAGCCAGCTTAGCGCTGTTGCGCCGGCCTGCCAACGGTGGGCCGGGAAATTCACCATTCGCTCATTATTACTTCACAGTGCTGTGGTGCAATCCCGCAGGCGCAGATGAGTTTTGTAAATAAAAAAAAGAATGATTTTCATTTTCAATCGAACTTTTTTTATTTCGCTCAGTCTCTATCGGACGACACAGAATATTAATAATTGCCGTAATGAGGTTAGGATGATGCACGATGCAACCATGCAGGGTTCCCCACGCAAGAAATTTAATAAAATAAGGGAGCTCAACAGACGGCGGAATTACTTTACTAAGAAAGTACGTAATGCCCTGCGGGTGGGGGTGGCGAAAGCGCTCTGGGATCGCCGACGCCGTCAGCCGGTAGATTTGTCGTCTGCGAAAACCGTCCTGTTGATGCGCAATGAGGGGGCGGTCGGCGATGTAGTGGTGGATTCCGCGCTGGTGAAATGCCTGCATCAGTCAGGCTATATCGTTGATTTTTTGCTGACGACCTCTAACAGCCAGGTGATGCGTTATAACCCGCGGATCCGCCATATTTATGAAGCTGACCCGGTCACGTCCGCCGATTTTTTGCGTAAATTTAATCATAACGTTCCTCGCGACGTTATTAATGAACTGGCTAATAATAAGTACGATATTATTATTGACCCTTCGCTGTTCGATATTCCCGTGCATCGCCTGCGGCTTTTCCGACAAATAAAAGCCAAATCAGTGCTCGGGTTTAATAAATGGCCATCGATTAAGCACTACTCCCACTCTTTTGATTTTGACTGCCAGCGCTGGCACGTGACGAAAACGTTCGAGCTGATCGCCGATTATCTTCAACTGGACACCCGCGGGCTGGACGCTTACGACCTGGCGGTGCCCGGGCCGATTATGCAGGAGGTGGCGCAGTATCTGGCGTCGCTAAGCGGAAAAGCGGTGGTGATTAATATTTTTGCCGGCCATGCCGACCGCAGTCTCTCGCAGACGCAGCTGGCGGAACTGCTCGACAAACTGCTGGCCCGCCATCCGGGGAGCGCGGTTATTCTGCTCGATCACCGGCGCGAGATCCGCATCCCGCTGCCGCCGGAGGTGGTGATTAACCCATTTAACACGTTACACCATGCGATGGCGCTGATCGCCCAGGCGGAGCTGATTATCTCCCCGGACACCTCGGTGGTGCACATGGCGGCGGCGTGGAACAAACCGCTGATCGCGGTCTATAAGGACGTTCTGCTTAATAACCGGCTGTGGGCCCCGGGCTATGACAACGCCAGGCAGATCATTGTTAAATGCGGGAAGGTCCATCAGCATCGCGGGCTAGTGGATAGAATTATAGCGGCGCTACCGGAGACGCTGTGAGGCGATGAGGGGAGACAGGTAGGGCTCACCTGCTGGCCGTATGCAAGAGCCAGCAGGTGAGCGAAGGTTGCATTGCCAGTCTGCAACCGCCGCTATTGTACTGTTGCCCGCGGCTCTGCCACATCCGGGAAAGCTCTTAAAGAGGTGGTCGCCGCGACTGACGGGCGGGATCACTCTTCAGTGAGCCACATATCCGCCTCTTCAAACATCTCCTGCACCGTGCGGCTGATCAGCTCTTTTTCATGCTTGCTGGCGTCGGTGTTGATCGCCGGCAGCGTCATCATCGGCTTCACCCGCACTTCCGCCTCCGGGAAAATGCGCTGCATGCGTTTGGTCAGCTCGTTAAGAATGGCCTCTCTGGCGCCCGGCAGCCCGGCAAAATTGCGCTTGTCATAAATCAGTTCCACAAACATCTTCTGTCCTCTGTATGCTGATCGCGGGCGATAGTTTTACTGTGTTAATGTACAGTGTCAAGCGAATGCCGCGGCGCTGCGCATCTACCACCTCGCGCGGCGGGCGGGCTGCGCGCAAAAGCAGCAAACGGTTCGCTGGCGCTGAAGAAGACCCCTATTGACATCAAGGAGTTATTTCAGTGCTGGCGATTGATAGCTGGAGCCGATATTGACCGGTAAAACTGGCAAAACTACTGTATATATATTCAGTATTGTGTGGTGGGTTGAAAAATGAACGTTTACACGCCGGTTGAGCTACGTCAGATTGTCTCCTTTCCCTTTTTTGCCGACCTGGTGCAGTGCGGCTTTCCCAGCCCGGCTCAGGACTATGTTGAAAAGCGAATCGACCTCAACGAGCTGCTGGTGCAGCATCCCAGCGCGACCTATTTTGTCAAAGCCGCTGGCGACAGCATGATCGATGCCGGCATTGACGAAGGCGATTTGCTGGTGGTGGACAGCGCGCGTAAAGCGGAGCATGGCGATATCGTGATTGCCGCCGTCGGCGGCGAGTTTACGGTAAAGAAGCTGCAGCTTCTGCCGCGGGTGCAGCTTAACCCGATGAACCCGGCCTATTCACCCATCGTGGTCGGCCGCGAGGAGACGCTCGATATTTTCGGCGTCGTAACCTACATCATCAAGGCGGCGGGCTGATCATGTTCGCGCATTGTGATGTGAACGCCTTCTATGCCAGCTGTCAGACCGCCTTCCGGCCAGACCTGAAGGGGCGGCCGGTGGTGGTGCTGTCGAATAACGACGGCTGCGTGATCGCCCGCTCGGCGGAGGCGAAGCCGTTTGTGAAAATGGGCGAACCCTACTTTAAGCAGAAGGCTGCGTTTCTTCGCCACGGCGTCGTGGCGTTTAGCAGTAATTATGAGCTGTATGCCGACATGTCCAGCCGGGTGATGGCCACCCTGGAAGAGCTCACCCCGCGCTGCGAAATTTACAGTATCGATGAGGCCTTTTGCGATGTCAGCGGTGTGCGTCATTGCAGAGATCTGACCGATTTTGGCCGCGAAATCCGCGCCACGGTACTGCAGCGTACCCATCTGACGCTGGGCGTTGGCATCGCCCAGACCAAAACCCTGGCGAAGCTGGCCAACCACGCGGCGAAGCAGTGGCCGCGGCAGACGGGCGGGGTAGTGGACTTGTCCTGCCCGCAGCGGCAGCGAAAGCTGATGGCGCTGCTGCCGGTGAGCGAGGTCTGGGGCATCGGGCGGCGGATCGGCAAAAAGCTTGAAGCGATGGGGATCGGCACGGTACTCCAGCTGGCGGAGAGCGATATCCGCTTTATCCGCAAGCACTTCACGGTGGTGCTCGAACGAACGGTACGGGAGCTGCGCGGCGAGCCTTGCCTGGCGCTGGAGGAGTTTGCCCCCGCTAAGCAGGAAATTATCTGCAGCCGCTCGTTCGGGGATCGGATTACGGCCTATGAGGATATGCGCCAGGCGATCTGCAGCTATGCCGCGCGGGCAGCAGAAAAGCTGCGCGGTGAGCATCAGTACTGCCGGTTCGTCTCCGCCTTTGTCAAAACCAGCCCCTTCGCGCTGAATGAACCCTATTACGGCAACAGCGCCTCGCTAAAGCTGCTGACGCCGACCCAGGACTCCCGGGATATTATCGCCGCGGCGACGAGCTGTCTGGATGCCATCTGGAAAGCGGGGCATCGCTATCAGAAGGCCGGCGTGATGCTCGGCGATTTCTACAGCCAGGGCGTCGCCCAGCTGAATCTGTTCGACGAGCTTGCTCCGCGGCACAACAGCGCCAGACTGATGCAGGTTCTCGATCAGCTGAATGCGAAAAACGGCAGGGGGGCGCTCTATTTTGCCGGCCAGGGGATCCAGCAGCAGTGGCAGATGAAGCGAGAGATGCTCTCGCCGCGCTACACCACGCGATACGGCGACCTGCTCCGCGTCAGATAACGCGCGCTATCCCTGCACCGCGGCCGGAAAAACCGCCGCCAGCCAGTCAATAAAGAAGCGGAGCCGGGGCGGGACGTGCCGGTGCCGGGCATAGACAACGTGAAAAGGATAGGGGGCCGGGCGCCAGGCGCTGAGGATCTCCACCAGTTCGCCGCTCGCCAGCGCCGGTTTCAGCGAATAGGTAAAGGTCTGCACAATGCCTAAGCCCGCCTCGCCGGCGGCAATATGCGCGTTGCTCTCATTGATGCCGAGATGGGGCTCTGTCTTCAGCTCGGTGCTGACGCCGTGACGCGTAAAGCGAAACGGAAACGCTCTGCCGCTGGCCGGCGACAGATAGCTGATGAGCCGGTGGCCATGATGTAGTTCATCCGGCGAGGCGGGGGTGCCGTAGCGCTGAAGATAGCCCGGGGTGGCGCAGGTGACCAGCGTCGCCTCGCCGATTTTACGGGCGATCAGCGTCGAGTCTTCCATCGGACCGCCGCGGATGGCGCAGTCAATATTGCCGCTGATGAGGTCCGCGGGCTTATCGGCCACCTGCAAATCGATACGGATATCCGGCCAGGAGGTCATAAAGTCCGCCAGCAGCGGGATCAGCACATCGCACGCGGTCGACCCGCCGATGGCGATCCGTAGATGGCCCTTCGGCTTATTGCGGGCGGTATTGAAAGACGCGTCGATCTCTTCCAGGTCTTCCAGCAGACAGCGGGCTTTTTCATAGTACTCCCGTCCTTCCGGCGTCACGGTAATACGCCGCGTGGTGCGCTGCAGGAGGGAAACCCCAAGATGCGCTTCCAGTTGCTGAATGGTTTTGCTGAGGGTGGCGTTGGGCATATTCAGCGAGTCCGCGGCGCGGGTAAAGCTGCCGGCTTCGACAACGCGAGTGAAGGCTTTGAGAGCTGAAAACCGGTCCATTATTCGCTTTATCCTGGTTACTGGAGGTCATTATCCACCGAGGGGAAGAGTGTTTTTCAGATTAGGCCATTTTTCCGCCTCGCCGGGACGATTACAGTGCTTTCCATACCCGGCGGGGCGCGTTCGCGAGCCTGGCCTGTTTATACTCTAACCAAGGAAATGCACCATGAGCAAAAAACTTGCGGATAAAGTGGCGTTAGTCACCGGCGGCAGCGCCGGGATTGGCCTGGCGTCGGCGAAAGCACTGGCGGAGCAGGGCGCGAAGGTGTACATCACCGGCCGCCGTCAGGAGGAGCTGGATGCGGCGGTAAGATTCATCGGGCCCGCCGCCCGCGGGATCCGCGCCGACGCCGCCGTGTTAAGCGACCTTGACGCGGTATTTGCGACCATTGCCGAAGAGTCCGGCCGGCTGGATGTGTTGTTCGCCAATGCCGGCGGCGGAGACATGCTGCCGCTGAGCGCCATCACCGAAGCACACGTCGACCGGATTTTCGCCACCAACGTGCGCGGGGTGGTGTTCACCGTGCAAAAAGCGCTGCCGCTGCTCGCCGATGGCGCCTCGGTGATTTTGACCGGCTCTACGGCGGCGGTAAAAGGGACGGCTAACTTCAGCATCTATAGCGCCAGTAAGGCCGCGGTACGCAGCCTGGCGCGCTCCTGGGCGCTGGAGGTTAGCGACCGCGGGATCCGCATCAATGTGGTCAGCCCGGGGCCGGTACGTACCCCGGGTCTGGGAGGGCTGGTGGCGGAGGCGGACCGCCAGGGCTTGTTCGATGCTCTGGCGGCCGGCGTACCGCTCGGGCGGCTGGGCGAGCCGGAGGAGATTGGCCGGACGGTGGTATTTTTAGCGTCGGATGAGTCGAGCTTTATTAACGCCGCGGAGATCTATGTCGACGGCGGGCTGGCGCAAATCTAAGCGCCTGCCGTCGCCGCACTGACCTGACCGGGCAGAGGCGCTTTCAGCAGGGCGATCAGCAGCGTACTGCCCACCATGATCCCCGCCGCCAGCCACACCATTCCCGACAGGCCAGCTGAGGCGATCAGCTGGCCGCCGACAAACGCCCCGGTGCCGATGGCGGCATTAAAAATGGCCACATAAATGGCTGACGCCGGCTGGGCGACCGCGCCCGCGCTGCGCAGCAACCAGGTCTGTAAGCCGACGAACACAATCGCGATGCCGGCGCCCCACAGGGCTAACAGTAGCCCGCTAAAACAGAACGGCAGTGGCGCAAGACGGGCGGCGCCAAGGAGCGCCAGCGCGACCCCGCTCAGCAGCAGCGCAGCGAAAATCAGCCCCTTCAGATGACGATCGATAAGCTTACCCGCGATAACGTTACCCAGCAGCCCGGAAACCCCTGACAGCAGCAGCAGGCCGGAGAGGGCGGTCGCCGGGACTCCCTGCAGATTTATCAGCAGCGGTTCAATGTAGGTGAAGGCGGCAAAGTGAGCGGTAATGATGCAGGCCGTGGCGCCATACAGGCCACCGAGCAGCGGATTGCGGAAGATATCGCGATAAACACGCAGCCTGACGGGGGCTGGGGCGGCCAGCGGGGGCAGCGTCGAGCACAGCACCGCAGCGGCGGCTAGTGACAGCAAGGCCATCGACATAAACGCGGGTCGCCAGCCCGCCAGGGTGGCGATAAAGCTCGCCAGCGGCACCCCCACTACGCTTGCCGCTGACACGCCGCCAAAAATGATCGCCGTGGCCAGCCCCAGCCGGTGCGGCGGCACCAGCTGCGCGGCGACAATGCCAATTAAGGCCCAGAAGGCGCCATGCGCCAGGGCGCCAATCATGCGGGCGCTCATCAGGGCGAACATCGAATAAGACCGGGTTGCGGCGAGGCAGGAAAACGCGAGGATCAGCATCAGCCCGACCAGCAGCGCCTTGCGGGAAATACGCGTCGGCATTGCGCCGGAAAGCAGAGCCGCCAGGGCGCCTACCCAGCCATAGGCGGTGACGGCGAGGCCCACGCCGGATTCCGTCTGGTGAAAATCCGCCGCCAGGGCGCTGAGCATGCCCACCGGCGCCAGTTCGCTGGTGACGATCGAAAAGGCGCAGATCCCGAGCGCAACGACGGCAATCCAGACGCGCGCCGGCGCCGGGTGGAGGGGTAAAGCAATCTCTTTCATATCAGGCGTATCCTTAGGAAAGGAGCGTTCCGCGCGGTGCACGGACGTTCAGGTGAGGAGAGCACAGGCGATCGGATGGCCTGGTTGTCTCCGCGAGTGGCGTGCAGTATCATCCCTGCAAAATTGATAAAAAAGAGCAGAAAACGGAGAGCCGTTTTCCATAAATGGAAAAGAGATGACAGCAGAATTTCATTGGGATGATGCGCGCATCTTCCTCGCCATCGCCCGGGCGGGAACGCTGAGCGGCGCCGCCGACAAGATGAACATGGGAATTGCCACCGTCTCCCGCCGGCTGGATCGGCTGGAGCAGGCGTTGAACGTTCCGCTCTTCAGCCGCCATCAGAGCGGCTACCGCCTGACCGACGATGGCGAAGCCCTGCTCGCGCGGGCGGAGGCGCTGGAATACGCTGGCCTGGCGTTCGGCGAAGCGGCGCAACTGCAGGGGCATGTCGCCGGGGTTGTCCGTCTGGCCACCTCGGATAACCTGGCCACGCATTTTATTCTGCCCTCCCTGAAAGGGCTCCTGGACCATTATCCCGAGCTGCGGGTGGAGGTGCTGAGCGGCGTGCAGCCGGTGAACCTGCACCGTCGGGATGCCGATCTGGCGATCCGCATGGTCAAGCCTGAGGCCGGGCATCTGACGTTAAAGCGGCTGGGGACGGTGGGGTTTGGCGTCTATGGCGCCGCCGACTGTCTGGTCGGCGCGGACGGCCTGTCGCTGAGCGAGGCGGACTTTGTGGGGTGGCCGGAAACTCACCAGCACCTGCCGGCCGCCCAATGGATCACGCGCACCCTGCGCGGCCGGCCGTGTAAAGTCGAAGCCAATACGCTCGTGGCCCAGGTTTCCGCAGTATCCGCGGGCCTCGGATTGGGCGTCCTGCCGCACTTTATGGCGCGGGCCAGCGGCCTGCAGTGCCTGCAGCCGGAGATCGGCGCGGATCAGACCCTCTGGCTGGTGATGCATTCTGACCTGGCCGGATCCAGACGCGTGCGGGTTCTCGCCGACCATCTCATCGCTCTCTTTGCGGACCATCAAGATCGGCTGGCGATGCCCTGAAGGGGCGCGGCTTGGGCGTGTATCGATAAGACTGCCCGAGGCTGACGAGCCACGATTTTTTCCGCGCCAGCTAACAGTGATACTCGCCGCGCAATATTCGGCCCAATGCTGCCCCGCAGTCGAAAATACTGCAGAGTGAGAGGATATCCCCGTCCGGCAAAATAATTTTGTGTTGTTGCCAGCGCGGCATTGTTGCGCTCCCCCAGAAATGCCTGTCGATGTTAGGGTGAGACGTTTATCACCACAGGAGAACGCAAATGATTGTCAGGACCTGGCACGGCTGTGTGCCATTGCAACATGCTGAGGGGTTTGCCCGCCACCTTGAGCTGACCGGCGTGGAACACGCCCGGGGTATCCCCGGCAACAGAGGCGCGCTGGTGCGCCAGGAAAACCAGGGCGAATGGGCGCATTTCTTTCTTGCCACCTACTGGCAGGATCTCGCGGCGGTCAAAGCCTTCGCTGGCGAAGACTATCACGTCGCGGTCACCTATCCGGACGACGAAGCATTCGAACTCCTCTCCGACCCCTATGTGTTTCAGCATGAAGTCGAGGTCGTGTCGCCGCTGTAGGCTGATGACCGGGCAGGTGGAAGATTGGCCAGCAGCAGGCGGTTGCTGGCCGCGTGAGAGCGACGTCTACCTTGTATGGGCAGCCAGCCGCCGCTGGGTGAACGTGGCATGATGGGAACACTCAGCGCGTGAGGGCCGCGACAATGGAGGCTTCCATTTTCTCCGGCGTCGTGAACGGCGCAAAACGCGTGAGGGGTGTGCCGTCGCGACCGATGAGGAACTTGGTGAAATTCCACTTGATCCGTCCGCCGAGCACGCCGGGCAACGCTTGTTTCAGATAACGAAACAGCGGGTGTGCGGCGGGGCCGTTGACGTCCACTTTCTCAAACATCGGGAAGCTCACGCCGTAGTTAACGTGACAAGTCTGCTCGATTTCATCCGCACCGCCGGGTTCCTGCTTACCAAACTGGTTGCACGGGAAACCAAGCACTACCAGCCCCTGAGCCGCGTACTTTTTGTAGAGCGCTTCCAGGCCAGCGTATTGCGGTGTGAAGCCACAATGGCTGGCCGTATTCACCACCAGAACCACCTTGCCAGCATAGTCAGCCATGGAGAGGGGCTGGCCGCGCAGGCGGGTAGCCGTCAATTGATAAAAAGGGGTCATAGCAGGCTCCTGAGAGTAGAAACAGTTCAACGCTGACGATCGCGCGAATGTTTGAAGCAGATTAGGCAGTTATGATACACAGGGTTAGGGATTTGTACCTGGAATGTTAAAAAAACGCCAGATGTCATAGAGAAAATCGCGAACAGGAACGGCTGAAAATGATGAAATATGTCTTATCGCTGGTGGTGGTGGTGGCGATACTCGCAGGATGTACCAGCACGCCAAACTTGCCGCCTCGGGATACCATTGTGGCGATGAAACCCACAGAGTCCGGTATTGTCGCCAGCTCAGCGAAATACAGTTACCGCTTTGTCCGTGACGGTGTGCCTCAGGAATATCAGCGGTATAAGACCTTTTATGAACGCTTTCACCAACAGGCTTCCGGCGTGCGGGTTAACTTTGTCGTGGAACAACATGAGGTGACGGCGGAATATCTGGTGGTGATGGATCAGCGCAAACTGGATGCCGGGCAGCATAGCGAGCTGGTGAATCAGTATCATGCGGTGCAAATTGATAACGATCGCCTCGGGGTGTTGTTTAAAGCGACAGGATTTTGGACTGCATCGGACGCGTCAGATCTGGCCGCCGCCTACCAGTTAGCGCACCCCGTTGTGGTATCAATCAATGATAAGACCAAAACGATTAGCTCGCTTGGCGCCGTTGCCCTGGCCCCGTTGTTTCCGTTTTACATGATGTATGGATGTGCCACCGGGCCTTGTGTCTGAGGAAAACAGCCAGCAAGTCACTCGACTCACTGGCTGAGTATTTAATTAAGCTTCACTTTTAGATGACTGGTTGTGAAACAGTTCGCGGAATACCGGGTAGATATCCTCCTGGTCGCGAATATGCTGCATGGCGAAATTATCAAAGGTCGCCTGCAGGTGTTCATACTCGCGCCACAGGGTCTGATGCGCCCGGCGGGTAATTTCGATATAGCTGTAATAACGCACCACCGGCAGAATTTTCTTCGCCAGCAGTTCGTGGCACAGCGGGGAGTCATCGGCCCAGTTGTCGCCATCCGACGCCTGGGCGGCGTAGATGTTCCACTGCGCCGGATCATAGCGGGCCTGCACCACTTCATCCATCAGCTTCAGGGCGCTGGAGACAATGGTGCCGCCGGTTTCCTGAGAATAGAAGAATTCGTGCTCATCCACCTCTTTTGCCTGGGTATGGTGGCGGATATAGACCACGTCGACGTTTTTATAAGTCCGGCTGAGGAACAGATACAGCAGGATATAAAAGCGCTTGGCCATGTCTTTGGTGGCCTGGTCCATCGAGCCTGAGACGTCCATCAGACAGAACATCACCGCCTGGCTGGAAGGCTCCGGCCGTTTTTCGTAATTTTTGTAGCGTAAGTCAAAGGTGTCGATAAACGGCACCCGCTCGATTTTAGCCCGCAGTTCGGCAATCTCTTTGCGCAGGCGCTCCTCCTCCAGCAGCTGCACCGGTTCGCTGCGGCTGATGGCTTCCAGATCCTCCTCCAGGGCGCGCAGTTCACGACGCTTGCCGGCGGTCATCGCCGTACGGCGGGCCAGCGAGTTCTGCAGTGAACGTACCACGCTGATGTTGGCTGGCACCCCATTGGAGGTAAAACCCGCGCGATGGGTTTTAAACTCGTTCAGCTGCCGGTGCTGGTTTTTCTTCAGGTTCGGCAGGGCCAGATCTTCAAATAACAGATCCAGGTATTCATCTTTCGAGATCTGGAAGACAAACTCATCCTTTCCTTCACCATCGGCGCTGGCTTGCCCCTGACCGCTACCGCCACCGCCGCCACCGCCCTGCGGGCGCTCAATGCGGTCGTTTTGCACAAAATGGTCGTTGCCCGGGTGGACGCGGTTGCGCAGGCCGCCGCGACCCTGATGAAACATCGGCTCGTTGATATCGTCCGTCGGGATCGAGACGGATTCTCCGCTCTCAATATCGGTCACCGAGCGCTTGTTGATGGCCTCGGAGATCGACTGTTTAATCTGCGCCTTATAACGGCGCAAAAAGCGCTGGCGGTTGACGGCGCTTTTGTTTTTCCCGTTCAGGCGTCGGTCTATGAACCAGGTCATATGCCCTCCTGTACTGCATTAGCCAACTTTACTTATCATCATTCAGCTGCAGTTGACCCGGCGGCGTGCCGCCGGGTTGGACGCATCAGGACGATTTACGAACCCGCAGGTACCACTCGCACAGCAGGCGAACCTGTTTGCGGGTGTAGCCTTTCTCCATCATGCGGTCGACAAAGTCGTCGTGTTTTTTCTGCTCATCGGTTGAGGTTTTGGCATTAAACGAAATGACCGGCAACAGCTCTTCGGTATTGGAGAACATTTTCTTCTCAATAACCGTGCGCAGTTTCTCATAGCTGGTCCAGTTCGGATTACGTCCGCTGTTGTTGGCTCTGGCACGCAGCACAAAGTTGACGATTTCGTTACGGAAGTCTTTCGGGTTGCTAATCCCGGCTGGCTTCTCAATTTTCTCCAGCTCGGCATTCAACGATTCACGGTCAAACAGCTGCCCGGTGTCCGGATCGCGGTATTCCTGATCCTGGATCCAGAAGTCAGCGTAGGTGACATAGCGATCGAAAATGTTCTGCCCATACTCGGAGTAGGATTCCAGATAAGCGGTCTGGATCTCTTTGCCGATAAACTCGGCGTATTTCGGGATCAGATAGCCTTTGAGGAATTCCAGATAGCGCTCGGCCTGCTCCTGTGGGAACTGTTCGCGCTCAATCTGCTGCTCCAGCACATAGAACAGATGCACCGGGTTAGCGGCCACCTCGACGTGGTCGAAGTTAAACACCCGAGACAGGATCTTAAAGGCAAAGCGGGTGGAGAGCCCGTTCATCCCTTCATCAACCCCGGCGTAATCGCGATACTCCTGATAGGACTTCGCTTTCGGGTCGGTATCTTTCAGACTTTCGCCGTCATAGACCCGCATCTTCGAGTAGATGCTCGAGTTTTCCGGCTCTTTCAGGCGCGACAGAATCGAAAAGCGCGCCAGGGTTTCCAGGGTGCCCGGGGCGCATGGCGCATGGGTCAGCTCACTGTTGTTGAGCAGTTTTTCATAGATGCGGATCTCTTCGGAGATACGCAGGCAATAAGGCACCTTGACGATATAGACGCGGTCGAGGAAGGCCTCATTGTTCTTGTTATTACGGAAGGTCACCCATTCCGATTCGTTGGAGTGAGCAAGGATGATCCCGTTAAACGGCAGGGCGGAGATCCCTTCGGTGCCGTTATAGTTACCTTCCTGGGTGGCGGTCAGCAGCGGATGCAGCACCTTAATCGGCGCTTTAAACATCTCGACGAACTCCATAATCCCCTGGTTGGCGCGGCACAGCGCACCGGAGTAGCCGTAGGCGTCCGGGTCGTTCTGCGCATAGTGTTCCAGCTTACGGATATCCACCTTACCGACCAGCGCTGAAATATCCTGGTTGTTTTCATCACCCGGTTCGGTTTTGGCGATGGCAACCTGCTCGAGAATCGATGGCCAGACTTTAACCACGCGGAATTTCGTGATATCGCCGCCAAACTCGTGCAGGCGCTTGGCCGCCCACGGCGACATAATGGTGCCGAGATAGCGGGTCGGGATGCCGTACTCTTTCTGGAGGATCTGCGCATCTTCCTGTGGATTGAACAGGCACAGCGGGTGATCGTTGACCGGACTGCGTTCGCCGTTGGCGCTCAGCACATAGATGGGCACGCGCTGCATCAGCGCTTTCAGCCGTTCAGCCAGCGACGATTTACCACCGCCCACCGGCCCCAGCAGATAGAGGATCTGTTTCTTCTCTTCCAGCCCCTGGGCGGCATGCTTGAGGTAGGAAACGATCTGCTCAATGGCGTCTTCCATACCGTAAAACTCTTCAAATGCCGGATAGCGTGCGATAACCCGGTTTGAAAAGAGACGGGATAGCCGCGGCTCGAGAGCCGTATCAACCATGACGGGTTCACCAATGGCCATCAACAGACGTTCTGCCGCATTGGCATAGGCACTGCGATCTTGCCGGCAGATGGTAAGAAACTCCTGCAGTGTGAACTCTTCGTCCTTGGCAGCTTCGTAGCGCTGGCGATAGTGATCGAATATATTCATGGCATGCCGTCCTTTCGTTTTTTAGCACAGGTTGAGAGCCGTTCATATGAATAGTGGGGGCCCCCGGAAGACATAAGCTGAACATCGCTCTCCTGGTATCCAGCAACCCTTATGCCAGGTTGCGGGTGGGGTAGCGTGAATGTGCCCGGCAATTACACCTTCTAAATTTAAGCGTAGATGCATTTAGAAATCTTGCATGGCGCAGAAAATCAATTTCAATGACATATCAATAACTCATCCTGAACATGACGCTTTTTGATTCGTTGGGACGTAAAGTTGTCATCGGGCTGTCACCGGATGGTAAGAGAAGGGTGGCAAAGTGAACGATTTGTGTCATATCGGGTAAAGAATTTGAGGCATGAGACCTACGACGGTACACTGCACGGGCTGATTATTTGACAACGGGAATATGGATTGTGACTAAAATCAAACTTCTGGCACTCGGCGTGCTGATAGCGACGTCCGCCAGCGCGGCGCATGCCGACGGGAAGTTCACTCTTGGGGCTGGCGTAGGGGTCGTTGAGCATCCGTATAAGCAATATGATGCGGATGTCTACCCGGTGCCGGTCATTAGTTATGAGAGCGAAAACTTCTGGTTCCACGGTCTGGGCGGGGGTTACTACCTGTGGAATGACACCAACGATAAACTGTCGATTACGGCCTACTGGTCGCCAATGTACTTCAAGCCGGGCGACAGCGACAGCGAGCAGATGCGTCGACTGGATAAACGTAAATCGACCGTGATGGCCGGTCTTTCTTATGTCCACAACACGCCCTATGGCTTCCTGCGCACGACGATTGCCGGCGATACGCTGGATAACAGCAACGGTATTAACTGGGATCTCGCCTGGCTGTACCGTTACACCAACGGTAACCTGACGCTGACGCCGGGTATTGGCGTGGAGTGGAACAGCGACAATCAGAACGAATACTACTATGGTGTCTCCCGGCACGAGTCGCGCCGCAGCGGCATGCGCAGCTATGACCCGGACAGTAGCTGGAACCCGTATCTGGAACTGTCGGCTAACTATCGCTTCCTTGGTGACTGGAGCGTTTACGGCGTGGCGCGCTACACGCGTCTGTCGGATGAAATTACCGACAGTCCGATGGTGGATAAATCCTGGAGCGGTCTGATCTCCACCGGGATCACCTACACCTTCTGATTGTGCATTCTTACAGTGCGCTTCATGCATCAAAACAGGGCCTTGCGCCCTGTTTTGCTTTATGGTGGTGCATACGGTTAAGGAGGAGAAGATGGTGAAAAAAACAGTACGCTTCGGCGAGCAGGCGGCAGTGCCGGCCATCGGGCTGGGCACCTGGTATATGGGCGAACATGCGGCGCAGCGTCAGCAGGAAGTGGCTGCACTGCGGGCGGGCATCGACCATGGACTGACGGTGATCGATACGGCGGAAATGTACGCCGACGGCGGGGCGGAGGAAGTGGTGGGCCAGGCGATCCGCGGTCTGCGCGACCGGGTAGTGCTGGTCTCCAAAGTCTATCCCTGGCATGCCGGCAAAGCGGCGATGCACCGCGCCTGTGAAAACAGCCTGCGCCGGCTGCAGACTGACTATCTGGACATGTATCTCCTGCACTGGCGCGGGGATATCCCGCTGCAGGAGACGGTTGAGGCGATGGAGAAGCTGGTGGCCGAGGGCAAGATCCGCCGCTGGGGCGTCTCTAATCTGGACACCGAGGATATGCAGGCGCTGTGGCGGACGGCGGATGGCGAGCACTGTGCAACCAACCAGGTGCTCTACCATCTCGCATCGCGGGGCATTGAATACGATCTCCTGCCCTGGTGCCAGCAGCACAGTCTGCCGGTGATGGCCTACTGCCCGCTGGCGCAGGCGGGGCGCTTACGCGATGGACTTTTTCAGCATAGCGATATCATTAATATGGCTAACGCGCGGGGGATTACGGTAGCGCAACTGCTGCTCGCCTGGGTGATTCGTCATCCGGGAGTGCTGGCGATCCCGAAAGCGGCCAGTATTGAGCATGTGGTGCAGAATGCCGCAGCGCTCGACATCGTCCTTAGTGGGGAAGAGCTCGCGCAGCTGGACCGCCTCTATCCGCCGCCGCAGCGAAAAACCCGGCTGGATATGGTTTAACCCATCGTTCACGGCAAAGAAAAACAAAAGCCCCGTTACCAACGGGGCTTTTGCTATTAGCGTTTTTTCACACTGATGGTTTGCGCCAGGCGAGAGGGCGTCTCTTCGCTGGCTTTCTGCGGCTGGGTTACGCAGCAGGTTTCGACGCAAACGAAGGTTTTGTAGCCATCGTCCGGCATATCGCCCATGCTGACGGACAGCGCCGGGCCCGGGTTCCAGGCCACCACATTGTGCTGATGATGATGCACCACGTCGATAGTGCGGTTTAGCGCGTCGTCATGGATCACGCTGCAGCTGTCGGCGTTGAGATAGACGCGATCGGTGCGGTCAGGGAAGGTCTGCACGCCGTTGCTCAGAACGCCTTCTTCGGCATTGTTCACTTTATCGATATAGCGCTCGCCAAGACCGCTCACCTTCACCGCCGCGATATCGCCGACGTTGAAATAGCTGTGCAGGGCAGAGGTGGTCTCGAATTCACCGTGGGCTTCCAGCTCGATTTCACTGGTCTTACCCAGCTTAAAGCGGGCATAGAGGGTGAACTCGTGCGGCCAGAGCTTCATGGTTTCAGCGCTGTGCTGGAGCGCAAAGGTCAACATGACGCCGCTGTCGTCTTCGTCATGACCTTCCAGGGTCCATGGCAGATTGCGGGCAAAGCCGTGCGACGGCAGACCTTGCTGCGCAGAAGGACCAAACCAGGGCCAGCAAATCGGCACGCCGCCGCGCAGGGCGACGCCTTGTTTAAACGGGGTGTTGTTGCTCAGCCACAGAACTTCTTCTTCACCGGCGGGTTTCCAGGAGAGCAGGTGCGCCCCCTGCAGCGCCACAGAGGCTTTCACCTGCGGATGGTCGATGACAATCAGCTCCAGGTCGTCCAGCTGGCGACGGGAGATCACGGGAGAAATGGTTTCATTCACCGGGAGAGCAAAAATTTTATTTATCATTGTGCAATCCTATCTCTGCAGACAAAAAAAAGAGCGACCGAAGTCGCTCTTACAGATTACTTTTTCATCTCAACTTATTTGGAGATGTGGGCAATCAGATCCAGAACTTTGTTGGAGTAGCCGGTTTCGTTGTCGTACCAGGAAACCAGTTTCACGAAGTTGTCGTTCAGTGCGATACCCGCTTTAGCATCGAACACGGAAGTGCAAACTTCGCCGTTGAAGTCGGTAGAAACAACGTCGTCTTCGGTGTAACCCAGAACGCCTTTCATAGCGCCTTCAGAAGCGGCTTTGATGGCTTTCTTGATTTCTTCGTAGGACGCTGCTTTTTCCAGACGAACGGTCAGGTCAACAACAGATACGTTCGGAGTTGGAACGCGGAACGCCATACCGGTCAGTTTGCCGTTCAGTTCTGGCAGTACTTTACCTACTGCTTTAGCAGCGCCGGTAGAGGACGGGATGATGTTCTGAGCTGCGCCGCGGCCGCCGCGCCAGTCTTTGTGAGACGGGCCATCAACGGTTTTCTGAGTAGCGGTGGTAGCGTGGACGGTGGTCATCAGGCCTTCAACGATACCGAAGTTGTCGTTGATAACTTTAGCCAGCGGCGCCAGGCAGTTGGTGGTGCAGGAAGCGTTGGAAACGATGTCCTGGCCAGCGTAAGCGTCGAAGTTAGCGCCGCGAACGAACATCGGAGTGTTGTCTTTGGACGGGCCAGTCAGAACGACTTTTTTCGCGCCAGCGGTGATGTGTTTACGAGCGGTTTCGTCGGTCAGGAAGATACCGGTTGCTTCAGCAACAACGTCAACACCAACTTCGTCCCACTTCAGGTTAGCCGGGTCACGTTCAGCGGTAACACGGATTTTTTTACCGTTAACGACCAGATGACCGTCTTTCACTTCAACGGTACCGTCGAAACGACCGTGAGTGGAGTCATACTTCAGCATGTAAGCCATGTACTCTGCGTCTAACAGGTCGTTGATTGCAACGATCTCGATGTCAGAACGTTTCTGAGCAGCACGGAAAACAATGCGACCGATACGGCCAAAACCGTTGATACCTACTTTGATAGTCATATATTCCACCAGCTATTTGTTAGTGAATAAAAGGTTGCCTGTAAAATTACAAAAACCTTACGCAGCGTCAAGCGGAATCGTGTCAATCATTGCGACAAATCAATCCTGAGCAGACCTTTGCGCGATTGATTTGCCTCACTTTCCCTTTGAGCCCAATTCCATATGGGGGCTGCGCGCGGAATTTTAAAGGGCATTTAAGATAAAAACGTGATTTAAGTCACAATTATCTGGCTGCCTGTGGGCACCGGATAAGTTTAGAACAAAAGTGTACGCTTCATTGTTAATGTTTTGTTAGAATTGGAGCGAAAGTAGTCCATTGCAAAGCGAGATGTAAGCCCATGGCGAATAAACCCACCCCGGAAGAGCTGAAAAATGGCTTGAGCGAAATGCAGTTTTACGTGACGCAGCATCATGGCACCGAACCGCCTTTCACCGGACGGCTGTTGCACAACAAGAAAAATGGCGTGTACCACTGCCTGGTGTGCGATGCGCCGCTGTTTAACTCCCAGACTAAATACGACTCCGGCTGCGGCTGGCCGAGCTTCTACGAGCCGGTAAGCGCGGAGGCCATTCGCTATCTGACCGACAATTCGCACGGCATGCAGCGCATTGAGATCCGTTGCGGAAACTGTGATGCCCATCTCGGCCACGTGTTTCCGGATGGTCCGCAGCCGACCGGCGAGGGCTATTGTGTCAACTCGGCATCGCTGAGCTTCACCGATGAGCAAAATGGCGAGCAAATCAAGGGTTGAAGAAACGATTCAGCAAATTATTCCAGGCGGAGGTGAGCGGAAGATGGATATTGAGCAAATTATCGACAGTATGACGCCGGAAGTGTATCAGCGTCTGGCGACGGCGGTAGAGCTGGGAAAATGGCCGGATGGCGTCGCGCTGACGCCGGAGCAGAAGGAAAATAGCCTGCAGCTGGTGATGCTCTGGCAGGCACGGTATAACACCGACGCCCAGCACATGACCATCGACACCAGCGGGCAGATGGTAATGAAGAGCAAACAGCAGCTGAAAGAGGATTTTGGCATCGTGCCGAAGCCGATCGCCACCGTTAAACTGCAATAAACCGCCGGCCGGCGGTGAGACGTTCCGGCGTCGGGTAACCGCGCGCCGGATGGCGTCATGTCGAATGACCGCGTCCGGCGGTCAGCCGCTTCGCTTACTTTTTGTTCATCATCGCTTTCAGATCGGCAAACGGGTTGTAGGTGGCCTCGCCGACGCTCTTTTGCGCATCTTCCCCTGCCACCACCGTGGAGCCATACTGATCGGCTTCGGTGTACTTGGAATGTTCGTGATCGTGACAGTACAGGCACAACATCTCCCAGTTGCTGCCATCTTCCGGGTTATTGGAGTGGTCGTGATCGATGTGGTGCACCGTCAGCTCGCGCAGATTGGAGTAGACAAACTCCTGTGAGCAGCGTCCGCACACCCAGGGAAAAAGCTTGAGCGCCTTTTCGCGGTAACCCACTTCCAGACGTGCGTAATTTTTGGGGATATAGGCCATGGCCCCCTGCCTCCTGTCAAACGGTTAAGCTGCGCCAACCCCTGGCGCAGCGGATAACAGGCATCATAACCTATCCCGGGCGGCGTGATATACCTGCATTGCAGGCGATGCTGCCTGCGTCACGCCTCCCGGTGCCGACGATGCGGCGGAACAGCCATGATTAGTGTTTGATCCCCAGCGATTCCGCCAGCTGACGGGCCAGCTGATTCTGGTCATCGGCGCCATATTCCCAGAACATGGCCCCGGCGAGGCCCTTCGCCTTGAGATAGTCCGCCTTAATGGCTACCGAGCGCGGGTTCTCATAGGAGAGGGCGAACAGCGGCTTGCCCTCCGCGGACTGCACCGACAGCCACGGAACCTTCGCCTCATCGTCCCAGTGCTCGGTAAAACGCTTTTGCGGATCGTTGAGCAGTTTGCCCACGATATCATTGTATTTCACGTAGGTGTCTTTGCTCAGGTCATAGCCCAGCGAGGCAAACAGCGCGATCTGTTGTGGCCCAAAATAGGGCTGGGTGACCGGATTGTTTTGCGCATCCGGTTTCGTCCAGTCAATCCCCGGCTCGACCGCCCGTTTCGGTACCCGGCCATAAAAACCAATCCCGAGGTTCATCTGGCTGGGTTTAAGCCCGGCGGCCAGGTAATTGTTGACCACAAAATCGGCGCTGTATTTATCCGCTGCGGCGACCGTCGGCCAGTGGCTGGAGTCATACAGATTCGAGTTGAAGTACTGCGTGCCGTAGGCCATGTCGTAGGTCATCAGGTTGATGTAGTTCAGCACCGGGGCCACCGCTTTGACGTCCACCCAGCTTTTCGGGCTCTCGGCATTGGCGCCCACGGCGATAGTCACCAGCTTTTGCTCACCGACTGCCTCACGCAGCGATTTCAGCAGGGCAGTGAAGTTGTCGCGGTCAGCCGGCTGGCTGGCCACCAGTCCCCAGGCGCCGTTGACCGGAAACTCCCAGTCGAGGTCAATGCCGTCCAGACCATATTGCTGGATGATTTTCTGCGCGGAACGAATAAAGACGGCGCGACTTTCTGCGGTCGCCGCCGCGCCGGAGAAACCACGCGCGCCCCAGCCGCCGACCGACAGCAGGACTTTGAGGTCCGGATTCTGTTTACGCAGGGCGGGGAGCTTTTGCAGATCCGCCTGCACCTTCGGCGACAGCCAGATCTCGTGCAGATGAGCAGGATCCTTCAGGGCCGCATTGGTCTCGTCTTTTTCATCGTTATAGATAAGGCCAAATGAGTAGTTGAGATGGGTGATCTGCCGGACGTCCAGCTTATCGATATCACCGCCCGGCCCGGCGGTGACGTCGCCGCCGCCGTTAAAATAGCCGACGGACATCAGCGGTTGGGCAGAGAGCGCGGAAGCGCAAAGCAAGGACAAAGCTGCCAGCAAGGGCAAACGTTTCATAGTGGTTCCTCTTTGACATAAAAATAACCACGCCACGGAAATGGCGTGGCGAAAAAACAGCCTTGCCAGACTAGCAGCAATAACCTGTTGAAACTGCGAGAGAGTTCAATTTATGGACAATAGCGAGGCGGCAGAAGGCATCCTTTAGTGGTCAGTCATTGTCATTCCTTCATTTTCTCATAATGAAATTTGCTGTATTTGTGATCTGAGTTGTGAAATGCAGATCTATATCTGCGTTTTAAAGATTTAATGTTGACCTTGAAGATTGTGTGGTTAAGTATGACGACCATTGAAGCAAAACCACAAATCAACAAAGGAAGACGCAATGAAAGCACTGGCAAGATTTGGTAAGGCCTTTGGCGGCTATAAGATGATTGATGTACCGGAGCCGATTTGCGGCCCGGATGACATCGTGATTGAAATCAAAGCGGCGGCTATCTGCGGCGCTGACATGAAGCATTACAATGTTGATAGCGGATCGGATCAATTTAACTCCATCCGCGGCCATGAATTTGCCGGACAAATTGTCCGCATCGGCGACAAAGTCAAGGACTGGAAAGTCGGTCAGCGGGTGGTTTCTGACAACAGTGGGCACGTGTGCGGTGTATGTCCGGCCTGCGAACAAGGTGATTTTCTGTGTTGTACAGAAAAAGTTAATTTAGGACTTGATAACAACACCTGGGGGGGCGGATTTTCGAAATATTGCCTGGTGCCAGGTGAGATTCTCAAAATTCACCGCCATGCACTGTGGGAGATCCCGCAGGGCGTTGATTATGAAGAAGCCGCGGTGCTGGATCCTATCTGTAACGCTTACAAATCTATTGCTCAACAATCCAAATTTCTACCTGGCCAGGACGTCGTGGTTTTTGGTACCGGTCCATTAGGGCTCTTTTCCGTGCAAATGGCGCGCATCATGGGGGCAGTGAACATCGTCATGGTCGGACTGGAAGAGGATGTCGCGGTACGCTTCCCTATTGCCAAAGAGCTGGGGGCGACAGCGGTCGTCAACGGTTCGACCGAAGATGTGGTCACGCGTTGCCAGGAAATCTGCGGTAAAGACAACCTGGGCCTGGTTATCGAATGCTCCGGCGCTAATATTGCCCTCAAACAATCTATCGAAATGCTGCGCCCCAACGGGGAAGTGGTTCGCGTGGGCATGGGTTTCAAACCTCTCGATTTCTCCATCAACGACATTACCGCGTGGAACAAAAGCATCATTGGTCATATGGCCTACGACTCCACCTCCTGGCGTAATGCTATCCGCTTGCTGGCCAGCGGTGCGATCAAAGTCAAACCGATGATCACTCACCGTATCGGCCTGTCGCAATGGCGCGAAGGGTTTGACGCTATGGTCGATAAAACCGCGATTAAGGTCATCATGACCTACGACTTTGATGAATAAGCCCATTTATTAAAGGAAGGTTCCCGGATGGAACATATAGCAAAACCGCATTGTGGCGCGAGGCTGGATCGACTGCCAGATTGTCGCTGGCATTCGTCAATGTTTGCCATAGTCGCCTTCGGATTACTGGTCTGCTGGAGTAATGCCGTAGGCGGATTAATTCTCGCGCAGTTAAAAGAACTTGGCTGGACCGATAATTCCACCACCGCTACGTTTTCCGCCATTACGACTGCGGGAATGTTTCTCGGCGCGCTCGGTGGTGGGATCATTGGCGATAAAATCGGGCGTAAAAACGCATTTATTCTGTATGAAGCGATTCATATTATTGCCATGGTCGTTGGGGCGTTTTCACCGAATATGACCTTCCTGATCGCCTGCCGTTTTGTCATGGGGGTTGGATTAGGGGCGCTCCTGGTGACCCTGTTTGCCGGGTTCACCGAATATATGCCTGGCAGAAATCGCGGCACCTGGTCAAGCCGGGTCTCGTTTATCGGCAACTGGTCTTATCCGCTCTGTTCGCTCATCGCCATGGGATTGACGCCGTTAATTAGCGCAGAATGGAACTGGCGAGTACAGTTATTGATCCCGGCCGTACTGTCGCTAATGGCGACTATTATTGCCTGGCGTCGTTTCCCGGAGTCGCCTCGTTGGCTTGAGTCCCGCGGGCGCTACGCCGAAGCTGAAAAGGTAATGCGTGCCATTGAAGAAGGGGTTGTTCTGCAGACCGGCAAGCCGCTACCGCCTGTGGTAATTGAAGATGACGGCAAAGCCCCGCGCGCAGTTCCTTATTCGGCCTTATTAACAGGTGTGTTGCTGAAACGCGTTATTTTAGGTTCCTTTGTCCTGATCGCCATGAACGTTGTCCAGTATACCTTAATTAACTGGCTGCCGACGATATTTATGACCCAGGGCATTAATCTTAAAGACTCGATTGTCTTAAACACGATGAGTATGTTTGGCGCGCCGTTTGGGATTTTTATCGCCATGCTGGTCATGGATAAAATACCCAGAAAAACTATGGGGGTGGGGCTGTTGGTATTAATTGCCGGGCTGGGATATATCTATTCTCTGCAAACCAGCATGCTATTAATTACGTTAATTGGCTTCTTTCTGATTACGTTTGTGTATATGTACGTTTGCTACGCCTCGGCAGTCTATGTTCCGGAAATATGGCCGACAGAAGCGAAGCTTCGCGGTTCCGGTCTGGCGAATGCGGTTGGGCGTATCAGCGGTATCGCCGCTCCTTATGCGGTCGCGGTATTGCTTAACGGTTATGGCGTGACGGGGGTATTTGTTCTGCTGGGAACCGTCTCCATTATTGTCGCCATTGCCATTGCGACCATCGGAATTGAAACCAAAGGCGTCTCTGTCGAAAGTCTCGGTATTGATGCAGTTACCAGCAAATAATATTGACGGGAAATAAAATGAAAAATTCAAAAGCGATATTAAAAACCCCGGGTACGATGAAAATTATTGCCGCCGATATCCCGGTACCCAAAGAGCATGAAGTGCTGATCAAAGTTGAATACGTTGGTATTTGCGGTTCAGATGTTCACGGGTTTGAATCGGGCCCTTTTATTCCGCCGAAAGACCCAAACCAGGAAATTGGTCTCGGGCATGAATGTGCCGGTACGGTGGTGGCGGTGGGAAGTCGCGTCAGTAAATTTAAACCGGGCGACCGGGTGAACATTGAACCCGGCGTGCCGTGCGGCCACTGCCGCTACTGTCTGGAGGGGAAATACAACATCTGCCCTGATGTCGACTTTATGGCCACGCAGCCTAACTATCGCGGCGCGCTAACCCACTATCTATGCCATCCGGAAAGCTTCACTTACAAGCTACCCGATAACATGGGCACCATGGAAGGCGCGCTGGTAGAGCCTGCGGCGGTAGGGATGCATGCCGCAATGCTGGCTGACGTGAAGCCTGGCAAGAAAATCGTCATCCTGGGGGCCGGCTGTATTGGCTTAATGACCCTGCAAGCCTGTAAGTGTTTAGGGGCAACCGACATCGCCGTTGTCGATGTTCTGGAAAAGCGTCTGGCCATGGCCGGGAAGCTTGGGGCGACGACCGTCATCAACGGTGCGAAAGAGGACACCGTCGCCCGCTGTCAGCAATTCTCCGGCGATATCGGGGCAGACATTGTTTTTGAAACGGCCGGCTCGGCGATCACCGTGAAGCAGGCTCCGTATCTGGTGATGCGCGGCGGGAAAATCATGATCGTTGGTACGGTTCCCGGAGATTCGGCGATTAATTTTCTCAAAATTAACCGTGAAGTCTCAATTCAGACCGTTTTCCGCTATGCCAACCGCTATCCGGTCACCATTGAAGCCATTTCCTCCGGGCGTTTCGATGTCAAGTCGATGGTGACGCATATTTATGATTATGAAGATGTTCAGCGCGCGTTTGACGAGTCCGTTAACAACAAACGCGAAATTATCAAAGGCGTTATTAAAGTTAACCATTAATTTATTGAAAAGGGAGAAGCAACCATGCTGGCCGATATTAAATATTGGGAAAGCGATGCCCAGAATAAACATTACGCGATTGCCCACTTTAATGTTTGGAATGCGGAAATGTTAATGGGGGTCATTGATGCGGCAGAAGAGTCTAAATCGCCGGTAATTATCTCTTTCGGTACCGGTTTTGTGGGTAATACCTCGTTTGAAGATTTTTCGCATATGATGGTATCGATGGCTAAAAAAGCCTCGGTGCCGGTTATTACCCATTGGGATCACGGGCGTAGCATGGAGATTATCCACAACGCCTGGGTCCATGGTATGAATTCGCTGATGCGCGATGCCTCCGCCTTTGATTTCGAAGAAAATATTCGCCTGACTAAAGAGGCGGTGGACTTCTTCCACCCTCTGGGCATTCCGGTTGAAGCGGAGTTAGGCCACGTGGGGAATGAAACGGTTTATGAAGAAGCGTTGGCGGGCTACCACTATACTGACCCGAGCCAGGCGGCGGAGTTCGTCGAACGTACCGGCTGCGACTCTTTGGCGGTGGCAATTGGTAACCAGCATGGGGTTTATACCTCAGAACCCAAACTGAATTTTGAGGTGGTTAAACGCGTACGCGAGGCGGTATCCGTTCCGCTGGTGCTGCACGGCGCGTCCGGTATTAGCGATGCGGATATCAAAAAAGCTATTTCATTAGGCATTTCGAAAATCAATATCCATACCGAACTGTGTCAGGCGGCAATGGCGGCGGTGCAGGAGAATCAGAATCAGCCTTTCCTGCACGTTGAGCGCGAGGTCCGCAAAGCGGTTAAAGTGCGCGCTATGGAGAAAATCAAACTGTTTGGCTCTGACGGTGAAGCGGAATGACAATATGGAGAATATCGAGGTTATTTGTATCGGGGCAGCTATTGTTGATATTCCCCTTCAACCGGTGAGTAAAAATATCTTTGATGTTGACTCTTACCCATTAGAACGCATTGCCATGACCACGGGAGGGGATGCGATTAATGAAGCGACAATTATTTCTCGTCTCGGTCATCGCACGGCGTTAATTAGCCGCGTGGGCGATGACGCGCCAGGACATTTTATTGTCGATCACTGTCGGCGGGAGAATATTGATATTCAGAGCCTGAAGCAGGATGCCGATATTGATACTTCCATTAATGTGGGTTTAGTCACCGCCGATGGTGAACGTACTTTTGTCACCAATCGCAACGGCAGCCTGTGGAAACTAAATATTAACGATGTTGATTTAGACCGCTTCTCGCAGGCAAAGGTGCTGTCGCTGGCGAGTATTTTTAATAGCCCGCTGCTCGATGGTAAAGCGTTAACGGAGATTTTTACGCAGGCGAAAGCGTATCGGTTAATTATTTGCGCCGATATGATTAAGCCCCGCCTTAACGAAACGCTGGAAGATATTCGCCATGCGCTGAGCTACGTGGATTATCTGTTTCCCAACTTTGAAGAGGCGAGACTTCTCACCGGGAAAGAGACGCTGGATGAAATTGCCGACAGCTTCCTCGACTGCGGCGTGAAAACGGTAGTGATCAAGACCGGCAAGAGAGGCTGCTTTATCAAGCGTGCCGATATGAAAATGGAGGTCCCTGCGGTGTCGGGAATTACCGCCATCGACACCATCGGCGCGGGGGATAATTTTGCCTCGGGATTTATCTCCGCGCTGCTTGAAGGCAAGCCGCTGCGCGAGTGCGCGTTGTTTGCTAACGCAACGGCCGCAATATCGGTACTGAGCGTGGGTGCCACAACGGGCGTGAAAAACAGAAAGCTGGTTGAACAACTTCTCGACGAATACGAAGGGTAATAGCGGCAGATGAAAATGATTCCTTTAGGCAGTACGGATATTAAACTTTCCCGCATGGGATTAGGGACATGGGCTATTGGCGGCGGTCCGGCATGGAACGGCGATCTCGATTTGCAGGTTTGCATCGATACCATTGTCGAGGCGCATCGCTGCGGCATTAATCTGATTGATACCGCGCCGGGATACAATTTTGGCAACAGTGAAGTGATTGTCGGGCAGGCGCTGAAAAAGCTGCCGCGTAACGATATCGTTGTCGAAACCAAATGTGGCATCGTCTGGGAGCGGACGGGCAGCCTGTTTAACAAAGTTGGCGATCGTCAGCTGTACAAAAATCTCACGCCTGAGTCGATTCGCGAAGAGGTGGAAGCCAGCCTGCAAAGGCTGGGTATCGACACCATTGATATCTATATGACCCACTGGCAGTCCGTAGAGCCCTGTTTTACGCCGATTGCGGAAACTGTAGATACGCTGAACGCACTGAAAAAAGAGGGGAAAATTCGTTCTATCGGTGCGGCGAACGTCGATGCCGGGCATATCAGGGAGTATCTCAAACACGGTGAGCTGGATATCATCCAGGCCAAGTACAGCATCCTTGACCGGGCGCTGGAAGGTGAACTGCTGCCGTTATGCCGGCAGAATGGCATCATTGTGCAGGTCTATTCACCGCTTGAGCAGGGGCTGTTGACCGGGACTATCGGCCGGGATTATGTTCCCGGCGGCGCGCGGGCTAACAAAGTCTGGTTCCAGCGGGAAAATATGCTGCGGGTAATGGATATGCTCGAGGAGTGGCGGCCGCTGTGTGCAAAATACCACTGCACGATCCCCGCGCTGGCGCTGGCGTGGATTTTAAAACAGAGCGACTTAATCACCTTGCTGAGTGGCGCAACGTCACCAGAGCAAGTTCGCGAGAATACTGATGCATTAACTATCGCCTTGACTGATGAGGATTCACTATTAATGCGTGAAATGGCAGTAGCGCTGGATACGAAGTAACGGGAGAACGGCCTGGCCTCTGTTTCTGTGTAATAGAGTATTAAAATCTGTGATTCAGACAGGTTCTTTTGAAAATAAACATAGCCTGTGAGATACTACGGTCTTATTATTACGTTGCAGGAAACAGAGGTGTTATCGTGGCGGCAAAAGACAGGATTCAGGCCATCAAGCAAATGGTGGCTAATGATAAGAAAGTGGTGGTTTCTCATTTAAGCTCAATTTTTCAGGTCACGGAGGAAACTATTCGCCGCGATCTTGAAAAGCTCGAAGATGAGGGTTTTCTGACCCGTACGTATGGCGGTGCGGTATTAAACACCACCGCATTATCCGATAACATTCATTTTTATAAACGCGCAAAGTCTTTCTTTGAAGAGAAACAGACCATTGCCCGTAATGCATTACCATTTATTAAGAATAAAACCACTATGGCTGCTGATTCCAGCAGTACGGCGATGGAGTTATTAAAACTGCTGAAGAAAAGAAACGATCTCACGCTGTTAACCAACTCGGCGGAAGCTTTTCACGAGCTGGCGCAGTCGGAAATTAACGTTGTTTCTACCGGCGGTGAACTGAATAAAAATACGCTGTCGCTGCAGGGAAGAATCACTAAGGAAATTATCAGTCGTTATCACGTTGATATTATGGTAATGAGCTGTAAAGGGCTGGATATGAAGAACGGAGCGCTTGACTCCAACGAAGCAGAAGCGGAAATCAAGAAAACGATGATTCGCCAGGCGACGGAAGTGGCGCTGTTGGTCGATCACTCTAAGTTCGATCGTAAAGCTTTTGTCCAGTTGGTAGATTTTAGCCATATTAATTACCTTATAACCAATAAGGCACCAGGTGCGGAATGGATAGCATTTTGTAAAGAGAATAATATTCAACTCGTTTATTAGCTTTATTGCTATTCCGATTAATATTATTTTAGTTTGCGCCTGGGTAATGCCATAAAAATTTAATGATGATGGATGGCGCGGCAAAAGTGACTCTGCCGCTGTCGCCATATTTTATATTTTAGCTGAAATTGAGGCATCCTGATGGAACAATGTGACCCTATCGGCGCAAGATTAGACCGCTTACCTTTATCGCGATTTCATTTTCGTATTTTTGGTATCATCAGTTTTAGTTTATTAATCACCGGTTTTCTCAGCTATTCTGGCAACGTGGTGCTGGCAAAGTTAGTCAGCAACGGCTGGTCAAATAATTACCTCAATGCGGCATTTACCTCAGCGCTGATGTTTGGCTATTTTATAGGTTCGCTAACCGGCGGTTTTATAGGTGATTATCTCGGGCGACGTAAGGCATTTCGCCTGAATTTGCTGATCGTCGGGATTTCGGCTTGTGTGGCAACCTTTGTGCCTAACATGTACTGGCTTATCTTTTGCCGCTGTCTGATGGGCTGCGGAATGGGGGCGTTAATAATGATAGGTTATGCTTCATTTACCGAGTTTATTCCACCCGCAGTGCGCGGAAAATGGTCCGCCCGGCTCTCTTTTGTCGGTAACTGGTCGCCCATGCTATCGGCGGCTATTGGCATAGTGGTGATTGCTTTTTTAAGCTGGCGGATAATGTTTCTGCTCGGCGGCGCGGCTATGCTGCTTGCCTGGTATCTGTCGGGAAGATATTTTATTGAGTCTCCGCGCTGGCTGGCGGGTAAAGGGCAGCGAAGCGCGGCTGAAAAGCACCTCCAGCAGGTAGAGTCGCAAATCGAGAAAGAGAAAAACATTATCTTACCGGCCTGGCAAAGCGCGGAACATAGGGCGGAGGTGGGTGTGGAAAGCGGCTCTTTCTGGTTGTTGTTTAAAGGCCACATGCTGCGGCGAACGCTGGTGGCAATTACGGTGCTCATCGCGATGAACATTTCGCTCTATACTATTACGGTGTGGATCCCGACAATTTTTGTTAATTCGGGGATCGACGTGACAAAGTCAATCTTGATGACCGCGATTATTATGATTGGCGCGCCGGTGGGTATATTTATAGCCGCGCTGATTATCGACCGTTTTCCGCGGCGATTGTTTGGCTCATCGTTGCTGATTATTATTGCGCTTCTCGGCTACTTCTATTCGATTCAAACCGCAGAGTGGGCCATCTTAAGCTATGGCCTGGTGATGATTTTTTTCCTGTACATGTACGTCTGCTTTGCCTCGGCGGTGTACGTGCCTGAGTTGTGGCCAACGCATCTCCGGTTGCGCGGTTCAGGCTTTGTCAACGCGGTAGGGCGGATTGTTGCCGTCTTTACCCCCTACGGTGTCGCGGTCCTGTTGACCCGCTCCGGGGCGATTACGGTTTTTATGGTGCTCGGGGTAATGCTGGTGCTCTGCGCGCTAATCCTGTTCTGCTTTGGCATCGAAACGCGCAAGATCTCGTTGGAGGAGATTTCAACGCTGGCCTGAGAAAAGCGCCGACAGGAAGAATGCCTGTCGGCACAGGTTACGCGTGGGTTTCCCGCCAGTCGTCGAGGGTATAGAGCGTGGCGCCCGCGGCGGCCATTTCCATAAACGCCTGGCTGCTGTCCTGCGGCTGCAGATTTACGCCGCGACAGCCGTCGGTGATGACGTTGACCGCGTAGCCCAGCGCCAGGGCATCCAGCACGGTGAACTTAACGCAGTAATCGGTGGCGAGGCCGAGAACGGTCAGCTCCACGATCCCCTGACCACGCAGCCAGCCGTCCAGTTCGGTTTTCTGCCGGTGACCGTTGTCAAAGAAAGCGCTATAGCTGTCGATGATCCGGTTTTGCCCTTTGTGGAACACAGCGGCGATCGCCTGCTGCTTGAGCAGCGGATGCAGCGCCGCGCCTTCGCTGTGCTGCACGCAGTGATCCGGCCAGAAAGTTTGCGCCAGGCCGTCCAGCTCGCCCTCGGTGTAGGGTTCCACCTGGTGCTGGCTGGCGAAACTGCCGTGATCCGCCGGATGCCAGTCCTGGCTGGCGACGATGGGCTCGCCGCGCGCCAGGCTCCAGTCGATAAGCGCATTGGCTACGTCGACGGTACTGTCGCCTTCAGGAACCGCCAGCGCGCCGCCGGCGCAAAAGTCGTTCTGCAAATCAACCAGTAACAGCGCTCGATGTGCCATACGTCCTCCTTAAGCCTCGTCGGGGGTGAGTTCGCCACGCAGATTTTGCTGCATCGCCGCGCGAATGGCGTCAACGTCCAGCTGCTGGCTAAGCAGATAGTGTAGCTTGGTCAGCGTCGCTTCCACTGTCATATCGAAACCACTGATGACCCCCGCCTGGGCGAGGGCGTTGCCGGTGGCATAGCCGCCCATGTTCACCTTTCCGGACATGCACTGCGTCAGATTGACCACCACAATACCGCGCTGGCTGGCTTCCGCCAGCACCTGAATAAACTCGCCATTCTGTGGGGCATTGCCGACGCCATAGGAGCGGAGGATCAGCGCTTTCACCGGTTGGCGCAGAAAATTGCGCACCACGTCGGCGGAGATGCCGGGGTAAATCGTCACCACGCCAATCGGCTGCGGAGTGATGGGGTGCACGATAAGATCTCCGCTGCCCTGCGGCGCCGGCGGAGTACCGAGACGGCGAATATGGATCCCGGCCTCCAGCAGCGGGGCAAGGTTTGGCGAGGCGAAAGCGTCGAAGCCGTCGGCATGGGCTTTGGTGGTGCGGTTGCCGCGGAACAGTCGATTGTTGAAGAACAGCGCCACTTCGTTAATCGGATAGTTGGCGGCGACGTACAGGGCGTTGAGCAGGTTAATCTGACCATCGGAACGCAGCTCGGCCAGCGGAATTTGTGACCCTGTCACAATGACCGGCTTGCCAAGGTTTTCCAGCATGAACGACAGCGCCGAGGCGGTAAACGCCATGGTGTCAGTTCCGTGGAGGATCACAAAGCCATCATACTCCTCATAATGGCTGCGGATATCGTCGGCGATGTGCTGCCAGTCCTCGGGGGTCATATCGGATGAATCCATCAGCGGATGGTATTCATGGATCGTGAAGTCCGGCATCTCCGGACGATGGAACTCCGGCATCAGCGCCAGCTGACGCTGCAGATGGCCGGAAACGGGTACATAGCCGTGTTCAGAGCGCTGCATACCGATGGTCCCACCGGTGTAGGCAACGTAAATCGATTTTTTTTGCATAGCATCGCTTAGGTTGGTCGTAGACAGGCGCAGTATAAAGAGACGCAGGAAAAAATACAGCGTCGGTCGCGGGCTTTGTGGCAGTGTTGGCAGGAGAGGGAAAAAGGCTGCCCCGGGAGACGGGGCAGCCGCTGCGTATTAACGGATGTTAGCGCAGGTCAGGCAGAAGGCATAGCGATTCTGCGGGTCGTTAAACGCCGCCAGCTTGTCGCTCTCCGCTTTCACCGTCTCGGCCGCCGCGGCGACCGGCGCAGGCAGCCAGGCCTGAATGGCCGCCGGCAGCGAGGCGCGTACCGAGCCGGTCAGGCTATCCAGCACCATCGAGAAGAAGGTCGGCTCTTCCTGATAGTAGTTGAGGTGCCAGGTTTTCAGCTTCGCCAGCTCGGCGGCTTTGGCCACCGCGTCGTCGAAGTCGCCGAGGCTGTCGACCAGGCCGTTGGCTTTGGCATCTTCCCCGGTCCAGACGTGGCCCTGGGCGATCTGGTCGATTTTCTCCGGCGTGCTCTTACGGGCGTTAGCCACCAGGGTGATAAAGCGCTGATAGCCATTCTCAATGCTCAACTGCATCAGCTGCTGCACTTCCGGCGGCAGCGCTTTGGTGCTGGAGACATCCGCCAGCGGCGACGTGGCGACGCCGTCGGTGTGGACGCCAATCGACCCGAGGGTATTTTCCACGGTGTTGATCACCCCAAAGATGCCAATGGAGCCGGTGAGGGTGCTTGGGTTCGCCACGATGTAATCCGCTGGGGTGGAGATCCAGTAGCCGCCGGACGCCGCCATGCCGCCCATCGAGACCACTACCGGTTTACCGGCGGCTTTGGCTGCCGCCAGCTCTTCACGAATGATTTCCGAAGCGGTTACGCTGCCGCCCGGGCTGTTTACGCGCAGAACGATGGCCTTAATTTTCGGATCGAGGCGCGCATCGCGAATTTGCGCTGCGGTGGTATCGCCGCCGACGTTGCCCGGGGTCTCTTCACCGTCCATGATGGCGCCGTTGGCGAAGATTACCGCGATGGCGGAACCCTGGTCAGACGGCGTCTTCACGTTGTAGTCGTAATAGCTGATCGCCCGGTAATTGTTATCCGCTTTGCTCCAGCCAAACTGTTTGGTCAGCGCCTTTTCCACTTCCGTGGAGGTCGCCAGCTCATCCACCAGCTTATTGTCCAGCGCATATTTCGCCGTATCGCCGCCCACCTTACGCAGGCCATCGATAATGCCCTGGGCGCCCGGGAAGAGCTGCTGGGCGGTGATCTGGCGGTTGGCGGCAATGGTGTTGAGGTAGTTCTGCCACAGTTCGCCAATCCAGCGGCTATCCGCTTCGCGGGCGGCAGGGGACATATCATCGCGGATGAATGGCTCGACGGCGGATTTATAGGTGCCGACGCGGAAGACATGGGTGGAGACCTTCAGCTTATCCAGCAGCGATTTGTAATATAGCCCGTTGGTAGCGAAGCCGTGCAGGTCTACCTCGCCCTGCGGCGAGAGCCAGATTTTGTTGGCGAAGCTCGCCAGGTAGTACTGGCCCTGGCTGTAGCTGCTGCCAACGGCATACACCGGTTTGCCGCTATCGCGGAATTCGCGCAGCGCTTTGCCGATGTACTGCATGGATGGCTGGTCGCCGCCGACGAAGTTTTTCAAATCCAGCACAATACCGGTGATATTGCGGTCATCCTTCGCCTGGCGAATGGTCTGCACGATATCGAACAGGGAATTCTCCTGCAGACGGTCCGAGCTGGCGCCAAACAGCTGGCGGCCAATCACGCCGAGCTTGCTGCTGGCGGATGGTTTATCCACCACCACGCCGGTAATATCCAGCAACAGCGCGCCGCGCGCGGCATGTTCGCTGGTGGTGCTGCTGAACTGGCTCCAGATGCCGATACACACCAGCACCAGCACCAGGAAGATCGCATTGAGGGCCAGTTTGCGAATAAAGTTGAGTATCCGCCACGTCCATTTAAAAAAGCTGGCAATCAGTCGCCAAAGGGTTCGCATGTCTTCTCCCTAACGTTATCTAAAAAGGGCAGGCCGCAGGGGCCGCCGCGTCTGGCTATCCTAAAGAGTGAGCCGTCGGTTGTCAGCAGGAATCACCGACCGCGCTGTAACAAAATCCTTGTGCATGTTAATTTTATGAAAAATGACATCACAGGAGTTATACAGATGGATGCTCTCGATCTACTGCTTAATCGCCGGAGCGCTTCCCGCCTGGCGGAACCTGCCCCGGCGGGCGAACAGCTGGAAAACATTCTGCGCGCCGGGCTGCGCGCCCCGGATCATGGCACCCTGCAGCCGTGGCGCTTCTTTATTATCGCCGATGACGGCCGCGAGCGCTTCAGCCAGTTGCTGGAAAAAGGGGCCAGAGAGGCCGGCCAGGATGAGAAGGGAATTGAGAAAGCCCGCAATGCGCCGTTCCGCGCGCCGCTGATTATTACCGTGGTCGCGCGCTGTGAAGACCACCCTAAGGTGCCGCGCTGGGAGCAGGAAATGTCCGCTGGCTGCGCGGTGATGGCGATGCAGATGGCGGCCCTGGCTCAGGGATTCAACGGTATCTGGCGCAGCGGAGCATTGACCGAGAGTCCGGTGGTGCGGGCCGGCTTCAAGTGCCGCGAACAGGATAAAATTGTCGGCTTCCTCTATCTGGGGACGCCGCAGCTAAAAGCCTCAACCACCATTGCCCTGCCGGATACCGCGCCGTTTGTGACGCGATTCTGAGTCCGCGTGTGTTATGCCGGGTGGCGGCTGCGCCTTACCCGGCCAACGCATCCGGCTCTGACTGTCTGTAGGCCCGCGCAAGCGCAGCGCCGCCGGGCAAGGACAGCGGGCACAGAGCCGATTTTGTGCCGGGTGGCGGCTGTCGCCTTACCCGGCCTACGTTCGTACGACCTGTCGTTAATTTATTCACTTTTCTTGCTGAAACTGCCGGTGCTGACGGCCTCAAAATCGCTGAGACGTTCCCGGCAGGCCGGGGCAGCCCGCATGGATGCGGGCTGAGGGCCGTGT
>NZ_MJDM01000006.1:0-126437 GCF_008452795.1 Klebsiella sp. AqSCr
TGCAAAACACGGCCCTCAGCCCGCATCCATGCGGGCTGCCCCGGCCTTCCGGGAACGTCTCAGCGATTTTGAGGCCGCCAGCACCGGCAGTTTCAGTCGCGCAAGTGGGTATATCAATAACAGGCCGCTCGGAAGGTAGGCCGGATAAGGCCTTTATGCCGCCATCCGGCACAACCACAGGTACGGTACCTGACCGCCCGGGGATACCAGGATCGTTACAGCGCCTTCGACAAATAGTGGCGCTGCATGCCTGCGTGCGGGAAGTCGGGCAGCGACATCTGCAGCTGATAGCCTAATTTCTGATAAAACGGCAGCGCCTGGAAGCTAAAGGTATCCACCAGCAGATGGCTGCAGCCTTGCGCCTGCGCCTGCTGTTCCGCCTCCTGCATCAGCTCGCTCCCCAGCCCGCGCCCGCGCGTCGTCTCGCTAACCCACAGATACTCAATGCACAGCCAGTTGCCCTTGCGTTTGGCAATCAGCCCGCCCTGCATTACCCCTTGCGCATCGCGCGAGTAAATCCCCAGATCGCCAAACTGCGCCGCATCGAGATACTGCTGATTATACTGCCGCAGACCGGCAAACAATTCTTGTTGATCGTCGGGGTTAATGCTTTTTGTAATGATTAGTGTCATTAACTATCTCCAGTATCGCGCTGCCGAATGGTTATTTCCCCTCTCCACTTTCACAAAATATTCTTATTTTCTCCATGATTATTTGCCTTAATTTTTTGCGTTCTAAAAGTAAGCAAAAAAACCTTTCCATTATCGCGATGGATCGTATAATGGGGAAAAATGAGAATGATCATTCTCACTACAAAACCAGAGGAGATGCGCTTTTCACCTCCTGAAGACCGAAGAGGTTGGCTTCAGCGGAGACACAATAACAATCACGTTCAGGAACATCTGTGTTCCTTTTTTGTCATTTTCGCTCACCCGAAAATGCCTCAGCGCCCAACCTATTCCCTCGTTTTTAAATAAACGGGGCGGACGTCTTATATCTTGAGAAAATATAATGAAATACATCATAGCTCCCATCGCGACAGCATTATTTCTCCTTAGCGGATGCGATAATGCGCAGACATCTGCTCCGCAGCAACCCACGCCGGAAGTGGGCGTGGTCACCCTGCAAAGCCAGCCGGTGCCGGTAGTCAGCCAGCTCACCGGCCGCACCACCGCCTCGCTCAGCGCCGAAGTTCGCCCGCAGGTGGGCGGCATCATCCAGAAACGCCTGTTTACCGAAGGCGATATGGTGAAGGCCGGGCAGGCCCTTTACCAGATCGATCCCTCCAGCTATCGCGCGACCTGGAACGAAGCGGCGGCGGCGCTGAAACAGGCCCAGGCGCTGGTGGTCTCCGATTGCCAGAAGGCCCAGCGCTACGCGTCGCTGGTCAGGGATAACGGCGTTTCCCGCCAGGATGCTGACGACGCCGCCTCCACCTGCGCCCAGGACAAGGCCAGCGTGGAATCGAAGAAAGCGGCGCTGGAGAGCGCGCGCATTAACCTGAACTGGACCACCGTCACCGCGCCGATAGCCGGGCGCATCGGCATCTCGTCGGTTACGCCGGGGGCGCTGGTCTCCGCCGATCAGGATACCGCGCTGGCGACGATCCGCGGGCTCGACACCATGTATGTCGATCTGACGCGATCCAGCGTCGATCTCCTGCGTTTACGCAAACAAAGCCTGGCCAGCAACAGCGACACCCTCAGCGTGACGTTAACCCTGGAAGATGGCAGTACCTACCAGGAAAAAGGGCGTCTGGCGCTCACCGAAGTCGCCGTCGATGAATCCACCGGCTCGGTGACCCTGCGCGCTATCTTCCCCAACCCGCAGCACGTCCTGCTGCCGGGGATGTTCGTCCGCGCGCGCATCGATGAAGGCATCATGAACGACGCGATCCTCGCCCCGCAGCAGGGGATCACCCGCGATGCCAAAGGCGACGCCACGGCGCTGGTGGTCGATGCCGCCAACAAAGTTGAGCAGCGTACCGTGGAAACCGGCGACACCTACGGCGATAAATGGCTGGTGCTGAGCGGCCTGAAAGCGGGCGACAAGCTGATTGTCGAAGGCACCGGTAAAGTGGCCCCCGGACAGACAGTGAAGGCCGTCGCCGTCAACAATAACGGAGGCAACGCCTGATGTTCTCCCGTTTCTTCGTGCGTCGCCCGGTCTTTGCCTGGGTGATCGCCATTCTGATTATGCTCGCCGGGGTGCTGGCGATCCGCACGCTGCCGGTAGGCCAGTACCCGGATGTCGCCCCGCCGGCGGTGAAAATCTCCGCCACCTATACCGGGGCGTCCGCCGAAACCCTGGAGAACAGCGTCACCCAGGTCATCGAGCAGCAGCTCACCGGCCTCGACCATCTGCTCTACTTCAGCTCCACCAGCAGCTCCGACGGCTCGGTCAGCATCACCGTCACCTTTGAGCAGGGGACCGACCCGGACACCGCCCAGGTGCAGGTACAAAACAAAGTGCAGCAGGCGGAATCGCGGCTGCCGAGCGAAGTCCAGCAGTCCGGCGTAACGGTGGAAAAATCGCAGAGCAGCTTTCTGCTGATCCTTGCGGTGTATGACAAAACCAACCGCGCCACCAGCTCCGATATCTCCGACTGGCTGGTCAGCAATATGCAGGACCCGCTGGCGCGCGTGGAGGGCGTCGGCAGCCTGCAGGTATTCGGTGCCGAATACGCGATGCGCGTCTGGATGGACCCGACCAAACTCGCCTCCTACTCGCTGATGCCTTCCGACGTCCAGTCGGCGATTGAGGCGCAGAACGTGCAGGTTTCCGCCGGTAAAATCGGCGCGCTACCGTCGTCCAATGCCCAGCAATTAACCGCCACCGTGCGCGCGCAGTCCCGGCTGCAAACCCCTGACCAGTTCAAAGCGATCATCGTGAAAAGCCAGGCCGACGGCTCGGTAGTGCGCCTGAGCGATGTCGCGCGGGTGGAGATGGGTAGCGAGGATTACACCGCCACCGCCAATCTGAACGGCCACCCGGCCGCCGGGATCGCGGTGATGATGGCCCCCGGCGCCAACGCGCTGGACACCGCGACGCTGGTGAAAAGCAAAATCGCCGAATTCCAGCGTCAGATGCCGCAGGGTTACGATATTGCCTATCCGAAGGACAGCACCGAGTTCATCAAAATCTCGGTCGAGGACGTGATTCAGACCCTGTTCGAAGCGATTATCCTCGTCGTCTGCGTGATGTATCTGTTCCTGCAGAACTTCCGCGCGACGCTCATTCCGGCGGTAGCGGTGCCGGTGGTGCTGCTTGGCACCTTCGGCGTGCTGGCCCTGTTCGGCTACTCGATTAACACCCTGACGCTGTTCGCCATGGTGCTAGCGATCGGCCTGCTGGTGGATGACGCCATCGTGGTGGTGGAGAACGTCGAGCGCATTATGCGCGACGAAGGGCTCCCCGCTCGCGAAGCCACCGAAAAATCGATGGGCGAAATCTCCGGCGCGCTGGTGGCGATTGCCCTGGTGCTGTCGGCGGTGTTCCTGCCGATGGCCTTCTTCGGCGGTTCGACTGGGGTCATCTATCGCCAGTTCTCGGTAACCATTATCTCGGCGATGATGCTGTCGGTAGTGGTAGCGCTGACCCTCACCCCGGCGCTGTGCGGCGCGCTGCTCAGCCACTCCAAACCGCACACCAAAGGGTTCTTCGGCGCCTTTAACCGCCTGTGGGGACGTACGGAGGCGGGCTACCAGCGCCGGGTGCTCGGCGGCCTGCGCCGGGGCGCAGTGATGATGGGCGCTTACGCGCTGATTTGCGGGGCGATGGCGCTGGCGATGTGGAAGCTGCCGGGCAGCTTCCTGCCGGTGGAGGACCAGGGGGAGATCATGGTCCAGTACACCCTGCCCGCCGGGGCGACGGCGGTGCGTACCGCCGAGGTGCGCCGCCAGGTCACCGACTGGTTCCTCACCAAAGAGAAAGCCAATACCGATGTCATTTTCACCGTCGACGGCTTCAGCTTTAGCGGCAGCGGGCAGAACGCCGGGATGGCCTTCGTGTCGCTGAAAAACTGGTCGCAGCGCAAAGGGGACGATAATACCGCCCAGGCCATTGCCCTGCGCGCCACCAAAGAGCTGGGGACGATCCGCGACGCCACCCTCTTCGCCATGACCCCGCCGTCGGTAGACGGTCTCGGGCAGAGCAACGGCTTCACCTTCGAACTGATGGCCAGCGGCGGTACCGACCGTGACAGCCTGATGAAGCTGCGCAGCCAGCTGCTGGCGGCGGCCAACCAGAGCAGCGAACTGCAGTCGGTGCGCGCTAACGATCTGCCGCAGATGCCGCAGCTGCAGGTGGATATCGACAACAACAAAGCCGTCTCGCTGGGGCTGTCGCTGAGCGACGTGACCGATACGCTCTCCAGCGCCTGGGGCGGTACCTACGTGAATGACTTTATCGATCGCGGCCGGGTGAAAAAGGTCTATATCCAGGGCGAAAGCGACGCGCGCGCGGTGCCGTCGGACCTTGGCAAATGGTTCGTTCGCGGCAGCGATAACAGCATGACGCCGTTCTCCGCCTTCGCCACCACCCACTGGCAATACGGCCCGGAAAGCCTGGTGCGCTACAACGGCTCCGCCGCCTTTGAGATCCAGGGCGAAAACGCCGCCGGCTTCAGCTCCGGCGCGGCGATGGACAAGATGGAAAAGCTGGCCGACAGCCTGCCGGCGGGCTCCACCTGGGCGTGGAGCGGCATTTCGCTGCAGGAAAAGCTGGCCAGCGGCCAGGCGATGAGCCTGTACGCCATCTCGATTCTGGTGGTGTTCCTGTGCCTGGCGGCGCTGTATGAGAGCTGGTCGGTGCCGTTCTCGGTGATCATGGTCATCCCGCTCGGCCTGCTTGGCGCGGCGCTGGCGGCGACGCTGCGCGGCTTAAGCAACGACGTCTACTTCCAGGTGGCGCTGCTGACCACCATCGGCCTGTCGTCGAAAAACGCCATCCTGATCGTGGAGTTCGCTGAATCCGCCGTGGATGAGGGGTATTCGCTCTCCCGGGCGGCGATCCGCGCCGCGCAGACTCGCCTGCGCCCGATTGTCATGACCTCGCTGGCGTTTATCGCCGGGGTGCTGCCGCTGGCCATCGCCACCGGCGCCGGAGCCAACAGCCGCGTGGCGATCGGCACCGGGATTATCGGCGGCACCCTGACGGCCACCCTGCTGGCGGTGTTCTTCGTACCGCTGTTCTTCGTGCTGGTGAAACGTCTCTTCACCCGCCAACGTCCTTCTCAGGAGTAAGGTATGTTTCGTTTGAGTTTTATGTTTATCGCGCTCCTGACCGCGGGCTGCGTCTCGCTTGACCCGCATTATGATCGCCCGGCCGCGCCGGTGCCGGCCACCCTGCCCGGGGCGCACGGCGAATCGACGGCGGTGGTCGGCGACTGGCAGAAAGTGGTCAATGACGCGCGGCTGAAAAAAGTGGTCAGCATCGCGCTGAACAGCAACCGCGATGTGCAAAAGGCGCTGGCCGATATCGAGGCCGCGCGCGCCCAGTATGGCGAAACGCGGGCATCGCTGTTTCCCACCGTTGATGCCGAACTGAGCCACACCCGCAGCAAAACGGTGGCCAGTGGCCTGAGCTCCGCTTCACAGGCCGACGGCGCGGTCTCCAGCTTCGAACTGGACTTGTTCGGCAAGAACCAGAGCCTGTCGCGCGCGGCGCGCGAAACCTGGCTTGCCAGCGAATTCACCGCGCAGAATACCCGGCTGACGATGATTGCCGATTTGACCACCGCCTGGGTGACGCTGGCGACGGATAACAGCAATCTGGCGCTGGCGCAGCAGACCATGGACAGCGCGGCAAACTCGCGCAACATCGTCGCCCGCCAGATGGCGGTTGGCACCGCCTCAGCCGGCGATGTAAGCTCGGCGGAAAGCGTCTATCAGCAGGCGCGCGCCAGCGTCGCCAGCTATCGCACGCTGGTGGCGCAGGATAAAAACGCCATTAACCTGCTGGCGGGGGAAACCGTGCCGGAGAGCCTGCTGCCCGGCACTCTCGAGAGTCTCGGGGATAACAGCATCGCGCTGGTGCCGGCGGGCGTGTCGTCGTCGGTGCTGCTGCGTCGGCCGGACATTCAGGAAGCGGAGCACAATCTGAAGAGCGCCAATGCCGATATCGGCGCGGCGCGGGCGAACTTCTTCCCGTCGATTTCCCTGACCGCCAGCGCCGGGGTCGGCAGCGACTCGCTGTCGTCGCTGTTCAGCCACGGGATGCAGGTGTGGTCGTTCGCCCCCTCCATCAGCCTGCCGCTGTTCACCGGCGGCAGCAACCTGGCGCAGCTGCGCTATGCGGAAGCGGAGAAAAAGGGGCTGATCGCCACCTACGAGAAATCGATTCAGAGCGCGTTTAAGGACGTTGCCGATGCGCTGGCGCGCCGGGAAACGCTGAGCGAAGAGCTTGATGCTCAGCGGCAGTATGTCGCCGCCGAGCAGACATCGCTGGATATCGCCATGAAGAGCTATCAGGCCGGGGTCGGCGATTATCTGTCGGTGCTCACCGCTCAGCGCACGCTGTGGTCGGCGAAAACGACGCTGCTGTCCCTGCAGCAGACCGACCTCAATAACCGGATCACCCTCTGGCAGTCGCTGGGCGGCGGCGCCAGTTAAACTTACCCGCCGGGCGACCGAGCCCAGCCTCTACAAGGAATCGTTATGGCACGTGTTTCCCTCTCCTGGGCGCTGATCCTCGGCCTGCTGTCGGGTATCGGCCCGCTGTGCACGGATTTTTATCTACCGGCGCTGCCGGAGATCACTCAGCAGCTGCAGGCCACCAGCACCCAGACCCAGCTGTCGTTGACCGCCGCGCTGATTGGTCTCGGCCTGGGTCAGCTGTTTTTCGGCCCGCTGAGCGACCGCATTGGCCGCCTGAAACCGCTGGCGCTGTCGCTGCTGCTGTTTATCTTCTCTTCGGCGATGTGCGCCCTGACCCGCGATATCAACATGCTGATTGTCTGGCGCTTTTTACAAGGCTTTGCCGGCGCCGGCGGCTCGGTGCTGTCGCGATCCATCGCCCGCGATAAATACCAGGGCACCCTGCTGACCCAGTTTTTCGCCCTGCTGATGACCGTGAACGGCATTGCGCCGGTGCTGTCCCCGGTGCTGGGCGGCTACGTTATCACCGCCTTCGACTGGCGAATTCTCTTCTGGACGATGGCCGCCATTGGCGGCGTGCTGCTGGTGATGAGCCTGGCGATCCTGCGGGAAACGCGCCCGGCCACAGCGGCGCATGCCAGCCGCCAACGGCCCGGCCAGCCGGTGCTGAAAAATCGCCGCTTTCTGCGCTTCTGCCTGATCCAGGCCTTTATGATGGCCGGGCTGTTCTCCTACATCGGCTCTTCTTCCTTCGTGATGCAGAGCGAATACGGCATGAGCGCCATGCAGTTCAGTCTGCTGTTCGGTCTGAACGGTATCGGGCTGATCATCGCCGCGATGATCTTTTCCCGTCTGGCGCGCCGCTTTAGCGCCGAAAGCCTGCTGCGCGGCGGCCTGACGCTGGCCGTGAGCTGTGCGGCGATCATGCTGCTGTTTGCCTGGCTGCATCTGCCGGTGCTGGCGCTGGTCGGCCTGTTCTTTACCGTGTCGCTGATGAGCGGCATCAGCACCGTCGCCGGCGCGGAGGCGATGAGCGCCGTCGACGCCGCGCAGTCCGGGACCGCGTCCGCGCTGATGGGCACCCTGATGTTTGTCTTCGGCGGCATCGCCGCGCCGCTGGCGGGTCTCGGCGGCGAAACGATGCTGAAAATGAGCCTCGCGATGGCCATCTGCTACCTGCTGGCGCTGCTGCTGGGCCTCAGCAAACCGCGCGACGCACGCTAATCTCCTGCTGCGGTAATAAAATATTCCAGATTTATTACCGCACTATTTCCCGCCATATCTACCATTCTCGTATTATTCTCCACGTACTAATCGTGATACTCTTCACAGGCAAGGAATAAATAATTCCTTATACTGCGCGCCACTGAGAATAACGAGGTTTCTATGAGTATCGACCTGAGCAAACTGCTGACCGAGCGACGTAACGCCAACAGCGCCAACATTGACACCCTCTCCACCCTCGAGATGCTGACGGTGATAAACCAGGAAGACCAGCAGGTAGCCCAGGCGATAACGCCCTATCTGCCGCAGATTGCCGAGCTGGTGGATAAGGTCGCGGCGGCGCTGCAGGCCGGTGGCCGCTTGATTTACATTGGCGCGGGTACCTCAGGGCGTCTGGGGATCCTCGATGCCAGTGAATGCCCACCGACCTTCGGCACCCGCCCGGAGCAGGTGGTGGGGATCATCGCCGGCGGACATAAAGCGATTCTCAGCGCCGTGGAAAACGTGGAAGACAACAAAGCGCAGGGGGCGATGGATCTGCAGAACCTGAACTTCAGCAACCGCGATGTGCTGGTGGGGCTGGCGGCCAGCGGACGCACGCCGTACGTCATTGGCGCCATGGAATACGCCCATAGACAGAATGCCTTTGTCGCCATCGTCAGCTGTAACCCGCATGGCGAAATGGCCCAGCTGGCGGACGTGGCGATCACCCCGGTAGTCGGCCCGGAAGTGGTCACTGGCTCTACCCGCCTGAAAGCCGGCACCGCGCAGAAGCTGGTGCTGAACATGATCTCCACCGGGGCGATGATCCGCGTCGGCAAGGTGTACAGCAACCTGATGGTCGACGTTGAAGCGACCAACGCCAAGCTGATTGAGCGCCAGGTCTCTATCGTGATGGAGGCCACCGACTGCGATCGCGCCACCGCCCAGAAGGCGCTGGAGGCCTGCGGCCGCCACTGTAAAACGGCGATCGTGATGGTGCTGGCGGACTTAAGCGCCGCAGAGGCGCAGTCGCTGCTGGCGAAAAACAACGGCTATATCCGCAAGGCGCTCAGCAACACCTGAGCGCCGACAGACAGGTAACGGGCAATGGCAAAAATAACGAAAGAGATGATAGCGCGGATCCTCGCCCACGTGGGCGGCGCCGCAAACGTCGCGCAGGCGGGCAACTGCATGACGCGCCTGCGCTTGACCCTGCGCGATGAAAGTCTGGCCGACAGCGCCGCCATCCGCCAGATTGACGGCGTGATGGGGGTGATCGTCAGCGACGAGCAGTTCCAGGTGGTGCTCGGCCCCGGCAAGGCGCAAACCGCCGCCGAAATGATGAACGGCCTGCTGGAGGCGGCGCCCGCCGCCGCGCCGACGCTGGCCGACGTCGCGGCGGAGAAAAAGCAGGCGCTGAAGGGCAGGCAGACCAGCGCGGTGCAGAAGTTTCTCGCCAAATTCGCCACTATCTTTACGCCGCTGATCCCCGGCTTTATCGCCGTCGGGCTGCTGCTGGGCTTCGCCACCCTGGCGGAACAGGTTTTCGTGCTGGAGAACGCCCATCCGAACGCCAGCCTGGTGGCGCTGATTGGCTATATGAAGGTCTTCAGCAAAGGGATGTTCACCTTTCTGAGTATCCTGATTGGCTATAACGCGCAGAAGGCGTTCGGCGGCTCCGGCGTGAACGGCGCGATTATCGCCTCGCTGTTCGTGCTGGGCTACAACCCGGAGGCAACCAGCGGCTTCTACGCCGGCATTTCCACCTTCTTCGGCCATGGTATCGATCCGCGCGGCAATATCATCGGCGTACTGATCGCCGCTATCCTTGGCGCGTGGGTTGAACGCCAGGTGCGGCGGGTGATGCCGGCCAACCTCGATATGATCCTCACTTCGGCGGTGACGCTGCTGATCATGGGCGCGGTGACCTTTACGGTGATCATGCCGATTGGCGGCTGGTTGTTTACCGGCATGTCATGGCTGTTCCTGCATCTTAACGGCAACCCGTTTGGCTCGGCGGTGCTGGCCGGCCTGTTCCTGCTGGCGGTGATGTTCGGCGTCCATCAGGGGTTTGTCCCGGTCTATTTTGCGCTGGTGGACGCCCAGGGCTTTAACTCGCTGTTCCCGATCCTGGCGATGGCCGGGGCCGGGCAGGTGGGGGCGGCGCTGGCGCTGTTCTGGCGGGCGAAGCGCGATTCGCTGCTGCGAACCCAGATTAAAGGGGCGATTATTCCGGGCTTCCTCGGGATTGGCGAGCCGCTGATCTACGGCGTCACCCTGCCGCGGATGAAGCCGTTTGTCACCGCCTGCCTCGGCGGCGCCTGCGGCGGGTTCTTCGTCGGACTGATCGCCTGGCTGGGGCTGCCGGTCGGCCTGAACACGGTGTTCGGCCCGTCCGGTCTGGTGGCGCTGCCGCTGATGACCTCCGGCAGCGGAATTTACGCCGGGATGGCGGTCTACGCCGGCGGGCTGGCGGTCTCCTACCTGTGCGGCTTTGTCCTCACCTGGCTGTTCGGCAGTAAAAATGTCGATTTAAGCTAGAACGCGACTATCGGTTAATGCCCGGCGGCGGCTTCGCCTTACCGGGCCTGCAAAATAGTTACGCCGCCGCGCCCGACTACCATTTCCTGCCCCGCCGCCCGGGCGCGCGCATGCTATGATTCCCCTTTGTCATATTTCGCTTGAGGAAAAGATGGGCTCCAGCAAAAAAGGGATGCTGAACGTACTGATTGCCGCCGTGCTGTGGGGCAGTTCCGGGGTGTGTGCGCAATTTATTATGCAGGAAAGCCAGATGTCGTCGCCGTTTCTGACCATGACGCGTCTGCTGTTCGCCGGGCTGATCCTGCTGATGCTCGGCTTTGTTCACGGCGACCGCATTTTCCGCGTGCTGCAAAACCGCCGCGACGCCCTAAGCCTGCTGTTTTTCTCGCTGTTTGGCGCGCTAACCGTGCAGTTCACCTTTCTGATGACCATTGAAAAATCCAATGCCGCCACGGCCACGGTGCTGCAGTTTCTGTCGCCGACGATCATCGTCGCCTGGTTCGCCCTCGCCCGCAAAGCGCGTCCCACACCGCTGGTGCTGGGAGCTATCTGCACCTCGCTGGCGGGCACCTTTCTGCTGGTGACCCACGGCAACCCAACGACGCTGTCGATTTCGCCGGCGGCGCTGTTCTGGGGGATCGCCTCGGCGTTTGCCGCCGCGTTTTATACCACCTATCCTTCAACGCTGATTGCCCGCTACGGGACGCTGCCCATCGTCGGCTGGAGCATGCTGTTCGGCGGCGCGATGCTATTGCCGTTTTACGGCGGCCAGGGCACCGATTTTGTGGTTAACGGCAGCCTGCTGTTAGCTTTTTTCTACCTGGTGGTGATCGGTACTTCGCTGACCTTCAGCCTCTATCTCAACGGCGCGCAGAAGATTGGCGGCGCAAAGGCCGGGATCCTCAGCTGCGCCGAACCGCTGAGCAGCGCCCTGCTGTCGCTCCTGCTGCTGGGGATCACCTTCACGCTGCCGGACTGGCTGGGCACTCTGCTGATCCTCGCGTCGGTGGTGCTGATCGCCATCGACTCGCGGCGGCGGGTGAGAGCCGCCTGAGCAGGCGAGAAAAAGCGCATTTTCAATAAGTTAAACTGACCACTATTTGCGTGTTTTCCCGCCTGCGCATATAGTTGACGGAAGCGATTACGGAAGGAGAAGCCTGATGAAAGCATGTTGGATGGTATGCCTGGTCACCGCCCTGAGCGCCACGTCGGCGTGGGCCGAATCACCGCTGCAAAGCCTGCAGTTCGAGCAGCAAAAACAGCAGGTGCTCAAAGCGGTGAAGGAAAAATGCGCGCCAGCAAGCCACCTCAGCGACAACGATTTTGCCAATAAAGTGCTGGCGACCGACGGTAACAAGAACGCGGTCCGCGAAGCAACGCTGGCGAAGGAGCGCAATAACCAGAAAAGCTACCAGGCCGCAATCGACAAAATCGTCTGTCCGGCCAAATAGCGGTTATTTCAGCCTCGCGACCAGCGTTTTCCAGTCAAACGGCATCAGCTGCCTGTAGCTCAGGCTACGGGCGGCCATCTGCTCCGGCAGCTGGCGCTGGCTTTTCGCGATCGCCTCGCTCATTATCCCGGCGCTCCCCACGTCACGCAGGGTTTTCACCACCTCTTCCATCTCTTCGCTGCGCCGAATGCCATGTTCCGCCACCCGGCTGATCAGATAGTCGGGGAACGCGCCTGTCCAGCCCAGAGAGGGAAAACTATGATGCAAGGAGCTAAGCACCTCCTCCTCAACGCCGTATTCACGAGCCGCGAACAGGCATTCTGTGGTAAGCGCTTCTAGACCCTTGATCATCACGCTACGGCACATTTTTATCGCCGACACCTGGCCCACCGTACTGGCGCCATAGCGGGCATTCAGCCCCAGCCCCTGCAGACGCGGCGCGATCGCCTCCGCCTGCGGCCCGCCGATCAATAACGGTGTCTGCAATCGGGCCGGCGGTACCGGCGCCATCACCGCGACATCAATGTAGGCGCCCGGCAGAAAATGTTCAGCCGCCTGCCGTTTCGTCTCCGGCGCCACGGAGTTGAGATCGAGGAAATATTGTCCCGGCTGCAGCAGCGCGGCCGCCTGCTGCGCCACCTTTAGCGCCTCACCGGCGGTCACAGTAGAAAAAACCAGCGTGGCCCCCTCCAGCGCCTGCGCCAGCGAATTTCCCACCTGAACGCGCGAATCACGGGCTTTCCTGAGCATTGCCTCTCGCTCCGGGCCATTGAGCTTGCAATCCCAAATGGTCACCGCATGCTCACGGGCCAGATCCGCCGCCAGAATGCCACCCGCCTCGCCAAAACCAATAAACGCGATTGTCATCATCACTCCTCACGCGGCCAGACGCGGGCCGGAATAAAAACCTCGCCAGCAAACAGCAGTCGCGCCGTGCGTAACAGGCCGCAGCCAGCCAGGGCGCCGTCAGCATCAAGCTGAAGCGTCACGCTAAATTCGCCTGTCGGATGCTCGACGCTGAGCAGCGGCGTATCGCCTGGCGCTACCTGCGCCAGGGCCTGCGCGACAGAGCCGGGGAGCAGACAAGCGCTGGCCACGCTCACCGCGCCAAATACGCCGATCGACGCGTGGCAGCGGTGGGGGATAAAGGTGCGGCTGCTGATGGCGCCGCCGTGTCGCGGCTCGGCGATCAGGGTCATCTTGGGCACCGTGCGCTGGCTGACGTCGCCAAGCTGCATCAGCGGCCCGGCCTGCAGGCGAATCGACTCCAGGCGACGTTTAAGCGCGTCGTCATTATCCAGCTGTTCGCGCGTCTCATAGCCGGTGCAACCGAGGTCGCACGCGCGCAGCAGGATCACCGGCATTCCGTTATCGATGCAGGTCACCTCGACGCCGTCAAAACGGTCACGGACCCGGCCGGTCGGCAGTAGCGCCCCGCAGCTGGAGCCGGCGACATCAAGAAAATGGAGCAGGATCGGGCTGGCGCTGCCCGGCACGCCATCGATACGGCTCTCGCCGACGTAATTGACCCCGTCGGCGTCACAGGGGATCTCTGCCACCGCCAGTTGCCCCGTGTTCTCCATAAAAATACGCACCCGAGTGAGCGGCGCATCGTGACGAACCAGACCGCGCTCGATGGCGAAAGGGCCAACGGCGGCGAGAATATTGCCGCAGTTTTGGCCATAATCCACGGTAGCCGCCGCCACGTTCACCTGGGCAAACAGATAGTCCACATCGGCGTCAGGCCGTGCGGAGCGGCGGATAATCGCCACTTTGCTGGTCAGCGGATCGGCGCCGCCGATCCCGTCAATTTGCCGGGGATCAGGCGAGCCCATCACCGCCAGCAGCACCGCATCACGTCGCACCGGATCGGCAGGCAGATCGTCGGCCAGAAAACAGGCCGCTTTAGAGGTGCCGCCGCGCATCCATAGACAGGGGATTCCGCGTTGCGCCATTTATTCCTCCACCTCGTCTGCGCGGTCGTAATACCGCAGGCCCTTTTCCGCCAGACGCGGACGCATAGCGTAAATATCCAGCCCCAGCTCGCCATTGCGCATCCGCTCACGCTTCGCAAGCTCATTGCTCATGCGGGCTTCCGCTTTATGGAGCACATCACGGACCCGGGCGTGAGGCAGCACCACGACGCCATCGTCGTCGGCCACTACGACATCGCCCGGCTGTACAAGCTGACCTGCGCATATCACCGGGACGTTAACCGAACCGAGGCTCTCTTTCACCGTCCCCTGGGCATAAACCTGGCGGGACCAGACGGCGAATCCCATTTCCCGCAACGTTTGCGAATCACGAATGCCGATATCGCCCACCAGCCCGACCACGCCGCGCGATTGGAGAGACGTCGCCAGTAGATCGCCGAAGAAGCCATCGCCGCACGGCGAGGTCGGGGCCACCACCAGAATATCGCCGGCGCGGCACTGCTCGACCGCCACATGAAACATCCAATTGTCGCCAGGCGTCACCAGCACGGTTACCGCGTTGCCCGCCCGGCTAACGCCCTGCTGAATCGGACGGATTGCCGGCCCCATCAGCCCCTGACGATCCAAGGCTTCATGGAGCGTCGCCACCCCGGCCGCCTCACAGCGGCGCAAAACCGCCTCGTCATGGCGCGGCAGGTGGCGGATCACAAGGCCTTTTTTATTTAACAGGTTCATGCCAGGTTCTCCGTTACGCGGGGGAAGATGCTCTGGAAGGCTTCGCCGTGAACGATATCGCGCGCGGCCGTGATGCCGATATTGCGCTTGGCCTGCACCCCGCGCTGCAGCGCCACGCGGGTGTAGTATTCCCACAGATGCTCCTGACCCTGCATGCACTGAATGGCCTGATACTTTTTCTCCCAGACGGCGGTGATGTCCAGCAACACATCGGGTTTCCAGTTGCACTGCTCCGGCTGGTGCGGTTCGAAACAGTAAACCGGGGGAGCAGCGACAATTTTCTCGCCAGGGCGATAGCCTTCTGCCTGGGCGATAATCCGTGCTTCCTGCGCCAGATGGGAGGCCAGCGGATGATCGTAGTTATAGGGATCGTGCAGGGAGTGCGTCAGGACAAAGTGGGGCTGGATACGGCGATACACATCCGCCAGACGAAATAGCGTCTCTTTATCGGCGCGCAGCGGATAGTCACCGATATCAAAGAATTCGACGCTGGCGCCCAGGATCGCGGCGGCGGCCTGCGCCTCTTCGCGACGCACCTGCTTCACCGCCTCCTCGGTCATGTTGCCTTTACGCCACAGTTTGGCGGACTCGCCGCGCTCGCCAAAGGATAAACAGACCACATGGACCTGATAGCCCTGCAGGGCATGCAGCGCTATCGCACCGCCCGCGCGCCAGACGAAATCGGCCGAGTGGGCGCTGACGACAAGGGCACTTTTTTCGCTAACCGGATGAGACATGATGGCTTCCTCTGTTGTTTTTTTCAGCTTGTCATGTCCCGTCGTGGGGAGGTAATTCGTTAACTTGCGAAGGCTATGATTTTTATTTATGTTGTCGTCTCACTCACTTTTTCAGGCCTGACGAACAATGCTAAAGAGAAAGCACGATAAAATTATAAATATCATGCAGCTGCGCTTTTTCTGTCAGGTCGCGCTGCGCGGTAGCGTCTCACGCGCGGCCGATGACTTATTCCGCACGCAGTCAGCGATAACCCGGGCTATTCGCGATCTTGAAGCCGCGTTGAACGTCACGCTGTTCGAACGCCATTACAGCGGCATGGTGCCCACCGAGTATGGCAAGTGCATCCTGCCGCGCGCCCGGCGGGCGATTGACGACCTGCAGGCCATCCCGGCGCTGCTGCAGAAGCACCATACCCGCAGCAGCGGCCCGCTGGCGGACGCCGGCTGGCTGTTCAATACCCGCCGCTTAGCCATTTTTATTCAGCTCTATCACGTCAACCATACCCAAACCGTCGCGCAACAGTTGGGGATCACTCAGCCGGCGGTCAGTGCCGCGCTGAAGGTCCTGGAAAAAGGAGCGGATTCGGCGCTATTTCGCCGGACGCCAGAGGGGGTGCGTCCCACGCCTGCCGCGGAGCTACTCTATCCCCCGGTGAGCAGAGCGCTCAACGAGCTGGAAAACATCTGGAGCGATCTCGCTGCCCGTCGCGGGGTGCTGGAGGGCACCGTGCGCATTGGCGCCCTGCCGCTGAGCCGGACCCGGCTACTGCCCTCCGCCATCGCCGCCTTTCTGGCCCAGCACCCGGGCATCACCCTCATGACCAATGAAAGCCCGTATGAGTCGCTGGTCGCCGATATGCGGGCAGGTAATATCGATTTTATTATCGGCGCCCTGCGCCAGGATGAAGATCTCCCGGACCTCTGTAGCGAAGCGTTATTCGAAGAGGATATGTTGATTTTACTGCGTAATAACCACCCGCTGCTGCGCCATCCGGACCCGCGCAGCCAGCTGGCGACAGCGCAATGGGTGCTGCCGCGCGCCAACGCGCCGGCGCGCAATTTGCTGGATAAGGCGTTTGTCACCCTGGGGCTGCCGCTGCCCCAGCCGACGGTAGAGACCGGGGATGCGGCGATGGTGCGAGGATTACTGCAGGGCTCCGACATGCTGGCGGCGGTCTCCGCCAGCCAGATGCGTTTTGAAACTGACAATGGGCTGCTCAGCGTGTTGCCGGTTCCCCTGCCCGATACCACCCGGCGTATCGGGCTGACGTTTCGCGCCGGCAGCCTGCCCTCCCCGGCGACGCAGGCGCTGTTGCGTTTTATTTATCAGCAGGTTCAGGACGGGGCCGTTTAACGTTTACCCGCCACCGAATAGGTTACCTGCTGGTTGCGCGTTTGCTGAAACGCCTCCAGCGTCTGCCCGCGCATCGCGGCGTAAATATGCAGGTTGGATACGCCGACCACCGCGCCCATTTTCTCCAGCAGGAAGAAGCTGGCGCCATACTGAATTAATCCCCGCCAGTCGCGCGCGTTGAGCAACTGCTGTTCCTCCTCACTCAGTCCGGCTTCGGCATAAAGCGACTGAGGCGACTGCAGAAAACGTTCGCGCCAGGCAGGCTCAATCAGCCGATGCAGGAAACGGTTAAGCCGCAAGCCATTCAGGCTGCGCTCGTGGGTAAAAGGATAGGTTCCCGGCAGTTTCTCCACCCCGGCCAGCTGCTGCGCCATATGCTGGCGATGGCGCGTCAGGGTATCGACGGGGGGCAGGCGCGCATTGTTCTCAAGGATCAGCGTGGCGATACCGGTCATCGACGGCAGGTAATAGTCGCGCCAGGTTTCGGTGACATTGGCTGATAGCGCGCCGCGCATCACCAGCCACATGATCACTTCGGACCCCTCCATCCCCCCCAGCTCGGCATATTCGCCAAGGGTCATTTCGGTAAGCTTTTCCGGGTCATTAACCAGCATATCAACAAACTGGGCATCCCAGTCGGGATTATTAAATCCGCAGCGCTCGCCATGAACCTGATGCGAGAGCCCGCCGGTCGCGACAATCGCCACATTGATATCTTCCGGGAAGCTTTCAATCGCCCGGCGCAGCGCCTGGCCGAGTTTGTAACAACGGCGCGCGCTTGGTACCGGAAATTGCAGCACGCCGATCTGTAACGGGATCACCGCCGTCGGCCACCCCTGCGCTTCATCCCAGGGCAACAGCGCCGAAAGCGGCGAGAAAAGGCCGTGGTCGAGCTTTTTATCCATAAAGAACGACATATCAAACTCGTCGGCCATCAGGCTGGCGCCAATGTGCCTTGAGAGCGCCGCGTTGCCCTGGACCGGCGGCAGGCAGCGCGGTCCGCCGCCCTCATCGGCAACGTCATATTGACTGTCGATTCCCAGCGTAAAAGTCGAATAGTGATCGAAGAAAAAGGCGGTCACATGGTCATTAAAGATGTACACCAGCGCATCCGGTTTTTTCTCCTCCAGCCAGCGCTGCAGCGGTTCGAAGCTCTGGAAGATCGGCGCCCACGCCGGGTCCTGCTGTTTATGATGATCGACCGCGAAGCCGATAGTCGGGGTATGAGAGACGGCGATACCGCCGAGAATGTTAGCCATCAGATAACTCCACTTATCGGTGTTCGAGGGGGGATGACAAAGCGTCAAGTTCTGCCTCTGTGAGTCGAGGCTTAGCGTGATTCATACGGTGCAACAAAATACAGATCCCCGCCAGGCAGGCCGGCAGCGCAAGCACCAAAAAGATCGACGAGTGTCCCGGCACGGCCAGCATCAGCATCCCGCCCAGCGTGGAGCTGAGGATAGCCCCGGTACGGCCGATACCATGCATCCAGCTGACTCCGGTAGCGCGGATCTCGGTTTGATAATAGGCGGGCGAATAGGCCTGCAGACCGTTCTGCGCGCCGTTAATGCACATCCCGCTGATAAAAATCAGCACCGACAGCACCGCCGAACCGAAATCCATTACCCCCTGGGACAACAGGCACAGACAGCCGAGGAAATAGGTTGCCGCAATCACGGCTTTCGCCGAAGCGCGATCCATCATCATACCGACAAGGATCCCGCCCAGCGGGCCGCCGAGCTGGAACAAGCCGGTCATCATCGCCGCCTGCTGCAGCGACAGCCCGCCGGAGCGGAGAATGGTTGGCAGCCAGCCGTTCAGCAGGTAAATCACGAACAGCCCCATAAAATAGGTTAACCACAGCGCTATCGTGCCGCGGGCATAGCCATGCCGGAACAGCTGCGCCACTTTGCTGCTCCGCGTGATGGGCGGCGCATTCAGCTGGAAAACGGTTTCAGCCGTAAACTGGCCCCCAAGCCGGTTAAGCGCCCTGGCGATCTGCTCGCCCGGTAGTCGGCGCGCCACCATGTTCATCGCCGACTCTGGCAACATCACGATCATAAAGGGGAGCACCACGAGCGGCAGCACGCCGCCAAAAACCAGCGCCGAGTGCCAGCTGTAATGCGATAACAAACCGGCGGCGATAAAGCCGCCGAGGCCGGAACCCACGTTAAAACCGCTGTACATCAGGGTGATCATCACCCCTTTACGCCGCTCCGGCATATATTCCGCCACCAGCGTGACGCAGTTGGGCATTACGGCGCCAAGGCCAAGGCCGGTGAGAAAACGCATCAGCGCCAGCTGCGTCGGGCTTTGCGCCACGGCGCCGGCCAGGCTGAACAGCGCAAACAGCGCCACCGACCAGAGTAAAATTCGCTTTCGGCCGTAGCGGTCAGAAAGCGGACCCGCTACCAGGGCGCCAATGGCGACGCCGAACATGGCCGCCCCAAGAATCGGCCCCATTTCGGCCCGGCTGATGCCCCAGTCTTCGATGAGCGCCGGGGCGACAAAGCCCATCACCGCGGCGTCATACCCATCCAGCATAATGATGATGAAACAGAGCAGCAGCACGTTCCATTGAAAGCGCGAGACCGGGCGGGTATCTATCCACGCTTTCACATCGACAACGTTCGTGTGATTCATAGGGTGACTTCCTCAAGCAGGCGGTACGAATGTTCTGGTTAGTGTTTTTTGAGTGGAACTTTCGTACTCAACTTAAGGCAGGTCACGCAGGCTGTCCGGTTCGAAAATCCGGCGTCAGATATGAGTTTTATTTATAATGTGAGGGATACGACAAAAACCAGCCAGCAAAAAACCCGCAGCCAACGGCGGCGGGTCAGGGCAAGAGCAGCGTTTAGTGCTTCGGAATAATTAAATCGCCGCGCAGCGGGCTGCCGCCCGGGTTGTCCGTTTTCTCGGTCAGCCAGTTGACGATCCGCGACGCCATCGCGTCCATGGAATATTCAATCGCCGGGATAGTCGGGATACCGGGCAGCTGTAACGATCCGGCGAGGCTAAACACCATGACATTTTGCGGAACGGCGCGGTTAAACGCCTGCAGCTGCGGCACCACGCGCTGCGCCTGCTGTTCATCGCTCACCAGCAGCGCGTTAAAGTTCAGCGTCGTGGCGTTATTGACCAGCTCCTGCACCGCCACCGACGGCGAGGTATTATCCAGAAACACCAGGTTGCGATTAAACGGCAAAAAGTTTTTTTCCAGCGCGTGCTTGTAGCCCAGCAGCACCTGGTCGGCAAAGCCGCTGCTCTGCGGATGAATCAGCGCAATCTGCCGTCTCCCCTGGCTAATCAGATAGTGACAGGCGGTTTCGGCGGCGAAAGCATGATCGAACTGAATACTGTTGTCGCCTTCGCTATCGAGGCAGTCCACCAGCACCACGTCCGGGCGGTTAATATTCAGAGGAAAACGCGCGCCGATGATTAGCACGTTATCGCACAGCCCGCAGGTCAACTCCTCCAGAGAGTTCATCACGCCGTGGCTGGTGTTGGCGAAGCGCAGCAGCAGGTGTTTCTGGTGCTGGCTGAGCTGTTTTTCCAGGGCGTAGAGATAGCTGGTGGTTTGGTTGATGTTGTCCTGGGCGCAGATGACGCCGATGCAGCCGGTGGACTGGCTGAGCAACGACTGGGCTATCATGTTTGGCCGGTAATTGAGCGCTTCCGCCGCCTGCAGCACCGCCTGACGACTGGCTTCCTTCACGCCACGTGAGCCGCTCAACACTCGCGACACCGTGGCTTTGGAAACCCCGGCAAGTCGTGAAACATCATTGATTGTCGACATCATTTTCCCCTGCGCGGGCGCCGCGTCCCGCCAAAATCCTGTAAACCTGAATCGCTTCAATTATGACCAGCGCAGTATATCCATTTCGCCATTTGTTTGGAAACCGATTTTCCATTTCAGCGCAAAACATCGCCAAATCGACAGAATAATGTGAGCGAAATCCAATAAATCCGCCCTATAAGCAGGAGATCTTGACCACTATCACAGTTCTGCTTTTTATAAATGGAAACCGGTTTCCGTCTGATATCAAATCACCCACGCAATAACTTTTTACATTTTGAGGATGGTCGTCGATGTACAAGATTATGCTGTGCTGCTCTGCCGGGATGTCCACCAGTCTGCTGGTCAGAAAGATGGTTGAGGCGGCGAATGAACGTGACCTGCCGGTGCAGATTGACGCCTATGGCGTTTCCGAATTTGACATGCAGTTTCCGCAGTATCAGGTGGTGTTGCTTGGCCCCCAGGTGAAATACATGTTGAAAACCCTGTCTGACAAAGCGGCTTCCCTGAACATTCCCGTTCAGCCCATCGATACGATGGACTACGGTATGCAGCGGGGAGACAACGTCCTGAATTATGCTCTGTCGCTGATCCCAGCGGCGCACTGAGAGGTGTTGAAATGAGTTCTCTGTATCAGTCCATGATTGCCGTGATCGAGCAATCTATTACTCCGCTGGCAGGACGCCTTGGGCAGCAGAAATACGTTATCGCTATCCGCGATGGCTTCACTGCCGCCTTGCCGTTTATGATCATCGGCTCTTTCATGCTGGTATTTATCTTTCCGCCGTTTTCACCCGATACCACCAACGGCTTTGCCCGCGGCTGGCTTGATTTCTCCCAGCACTACCGCGAACAGCTGATGCTGCCGTTTAACCTCAGCATGGGCGTGATGACCTTCTTTATCTCGGTCGGCATTGGCGCCAGCCTCGGTCGTCAGTTTCAGCTCGATCCGGTGATGTCCGGTCTGCTGGCGTTTATGGCTTTCCTGCTGGTCGCCGCACCCTATGCCGATGGCAAAATTTCCACTCAGTATCTGTCCGGTCAGGGCATTTTCACCGCGCTGATCACCGCCATCTACTCCACCCGCGTTTACGCGTGGCTGAAGCAAAACAACATTACGATTCGTCTGCCGAAAGAGGTCCCCACCGGCGTCGCCCGTTCGTTTGAAATCTTGATCCCGGTGCTGGTGGTTATTGCGACTCTGCATCCGCTGAATCTGTTTATCGAAGCACAGACCGGGATGATCCTGCCGCAGGCGATCATGCATCTGCTGGAGCCGCTGGTTTCCGCCTCCGACTCGCTGCCGGCGATTTTGCTCTCTGTTCTGATGTGCCAGATTTTCTGGTTCGCCGGTATCCACGGCTCGCTGATTGTTACCGGCATTATGAACCCGTTCTGGATGGCCAACCTGTCGGCAAACCAGGCGGCGCTGGCGGCTGGCACGGTACTGCCGCACGTCTACCTGCAGGGCTTCTGGGATCACTATCTGCTGATTGGCGGCGTCGGTTCTACCCTGCCGCTGGCCTTCCTGCTGCTGCGTAGCCGGGCCACCCATCTGCGCACCATCGGCAAGATGGGCATCGTGCCGAGCTTCTTTAATATCAACGAGCCGATTCTGTTCGGGGCGCCGATCATCATGAACCCGATGATGTTTATCCCCTTCGTCTGCGTACCGATGGTCAACGCGGTGCTGGCTTACGGCGCGACGCGTCTTGGCTGGCTGAGCCAGGTGGTCTCGCTGACGCCGTGGACTACGCCGGCCCCAATTGGCGCGTCGTGGGCGGCTAACTGGACCCTGAGCCCGGTGGTGATGTGTCTCATCTGCATGGTGATGTCGGCGGTCATTTACCTGCCGTTCCTGCGCGCTTATGAACGTTCCTTAATGAAAACCGAAGTTGAGAAAGCCAAAAATAGCGTTCCGGTAGCAGAAACCGTTAGCTAATCCCTCTCCTTCCGGAGAGATAATAAGATGACAGCGTAATAATGCAGAAAATGGACTTTCACTGCATTATTAAATAATAAATACCTCAGGAATACACATGATTGAATTAGAAGATGCGGTAATGGAAATTATCGTTAATGCGGGACAGTCACGCTCATTATGTTTTGAAGCGCTGCATGCGGCCCGAACCGGAAATATCGACGAAGCGCGCTTACTCTTAAACGAGGCCGACGGCTACGCCCGCCGGGCGCATCAGATGCAAACCCAGCTCATCGGGCAGGATGCCGGTGAAGCGCGTCAGCCCATGACGCTGATTATGGTACATGCCCAGGATCATTTGATGAATTCGCTGCTGGCCCGCGAGTTCTCAGAAGAATTAATCCATCTGTACCAGCGTTAATTAATATGGAATAACGTTAGCGAGAATATTATTCTCCGGCGTCGCTGTACCCTAAAAAACAAATCAGCTTATTTTGGCTATTTATTCTAGCCAGAATGGGATGGTTATTATCTGAAATATATTAATTATTAAAGCGAGATAACCATGAATACTGTAAAAAAACTGCCTTTAGCCATGGCGGTGGTCGCCGCGCTGTGCCCAATTTCTGTCATGGCGCAAGAATTTACGCAGGAACAGATCGACGCCATCGTCGCCAAAGCCGTTGATAAAGCGCTGGCCGACCGCCAGGCAAAAATCGACGCCGCGGCCAACAAAAAGGTCGACGTGATTACTAACCCGGAAACCACCGCCGCCTCGCCGGATATGGCCATTCCGTTCGGCCTCAAGTTCAGCGGCTACGCCCGCTATGGCGCCCACTTCCAGACCGGCGACCAGAAATATGTCGGCGTCGACGGCTCCTATAACGGCGCCTCGGCGATCGGCCGTCTAGGCAACGAAAGCAACGGCGGCGAATTCCAGATCAGCAAGGCCTTCAAAAGCGCGCAGGGGGCTATCTGGGATCTTAACGTGATGTTCGACCACTGGAGCGACGAAGTTAACCTGAAGAAGGCCTACGTCGGGGTCACCAACGTGCTGGAATCCAACCCCAACGCCTATATCTGGGCCGGCCGCGACTTCCACCAGCGTCCGCAACAGGGGATCAACGACTACTTCTGGATGAACCACGACGGCCAGGGCGCCGGGGTGAAGAACTTTGATATCGGCGGCGTGCAGTTCGACGTGGCGGCGGTGTCGCAGGTGAAATCCTGTAGTCCGGAAGTGATGGCCGACGAGACCAACCCGTCGCGCATCACCTGTACCGGCAGCTCCGACACCGGCGACAACGGCCACTACGCGCTGACCACCAAAACCCACAACATCAAGGCCGGGCCGATCGACGTCGAGGTGTACGCCAACTACGGCTTTGACTCAAAGGCGGTGGACAGCGACGCGCGTCTCGAAGCCTGGCAGGGCGGGCTGGTGCTGAGCCACACCAACGACAGCGGGGTAAACAAGGTGATCCTGCGCTACTCCGACAACTCGGATAACAGCGTCTACAACAAAACCGACGCCCTGACCACGGTCTACGCCAGCTTCGAGGGCAGCCATAAGTTCACCCAGCAGGCGCAGGTGGAATATCTGCTGGCCTTCCACGACTACGACAACGGCAAGGATAATACCGACAACCGTAAAAACTACGGCGCCATCGTGCGGCCGATGTACTTCTGGAACGACGTGCACTCCACCTGGCTGGAAGCGGGCTACCAGCGCGTGGATTACGACCAGGGTGGGGATAACCACGGCTGGAAGCTGACGCTGTCGCAGAACATCGCCATCGGCATGGGGCCGGAGTTCCGTCCGATGCTGCGCTTCTACGTGACCGGCGGCCAGGTGGACAACGAGCACACCGCGAAGGTAAACGGCACCCAGGACCAGCAGCTGGATTCGCTGAACGTCGGCGGGATGTTTGAGGCGTGGTTCTGATGCGATAGCGTTGTCGAAGGAGCGTTCCCGGCTGGCGCTACGCTTAGCCGGGCTACAACTGGTGCGATCCATTTATGCCGGATGGCGGCATAAATGCCTTATCCGGCCTACGTTCCTTCCTGCGGGCTCCCCCCCAGGACCGGCAAGCGCAGCGCCGCCGGGCAGTCAGCCCCGTGCCCTGGTGGCGTCATCAATTCTTTATCTCTGGCTTAATCGGCGGGCGATGCGCTCAAGCTTCATCATCAACAGCAGCGTGACGCCCACCAGCACAATGGTCAGCGCCGAGCCATCGGCGATATTGCCGCGATCGGTGAGGCTGAAAATGGTCACCGGCAGCGTCGTCCAGCCCGGCGGATAGATCATCACCGTCGCCCCTAGCTCTCCCATCGACAACGACAGGCTCAGCGCCAGCGCCGAGATCATCCACGGCGTCATCAGCGGCAGCGTCACATGGCGCAGGCGATACCACGGCGAAGCGCCCAGGCTGGAGGCGACGTTTTCAATATCAGCGGAAATACGCGCCAGCCCGGTCGTTACGTTGCTGAAAGTAAAGGCGGAGATCAGCACGAAGTGCGCCGCCAGAACGATAAAGAAGGTGCCGTTCATCTGCAGCGGCCCCTGGCTAAACGCCACCAGAATGCCCAGCCCGACGGAAACCGAGGGGATAGCGCTGGGCAGATAAAACGCCAGGCCAAGATATTTCTGTAGCGTCGCGCCATACTGGCGCAGCGCCAGCGCCGCCCACATCCCGCACAGCAGCGCCAACAGGCTGGCGCAGAAGCCCACCATCAGGCTCGAAAACAGCGAATCCCACGCCGCGCCGCGAAAGGCGTTAACAAAGTGGGCAAAGGTAAAGCCGGTGGGCAGCAGGCCGTTCCATTGTTTACTCAGGCTGGAGAGTAAAATCACCGCCAGCGGCAGCAGGAAAACGCCGGCAAAAAGCGTCACCGCCAGCGCGCCCGCCGCCGCGCGGCCTTTACACGACCAAATCAACATCGTTAACTCCTTACGCCAGTGCGCGCCGCCGCCAGCCGATAGAGCATAAACAGCCCCAGCGACAGCAGAATATTGATCAGCGCAATCATGCAGGCCACGCTGTAATCCGACTCCAGAATCGCCTTGCTGTAGACCATCATCGGCAGGGTATTAACCCCTTTGGCGCCAATAAACAGCACGATCCCGAACTCGTTAGTGGTCAATAGCAGGCACAGGCTGCCGCCCGCCATCAGCGCCGGGAGCGCCGCCGGGAAGATAACCTGGGTAATCACCCGTAACGGATGAGCGCCGAGAATACTCGCCGCTTCCAGCTGGCTCTTATCTATCTGCCGCAATCCCGCCATCAGCGGACGCATCACCAGCGGCGTAAAGACGGTAATCTCCGCCAGAATCACGCCGTTAATCGAATAGAGGAAGTCTACCGGCGGCAGTTCAAAAGCAAACAGCGCCATCAGGGTGCCGTTGAGCAGCCCCGCCGAGCCGTAAATAAAGGTGAACGCGAGAGTGATAAGAAAGGTCGGCAGCGCAATAAAAGTATCAATGACCCGGCTCACCAGTTGGCTGCCGGGAAACGGAATAAACACCAGAATCAGCGCCAGGACGCTGCCGAGCACCAGGCAGCCAAGGGTAGCGAACACCGCAATCTGTAAGGTATTGAGCAACGCGCCAATAAAGCGTTTTGAGTCAATCACCTGCCAGAAGGTCTCGAGGCTCAGGTTGCCGCTGGCGTCGCGCAGCGCCTGTTCGGCGATCAGCAGCAGCGGATAGAAAAACAGCGTCGCCAGCACCAGCAGCGGCAACGCCAGCCACAGGTAAGGGCGTAGGTTTCGCGCCGGACGCGCAAGCGTGAGGGTTTGCGCCATCATTGCACCTCGATCAGAACCGCATCGCCAGGTTCGAAGTAGAGCGACAGCTTGTCCCCCGCGCGCGGCAGTGGGTTGACCTGAGTCATGACGATCCGCACCGCTTCGCCGGCAACATCGCACAGCAGATGCGTCAGATCGCCCTGCCAATGTACCGAGGTCAGGGTAGCATTGAGACGATTACTGGTTGCCGATCGCGGCGCCAGGCTCATGTGCTGCGGGCGAATGCATAACAGCTTGTTGTTGCCATGCAGGCCGCCCCGGCTGAAGGCGTTAATCAGGCCGCCGCCACAGCTCACGCTAACCAGCCCCGGCTCGGGGCTGTCTTTCAGCGCCGTCGCCTGCAGGATATTGGCGCGGCCGAGGAATTCGGCGCTAAAGCGGTTCGGCGGATAGTGATAGAGCTCGTGCGTTTCGCCGTGGGCGATTAGCGACCCGTCTTTCATAATGCCGATTTTGTCCGCCAGGGTCAGCGCTTCGGTCTGATCGTGGGTGACGTAGAGAATGGTCAGTTCCGGCAGTTCGCGATGCAGACGGGCAATCTCTTCCACCATGTTATGACGAATTTGCGCATCCAGCGCCGACAGCGGTTCATCAAGCAACAGTACCCGAGGACGCACGGCAATCGCGCGGGCTATCGCCACGCGCTGCTGCTGGCCGCCGGAAAGCTGATGCGGGTAGCGGGTGGCGTAATCCGCCATGCCGACGATTTTTAAGGCTTCAGTCACCCGCTCGGCGATAAGCCCCCTGGGCTGCTTTTGCGCCCGCAGGCCGAAGGCGACGTTATCTTCCACCTTCATATGCGGAAACAGCGCGTAGTTCTGCACCACCATCGCCAGCCCGCGTTTGTACGGCGGCAGCTGGGTGACGTCCGTATCGCCGATCAGGATCCGCCCGCCAGCCGGTTGCACAAAACCGGCAATCGCCCGCAGCACCGTGGTTTTCCCGGAACCGGAAGGGCCAATCAGCGCCAGCACCTCACCGGGCTCAATGGTCAATGACAGCGGTTTTAAGACCACGTTGCCGTGGTATGAAACGCGCAGCGAGTCCAGGGTGATCCCGGACGTCCCCGCCAGCGACGGGGAAGAAGTGACGGTGGTTTTCATCAACATCAGGCTTACTCGCTATCGGTCACTTTATGCCAGCGGGCAATGTCAGCCGACAGCGATACGGCGACATCGTCCCAGTTAGGTTCCCAGCTCTTCACGCCGTCGAGCGCCGCTTTCGCCGCCTTAAAGTTAGCATCATCCGGCGCTACATCGCTGCGTACCGGCAGGCCCCAGGAGCGCGCGCTGACGCTGGATTGCGCCGGTTTATCCAGCAGGAAATTGATCAGCTTTTTGCCGTTTTCGCTGTTCGGTCCGTTCTGTACCAGCCCGATGGTGTAGGGCAGCGCCAGCGCGCTGCGCTCGCCTTTGTCATCCGCCGGCCAGAAAATTTTAACGTTCGGGTTACGCGCCATCTGCGACAGGTTCATCTGCAGATCGCCGTTGGCGACGTACAGCTCGCCTTTGTTGACCAGCGCCGTCAGCTTACCGGTCGAGGCCGATGGGCCAACGTTATTGGCCTGCAGCTTACCCAGATACGCAAAACCGGCGTCTTTACCGCCGAGGCTATGGAACGCCTGCAGCATCACCGCGGTACCGTCGCCCGCCTGACCCGGCGTGGAGTACTGCAACTTGTTCTTGTAGCGGCTATCCAGCAGATCCTGCCAGCTGGCCGGCGCGCTTTTCAGCAACTGGCTGTTATAGATGAAGGTCAAATAGTTATTCACCAGCGGCGCGTAGCGGTCGTTAGCGCCGGGGATCTGCGCGCTTCCCTGCGGGGTAAAGGTTGCCAGCAATTGCTCTTTCGCGGCGCGCTGGATAAACGGCGGCACCGTGACCAGCACATCAGCCTGCGGATTGGTGCGCTCCTTGGCCAGACGCTCGACGATAGCGCCGGAGCCGCCTTCCACATACTGCACTTTGATGCCCGTCGCTTTGGTGAAGGCAGCGAACTGGCTCTGATACCAGCTGTTATCGCCGTCATGCAGGCCGTCGGCGGAGTAAACCGTGACGACGCCGTCCGCCCAAACCGGAGAGCTGGTCAGCGCGAACAGGGACAGCAGAGCAAGTCGGGAGAGTTTCATCGTGTAAGCCTCATCGGATAGTCAGTTATTCTGGTGTAGACCAGATTTAGCTTCACGCTACCGGGGGTTTATGACAAAACGATGAAAGAAGTGTGTCGAAGGAGTTAAAACGAGCGGGATGCGTAGCCCCGGCACGCGCTAGCGCCACCGGGGAGATCAAAAAATTTAACTAATAAAATCAATGGGTATCGACTTCGATCCGCAGGCTATCATGCCGCCAGTATTCAATATCGTAATCGAGAATACGCCCGTGCTGATCGTAATTCAGCCTGCGCAACAGCAGCGCCGGGCGCCCCTCCATCACCCCCAGCGCCTCGGCGGCCTGCGGCGGCATTGAGGTGGGATAAAACGACAGATGCATACTGGTATAGATCAGGTCGTAGTGAGTTTGATAAATCTCGGTCAGACTGCCGTTGAGATCGTGGCGCAGCAGCTCAGGCACCCGCGCGGGCAGACAGTGGTTTTCGCAGTAGCACACCGGCCGGCCGTCGGCATAGCGCAGCCGGGTCAGCAAATAGACCTGATCGAAGGGCTGCAGCGCCAGAGGCGCCATCACATCCAGCGGCACGGCAGCCAGGCGGCCATCAAGCAGCACCGTTTTCGGTTCGCGACCCTGCTCGAGACACAGCTTGTGGAAGTTGGTATTTTGCGTCGGATCCAGCCATAGACGCTCCGGCGTCACAAACCAGCCGCGGCGGTCGGCGCGGTAAATCACGCCGCTGGCCTCCAGCTGCGCCAGGCTCTCACGCACCGTAATCCGCGTCGTGTTGAACAGCGCGCACAGCTCGCGCTCGGAAGGCAGCTTGTCGCCGCTTTTGAGGGCGCCGTTTTGAATACGCGCCTGCAGCTGCGCCTTAATCATCAGGTATTGCGGCATCTCGCCAGAGGGTGATTTCATGTTTACTCACTGCCACTTTTCGTGCGCTCATTATACATAGCCAGATGAATTTTTTGTTGCAGCGCCACATTTCCTTTGACCCTGTCCCGGCTTTGTCTCCATGATAACTATAAATCTGGTATAGACCAAATGGTGAGACAAATGACTTCACGGAACTACCTGCTGCTGACCCCCGGCCCGCTAACCACCTCCCGTACGGTAAAAGAGGCGATGTTGTTCGATAGCTGTACCTGGGATGATGATTACAATCTCGGCGTGGTACAGACCATTCGCCAGCAGCTGGTGCAGTTGGCTACCCCGGCCGACGGTTATACGGCGGTGCTACTGCAGGGTAGCGGCAGCTACGCGGTCGAAGCGGTGCTCGGCAGCGTCATCGGCGAACAGGGCAAAGTGTTGATCGTCAGCAATGGCGCCTATGGCGCGCGTATGATTGAGATGGCGCAACTGATGGGCATCGCCTGCCACCCTTACGACTGCGGCGAAGTCTCCCGCCCGGACGCGGCCGAGATCGAACAGATCCTGCAGAACGACCCGGCGATCACCCATATCGCGATGGTACACAGCGAAACCACCACCGGTATGCTGAATCCGATCGAAGAGGTGGCCGAACTGGCGAAACGGTACGATAAACGCTATATCGTCGATGCGATGAGCAGCTTCGGCGGCATTCCACTGGATATCGCCGCGCTGAATATTGATTACCTGATAAGCTCCGCCAACAAATGCATTCAGGGCGTGCCGGGCTTTGCCTTCGTGATTGCCCGCGAAGCGGAGCTGGCCGCCTGCAAAGGCCGTTCGCGCTCGCTGTCGCTGGATCTGTACGCCCAGTGGCGCTGCATGGAGGACAACCACGGCAAGTGGCGCTTCACCTCGCCGACCCATACCGTGCTGGCCTTCGCCCAGGCGCTGAAAGAGCTGGCGCAGGAGGGCGGCGTCAGCGCTCGCCATCAGCGCTACCGCAACAATCAGCGCCGGCTGGTCGCCGGGATGCGCGCGCTCGGCTTCCGGCCGCTGCTCGACGATAGCCTGCACTCGCCGATCATTACCGCCTTTTATTCACCGGATGCGCCGCAGTATCGCTTTCACACCTTCTACCAGAAGCTGAAAGATCAGGGCTTCGTTATCTATCCGGGCAAAGTATCGCAAAGCGACTGCTTCCGCATCGGCAACATTGGCGAAGTCTACGACGCCGATATCACCGCCCTGCTGGCGGCTATCGACAACGCCATGTACTGGAAACAATAAGGAACCGCCATGAACCGTATTAGCGCACTGATCCTTGACTGGGCAGGCACCACCGTAGACTTCGGCTCTTTCGCCCCGACGCAAATCTTCGTCGAGGCCTTCCGCCAGGCCTTCGATATTGAGATCACCCTTGAAGAGGCCCGCGTGCCGATGGGGCTTGGCAAGTGGCAGCACATTGAGGCGCTGGGCAAACTCCCTGCTGTCGATAGCCGCTGGCAGGCCAAATTCGGCCGCGCGATGACGGCCGCGGATATCGATGCGATCTACGCCGCGTTTATGCCGCTGCAAATCGCTAAGGTTGTCGATTTTTCCGCACCGATTGCCGGCGTTGTCGACACTATCGCCGCGCTGCGCGCCAAGGGCCTGAAGATCGGCTCCTGCTCGGGCTATCCGCGTCCGGTGATGGAAAAGCTGGTACCGGCCGCCGCCGCCCAGGGCTACGCCCCGGACCACTGGGTCGCCACCGATGACCTTGCCGCCGGCGGTCGTCCGGGCCCGTGGATGGCGCTGCAGAACGTGATTACCCTGGGCATAGACGATGTGGCCCACTGCGTGAAGGTCGACGACGCCGCGCCGGGCATCAGCGAAGGGTTACATGCCGGGATGTGGAGCGTCGGGCTGGCGGTGTCCGGTAACGAATTCGGCGCAACCTGGGAGGAGTACCAGGCGATGTCGAAAGCGGAAATCGCCACCCGCCGCGAGCGGGCGGCAGGCAAACTGTATGCCGCCGGGGCGCATTATGTGGTTGATACCCTGGCGGACCTGCCGGAAGTGATTGCCGACATCAATGCCCGGCTGGCAAAAGGCGAGCGGCCTTAAGCGGGTGAATTCACCTTCACTTTGGCCGCCACCAGCAGGCCGGTAAACAGCATCAATATCCCTGACAACACCAGCGGCGACAGCAGCCCTAAGTGGTCAAGCGCAATGCCGCCGACCGCGGCGCCGCAGGTGTTGGCCAGTTGGATCACCGCCACCTGAATCGACCCGGCTTTTTCCGCCTGATCGGAGAGGGAACGGGTGATCCACGTTGACCACCCCACCGGGATCAGCGCAAACGCGAAGCCCCAGATAATCGCCACCGTCGAGGCGATGATTTTGCTCTCTCCCCACAGCACCAGCGCCACCGCGCAGGCGGTCAGCACCAGCGGCGCGATCGCCAGCGCCGCTTTTACCGAACGCTTGAGCAGCACCGAGGAGAGCGAGGTGCCGATAAAGCTGGCGATACCAAAGCTCAGCAGCACCAGCGTCAGGCCGTCGACGTCAAAACCGGCGAGGGTCATGTAAACCGGGCGAATATAGGTAAAGAAGGCGAACTGTCCGGCAAAGGCCATGAAAATGGCGCACATCCCGGCCATCACCCCCGGACGCTTCAGCAGACCAAACATATTTTGCTGCTGAGAAGCCGATTCACCGGGCAGCGACGGCAGCGCTTTCAGCACCCAGAGCGTACACAGCACGCCCATCACCGCCGCGCCGTTAAAGACGTTGCGCCAGCCGATAAGCCCGCCAAGGAAACTGCCCAATGGGGCAGCAATTACCAGCGCGATCGATACCGCGCCGAAAATAATCGATAGCGCTTTCGGCACCACGCGCATCGGCACCAGCCGCATGGTAAGCGAGGCCGACATCGCCCAGAAACCGCCGAGCGCCAGGCCCAGACAGGCGCGCCCCAGTAGTAGCAGGGTGAAGCTATCAGCGAAAGATACCAGCAGGCAGGAAAGGGTCAGCAGCAGCGAAAACAGGATAACCACGTAGCGGCGATCGGTTTTACCTATCACCGTGGTGATAAACAGGCTGGAAAACATCGCGACGAATGCCGTCGTCGTCACCGACTGCCCGGCCATCCCTTCGGAGATGCCTAAATCCAGCGCCATCGGCGTCAACAGACTGACCGGTAGAAATTCGACGGTAATCAGGCAGGCAACGCAGAAAGCAACCGCGAAGACCGCCGACCAGTTTGGTCGCGCCAGCTCGCGTGCATGGGGTTTGGTTTCATTTGAATGACTCATGAGTGACCTGCGAAGAAAGTGGCGGAAAGCTGCGCAGTGTAACATTTTGTTTGTGACGCATTTAACGTTTTCGCAACTATTCTCGTTTTTCATAAGAGGATGCGTAGCTGCTCGCATGTTTAAAAAAACGATGCTTGCTATCGCTTTAACAAATCTCAGGAGAATTTAATATAGCACTATGTGCTATACTTTTAACGACAGGATGTCAGCAATGCGTATCTTTAAAACCAAATGGTTCGCCAGAGAGGCTAGCTCTCATGGCATTTCCGACGACGAGCTCTATCAGGCAATTCAATCTGCGCTTCAGGGCAAGGTGGTTGATTTAGGAGAAGGGGTTTATAAAAAGCGACTCAACAAGAATCGCGATCGCGCAATCATACTTACCAAAAGCGCAGAGTATTGGTTTTATACCTTTCTATATGCCAAACAGGATATGGCCAATATCAACCATCGCGAGTTAATGGGTTTTCGTGAGTTAGCAAAACACTATGCCAATCTCTCTGAAGAGAAAACGACGGTCTTAGTTAAAAGTAAAGAACTGGTGGAGATTTGCGATGACAGCAAAAAATAAATACAAAAGCCCGGCTTTCGAAGCGATCCATAGCGCTGCGTCGGGGCTATTCAGCGTTAGCGCAATCCCACAGGAAACAATGCGCCATTTTGATGAATCATGTCTCGGTAGCGTAGCCGCACTTCAACCCATTGAAATTAAAGCGCTACGTGAACAACTCAATGTTAGCCAACCCGTGTTCGCTCGTTATCTGAATACCAGTGTGTCTACCGTGCAAAAATGGGAGACTGGCGCTAAACGACCGAGCGGAATGTCATTAAAATTGCTTAGCGTCGTACAAAAACACGGCCTGAAAATCCTACTGTAGTTATCCTGCCGGATGGCGCTTACGCTTATCCGGCCTACAAGTGACGAGTGCGGAAACCGTAGGCCGGATAAGGCGCAGCCGCCATCCGGCACAAAAAGCGATGAACCCCAGGCCGAATAACTATGAGATCAGTGCAGCCAGTGCACGCCGTCTTCCGGGAGAAACAGGTCGTTGTAGCGCTGCTGTAGGTTATGTAAATCGCTCACATCCGGGTCCAGCTCGCGCAGAAAACCTTGCGCCAGGCGGATCTGCGCGTCGGTAATCGGCGCCGCTAAACGTGCTTTTTGCATCAGGCGATACCAGTAATGCAGGTTTTTTTCGCTGGCGTCGACAATCGCGACCTGCCAGATCAGCAGCACCTGGGCGGCGTTCTGCAGATGTGCTTCATTCGGCCGCTCCAGGTAACGCAAATACTCATTACCGGCGGTTTTTCCCAGCTGATCGATCATCGATTCCAGCGGGACAGGCGTGATGCCGAGGCGTTCGCTCAGGCGGCGGATCGCGCGGCGTGAATCAGAGGTAAGCACCCGAAATCCCACAACAAACACCACTACCAGGGTGGCCAGTCCTATCCAGATCATGCATCCTCTCATCCAATCGCAGCCTGACTATCATAATGGGAATTTGCCTGCTGTCGACTGTCGGACCTGGCATAATGCGCAAGAAATAAAAAAGCCCGGCGCGAAGGCCGGGCAAGGTTACCAAATACCTGGTGAATCAGGCGGTCTGCAAAATACGGTTCTTTTTCTCGCGGCGAATTTTACGCTCTTCAAAGATAGCCACGATGGCCATCAGGCAGATACAGCCGACGGCGGCGGCGTCCAGCGCCGCAAAGGTGCCGGCCCAGCCGGTCAGGCCGAAGACCGGGGTGCCGTCGGCGATCATCCCGAGACCCAGTTTGGCGAAGCTATCGCCGATCAGATAGGCGAAGGTGCCCTTGATCCCATCGGCGGCGCCGATCGCTTTTTTCGGTACGAAACCGACGGCGGCGACGCCGATCAACAGCTGCGGACCAAACACCAGGAAGCCCAGCGCAAATAACGAGGCCAGATAGACGTACTGGTTGCTGGCGTGTTGGTAAACCCCAAGGGTGGCGATAATCAGCGCCAGCGCGATGCAGGCCACCAGCGCGCGGCGGCCGTTGGCCAGATCCGACAGCCAGCCCCACAGTAGCGTGCCAACCAGCGCGCCGACTTCAAACAGGGTAAAGCCCTGAATCGCCACCTCTTTCGACAGCTTCAGCTCCTGGAAGGCGTACACGGTGGACCACTGATCGATACCGATACGCACCACGTAGAGGAAGATGTTGGAGAAGCACAGCAGCCAGATCACTTTGTTTTTCAGCACGTACTCAACAAAGATCTGCCACTTGGTCATCGCATTTTCTTCGGTCTCTTTGTCCTCTTCGCTGATCGCTTCGCCAAACAGCTCTTCCGCCGTGCCGAGGCCGTAGGATTCCGGAGAGTCGCTACCGTAGCGCAGGCCGATAAAGCCAACGATCAGCGCAATAATCGACGGGAAGATAAACATGCCGATCACATGGCCGTCGAACAGATAGTTGGCGCCAAACAGCGCCACGCCCGCCGCGCCCGCGCCGCCGAGGTTGTGGGAGATATTCCAGAAGCCGAGGAAAGTGCCGCGTTTGCGTCTGGGCGTCCACTTGGTGATGGTGGAATAGCTGCACGAGCCGCCGGTGCTCTGGAAGAAACCGCTCAGCGCATAGAAGGCGATCATCAGGAACAGGCTGGTAGAACCCGCCCCCATGCTGGCGCTAAAGCCCAGCATACAGATGGCGGAGAGGATCAGCATAAACGGCAGGAACTGCTTGGTGTTTTTACCGTCGGCATAATAAGAGACCAGCGTCTTGCCCACGCCGTAGGTGATGGAGAAGCCCAGGCCAATCATCCCCAGCTGCGTCATGCTCAACCCGTAGGTGGAGATCATGTCGTTCTGCGCGATGTTAAAGTTCTTGCGGATCAGGTACATGGTCAGGTAGCCGATGAAAACCACCAGATAGGACTGCATGAAAGGTTTGAACCACATTTTGCGCCGCACATCGAGCGGCAGATCCAGGGTCGGCTTGCGCACCTGATTCAGAAAGGCCAGCATGGGTATCTCCTGAGCTGATTTTTTATGCCTGCGTAATAACCAGGCATTGTAAAAACCAGCGCGCCGTCTGGCCTGAGACGGCGTCCAGGTAAAACCGGGAAAATTTCTTAGTTTTGCCCCGTTCGCGGCGAAAGGGTGAGCTACATCACGCTTCGCTGGCGGTACGCGGCGCCTGCGCGTTTAAAAACGGCAGCAGCAGCAGCGCGGAAATGCCGGCGGCAATCGCAATCACCACGAAGAATCCGGTCCAGTGCCAGATATCCATCACCTGCGCCAGCGGCCAGCCGGAAAGCGAGGCGCCAAGATAAGCGAACAGGCCGACAAACCCGGTTGCCGCCCCGGCGGCTTCTTTATGCGAACATTCCGCCGCCGCCATGCCGATCAGCATCTGCGGGCCGAAAACGAAGAAACCGGTAGTGAAGAAGCAGGCCGCCTGCATGACATAGCTGGCGAACGGCATCAGCCACAGGCCGCCAACCGACAGCAAAATTCCGGCGGCGAAAATCAGGTTCATCGGCCCACGGTTGCCGTTAAACAGCTTATCCGAGCCCCACCCCGCCACCAGCGCGCCGATAAAACCGCCCAGCTCAAACATGGTCACCGCCGAGTTAGCGGTCACCAGATCGACGCCGAGCGTCTCCGACATATACAGATTGCCCCAGTCGTTAATCGCCGCCCGCACCACGTACACCAGCACATAGCACAACGACAGCAGCCAGATGTAGGGATTGGCCAGCACGTAGCGGGTCAGGATCGCTTTACGAGACATCCCAGCGCCTTCCTGCTGCTGGGCGATTTCCAGCGCATCGTGACGCCAGTCGCCCACGGCGGGTAACCCCACCGCCTGCGGGCGATCGCGCAGCCGCCAGCACAGATACAGTCCGGCGAGGATCGCCAGACAGCCGGCGATGGTCATCCCGGCACGCCAGCCGTAGTGCAACGCCGCCGCTCCCACCACCATCGGGATCAGCGCGCCGCCGACGTTATGCGCCGTATTCCATAGCGCCCACCAGCCGCCGCGCTCGGTCCGCGAATACCAGGCCGTCAGCAGTCGGGCGCACACCGGCGAGCCCCAGCCCTGGAAGAAGGCATTCAGCGCCCACAGCAGCGCGAAAGCCCATAGTGAGGAAGAAAAACCGAACAGAATATTCACCACCCCGGTGGCGATAAGCCCCAGCCCCATAAAATAGCGGGCGTCGGAGCGGTCGCTGACGATACCGGAGAAAAATTTCGACAGCCCGTAGGTGATATAGAACAGCGTGGCCAGCAGGCCAATATCGCTGCGGGTCAGGACGTTGCTGGCAAGAATTTCCGGGACCGCGGCGTTAAAGCTTTTGCGGGTGAAATAGAACAGCGCGTAGCCCAGCCAGATGGTCAACAGGATATGGCGACGCCAGTAGCGATAACGCGCATCAAGCTCGCGTTTATCGCTTATCGGCGCAGCGTCCGGCGGGGCTTTTAAAAAGGCGAACATAGGCGATCCTCTCAGGCGTAACGCAGCGGTAGATTGACGCACACCCGGGTACCATGGGTGCAGGAGATCGTCAGTGTGCCGCCCAGGGCGGTCACGCGCTCGCGCATGCCGGTCAGGCCGAACCCCTGCAGATTCGACCCCGGCGGCAGGCCGCAACCGTCATCTTCCAGCACCAGCATTAGTCGCTCATCCTGCTGCCAGCCCTGCAGAGTGACAGCGCTGGCGCTGGCGTGCTTGACGATATTATTCAGCCCCTCCTGGCAAACGCGAAACAGCGTCACGCGCTGGTTCTCGCTCAGTCCCGCCTCGTTAATCCGCCAGTCGAGATGGCTGACAATGCCGCGGTCCTCCAGCTCCATCTCGCGCATCAACGAACGTACCGCCTGCTCCAGCGGCAGGTCGTCGAGCTGACGCGGACGCAGACGGCCTAGCAGTCTACGCACCGAGTCGTAAACTCCCAGCGACAGCTGTTCTATCAGCTGACCGCTCTGGCGCACGCTGGCGTTGTCCGGCGCCAGCCGCTGTACGATCCCGGCCTGGGTGCGGATCGCGGTGATGGTCTGGCCGATATCATCATGGAGCTCGCGGGCGACGTCTCGCCGCACGCTCTCTTCGGTCTCCAGCAGGCGTTCCGCCAGCCGACGATTACGCGCCAGCTCGCTTTGTAATGACTGGTTCAGCTCGCGTAGCCGCTGGATCCCCGCCCCCAACAGCAGCCCGGTGAGGCTCTGTGCCAGCAGGGAAAGCAATAAATCGACCGGGTGATCGTGCCAGGTCTGGCTGGCAATCAAGGCGATAGCGTTCATCAGGGTGGCGATCAGCGCGCCCTGCCAGCCGTAGTGCCAGGCGAGGGCGATAATCGGCAGCGCCAGACAAAACGGGGTAAAGCGGGAGAGCTCGGCGGGCAGGCCAAGCTGCAGCCACAGGCTAATGGTGAATAACAGCAGATACCAGATCAGATGCCGCCCGCGCCAGTTAACCGGCTGCGCCACCAGCGCCGGCCCCAGCGGCCGCCAGACGGTGCTGGTAAGATAGTGCCAGAAAACCAGGCAGGTCGGCGCCAGCGTCAGGCCGCCGGTCAGCGTCAACAGCAGGGCGTTAAGCCCCTCGTCCCCCTCCGCCAGCCACGGCAGCGATTGCAGCAGCGCGGCGGCCATTAACGCCCCGCCCTGACGCAGCAGCGTCAGCCAGTCGCGCTGCTGCCGGTAGCGCGAGATCAACGCCACCGGCAGCAGAGTCAGCAGGCTACCGGTCATCAAAATTATCGGGTGCGCCAGCGCCACCTCCTGCGCCAGCCATAAGATAAGCAGCCACTCGGTTCCCAGCAGCACTGGCCAGTAGCCGCGGGGGCATTGCAGCATTAACCCCAGCCGCAGGCCAAAGGGAAACAGCAGCACCGCTAAATCCGCGCGTTCCACCAGATGCAGACTGATGCTCCACAGGCAGAACCAGGCGGCCGCGAAGATAAAGGCGCAGCCGATGACCGACAGCAATCGTGAGACGACGGCCTTCATTGCCAGCTATCGAACATGCGGCGCGCCAGCTCAACGTCGTTGCTGACGCCCAGCTTTTCCAGCAGGTTGGCGCGGTGTACGTGGACGGTTTTCGGCGACAGACCGAGCTCGGCGGCAATCTCTTTCACCGCCATGCCCTGCGCCAGCTTTTCCGCCACCTGACGCTCGCGTTTGGTGAGCGGATCCTGGCGCCCGGCGGCCAACTTCATGGCGATATCCGGCGTGAGATAGCAACCGCCCGCCGCCACCGTGCGTACCGCGGCGATAAGTTCATCGGGGCTGCAGCGTTTCGACAGGAAGCCGCGCGCGCCGGCATTCAACGCTTGCTCGATCAGCGCCGGGCTATCGTGTACCGACAGCATGATGGTCGCCATCCCCTTCGGCAGCTGGCTGAGCAGCTCCAGCCCGGAAATATCCGGCATTGAGATATCGCAGATACAGACCTGCACGCCGCGCCCCGGTAGCCCCGTCAGCGCCTCGCGGCCGCTACCAAATTCGGCGACAACCTGAAAATCAGCTTCCAGCCCCAGCAGCTGAGCAAAGCCGGAGCGGACAATCAAATGATCGTCAATAAGGGCGATGGTGGTCATGGTGTGTCCTGGTGCCTGAAAACGCCGGATGGCGGCGTAAACGCCTTATCCGGCCTACGGATTCACTGCTTGTAGGCCGGATAAGCGCAGCGTCATCCGGTAAAGGCGCTTACCTTAGCGATAAGCGCGTGGCTGTTCAAGCCTTGAGCGCTATTCGAAGAACACCGCAATTTTGTTAAACATGGTGGGATCGGACTGGTTACGCGCCACTTTGGTGACATCCTCCAGCTTTTCAATCTGGCTAATCATCTGCCCCAGTCGCTGGTCATCATTTACCAGCAGCCAGATGCGGCTGTGTTCGCTGCCCTGAATTGGCAGACAGAGAATGCCTTCGACGTTAAACGCGCGACGGGCAAAAAGCCCGCACACGTGGGTCATGACGCCGGGATGGTTGCGGACGGTGAGTTCCAGAATGACGTTATCACATTGTTTTTGCATGGCTTATTCCCCCACCATTTCAGTATTGGCCGCACCCGGCGGTACCATCGGATACACTTTCTGCTGTGCGTCGATGCGCACGTGGATCAGCGCCGGCCCCGGACGGTCGATAATCGCCTGCAGCGCCGCCTGCGGATCGACTTCATTATTTAAATCACAGGTTTGCAGGCCGAAACCGGCGGCAATCTGCATAAAGTTAATCATCCCCGGATAGGTGGCGGCAAAAACGCCCTGCTGATAGAACAGGCTCTGCTGCTGGTGCACCAGCCCCAGCGCTTCGTTGTTCAGCAGGATAATTTTTACATCCAGCTGATTTTCGGCGGCGGTGGCCATCTCCTGAATATTCATCATCAGGCTGCCGTCGCCGGAGAAACAAATAACCTTACGCTGCGGATTCGCCAGCGCCGCGCCGATCGCCGCCGGCAGGCCGAAGCCCATGGTGCCGAGGCCGCCGGAGGTCAGCCACTGGCGCGGACGATTGAGCGGGTAGGCCTGCGCCGTCCACATCTGGTGCTGGCCAACGTCGGTAGTGATGATCGCTTCATCATCCACGCAGGCGGCCACGGCGTTAATCAGGCCGTAATGGGAGAGCGGGTCGCTTTCCTGCGGGATGGCGCAGGGGAATTCGCGCTGCAAGTCGGCCACCAGCTGGCGCCATTCCTCGCGCGGCTGCGCCTCAATCTGCGGGTTCAGCTGGGCTAAGACTTCCGCCACATCGCCCTGAATCGCCACGTGCGGTTGCTTAATTTTGCCCAGTTCGGCGCGGTCGATATCGACGTGGATAATCTTCGCGTTCGGGCAGAACTGCTCGGTCTTGCCAATCGCCCGGTCATCAAAACGGGCGCCTAAAACAATCAGTAAATCCGCCTCCTGCAGAATGAAGTTGGTGCTGCGCGCGCCGTGCATCCCCAGCATCCCCAGCGACAGCGGGTGCGCCTTCGGCAGCATGCCCAGCGCCATTAAGGTCATGGTGGTCGGCAGGTTGGCTTTTTCCGCCAGCTCACGGATCGCCTGCGGCGCGTTAATCACCCCGCCGCCCAGATACAGTACCGGGCGTTTCGCCGCGTTGATCATTGCCGCCGCTTCACGCACGCTTTCAGGCGCGAATGCCGGTGCCGGGGCGCGCTCGCCAGGCTCAGGCAGCGCTTCCAGCTCAATGGTCGCCGACTGCACGTCCTTAGGAATGTCTATCCACACCGGCCCGGGACGCCCGGACTGGGCAATACGGAAGGCGTCGCTGATCACCTGCGGCAGCTCGGCAATGTCGCGCACCAGATAGTTATGTTTGGTGATGGGGATAGAGATGCCGTAGGTGTCCACTTCCTGGAAGGCGTCGGTACCGATCATCGAGGCCGGTACCTGGCCGGTGATGCAGACCAGCGGAATCGAATCCAGGCGGGCATCGGCGATCGCCGTCACCAGGTTCGTCGCCCCCGGGCCGCTGCAGGCCATACAGACCGCCGGCTTGCCTTCGGTACGCGCCATCCCCTGGGCGATAAAGCCCGCGCCCTGCTCATGGCGCGCCAGGATGTGGCGGATCTGCGTGCTCTGGCTTAAGGCATCGTAGATAGGCAGGATGGAGCCGCCCGGAATGCCGCTGACCATAGTGATACCCTGGCGCTCCAGTAAATGAACAACCAGCTGCGCGCCGGTAAAGCGCATTGTGTTTGATGTGGTGCCCGAACTTGCCATGCTCCAGTCCTTTTCTTCTGGGCCGACTTTACCGGGGGGCTCGCCAACAAAAAACCCCGCTCGGTTTGCGCCGGCGGGGTTTGGAATTCGTGTTGTTCCGGACCCTACGGCGCATTGCCGACGACGACCACCACAGACACGACGACCACCGCGGCTGGCGCGGTTTTTAGTAGGGTCGAAGCGATCAGGGTTGCGTTCATTAGGGACCTGTTGTGTCGAAAAATAAGCTGAATTTATACAAACACAGGTTTTACGTTTTCACAATGGATTTATTTTCATCCACGAAAATTTGCGCGAAAGATCACAGTTCGGCGCAAAAGGACAGAAAACAAAAAACCCCGCCGGAGCGAGGTTTTTATCAGCATGGTTACAGGTGGTAGCCGCAAGCACACTGTATTACGTCAACGCCAAAAGTATACGCGATCGCTGCAGTTCGCGCAATTTAAGGTCGGTTTTTCTCTGTCATAGAGTATGGATGAGAGGGGCGGATTTGTCCAAAAAATACTGTTCATCCATACAGTGTTTATCTATACTGGGTGTGTTCACTTTGTGCCATTCGGGGGCCGCAAGTTTGACCGGCGCAACGAAGTCCTGGCTGAAACGGGTGGTGCCGTCAGTGCCTTAACCCCGAGAGAGCACACTGTGTTACGTCAACAACGTGCAGTCACTGGCCCGCGCGGCAACGCGTGGCTCAGCGCTGCGCACCCCTGTCGTTGCAGGCGGCGGGCCGGGAAGCCGTTCATGGAAAGGACGAACTATCGGCCAGGGCAGACGCCGCCGGCGACAGGCAGGGATAAGCTGGCAACGGGCAGCGGAAAGGTACGTCAGCTTATTGTGCTCCTTAACCACAGGAGACGCGCGTATGGGCGGAATGGATATTATTATTTTGATCCTGAAACTCATGGTTGCTGTGTTGCAACTACTTGATGCAGTCCTGAAACAGTTCCGCTGATTCAGGTTCAAGTCGCACCTGAGGGGGGCGGGAAACCGCCCCCCTGCAGGCGCCCGCCGGGCGTCCCGGGATGACTTGATGGAGGATGCTATGCCACCCCTGTTAATTGCTGCCACGACGCCGGATGCCCCGGGGTTCGCGGCGCTACGAATTGAAAGCCTTGAACAGCATTTCAATATGCTGCGCCGCCTGGCGGAAAACTGGCAGAGCGGCAAAAACCGCTTTAACGCGCCGGGCGAAACGCTGCTGGGCGCCTTCGTCAACCACCAGCTGGTAGGGGTATGCGGCATCAATAGCGATCCCTTCAGTCCGCAGCCGCGGGCCGGGCGCATTCGCCACCTCTACATCAGCGAACGCTATCGTCGCCGGGGCATCGGCCAGCAGCTGCTGGTCTCGGTTATCACCCACTCCAGCGCCTGGTTCGACTTTCTCAACACCCATGCCCCGGCGCAGGCCTGGCCCTTTTATGAAAGGCTTGGTTTTCGCCCGGTGTACGATGAACCGCGGGTGACGCATCGCCTGTTTTGTTCGCTTTAACCCCCCGCTGGCAGGCAGCGCGGGCGCGTGTTACATTCCGGTGACCTTCACTGTTGAACCTGTCTGCGATGACCCTCTCCGTATTCTGCATTTTGCTGTTCGCCGCCCTGCTGCACGCCAGCTGGAACGCTATCGTCAAAGCCAGCGGCGATAAAATGTACGCGGCGATCGGCGTCAGCGGCTCGGCCGCGCTGATCGCCCTGGTGATGCTCCCCTTTGCCCCGCAGCCCGCGCTGGTCAGCGCCCCCTATCTGCTGGCGTCGTGCGCGTTACAGGTGGTGTATACGGTGCTGGTGGCGAAGACCTACCAGGTATCGGATATGAGCCAGACCTATCCGCTGATGCGCGGCACTGCGCCGCTGCTGGTGGCGGCGATAAGCGTGCTGTTCCTCGGCGATCGTCTGTCGCCGCTGGCCTGGCTGGGTATCGGCGTCATCTGCCTGGCGATTCTGGCGATGGCCTTTAACGGCCGCGCCAGCTCGCGCAAAGGCATCGTGCTGGCGCTGATCAACGCCTGCTTTATCGCCGGTTATACGCTGGTGGACGGCACCGGCGTCCGGCTGGCGGGCTCGGCGCTGGGCTACACCCTGTGGACCTTTTTTATGAACGGCTTCTGCCTGCTGTGCTGGGCGATGGTGGCGCGACGGCGTGAGGCCAGTCGTTATTTACGTCAGCACTGGAAAAAAGGCATCCTCGGCGGGATCGGCACCATGGGCTCCTACGGCCTGGCGCTATGGGCGATGACCCAGGCCCCGCTGGCGGTGGTCGCCGCGCTGCGTGAAACATCCATTCTCTTCGGCGCGCTGATCGCCTTTATCGTCCTGAAAGAGCAACTGATGCCGCTGCGCATCGTGGCCGCCTGCGGGATTGCCGCCGGGGCGATCCTCCTGCGCCTGGCGTAGCCTGAGATGGCAACATTAGTTGCCGTTCCTGTTTACATAATCTGCCTGGAATTCCCTCAACAATCGGCACTTTGCAGTTGTTCTGTCATTTTAATATGGTAGATTCCTCCATCGTTTACGGGATGTGGTAGTCACATATTCTTCATTTCTCTTTACTCACAAAGTATTCATCGACATGAAACGGCATAAGAACTTCAATTTGTTGTTGATGCTGGTACTGCTGGTGGCCGTCGGCCAGATGGCGCAGACCATTTATATTCCGGCCATCGCCGACATGGCGGTCGCGCTGAACGTCCGCGAAGGGGCGGTACAAAGCGTGATGGCGGCCTATCTGCTGACCTACGGTATTTCACAGCTGTTCTACGGCCCGCTCTCTGACCGCGTCGGTCGCCGCCCGGTGATCCTCGTCGGGATGTCGATTTTTATGCTGGCGACGCTGGTAGCTATTACCACCCATAGCCTGCCAGTGCTGATCGCCGCCAGCGCCATGCAGGGGATGGGCACCGGGGTCGGCGGCGTGATGGCGCGTACCCTGCCCCGCGACCTGTACGAAGGCGCTCAGCTGCGTCATGCCAATAGCCTGTTAAATATGGGTATTCTGGTCAGCCCGCTGATTGCCCCGCTGCTCGGCGGCATCCTCGACACCCTGTGGAGCTGGCGCGCCTGCTACGCTTTCCTGCTGGTCCTGTGCGCCGGGGTGACCTTCAGCATGGCGAAGTGGATGCCGGAAACGCGCCCGGAAGGGGCGCCGCGCACCAAACTTCTGGCCAGCTACAAAACGCTGTTCGGCACCGGCGCCTTTAACTGCTATCTGCTGATGCTGATCGGCGGCCTGGCGGGGATTGCGGTATTCGAAGCCTGCTCCGGGGTGCTGATGGGCGCGGTGCTCGGCCTGAGCAGCATGGCGGTGAGTATTCTGTTTATTCTGCCGATCCCGGCGGCGTTCTTCGGGGCGTGGTTTGCCGGCCGCCCCAACAAGCGTTTCCCGACCCTGATGTGGCAGTCGGTGATCTGCTGCCTGCTGGCGGGTCTGATGATGTGGATCCCTGGACTGCTGGGCATCATGACCGTCTGGACCCTGCTGGTGCCTGCGGCGCTGTTCTTCTTCGGCGCCGGGATGTTGTTCCCGCTGGCCACCAGCGGCGCGATGGAGCCGTTCCCGTTCCTCGCCGGAACCGCCGGGGCGCTGGTGGGCGGCTTGCAGAATATCGGCTCCGGCGTGCTGGCCTGGCTGTCGGCGATGATGCCGCAAACCGGTCAGGGCAGCCTCGGCCTGCTGATGATGCTGATGGGCCTGTTGATTCTGCTGTGCTGGCTGCCGCTGGCCTCGCGCTTCACCCACCATCAGCAGCCGGTATAAGCGCGGCGGTGGTTCACCGGCTGGCGGCTGACGCCTTATCCGGGCTACCGGACTGGTCGTCTGCCGGCCCGCGCAAGCGCAGTGCCGTCATTTTGCCGGGTGGCGGCGCACGCCTTACCCGGCCTCCCTAACAACACCGAGGGATAGCCCGGCTCTTTTTCAGGTCAGGCTATGCAGCCACTCGATAAAGGCGTCGATTTTCGGCCACTGACGGCCCGGCAGGGTGGTCACGTAATAATGCTGATGGCATTTCAGCGTCATATCGCCGAACGGGGCGATCAACTCCCCACTCTCTAACCGCTTCTGCACCAGCCGTTTACGCCCCATCGCTACCCCGACATGATTCATCGCCGCAATCACCGCTAAATCAGAACGATCGAAGCCAATGCCCGACGATTGCGGCAGTTCAATCCCAAATTGTTGTGCCCAACTGAACCATTCATCGGTGCCGGAATCATTGCTCCATGCCTGGCGATCGTGAAGCAGCGTACAGTGGCGCAGACTGGCAGGATTTGACGTTAACTGCAGCTGGCGGGCGTAATACGGCGTACATACCGGCACGATCGCCTCATCCATCAGAAAATGGTGGCTTAGCTGCGACGACGGCGCGTCATCAAAATAGATTGCCAGATCGATACCCGCCCGCTGCAGGTTGACGTTATCGTTGCCGGTCAGCACGGTCAGCGAGATGGCCGGGTAGCGGCGACTGAAATCCCCCAGCGCCGGCACCAGCCAGCACTGGGCGATAGAGGGCCGCGAGTAGACCGTCAGACTGCCGGAGAGCTCCTGGTTTTTGATGTCCAGAATCTCCTGATTGAGACCATCCAGCGACGCCTTCAGCGCCCAGTAAACGCGCTTCCCTTCACGCGTCAGCTCCACTTTGCGGTGCGAGCGGACAAAGAGCTGGATCCCCAGCTCCTCTTCCAGCTGATTAATCCGGTGACTGACGGCGCTTGGGGTGAGCGCCAGCTCGTCGGCGGCAAGGGCGAACGACTCGTGCCGCGCCGCCACCTCAAACGTCGACAGCCTGGAGAGCTGCCAGCCGTTCAGCAACCGGGTACCTAAGGTTTTTAGCACATCCATTCTGCGCTCCTGGCGATAAAAGGGAGTCTGGATGATAAAAAAATAACGCCGGAACTTCCGCTAAAGGATGAGGTAATTTGACCCATAGCATATTTAGAGGTCACTTTTAGAGCTAAATCACCTTTTTGATTCAATTTGGCTCATCTGAAAGGTCATTTATATCGTTTGTCAGCCCATGCCGAGTTTCTGTTCAATAACCACACGTTACTTACGGCGAGGTGGGGTATGGAATCGCAAATTTGGGTTGTGAGCACATTGCTGATTAGCATCGTGTTAATTGTATTAACCATCGTCAAACTGAAGTTTCATCCGTTTCTGGCGCTGCTGCTGGCGAGCTTTTTCGTCGGGGCGATGATGGGGATGGGCCCGCTGGAGATGGTCAACGCCATTGAGAGCGGGATCGGCGGTACGCTGGGCTTCCTGGCGGCGGTGATCGGTCTCGGCACCATTCTCGGCAAGATGATGGAGGTCTCCGGCGCGGCGGAGCGCATCGGCCTGACGCTCCAGCGCTGCCGCTGGCTGTCGGCGGATGTGATTATGGTGCTGGTCGGCCTGATCTGCGGCATTACCCTGTTTGTCGAAGTCGGGGTGGTGCTGCTGATCCCGCTGGCATTCTCCATCGCCAAAAAAACCAATACTTCGCTGCTGAAGCTGGCTATTCCGCTGTGTACCGCGCTGATGGCGGTGCACTGCGTGGTACCGCCGCATCCGGCCGCGCTGTTCGTGGCGAATAAACTGGGGGCTGATATCGGGACGGTTATCGTCTATGGCCTGCTGGTCGGTCTGATCGCCTCGCTGGTCGGCGGCCCGCTGTTCCTCAGGCTGCTCGGCAACCGCCTGCCGTTTAAACCAGTGCCAGCCGAGTTTTCCAACCTCGACGTTCGCGAAGAATCGACGCTGCCGTCGCTCGGCGCTACGCTGTTTACCGTGCTGTTACCGATTGGCCTGATGCTGGTGAAAACCGTCGCTGAACTGAATATGGCGAAAGGCGGCACGCTGTATACAGTGCTGGAATTTATCGGCAACCCCATCACCGCGATGTTTATCGCCGTCTTTGTCGCCTATTACATGCTCGGCATCCGTCGGCAAATGGGGATGGGCGTTCTGCTGACTCATACCGAAAACGGCTTTGGTTCCATCGCCAACATCCTGCTGATTATCGGCGCCGGCGGCGCATTCAACGCGATTTTGAAATCCAGCGGCCTGGCCGATAGCCTCGCGGTGATCCTGTCGAACCTTGATATGCACCCGATTTTGCTGGCCTGGCTGGTGGCGCTTATCCTGCACGCCGCCGTTGGCTCCGCCACCGTGGCGATGATGGGCGCTACCGCCATCGTTGCCCCGATGCTGCCGCTTTATCCCGGCGTAAGCCCGGAGATCATCGCCATTGCCATCGGTTCCGGCGCCATTGGCTGCACGATCGTCACCGATTCCCTGTTCTGGCTGGTAAAACAGTACTGCGGCGCCAGCCTCAGTGAAACGTTCAAGTACTACACGACAGCGACATTTATCGCGTCGCTACTTGCACTGGCCGCCACCTTCCTGCTTTCTTTCATTATCTGAGCGCAAAGAGACGTATGATGAAACACGCTGACCTGACCACCTTAACCGCGACCTTCCCGCTTGTGCAGGATCTGATCGCCCTGAAAGAAACCACCTGGTTTAACCCGGCAACCACCACCCTGGCGGAGGGGTTGCCTTACGTCGGTCTGACCGCCGACGATGTGCAAGACGCCCATGCCCGCCTTCAGCGCTTCGCGCCCTATCTGGCGGCAGCCTTCCCGGAAACCGCCGCGAGCGGCGGGATTATCGAATCAGAAGTGGTTGCCATTCCGGCAATGAAACGCAGTCTTGAGCAAAAATTCGGCCAGCCAATTAGCGGCGAACTGCTGCTGAAAAAAGACAGCCATCTGCCGATTTCGGGCTCCATTAAGGCGCGCGGTGGGATTTATGAAGTGCTGACCCATGCGGAAAAGCTGGCGCTGGAAGCCGGGCTGCTGACGACCGCAGACGATTATCGCAAATTGCTGACGCCGGAGTTTAAACAGTTCTTTAGCCAGTTCAGCATCGCCGTCGGCTCCACCGGCAACCTTGGGATGTCAATCGGCATCATGAGCGCGTGCATTGGTTTTCAAGTCACGGTGCATATGTCCGCCGATGCCAGGGCGTGGAAAAAAGCCAAACTGCGCAGCCACGGCGTAACGGTGGTTGAGTATGAAGAGGACTATGGCGTGGCGGTCGAACAGGGGCGCAAGGCAGCGGAATCCGATCCGAACTGCTTTTTTATCGATGATGAAAACTCGCGCACGCTGTTCCTCGGCTATGCCGTAGCCGGCGAGCGCCTGAAAGCGCAGTTCGCGCAAGCAGGGCGCGTGGTCGATGCCGATCACCCGCTGTTCGTCTATCTGCCGTGCGGCGTCGGCGGCGGCCCCGGCGGCGTGGCATTTGGCCTGAAGCTGGCCTTCGGCGACCACGTTCACTGCCTGTTCGCCGAACCGACCCATTCGCCATGCATGCTGCTCGGCGTCTATACCGGGCTCCACGACCAGATAGCGGTGCAGGATTTAGGCATTGATAACCTGACCGCGGCCGACGGTCTGGCGGTCGGCAGGGCGTCCGGGTTCGTTGGCCGGGCAATGGAGCGCCTGCTCGACGGGTTCTATACCCTTGACGACCAGACGATGTATGACATGCTGGGCTGGCTGGCGGCAGCGGAAAATATCCGCCTTGAACCCTCCGCGCTGGCCGGGATGGCCGGACCGCAGCGGGTCTGCGCCAGCAAAGCGTACCATCAGCTGCAGGGGCTGAGTGAGCAACAGCTGCAGCAGGCCACCCACCTGGTGTGGGCCACCGGCGGCGGCATGGTGCCGGAGGAGGAGATGGCGCAGTACCTGGCGAAGGGGCGCTAATCTTTAGCGCAGCAGCGGCATCAGCGCCTCTGGCGGCCGCTGCTGTCGCCGCAGGTCCCGCATCACTCGCATATAAGGCCCGCTAAAATCGTAGAACTGCCGGTAACCCGCGCACAGCGGGTCTTCCTGTTCGCCACAGCGGCACAGGCGCAGCCACGGGCAGCCGTAGCAGGTGCTGTTGGCCGCCGGCGCGCCTGGCTGGGTCAGCGTCTCGCCGCACCAGGCGCTCAGCGTCTCGCTAAACAGTAAAATATTGATGCGCCCAATATCTTCCCGCACCCAGCGGTGAAAGACTGCGCAGAGAAACTCTCCCCAAAGCGCGGCGTCGCCGGCCGCTAGCTGCGGAATAAAATGGATAGCGGTGAGCCCCTGTTGACGAAGCTGCGCATAGAACGCCTGCGGTTGATGGCAATGATGCGCCTCCACCACGACAGCCTGAAAGGGAGTGTCATGTTGCTGGCCGGGGGCATGAGTGAGAGGCAAATTCGCCGGACATCCTGTCATGACATATCCCTAATGAATAAAACGATCGGTTGAAGGTGAGTAACAGCAAACAGGAATGCCAGAGAAAGTACTGCGAGTGCGATCAAAAATTTGTCACGAACCGCCCGCGGCTGTAAAAAATCGCTATCGTCGACATCCATCAGATGACGACGGCGGGTATAGCCCCAGAGGATCACCGCCACAATCGCCAGCACGCCGATCGACAGCCAGAACGGCAGGCCGGCGCGGTGCCAGCTGTGCTTAATCGCCAGCGCCATCAGCGCGCCGTAGCCCAACAGGGTGCGAAACCAGGCCAGCGAGGTGCGCTCTGGCTGAAGACCGGGATCGCTTTCCCGCCGCGCCCGGCGTTTATCCGCCATACACCACCAGCAGCATCACCGCGGCCACCACCGCCAGCAGCAGAATGCTAATTACCAGCAGCGTGCGGGTATAGGGAAGGTCCTGCTTGAGACGCATCGCCTTCTCGTTATTCAGCCAGCGCAGATAGCCATAGATGGCCATGCCGCCGGCAAAGAGACACAGCAGCAGGGCGAGAATTTCACGGATCAGCGGCGTGGCAAAGTCCGGCGCTAACTGGTCAAGGCCGACGCCGGCGGCGAGAAAACCGAGCGCCGTGCGGATCCATGCCAGAAAGGTGCGTTCGTTAGCCAGCGAAAAGCGGTAATCCGGCGCTTCGCCGAGGCGGGAGATTTTCATTACAGTTCCTTGTTCATCGCGCTGCAGGCTTCAGCATAGCGTAAATCAGGAACCGGGGAGAAGAACCGGCGCCCCGCAGGGCGCCGGTAGTACAACGGGGATTAATGCAGCTCAGGCCAATAATCTTTGTTGGCGGCAATGAGGTCGTCGAGGATCGCTTTCGCCACCGAGGCGCTCGGCACGGTTTTCGACAGGGTAATCGCCTGCCACAGCTTGTGGTAAGAGCGCTGTTCCCAGGCATCGACCACCAGTTTTTCCACTGCCACCTGCTGGCTCATCAGCCCTTTCTGGAAATGCGGGATGTCGCCTACCGTCAGCGGCTCCGGTCCGTTGTGGCCTACCAGACAAGGGATCTCCACCATCGCGTCGGCGTCAAAGTTATGGATCGCGCCATTGTTCGGCACAATCAGCAGCATCCTTTCCTGCGTGTTAAAGGCGATAGCCGTCGCCAGATCGACGATATAGGAGGCATGCTCGTCAATCTCCAGATCGCCGGCGGTGGATTTCCCGGCGGCGATGATCGCCCGGCAGGCGCTGAAGACGTTTTTCTCCCGATGATCCATCACCTCATTGGCGCGGGTGCGTTCCGGGTTGGAGTGGGCTACCACATAGTCCGGGAACAGATAATATTTCAGGTAGGTATTCGGCATGGTCTGCGGATCCAGCGCCTGCACATCTTTCGCTTTGGCAAAGGTGTCGTTCCAGCTGGCCTCGGTGTGCGGATCGTTCGAGGGCGGCACATAGCCGTATTTCGCCACATATTCGCGCAGTTTCGGCATCAAATCATTGCCGTCGAGGTCCTCAATCGACGTCCACCAGCCGAAGTGGTTGAGGCCGTAGTAGCGCACGCGCATCTGTTTACGGTCTTTGAGGCCGACAATCTGCGCCATCCGCCCTTCAATGCCGATCGGCATATCGCAGATGTTGAGGATTTTGGCGTTCGGCCGCAGACGACGAGTGGCTTCCGCCACAATCGCCGCCGGGTTGGAGTAGTTAAGCATCCAGGCGTTCGGCGAATATTTTTCCATATAATCCACCAGCTCCAGCACGCCGCCGATAGAGCGCATACCGTAGGCGATCCCGCCCGGTCCGCAGGTCTCCTGGCCCAGCACGCCGTGGCGTAGCGGGATTTTCTCATCTTGTTCACGCATCGGATATTTCCCGACGCGGATATGCGCCATGACAAAATCAACATCGGTAAACGCCGCCTGCGGATCGGTGGTATAGCTGAACTCAATCTCCGGCGCCTGCTCTTTGAGGATCACTTTGCACGCCTCGGCGATGGTCTCCTGGCGCGCGCCGTCGTTGTCGTAAAATTTCAGCGACCGCAGCGGAAAACGATCCTGGTTTGCCAGCAGCATCAGGACAATGGCCGGGGTGAAGGTGCTGCCGCCGCCTGCGATAACAACTGAGAATTTTTTCATGATACTGCCTCCGTCATGGTGGTATGTTCGGTCGAAAGAGAATCTTTCATCAGGTTTTCCAGCTGGTCGCGCACCTGGGGAACGTGCAGGCCGACGATGACCTGAATCCCGTTGCCGCGGCGTACTACCCCGTGGGCGCCCAGCGCTTTAAAGACGTCGTCACTTTGCGTTTTCGCCATATCGACCAGCGCGATGCGCAGTCGGGTGGCGCAGTTGTTGATGCTTTCAATGTTGTCGGCGCCGCCGAGGGCCTGCAGGAAGCCAGCGGCCTGACCCAGCCGGGTCTCTGGCGCGGCGGCGGCCGTGGTTTTACCTCGTGCCGCCTGGTAATCGGCCTTGCTGTAGAGCTTGATTTCGCTCTCTTCCCGGCCAGGCGTCTTCAGGTTCAGACGCAGGATCAGGGTGCGGAAGACTACGAAGTAGAGGGCGGTGAAACAGAGGCCGATGCCTATCTGAATGAACATCATCGAAGCGTGGTGATGGAACATTGGGATCCAGTTTTGCGGCAAGAATTGATCGAGCAGGCCGCCGCCGAAGTTGCCTACCACCCCGCAGATGTACATCACCGTCGCCATAGTCGCCGCCAGCACCGCGTGAACGGCGAACAGCAGCGGCGAGATGAAGAGGAAGGTGAACTCCAGCGGCTCGGTGATCCCGACCAGCATCGCGGTCAGGGTGGCAGGGATCAGCAGACCGGCGACCTTGACGCGGTTTTCCGGCGCGGCAGTGAAGTAGAGCGCCAGCGCAATCCCCACCGAACCAAACACTTTCGAGTTACCGTGCAGGGCAAAGCCGCCCTCCGGGAACAGCGTCTTCAGCGGTTCCGTACTCTGACTGAACGCCTGCAGATGCTCTGCCCAGTAGACCTGCAGTCCGCCCTCCACCACCGCCGGGCCAAAGATGAACGGGCCATAGACGAAGTGGTGCAGGCCGGTGGGGATCAGGATGCGCTCAAGGAAGATGTAAACCCACACCCCAAGCGCCCCGGCTGAGCGCAGAAAGGCCTGCAGCGATTCAATACCCAGCTGGACCTTTGGCCAGCCGAGCAGGGTCAGCCAGGCGCAAGGGATCATCGCGAGGAAGGCGACAATGACCACAAACGATGAACCCTGAAAGATGCCGAGGAATACCGGCAGGGGTTTATCGAAATAGCGATTGTGCAGGGCCGTCACCAGACCGGAGATGACGATGGCGCCGATAATGCTGGTGTCGAGGGTTTTAATCCCGGCAATCATCGTCAGGCCGCTGCCGGCCGTGGGTTCAGCGGAAAAATCGACGCCGAAGAAGTGGCCCCAGGTCATCCCCATGGCGTTGATAAAGTAGTTCCAGGTGAGAAAGCTCACCAGCACCGCCAGACAGGCCCGGCCCTGGGCCTGTTTCGCCAGGCCGATCGGCAGACCGACGGCGAAAATCAGCGGCATATTACGAAAGACGGTCCAGCCGCCCTCCTCAATGATGTGAACGATCTGGGCAAACAGGCTGTCGGGTGCGGTCAGCGCTTCGCCGACGAACATCGGGTTGCGCAGCATGATGGCGATACCGACCACGATCCCGGCAAAAGGAAACAATAAAACCGGGGTAAACATGGCGCCGCCAAAGCGTTGTATTTGACTGAGCATTGGAAAATCCTCATGTAACAACTCGTAGGGTGAGTGGCCTTCTTTTTCTTGATTACCGGCCTGACTGGAGAATAAAAATTTGCCCGTCCGACAACATGCCGCGCCGTTGCGATTCGTGATCCCATTCATGGTTTTAATTTGGCCAAAGTTGTCTACTTCGGTAAGAAAAGTTAGACATCGATAAGTCAGGCAGCGAAATTAACTAAATGAACGTGTCTTAATTGATTGTAATTAATCTATTTTTTTAGAAAAAAGAGCACAAAGCGACATCCCCTTTTCCTGCACAAGAGGACTACTGGTGATCTACAAATCCATTGCTGACCGCCTGCGGCTGCGGCTGAATTCCGCCGACTTCGCCATCGGCAGCCCGCTACCAGGAGAGAAAAAACTGGCCGAGGAGTTCGGGGTGGCGCGCATGACTATTCGCAAAGCCATCGATCTGCTGGTGGACTGGGGATTGGTTGTGCGTCGCCACGGCTCGGGAACTTACGTGGCGCGTAAAGACGTCCATCATGAAACCAGCAATCTGACCGGCCTGGCGGAAGTGCTGCGCAAGCAGGGTAAAGAGGTGGTGAGTCAGGTGCTGGCCTTCGAGGTGATGCCCGCCCCGCCGGCCATCGCCAGTCTGCTGCGGATTAAAATTGATGAACGGATCTACTTCTCACGGCGGGGGCGCTACGTCGACGGCAAGCCGCTGATGCTGGAGGATAGCTATATGCCGGTGAAGCTGTTCCGCAACCTGTCGCTGAGTCATCTGGAAGGGTCGAAATTTGATTATATTGAGAAAGAGTGCGGGATCATCATCAGCGGGAACTATGAAACGCTGACGCCGGTGCTGGCGGACAAGCAGTTGGCGCGCTCAATGAACGTCCCGGAGCAGACGCCGCTGCTGCGTATTACCTCCCTTTCCTACAGCGACAGCGGCGAGTTTCTTAACTATTCGGTCATGTTCCGCAACGCCAGCGAGTATCAGGTGGACTATCACCTGCGCCGCGTCCAGGCGCAAAGCCCGCTAGCTTAGCCCCCAGAACAGCACGGCGAGTAGCTGCGGGGTGATAATGCGCAGGAACATCACCAGCGGATAGACGGTGGCGTAAGAGAGCGCCGCTGCGCCGCTGGTGGCGTGCAGGTTGTTGGCGAAGGCCAGCGCCGGCGGGTCAGTCATGGAGCCGGCCAGCATGCCGCACAGCGTCAGATAGTTCATTTTCGCCAGCATGCGCGCGAGGATGCCCACCGTCAGCAGCGGGATGGCGGTGATGAAAATGCCGTAAGCGATCCAGCTCAGACCATCGCCCTGGGTCAGGGTGGCGACAAAGTCACCCCCCGATTTTAGCCCGACCACCGCCAGAAACAGCACTATCCCCAGCTCGCGCAGCGCCAGGTTGGCGCTCGGCGGCATAAACCAGTACAGCTTGCCGATACTGCCGATACGCCCAAGGATCAGCGCCATAATCAGCGGCCCACCGGCCAGTCCCAGCTTCAATGCGGCAGGGAAGCCGGGAATAAACAACGGGATAGATCCCAGCAGTACCCCGAGTCCGATGCCGATAAACACCGGCAGCATCTGGACCTGCTGCAGCTTCTGCTGAGCGTTACCCAGTTCGGCGGCCACGGCGTCAATTGCCTCCGGACGGCCGACCAGGTTGAGGATGTCACCAAACTGCAGGCTGGCGCTGCTGCTGGCTACCAGCTCGACGCCTGCCCGGTTAAGCCGGGAGATCACTACGTCATAGCGCTGTTTGACGTGCAGATCGCGTATTTTCTTCCCCAGCACTTTTTCGTTAGTGACCACCACCCGCTCCACTTTCAGATCGGTGCCGCGCGTCGACAGCGAGGTCGCCACCTCCTGGCCTATCACCAGCTGCGCATTGTGCAAATCCTCAGGTCGCCCCACCAGGTGCAGCAGGTCGCCAGCCTGGATAAGGGTGCCCGGCGCAGGCACCATCAACAGCTCACCGCGTTTCAGCCGCGAACAGACGATGTTGTCGCTATTGAGCATCGGCACATCCTGAATCGCCATCTGGTTGAGGTTGGGGTTTTCCACCCGCACGTTGATGGTGTGTAAATGGGCGTGGCCGTTACCGCTGCTCTCCTCAAACCGCTGGGCCTCTTTCTCGACATTAATGCGGAAGAACAGGCGCACCAGCCACATGGTCAGCAAAATGCCGCAGATGCCGAACGGATACGCCATCGCGTAGCTCATCCCCATCTGATCGACCACCTCGAACGGTACGCCGAGATCGCGCAGAATTTGCTGCCCGGCCCCCAGCGCCGGCGTGTTGGTCACCGCGCCGGAGAAGATACCGAGCACCACCGGGAGAGGAATATTGAACAGCTTATGCAGCACCGCGGTCACCAGGCCGCCGAGGATAACGATAAGGATAGCGAACAGATTGAGCCGCAGGCCTGAGACCCGCAGCGAGGCGAAAAAGCCCGGCCCCACCTGAATACCGATGGTGTAGACAAACAGGATCAAGCCGAATTCCTGAATAAAATGCAGCATCGGGCTGCTGAGGGTGACCCCTGCCTGATCGACAAAGTGGCCGACAATAATCCCGCCAAACAGGACGCCGCCAATGCCAAAGCCGACGCCGCGGATTTTGACATTGCCGATCCACAACCCCACTACCGCCACCAGCGCCAGCACGCTGACCGTCAATGCTATCTCACTCATGGTACCGTCCCTGTGAATAACATTATTATTAACAGGGATTATGACCGCGGCCAGGCGGATTGTATGCTGCCTGGCGCACAATAATCATGGAGTAAGATACGCTACTCAGGCGCGTTCTTATTTTTCGCTGCGATAGTGAGTTGCTGAATACTTTTCTCCGGGGAAGGAAGTGCTTCAGGCATAGTGCCACCCAGGTCTTTAATAGTCTGGCGTACTTTTTGCCCTACGTCATAATGCGTTTTGTTGGCGAGTTGCTTCGAATCAACCGCGTCCCGACGTAGTTTTTCTTCCGTTTGGGTAGCACGAAACAGGTTGGCCGCGAGCTCAGTCGATCCCATATAGTCGAGTATTTTTTGGCTTTTCTTTAGGCCCTTACGCTCATGGATTGCTTTTTGGTCAAGACCACCATAGAGACCTTTATAACCATGGTTTTGAAAGACAGCAAAATCAAGAGTCGTCTCAACACCAGCACGTTGGGCCGTTTCAACCAGATGTTTATTATGCTCTTTGAGCTCATTGCGCAGGAACAGTCGCTTTTCATCCTCTCGTAGAGACTTAAATATTTGATCATCTTGCAATTCCTGGCGCCGGGTTTGCAAGGCAAAGTACGTTTGCCCCGCAGCAATCACCGGTTTCGACGGATCGCCATTTTGCACTACCAGATAGCAGGCGTAGCGTGAGAGGTGGAAATCTTCAAGATTCCTGCTGGCGCCAGAACCTAATTCGACCATTTTGTTGGTTTCAACAAAATGGTCTGCCGAGGGATGACCACTCGCCTCACATGAAATTATCGCTTTTGCAATGACCTTATAAAAATTCCGCCACTCTTTATAGTCAAGCAGGGGACCAAGGTTGCGGGCAGACCAATACTCCCGCCCCGCCTCATCGCTCTTTCTAATCGCTTCAAATGGCTGCTGTTCGTTCATAACGTATCCTTGTTTGAGTGAGTCCCAAAGTATGATTGTTTTTTAAACTGAAACACCCGTTGCAGCAAGGAAGTTTATTGTGCTCTCGCACACAAAAAAGCCCCGAAAATCGGGGCCTTATAAGTTATTCGCTTAATTAACTATTTAATGCCGGTCGTTCGCTGATGGCGATACGCTGCGGGGCGATCTGCTCAGGCTCATTGCGGGTCAGATCGATATGCAGCAGGCCATTGGTGAAGGTCGCGCCAGAGACCTCCATGTTGTCGGCGAGGGTGAAGCTCAGGCTGAAGGCCTGGCTCACCAACCCCTGGTGCAGCCATGTGGTCTCTTTTTCCGGCTGCTGCGGCGTGCCTTTCACCACCAGACGGGTGCCTTCCAGTTGAATATCCAGATCTTCCTGACGGAAACCGGCCAGCGCAAGGGTAATGCGGTAGTGGTTATCGTCGCTTTTTTCGATGTTATAGGGCGGGAAGCTTTGGCTTTCACCGGCGGTTTGCAGGGCGCTGGCCAGTTTGTCAAAACCGATCCATTGACGCAGCAGGGGGGATAAATCGTAGTTACGCATACTGTTTTCTCCTTCTAAGAAGCGAGTGAATACCTGCGAATTCTGTAAATTCGCATCTGCTCCCTGACGGCGAGCAGGTTGTTACATCAGGCCGCCACGCGGCCTGAAACGGACAATTAGTTGATTTCGATGCGGCGCGGCTTGTTCGCTTCCGGGATCACCCGTTCCAGATCGATATACAGCAGGCCGTTCACCAGATTGGCGCCGCGGACGTGAATGTTTTCCGCCAGCTGGAATTTGCGCTCGAAGTTGCGCTCGGCGATCCCCTGATACAGGTAGGTCCGCTCTTTCTGCTCGGCGGCGTGGGCGCCTTTGACGATCAGCAGATTGTCCTGGGCAGTGATCTCCAGCTCGCTTTCAGCAAAGCCAGCCACCGCGATAGCGATGCGATAGTGGTTTTCGTCTACCAGCTCGACGTTATACGGAGGGTAGCCGCCGTTGCTCTGGCTTTGATTGTTTTCCAGCAGGTTGAACAGGCGGTCGAAACCAATGGCTGAACGATATAGCGGGGAAAGATCGAAGTTACGCATAGTAAATAGCTCCTGAAAATCAGCGAGAATCAAATGACCTTCCATCGTGGACAGGCCGCGGTAATCCGGAATACCCCTCAGGCGTATTCTCAGTGGGTTACACCTATAAAATGGGTTTCTCCCCGTGCTTTTCAAGGGATTGAGGGCAATTTTTTTTGCAGTTTATCGATGATTGCTTAGACTGGGTGGAGGAGCACAAAAAGCAAAGTGCGATGCCCGCCACAGTGCGGCGCAATAACACTATGCATTCACGGGATGGCCCGATATAACCGCTGAAAGGTTATCTCAACGCCCGAAACGACAATGGAAGAACAATGAAAAGCAGACGACTGTTAAAGCTGGTCCTGTTCAGCGGGATAATAAGCCTGAGCGGTTGCTCCAGCGTAATGTCACATACCGGTGGCAAAGAGGGAACCTATCCGGGCACGCGATCCAGTGCGCAAACGCTGGGGGACAGCGATACCAACTGGGGTGTGAAATCGCTGGTGGCGCTGGACATGCCGTTCACCGCCGTCATGGATACCCTGCTGCTGCCGTGGGATATGTTCCGCACCGACAGCTCAATCAAATCTCGGGTCGAAAAGAGCGAGAAGGCTACGCTGGCGACCAACTCGGTGATCCCGCCAGCGCCGATGCCTGCCCAGTAAGTTATCGTCCGGTCTGCGTAACCCACAGCTGACGATAACCGTCCACCTCCTCCATCCAGGCAATCTGTTTACCGTCTGGCGAAAAGACGATCGCGTCCGCCGAGGGCGCATGCGCATGCGTATCGGTTAAAAAGGTGATATCTCCCGTACCGGCATGGCAGCAGGCAATCCGATCCTCCAGCGCAAAACCCAGCCACTCTCCCGACGGATGCCAGTTAAACGCCGACTGGATACCCGACGCGTGATGCGTCAACTGCCGCGGCTCGCCCCCCTGCGGGGAAATAAGCCACAGCTGCACTACGCCGGCGTCGTCGCGCATCAGAAAGGCTATCGCCGTCGCCTGGGGATTGGCGCGCACCCAGTGGCGCGGGACGTTAACCAGTCCCGGGTAGCGGCGATGGTGGGTGAAGGTCAAACGACGCTGGCTGACGCCCGCCGGCGGCGCCGGCATTGTGGTTGCGGTACCGGCCAGCGGCGCCCCGCCAGGCTGCTTCCAGCCGGCTTCATCCTGCGGCAGATCGACAATAAACAGCTCAGGCACTTTATCGCCATTTTCCGCCAGCGTATCGCCAATAAACGCCAGAGTATGGTTCCCGACCCAGCCCTCCTCATAGGCGCGATTAATCTCATCGCTGCCCGGCGCGGGTGCCGGCGTCGTGCGGCTTACCAGCACGCACCAGTGGCTGCCGCCATATTCGCGCGGATGCTGTCCCTGCGGCGTCACGGGTCCATAGGGCGCCGCCACGCCGACGTTGCGCAGATCCAGCGCCGGATCGCGCTCGTGCAGCACGTGATCGTTGTAGGTAAAACTGACAAACTGACCGTTGGGGCTATAGACATGGACGTGGCTGCCGCCGCGCAGCGCGCCGGGCGTGTAGGGGGGGGTAATGTCCATGGCGTCCAGATTCTCGACAGCCCCCTGAAAGGCCACCACCCCGCGGCGATGATGAAAATCATACTGCCACTGCGCATCCGGCCGCTCGGGGCCATGAATAAACACATAGCGCTCCTGGGTTGGATGCACGGTTACCACGCCCACGTGCGCGCCCTGCGTGGCACGATAAATGGTCTCCACAGTACCGCTGTTTACGTTCACTCGCTCAATGGTTTCGCCGGTAAACGATGCGCCGGACGGACGAACGTCGAATACCAGCCACTGGCTGTCGGGAGTCCAGGTATTAATATTGGTAAGCTGGTGATGACGGGGAGCAAAAGTGACTTGTTTCATGACGATACCCTGATGCGAGACTTACGCATCAGGGTAGCGTATCGCAAAAAATTAGCCTACACGTTTCACATCGCCGACCAGCAGGATATAAGACAGCGCGCCTATTAACGCCACCACGGAGATATAAACCAGCGCCGGGCCAAAGCCGTAATCCTGCGCCAGATAGCCAATCACCAGCGGGACGGTGATGCCGCCCAGGCCGCCAACAAAGTTAAACACCCCGCCGGTCAGGCCGATCAGGCGCATCGGCGCCAGGGAGGAGACCAGCGACCAGGTGATAGACGCAAAACCGTTACCGAAGAACGCCAGCGCCATCAGCGCCATGATCCAGATGGGGTCGTTGGTGTAGTTTGCCCCCATGATGCAGGTGGAGATCAACAGTCCACAGATGATCGGCGTTTTGCGCGCCACGCCCAGCGAGTAGCCTTTTTTCACCAGCTTATCCGCCAGCCAACCAGACAGCAGGACGCCAAAAAACGCGGCGAGGAAGGGCACCGTGGTCATAAAGCCGGCCTTCAGCGCGGTGATGCCTTTTTCCTGGGTTAAGTAGTTCGGAAACCAGGTCAGGAAGAACCACAGCGTCGAGGTTACCGCGAACTGTCCAAGGTAAACGCCAACCAGCTTGCGGTGAAAAACCAGCTTCCAGTCCGCTTTCGATAACGGTTGCCGCGCCTCTTTCTTCAGCGGCGCATCGCCATCCACCAGGCCGCCGCCGTCGCGGATATAGTCGAGTTCGGCTTTACTGATGCTTTTAGTCAGGCGCGGCGGTTGATAAACCTTGAACCAGATCAGCGACCAGATAATGCCGATACCGCCGGTAACGATAAACACCCAGTGCCAGCTCAATAGCTCCTGGATCCAGATCAGCAGCGGCGTGAGGAAAGCCAGACCCACAAATTGCCCCGAGGTATAAAACCCGACGGCGGAAGCGCGCTCGTGCTCCGGGAACCAGCTGGTCACCATGCGGTTGTTGGTCGGGAAGGCTGGCGCTTCGAAGATCCCGGTGATAGCGCGCAGGCCAATGAGCGACATTAAACCGGTGGCGAAGCCTTGTAGCAACGTCGCCACCGACCAGCCAAATATAGCGATAAAGTAGGTAAGCCGGGATCCCACGCGGTCAAGGAACCAACCGCCAGGGATCTGGCAGAGGGTATACAGCCAGGCAAAGGCGGAAAATACGTAGCCCATTTCCGCTTTGCTAATACCAAACTCCTCCTGAATATGCGCCGAGGCGACGGCGAGGTTGGCGCGGTCAACATAACAAATAACCACGGTAATAAAGATCATGATGAGCGTCAGATAACGGCGACGCCCGGTTTTTACAGCGGTAACTGAAATATCCATCGCAATCTGTCTCCAGATTTTGGGCATAGCGAAGCCGCTCACCATGCCCGGTAATTTACAGAGGGTGTTTTTGTTTTTTATTAATAACTATGTTGCGATGCGCTAAATAATTCGTGCTGGGGAAAGGCGGCAAATTTTCGCATCCCTGGGAGCATACAATAGTATGTGACCAGGGTAAGAAAATGCAGCCAACGCATCACCAGTGCGAAGTATGACGCGCATTTACCATTCGGCGACAGATCCATCCTCATACCGCCACAACGGATTTCGCCAGTCCGGCGCGTTTTTACTTAACTCAATCACGCGGGCCTCATCAATTTCCACGCCCAGCCCCGGCTTCATCAGAGGTTTAAAGAAGCCGCCTTCCATATTGAAATCTTCTTTGTTTTTCACAAAATCAAGCAGTTCGGCGCCTTTGTTGTAATGGATCCCCATGCTCTGCTCCTGGAAGACCGCGTTATGCGAAACGAAATCGACGTGCAGACAGGCTGCCAGCGCGATCGGCCCCAGCGGACAGTGCGGCGCCAGCCCAACGTCATAGGCTTCCGCCATACCGGCAATTTTATAGCATTCGGTAATACCGCCTGCGTGCGACAGATCGGGTTGTAAAATAGCCACCCCGCCCGCTTCCAGGACCCGTTTAAATTCAAAGCGCGAAAACATACGTTCGCCGGCGGCAATGGGAATATGGGTTTGCGCCGCCAGCCGCGGATAATATTCCGCCTGCTCGGCTAATACCGGCTCCTCAATAAATAATGGGCGATATGGCTCCAGCTCTTTAATTAATACCTTAGCCATCGGCGCGCTAACGCGGCCGTGAAAATCGAGACCAAACTCAATTTCATTGCCAAACGCTTCGCGGATTTGCGCCACGGTATTCACCGCGGCATCAACCGCGCGGGAATTATCAATGATACCCATCTCTTCGCAGCCGTTTAATTTAAAGGTGTCAAAACCAATGCCGCGCAGCTTCTTAATCCCGTCAATCACTTCGGCGGGGCGGTCGCCGCCCACCCAGCTATAGGCTTTAATTTTGTCGCGCACCAGCCCGCCCATCAGTTGCCACACCGGGGCATTCAGGACCTTACCTTTAATATCCCATAGCGCCTGATCAATACCGGCGATGGCGCTCATCATAATCGGGCCGCCGCGATAAAAGCCGCCGCGGTACATTACCTGCCACAGGTCATTAATCCGCGCCGGATCCTGACCAATCAGGTAATCGCCAAATTCATGAACGGCTGCCTCCACCGTACGGGCGCGCCCTTCAATCACCGGTTCGCCCCAGCCGACGATGCCTTCATCGGTTTCAATCTTCAGGAACATCCAACGCGGAGGTAAACGGTACGTGGTGATATTGGTTATTTTCATTTCACTGCCTCTCGATACGCTTTTACGAATGCGGCTGCCTGCTGCGCGGTACGTTCAACCGGCTGGCCGGCACGATAGAGATCGCTACCCAATCCTGCCCCAACACAGCCGGCATTAATCCACTGCGCCAGGTTTTCCGGCGTCACGCCGCCAACGGCAAAGACCGGAACCTCGGGCGGAAGCACGGCTTTCAACGCTTTGATGTAATCCGGGCCAAAAGCCGATGACGGGAAGATTTTCAGAGCCTGCGCGCCGGCATCGAGCGCGCTAAAGGCTTCGCTGGCGGTGGCGCAGCCTGGACACACGGTCATGCCGTAACCCACCGCTCGCCGGATCACTTCCGGTTGAATGTTTGGCGTCACAATCAGCCGACAGCCCATGGCCGCCAGCCTGTCGACCTGCTCCGGTTGCAGCACCGTGCCCGCGCCGATAAGCGCCTGCTCGCCGTAAGCGTCGACGACCTGCGGAATACTTTTCTCCCACTGCGGCGAGTTCAGCGGGATTTCGACCGCGTCGAAACCGGCGTCGATAACGGCGCCAACGTGAGCCAGCGCCTCGTCTGGCGTAATACCGCGCAGGATAGCGATAAGTGGAAGGTTAGTTTGCCACTGCATAAGCGATGCTCCTTATTCCTGTCTGAAATGCCGTATCGCCCGCAACCGCGCTGACTTCGCGGCCAATGGCGGCGAATGCCTGCTGATAGCGGGATGTTAACGATGACCCAGCGACGAGACTGATCGCCTGCTGTCCGGCGAATGTGTCGCTGAGGGTGGCAACTTCAGCGCCAATCAGCAGGCCGGAAAGAAATTCGCTAACCTGCTCGCGAGGCAGCGCGCCCAGCACGTGCGAAGCGCGAACTTCAAACAGCTGCGGCAGGACGGCGGGGTTGTTGATACCGCGCTGCAGACCTGCCGCGAATGCGGCAGCGGACGTTTCCTGCGGCGGTAAGCCGGCGCCCACCAGCGAGTGCTGAAGCAACAGATGATGCAATTCACCGGTCAAAACGGTACGAAAATCGTGAATTTGCCGGCGATCGGCCAGTACCCACTTGCAGTGGGTTCCCGGCATCACGTAGACAGACGAAGGGGCTAAGGCGCGAGCGCCCAGCAGCTGCGTTTCTTCCCCACGCATGACGTTATGGTTATCGTCACGGGAAACGCAAAGGCCGGGAATTATCCAGATATTGTCGCCAACGGCAGTTAACTGCTGGCCAATATCCGAGAAAGCGGCAGGAAGCGGCAAATAAGGGGCGATTTTCCAGCCCACGTTGCTGCCGACCATCCCTGCCATCACCACCGGCGTGGCGCCATCGCGCCAGTGCTGTGTGATTTCCGCTAACACCGCAGCGGGAGAGCGACCATTCAGGCGCGTTACGCCTGCTTCAGATTGCCTGCTTTCCAGGCATTCTCCGCCCTGATAAAGCCAGGCGCGTAAATTCGTCGATCCCCAATCTATTGCGATGTAGCGAGCCGTCATGTGATTTCCTTAAGCCTTCGTGTCGAGCTGGCGATCATCGTCAACGCCGCCTGCTCCGCCGCGTCGCTATCCTGATGCCGAATGGCGTCAAATAGCGCTTTATGTTCCTGGAGGGTTTTCGGCATGTTGCCTTCATCGCCCATCCAGGTCCGTTCAAATACCGCCCGCTGCAGCGAACTGATCGCCACGCTAAGCTGCTGCAAAACCGGGTTATGTACTGACTGCAGCACCGCCTCGTGGTAGCGAATATCCGCTTCGTTAAAGGCATCCCGGTTTTGGTTGTTGGCGATCATGTCATTGAGCGCCGACTCGATTTCCGCCAGATCGCTTGAGGTGGCGCGTTCCGCCGCCCAACGGGCAATGGCGGGTTCAACCAGGTTGCGCACTTCACTCATCGCGCTGATAAGACGCGGGTCATAGTCATTTTCCAGTACCCACTGCAGCACCTCGGTGTCGAGGTAGTTCCACTGGTTTCTGGGAGCGACAAACGCGCCGCGATAGCGCTTCATTTCAATCAGCCGCTTCGCCATCAGGGAACGAAACACTTCACGAATGATGTTGCGCGAGGTTTCAAACTCCTCACAGAGTTCCGCTTCGGCCGGAAGCGCCGAACCCGGGACGTATTTACCGCTGACGATCTGTTTGCCCAGCGAGATCACAATGCGATCGGTCTTATTGAGAGTCATGGAGAGTCCTTGTGCTCTATGTGTACTGCTCTACTTTACCGTCGCTGCTGAATTTCGCCTCATGTTTGTACTACTAACGTGATGCTGTACGTTATCAACATGAGCGTAATGTAGTACAACATTATTGTGTTGTACTACAATTTGGATCACAAAAAGAACAATTCATGAAAATTAAAGCGCAGCGGCCCTGGCAAGAGGCGATAAGAGAGAAAATTAAGGGGAGGAGGCGTTAAAACGCTTCGCCGACCTGGAAGTAAAAGCCGCTGCTGCCTTTGCCGATACCGTAGTCGAGGCGAACATTAACGCGAGGTTTGAATTCAAAGCGGTAGCCAACGCCCGCCGAAGGCAGCCAGCGGCCATTATTCAGCGACGACAGTGAGGGCCCCATGGTTCCCGCCCCGGCCCAGGCGACAATCCCGTGCCGCCAGGTGAGCTGCCGGCGATATTCCAGCTGACCGCTGACGACGTTTTTATCCCGGTAGCGCCCCTGGTAGTAGCCGCGCATCCGTTCATCGCTGCCGAGCAGCGGCATCATGCTCCACGGTACCTCGCCCTGGGTGAAGGCGCCATCGGCCTCCCAGGCGAGCACGCTTTTCTCGCTCAGGGCATGATAATGGCTATAGTGCAGCTGAAATTCCTCAAAGCGGGTATCGCTACCTAATCCGGGCGCATAGTGGGTATAGCGGAGGTTGGCATACTGACCCCGGCGCGGGTTAGGGACAAAGTCGCGATCGTCCCAGTTGATATCGATGCTGGCGCCGGAGCTGAATACCGACGGCCCCTGCGGAGTGTTTTCTATCTTCGGCCGATCGTCATGGTCCATCTCATCGGCATTCTGCGCCGCCAGCGACCATCCCGCCCCGAGATAAACATGATCGATAAGCTGCCGATAAAGGGTGGGTCGCAGGGTCAGTACCTGGGCGGTATACTTCTCTTTTTCATTGTCTTTATCCCCGGCATGAAAACCCTGCCCCCAATAATAAGTGGGCGTATTGGCTATCGACCCGTCGACAAAAACGCGCCACAGATCACGATCGAAAAAGGTGTAGTTTTTCACGCTGAGGCCAAAGGCGCCGGTAGAGCTGGCGTAGCCGCTGAGCGTCAGGGTCGAGTTCTGGCTGGTGGTATCCTGCGGGTCGGGACGATACAGGCCGACGACAGCGGTGCCAATGCCCAACCCTAGTTCCGGCGTATAGAACGGACCGGGCATCACGCCCCAGTCGATGCCTTTGCTGGCGTCGAACTTATCGCTGGCGCCGAGATGCTGCAGCCAGCCGTCGATTTTCTCGCGGCTGAGCGCCTCGGCCTGGCTGCCTGTCGGGCAGGCCATCAGCAGCAGAAAAGTGATAAACAGTCGGCTCAAAAGCGATACTCGCCGGCAATAAAGAAACTGTTACGTTCGGCAAAGCCAAACTCGGTAGTAATATTAAAATTCTGCGTCAGCTCGTATTGCGCGCCCACCAGAACGTTCCATGGCGACTGCAGATGCTGCTTCACATCGAAGCGACCGTTATTGTCCTGGTTGGCCAGATTAACCATATTCTGCAGCATCGGCGACGGCATCGAGAGATCGCTGAGGCTGCCTTTAAACTCCTGCTGCACATCCTGATACATGCTGCCAACCCACAGATTTAGCTTTCCGGCGGGGAGATGCAGCGCATCGACCGATGGCGTACTGAAACGATAGCCAACGCGCGGCGAAAAGGTAAGCGCATCGATGCTGCCGTCGAGGATATCAAAGCGCGTTTGCGTGTAGTTGGCGTCCAGCACGGTAAACCAATTGCCGACGCCGCCCACCAGGGTGGTGCCCATCCCGTAGGTAGTACCTTTAAAATCGAGACGAAAGTCGAGATCCTGCATCCCCGGCAGGGGCACCACTTTACCGTTCGGTCCCTTCAGGCCGACAGCTATCTGCGAAATTGAATGCCCTTCGGTGTGCCCCACCAGGCCATAAACGTTCATAAACGGCAGCAGCCAGGCATCCAGCTTGAGCGTCTCGGTTTTGCTGCTTTCCCGCGTATGACCAACGCCAATCTGGAAAGCGTTATCCAGCGAGACCGGCCCATTAGCGAAAATGTTCTTCACGGCGTGCTTGCAGACAGGATCCTTACCGCAATCGATATTGCGGCCATCCAGCGACAGCCCGGTGAAGTTAATGCTGTCGACATTAATATTCTGCCGCATATCCATATAGTTAATGCTGACGCCAAACGGCAGCGGCAGGACGTAGCCGCGCTTTCTGGCCTCATCGCCTAGCAAAGGGAGTAGCGAGGACGATGCTGCGGCCGCAGGTTGGCGACTTTCTGGCGCCGGCAGATCCGCGGGTTCTGCGCCGTGATAGGCATACGCCGGTTCGAGCGGCGCCGTTGGTTCCGCGGCCGCGCAAATCTGAACAGAGGCGAATGGCAGCGTAACCAACATCAAACGGTGGTATATATTCATGAAAAGTATGATGTTAGTTCTGAGTTGCTAAAAAGAGGGCGGGTAGCTTATAGAATCCCCTGCAAGGATTGAGGGATTTAAATGCGGATTAACATCTGTTCATGAAAAAAGAGAAGACAGACCCGGCGAACGCCGGGCCGGAAAGAAGTTTACGCTAAAACGTATTTTTCAATGGCGAAGGCAACGCCATCTTCAAGGTTCGATTTGGTGATGAAGTTCGCCGCTTCTTTGACCGCAGGAATGGCGTTATCCATTGCCACGCCGACGCCGGCAAATTCAATCATCGCGATATCATTTTCCTGATCGCCAATCGCCATAATCTCTTCCGGCTTGATGCCCAGCGCATCGGCCAGCGACTTCACGCCAGTGCCTTTATTGACGCGTTTATCCAATATTTCGAGGAAGTAAGGCGCACTTTTCAGCACGGTGTACTTCTCTTTCACTTCCGCCGGAATACGGGCGATGGCCTGGTCGAGGATTGCCGGCTCATCAATCATCATCACTTTCAGCAGCTGGATCTCAGGATCCATTTTCTCCGCTTCGCAGAACACCAGCGGAATGGTTGCCACATAGGATTCGTGGACGGTGTAGTAGCTGATATCGCGGTTCGCGGTATACAGCGTATTGCGATCCAGCGCATGGAAGTGGGAGCCGACCTCGCGGGAGAGCTGCTCAAGGAAGCGATAGTCGTCATAGCTCAGCGCGGTTTGCGCGACGGTGCTTCCGTCACCAGCCTTCTGCACCAGCGCGCCATTGTAGGTAATGCAGTAATCACCCGGCTGCTCCATATGCAGCTCTTTCAAATAGCTGTGGACGCCAGCGTAAGGGCGACCGGTGGTCAGCACCACGTTAACACCGCGCTCGCGCGCCGCGGCGATGGCGGCTTTCACCGCTGGAGAGATGGTATGGTCGGGCAGCAGCAGCGTGCCGTCCATATCGATTGCAATCAGTTTAATAGCCATAGGGTCCCCGGGTAAGATGAGTCTCCCCTCATGCTAACGCGATTCCGCTCAAAAAACAGTAAAAGTGTCGGCCAGAAAGGGGGATGGAACCGCAGCAGCGGATTCCCCTTTTAGCGGCAAAAGAAAAGCCCGATCGCGCGATGCGACCGGGCTTATACATCCTGTTGCCCCGGTAAAACTCGTTACCGGGAAACATGCGGCTTAAATATCGATATTCGCCGCTTTCAGGGCATTCTCTTCGATAAACGCGCGACGCGGCTCAACGGCATCGCCCATCAGGGTGGTGAACAGCTGATCGGCAGCGATGGCATCCTTGACGGTCACGCGCAGCATGCGACGGCTGTCCGGATCCATGGTGGTTTCCCACAGCTGATCCGGGTTCATCTCGCCCAGACCTTTATAGCGCTGGATGGAGAGACCGCGACGGGACTCTTTCACCAGCCAGTCCAGGGCCTGCTCGAAGCTGGCTACCGGCTGACGACGTTCGCCGCGCTCGATGTAAGCATCTTCTTCCATCAGGCCGCGCAGTTTCTCGCCCAGGGCACAAATACGACGATATTCCGGCCCCATAATGAACTCGTTATCCAGCGGATAGTCGGTATCCACGCCGTGGGTACGTACGCGAATAACCGGCTCAAAATGCTGCAGTTCTTTGTTCTCGTGGAGATCGAATTTCCACTGGCTGCCGTGCTGTTCTTTCTCGTTCAGCTCTGAGACCAGGGTGTTCACCCAGCGGGTCACCTTCTGCTCGTCCGCCAGGTCGGCCTCGGTCAGGGTCGGCTGATAGATAAGCTCTTTCAGCAGCGCTTTCGGGAAGCGGCGCTCCATGCGGCCAATCATTTTCTGGGTGGCATTGAACTCGGCAACCAGTTTTTCCAGCGGTTCGCCCGCCAGCGCCGGCGCATTGGCGTTGGTGTGCAGGGTCGCACCGTCGAGCGCGATGGAGATCTGATACTGATCCATCGCTTCGTCGTCTTTAATGTACTGTTCCTGCTTGCCTTTCTTCACTTTGTACAGCGGCGGCTGGGCAATGTAGACGTGGCCGCGCTCGACGATCTCCGGCATCTGACGATAGAAGAAGGTCAACAGCAGGGTACGAATGTGCGAGCCGTCGACGTCCGCATCGGTCATGATGATGATGCTGTGGTAGCGCAGTTTATCCGGATTGTACTCATCGCGACCGATACCGCAGCCCAGCGCGGTGATCAGCGTCGCCACTTCCTGGGAAGAGAGCATTTTATCGAAGCGGGCTTTCTCAACGTTAAGGATTTTACCCTTCAGCGGCAGGATCGCCTGGTTCTTGCGGTTACGACCCTGTTTAGCAGAGCCGCCCGCGGAGTCCCCTTCCACCAGGTACAGTTCGGACAGCGCCGGGTCGCGCTCCTGGCAATCCGCCAGTTTGCCCGGCAGGCCTGCCAGATCCAGCGCGCCTTTACGACGAGTCATCTCACGAGCGCGACGTGCGGCCTCACGGGCGCGCGCGGCGTCAATAATTTTGCCGACCACGATTTTCGCATCGGATGGGTTTTCCAGCAGGTATTCGCTCAGCAGTTCGTTCATCTGCTGCTCCACCGCCGATTTCACCTCGGAGGAGACCAGCTTGTCTTTGGTCTGCGAGGAGAATTTCGGATCCGGCACCTTCACGGATACCACGGCAATCAGGCCTTCACGCGCATCGTCGCCGGTGGCGCTGACTTTCGCTTTTTTGCTGTAGCCCTCTTTGTCCATATAGGCGTTAAGGGTACGGGTCATCGCCGCGCGGAAGCCGGCGAGGTGAGTACCGCCGTCACGCTGCGGAATGTTGTTGGTAAAGCAGTAGATGTTTTCCTGGAAGCCGTCGTTCCACTGCAGGGCCACTTCCACGCCGATACCGTCTTTTTCGGTGGAGAAATAGAAAATATTCGGGTGGATCGGCGTTTTGTTCTTGTTGAGATACTCAACGAACGCCTTGATGCCGCCTTCGTAGTGGAAATGGTCTTCTTTGCCGTCGCGCTTATCGCGCAGGCGGATAGAGACGCCGGAGTTCAGGAACGACAGCTCGCGCAGGCGTTTCGCCAGGATGTCATATTCAAATTCGGTGACATTGGTGAATGTTTCCAGGCTTGGCCAGAAACGCACCATGGTGCCGGTTTTGTCGGTTTCGCCAGTCACGGCCAGCGGTGCCTGCGGCACACCGTGTTCGTACATCTGCTTGTGAACTTTGTTATCGCGCTGGATAACCAGCTCCAGCTTCTGCGACAGGGCGTTAACCACCGAGACGCCTACGCCGTGCAGACCGCCGGAAACTTTATAGGAGTTATCATCGAATTTACCGCCAGCGTGCAGGACGGTCATGATAACTTCCGCTGCGGAGACGCCCTCTTCCGGGTGAATGCCGGTCGGGATGCCGCGGCCGTCATCCTGGACGGAGACGGAGTTATCGCTGTGGATGGTGACAACGATATCTTTGCAGTAACCCGCGAGCGCTTCGTCGATAGCGTTATCCACAACCTCGAATACCATGTGGTGCAGACCGGTGCCGTCATCCGTGTCGCCGATATACATACCCGGGCGCTTACGCACCGCATCCAGCCCTTTCAGGACTTTGATACTGGAGGAGTCATAAGAATTCGACATCAACGTTTCTCGCTCATTTAATCTTGGGTTAATCCGTTATTTTACCTTTTTCCACGCGGAACATCTTCGAATTTTTGTCCGACATGTCCATAACGTGTTCAGCGCTGATCGCGCTGACGAAAACCTGCGACTGCGTCGCTTTCAGGCGGCTGGATAACAGACCGCGGCGGGCATCATCAAGTTCCGAGGCAAAATCATCTATCAGGTACAGGCAGCGCCGCCCGCTGACGCGGGTGAGGAACTCTCCTTGCGCCAGACGCAGGGCGCACATCAGCAGCTTAAGCTGCCCGCGCGACAAGGTATCTTCCACCGGCGCCCCGTCGGCGCGAATGCGAAAATCCGCTTTATGCGGGCCGTGGGCGGTGTAGGTTAACATTCTGTCGCGCTCGAAATTCCGCTCCAGCACCTCCGCGTAGTCGGTCTCTTTTTCCCAGCCGCGCTGGAAAGAGAAGGTGAGCGTGAATTCCGGTAAAAATTGCTGACAGGTATCCGCCATGTCTTCGACGATAGCGGCGCTGTATTCGGCACGCCAGCGGCTGATCTGCTCCGCCAGCGGGATTAATTCCAGATCCCAAGGCCGCAGCTGGGCATAGCGGCTGACCTGACGCAGCGCGGCGTTGCGCTGCTTGACCAGGCGCTTCAGATTGCTCCAGGCGGTGAAGAATCCGGCTTCGTTATGAAAGCATCCCCAGTCAAGGAATGCTCTTCTGTATTTGGGGCCGCCGTTGAGTAAAGTAAACCCCTCCGGCGTAATCAGCTGCATTGGCATCAGGTGCGCCAGCTCCGCCACTTTGTGGCCGTCGGTGCCGTCGATACGCACCTTGCTGTCGCCCTGTTTGTCTTTGGTCAGGCCGATGGCGGTTTCCCGCTCTTCGCCCTGCAGACGGCCATGCAGAACAAACGCATCCTGCTCGTGGCGGATCACTCGGCCAATTTGCAAACTGCGAAATGCCCGGCCGTGGCCAAGCGTGTAGATAGCTTCCAGCACGCTGGTTTTGCCGCTGCCGTTCGCGCCAACCAGGAAGTTAAAGCCGGGAGATAAAGCGAGATCCGCATGTTCAATATTGCGGAAGTCTTTGATCAAGAGTCGGGATAGCGACATATCAGCTCGTCATCATTCAAGGGGCGTGGGTGTCGCAGCCAGTTCGTCTACCGCCAGCGCGCAGAAAGCGGAGCGTACACGAAGTACGTGAGCATTTGCTCGCTCCGCTCGTCCTTCGGACCGTCTTACAGACGTCCAAAACGCATAGCGTTTTGTCGAGCACTGCCGGAAGGCGAAATGGCAAGTAAACCAGCCCCTTTGCAGATTCTACAATCGCATAGGCATGACAACGTAGGCTGCGGATTGAGAGGCCGCATCCTCAATCTGCACGCTCGACACCGAATCCGTCAGCAGAATGCGTACATTCTCGCACTTCAGCGCATTCAGCACATCCAGCACATAGCTAACGTTGAAGCCAATCTCCATCTCCGTTCCGGCGTAGGTCACATCCAGAATCTCTTCCGCTTCTTCCTGTTCCGGGTTATTGGCGGTGATTTTCAGCTGGTTTTCGCTAACGTACAGCCGCACGCCGCGGAATTTCTCGTTGGAGAGAATCGCCGCGCGCGCAAAAGCCTGCTTCAGAATATCGCAGCCCGCTTCGAGGTGTTTATCCGGATTTTTCGGCAATACGCGGCGATAATCCGGGAAACGGCCATCAACCAGCTTAGAGGTGAAGATAAAATCGCCAACGTGGGCGCGGATATTGTTGCTGCCAATCTGCACGCGCAGCGGGGTATCGCCGCCGTCGAGCATCCGCATCAGCTCAATCACCCCTTTACGCGGCACGATCACCGAATGGTTCGGCAGCGACGCTTCCAGCGGCATCGAACAGACCGCCAGGCGGTGACCATCGGTGGCCACCGTGCGCAGTTCGCTGCCTTCGGTTTCAAACAGCATGCCGTTTAAGTAGTAACGAACATCCTGGTGCGCCATCGAGAACTGGGTGGCTTCGATCAGACGCTTCATGGTCGCCTGCGGCAGGGTAAACTCCACTTCACTCTGCCAGTCATCCAGATTCGGGAAATCGGCGGCGGGCAGGGTCGACAGCGAGAAGCGGCTGCGGCCGGAACGCACCAGCATGCGATCGCCTTCCAACTGAACCGCGATCTCCGCGCCTTCCGGCAGGCCGCGGCAGATATCAAAGAACTTCCGTGCCGGAACGGTCGTTGCGCCCGCTTCGTGCGGCTGAACCAGCGCCACGCGCGCCACCATCTCCATTTCAAGATCGGTACCGGTCAGCGACAGCGCGCCGTCCGCGACCTGAAGCAGCAGGTTACCGAGAATGGGCAGCGTCGGACGACCACCTAACGGACCGCTCACCTGTTGCAGCGGTTTTAATAAATGTTCACGTTCTACGGTAAATTTCATAGCGTCACGAGGATAATGTTCTGATTAAATTGGAAAAATCTTCTTTAATGTCGTGGCTTTCTTCACGCAGCTGCTCAATCTTGCGGCAGGCGTGCAGCACGGTGGTATGGTCTCGGCCGCCAAACGCATCGCCGATTTCCGGCAGGCTGTGGTTGGTCAGCTCTTTGGCCAGCGCCATCGCCATCTGGCGAGGACGCGCCACCGAACGGGAGCGGCGTTTGGACAGCAGGTCCGCTACCTTAATCTTGTAGTACTCCGCCACCGTCTTTTGAATATTGTCGATGGTGACCAGTTTTTCCTGCAGCGCCAGCAGATCGCGCAGCGCTTCGCGCACGAAATCGATGGTGATCGCCCGGCCGGTGAAGTTGGCGTTGGCGATAACGCGGTTCAGCGCCCCCTCCAGCTCACGCACGTTCGAGCGCAGACGCTTGGCAATAAAGAACGCCACTTCGCCCGGCAGGCGGATGTCGTTCTCGTCAGCTTTTTTCATCAGGATCGCGACGCGGGTTTCCAGCTCCGGCGGCTCGATCGCCACCGTCAGCCCCCAGCCGAAGCGGGATTTTAGACGATCCTCAACGCCGTTGATCTCTTTTGGATAACGATCCGACGTCAGGATGATCTGCTGATTACCTTCCAGCAGCGCATTGAAGGTGTGGAAAAACTCTTCCTGGGATCGTTCTTTATTGGCAAAGAACTGAATGTCATCGATCAGCAGGGCGTCAACGGAGCGGTAGTAACGCTTAAACTCTTCGATGGCGTTGTTCTGCAGCGCTTTAACCATGTCCTGAACGAAACGCTCGGAGTGCATATAGACCACTTTCGCGTTCGGCTTACGCGCCACAATGCCGTTCCCCACCGCGTGCAGCAGGTGAGTTTTACCCAGACCCGTCCCGCCATAGAGGAACAGGGGGTTGTAGGCGCCGCCCGGGTTATCCGCCACCTGACGCGCCGCCGCGCGGGCCAGCTGGTTAGATTTACCTTCGACGAAGTTATCAAACGTGTGTTTCACGTTAACGTTAGAGCGGTAGGTCGGCTCCGCCGGCGCCGGGACATTATCCCAGCCAGGGCGCACGATCGTCGGCGCCGCGCGCGCGGTCTGCACCTGCGCCGCCGGAATGGCCGCTGCAGCCGGGCTTACCGCCCCTTTCTGCAGCGAGCTGGCGGGCTTAGCGCCCACCTCAAAACGCAGCTGCGGGGCGTCCGCACCGCAAAAATCATTGAGGAGTCCATTGATATTATTGAGGTATTTGTCCCTTACCCAGTCGAGCACAAAACGGTTTGGCGCATACAGTGCCAGCGTGTTATCGCTCAGTTCCGCCTGCAATGGGCGGATCCACATGCTGAATTCTGTGGCTGGTAACTCATCCTGCAATCGGGCAAGACACTGCTGCCAAAGCGAAAGTGACACGGCGGACTCCACTCGAACATAAAATCGATATCAAAGAAAAACTGAAACAATCGTGATTGTTGGCACACGTCGACAAGACCCTGCATTAGCCGAAAAGCCCCTGCACAAAAGGGGTGACGTGCGAACCGCTATCTGCGGTTATTACCCGCTGCGGATCCGGGGATCGCGATCGGGACCGGGGATCATAGCCTAAACTGAGAAAGAGATCTTGTGTTTCTCAACAGATTCTTCCCGATTTATCCACAGGAAGGATCGAAACCGGGTAAGTGTAATCGATCCTGCGGGGAGTGAAGCACGATTTCCGCCGCATATTGGAAAAATTAATGAGCTATGCCGCTTTTGGGCGGAAACGATCTAATAAAGATCCTTGCGGATCCTTGCGCTTTACTGGCCAGGCCGTATAATCCCCCACCCGGCGCGTAATGCCCGTTTTCGTCACGCGTCTCAGCTTATTTTTTGTGCGACGAGGTGCGAGAAATAAGGAAAGAGAATTGACTCCGGAGTGTACAATTATTACAATCCGGCCTCTTTAATCACCCACGCTGAGGCGTAAGTCGTTCGAAGTTCGTTCGGGTCTACGCAAAAGTCAGTGAATTTATTCAAGTTTAGGTAGAAATCGCCATGAAACGCACTTTTCAACCGTCTGTACTGAAGCGCAACCGTTCTCACGGCTTCCGTGCTCGTATGGCTACTAAAAATGGTCGTCAGGTTCTGGCACGTCGTCGTGCTAAAGGCCGCGCTCGTCTGACCGTTTCCAAGTAATAAAGCTAACCCTGCGTGGTTAAGCTCGCATTTCCCAGGGAGTTACGCTTGTTAACTCCCAGTCATTTCACTTTCGTCTTCCAGCAGCCACAACGGGCTGGCACGCCGCAAATCACCATCCTCGGCCGCCTGAATTCGCTGGGGCATCCCCGCATCGGTCTCACCGTCGCCAAGAAAAACGTGAAACGCGCACATGAACGCAATCGGATTAAACGTCTGACGCGTGAAAGTTTTCGTTTGCGTCAACATGAACTCCCGCCAATGGATTTCGTGGTGGTGGCGAAAAGAGGGGTTGCCGACCTCGATAACCGTGCTCTCTCGGAAGCGTTGGAAAAATTATGGCGCCGCCATTGTCGCCTGGCTCGCGGGTCCTGATCGGCCTGATTCGAGTTTATCAGCGCCTGATTAGTCCGCTACTCGGGCCGCATTGTCGTTTCACCCCAACCTGTTCTCAATACGGAATTGAGGCCTTACGCAGGTTTGGAGTGATAAAAGGCAGTTGGTTGACGATGAAACGCGTATTAAAATGCCACCCTTTACACCCTGGTGGTGACGATCCCGTCCCGCCTGGACCATTTGATACCAGAGAACACTAACGATGGATTCGCAACGCAATCTTCTTATCATCGCTTTGTTGTTCGTGTCTTTCATGATCTGGCAAGCCTGGGAGCAGGACAAAAATCCGCAGCCCCAGCAGCAGACCACGCAGACTACGACCACAGCAGCGGGTAGCGCCGCCGACCAGGGCGTACCGGCCAGTGGCCAGGGGAAACTGATTACGGTTAAAACCGACGTGCTTGAGCTGACTATCAACACCAACGGTGGCGATATTGAGCAGGCGCTGCTTCTGGCGTATCCAAAAACGCTGAAATCGACCGAACCGTTCCAGTTACTGGAAACCACGCCGCAGTTTGTCTACCAGGCGCAGAGCGGCTTAACCGGCCGTGACGGTCCGGATAACCCGGCAAACGGCCCGCGTCCGCTGTACAACGTCGATAAAGAGGCGTTTGTGTTGGCCGATGGCCAGGATGAGCTCGTTATCCCGCTGACCTACACTGACAAAGCCGGCAACGTCTTCACCAAAACCTTCACCCTGAAGCGCGGTGGCTATGCGGTGAACGTGGGTTACAGCGTGCAGAATGCCAGCGAGAAGCCTCTGGAAGTCTCGACCTTCGGTCAGTTGAAGCAGACCGCTGCGCTGCCGACCAGTCGCGATACGCAGACCGGAGGCCTGTCCACGATGCATACTTTCCGTGGCGCCGCGTTCTCCACTGCGGATTCGAAATACGAGAAATATAAATTCGATACCATTCTGGATAACGAAAACCTGAACGTCAGCACCAAAAACGGTTGGGTTGCCATGCTGCAGCAGTACTTCACCACCGCATGGGTGCCGCGGAATAACGGGACGAATAACTTCTACACCGCCAACCTCGGCAACGGCGTTGTCGCTATTGGCTACAAATCGCAGCCGGTACTGGTGCAGCCAGGCCAGACCGACAAACTGCAGAGCACGCTGTGGGTCGGCCCGGCTATTCAGGACAAAATGGCTGCCGTTGCGCCGCACCTGGATCTGACCGTCGACTACGGCTGGCTGTGGTTCATCTCCCAACCGCTGTTCAAGCTGCTGAAATTCATCCACAGCTTCCTCGGCAACTGGGGCTTCTCGATCATCGTTATCACCTTTATCGTTCGTGGCATCATGTACCCGCTGACCAAAGCGCAGTACACCTCCATGGCGAAGATGCGCATGCTGCAGCCGAAGATTCAGGCCATGCGTGAGCGTCTGGGCGACGATAAACAACGTCAAAGCCAGGAGATGATGGCGCTGTATAAAGCGGAAAAAGTAAACCCGCTGGGCGGCTGCTTCCCGCTGATTATTCAGATGCCGATCTTCCTTGCGCTGTACTACATGCTGAGCGCCTCGGTTGAACTGCGTCATGCGCCGTTTATCCTGTGGATCCACGACCTGTCTGCTCAGGACCCGTACTACATCCTGCCGATCATCATGGGCGCGACCATGTTCTTCATCCAGAAGATGTCGCCGACCACCGTGACCGACCCGATGCAGCAGAAGATCATGACCTTTATGCCGGTCATCTTCACGGTGTTCTTCCTGTGGTTCCCGTCTGGCCTGGTGGTGTACTACATCGTCAGCAACCTGGTCACCATTATTCAGCAGCAGCTGATTTACCGTGGTCTGGAGAAACGTGGCCTGCATAGCCGCGAGAAGAAGAAATCCTGATACTCTTCATTCTTCAAGCCGCAGATGCGTTGGCTTCATTAGTTCGCCCCAGTCACTTACTACAGTAAGCTCCTGGGGCCTCACTAACTTGCCGCCTTTCTGCAACTTGAATTATTTCGAGTATCTACGGTAGCGTTAATGCCAGAGAAGGCGGTCAATGGACCGCCTTTTTTACATCTACATAGAGAGTCACCATGAGCCATAACGACACTATCGTCGCCCAGGCAACCCCTCCGGGACGCGGGGGTGTGGGCATCCTGCGTATCTCCGGCCTTAAGGCGCGCGACGTCGCGCAGGCGGTGCTGGGCAAGCTGCCGAAGCCGCGCTATGCCGACTACCTGCCGTTCAACGACGTTGACGGTACCCCGCTGGATCAGGGGATTGCGCTGTGGTTCCCCGGGCCGAACTCCTTTACCGGGGAAGATGTGCTTGAGCTGCAGGGCCACGGCGGCCCGGTCATTCTCGACCTGCTGCTTAAACGTATTCTGACCCTGCCGGGCCTGCGCATCGCCAGGCCGGGTGAGTTTTCCGAGCGCGCGTTCCTCAACGACAAGCTCGATCTGGCGCAGGCAGAGGCCATCGCCGACCTTATCGACGCCAGTTCAGAGCAGGCGGCGCGCTCGGCGCTGAATTCGCTGCAGGGGGCGTTCTCCGCGCGGGTGAATCATCTTGTGGAAGCGCTCACTCACCTGCGCATCTACGTGGAAGCGGCCATTGACTTCCCGGATGAAGAAATCGATTTCCTTTCCGACGGCAAAATTGAAGCCCAGCTGAACGAGGTGATGGCCGATCTCGACGCCGTCCGCGCTGAAGCTCGTCAGGGCAGCCTGCTGCGCGAAGGGATGAAAGTGGTGATCGCCGGGCGGCCAAATGCCGGTAAATCAAGCCTGCTGAACGCCCTGGCGGGCCGCGAAGCGGCGATCGTCACCGATATCGCCGGTACCACCCGCGACGTGCTACGCGAGCATATCCATATCGACGGCATGCCGCTGCATATCATCGATACCGCAGGCCTGCGCGATGCTAATGACGAAGTGGAACGTATCGGCATCGAGCGCGCCTGGCAGGAGATTGCCCAGGCCGATCGGGTGCTGTTTATGGTCGATGGCACCACCACCGGCGCCGTTGACCCGGCGGAGATCTGGCCAGACTTTATCGAGCGCCTGCCCGCTAAATTGCCGATTACCGTGGTGCGCAATAAAGCCGATGTCACCGGCGAAGCGCTCGGTATCAGCGAAGTAAATGGCCACTCACTTATTCGCCTGTCGGCACGTACCGGCGACGGCGTGGAGGTGCTACGTAACCACCTCAAGCAGAGCATGGGCTTCGATACCAATATGGAAGGCGGCTTCCTCGCCCGCCGCCGTCACCTGCAGGCCCTGGAAGAGGCGGCGAACCATCTGCAGCAAGGCAAAGCCCAGCTGCTGGGCGCCTGGGCCGGCGAGCTGCTGGCGGAAGAGCTGCGCCTCGCGCAGCAGGCGCTGAGCGAGATCACCGGGGAGTTCACTTCCGACGATCTGCTGGGCCGCATCTTCTCCAGCTTCTGCATCGGTAAGTAACCGCCAGTCCGTAAACGTTCACTAACCCGTATTAACGCCGCGTTAATGCGGGTTTTTTCTTGCCCTTTGCAACGCAACGTTCTCTACTTTTATCTCCCCCTCTGCCGCGAGACTAAAACATGACCGTTGAATATACCGTGATCGAGAAGGTGCCCTCCGCCGAAGCGTTTTGCCACCTGCGGGTAGCCGCCGGCATGTCGCCGCGCCCCCTGGAAGGCGCCAGAGCCGGACTGCCGCATAGCTGTTATGGCGTACATATCCTCTGGCAGGAGACGCCGATCGCGATGGGACGCATCGTCGGCGACGGCGCGATTAATTTCGATATTGTCGACGTCGCCGTCGATCCGGCTCACCAGGGAAAAGGCCTTGGCCGGCTGATGATGGAGAAGCTGGTCGCCTGGCTGGACGCTAACGCCTTTGATGGCGCCTACGTTACGCTGGTGGCGGATGTGCCGGAACTGTACGCGAAGTTCGGCTTCGAAAGCGTTCGCCCGGAGAGCGAGGGGATGGCCCGCGTCTGGCGAACCCGCAGTCGTTAGCTCGCATTTCCTGCCAGGAAAAGAGCGTTGTCCAAATGGCAACTCGTCTTGCGGCGCGTTCCTCACTATGCTGAACGCCATTCACATCGCGAGGATCCCATGACACGCTTTCTTCTCTGCAGCTTTGCCCTGGTTCTGCTCTACCCCTCCGGCATCGATATGTATCTGGTCGGCCTGCCGCGTATTGCTCAGGACCTGGGGGCCAGCGAGGCGCAATTACATATCGCCTTCTCGGTCTATCTGGCCGGTATGGCCTCCGCGATGCTGTTTGCTGGCCGCATCGCCGACCGCTCGGGGCGTAAGCCTGTCGCTATTGTAGGTGCAGCGATCTTTGTTATCGCCTCCCTGCTCTGCGCCCAGGCGCATACCAGCAGCCACTTCCTCATCGGACGCTTTATCCAGGGGATCGGCGCCGGCAGCTGCTACGTGGTGGCTTTCGCTATCCTGCGCGATACGCTGGACGACCGTCGCCGCGCCAAGGTGCTGTCGTTGCTCAACGGCATCACCTGCATTATCCCCGTCCTGGCGCCGGTGCTTGGCCACCTGATTATGCTGAAATATCCGTGGCAGAGCCTGTTCTACACGATGACCGGCATGGGCGTCATGATCGCTGTGCTGTCGGTCTTTATCCTGCGTGAAACGCGGCCGACGGCGCCTCCGCAGGCAGCGTCACCGCAGCATGACGCTGGCGAATCGCTGTTGAACCGCTTTTTCCTCAGCCGCTTACTCATTACCACCCTCAGCGTGACGGTGATCCTGACCTACGTTAACGTCTCGCCGGTACTAATGATGGAAGAGATGGGGTTCGACCGGGGAACTTACTCAATGGCGATGGCTCTGATGGCGATGATCAGCATGGCGGTCTCCTTCTCAACGCCGTTCGCCCTGTCGCTGTTTAATCCCCGCACCTTAATGCTGACCTCACAGGTGCTGTTTCTGGCGGCAGGCGTGACGCTGAGCCTCGCCACTCGCCAGGCCGTCACCCTGATCGGGCTGGGCATGATTTGCGCCGGCTTCTCCGTTGGGTTCGGCGTCGCGATGAGCCAGGCGCTGGGGCCGTTCACGCTGCGCGCGGGCGTCGCCAGCTCGGTCCTCGGCATCGCGCAGGTGTGCGGTTCATCGCTGTGGATTTGGCTCGCCGCCATCATCGGACTCAGCGCAATGAATATGCTGATCGGGATACTCATTGCCTGTAGCATAGTGAGCCTTGTTTTGTTACTGGTCGTCACCCCGCCGCGGGTTGCGCAATACGATGAAGAAGCCGCTGTCGAGTCTTGATCTTAATTTACTCCTCTGCCTGCAGCTCCTGACCCAGGAGCTCAGCGTTACCCGTACGGCGAAGCGGATGAACGTTTCGCCGTCAGCGGTGAGCAAGTCGCTGGCCAAACTGCGCGCCTGGTTTGACGATCCGCTGTTTGTGAAAACCCCGCTGGGCCTGGCGCCCACGCCGCTGGTCAGCAGCATGGAGCAGGATCTGGCGGACTGGATGCAGATGGGCAACCAAATCCTCGATAAACCGCACCATACCATGCCCAGCGGCCTCAAATTCGAACTGGCAGCGGAAGCGCCGCTGCTGATGATCCTGTTTAACACCCTCTCTCAGCGCATCTATCAGCGCTATCCGCAGGCATTGATTCGTTTGCGCAACTGGGACTACGACTCCCTGGACGCCATCATCCGCGGTGAGGTGGATATCGGCTTCTGCGGACGCGAAAGCCATCCGCAGTCGCGTGAGCTGCTGAGCCTGCTGCCGTGGTATATCGATTTTGAGGTGCTGTTCACCGACCTGCCGCAGGTCTGGCTGCGCGCCGATCATCCGGCGCTCAGGGAAGAGTGGGATCTGGCGGCATTCTTACGCTATCCGCATATCACTATCTGCTGGGAACAACGCGATACCTGGGCCCTGGACGACGTGCTGCAGGAGCTGGGGTATAAGCGTAACGTGGCGCTGACCGTGCCGGGGTTTGAGCAATCACTTTTTATGGCCGCTCAGCCGCAGCACACCATGCTGGCCACCGCGCCGCGCTACTGTCAGCACTATAATCAGCAGCACCAGCTGCCGCTCGTCTCCCGGCCGCTCCCCCTGGAGGCGCAGCATCTGGAAAAGCTGCGCGTTCCCTTCACCCTGCTATGGCATAAGCGCAACAGCTACAACCCGAAGCTTGTCTGGCTTAGAGATACGCTGAAAGCGCTCTATTCCGGTACGCTTTAAGCCTTGTTTCGTGCCCATAGCACCTTATTTGCGCAAGAATTTGTAAAATTCAAACAAATTCCCTTTTCAATGGGGGATTTCGGCATTAAAACCTGTTAATACCAGGCGATAATAGCGCCCGCAGTTTTATCCAGACCATTACTCACGGAGCGACGTATGGCAACGCATTTTGCAAGAGGGATACTCAGTACCGGGGAGCCGCTATCGACACGTTTGTCAGCGGCCTGTCATCAATCCGCACGTCTTCTCCCGACATATCGCCAGGCTCGCTTTTGCGCGTCGCGCTCGCTGCTTGCCGAGCTGCTGTTTATGCTTTACGGCATCAGCGAGCTGCCTGAAATCATCAACGAAGCCAATGGCCGACCGGTTTTTAGCGATCGCCAACTCCCCCGCTTTTCGATCGCTTATACTGGCAATATCGTTGGTGTTGCCCTCACCACCGAGGGGGATTGTGGCCTCGACATGGAACTGCAGCGCACTGTCCGCAGCCACGACGCCGACCGGCACAATTTCAGCAACAATGAGAATCTGTGGATTAACATACAGCATGATCCGGACGAAGCGCGCAGCCAGCTGGTAGCGCTGCGCCGCAGCGTGCTAAAGCTGACCGGCGAAGCATCAACGCAGCTGCAGCTGCTGCCCGGCTCTGGCCGCCTGCGCACCGCCGGCAGTCAGCCAATCGAAGCGGTATGTGACGCCGAATCGCTGCTGGTATGGTCCATTGCCGCTACCCCGAACATCGGCTCGCTGAAGGTCTGGGAATATGATGCTAAGGGAGGTGACTGGCGCAGCCTGGCGGATGCGCAGCAGCGCGCACGCGAACCGTCAGCCCGCCTGATGCGCTTTACCAGCTTACCCATGGAAAAAACCTTATCCCTCAATTGACCGGTCTTGCCGGCATCATGATCCAAAGGAGCAATCATGTCAGATACCTTGAAAGTGGTTACGTTACTCGGCAGCCTGCGTAAAGGGTCGTTTAATGGAATGGTCGCGCGCACCCTGCCCGGCATCGCGCCAGCGGGCATGGATATCTCCGCGCTGCCGTCGATCGGTGATATCCCGCTGTACGATGCTGATATGCAGGAGGAAGAAGGTTTTCCGCAGCGCGTGCAGGAGATTGCGCAACAGATCCGCGAGGCGGATGGGGTAGTGATAGTCACTCCAGAATATAACTATTCCGTGCCTGGCGGCCTGAAAAACGCCATCGACTGGCTGTCACGCCTGCCCGAGCAGCCGCTGTCCGGCAAACCGGTACTGATTCAGACCAGCTCAATGGGCGCCATCGGCGGTGCGCGCTGCCAGTATCATCTGCGGCAGATTCTGGTCTTCCTTGATGCGATGGTAATGAATAAACCGGAATTTATGGGCGGTGTCATCCAGAACAAAGTGGATCCGCAGGCGGGTGAAGTGGTCGATCAAAGCACCCTCGACCATCTGCGCGGCCAACTGACCGCTTTCGGCGACTATATTCGGCGGGTTAAAGCATAAAAAAAGCCCGGCAGCGATGCCGGGCTTTTTCATCATGCGTGCGGATTAATGTGCATCGATAAAGACAATTTTCAGCACGAACAGCAGCGAAACGATAATCACACACGGGCTGAGCTCGCGCAGCCGGCCGGTACCGATCTTCATCACGCAGTAAGAGATAAAGCCCAGGGCGATACCTTCGGTGATCGAGAAGCTAAACGGCATCATCACTGCGGTGATGAACGCAGGCACCGCCTCGGTCAGGTCGCTCCACTTCACGCGCGCGAGGCTGGAGGTCATCAGCACGCCAACGTATATCAGCGCGCCCGCGGCGGCATAGCCAGGAACCATCCCCGCCAGCGGAGAGAGGAAAATAACCAGCAGGAACAGGATACCAACGACAACGGCGGTCAGGCCGGTACGCCCGCCCACGGAAACGCCGGAAGAAGATTCGATATAGGCCGTCACCGACGAGGTACCGATGAAGGAGCCCGCCACCGACGAGACGCTATCGACAAACAGCGCTTGCTTCATGCGCGGGAATTTACCGTTGGCATCCGCGAGACCCGCTTTATCCGTCACGCCAATCAGCGTCCCGGAGGAGTCAAACAGGTTGACCAGCATAAAGGAGAAGATCACGCCGGCCAGGCCCAGGTTCAGGGAACCCGCCAGATCGACCTGACCAATCACCGAAGCCACGCTCGGCGGCGCCGAGACGATCCCGGTGTAATGCACGTCGCCCAGCATCCAGCCCAGCAGGGTGGTCACAACGATAGAGACCAGTACCGCGGCGTGAATGTTGCGCGACGCCAGAATCGCGATGATAAAGAAGCCCAGCACGCCCAGCAGTACGCTGTGGGAAGTCAAATGACCAATGCTGACCAGCGTTTCCGGATTGGCGACAATCACCCCGGCGTTTTTCAGGCCCATCATGCCGATAAACAGGCCGATACCGCTGGTGATACCTACACGCAGGCTAAGCGGAATATTGGCGATCATCCAGTAACGTACGCGGAAGATGGTCAGCAGCAGCAGACCCACGGCGCCCCAGAAGATGGCGCCCATGCCCACCTGCCACGGCAGCCCCATCGCCTGCACCACCACAAAGGCGAAAAAGGCGTTCAGGCCCATCGCCGGCGCCAGGGCGACCGGCAGGTTCGCGAACAGACCCATCAGGATACTGCCGAAAGCGGCAATCAGACAGGTGGTCACAAACACGGCGCTGGTATCCATGCCCGCTACACCAAGAATTTGTGGGTTAACAAAAACGATATACACCATCGTCAGGAACGTGGTGAAACCGGCGATGGCTTCGGTGCGCACCGTGGTGCCGTGCTCGCGCAGCTTAAATACGCGCTCCAGCAGACCCTGGCCAGAAGACTGGCTGGTTTGTTGTTGACTCATTATCGGTTTCCGAACGTAAGGAGGGAAAATTCGAGGCTATCCTATACCAAATTACGGCACCAGGCGCGGTTGTATGGTAATTTTTTTCATTTATTTTGCTTATACGGCAACGATTGCGTCGCGGCATTGAGCATTACGAAAACGTTAAACTTGTTAATATGGAAAGGCTATGACTCAACCAGAAGCAGTATTTTTTGACTGTGACGGCACGCTGGTCGACAGCGAGGTGATTTGCTCCCGCGCCTACGTTCACATGTTTCAGGAATTCGGCATTACGCTGGACCTCGCCGAGATTTTTAAGCGCTTCAAAGGTGTGAAGCTGTACGAAATTATCGACACCATCAACGCTGAGTATGGCGTTAATCTGCAAAAGGCCACCCTGGAGCCGATTTACCGGGCGGAGGTCGCTCGCCTGTTCGATAGCGAGCTGGAGGTGATTCCCGGAGCCCAGGCGCTGCTGGATGCGGTAAGCGTCCCGATGTGCGTGGTTTCCAATGGCCCGGTCAGTAAGATGCAGCACTCGCTCGGACGCACCGGCCTGCTGCGCCATTTCACTGACCGCTTGTACAGCGGCTACGATATTCAGCGCTGGAAGCCCGACCCGGCGCTGATGTTTTATGCGGCAGAGGCCATGCAGGTAAAAGCCGAAAACTGTATTCTGGTGGATGACTCCAGCGCCGGCGCTCAGTCGGGGATTGCCGCCGGCATGGAAGTGTTTTATTTCTGCGCCGATCCGCACAACCAGCCGATCGATCATCCCAAAGTGACGACCTTTACCGATCTGGCAGAGCTGCCGGCATTGTGGCAGGCGCGCGGCTGGGATATCACGCGTTAAGGGCCTGGTGAGCGGCACGTTGGCATCGATGAACCCCCGCTATGCGTCTGCGTAAGCGGGGAATAGAACTAGCGGCTTTTTATTGCTGCAACTCCGCCGCCGCCGCTTTATCGGCAATAATCACCAGTGAAGGGTGCAATTTGAGCACTGAAGCCGGCACCTGCACGCTGACCGGACCTTCCACCACTTGCTTTAACGCGTGCGCTTTTGCCGCACCGCTGACAATTAACAATAAATTTTTCGCCGCCATCACGCTTCTCGGCCCCATGGTGACATAGCTGTCTGGTACTGCCGAGATATCCCCGCCCATCTCGCTGTTAGCGATAAGAGCAATCATTTCCCCATGAATCGGCACTTCGACCGTCTGATCATGAAAGCGGGTGGTATTCGGCAGGTTGCCGCAAAAATGGCCGTCGGCCCCCAGCCCCAGCACCATCAGATCCAGACCGCCAGCCTCTTCCAGCTGGCGATCGTGCTGAGCGGCATTGTCCAGCGTCAGCTTGTGAATGTTCTCTTCTTTGATCTGCGCCGGGGTATAAAACAGCTGGCGCAAATTAGATATCGTGACGCCTTCTCGCGACTGGCCGCGAAAAGGGATCTCATCGAAGTTGTAATAGTGCACCCGATCATAGAATGTTTTGCCTTTCACGGCGGCGGTCAAATGCTCATACATCCGCTTTGGCGTGCTCCCCGCCGTCACCGCCAGATTCACCCGCCGCGGCGCCGTGATATAGCCCAGAACATGATGGCTGGCGACCAGGCTCATCTCTTCGTAATCTTCGGTCACAATCATTTTCATCTTGTCGTCCTTCACAAGCACAAAACGGGGGCTGAAGGCCCCCTAAAGGTTATTTAAACAGTTTTTGCACAAACTCGGCGTAGGCCGGGCGCCAGACGTCCATTTCATGGTTCAGGCCGGGATACTGGTGGTAATCAAATTTAATCTGCTGTTTTTCCAGCTCGCTTTTCAGACCAGCAATGTCTTTACCGGTCACAGAATCTTTTTCCCCGACGACCACGGTAAAGTTACGCAGCTGCTTATTGATCGCGTCAGGCTGCTTCAGCTGCGCTTCCACGCCGGCATTCGGCACCGTGGTAGTCGTAACGCCGCTAAAGGTGGCGAGCCAGCCAAAGCTCTCCAGATGATTCATTCCGGAAACCAGCGCCTGATAACCGCCCTGCGAGAGGCCCGCCAGCGCCCGACCGTCGGCATCTTTACGCACGTTAAATCGGGCATCGATCAGCGGAATAATATCCTGCATGAGCTCTTTATCCGCCGCCTGAGCATTAAGTGGATAGAAGGTTTTGCGCCGCTCCTGCGGCGGGAAGTTTTCTGCTACCGCTTCCGGGATATCGGTTTCGGTATCCGGGACCACCACCAGCATCGGCTTAATCTTGCCCTCCGCCAGCAGGTTATCCATGATTTGCGGGATCCGCCCCTGATCGATGGCCGACAGGCCGCTGTCGCCAAAGCCATGATAGAAATAGAGCACCGGCAGAGGATCGCCGGTTCCGCTATAGCCCGGCGGCGTCCAGACATAGAGACGACGTTCGGCGTTCAGAGCCTTCGAGTGATAGGTGAGGGTGTGCAGATCGCCATGCGCAACCTCCCGATCGTCAAGAATACTGCCCGGCACCAGAATCAAACTGGTGTTCACCTGGCGCTGCGGCTTCTGATAGCGGCTGCCGGTATCTACCGAGCGGAAGCCATCCACATCGAAATAGTATTCATAGAGATTGGGCTTCATCGGCTCGCTTTTCCATGTCCAGACTCCGTCCGCTGCTTTGGTCATGTCGTGCGAGACAAAGGAGTCCGGCGTGGCGCCAGTCACTATCGAGACCCGCCGGGCATCAGGGGCAAACAAGCGGTAAGTGATACTCTTATCCGCGTTAACCTGGGTGATAAAGTGGCTCACCGGCAGGCTTGGGTCCGGCATCGCGGGTAATGGCGCCGCCTGGAGGGTAAACGCCGCGCCCGCCAGCGCCAGGGCGAAATAAATTGCATGTCGTTTCATCGTTGTTCCTCTTTCGTTGTGTCCGTTCAGTTATCGTCTCACCACCAGATTTCCGCCTGCGCCCCCACGGCAAACTGATCGTTCTTCCCGTCTTCAAAAATGCTGGTGGTATTATTCGCGGCCTTATCCAGGTCAATATCCTTCGCTTTAATATAGGTGGCATAGAAACGAATTTCCGGGCGCGAGGTCAGCATACTGGTATTGACTTTGAAGGTATGGAACAGCGTGGTCTTGTAGCCGGACTCGTTATATTTCTTGCCGGTAACATCTTTGTTTTGCTGTTTGAAGTACCCCAGCTCGACGCCGGTCTGGTTATATTTATCCCAGATATAAGCCGGTCGCAGAACCGTACGGATAGATTCAAAATCGGAGTGGGCCCCGGTTTCGTAGCTATAGACGTCGTTACCAAAAGAGTAGACGATGGCATTCGCCATAATAACGTCATCGCGTAAATAGGTTTCCCCCTGCGAGGTTAAGCGCACGGCGGTGCCATTGGTATGATCGCCATAATAGCGGCCATTAAAGGTGGTATAGGGGCTGGATCCGGCATAGCGTGAGAAGCTGCTGGCAATAGAGTTATTGGCCAGTAAGAAAGAGAATTCGTTAAAGCCGCCGTTAGCAAATTTCTGCGTTAACGAGGTACCAGCCATCCAGGTATCTTTCCACGGATAATAACCTTCATTGCCCTCTTTATATTTCTCTGATGAACTTTGGTTGGCGGCGACATAGCGTCCGCTAACCATCAGGCTGGCTTTATCCCACAGCGGAATCTCTTTGTAGCGAACGTCCAGGGTGTTGGTGTTAATTTGCTGCTTATTGCTTAAAGAACTGTCATAATCATCGACATCTTCGCGAATCAACGCGATATCGAATTTCCCGGCGCCCACCTGCCAGTTTTCCAGCCCTACGCCGGCCGCCGCATCGGTTCTCTGCGTTTTCCAGTCCAGCATCTGGATTTCAATTTTTGGCGCCCCGTGTTTGCCGACCCAGAAATCGGCTTCCGGCGCAAACGGCAGGAACCCTTTGGTGTTAACATACATATCCGAGAATTGAATGTAGTTTTCGCCGCCGGCATTGTCACCAAACCAGCCAGTGGAATACTGCTGGCCGACGTTCCCGTCGAGCATCACGATGGCGTCGACGCGTTTATCGCCTTCCTGAAACACCCGCTGCTTCAGCTGCAGATCGAACCAGCCGGAATATTCATTGCCCAGGCGGCCAAGCGAACCGATCGCCCATGATTTTGGCGAGCCGTGCGAGGCGGTCCCCCAGCCGGAACGGAAGTAGCCGTTATAGCTAAAGCCAATTTCATCTTTCACGAACTTGCTAAAGTCTTTCAGCGTCATCGCGCTGTAGGCTGGCGCGCCATCGGTGACAGGTTGTTGATTTTTAACCAGCACCGCATCCGGTTTAACCGCCGTTTTCGGCCCGGCGGTCGCCCCCCCGGTCTTGCGCTTCTGACCTTCCGCAGGTGGAGACCATGAGGCCCAAATCTGGTCTCTTTTTCTTTCCTGGTCCTGGTATTTTTTGAGCTCTTTTTGCGTGTCTTTGAGCGCTTTTTCCAGCAGCTCAAGCCGTTGTTCCACCGTCAACTGGCTCGCTAGCAGATTAGTTGAATAACAAAGTGGCGCCAGCAAGACTATCGCCGAAGCGATCCTGTTTTTTCTCATCATAATATTCCCTTATATAATCATTGGCGTAAATAAAACACGACAACAACCCTATTCCGTGCCGGTGCTAATAGCCGTATCCATACCGTTTGACGTCGCGACGGCTGTTATTTTTGCGGTTAGACAGAAACAAAAAAACCTGAAGAAGACCATCTGCCTTGGCAGATAATCCTCTTCAGGTTTTGCCCGCGCATCGCGGTAGCAACCCTCATTCAGCCATTATTGGCCCGCATAAAACAAAAAACCTGATATCGCCCCCAGGAGCAATATCAGGTTTTGCCTGCTGTCGCAGTCACAATCCGTTTAAACCATCCTGAGCGTTAAAACTCAGTGAGTGGCAGCTGATTGTTACGCGATAAAATGAATAACTCAAACGGGCAGATTGTTAATTGTGACGATAATCTCAGCAATCTCGCAGCCGCGGGGTAAAACATATCTAATTCTGATAAATCCATTTACCAGAATTAGACAGAATGATTATTACTCTTTCGGATCTTTGCCAGCGAGCAGTTTATCCAGCTCATCGCCGCCAACGTGACGGAAATCCTGACCTTTGACGAAGTAGAAAATATATTCGCAGATATTCTGGCAGCGGTCGCCGATACGCTCGATGGAGCGCGCGCAGAACAGCGCGGTCAGGACGCTGGGGATAGTGCGCGAGTCTTCCATCATGTAGGTCATCAGCTGACGCACGATGCCTTCATACTCCTGGTCGACTTTCTTATCTTCGCGATAGATACGTACCGCTTCGTCGAGATCCATACGCGCAAACGCATCCAGTACGTCATGCAGCATCTGCACCGTGTGGCGGCCCAGCGATTCGAGGCTCACCAGCAGCGGCTGGTGCTGCTGGGAAAACTTCTCCAGCGCGGTGCGGCAGATTTTATCCGCCACGTCGCCAATGCGTTCCAGCTCAGCGATAGTCTTGATGATCGCCATCACCAGGCGCAGGTCGCTGGCGGTCGGCTGGCGCTTGGCGATGATGCGCACGCACGCTTCATCGATAGCCACTTCCATCATGTTGACCTGCTTGTCGCCGTCGATGACGCGTTTCGCCAGATCGCTGTCCTGGTTATGCATGGCGGTGATGGCATCAGAGAGCTGCTGTTCCACCAGCCCACCCATGGTCATCACCTGGGTGCGGATATACTCCAGTTCAGCGTTGAACTGGCCGGAAATATGTTTGTTAAGATTTAGGTTGTCCATGGTGTCTCCTGATTGCCCAACTGGTGAGAGCCTGAAAGCACAAGGGCAAATCAACCGTAGCGGCCAGTAATATAATCTTCAGTTTGTTTCTTCGCGGGCTTAGTGAACAGGTCATCCGTGTTGCTGAACTCAATCAGCTCGCCAAGATACATAAATGCCGTATGGTCGGAGCAACGCGCAGCCTGCTGCATGTTGTGAGTCACGATAACGACGGTGTAGTCCTGTTTCAGCTCGGTGATCAGCTCTTCGATACGCCCGGTGGAGATCGGGTCCAGCGCGGAGCACGGCTCATCAAGCAGCAGCACTTCCGGGCGGATCGCGATACCGCGGGCAATGCACAGACGCTGCTGCTGACCACCGGAGAGAGAATACCCGCTCTGGTGCAGTTTATCTTTGGTTTCGTTCCATAATGCGGCTTTGGTCAGCGCCCACTGCACGCGCTCGTCCATATCGGCACGGGACAGCTTTTCAAACAGGCGCACGCCGAAGGCGATATTGTCGTATATGGACATCGGGAACGGCGTTGGTTTCTGGAACACCATGCCAACCTTAGCGCGCAGCAGGGCGATATCCTGGGTGTTAGTCAGAATGTTGTCGCCATCCAGCAGGATCTCACCTTCCGCGCGCTGCTCCGGATACAGTTCAAACATCTTGTTGAACGTGCGCAGCAGGGTGGATTTACCACAGCCTGACGGACCGATAAACGCCGTCACCTGGTTTTTGGTGATATCCAGGTTGATGTTCTTCAGGGCATGGAATTTGCCGTAGTAGAAGTTCAGGTTACGAACTGAAATCTTACCCGGAGCTGTATTCACCATACTCATCTCAATCTCTTCCTCATTCAGCGCAGCAGTTGCTGCGCCGCAAAAAATTAACCGTGTTTCTTCTTGGCGAAGATAACGCGCGCCAGGATGTTCAGCAGCAAGACGCACAGGGTGATAATCAACACCCCGGCCCATGCCAGTTGCTGCCACTCCGCAAACGGACTCATGGCAAATTTGAAAATGGTCACCGGCAGGTTAGCAATCGGCTGCATCATGTCGGTGCTCCAGAACTGGTTGGACAGCGCGGTGAACAGCAGCGGCGCCGTTTCCCCGGCGATACGGGCGATAGCCAGCAGGATCCCGGTCATAATCCCTGAGACGGAGGCTTTCAGGGTGATCGCCGAGATCATCTTCCACTTCGGCGTCCCCAGCGCATAGGCCGCTTCACGCAGGCTATCCGGCACCAGCTTCAGCATGTTTTCGGTGGTACGAATAACGATAGGCACCTGCAGCAGCGCCAGCGCGATAACGCCCGCCCAGCCCGAGAAGTGCTGCATCTGCGCCACCACAATGGTGTAGACGAACAGACCCACCACGATAGACGGCGCGGAAAGCAGAATGTCGTTGATAAAGCGGATGATTTCCGCCAGCACCGACTTGCGGCCATACTCCGCCAGATAAATTCCGGCGAGGATACCCAGCGGCGTACCAAATACGGTTGCCCACAGGATCAGCAGGCCGCTGCCGGCGAGGGCGTTAGCCAGTCCACCGCCCGCCGTATTCGGCGGCGGCGTCATTTCGGTGAACAGCGCCAGACTCATGCCGTCGAAACCGCGGGTTATCGTCGCCATCAGGATCCAGATAAGCCAGAACAAACCAAACGCCATGGTCGCCATCGACAGCGCCAGAGCGATACGGTTCTTCATGCGGCGTTTGGCCTGCATCTTGCGACGGGATTCCGCCAGTTCGGCGGTAGTTTGCAATTCAATGGTCGCCATTAGCGTGCCCCCTCATTCTTCGCGAGGCGCATAATCATAAACTTCGACGCGGCCAGAACGATAAAGGTGATAACGAACAGGATCAGGCCCAGCTCCATCAGCGCCGCCACGTGCAGGCCGGTTTCCGCTTCGGCGAACTCATTAGCCAGCGCGGAGGTAATACTGTTCCCCGGCATATACAACGAGATGCTGTCGAGCTGGTAGGTGTTGCCGATGATAAAGGTGACCGCCATGGTTTCACCCAGCGCGCGGCCCAGACCGAGCATCACCCCGCCGATCACCCCATTCTTGGTGAACGGTAAGACAATGCGCCAGATCACCTCCCAGGTGGTGCAGCCGATGCCATAGGCCGACTCTTTCATCATCACCGGGGTCTGTTCGAAAACATCGCGCATGACCGCAGCGATGTAAGGGATGATCATGATGGCCAGAATGACGCCAGCGGCGAGAATACCGATACCAAAAGCCGGGCCGGCAAACAGCGCGCCGACGAACGGGATGGTCGACAGGACGTTGCCGACCGGCTCCTGGAAGTAAGTCGCAAACAGCGGGGCGAAAATAAACAGGCCCCACATGCCGTACACGATGCTCGGGATTGCCGCCAGCAGCTCAATCGCAATGCCCAGCGGACGCTTGAGCCAGGCGGGGGACAATTCTGTCAGAAACAGCGCGATGCCGAAGCTCACCGGAACGGCGATCAGCAGCGCGATAAAAGAGGTGACCAGGGTTCCGTAAATCGGGACCAGCGCGCCGAAGATCTCGTTAGGCGCATCCCACTCTTTGGTCCACAAAAAGGCAAAGCCAAACTTTTGAATGCTCGGCCAGGAAGAGATGATCAGGGAAACGATGATGCCGCCCAGCATCAATAGCACAATCAGCGCAGCCAGTTTTACCAGCGCACTGAAAATCATGTCACCCTTTTTCCCCGGAGGGGTAAATGCAGGCTTGGTTGCAGCCATAGATTACTCTTTACGTATTAAAACTTGTTCGAATAAATGCCCGGTGGCGTTGGCTCCCGGGCCTACAGTCTGAACCGTAGGGCGGGCAGCGCCTGAACGCCCCCGCCATCTTCGTCAAAAATCTACTGTTAGTACAGCGCTTTACCGCTGCTGTCTTTGACGTTGGTTTTCCATGCCGCGCGAACCTGCTCTACCACGCTTTCCGGCAGCGTCGCGTAATCCAGCGCATTCGCTTCTTTCCCGCCGTTTTTATACGCCCAGTCGAAGAACTTCAGCACTTCAGCGGTCTGTTCCGGCTTGTTCGTCGCCTTATGCACCAGGATGAAGGTGGTTGAGGTGATCGGCCATGCATTCTCGCCTTTCTGGTTGGTCAGGTCCTGAGCGAAAGACTTGCTCCAGTCAACGCCTTTTGCGGCGTTAGCGAAGTTGTCTTCAGTCGGGCTAACCGGCTTGCCGTCGGCAGAGACCAGTTTGGTGTAGGCCAGGTTGTTTTGCTTAGCGTAAGCGTATTCGACGTAACCAATCGAGCCCGGCAGACGCTGAACAAAGGCGGCGATACCATCGTTGCCTTTACCGCCCAGACCGGTTGGCCAGTTTACGGTAGAGCCGGCGCCAATTTTCGATTTCCACTCTTCATTCACTTTGGACAGGTAGCTGGTGAAAACGAAGGAGGTACCAGAACCATCGGCGCGGCGGACCACGGCGATGTTCTGCGACGGCAGCTTCAGGCCCGGGTTGAGCTTAGCGATCGCTTCGTCATCCCATTTTTTAATTTTACCCAGGTAGATATCACCGAGGGTTTTGCCATCCAGCACCAGCTCGCCAGATTTCACGCCAGGCAGGTTAACCGCCAGTACCACGCCGCCAATCACGGTGGGGAACTGGAACAGACCTTCCTGAGTCAGTTTGTCATCAGCCAGCGGAGCATCAGAAGCACCGAAATCAACGGTGTTGGCAATAATCTGCTTAACGCCACCAGAGGAACCAATACCCTGGTAGTTCACTTTATTGCCGGTTTCTTTCTGATAGGTATCAGCCCATTTGGCATACACCGGCGCAGGGAAAGTTGCGCCTGCGCCAGTCAGGCTTGCTGCTGCGAAGGCAGAGAAAGCGCTCATCGATAAGGTCGCGGCGACAACTGTTGCGACGGTGGTACGCATAACGTTCATAATGTCTCCTGCTGGGATTCGTAAATCATTGTTTCGAGGCTATGGTGAGCAAAATAGGTCAAAGAGGTGACAGTAAAATGTACGAATTATGACAGTTTTATGACAGGCCGGGAGAGTGGATTTTACGCCAAATAATACGCTTATAACTCAGATGGTTATCTTTAATCATGACCGTGCAATGTCAAAATAATTTTCTTTTTATGACGGCGAAATCGGACCGTAAAACGATCGTTTGTCATCTACCGCCAGCCAAAATATTACGCACGTAATCGGTGGAAAACAGCAGGTGCAAATAAAAAGGGCCGCCGTCGGCAGCCCTTTGCAGGATAGGATGCTTTACTCAACCGTTACCGATTTCGCCAGGTTACGCGGCTGGTCAACGTCAGTGCCTTTGATCAGCGCGACGTGATAAGCCAACAGCTGCAGCGGAACCGTATAGAAGATAGGGGCGATGGTCTCTTCCACATGCGGCATCTCAATGATGTGCATGTTATCGCTACCGTTGAAGCCGGCTTCACCGTCGGCGAAGACGTATAGTTCACCGCCGCGGGCACGAACCTCTTCGATGTTGGATTTCAGTTTTTCCAGCAGTTCGTTGTTCGGCGCCACCACAATCACCGGCATTTCCGCATCAATCAGCGCCAGTGGGCCGTGCTTAAGCTCGCCCGCCGCATAGGCTTCCGCGTGAATGTAGGAGATCTCTTTCAGCTTCAGCGCCCCTTCCATAGCGATCGGATACTGATCGCCACGGCCAAGGAACAGCGCATGGTGCTTATCAGAGAAGCGCTCTGCCAGCTGCTCAATACGCTTGTCCTGGGAGAGCATCTGCTCGATACGGTTCGGCAGAGCCTGAAGGCCGTGCACGATATCATGCTCGATAGACGCATCCTGACCTTTCAGTCGCGCCAGTTTCGCCACCAGCATCAACAGCACGGTTAGCTGAGTGGTAAAGGCTTTGGTCGAGGCCACGCCGATTTCCGTTCCGGCTTTGGTCATCAGCGCCAGATCGGACTCGCGCACCAGCGACGAGCCCGGCACGTTGCAGATGGCCAGCGAGCCGAGATAGCCCAGCTCTTTCGACAGACGCAGCGCCGCCAGGGTATCGGCGGTTTCACCGGACTGGGAGAGGGTGATCATCAGGCTATTGCGACGCACTGCGGACTTGCGATAGCGGAATTCGGAGGCGATTTCCACATCGCACGGGACGCCGGCTAACGCTTCGAACCAGTAGCGGGAGACCATCCCGGAGTTATAGGAAGTCCCGCAGGCAACAATCTGAATATGTTCAACCTGAGCCAGCATTTCATTGGCGTTCGGCCCCAGCTCGCTGAGATCCACTTCGCCATGGCTGATGCGCCCGGTCAGGGTGTTCTTAATCGCGTTCGGCTGCTCGAAAATCTCTTTCTGCATATAGTGGCGGTAGATACCTTTATCGCCAGCGTCATACTGCAGATTGGATTCGATCTCCTGGCGCTTCACTTGCGCAGCGGACTTATCAAAAATCACCACCGAACGGCGAGTCACTTCCGCGATATCGCCTTCTTCGAGGAAGATGAAGCGGCGGGTAACTGGCAGCAATGCCAGCTGGTCGGAAGCGATAAAGTTTTCACCCATCCCCAGGCCAATTACCAGCGGGCTACCGGAGCGGGCCGCCAGCAGAGTTCCCGGGTCACGGGTATCCATGATCACCGTACCGTAAGCGCCGCGCAGCTGCGGGATAGCGCGCAGGACGGCTTCACGCAAGGTACCGCCTTGTTCCAGCTCCCAGTGCACCAGATGGGCAATAACTTCGGTATCGGTCTCGGTGACGAAGACATAGCCGCGAGACTGCAGCAGGGCGCGCAGCGGCTCATGGTTTTCGATGATCCCGTTATGGACCACCACAATGTGTTCAGAAACATGCGGATGCGCATTGCTCTCAGACGGTTCGCCGTGCGTCGCCCAACGAGTATGGGCGATCCCGGTACCACCGTGTAACGGTTGCTCTTCTACCGCCTGAGCCAGCATCTGAACTTTACCCAGGCGACGCACGCGGGTCATATGACCTTCGCTGTCGACCACTGCCAGACCGGCAGAGTCATAGCCACGGTATTCCAGACGACGTAAACCTTCGAGAAGGATTTCAGCAATATCACGCTGCGCGACTGCGCCAACAATTCCACACATAGTTAAATTTCCTGATAATGGCGATATGCCATGCGTTGTCGCTGACCTGTATTTGCCCGTTTTCCGGGCGCCCCGAGCCTTGTAGAGAGTGGGGTTATTGTTATGGTACTGCCTGCGGACGGGGATCTATGTTGACCCTCTCATCCTGGTTCGCCGGGAAAATTTCCCCGGCGATAATCCAAATTATTTCTTCTTCACCGGACGCTGCCAGCCCTGTTTGTGGACCTGCGGTACGCGGCTCAACACCAGCTCGTTATCGGCGATATTGCGCGTAACGGTGGTGCCGGCGGCGATAGTAACGCCATTGCCTACCGTGACTGGCGCCACCAGCTGGGTATCCGAGCCGACAAAGACATCATCGCCAATAATCGTTTTATGCTTGTTCGCACCATCGTAGTTGCAGGTGATGGTGCCCGCGCCGATATTGACGTTATCGCCAATCTCCGCATCGCCCAGATAGGTCAGATGACCCGCCTTGGAGCCTTTCCCGAGACGCGCTTTTTTCATTTCCACGAAGTTACCAACGTGGGCGCCTTCCAGCAGTTCGGCGCCCGGGCGCAGACGGGCAAATGGACCGATGGTGCAGGCCGCCTGCAGCTGGGCATCTTCCACCACGCTGTAGGGGCTAATTTCGCAGTCATCGCCGATGGTGCTGTTTTTGATCACGCAGCCGGCGCCGATTTTCACTCGATCGCCCAGCACCACGTTGCCTTCCAGAATAACGTTAGTATCGATCTCTACATCGCGCCCGTGCTGCAGCGTACCGCGCAGATCGAAACGCGCCGGATCGCGCAGCATCACGCCCGCCAGCAGCAGCTTTTCCGCCTGCTCCGCCTGGTAGACGCGCTCCAGGCGCGCAAGCTGCAGGCGGTTGTTGACGCCTTCGACTTCGCTCAGGCGCTGCGGATGCACTGCGACGATCTGGTGTCCTTCCTGGTGCGCCATGGCGATGATATCGGTGATGTAGTATTCGCCCTGAGCGTTGTTATTGGTGAGTTTCGCCAGCCAGCGCTTTAGATCCGCTCCGCCGGCGATCAGGATCCCGGTGTTGATTTCCTGGATCTGGCGCTGGGCCTCGCTGGCATCTTTGTGCTCAACGATGCCCGTCACTTGGCCATTTTCACGGGTAATGCGGCCATAGCCGGTTGGGTCATCCAGCTTCACCGTTAACAGACCAATCCCACCCTGTGGTTTCGCGGCGCGCAGGCGCTGTAGCGTCTCAACGGAGATCAGCGGCACGTCGCCATAGAGCATCAGGATGTCTTCATCATCATTGAAGAATGGCGCCGCCTGCTGCATAGCGTGCCCGGTTCCGAGCTGCTCGGCCTGCAGCACCCAGTTCAGGTTGTCTTCATGCAGAGTCTGACGCAGCAGATCGCCGCCGTGGCCGTATACCAGGTGTACCGCACATGCGCCTAAATCGTTAGCGGCATCAATGACATGCTGCACCATTGGCTTCCCGGCCAGGGTATGCAGCACCTTAGGAAGATCGGAATACATGCGGGTCCCTTTGCCTGCAGCAAGGATAACCACGCTCATCGCACTATTTGACATACTCATCCTGACGGTAGTTAGAACGAAAAGTAAAAGCCTTTCACGTTGAAATTTCTACATATTTTTCATCATAAAACGAGACGTGGAGAAAACGTCCAGGCTCACTGTTTTACCCCATTTTATGACGCTATTTTTAACCACTGCAAATCAGTTTAACGCTGAAAAAGGAGGGCGGGGTGGAGAATCATTAACTATCTCACTGCTTTTGCTGTTTTTTCGCCACCTGAATAAAGCCGCAGCGGCAGGCGTTTATCAGCCCCCACAGCGGGAAGAACCTGGATAAATATTCGCCAGTCGCTGGCGGGGGAGGGCGGTAAAGTGATTGATGCTATCCATAAAAAACGAAAGGCCACCTATCAGGTGACCTTCTTTTCCCGGTTTCTCATCGCCAGTGTTGTCGTTTTGATGGGCGATACGCCGTGTCAGCGGGCGAGATAGCGCGGAGCTTAGAAGCTCAGGACGCTAAATTTAGCGATGATTTTATGGAACAGTTTCATGATGATTTCCTGACGCAGGTGCAGTTTATAACGCTCTTTTTTGTGATATGCATCACATAAAAAGAGTTTACGCCTCATCATTTAACTAATCAATAACAATTAAGGGTGAATACTGTTTTCACTTCATCCGCTCGTCAGCAGCGGGCAATAAAAAAAGCCAGCCTGGAACCCAGACTGGCTTTTTACGTTCAAGCCGGTGTTACATCGCTTTTTTGGTCAACTCGATAACGCGCAGTTTAGCGATCGCTTTGGCCAGTTCCGCAGACGCCTGAGCGTAATCCACATCGCCGTGAGAGCTCTTAATGTGCTCTTCCGCTTTGCGTTTCGCTTCCAGCGCTCGCGCTTCGTCGAGGTCCTGACCGCGAATTGCGGTATCCGCCAGGACGGTCACGCTGCCAGGCTGCACTTCAAGAATGCCGCCGGACAGATAGATAAACTCTTCATGACCGTGCTGTTTAACGATGCGAATCATACCAGGCTTAATGGCGGTGAGCAGCGGCGCGTGGCCCGGGTAAATACCCAGTTCACCTTCGCTACCCGTTACCTGGATTTTTTCGACCAGACCAGAGAACATTTGTTGCTCTGCGCTGACGACGTCCAGGTGGTAAGTCATTGCCATATCACCCTCCGATTAAGGCGTTAAAGTTTTTTGGCTTTTTCCACGGCTTCGTCGATGGAACCGACCATGTAGAACGCCTGCTCTGGCAGGTGATCGTATTCGCCTTCCATGATGCCTTTAAAGCCACGGATGGTGTCTTTCAGCGCCACGTATTTGCCCGGAGAACCGGTAAAGACTTCTGCCACGAAGAACGGCTGGGACAGGAAGCGCTGGATCTTACGCGCGCGAGCTACCACCAGTTTGTCTTCTTCAGACAGTTCGTCCATACCGAGGATGGCGATAATGTCTTTCAGTTCCTGATAACGCTGCAGGATGGACTGAACGCCACGCGCGGTGTCGTAGTGTTCCTGACCAACAACCAGCGGATCCAGCTGACGGCTGGTGGAATCCAGCGGGTCAACGGCCGGGTAGATACCCAGGGATGCGATCTGACGGCTCAGTACTACGGTTGCATCTAAGTGAGCAAAGGTAGTGGCTGGGGATGGGTCAGTTAAGTCATCCGCCGGTACGTATACCGCCTGTACGGAGGTGATAGAACCGGTTTTGGTGGAGGTGATACGTTCCTGCAGAACGCCCATCTCTTCCGCCAGGGTCGGCTGATAACCTACCGCTGAAGGCATACGACCCAGCAGCGCGGATACTTCAGTACCGGCCAGGGTGTAACGATAGATGTTATCGACGAACAGCAGTACGTCACGACCTTCGTCACGGAATTTCTCAGCCATGGTCAGGCCGGTCAGCGCAACGCGCAGACGGTTTCCCGGCGGCTCGTTCATCTGGCCGTACACCAGGGATACTTTATCGATAACGTTGGAGTCGGTCATTTCGTGGTAGAAGTCGTTACCCTCACGAGTACGCTCACCTACGCCCGCAAACACAGAGTAACCGGAGTGCTCGATCGCGATGTTACGGATCAGCTCCATCATGTTTACAGTTTTACCTACACCCGCACCGCCGAACAGACCAACTTTACCGCCCTTGGCGAACGGACACATCAGGTCGATAACTTTGATACCGGTTTCCAGCAGTTCCTGAGAGCTGGACAGCTCTTCATAGGACGGTGCCGCGCGGTGGATAGCCCAACGCTCTTCTTCGCCGATGTCGCCTTTCATGTCAACCGGTTGACCCAGTACGTTCATGATACGACCCAGCGTTGCTTTACCTACCGGGACTTCGATCGGGTGCTCGAGGTCTTTTACATCCAGACCGCGGCGCAGACCATCAGAAGAACCCATGGCGATGGTACGTACGATACCGCCGCCCAGCTGCTGCTGAACTTCCAGCACCAGAACTTCATTACCATTCTGTACCTCAAGGGCTTCGTACACGCGTGGTACGGCATCCTGAGGGAACTCGACGTCGACCACGGCGCCGATTACCTGGACAATCTTTCCAGTAGCCATCTTAAATCCTCTACGAAATAACCTGGTTAAACCGCGGCGGCCCCCGAGACGATCTCGGTGAGTTCCTGAGTAATGCTGGCCTGACGAGCTTTGTTGTATACCAACTGCAGCTCTTTAATCAGGCTGCCGCCATTATCGGTCGCGGCTTTCATCGCCACCATACGGGCGGCCTGCTCGCTGGCCAGGTTTTCAACCACGCCCTGATAAACCTGAGATTCGACGTAGCGGCGCAGGAGGGTATCCAGCAGCGCTTTCGGATCGGGCTCATACAGGTAATCCCAGGATTTACGTTTCAGATCAGCATCTTCTGATGCCGGTAACGGCAGCAGCTGAGTGATCGTCGGAACCTGAGACATGGTGTTAATAAATTTGTTGCTGACAACGTACAGCTTGTCCAGACGGCCTTCATCATAGGCCTGCAACATCACTTTTACCGGGCCGATCAGTTCGGACAGGGATGGGTTATCCCCCATACCGGTCACCTGTGCAACCACGTTGCCGCCCACGGAGTTAAAGAAAGAAACGCCCTTAGAGCCGATCATTGCGAGGTCGCACTGAACGCCTTTATCGGACCATGCTTTCATTTCCGCCAGCAGTTTCTTGAACAGGTTAATGTTCAAGCCGCCGCACAGACCACGGTCGGTCGACACCACCAGGTAGCCCACGCGCTTAACGTCGCGTTCTTCCAGGTAAGGGTGCTTGTATTCCAGATTACCGTTCGCAAGGTGACCAATCACTTTGCGCATAGTATCTGCGTAAGGACGGCTGGCCGCCATGCGCTCCTGCGATTTACGCATTTTGGAAGCGGCGACCATCTCCATCGCTTTAGTGATCTTTTGCGTGTTCTGGACGCTTGCGATCTTACTACGTATCTCTTTTGCGCCGGCCATGAGCTTCTCCTCAATGCCTTGCGGCCTGCCCTAAGACAGACCGCCAGACGTTACCAGGACTGGGTTGCTTTGAAGGAATCGAGGATGCCTTTCAGCTTGCCTTCGATTTCGTCGTTATAGCCACCGGACTGGTTAATCTCTTGCATCAGCGGAGCGTGATCACGGTCGACGTAAGCCAGCAGAGCGGCTTCGAAGCTACCGATTTTCGCCAGTTCTACATCAGCCAGGTAACCACGTTCTGCTGCGAACAGAACCAGAGACTGCTGCGCGACGGACATCGGCGCATACTGTTTCTGTTTCAGCAGCTCGGTCACTTTCTGACCGTGGTCCAGCTGTTTGCGGGTTGCATCGTCAAGGTCGGATGCAAACTGGGAGAACGCCGCCAGTTCACGATACTGCGCCAGCGCGGTACGGATACCACCGGACAGTTTCTTCATGATCTTGGTCTGCGCTGCACCACCAACACGGGATACGGAGATACCCGGGTTAACCGCAGGACGAATACCGGCGTTAAACAGGTTGGTTTCCAGGAAGATCTGACCATCGGTAATAGAGATTACGTTGGTCGGAACGAATGCGGAAACGTCACCCGCCTGCGTTTCGATAATCGGCAGCGCGGTCAGAGAACCGGTTTTCCCTTTCACTTCACCTTTGGTGAAGGCTTCAACGTATTCGGCGTTAACACGCGCAGCACGCTCCAGCAGACGAGAGTGGAGGTAGAATACGTCGCCCGGGAACGCTTCACGTCCAGGCGGACGACGGAGCAGCAGGGAGATCTGGCGATAAGCAACAGCCTGTTTAGACAGATCATCGTAAACGATCAGCGCATCTTCACCGCGGTCGCGGAAGTATTCGCCCATTGCGCAACCAGCGTATGGCGCCAGGTATTGCAGTGCAGCAGATTCAGATGCAGTCGCTACCACTACGATGGTGTTAGCCAGCGCGCCGTGCTCTTCCAGTTTACGCACCACGTTAGAGATGGTGGACGCTTTCTGACCGATAGCGACATAGACGCACTTGATGCCGGAATCACGCTGGTTGATGATGGCATCGATAGCCAGCGCAGTTTTACCGGTCTGACGGTCGCCGATGATCAGTTCACGCTGACCACGACCGATTGGGATCATGGCGTCAACGGATTTGTAACCGGTCTGTACCGGCTGATCGACGGACTGACGTTCGATTACGCCCGGCGCGATCGCTTCAACGGCGGAGAAACCGTCGTTTTCCAGCGGACCTTTACCATCAATTGGCGCGCCCAGGGTGTTAACCACGCGGCCCAGCAGGCCACGGCCTACCGGAACTTCCAGGATACGGCCAGTACATTTCACCTTCATGCCTTCGGCGAGGTCAGCGTACGGACCCATTACCACCGCACCTACGGAGTCGCGCTCCAGGTTCAGTGCGATAGCGTAACGGTTACCCGGCAGGGAGATCATCTCGCCCTGCATACATTCGGCAAGGCCGTGGATGCGGATAACACCGTCACTTACAGAAACAATAGTACCTTCGTTATGAGCTTCGCTCACAACATTGAACTGAGCAATGCGCTGCTTGATCAGTTCGCTGATTTCGGTGGAATTCAGTTGCATGCTCCAGTCCCCTTAAGACTGCAAGACGTCTGCAAGGCGCTCAAGACGGCCGCGTACGCTGCCATCAATGACCATATCACCCGCACGGATGATAATACCTGCCATAACAGACTTATCGATTTTGCAATTCAGCTTAACTTTGCGTGACAGACGTTTTTCCATCGCGCTGACGATCCTGGCAAGCTGTTCATCACTCAGTTGGTTGGCAGATATTACTTCTACCTCTGCGATGGCCTCACTGGCCGCGCGCAGGTGAATGAATTGCTCAAGAACGTCCGGGAGCACCTTCAGACGATTATTTTCCGCCATCACCTTAATCAGGTTCTGGCCATTTTCGTCGAGTTGCTCGCCGCAGATAGCGATAAACGCTTCTGAGAGCGTTTCCGGCGCCAAAGCACCGGAGAGAAGCTCTGCCATTTGGTCGTTTTTGGTCACTTCGGCGGCAAACGCCAGCATATCCTGCCAGCGTTCAACACTGTTGTGTTCGACGGCAAAGTCAAAAGCTGCTTTGGCGTAGGGGCGAGCTACCGTTACAAATTCAGACATCAGCCCCTCCCTCCTTACAGTTCAGCGACAAGTTTATCCACGATGTCGCTGTTAGCAGCTTCATCCACGGAACGTTCGATGATCTTCTCGGCGCCAGCAACAGCCAGGATAGCGACCTGCTTACGCAGCTCCTCGCGTGCACGTTTACGCTCAGCATCAATTTCAGCCTGCGCTTGTGCAACGATTTTGGTGCGTTCCTGTTCTGCTTCAGCTTTAGCTTCGTCCAGAATCTGAGAGCGGCGCTTGTTCGCCTGCTCAATGATTACCTGGGCTTCCGCTTTCGCTTTTTTCAGCTGGTCGGTCGCGTTGGCCTGTGCAAGGTCCAAATCTTTCTTAGCGCGTTCTGCAGAAGCTAAACCGTCAGAAATTTCTTTCTGGCGTTTTTCGATGGCAGCCATTAAAGGCGGCCATACGTATTTCATGCAGAACCATACGAAGATAACAAACGCGATGGCCTGGCCGAGGATTGTTGCGTTCATGTTCACAGCACAATACCTCTTTAATTAACTCTGTGGCTTAGGTTTCTAACAACTTACTACGCGACGGCGAACATCACGTACAGACCCAGACCTACAGCGATCATCGGGATAGCATCCACCAGACCCATAACGATAAAGAACTGAGTACGCAGCAGAGGGATCAGATCCGGCTGACGCGCTGCGCCTTCCAGGAATTTACCTCCGAGGATGCCGATACCGATCGCAGCACCGATTGCCGCCAGACCCATCATCACAGCGGCAGCCATGTACAGCAGATCCATATTCAGGTTTTCCATGACAGTCTCCAGTTTGTTTCAGTTAAAACGTAGTAGTGTTGGTAAAAAATCAATGCTCTTCAGATGCCATCGACAGATAGACAATCGTCAGAACCATGAAGATGAAGGCTTGCAGCGTAATAATCAGGATGTGGAAAATGGCCCAAGGCACATTCAGAACCCACTGTGACCACCACGGCAACAGACCAGCAATCAGAATGAAAATCAGCTCACCGGCATACATGTTGCCGAACAGTCGCAGACCGAGAGAGACCGGTTTGGACAGCAGGCTTACCCCTTCAAGGATTAAGTTGACAGGAATGAACGCCCAGTGATTGAACGGCTGCATGGTCAGTTCTTTAACGAACCCACCAACGCCTTTCATTTTGATGCTGTAGAAAATAATCAGGATGAACACGCCAAGCGCCATCGACAGGGTGATGTTCACGTCGGCAGACGGAACCACGCGCAGTGCTGGCAGGCCGAAAATGTGTTCGCCGATATAAGGAAGCAGGTCGATTGGCAGCAGGTCCATCAGGTTCATCAGGAAGACCCAGACGAACACGGTCAGCGCCAGCGGCGCGATAACCTTGCTCTTGCCATGGTACATGTCTTTGACGCTGCCATGGACGAAGCCGATGATCATTTCGATGAAGGTTTGGAATTTCCCTGGTACGCCGCTGGTCGCTTTCTTAGCAACGCTACGGAACATGGCAAGGAACAGCAGACCGAGAACCACCGAGAAGAACATGGAGTCAATGTTGAGCGTCCAGAAGGTGGCTGTGTGGTTGTGCGGATCCACCAGCGAGAATGTACGCAGGTCCAACTGAAGGTTGTTCAGATGGTGTCCTATGTAATCCTGCGGCGTCATATTTTCTGAAGCCATGATGCCTTTACCCTTTGTTGTTAATTACAGCTGGCGCCAGAACTTGTACCACCAGCACCAAAACCCACGTCACGATCAGTGGCAAAAATACCACTTTTAAAACGGCCAGCGCCACCGCCAGAAGGGCGAAGGTCAGCAACACCTTGAAGGCTTCACCGAAGGCGAAGGTCCAGGCCACACGGCCTTTTGCTGGTGTATGCGCCTGATGACGCCAGGCAAAAATTATAAACATCAGATTTGGCAAGACCACTGCCAAACCGCCGCATACAGCGGAAATGCCCCAGAAGGGGTCTTTGAGGCTGAACAGCAGTCCACTTGCCATTACTGCCAGTAACTGAATAAACAGAAGCTTGCGAGCAACGTTTCGACTCAAGAGCGACACTGACATCACGTTTTTACTCCTGCTCCCTTTGAGGTATGTCGCGTGTCGTATAAAACGTCCTTTAAGACGAAGAGTCAAGCATCAAAAAGCGGACAAATTATACGGTGACGCCCCGTGATTTCAAACAATAAGTAGCAAAATAGTGAATAAATGTTTAATTATTTTCCAACGGACAACTTTCCGTGCATTTCAGCGTTCTGTGAGCGGTCATACAAAACTGCAAATAACGAGGAAACACGGCAATTAAAGCGTGCATCAGATCACATAATAAACATTTCAAGCGCCCTTTAATGAATCAAGGACATAAAACACTATTTTTCATGCTTTTGATATTCAAGATAAAAAGTGAGGACATTATCTAAAACAACCTCACATACAATAAAAACCTTTTATTGACATTTATAATAAAAATTTAACATCACTATGCTGTTCATCATTGTCGATTTTTAGCACCCTGATATTTTCAAAGTTGACTATTTTGTCAGTTAATCACTTACGCTAAGTTAACTGCAAGAAAAGCCTTAGTAAAAACAAGGTTAAATGCAGCCCGTTAATATCGGGGGACGTCCTTTATTTTTGTAACATGCGCGGGCCACATTTTTTCCACATTTTTTGATAAAAATTAACTCGATTTTGGCTTAATCACCACCAGGTGCCGCTCCCCTTCCAACCGAGGAACATGCAGCTCAATCACCTCGACAATGTCATACCCTTCCGGCAGACTTTCCATTTCTTCTTTTTGCGCTAACCCTTTGAGCGCATAGAAGTGACCATTCGCTGCCGGCAGATGATGGCACCAGCTCACCATATCATTAAGCGATGCGAAAGCGCGGCTTATCACGCCATCAAACGGCGGCTCGGCCGGGAAGGCTTCCACGCGGCTCTGCACCGGGGTGACGTTATCCAGCTTCAGCTCGTGCTGCACCTGACGCAGGAAGCGCACGCGCTTGCCAAGGCTGTCCAGCAGGGTGAAATGTGACTCCGGACATACGATGGCCAACGGGATCCCCGGCAACCCCGGGCCCGTACCAACATCGATAAAGCGCGAGCCCTGCAGATAAGGCGCCACGATGATGCTGTCGAGAATATGACGCACCAGCATCTCATTCGGATCGCGAACGGAAGTCAGGTTATAGGCTTTGTTCCACTTATCGAGCAGTCCGACGTAAGCCACCAGCTGATTTTTCTGGTGATCGGTGAGCGAAATACCCGCTTCATCCAGCAGACGAGAAAGTTTGTTGAGCACGGTAAGTACCTTCAAAAAATAATGAGCCCGGAGGCGCTAACGCTTACCGGGCTATGAATGATAAAGGCGAACGCTGATTATGCAACTGGGAAATCAGCGCGGCAGGCAGCCGCAATCAGGCGCTGCGGCGCAGCATCCCCTGCTTTTTCAGCCAAACCAGCAAAATAGAGATCGCCGCCGGGGTGATCCCGGAGATACGTGACGCCTGCCCTATCGACGACGGTTTATGGTCGTTCAGTTTGGCAATCACCTCGTTAGACAGCCCAGTGACCTGGCGGTAGTCGAGGGTCGCTGGCAGCAAGGTATTCTCATTGCGCTGTTGTTTCTCAATCTCATCCTGCTGGCGCGCGATATAGCCCTCATACTTCACCTGGATCTCTACCTGTTCAGCCGCCTGACGATCTTCCAGTCCCGGGGTGAATGGCGAGAGTTGAACCAGCTGTTCGTAGGTCATTTCCGGACGACGCAGCAGATCTTCGCCACTGGCTTCACGCGACAACGGCGCGGTCAGGTGAGCGTTCACTTCGTTGGCGCTCTCTGCCTGCGGATTCACCCAGGTGGATTTCAGACGCTGGCGTTCACGTTCGATGCTTTCCAGCTTCTCGTTGTAGCGCGCCCAGCGTTCGTCATCCACCAGACCCAGCTCGCGCCCCTGTTCGGTCAAACGCAAATCGGCGTTGTCTTCGCGCAGCATCAGACGATATTCAGCGCGGGAAGTAAACATGCGGTACGGTTCTTTGGTACCCAAGGTGCAGAGGTCATCTACCAGCACGCCGAGGTAAGCCTGATCGCGACGCGGCGCCCAGCCCTCTTTTTCCGCAGAGAAGCGGGCGGCGTTAAGTCCGGCCAGCAGCCCCTGAGCCGCCGCCTCTTCATAACCGGTGGTACCGTTGATTTGGCCGGCGAAGAACAGACCCTGAATAAATTTGCTCTCAAGCGTTGGCTTCAGATCGCGCGGGTCGAAGAAATCGTACTCAATAGCGTAGCCTGGACGGACGATCCGCGCATTCTCCATCCCCTGCATCGAGCGGACGATTTGCATTTGCACATCAAAGGGCAGGCTGGTGGATATACCGTTCGGATAAATTTCGTTTGAGGTCAGTCCTTCCGGCTCGAGGAAGATCTGATGCTGGTTGCGATCGGCAAAGCGCATGACTTTGTCTTCGATCGACGGGCAATAGCGAGGTCCGATCCCTTCGATCACTCCAGCGTACATAGGACTGCGATCGAGGTTATTGCGGATCACATCGTGGGTTTTCTCGTTAGTGTGGGTGATATAGCACGGTACCTGGCGCGGATGCTGATCCGCGGATCCCATGAACGAGAAGACCGGCATCGGGTTATCGCCATGCTGCTGCGCCAGCACGCTGAAATCGATGGTGCGCGCGTCAATACGCGGCGGAGTACCGGTTTTCAGACGACTTACGCGCAGAGGCAATTCACGCAGACGACGAGACAGCGGGATAGACGGCGGATCGCCGGCGCGGCCGCCGCTGTAGTTGTCCAGACCAATATGGATTTTGCCGTCAAGGAAGGTCCCGACGGTCAGCACTACCGCTTTAGCGCGGAATTTGAGGCCCATCTGGGTGACGGCGCCCACGACGCGATCGTTTTCGACAATCAGATCTTCAACCGCCTGCTGGAAGATCATCAGGTTCGGCTGGTTCTCCAGTGCGGTACGTACTGCCTGACGATAAAGCACGCGGTCAGCCTGGGCGCGGGTGGCGCGTACTGCCGGTCCTTTGCTGGCGTTTAGTATCCTAAACTGAATACCCGCCTGATCGATCGCTTTGGCCATCAAACCGCCGAGCGCATCCACTTCTTTTACCAGGTGTCCTTTCCCAATGCCGCCAATCGCCGGGTTGCAACTCATTTGCCCCAGCGTGTCGATATTGTGTGTCAAAAGCAGGGTTTGTTGACCCATACGCGCTGCGGCCATTGCGGCCTCAGTGCCTGCATGACCCCCGCCAATGATAATGACGTCAAAAGGATCCTGATAAAACATGGTGGTCTGCCTCGCATAAAGCGGTATGAAAATGGATTGAAGCCCGGGCCGTGGATTCTACTCAACTTTCGTCTTTCGAGAAAGACTCCGGGATCCTGAGTATTAAAAAGAAGATCTTTATATAGAGATCTGTTCTATTGTGATCTCTTATTAGGATCGACTCTCTTTGTGGATAAGTCGGATCCGCGAAGTAAGATCAAAAGCTTAAGAAGGATCACTATCTGTGAATGATCGGTGATCCTGGTCCGTATAAGCTGGGATCAGAATGAAGGGTTATGCACAGCTCAAAAACCATACTACGGTTATTCTTTGGATAACTACCGGTTGATCCAAGCTTTTAAGCATGGTTATCCACAGAAGATTGGACGATCTTTACAATTCTCAGAGCAAATTTTTCCAGGATCCCAGCCAGATTTCCGCTGGATCCTCCGGAATTTCGTGTTCAAGGACGTTGATCTTCAGCGTCTCACCGATCTGTTTTGCCCCGCAGGCCTTCAGCGCCGCTTCTAATTTATCGATCGCGCCGCAAAAGGTGTCGTATTCGCGGCTGCCGATCCCTATAGCGCCAAAGCGCACGGCGGAAAGATCGGCCTGCTTCTCCTGCAGCGCGTCATAGAAGGGAACCAGGTTGTCGGGAATGTCGCCGGCGCCATGGGTGGAAGAGATAATTAACCAGATCCCTTGCGCCTGCAGATCGTCCACCAGCGGACCGTGCTGGATTTCAGTGCTATAGCCGGCTTCTTCCAGCTTTTCCGCCAGATGCTCTGCTACATATTCCGCACTGCCCAGGGTGCTGCCGCTGATAAGTGTAATGTCTGCCATAGATCGCCGATCGCCCGCTCAACTGTTCAGAGTGGCGTATTGTACGCTGTGAGCGAGCTGGGATCTACCTGTGGAAAAATGTGGGATTAAAAAAAGCGATCAGGGCTTGATGGTGCGCATGATCGGGTTCTGCAGCACGATCAGAGTTTCAGTGGACTGAATTTCATCGATTGTTTGGATCTTGTTGATAAGTACCTGCTGCAGAGCATCGATGGATTTACACATCACCTTAATAAAGATGCTGTAGTGGCCGGTGGTGTAGTAAGCCTCGGTGACCTCCTCCAGACTTTCCAGGCGGGCGAGGGCGGAGGGATAGTCTTTGGCGCTTTTTAAAATAATGCCGATGAAGCAACCGACGTCGTAGCCCAGCTGCTTGGGGCTGACGTCAATGCGAGCGCCGGTAATGATACCCGCCTGCTTCATCTTTTCGACGCGCACGTGAATGGTACCCGGGCTGACGCTGAACTGTTTGGCCAGTTCGGCATAGGCGGTACGGGCGTTGGCCATCAGCGCATCAAGAATGCCGCGGTCCAGATTGTCGATCTGATAATTTTCCATATCTTTTTCTTATGAAGTTTGAGGGTTCTTACTATTTTAGCGCCATATTTTAATGAATTAAAAGTTGATGCGCCTTTTTATTGATTGATTATTGTATTGCCGCCCTGTTTTGTTGCTTAATCAATGGCAACAGGACGCAGGAGTCATAAAAATGAAAACCGCATATATCGCAAAACAACGCCAGATCAGTTTCGTTAAATCCCACTTTTCCCGTCAGCTGGAAGAGAAGCTTGGCCTGATTGAAGTCCAGGCGCCAATCTTAAGCCGCGTGGGCGATGGGACGCAGGATAACTTGTCCGGCTGCGAGAAAGCGGTTCAGGTAAAAGTGAAAACACTGCCCGACGCCCAGTTCGAAGTGGTTCATTCGCTGGCGAAGTGGAAGCGTCAAACCCTGGGACAACACGACTTCAGCGCGGGCGAAGGGCTGTACACGCACATGAAAGCCCTTCGCCCCGATGAAGACCGTCTGACGCCTATCCATTCCGTCTATGTTGACCAGTGGGACTGGGAGCGCGTGATGGGGGATGAAGAGCGTCACGTCGGCACCCTGAAGGCAACCGTCGAGGCGATCTACGCCGGGATCAAAGCCACCGAGCTGGCGGTCAGCCAGGAGTTTGGCCTGACGCCGTTCCTGCCGGAACAGATCCATTTTGTTCACAGCCAGGAGCTGCTGAGCCGCTATCCGGAGCTTGATGCCAAAGGTCGTGAGCGGGCTATTGCCAAAGAGCTGGGCGCCGTCTTCTTAATTGGTATCGGCGGCAAACTAGCTGATGGCAAGCGCCACGACGTGCGTGCGCCGGATTATGATGACTGGAGTACTGAGGTTTCTGAAGGTTTTGCCGGCCTGAACGGCGATATCCTGGTGTGGAACCCGGTGCTGGAGGATGCGTTCGAGATCTCCTCGATGGGGATCCGCGTTGACGCCGAGGCGCTAAAGCGCCAGCTGGCGCTGACCGGCGATGAAGATCGCCTGAAACTGGAGTGGCACCAGGCGCTGCTGCGCGGCGAGATGCCGCAGACTATCGGCGGCGGCATTGGCCAGTCTCGTTTGACGATGCTGTTGCTGCAGCTTGACCATATCGGTCAGGTGCAGTGCGGCGTATGGCCGGCGCAGGTTCGCGAAAGCGTTTCCGCGCTGCTGTAACGATTAGCGCCGCCAGCGTCGCAGCAGGCGGCTACGCAGCCCGGTGTCAAAGCGCCAGATATGATCGAAGATGCGCATGATGCCGGGTTTGCCGTGAACCGACATCGCCACCGCGTGAAAACGGTGCTGATGCTTACGCTGTAACTCCCCCACCTGAGCAATCACCTCATCCGGCAACCGTTGGGCAATAAAGTCGGAGATCACCACGGCATCCGCATCCACCCACTGCGGGTTTTGCAAACGTTCAATAATGGCGCGAAAACAGCTGGCCAGATCGGTGCCGCCGCGAAAACGCTGGCTCAGGAAACGGATCGCCTGCTCCAGTCCGCTCTCGCTGGTCAACTCGTAATGCACCACTTCGCTGGAGAACAGCATAATGAAGCAGCGACGGTTATCGGCCAGCGCGATGCGCATCAGGGCCAGACAAAAGGCCTTAGCGCACTGTTCGTTAAAACCGCCCATCGATCCTGACGTATCGACGCAGACAATGAACGGCCCGCGCGGTTGCTCATCAAAATCCTGCCGCGTTACCGGGCGTTCGGTAATTTTCTCGCGCCAGGCATCGCCGTGTAGCCGGTAGGTGAGCAGCTGTTTCTCCACCAGCTTGCGATAAAATTCAAACTCCAGCTCCGTGATGCCAAGCGTCGCCAGCTCCGGCGGCAGCAGGCGTAGAATGTCGTCACTCTGCTGGAGGCCGTCGACCTGTTCAGGCACCGTTGCCGGCTCGCGTACCAGGCTGCGGAAGGTTTCCATCGGCGCATCTTTCTTCGGCACGGATTTCGCTTCCCTTGAACGCCCCAGCTGTTCCGCCAGCTGCAGCAGCTCCGGTTGCTGGTTAAGAAAATCGCCATAGCGCACGATCAGCTGGTAGTCGCCTCGTTTGAGTTCGCCGGCGCTCATATCCCACAGGCGTCCGGCGGCGGTATCATTTTCCGCCAGCACCGGATCGAGCTGACCGCTGAGCGTCATTCGTTCCTGGACCTCACTGAGCAACTGGTCGCGCTCCTCGTCCAGCAGCTGCTGGTTAAGGCTGGTGGCTTGCACCACCAGGCTCAGGCGCCAGCGCTGTAAAAACAGCGTATGCAGCGCCGGGGTAAAGGTGGCATTGTCATCCACCAGCTTCTGCGCCTGGGCGGCAAAAGGGGACTGGAGCTGGTGCAGTTTGCCGAGAATTTGCGGGAGCTGGACGATAAACTGCGAGGTAGAGAGCAGCTGAGCCTGCTGATAGGTTTGCACTTCGGCGTCCAGATCCGGCGGGATGTTAACTTCTTTTAAGCGGGCGCGAACGGCTTCCCGCCAGCGCGGAATATCCGCCGCGATGATGTTTTTCAGGCGGGGAAATTTTTCAAAGAACACCGCCAGTTGAGGAGAGGCCAACAGCGCCAGCAGCATCTCCTCGATCATTCCCTCTTCGCTGACTGCCAGCATGACATTCAGCATATCGAGCGTCATGGCTGCTTCGCCTGTTTAATCTGCGCGCCGACGTCCTGCAGGCTGGCTTCGATTCTTCCCAGCCATTCGACCGGGATAAACAGGCACTTTTGCTGCTCGCTGAAGCGGTTGTGTTGCTGGTGCCACTCATCATCCAGCGCTTCCAGCTGCTGGCGAATTTCCGCCGGCATATTCTCCTGCGCTGCGCTGCCGGGCAGCGCGAGGCGTGAGCCCTGCAGGCTCACATCGCGGACGACCAGATGCTGGCTGGTGTCGACATCCATATTGAGTAGTTGAGCAAAGCCGATCCCGTTGAGCTTACCGCGGATCTCGCCGCCCTTTTCCAGCCAGTTGGCTAACGCCTCGCGTTCAAAAGTAATGTGGATCACTTCCATATCGTGAAGTTTGAGCGGCTGCTGCAGCAGCAGCGTCAGGGTGGTCCCCTGGATCTCCGCCGGCAGTTCATAGTGCGGTTTGCGGCTAAACATCCCGCCAAGGCGGGTGACCTTCAGCGCCGTTTTGTCGCTTTGCTGTTGTTGGATCTGAATGCGTCGCTGCACAATCGCCCCCAACCGCGTCAGCATCGCCTGCTGTTGCCAGGCGTGACAGGTCATGAGCGTTTCCAGCTGCTGCGACATCAGGTTCATACTTTCGACGTTGTGCCACAGACAATCTTTCAGCAGGATTAGGTCAATCGGCGCGATGCTGTCGCGGCCGCTGAAGAAGGCGCTGGCCTGCAGCAGGCGAATAGCCTTTTTCCAGCGGCGATCCGAGACGTAGGGGGCATTTGGCAGGGCGTCCAGCTGCTGGCGGAGCTGGAATATCAGCTCAAACACCGCGTCCGGCAGTTTAATATTGCCGATCTGCTGCTGCCATTGGGTAAATTCCTCGTCGCTCACCTGCAGCGCGCTGGGCACTGGATTGCTGTTTTCATCCTGCTGGCTGACCAGCATCGAACGGAAATTACCTTTATCCTGCACTTTATCAAGCCATAGACGGATCAGCATTCGGTCATACAGCGCTTCCAGGCTGCTGTCAGCTTCCGGGAGTTCGTTCGACGCGGCCACCAGCAGGCGCATTGGGATTTTCTCTTCATGCGCGCCATTGCGGAAGTGACGTTCGTTAATCGCCGTCAGTAGGGTGTTGAGGATAGCCGGACCTGCTTTCCATATTTCATCGAGAAACACGATTTCCGCTTCCGGCAGGTAGCCGGCGGTTAAACGTTCGTAACGGCCTTCATCTTTCAGCGCCTGAATGGACAGTGGCCCAAATACCTCTTCCGGGGTGGAGAAGCGGGTCATCAGGTATTCAAAAGCGCGCGCCTGCTGGAAGGCGAATTTGAGGCGGCGGGCAATCAGGCTTTTGGCGATCCCCGGTGGACCAAGCAAAAAAACGCTCTCGCCGCTGAGCGCCGCCAGCAGGCAGAGGCGTATCGCGTGGCTGCGTTCAAAGAGTCCTTTTTCGAGTGCCGCGCTGAGCCGGGAAATTCTTTCAGCCAGTAAATGTGTTTGAGCCATAATTGAGTTGCGTGCTTTGTCATGTATCGTTATTGGGACGAGTATAGATGTTAGAGCCGGGGCGGTAATAGCCTGAAGAATCGATTTATTTTTTTTGAGCCAGGTTAATATGGTGTCTGTTAGGGGTACGATTTCACAAATAATCGTGCATACTGTGCGCTTTTTGTGGGCCAAGGGACTAGGCACACATTTGTTTTATAAACGAAAAGACTAGTCTATGAGCACTGATAATAAACAATCGTTGCCGGCGTTAACGCTGGCGGCCATCGGCGTGGTGTACGGCGATATCGGTACCAGTCCACTGTATACCCTGCGCGAATGCCTGTCAGGTCAGTTTGGCTTTGGCGTAGAGCGCGATGCCGTTTTTGGCTTTTTGTCGCTGATTTTCTGGCTGTTAATCTTTACCGTATCGATTAAATACATCACCTTCGTGATGCGGGCGGATAACGCCGGGGAAGGCGGGATCTTAACGCTGATGTCGCTGGCCGGACGTAATACTTCGGCCAGAATGACCTCCGTGCTGGTGATCCTCGGCCTTATCGGCGGCAGTTTCTTCTATGGCGAAGTGGTGATTACCCCGGCGATTTCGGTAATGTCGGCGATAGAGGGGTTAGAAATTATCGCCCCGCAGCTCGATACCTGGATTGTCCCTATCTCCATTATCGTGCTCACCCTGCTGTTTGTGATCCAGAAGCACGGGACTGGCATGGTCGGCAAGCTGTTTGCGCCGATTATGCTGATCTGGTTCCTGTTACTGGCGGTGCTGGGCGCGCGAAGCATTTACGCTAATCCGGAAGTTCTGCAGGCGCTGAACCCCTACTGGGCTGTGCACTTCTTCCTGCAATACAAGACCGTTTCCTTTATTGCGCTTGGCGCGGTGGTGCTGTCGATTACCGGGGTGGAAGCGCTGTACGCCGATATGGGCCACTTCGGCAAACTGCCGATCCGCGTTGCCTGGTTCTCCGTCGTGCTGCCCTCGTTGGTGCTGAACTATTTTGGCCAGGGCGCGCTGCTGCTGAAGCACCCGGAAGCGATTAAAAACCCGTTCTTCCTGCTGGCGCCTGAGTGGGCGCTGATCCCGATGCTGATTATCGCCACGCTGGCGACGGTTATCGCCTCCCAGGCAGTGATTTCTGGGGTCTTCTCCCTGACCCGTCAGGCAGTGCGTCTGGGCTATCTGTCGCCGATGCGCATTATCCATACCTCGGAAATGGAGTCCGGGCAGATTTACATTCCGTTCATTAACTGGCTGCTGTACGTTTCTGTGGTCATCGTTATCGTCAGCTTTGAGCATTCGTCTAACCTGGCGGCGGCGTATGGTATCGCCGTAACGGGCACCATGGTGCTGACCTCCATTCTGTCGGCGACCGTGGCGCGCAAAAACTGGCACTGGAACAAGCTGTTTGTCGGTCTGATGCTGGTGGCCTTCCTGTGCATTGATATTCCGCTGTTCTCGGCGAACCTCGATAAGATTGTCTCCGGCGGCTGGCTACCGTTGTCCCTGGGGATGGTCATGTTTACGGTGATGACGACCTGGAAGAGCGAGCGTTTCCGCCTGCTGCGCCGGATGCACGAGCATGGCAACTCGCTGGAAGCGATGATCTCTTCGCTGGAGAAGTCACCGCCAGTGCGTGTGCCGGGTACTGCGGTGTATATGTCCCGCGCCCTGAACGTGATCCCGTTTGCCCTGCTGCATAACCTGAAGCACAACAAGGTGCTGCATGAGCGAGTGATCCTCCTGACCCTGCGTACCGAAGATGCGCCTTACGTGCATAACGTTCGCCGGGTGCAGATTGAGCAGCTGTCACCGTCCTTCTGGCGGGTGGTGGCCAGCTACGGCTGGCGGGAAACGCCTAACGTTGAAGAGGTGTTCCACCGCTGTGGCCTGGAAGGACTCAGCTGCCGGATGATGGAGACCTCGTTCTTTATGTCGCATGAGTCGCTGATTATCGGCAAACGGCCATGGTATCTTCGCCTGCGCGGCAAGCTTTATCTGCTGCTGCAGCGTAACGCCCTGCGGGCGCCGGATCAGTTTGAGATCCCGCCAAACCGGGTTATCGAGCTCGGTACCCAGGTCGAAATCTGATGTCAAAAAAGCCCTTCCGTTGCGAAGGGCTTTTTGTTTCTCACTCCGGTTGTTATGTCCTGTTGCTGTCTCGCGAAACGTTTCGATGGCGATCACATTTCTCTCTTCTGGTGATGGTTTTCTGCTCACGCATTGATAATAATTATTTTAGCGAAACGTTTCGCTAGTGGAGCAAAAGAGAAAAAATGAAAAAAGGCACCGTACTTAACGCTGATATTTCCGCGGTCATTTCCCGCCTGGGCCACACCGATACGCTGGTGGTCTGCGATGCCGGATTACCGGTTCCCCGCAGCAGCACGCGCATTGATATGGCGCTGACTCAGGGCGTACCTTCATTTATGCAGGTGCTGGAAGTGGTGACGACGGAAATGCAGGTTGAAGCGGCTGTCATCGCGGAAGAGATTAAAACCCATAATCCGCAGCTCCACGCGACGTTGCTCACTCACCTCGAGCAGCTGCAGCAGCACCAGGGAAATACCATTGAAATTCGTTACACCAGCCATGAGCAGTTCAAAAAACAAACCGCAGACAGTCAGGCGGTAATTCGCAGCGGGGAGTGTTCCCCGTTTGCGAATATCATTCTCTGTGCCGGCGTCACGTTCTGAGGTCGCCGTCATGGAAGCCTTATTGCAACTGAAAGGGATCGACAAAGCGTTCCCTGGCGTCAAGGCGCTCTCCGGCGCGGCGCTGAATGTCTATGCCGGCCGGGTGATGGCGCTGGTAGGGGAAAATGGCTCCGGCAAGTCCACTATGATGAAGGTGTTGACCGGGATCTACACCCGTGATGCCGGCTCTTTGCTGTGGTTAGGCAAAGAGACGACCTTTAACGGCCCAAAATCCTCCCAGGAAGCCGGGATCGGCATTATCCATCAGGAACTGAACCTGATCCCTCAGTTGACGATCGCCGAGAACATCTTCCTTGGCCGCGAGTTCGTTAACCGTTTTGGCAAAATCGACTGGAAGCAGATGTATGCCGAAGCCGACAAGCTGTTGGCAAAGCTGAATCTCCGCTTTACCAGCCAGAAACTGGTGGGCGATCTATCGATTGGCGATCAGCAAATGGTGGAGATCGCCAAAGTGCTGAGCTTCGAATCGAAAGTCATCATTATGGATGAACCGACCGATGCGCTGACCGATACCGAAACCGAATCGCTGTTCCGCGTCATCCGCGAACTGAAGTCGCAGGGGCGCGGTATCGTCTATATCTCCCACCGTATGAAAGAGATCTTCGAGATTTGCGACGACGTGACGGTCTTTCGTGACGGGCAGTTTATCGCCGAGCGCGAGGTCTCGTCGCTGGATGAGGACCGACTTATCGAGATGATGGTCGGCCGTAAGCTGGAAGACCAATATCCCCACCTCGATAAGGCGCCCGGCGCGGTGCGCCTGAAGGTCGACAACCTCTGCGGCCCGGGGGTGGATAACGTGACCTTTACCCTGCGCCAGGGGGAGATCCTCGGCGTTGCCGGGCTGATGGGCGCCGGGCGGACCGAACTGATGAAAGTGCTGTACGGCGCGCTGCCGCGCAGCAGCGGTTCCGTGACGCTCGATGGCCGCGAAGTGGTGACCCGTTCGCCGCAGGATGGTCTGGCGAACGGCATTGTCTATATCTCCGAAGACCGTAAGCGCGATGGTCTGGTTCTCGGGATGTCGGTAAAAGAAAACATGTCCCTGACGGCGCTGCGCTATTTCAGCCGGGCGGGCGGTAGTCTTAAGCATAAAGATGAACAGCAGGCGGTGAGTGATTTCATCCGCCTGTTTAACGTGAAAACGCCGTCCATGGAGCAGGCGATCGGCCTGCTCTCCGGCGGCAACCAGCAAAAGGTCGCCATCGCCCGCGGGCTGATGACCCGGCCGAAGGTGCTGATCCTCGATGAACCGACCCGCGGCGTCGACGTCGGGGCGAAGAAAGAGATCTACCAGCTCATCAACCAGTTCAAAGCCGACGGCCTGAGCATCATTCTGGTCTCCTCCGAGATGCCGGAAGTGTTGGGCATGAGCGATCGCATCATAGTGATGCATGAAGGGCATCTCGGCGGTGAATTCACACGCGAGCAGGCCACCCAGGAAGTATTGATGGCTGCCGCTGTGGGCAAGCTTAACCGTGTGAATCAGGAGTAAGAAAGATGACAACCCAGGCTGTTTCTGGTCGCCGCTATTTCACAAAAGCGTGGCTGATGGAGCAAAAATCGCTGATTGCCCTGCTGGTGCTGATCGCGGTGGTATCGACCATGAGCCCCAACTTTTTTACCGTCAATAACCTGTTCAATATTCTGCAGCAAACCTCCGTTAACGCCATTATGGCGGTAGGGATGACGCTGGTCATACTGACCTCGGGGATCGATCTGTCCGTCGGCTCCCTGCTGGCGCTCACCGGTGCGGTGGCGGCGTCGATCGTTGGCATTGAGGTTAATGCGCTGGTGGCGGTCGCGGCTGCCCTCGCATTAGGTGCGGCGATCGGCGCAGTCACCGGGGTGATTGTAGCGAGAGGCCGCGTGCAGGCCTTCATCGCCACCCTGGTGATGATGCTGCTGCTGCGCGGCGTAACCATGGTGTACACCAACGGCAGCCCGATCAATACCGGCTTTAGCGATAATGCCGATCTGTTCGGCTGGTTTGGCATCGGGCGTCCGCTGGGGATCCCGACGCCGGTATGGATCATGGCGATTGTCTTCCTGGCGGCCTGGTACATGCTGCACCATACTCGCCTGGGCCGTTATATTTATGCCCTGGGCGGTAATGAAGCGGCGACGCGTCTGTCCGGGATTAGCGTCAATAAAGTTAAAATTATCGTTTACGCCTTGTGCGGAATGCTGGCTTCGCTGGCCGGGATCATCGAAGTGGCGCGTCTCTCCTCCGCGCAGCCGACGGCGGGGACGGGCTATGAGCTGGACGCCATTGCGGCGGTGGTGCTCGGCGGCACCAGCCTCGCTGGTGGCAAAGGACGCATTGTCGGCACGCTGATTGGTGCGCTGATCCTTGGCTTCCTGAATAATGGTCTTAATCTTTTAGGCGTTTCTTCCTATTACCAGATGATCGTTAAAGCGGTGGTGATTTTGCTGGCGGTACTGGTAGATAACAAAAAGCAGTAACTGAGAACTCTACAGGACATCTTAACTATGAATATGAAAAAACTGGCGACCCTGGTCTCTGCTGTTGCGCTAAGTGCGACCGTTAGCGCGAACGCGATGGCCAAAGACACCATCGCTCTGGTTATCTCTACCCTCAACAACCCGTTCTTCGTGTCGCTGAAAGACGGCGCGCAAAAAGAAGCTGACAAGCTGGGCTACAACCTGGTGGTGCTGGATTCCCAGAACAACCCGGCGAAAGAGCTGGCGAACGTCCAGGATTTAACGGTGCGCGGCACCAAGCTGCTGCTGATCAACCCCACCGACTCTGATGCCGTCGGCAACGCCGTGAAGATGGCGAACCAGGCGAAAATCCCGGTCATCACTCTCGACCGTCAGGCGACAAAAGGCGATGTTGTGAGCCATATCGCCTCTGACAACGTGCAGGGTGGGAAAATGGCTGGCGATTACATCGCGAAAAAAGTGGGTGAAAGTGCAAAAGTCATTGAGCTGCAGGGCATTGCCGGAACTTCTGCGGCGCGCGAGCGTGGCGAAGGCTTTAAACAGGCCGTGGCGGCGCACAAATTCAACGTCCTGGCCAGCCAGCCGGCCGATTTCGACCGCACCAAAGGCCTGAACGTGATGCAGAACCTGCTGACCGCACATCCTGACGTCCAGGCAGTGTTCGCGCAAAATGATGAAATGGCGCTGGGCGCCCTGCGCGCGCTGCAGACCGCAGGCAAGTCCGATGTGATGGTGGTTGGATTTGACGGCACTCCGGATGGCGAAAAAGCAGTAAACAGTGGCAAACTGGCGGCGACCGTCGCACAGTTGCCGGAGCAGATCGGCGCGAAAGGCGTTGAGACTGCTGATAAGGTACTGAAGGGCGAAAAAGTGGAAGCTAACTACCCGGTTGAGCTGAAGCTGGTCGTTAAGCAGTAATATGCGATTCGGACTGGCAACGGTCCGAGGGACAATATAAAAAAAGAAAAGCAGGGCATGCGCCACCGGATCCCGGTGGCGCGCTTTCCCGGGAACAGAAATGATGAAAACTGCAGGCAAACTTGTCGTCCTTGGCAGTATCAATGCCGATCACATTCTTAACCTTGACGCTTTCCCGACGCCGGGCGAAACCGTCACCGGCCACCATTATCAGGTGGCGTTCGGTGGAAAAGGGGCCAACCAGGCGGTGGCCGCCGGGCGCAGCGGAGCGGATATCGCGTTTATCGCCTGCACCGGCGATGACGATATCGGTGAACGCATCCGTCGTCAGCTGGCGAGCGATAAAATCGACGTGGCGCCCGTGCGCGCGGTTGCCGGGGAAGCGACCGGGGTGGCGTTAATTTTCGTTAACGCCGAAGGTGAGAATGTCATCGGTATTCATGCCGGCGCCAATGCGGCGCTTTCCGTCTCCCAGGTTGAGGCGGAAAAAGAGCGTATCGCCAGCGCACAGGCGTTGTTGATGCAGCTGGAGTCGCCGCTGGAGAGCGTCATAGCGGCGGCGAAAATCGCCCATCACCATCACACCACCGTGGTGCTGAACCCCGCGCCAGCGCGTGAGCTACCGGATGAACTGCTGGCGCTGGTGGATATTATTACCCCTAACGAAACCGAAGCGGAAAAGCTGACCGGTATTCGCGTTGAGAGTGACGAAGATGCGGCAAAAGCCGCCGACGTGCTGCATGCCAAAGGCATTGGTACGGTGATGATCACCCTCGGCAGCCGCGGCGTCTGGCTCAGTGCCGAAGGCGAAAGCCGCCGGATCCCAGGGTTTCGCGTACAGGCCATTGATACTATCGCGGCCGGTGATACCTTTAACGGCGCGCTGGTGACCGCGCTGCTGGAAGGGACCGCCCTGCCGGAGGCGATTCGCTTTGCGCATGCCGCAGCGGCGATCGCCGTAACCCGCAAAGGCGCTCAGCCGTCCGTGCCTTGGCGCACAGAGATCGATGAATTTTTAGCGCAACAGGGGTAATGCTTGGCTACGATGAAAGATGTGGCCCGCATCGCGGGCGTTTCCACATCGACGGTGTCACACGTCATCAATAAGGACCGCTTTGTCAGCGAGGCGATTACCGCCAAAGTTGACGCTGCGATCAAAAGCCTCAACTACGCACCCTCTGCGCTGGCGCGTAGCCTCAAGCTCAATCAAACCCGTACCATCGGCATGCTGATCACCGCCAGTACCAATCCGTTTTATTCGGAGCTGGTGCGGGGCGTGGAGCGTAGCTGCTTTGAGCGGGGTTATAGCCTCGTGCTCTGCAATACCGAAGGTGATGAGCAGCGAATGAATCGTAATCTGGAGACGCTAATGCAAAAACGCGTCGATGGATTACTCCTGCTGTGCACGGAGACCCATCAGCCCTCCCCGGAAATCATGCAGCGCTATCCGTCGGTACCGACGGTTATGATGGACTGGGCCCCCTTTGATGGCGATAGCGATCTGATTCAGGATAACTCGCTGCTCGGCGGCGATATGGCAACCCAGTATCTGATTGACCAGGGGCATTCACGCATTGCCTGTATTGCCGGCCCGCTGGATAAAACCCCGGCGCGCCTGCGTCTTGAAGGCTATCATGCCGCGATGGCGCGCTGCGGCCTGCCGGTTGCCGAAGGATACGTGGTGACCAGTGATTTTGAGTTTGGCGGCGGGTTTAGCGCGATGCAGCAGCTGCTGGCGTTGCCGCAGCGTCCGCAGGCGGTGTTTGTCGGTAACGATGCGATGGCGGTTGGCGCTTATCAGGCGTTATACCAGGCCGGGCTGCAGATTCCGCAGGATATGGCGCTGGTGGGCTACGATGATATTGAGCTGGCACGTTATATGACGCCGCCATTGACCACCATTCACCAGCCAAAGGATGAGCTGGGGGAACTGGCCATCGACGTACTGATCCATCGCATGGCCGATCCGCAGCAAAAACAGCAGCGCGTTCAGTTAACGCCGGAGCTGGTGGTTCGCGGTTCTGCTTAGCGTTTATGCCGCTCGCTAATCAGGTTGCGGCCATCCTTCGCTCTTAACAGCATAAACATCAGCGCCGATATAATGGTTATCACGCCCATGGTTATAAAGGTGTAGTGAAACTGCTGTACCGTGCTTGCATTATCAAAACCTTCATAGAAGCGTAGCACCGCAGCGCTGATGGCCACCCCGAGACTAATTGAAAGCTGCTGGGTGACGGCCAGCAGGCTGTTGCCGCTGCTGGCATTATCATCGGTCAGATCGGCCAGGGTAATGGTATTCATGGCGGTAAACTGCGTGGACATCGCCATCCCCAGCACGAACAGCGGCAGAAGAAGCATCCACAGCGGCATCTCTGGCGACTGCAGCGAGAACTGGGCGATCATAAGGCCAATAAACACGGTGATCCCCACCAGGGTCTTACGATAGCCAAACCAGCGCAGCACCTGGGTAACGGTGGATTTCGCAATAATCGAGCCGATAGCGGTGGGGGCGATCATACAGCCGGCGATAATGGCCGGATAGCCGAAACCAACCTGCAGCATCAGCGGCATCAGAAACGGTACGCAGCCGGTACCCAACCGCGTGGCGAGGTTGCCGGCAATGCCGACCGAGAACGTATGGGTCTTAAATAAAGAGAGCGAGATAAGCGGCGTCGGATGGCGACGCGCGTGACGCACATAGGCCACGAGCAGTAACAGACTGACGGCAATCACGGCCAGCGCCTGCCATGTCGCCACGATTTTTTCCCCAAACAGTTCAATACCGCTGGAAAATAACACCAGACTTAAGCCAAATAACAGAAAACCGCCTATATCGAAGCGTCGGCGCGGCGTTGTGAAATTTGGCATGTATTTACGGGCGTACAGAATGCCAATTACGCCGATCGGAATGTTTATCAGGAAAATCCAATGCCAGCTGGCCCAGGTCACAAATACCCCGCCGAGTACCGGGCCCAGAATCGGCCCCACCAATCCCGGCATGGTGACAAAGTTCAGGACCGGCAACAGTTCGCTGCGGGGGTAGGCACGCAGCAGGGCCAGCCTCGCCACCGGCATCATCATCGCCCCACCGATCCCCTGAATTACGCGAAAAATGACCAGTTCCGTTAAGGAACTGGAGAGGGCGCAGGCGAGGGAACCGAGGGTGAACAAGCTAACGGCGATGATAAAGACCCGGCGCGTGCCGAAGCGATCGGCCAGCCAGCCGCTGACCGGGATCAGCATCGCCACCGTCAGCGTATAGCTGATAATGGCCGACTGCATCGCTAAGGGAGAACGATTAAGACTGTGGGCGATAGCCGGGAGGGCGGTGTTAAGAATGGTGGCATCCAGCGCCTGCATAAAGAAGGCCATCGCCGCGATCCACGGCAGGCCAGCCATGCTGCGCCCTTTTTTTCCGCTCATGCCAAATCCTTGTTATTGATTTACGTGGTGTGGGGCGTTCAACAATGCCTGGCAGGCGAGCAACGCCCCCGGCGCATCACTGTTAAGAATGGCATCGACAATCGCCTGGTGGAGATCGAGCTTCACCACTTCATTTTGCGTAATCGACGTGAAGTAGGTGTGGTAGACCGAATGAAACAGCGAGGCGAAAGAGCTGAGGAAAGGATTACCGCTCATTTCATAGATATGCTCATGCCAGGCCATATCGACTTCTATCCAGCGTTCGCGCTGAAAATGGCGTTTCAGAGCAATCATCTCTTCCATTAATGTATTGAGCTGCGCTTTTTGCCCGGCGGTGCCGTTGGCGGCGGCGAGAAAGCAGGCCTGTGGCTCTAGGCTGCTGCGCATGACGAGAAAGTGGCTTACCACCTCTTCGAAGTTATCTTCTGTTAGCCACCAGGAGAGCAGTTCCTTATCAAGGAAATTCCAGCTGCTGCGCGGCATCACCCGGGTGCCAATGCGAGGGCGGGGCAGCAGCATGCCTTTTGCAGTAAGCGTCTTCACCGCTTCGCGGACGGCGGTACGGCTGACGCCGAACTGCTCCCCCAACTCCATTTCGCCGGGAAGAATGCTTTCCGGCTGATATTCGCCAGTCAGTATTTTTTGGGCGAGCTTTTCGGCCAGTACCCAGGAGATGTTCTTTTGTGCCGCCAGTTGCTGTGCGCTTAAAGACATAAATGCCGTTCCTTTCTTTCCTCTACTCTAACAGTATGCCACCAGGCGCCCCGTTTCGTCGGTTAAAACGGCAAAACGGCGGTTTTTTGCGACATTCCTCGCCGCATTGTTGAAAAAAGAGACGGTTGAAAACTTTTTTTGCATTTCCCCTTGTCACCTCAGAATTACTCCCTATAATGCGCCTCCACTGACACGGAACAACGGCAAACAAGCCGCTGGGTCAGCGGGGTTCCGGTGAGAACCTCGCAGAGAAAAGCAAAAATAAATGCTTGACTCTGCAGCGGGAAAGCGTAATATGCACACCCCGCGCCGCAGCGAAAACGAAGCGGCACTGCTCTTTAACAATTTATCAGACAATCTGTGTGGGCACTCAAAGTGACATGGATTCTTAACGTCCTCGGACGAAAAATGAATACCAAGTCTCAAGAGTGAACACGTAATTCATTACGAAGTTTAATTCTTTGAGCATCAAACTTAAATTGAAGAGTTTGATCATGGCTCAGATTGAACGCTGGCGGCAGGCCTAACACATGCAAGTCGAGCGGTAGCACAGAGAGCTTGCTCTCGGGTGACGAGCGGCGGACGGGTGAGTAATGTCTGGGAAACTGCCTGATGGAGGGGGATAACTACTGGAAACGGTAGCTAATACCGCATAACGTCGCAAGACCAAAGTGGGGGACCTTCGGGCCTCATGCCATCAGATGTGCCCAGATGGGATTAGCTAGTAGGTGGGGTAATGGCTCACCTAGGCGACGATCCCTAGCTGGTCTGAGAGGATGACCAGCCACACTGGAACTGAGACACGGTCCAGACTCCTACGGGAGGCAGCAGTGGGGAATATTGCACAATGGGCGCAAGCCTGATGCAGCCATGCCGCGTGTGTGAAGAAGGCCTTCGGGTTGTAAAGCACTTTCAGCGGGGAGGAAGGCGTTAAGGTTAATAACCTTGGCGATTGACGTTACCCGCAGAAGAAGCACCGGCTAACTCCGTGCCAGCAGCCGCGGTAATACGGAGGGTGCAAGCGTTAATCGGAATTACTGGGCGTAAAGCGCACGCAGGCGGTCTGTCAAGTCGGATGTGAAATCCCCGGGCTCAACCTGGGAACTGCATTCGAAACTGGCAGGCTAGAGTCTTGTAGAGGGGGGTAGAATTCCAGGTGTAGCGGTGAAATGCGTAGAGATCTGGAGGAATACCGGTGGCGAAGGCGGCCCCCTGGACAAAGACTGACGCTCAGGTGCGAAAGCGTGGGGAGCAAACAGGATTAGATACCCTGGTAGTCCACGCCGTAAACGATGTCGATTTGGAGGTTGTGCCCTTGAGGCGTGGCTTCCGGAGCTAACGCGTTAAATCGACCGCCTGGGGAGTACGGCCGCAAGGTTAAAACTCAAATGAATTGACGGGGGCCCGCACAAGCGGTGGAGCATGTGGTTTAATTCGATGCAACGCGAAGAACCTTACCTGGTCTTGACATCCACAGAACTTTCCAGAGATGGATTGGTGCCTTCGGGAACTGTGAGACAGGTGCTGCATGGCTGTCGTCAGCTCGTGTTGTGAAATGTTGGGTTAAGTCCCGCAACGAGCGCAACCCTTATCCTTTGTTGCCAGCGGTTAGGCCGGGAACTCAAAGGAGACTGCCAGTGATAAACTGGAGGAAGGTGGGGATGACGTCAAGTCATCATGGCCCTTACGACCAGGGCTACACACGTGCTACAATGGCATATACAAAGAGAAGCGACCTCGCGAGAGCAAGCGGACCTCATAAAGTATGTCGTAGTCCGGATTGGAGTCTGCAACTCGACTCCATGAAGTCGGAATCGCTAGTAATCGTAGATCAGAATGCTACGGTGAATACGTTCCCGGGCCTTGTACACACCGCCCGTCACACCATGGGAGTGGGTTGCAAAAGAAGTAGGTAGCTTAACCTTCGGGAGGGCGCTTACCACTTTGTGATTCATGACTGGGGTGAAGTCGTAACAAGGTAACCGTAGGGGAACCTGCGGTTGGATCACCTCCTTACCTTAAAGAACCTGCCTTTGTAGTGCTCACACAGATTGTCTGATGAAA
>NZ_MJDM01000007.1:0-33547 GCF_008452795.1 Klebsiella sp. AqSCr
GAAACATCTTCGGGTTGTGAGGTTAAGCGACTAAGCGTACACGGTGGATGCCCTGGCAGTCAGAGGCGATGAAGGACGTGCTAATCTGCGAAAAGCGTCGGTAAGGTGATATGAACCGTTATAACCGGCGATGTCCGAATGGGGAAACCCAGTGTGATTCGTCACACTATCGTTAACTGAATACATAGGTTAACGAGGCGAACCGGGGGAACTGAAACATCTAAGTACCCCGAGGAAAAGAAATCAACCGAGATTCCCCCAGTAGCGGCGAGCGAACGGGGAGCAGCCCAGAGTCTGAATCAGCTTGTGTGTTAGTGGAACGGTCTGGAAAGTCCGACGGTACAGGGTGATAGTCCCGTACACCAAAATGCACAGGTTGTGAACTCGAAGAGTAGGGCGGGACACGTGGTATCCTGTCTGAATATGGGGGGACCATCCTCCAAGGCTAAATACTCCTGACTGACCGATAGTGAACCAGTACCGTGAGGGAAAGGCGAAAAGAACCCCGGCGAGGGGAGTGAAAAAGAACCTGAAACCGTGTACGTACAAGCAGTGGGAGCACCTTCGGGTGTGACTGCGTACCTTTTGTATAATGGGTCAGCGACTTATATTCTGTAGCAAGGTTAACCGTATAGGGGAGCCGCAGGGAAACCGAGTCTTAACTGGGCGTTAAGTTGCAGGGTATAGACCCGAAACCCGGTGATCTAGCCATGGGCAGGTTGAAGGTTGGGTAACACTAACTGGAGGACCGAACCGACTAATGTTGAAAAATTAGCGGATGACTTGTGGCTGGGGGTGAAAGGCCAATCAAACCGGGAGATAGCTGGTTCTCCCCGAAAGCTATTTAGGTAGCGCCTCGTGAATTCATCTTCGGGGGTAGAGCACTGTTTCGGCTAGGGGGTCATCCCGACTTACCAACCCGATGCAAACTACGAATACCGAAGAATGTTATCACGGGAGACACACGGCGGGTGCTAACGTCCGTCGTGAAGAGGGAAACAACCCAGACCGCCAGCTAAGGTCCCAAAGTCATGGTTAAGTGGGAAACGATGTGGGAAGGCACAGACAGCCAGGATGTTGGCTTAGAAGCAGCCATCATTTAAAGAAAGCGTAATAGCTCACTGGTCGAGTCGGCCTGCGCGGAAGATGTAACGGGGCTAAACCATGCACCGAAGCTGCGGCAGCGACACTATGTGTTGTTGGGTAGGGGAGCGTTCTGTAAGCCTGCGAAGGTGTGCTGTGAGGCATGCTGGAGGTATCAGAAGTGCGAATGCTGACATAAGTAACGATAAAGCGGGTGAAAAGCCCGCTCGCCGGAAGACCAAGGGTTCCTGTCCAACGTTAATCGGGGCAGGGTGAGTCGACCCCTAAGGCGAGGCCGAAAGGCGTAGTCGATGGGAAACAGGTTAATATTCCTGTACTTGGTGTTACTGCGAAGGGGGGACGGAGAAGGCTATGTTAGCCGGGCGACGGTTGTCCCGGTTTAAGCATGTAGGCTGGTTGTCCAGGCAAATCCGGATAATCAAGGCTGAGGTGTGATGACGAGGCACTACGGTGCTGAAGTAACAAATGCCCTGCTTCCAGGAAAAGCCTCTAAGCATCAGGTAACATCAAATCGTACCCCAAACCGACACAGGTGGTCAGGTAGAGAATACCAAGGCGCTTGAGAGAACTCGGGTGAAGGAACTAGGCAAAATGGTGCCGTAACTTCGGGAGAAGGCACGCTGGTGTGTAGGTGAAGTCCCTGCGGATGGAGCTGAGACCAGTCGAAGATACCAGCTGGCTGCAACTGTTTATTAAAAACACAGCACTGTGCAAACACGAAAGTGGACGTATACGGTGTGACGCCTGCCCGGTGCCGGAAGGTTAATTGATGGGGTTATCCGTAAGGAGAAGCTCTTGATCGAAGCCCCGGTAAACGGCGGCCGTAACTATAACGGTCCTAAGGTAGCGAAATTCCTTGTCGGGTAAGTTCCGACCTGCACGAATGGCGTAATGATGGCCAGGCTGTCTCCACCCGAGACTCAGTGAAATTGAACTCGCTGTGAAGATGCAGTGTACCCGCGGCAAGACGGAAAGACCCCGTGAACCTTTACTATAGCTTGACACTGAACATTGAGCCTTGATGTGTAGGATAGGTGGGAGGCTTTGAAGCGTGGACGCCAGTCTGCGTGGAGCCAACCTTGAAATACCACCCTTTAATGTTTGATGTTCTAACGTTGGCCCCTTACCGGGGTTGCGGACAGTGTCTGGTGGGTAGTTTGACTGGGGCGGTCTCCTCCCAAAGCGTAACGGAGGAGCACGAAGGTTAGCTAATCCTGGTCGGACATCAGGAGGTTAGTGCAATGGCATAAGCTAGCTTGACTGCGAGCGTGACGGCGCGAGCAGGTGCGAAAGCAGGTCATAGTGATCCGGTGGTTCTGAATGGAAGGGCCATCGCTCAACGGATAAAAGGTACTCCGGGGATAACAGGCTGATACCGCCCAAGAGTTCATATCGACGGCGGTGTTTGGCACCTCGATGTCGGCTCATCACATCCTGGGGCTGAAGTAGGTCCCAAGGGTATGGCTGTTCGCCATTTAAAGTGGTACGCGAGCTGGGTTTAGAACGTCGTGAGACAGTTCGGTCCCTATCTGCCGTGGGCGCTGGAGAATTGAGGGGGGCTGCTCCTAGTACGAGAGGACCGGAGTGGACGCATCACTGGTGTTCGGGTTGTCATGCCAATGGCACTGCCCGGTAGCTAAATGCGGAAGAGATAAGTGCTGAAAGCATCTAAGCACGAAACTTGCCCCGAGATGAGTTCTCCCTGAGACTTTAAGTCTCCTGAAGGAACGTTGAAGACGACGACGTTGATAGGCCGGGTGTGTAAGCGCAGCGATGCGTTGAGCTAACCGGTACTAATGAACCGTGAGGCTTAACCTTACAACGCCGAAGATGTTTTGGCGGATTGAGAGAATTTTCAGCTCTGATACAGATTAATCGATACGTTGGTGAGACGTGTTGATAAAACAGAATTTGCCTGGCGGCACTAGCGCGGTGGTCCCACCTGACCCCATGCCGAACTCAGAAGTGAAACGCCGTAGCGCCGATGGTAGTGTGGGGTCTCCCCATGTGAGAGTAGGGAACTGCCAGGCATCAAATAAAGCAGAAAGCCCGGTCGAAAGACCGGGCTTTTTGTTTTATCTGTTGTTTGTCGGTGAGCGCTCTCCAGAGTAGGACAAATCCGCCGGGAGCGGATTTGAACGTTGCGCAGCAACGGCCCGGAGGGTGGCGGGCAGGACGCCCGCCATAAACTGCCAGGCATCAAACAAGTGAAGAGCCCATCCTGCCGGATGGGCTTTTTGCGTTTCTGTCGTCCGGCCAGCGTGCCGGTATGCCTCCCCGGTGGCGCTGCGCTTGCCGGGGCTACGGATCCGACACGGGGCTACGTCCCTGTGGCCGGACAAGGTGCGCAGCACCGCCTCCGGGAAAATCCCTCCTATATCACCGTCGATAAATGACTATTGCCTCTCTAACCAACTCACAATAAATGTCGCGATCTGTGGTACATCATTTAAATCCAGCAGCGGAAGTGAGGTCGCGATCGATACATCGCTGGCTACGGCGATGGTATGCTCATCAATTACCAGCTCTTCTACACGATGACCGCTGTTTTGCCGAAAAAGCAGGATCTTCGGCACGGGTTCATGTTTGAACCCCTCCACTAAAACCAGATCCAGTTTGCTGGCATCCATTCGACTGATCAGCCACGTGAGATCTAATTCCGGCTTCTCTGGCGTCTCGGTCATCAATGCCCACCGCTGTTCGCTGGCGACAATAGTTTGCGCAGCGCCCGCCTTACGCAGTTCATAGCTATCTTTGCCCGGCTTATCCACGTCCATATCATGATGGGTGTGCTTTATCAGTCCCGGGCGTAATCCTAGAGCGCAAAGCTCAGGGATAAGACGCTTTAATAATGTTGTTTTTCCGGTACCGCTCCATGCGGCGATCGCCAGTAATGGGATCATGATGGCTCCTGCATCTGCTGCAAATCTTCGAGCGTATTTACATTAATGAAAGCAGTTTTCACATCGCTGAAATTCACCGGGCGCCCACCCATTTGTCGCATAAAAACCATCACCCTGCGCTCTCCATGTGCCAGATAAGCCTCCAGTTCCGGAATGATTTGACGATGAACTAATGCAACGGCAGGATGATCCCGTTCGCCGTCATGGGCCCAAACGACCGGTGCGTCCCCTCTCTGCTGGATAAAGCGCTCCACCAAAAAGGACGGAATGAACGGCGTGTCGCAGGGGCAAAAAACGAACCATGGGCTCGCGACCTGCTGTATCACAGCAAGCATTCCGGCCAGCGGCCCCTGATAACCCTCCTGTATGTCTCGAAAGACCGGATATCCGCTGGCACGCCACTGTTCAAGATGACGATTGGCGCTAATGACTAACTCATCTACCTGCGGGGCTAATGCTTCCGCGACGTGTCGCCAGAGAGGGCGACCATTTAGCGCCTGTAATCCTTTATCAATGCCGCCCATCCGCGTGGCCCTGCCGCCCGCCAGCACGACGCCGGTTATCGCCTCGCTTTGCATATGAATATCGCCTCTTTCATTGTGGGATTGACCCTGTTAACTTGTCCCTATCAAGAGTAAGGAGCATGACCATGAAATGTAAACGTCTGAATGAAGTAATTGAACTCCTCCAGCCAGCCTGGCAAAAAGAGCCTGAACTGAACCTGATGCAATTTTTGCAGAAGCTGGCGAAAGAGGCCGGCTATGATGGCGAACTGAGCGATCTTTCCGACGATATTCTGATCTATCACCTGAAGATGCGCGACTCTTCCAAAGATGCTGTCATCCCGGGTATTCAGAAGGATTATGAAGAGGACTTTAAAACCGCGCTGCTGCGCGCCCGCGGGGTAATAAAAGAGTAAAAGGTTGTAAGCGCTGCCGCGTAAATTGCAATGAGATGATATCCTGAACTATTAGTTCGATTATCGGATGTCAGGATGCACGATAAGGCTTTTACTTTTCAGACGCTTCGCCCGGATACCATTATCGATGGGTTATTCGATCTGGGTATGCGGGTGGACTCCGGTCTCACCCCGCTAAACAGCTATGAGAACCGCGTTTATCAGTTCCAGGACGAAGAGCGCCATCGCTATGTGGTAAAGTTCTATCGTCCTGAGCGCTGGTCCGCAGAACAGATCCTTGAAGAACACCAGTTTGCGCTTCAGCTTGTAGAAGATGAAGTGCCCGTTGCTGCGCCGCTCTTATTTAATGACAGCACGCTTCATCAGCATCAGGGATTCTACTTTGCCGTTTTCCCAAGCCTTGGCGGTCGTCAGTTCGAAGCGGATAACCTTGATCAGATGGAATGGGTTGGCCGCTACCTGGGGCGCCTGCACCAGACTGGCCGCAAACAGCGCTTTACTGCCCGCCCGGAAATTGGCGTGCAGGAGTACCTGCTGGAACCGCGTCAGGTGTTTGAGCAGGCGACGCTGATCCCCTCTGGCCTGAAGACCGATTTCCTGAAGGCGACCGATAAACTCATTGCTGCCGTCATGGAGCAATGGCACGGCCGCGGGAACACGTTGCGCCTGCACGGTGACTGCCATGTCGGTAATATCCTCTGGCGCGACGGACCACTGTTTGTCGACTTAGACGATGCGCGCACCGGCCCGGCGATTCAGGATCTGTGGATGCTGCTCAACGGCGATAAGGCTGAACAGCGTATGCAGCTGGAGACTATTGTCGAGGCCTATGAGGAATTCAGCCCCTTTAACAGCGATGAAATCGCGCTGATTGAACCTTTACGCGCTATGCGACTGGTTTATTATCTGGCGTGGTTGCTCAGACGCTGGGACGATCCCGCTTTCCCGGTCAATTTCCCCTGGTTAACCGGGGAGGATTACTGGCGGGGGCAGACGTCGACTTTTCTTGAGCAGGTGAAGGTTCTACAGGAACCCCCGCTTCAGTTAACGCCAATGTATTAATGTGATATATCCAGGAGAGAGTAAATCATGAAAAAAGTTTGGCTGGCGCTGGCTGGTATGATTCTGGCTTTTAGTGCATCCGCTGCCCAGATCACCGACGGCAAGCAGTACATCACCCTTGATAAGCCGATTGCTGGCGAGCCGCAGGTGCTCGAGTTCTTTTCGTTCTACTGCCCGCACTGCTACCAGTTTGAAGAAGTGCTGCATGTCTCTGACAATGTGCGCCAGAAACTGCCGGAAGGCACTAAAATGACCAAATACCACGTTGAGTTCCTGGGTCCGCTGGGCAAGGATCTGACGCAGGCATGGGCGGTGGCCATCGCGCTGGGCGTTGAAGACAAAATTACTGCGCCGATGTTCGAAGCCGTGCAGAAAAACCAGACTGTGCAGAGTGTGGCTGACATTCGTAAAGTGTTTGTCGACGCTGGCGTGAAAGGGGAAGACTACGATGCCGCATGGAATAGCTTCGTGGTGAAATCTCTGGTCGCTCAGCAAGAGAAAGCGGCAGCCGATCTGCAGCTGCAGGGCGTACCGGCTATGTATGTTAATGGTAAATACCAGCTGAATCCGCAGGGGATGGACACCAGCAATATGGATGTCTTCGTCGCTCAGTATGCGGATACCGTGAAGCAACTGGTAGAGAAGAAATAAAAAAAACGCCGGTCACTGACCGGCGTTACTTTATCTGTTTTGCAATAGCTACCGTTCTTTGTCCCTCATGATGTCAGTCAACTGACGGTCTTTCTCTTCCCATAGGCCATTCAGCCAGCGCTGGAAGCTGCGCTTAAAGTTCTTATCGTTAACGTAATCGCCGTGCAGCTCTTCGCCAATAGGGACCAGATTGATACGGACCACAATGCGCGTCAGGCGGCCGCTTAACATATCGTAAAATGGTCTTGTATGATTATCCGGGTAGCACAGCGTGACGTTCAGCAGTTTATCGAACTGCGAACCGAGTACGTTGAGCGCCATGGCGATACCAGCGGCTTTCGGCGGTAACAGGTTGTGGTAAGGAGAGCGCGTTTCGCGCTTTTTTTCTTCGGTAAAACGCGAGCCTTCCACAAAATTGACGATAGTCGTCGGATGCGCGCGAAATTTTTCACACGAACGGCGGGTGGTTTCGACATCTTTACCGCGGCGCTCCGGGTGACGAATAAGATAGCTGCGCGAGTAGCGGCGCATAAAAGGCATATCCAGCGCCCAGCAGGCGAGGCCAATGAAGGGTACCCACGCCAGCTGTTGTTTAAGGAAGTACTTATTCATCGGAATATGCTTGCGGAACAGCACGCACAGCACCACGATGTCTGCCCAGCTGTGGTGGTTGCTGATCAGCAGATACCAGTTCTTTTTGTTCAGGCCTTCCAGACCCTGGACGTCCCATTTTAGCCAGGGATTGAGATGCAACAGCAGCGCCAGCCCTTCGCACCAGCAGTACATCATAAAATTGCAAAAAACGGATATAGAGCGCCATACCGCTGGAATAGGGACCAGCAGTTTAATCAGCCCGGCGACGATGATCGGTACAGAGCAGATAATGGTGACTAAGATGGTTAAGGCGATACTCAGCGGAAGTGTTATCGCAGCGAGTAATCTCGACATAGTTAGTTTATTCAGAAAGTTAGGCTGACAAAGAGCGCCTTTAAGCTGCGCAAGAGGCTGATTTTACCAGAAAACGCGGCAAATGACGGGTCTTACCAGAACAGAAAAAAACAAGGATCTTCTATCCACATGGAAGATTAGGTCATCAAATTAATGCCAGGATCGTTGATCTGTTTTTAAGTGGTTGATAAATAGTAAATAATACTATTTATTCATTTATTTTCAGGGGCGGATAAGCTGACGTTGTAAAACTATGCACAAAGTTATCCACAAGCTAAGTTGTCGCGCGATCGCGACGATCGTTGAATCTTTTCCGCGAATTGCGGGAAAAATTCAGGATTTCATGCCCGTCTGTGGCATCCTTTATCCATAATCTGATAAACAGGCACGGAAATTATGGTTCAGATCCCAGAAAACCCTCTCATCCTCGTTGACGGCTCCTCCTATCTTTATCGGGCGTATCATGCGTTTCCGCCGCTGACTAACAGCGCAGGGGAGCCCACCGGGGCTATGTACGGCGTACTGAATATGCTGCGCAGTTTGATACTGCAGTATCAACCGACTCATGCCGTCGTGGTCTTTGATGCGAAAGGGAAAACCTTCCGTGATGAATTGTTCGAGCATTACAAATCTCACCGCCCGCCGATGCCGGACGATCTGCGCGCGCAGATTGAGCCGTTGCATAAGATGGTGAAAGCGATGGGGCTGCCGCTGATGGCTGTCCCGGGCGTCGAAGCTGACGATGTGATTGGCACCCTGGCGCGGGAAGCGGAAAGGGCAGGTCGCCCAGTCCTGATCAGCACCGGCGATAAAGACATGGCCCAGCTGGTGACGCCGGGCATCACCCTGATCAATACCATGACCAACACTATCCTCGGACCGGATGAGGTGGTTACTAAGTACGGCGTCCCGCCGGAGCTGATTATTGATTTCCTGGCGCTGATGGGCGACTCCTCGGATAACATTCCCGGCGTGCCGGGCGTGGGCGAAAAGACCGCCCAGGCGCTGCTGCAAGGCCTCGGCGGCCTTGATACGCTGTATGCGGAACCGGAGAAGATCGCTGAACTGAGCTTCCGCGGCGCGAAAACGATGGCGGCGAAGCTCGAGCAGAACAAGGACGTGGCTTATCTCTCTTATCAGCTGGCGACCATCAAAACCGACGTCGAGCTGGAGCTCACCTGCGAAGAGCTGGAGGTGCAGCCGCCGGCGGCAGACGATCTGCTGGCGCTGTTCAGACAGTATGAGTTTAAGCGCTGGACCACCGACGTTGAGGCCGGAAAATGGCTGCAGGCTAAGGGGGGCAAACCGGCTGCGAAACCTGCAGTGCCTGCAGCAGCGGCAGAAGCGGAAGAAGAGGTTGAAGCCGCTACTGCACTTTCAGCAGAGCATTATGTCACTATCCTTGATGAGGCTACGCTGCTCACCTGGATCGATAAGCTGAAGCAGGCGCCGCTCTTTGCCTTTGATACGGAAACCGACAGCCTGGATAACATCTCCGCCAACATGGTTGGTCTTTCATTCGCTGTTGAGCCAGGCGTGGCCGCCTATGTCCCGGTAGCGCATGATTATCTTGATGCGCCGGATCAGATCCCGCGCGAGCGCGTGCTGGCGCTGCTTAAACCGCTGCTGGAGGATGAGAAGGTGCTCAAGGTCGGGCAAAATCTCAAATACGATCGCGGCATTTTGGCTAATTACGACATTGAGCTGCGCGGGATTGCGTTCGATACCATGCTCGAGTCTTACATTCTCGACAGCGTGGCGGGCCGCCACGATATGGACAGTCTTTCCGACCGCTGGCTGAAACATAAAACCATTACCTTCGAAGAGATCGCTGGCAAGGGTAAGAATCAGCTCACCTTTAATCAGATTGCGCTGGAAGAGGCTGGTCGCTACGCGGCGGAAGATGCCGACGTTACGCTCCAGCTGCATCTGAAGATGTGGCCGAAGCTACAGCAGCATGAAGGCCCGCTGAATATCTTCCAGCATATTGAAATGCCGCTGGTGCCGGTGCTGTCTCGCGTTGAGCGCAACGGCGTTAAAATCGACCCCGCCGTGCTGCATGCGCACTCGCAGGAAATTGCCCAGCGCCTGGTTGAGCTGGAGCAGCGAGCACATGAGATCGCCGGGGAAGCGTTTAATCTCTCCTCCACCAAACAGCTGCAAACGATCCTGTTTGAAAAACAGGGTATCAAGCCGCTGAAGAAGACGCCGGGCGGTGCGCCGTCCACCTCTGAAGAGGTGCTGGAAGAGCTGGCGCTCGATTATCCGTTGCCGAAAGTGATTCTGGAGTATCGTGGGCTGGCGAAGCTGAAGTCGACCTATACCGATAAGCTGCCGCTGATGATTAACCCCAAAACGGGCCGCGTGCATACCTCCTATCATCAGGCGGTCACCGCCACCGGCCGTTTGTCGTCTACCGATCCAAACCTGCAAAACATTCCGGTGCGTAACGAAGAAGGGCGCCGTATTCGCCAGGCGTTTATCGCGCCGGAAGATTACGTCATTGTCTCGGCGGACTACTCGCAAATCGAGCTGCGCATTATGGCGCACCTGTCGCGGGATAAAGGCCTGCTGACCGCCTTCGCGGAAGGGAAGGATATTCACCGGGCGACGGCGGCTGAAGTATTTGGCTTACCGCTGGACAGCGTCAGCAGCGAACAGCGGCGCAGTGCGAAAGCCATCAACTTCGGTCTGATCTACGGCATGAGCGCCTTTGGCCTGGCCCGCCAGCTGAACATCCCGCGTAAAGAAGCGCAGAAGTACATGGATCTTTATTTCGAGCGTTATCCGGGCGTCCTGGAGTATATGGAGCGCACCCGCGCACAGGCGAAGGAGCAAGGGTATGTTGAAACGCTGGATGGCCGTCGACTCTATTTGCCGGATATCAAGTCCAGCAATGGCGCTCGTCGTGCCGGCGCGGAGCGTGCGGCGATTAACGCCCCGATGCAGGGGACGGCTGCGGATATTATCAAGCGGGCGATGATTGCCGTTGATGAATGGCTGCGGAGCGAGAAACCTCGCGTGCGGATGATCATGCAGGTTCACGATGAACTGGTCTTTGAAGTGCATAAGGATGAGCTCGATGCCGTATCGAAAAAGATCCACGAACTGATGGAGAACAGCACTACGCTGGCGGTACCGTTGCTGGTGGAAGTGGGCAGCGGCGAAAACTGGGATCAAGCGCACTAAGTATACAAAGCGCAACGCGATTTTCTGTAAGTAAGCAACATAACTTATAGAGTTTTGTGAGGATCATTTGAATTTGCTATGTAAATAGTGAAAAAAAACTACAAAAAATGCTTTATCCGTGAGCGAAAGAAGAGTAAAGTTATTCGCGTAGGGTACAGAGGTAAGATGTTCTATCTTTCAGACCTTTTACTTCACGTAATCGGATTTGGCTGAATATTTTAGCCGCCCCGGTCATTTATGACCGGGGCGTTTTTTATTGCGCGAAAGAAAAGTTTTAGGCTGTGAAAACAACGTAGTATGAACGTCCGGATAGGGCGCTACGCGCCGTTATCCGGAAAAAGCGGGGGTTACTCGGCGTCTTCGACGGCTTCTTGCGGCGGGATTTCGTTAAACCAGCTATCCAGCTTCTGTCGCAGCTTATCGACGCCAGATTTTTTCAGCGAAGAGAAGGGTTCAACCTGGACATCGCCATTGAAGGCCAGTACCGCTTCACGCACCATATTCACTTGCGCTTTACGCGCGCCGCTGGCGAGCTTATCGGCTTTGGTGAGCAGTACCAGCACCTGAATATCGCTCTCTACCGCCCATTCGATCATCTGCTGATCGAGATCTTTAAGCGGATGACGTATGTCCATCAGCACCACGAGACCCTTCAGGCACAGACGTTTTTCCAGGTATTCCCCCAGCGCGCGCTGCCACTTGATCTTCATCTCTTCGGGTACTTGCGCATAACCATAGCCGGGCAGGTCGACAAGGCGCTTGCCCTCAGCGACTTCGAACAGGTTAATCAGCTGCGTACGCCCCGGGGTTTTGGAGGTACGCGCCAGGTTCTTCTGATTAGTCAGCGTATTCAGCGCGCTGGATTTTCCCGCGTTGGAGCGGCCGGCGAACGCCACTTCAATACCGGTATCGGCAGGAAGATGGCGGATATCTGGCGCGCTAGTGACAAAGTGCGTCAGTTGATAATTCCAGTTGGTCAAGACGGTCGTCTCCGTTAAAACAGGCTATGGCAGGGATTATACCTGAACAGCAGAAAAAGGCTGTTTTTACCGCACGCCGTTCCTGTAAGTAAAAACCATATGGTTTGTGAGACATTGACTATTCTTTGTATAGGACATACCTGAGGAAAATAAGACAAAACATATTTAAAATATTGAAAATTAATCAATTATATAAATAGAGAATTCTGAAAATAGATTTTTAACTGCCAGACTGGTTGTCGATTTTTGTCAACAAGGTAAAGTAATACACAACGGCGGGGATGCTGAAAGGATTAGGACTCAGGACGAGGAGTCAGGAAGCGCCAGGAGGCGAAGACCACAGGATAGTCAGGATGACGCGCGTCTTGGAGACGTTTTACAGGGAAAAGGAAGAAACAGGGACCGTTGGACGCTAAGGGAAAGACAGGGTGAGTCGTTAGCGAACAGGGAAAGAAGAGCCCGTTAAGGGTGGTCAGTGAGGAAAAAGGCGACAGAGTAATCTGTCGCCTTTTTTCTTTGCTTGCTTTCTGCTAGATTCCGCCTCAATTCTATACTGAATACTACTGTCTGAAGATTACACATCATGAAAAAACCGACATCCGCCACCCGTGGCAAATCCGGCCGCAAGTCGCGTGAAGAGTTAAATCAGGAAGCTCGCGATCGCAAACGGCAGAAGAAACATCGTGGCCACGCGGCAGGCAGTCGCGCGAACGGCGGCGATGCGGCTTCAGCGGGTAAAAAACAGCGTCAGGCGCAAGATCCGCGCGTGGGTAGCAAAAAACCGATCCCGCTGGGCGTGAGCGAAAGCAGCGCTCCAGCCCCCAAGCAGCATAAACCAAAGAGCGAGAAACCTATGCTTTCACCGCAGGCTGAGCTGGAGTTGCTGGAGAATGATGAGCGCCTGGACGCGCTGCTGGAACGTCTGGAAGAGGGCGGCACCCTTAATGCTGAAGAGCAGAGCTGGGTGGACGCCAAACTGGATCGCATTGATGAGCTGATGCAGCAGCTCGGCCTCTCTTACGATGATGAAGATGAAGAAGAGGAAGAGCGTCAGGAAGATATGATGCGTCTGCTGAAGGGTGGAAACTAACATTTGCATCCCATCGGATTCCCGGTACTCCTTATAACCCTTCTGGTTATATGTTATCTGCTGTGGTTATTCGTTAAACTACGACGGTTGTCGCGGCGTCAGAAATGGCTGCGCAACCGGCTCATGACCCGCGGTGCGGTGGGGCCGGGACGGCGTACCCGTCGGCGGCACCATCGGAAGGAGTGAGCATGTCTGAGCAGATAATCGACTGGGATCTGGCCCTGATCCAGAAATATAACTATTCCGGGCCGCGCTATACCTCGTATCCCACCGCGCTGGAGTTTTCACCGCAATTTGGCGCGGCGGAATTCGATGCCGCTGTGGCCCGTTACCCACAGCGTCCCCTGTCGCTGTACGTGCATATCCCGTTTTGCCATAAGCTGTGTTATTTCTGCGGCTGCAATAAGATAGTCACCCGCCAGCAGCATAAGGCCGATCAATATCTCGATGTCCTTGAACAGGAGATCATCCACCGCGCGCCGCTGTTTGCCACTCGCCAGGTGAAGCAACTGCACTGGGGGGGCGGCACGCCAACTTATCTCAATAAGGCGCAAATCAGTCGCCTGATGGATCTGTTGCGCAGCCATTTTCATTTCAGCGCGGAAGCCGAGATCTCCATTGAGGTCGATCCGCGTGAGATCGAGCTGGATGTCCTCGATCATTTACGCGCTGAGGGTTTCAACCGCCTGAGTATGGGCGTACAGGACTTCAATAAAGAGGTTCAGCGTCTGGTTAACCGTGAGCAGGACGAAGCGTTCATCTTTGATTTGCTCAACCATGCGCGGGAGATTGGTTTTACCTCGACCAATATCGACCTCATTTATGGCCTGCCGAAGCAAACGCCGGAGAGCTTCGCCTTTACCCTGCAAAAGGTCGCCGAGCTCAATCCTGACCGCCTGAGCGTGTTTAACTATGCGCATCTGCCCACGCTCTTTGCCGCTCAGCGGAAGATTAAAGATGCCGATCTGCCCTCCGCTGAGCAGAAGCTGGAGATCCTGCAGGAAACCATCGGCTCGCTGACGACGGCAGGCTATCAGTTTATCGGCATGGACCATTTCGCCCGTCCCGATGATGAATTAGCGGTCGCGCAACGTCACGGCGTACTGCATCGTAATTTCCAGGGCTACACCACTCAGGGCGATACCGATCTGCTGGGGATGGGCGTTTCGGCGATCAGCATGATTGGCGACAGCTACGCCCAGAACCAAAAAGAGCTCAAGCAGTACTACCAGCAGGTAGCAGAGCAAGGGAACGCCCTGTGGCGCGGGATCGCGTTAACTCGCGATGACTGTCTGCGTCGCGACGTGATTAAAGCGTTGATCTGTAACTTCCAGCTGGATATCGCGGCGGTCGAGGCGCAGTGGGACGTGGATTTTGCGTCTTATTTCGCCGAGGATCTGAAGCTGCTGGCGCCGCTGGCGCATGACGGGCTGGTGGCTGTGGATGATAAGGTCATTCAGGTGACGGCGAAAGGCCGCCTGCTGATCCGCAACATCTGTATGTGCTTTGATGCCTACCTACGGCAAAAGGCCCGGATGCAGCAGTTCTCACGGGTTATTTAATATTTTCCCCCTCTCCCGCAGGAGAGGGGGAACAATTAGCTGAACAGCCCGACCAGCGCAGCGCACAGCACGGCAGCGACTGCCGTTTGTGGCGTGTGACTCGCAGCGGCGCCGCTCGATATCATACTCACCAGTGATTCAAACATGATGCTCTCCCCTAATGCCGGGCACGATCATACTCAACTCATCGGAACAGTAAAGTACAAAATAGCAGCACTTTGCGCCGATCGGCTATTTTTCATCATGCTGTTGAACCCTACTCCATACCCAACTCTTTTAGCTTACGCGTCAGGGTATTACGTCCCCATCCCAGCAGGCGCGCAGCCTCCTGCTTGTGCCCCTGAGTATGGCGCAGGGCGGTCGTTAGCAGCGTGCGCTCCATTTCGGGTTGCGCTTCTGAGAGCAGGTTTTGATGACCGGATCGCAACGCCCGATCGGCCCACTGACCCAGCAGCGTCGCCCAGCTGTCAGGCTGCATCTGCGTTGGGCTATCAGGAATCGTGGTCTCAAACAGTTCGCTCGGCAGATCCTGCGTCAGCACCTCCTGGCCGGCGGCCATGACGGTGAGCCAGCGACAGGTGTTTTCCAGCTGACGGACGTTGCCTGGCCACGCCAGGCGGGTCAGCGCTGTCTCCGTTTCCGGATGCAGCTGTTTGGCTTCAACGCCGAGCTCGCGGGCGGCTATCTGCAGAAAATGGCGGGCCAGGCGTGGAATATCTTCCCGGCGCTCACGCAGCGGCGGTAAATGCACCCGGATGACGTTCAGGCGGTGGAACAAATCTTCACGAAATTTCCCCTCCTGCACGCGCTGTTCCAGGTTCTGGTGGGTGGCGGCGATGATCCGCACATCGACCTTCACCGGCGCGTAACCGCCCACGCGATAAAACTGGCCATCCGCCAGCACGCGCAGCAGACGAGTCTGGACATCAAGCGGCATATCGCCAATTTCATCCAGGAACAGCGTACCGCCGTCAGCCTGTTCAAAGCGACCCTGACGGACGGTATTGGCGCCGGTAAAGGCTCCTTTTTCATGGCCGAACAGCTCGGACTCAATCAGGTCCTTGGGGATCGCCGCCATATTCAGCGCGATAAACGGCGCTTTTGAGCGTGGACTATGGCGATGCAGGGCATGTGCGACAAGCTCTTTACCGGTACCGGATTCACCATTGATCAGCACGCTGATGGATGAGCGCGACAGGCGGCCAATAATGCGAAAGACATCCTGCATGGCTGGCGCTTCGCCGATGATGTCGGCGGTTGGGCTACTTATCGGCGCATTTCGCGGCTGCTGCTGCTCTTGATAGTGGCTTATCGCCCGGTCGACGAGGGCGACGGCTTCATCGATATCAAAAGGTTTGGGCAAATAATCAAACGCGCCCTGCTGATAAGCGCTGACCGCGGCGTCCAGATCGGAATGCGCGGTCATTATGATGACCGGAAGCATTGGATGGCGCTGCTTAATCTGTTTGAGCAGCGCCAGACCATCCATTCCCGGCATACGGATATCTGACAGCAGTACATCCGGGGTTTTGGTGGTGAGGGCATCTAGCACCTCATTGCCGCTTTCGAACGTTGTGCAGCTCAAGCCGGCTCCGGTGAGCGCGCGTTCAAGCACCCAGCGGATGGAGCTATCGTCATCAACGATCCAGGCTATCCCTCGTTGCATAAACACCTCTACTTCCGAATAGGCAGGTATACCGAAAATTCGGTATGACCCGGCCAGCTGGTGAATTCAATTTTGCCGGAGTGCTGATCGATAAGGCTACGGGCGATAGATAAGCCCAGGCCGGTACCGCCTTCGCGGCCGCTGACCATCGGATAGAACAGCGTATCCTGGAGATGGGGCGGAATACCCGGGCCATTATCTTCAACGTCGATGCGGGCGGCGAGGCGATAACGCACCCCGTGCAGCGTCAGCTGGAAAGCGGTGCGGGTGCGAAGAATAATTTCGCCCCCTTCCGGCCCCAGAGCCTGCAGCGCATTACGGACGATGTTCAGCAACACCTGTTCAATTTGATCCGGGTCGTGGGGTAGCTCTGGTAGGCTGGGGTCGTAATCGCGGATCAACTTCACGTTGTCCGGCAACTCCATGGAAACCAGTTTAACTACCCGTTCGGCGACTTTGTGGATGCTTTCGGTAACGTGCATGCCCGGATGCTGTGGTCCGAGCAGGCGGTCGACCAGATTTCTTAGCCGGTCGGCCTGCTCAATGATCACTTTGGTATATTCCGTTAGCGCCGGGTCGGGCAGCGCTTTGCTGAGCAGCTGGGCCGCGCCGCGCAGGCCGCCTAACGGGTTTTTTATCTCATGCGCCAGGCCGCGGACGAGGTCGCGAGCGGCGACCTGCTGCGCATGCTGTAGCTGCTCCTGGCTCAGGCGGCGCTGATTATCCATCGGCGCCATTTCCAGCAGAATAAAGCCTTCCGGCAGCCGCTGGGCGGTCAACGACAGGATGTGCGAACGGCCATCGATAACCAGCGTCACTTCGTTATCGGTAAATCCCTGGCCCGCCTGCAGGCTCTCCTGCATCAGCCCGATATTCAACGAAAAATAGCTCAACAGCTCAGGTAATGGGGTGCCAAACAGTTTGCGCGAGCTCTGCGCCAGCAGCTGCTGCGCCGCAGGGTTGGCAAAGTGCACCGCCAGGTCATCATCGACCAGTAAAATACTGTTGATAAGGGAGTTAAGGATCTGCCCAGCATCGGGCAGTGTGCCTGTTGCCATTCGACAGTCTCCTGAAAATGAGTGCACCAATTTAGTGCAGTATAGCTTTTTATCGGTAAAAAGCTCGCGAGATCAGCGTGTTGGTGGAGAAAAAAGCCCATCCTGAGATGGGCTGAAAGTTTCCACGGCAACAAAATATCCCGGGCATCTCGCGCCACAACACGACATACCCTGGATTTACAGCAAAATTAGACGCTGTAGTACAGTTCGAACTCAACCGGATGCGGAGTCATGCGTACGCGGTCGTTCTCTTCCATACGCAGGGCGATGTAGGCATCGATAGCGTCATTGGTGAACACGCCGCCAGCGGTCAGGAACTCGCGGTCAGCATCCAGGGCCTGCAGGGCTTCTTCCAGAGAGCCGGCAACCTGCGGGATCTCTTTCGCTTCTTCCGGCGGCAGGTCATACAGGTTTTTATCCATTGCTTCGCCCGGATGGATTTTGTTCTTGATACCATCAAGGCCAGCCATCAGCAGCGCCGCAAAGCACAGGTACGGGTTGGCAGCCGGGTCCGGGAAGCGCACTTCGATACGACGCGCTTTCGGAGAGGTCACCACCGGAATACGGATAGAGGCAGAGCGGTTACGGGCAGAGTAAGCCAGCATAACCGGCGCTTCGTAACCCGGGACCAGACGCTTGTAGGAGTTGGTGGTCGGGTTCGCCAGGGCGTTGATGGCTTTAGCGTGTTTGATTACGCCGCCGATGTAGAACAGCGCCTGCTCAGACAGACCGGCGTATTTGTCGCCGGAGAACAGGTTGGTACCGTTTTTCGCCAGAGACATATGGCAGTGCATGCCGGAGCCGTTGTCGCCGAACATCGGTTTCGGCATAAAGGTCGCGGTTTTACCAAAGCGGTGAGCGACGTTGTGAACAACGTATTTGTAAATCTGAATTTCATCCGCTTTTTTGGTCATGGTATTGAAGCGGGTTGCCACTTCGTTCTGACCTGCGGTTGCTACTTCATGGTGATGGGCTTCAACAACCAGACCCATCTCTTCCATGATCATACACATGGTGGAACGGATGTCCTGAGAAGAGTCTACTGGCGGAACCGGGAAGTAACCCCCTTTCACGCCCGGACGGTGACCTTTGTTACCGCCTTCGTATTTGGTAGAGGAGTTCCACGCACCTTCAATGTCATCGATCGCGACATGGGAGCCGGAGATAGAGGCGCCAAAGCGGATGTCGTCGAACAGGAAGAATTCTGGTTCTGGCCCGAACAGGACGGTATCAGCGATGCCGGTGGCGCGCAGGTACTCTTCAGCGCGTTTCGCGATGGAGCGCGGGTCACGGTCATAGCCCTGCAGGGTGCCTGGCTCGAGGATATCGCAGCGGATGATCAGGGTCGGTTCTTCGTAGAACGGGTCAATGACCGCGGTGGACGCGTCCGGCATCAGGACCATGTCAGATTCGTTGATACCTTTCCAGCCACCAATCGAGGAGCCATCAAACATTTTGCCTTCTTCGAAGAATTCGGCATTTACCTGATGAGACGGAATCGTGACGTGCTGTTCTTTACCTTTGGTATCGGTGAAGCGCAGATCGACAAACTTCACTTCGTGCTCGTTCAGCATCGTCAAAACGTGTTCAGCGGACATACTTAAACTCTCCCGGATTGGTCATTGTCGTCGTGGTAACGAAAACTTCATACTGCTTAAAAGTGGCGTTGTTGCCTTAAAAAATATAAAGCGAAATCTGTGCCAACTTTTAAATGCCCCATAAAACGCTGTATCATGCGCACCATAGTGCAAAAGGACTGCACCATGATGGAGATAATGCACCAAAATAGTGCTTCAGTGTGAACATTGAGCACCATTTTGGTGCAATTTTTGTTACGGTGCCCTTTTATCGCTCCGTGAAAGCGGTCACAAAGAAACTCTGCAATACTTGTTTGCGGAGGATGTTTGTGATCCTGTTCAGTCCTTCGCTTAATACGTGTACAATAACGCGCTATTTCTAATGCCTGAGGCAAAGTTGTGATCGAAAATCTGCGTAATATCGCCATCATCGCGCACGTTGACCATGGTAAAACTACCCTGGTTGACAAGCTGCTACAGCAATCCGGTACGTTCGACGCACGTACTGAAGCACAAGAACGTGTGATGGACTCCAACGATTTGGAGAAAGAGCGTGGGATTACCATCCTCGCGAAAAACACCGCAATCAAATGGAATGATTACCGTATCAACATCGTTGATACCCCAGGGCACGCCGACTTCGGAGGTGAAGTTGAGCGTGTTATGTCCATGGTTGACTCTGTGCTGCTGGTGGTAGATGCCTTTGATGGCCCGATGCCGCAAACGCGCTTCGTGACCAAAAAAGCTTTTGCCCACGGTCTGAAGCCGATCGTGGTCATCAACAAAGTTGACCGCCCGGGCGCGCGTCCGGACTGGGTTGTCGATCAGGTGTTCGACCTGTTCGTTAACCTCGATGCGACCGACGAACAGCTGGACTTCCCGATCGTTTACGCGTCCGCGCTGAACGGTATCGCGGGTCTGGATCACGAAGACATGGCTGACGACATGACCCCGCTGTACCAGGCGATTGTCGATCGCGTGCCGGCGCCGGACGTTGATCTTGACGGTCCGCTGCAGATGCAGATCTCCCAGCTGGACTACAACAACTACGTTGGTGTTATCGGCATCGGCCGCATCAAGCGCGGTAAAGTGAAGCCGAACCAGCAGGTCACTATCATCGATAGCGAAGGCAAAACCCGTAATGGTAAAGTCGGTAAGGTACTGACTCACCTGGGTCTGGAGCGAATTGAGAGCGACGTAGCTGAAGCTGGCGACATCATCGCGATCACCGGTCTGGGCGAGCTGAACATCTCCGACACCATCTGCGACCCGCAGAATGTCGAAGCGCTGCCGGCCCTGTCCGTTGATGAGCCGACCGTTTCCATGTTCTTCAACGTCAACACCTCTCCGTTCTGCGGTAAAGAAGGTAAGTTCGTTACCTCTCGCCAGATCCTGGACCGTCTGAATAAAGAGCTGGTGCACAACGTGGCGCTGCGCGTTGAAGAAACCGAAGACGCTGATGCGTTCCGCGTTTCCGGCCGTGGTGAACTGCACCTGTCCGTTCTGATTGAAAACATGCGTCGTGAAGGTTTCGAGATGGCGGTTTCCCGTCCGAAAGTTATCTTCCGCGAAATCGACGGCCGTAAACAAGAGCCGTTCGAGAACGTGACGCTGGACGTCGAAGAGCAGCACCAGGGTTCTGTCATGCAGGCGCTGGGCGAGCGTAAAGGCGACCTGAAAAACATGAATCCGGACGGTAAAGGCCGCGTACGTCTCGACTATGTGATCCCAAGCCGCGGTCTGATCGGCTTCCGTTCAGAGTTCATGACCATGACCTCCGGTACCGGTCTGCTGTACTCCACCTTCAGCCACTACGACGACGTTCGTCCGGGCGAAGTGGGCCAGCGTAACAACGGCGTACTGATCTCCAACGGTCAGGGTAAAGCGGTAGCGTTCGCGCTGTTCGGTCTGCAGGATCGCGGTAAGCTGTTCCTCGGCCACGGCGCTGAAGTTTACGAAGGCCAGATCATCGGTATTCACAGCCGTTCCAACGACCTGACGGTAAACTGCCTGACCGGTAAGAAACTGACCAACATGCGTGCGTCTGGTACTGACGAAGCCACGGTTCTGGTTCCGCCGGTTAAGATGACCCTGGAGCAGGCTCTGGAGTTCATCGATGACGACGAACTGGTAGAAGTTACTCCGACCTCTATCCGTATCCGTAAACGTCACCTGACCGAGAACGACCGTAAACGCGCGATGCGCGGTGCAAAAGAAGAGTAATTTTTTCTTCTTGTTGTTCGCTAAACCCCGCCTCTCCGGCGGGGTTTCTTTTTTTCATTCCTGCATCACACGCCAATAGTCAAATCCAGCCTTTCCCGCTAAAGTTAATTTTCCACGGCGCGGAAGGAGACAAAAATGCTCTATATCTTTGATTTAGGTAATGTGATTGTCGACATTGACTTCAACCGGGTATTGGGAGCCTGGAGCGATTTAACCCGCATCCCGCTGGCGACGCTGAAGCAGCATTTCACCATGGGTGAGGCTTTCCATCAGCATGAGCGCGGCGAGCTCAGCGATGAAGACTTTGCCGCCGCCATGTGCCATGAAATGAATATGCCCCTCAGCTATGAACAGTTTGCTCACGGCTGGCAGGCGGTGTTTGTCGCGCTGCGCCCGGAGGTGATTACCATCATGCATAAACTTCGTGCCCAGGGGCATCGGGTGGTGGTGCTCTCCAATACCAATCGTCTGCACACCACGTTCTGGCCCGATGAATACCCGGAAGTGCGCGCGGCCGCCGATCGCATTTATCTGTCGCAGGAGATGGGATTGCGTAAGCCTGAAGCGCAAATTTATCTGCGAGTACTGGAAGAAGAGGGGTTTTCCGCCGCAGATACGGTCTTTTTTGATGATAACGTCGATAATATAGCAGGGGCCAACCGGTTGGGGATCACCAGTATCCTGGTGACTGGTAAGGAGACCATCCCTGACTATTTCGCGAAACAGCTATGCTAAAAACCGTTCATCAAAAATTACTCCACCATACCCGGCCGCTGCTGGCGTGGCTAAAGCTGCTGTGGCGGCGCATTGATGAAGACCATATGACCACTCTGGCGGGGAACCTCGCCTATGTGTCATTACTGTCCCTGGTGCCGCTGATTGCCGTCGTGTTCGCGCTGTTTGCGGCCTTTCCTATGTTCTCCGAAGTCAGCGTGCAGATCCGTCATTTTATCTTCGCCAATTTTATTCCGGCGACCGGGGATGTAATCCAGGGATATATCGAGCAGTTCGTGGCCAACTCCAGCCGCATGACCGCCGTAGGCGCCTTTGGCCTGATCGTCACCTCGCTGCTGCTGATGTACTCGATCGACAGCGCGCTAAACACCATCTGGCGCAGCACGCGCAGCCGCCCCAAAGTTTATTCCTTTGCCGTTTACTGGATGATCCTGACCCTCGGCCCGCTGCTGGCGGGCGCCAGCCTGGCGATCAGTTCCTATCTGCTGTCGCTGCGCTGGGCAAGCGACCTGGACGGCGTAATTGATAATCTGCTCCGCCTATTTCCGCTGATCCTCTCCTGGGCAGCGTTCTGGCTGCTCTATAGTATTGTACCGACTACCCAGGTACGTAACCGCGACGCGGTGATCGGGGCGCTGGTGGCGGCGCTGCTGTTTGAGGCAGGTAAAAAGGCGTTTGCCCTCTATATCACCACCTTTCCGTCCTATCAGCTAATTTATGGCGTGATTTCGGTGGTGCCGATTTTGTTCGTCTGGGTGTACTGGACCTGGTGTATCGTCTTGCTTGGCGCTGAAATTACTGTCACTCTCGGTGAATACCGCAAACTTAAAACAGAAGAAACAGAACAACCATGATTGCATTAATTCAACGCGTATCCCGTGCAAGCGTTACCGTGGCGGACGAGGTGACGGGCGAAATTGGCCCGGGGCTTCTGGTGCTGCTGGGCGTCGAGAAAGACGATGATGAACAAAAGGCGAATCGCCTTTGTGAACGCGTGCTGGGCTACCGCATCTTCAGTGATGCGGAAGGGAAAATGAACCTGAATGTCCAGCAGGCGGGCGGCAGCGTGCTGGTGGTTTCGCAATTTACGCTGGCGGCCGATACCGAGCGGGGGATGCGACCGAGCTTCTCGAAAGGCGCTGCCCCTGACCGCGCTGAGGCGCTGTATGAGTATTTCGTCGCCCGCTGTCGCCAGCAGGAAATGCACACCCAGACCGGAAGATTCGCTGCGGATATGCAGGTTTCTTTGGTCAATGATGGTCCCGTGACCTTTTGGTTGCAGGTATGACCCAGCTTCCGGGCAGGCTGCGGGTAACAAAAGAGAGTACGACTATGTATCACCTTCGTGTACCGCAAACAGCAGAAGAGTTAGAGAGCTACTACCAGTTCCGCTGGGAGATGCTGCGTAAGCCGCTGCATCAGCCTAAGGGATCGGAACGTGACGCCTGGGATGCGATGGCGCATCATCAGATGGTAGTGGATGAAGAGGGCAACCTGGTTGCCGTCGGCCGGCTATATATCAATGCGGAGAATGAAGCCTCCATCCGCTTTATGGCTGTGCATCCCTCGGTGCAGGATAAAGGGCTGGGTACGCTGATGGCGATGACCCTGGAGTCCGTCGCGCGTCAGGAAGGGGTTAAGCGGGTTACCTGCAGCGCGCGCGAAGATGCGGTGGAATTTTTCGCCAAGCTCGGATTTGTCAATCAGGGTGAGATCACCACCCCGACCACCACGCCGATCCGTCATTTTCTGATGATCAAACCGGTCGCGTCGCTGGATGATATTTTGCACCGCGGCGACTGGTGCGCACAGCTCCAGCAGGCGTGGTATCAGCATATTCCGCTGAGTGAAAAAATGGGCGTACGTATTCAGCAGTACACCGGGCAGAAATTTATTACCACCATGCCGGAGGCGGGGAACCAGAATCCGCACCATACGCTGTTCGCCGGCAGCCTGTTTTCGCTCGCTACCTTAACCGGATGGGGGCTTATCTGGCTGATGCTGCGCGAGCGGCACCTGGGAGGCACCATTATTCTGGCGGATGCGCATATCCGCTACAGCCAGCCTATTAGCGGCCGCCCCAGCGCCATCGCCGACCTCGGTTCTCTGAGCGGCGATCTCGACCGACTGGCGCGCGGGCGTAAAGCCCGCGTGCAAATGCAGGTGGAGCTTTTTGGCGACGATAAACAGGGCGCCGTTTTCGAGGGGATCTACATCGTGTTGCCGGCGAAGCCCTTTGGCTCGTACGAAGAGGGCGGCAACGAGGAAGAGTAAGCGCCTGGGGCAGTTATCGTCCTGGCGATGCCACACGCCAGGCGATATCCCGCATGGCATCACGCGCGGCGTTGCTGACGCCTCCCAGCTGAAAGAAGCCGTGGATCACCCCCAGATAGCGCTGACAGGAACTCTCCACCCCTTGCTCCGTCAGCCTTCGGTACAGCACTTCGCCCTCATCACGTAAAGGATCGAACTCCGCCGTCAGGATGTGGACCGGTGGCAGACCGTGAAAATCTTCGCGCCACAGCGGACTGGCATCCGGATGGGTAGCGGGTGTGGCCGCTAAATACATTTCGTAGCCGCTCAGTAGCGTGTCCCGGGTAATCACATAGTCATCGCCATTGCTGAGGTAGCTCGCCATGCTGGCGGTAGCGTCGAGCATCGGGTAAATCAGGATAAGCTGTGCAGGCTGCCATGTTCCCGCCGCTTTCAGGCGCAGGGCCGTGACCAGGGCGAGATGCCCGCCGGCGCTGTCGCCGGCCAGGGTGATACGTGATGCGTCAACGCCAAGCTGTTTTGCGTTCTGGTGAATAATCGTGGCACCTCGTTCTGCATCATCGTGCGCCGCCGGAAAGGTATGCTCCGGCGCCAGGCGGTACTGTACAGCGATCACCCGGCAACCGCTGAACATGGCTAACTGACGGAGTTGGTTATCGTGGGTGGTAAAGCCGCCGCTGACAAAACAGCCGCCGTGGTAGTAGATAAGCGTGGGTAGCAGGCCGTCGGCTGTGGGCGGTGAAACGACGCGGAAGTGCATACCCTCCAGGGTGATATCCTCCACCCGCACTCGCGTTTCCGTCTCCCCGGCGAGTACCGCACTGGCGATATAGCCGGCCCTCCGATCATCAATATGCTGATCGCGTGATGACGGACGACCTGCCGCAATAAATGCCTCAACCAGCGAAGCAATCCCTTTTTCCAGCGCCATATGAAGTTCCTTATACTGTTTTAATATCCAGTGTTATAGCCTGGATTATGGCGAAAAGACAGGCCTGTTGAGGTCGCCTGTGCATTATGGAAAGCGGCTCGCAAAAAAGAGTTTACCTGACAAAATCCTGTTTGTTTCCGATTTCAAAAGCTCTAGATTGCTCATAACTTCATCACTGGTGATATACTTGAGGTATATATGAGCATGATGGCTGAAAGGGATATGGGCAGAATTCTTCTCGATTTATCAGACGATGTCATTCAACGTCTCGATGACCTCAAAGTGCAGCGTAACATTCCGCGAGCGGAACTGTTACGTGAAGCGGTTGAACAATATCTGGAGAAACAAGATCGAGCTAAAGATACCATCTCCAGTGCGCTGGGTCTGTGGCAAGACTGCGAAGAAGACGGCATGGAATATCAACGTCAGCTACGCAAGGAGTGGTAATGACCTCCGGATCTGCGCTTTTTGATACCAATATTCTTATTGATTTATTTAGCGGGCGTCGCGAAGCCAAACAGGCGCTGGAGGCCTGGCCACCGCAGAATGCGATCAGTCTGATTACCTGGATGGAGGTGATGGTTGGCGCTAAAAAATATCACCAGGAGCAGCGTACGCGAATGGCGCTGAGCACCTTTAATATCATTAACATCTCACAGGATATTGCAGAGCGAAGCGTTGCGCTGCGGCAGGAGTATAAGCTTAAGCTGCCGGATGCCATCATTCTGGCGACGGCGCAACTCCATCGTCTGGAACTAATTACGCGGAATACGAAGGATTTTGCCGGTATTCCTGGCGTAGTCACGCCGTACGAAATCCACCCTGAATAATTCGAGTGGCAGGAGGACGACAAGTGAGCGACAGACTCGTCTGAAACGAATATCTCCAGCCAAAGGTTGGCCTCTGATAACGGTCAGTGACGCGTGTGAATAATCCCTGCGCACGTTCGTGTCACAAGAAGGAAAACGGGCGACAAGAGCCGCCCGAAATCATACTGCAGAACTTACTCCCCTTCGCCGGGGAACATGAACGGGTTAATTGAGCTTCTGGCGAAGCCCTCCTGTTCCATGCGGGCGTCGAGCACCAGGGAGGCCAAATCGTCGGCGACGGCTTCGACTTTCGGATCCTTCTCCTGATACATAATCTTCAGGTAGGTTCCGCAGTCGCCGCAGCTTTCGGCTTTCACCGCCGCCTGCTCGTTGTCCAGCGACCAGTAGTGCAGGTCGCGGCTCTGCTCGCAGTTGCTGCACTTGACGCGTACTACGTGCCACTCAGTTTCGCACAGGTTGCAGTGCAGATAGCGCAGCCCCTGAGTGGTGCCGATTTGCACGATGCTGGAGACCGGCATCGAGCCGCACACCGGGCAGAACTGGCGCTGTTCGCCGTATTCGGCGCGCGCTTTTCCTGGGATCAGACTGGCCATCTGCGCCCAGTAGAGCGACAGCGCAGCCCAGATAAACGGCGCTTTGTCGCTACTGACGGAGGCGAAATCGGAAACAAACAGCGCGCTGGCCATCTGCTCCAGCTCCTGCTCAGAGGCTTTTTCCAGATTCTCAATGACCGCCAGCGCCGGGCCGCTCATCTCCGGCTTCAGCTCGGCAATCAGCGAGTGCAACAGCTTGTGCCAGTGCTTGTCGCGCGGCAGGACGTGGATATCCAGCGGCGGCTTGCCCTGTTCGCTGGCCGCTTTAATGCGGGCGGTGAGATCCATCTGCAGCGGATGGTCGTACAGCACTACTTCCTGGGCATGGGCAATCAGCGCGGCAAAGCGCAGGTAATCGCCTAGCGGGTTATTAGCGGCCAGCTCGCGCAAGCGTTCAGCGCGGCGGTTATACAGATTTTTCAGCCTGGGGAACAGTAACGGCGGAATTGCTTCCGCCGTGCGTTTCTCGCTCGAACCCAGCTCGTCTTGCGGGATTATGCGAATACTCATTCAGATGACTTTTCCTGTTTCTGGCGGACCTCTCGGTACCAGCGCGGGTGATGTTTCTTCGCCCACGTTTTGGTAACCCAGCCTTCCACCATCGCGGTAATGGTGCCTTTCACCCAGAGGGCGGCGTAGATATGCACCATGATAACCACAATTAACGCCACTGCGGCAAATGAATGCAGCATCAGCGCAAATCGGATCACCGGGATTGAGAAAGCCGGCGCAAAATACGGACGCCAGATGATCACACCGCTCACCAGCAGCAGTACCAGGAAGATAATCGCCGCCCAGAATACGCATTTCTGGCCGAAGTTATAGCGCCCGGTATCGCCCACCTCCTCGTTGACGACGATCTTACGAATATTCTTCGCCCAAAAGATATCATCCCGATTGATTAGGTTGTGATGCCAGTAACGGAAAAACATGATGATAAACGACGCGAACATCACCACCCCGACGAACGGGTGGAGAATTCGCGCCAGCTGCGGCGTGCCGAGGATATGCATCAGCCAGTTAAAGGACGGGAAGAAAAAGCCTAACCCGCTCACCGCCGCCAGGACGAAGCAGAAGGCGGTGACCCAGTGGTTGATGCGTTCCGGCGCCGTGTAGCGCACGATGGTGTCACGTCTTTTCATTTGCGCACCTCGTCTTTCTCTTCATGCAGATTGTCCTCTTCCTCTTCCGCGCGGTTTGGACCGACGCCGACGTAGTGGAAGATACTGGCTGCGAAGGTCGCGGCGAAGCCGACGGCCGCCAGCGGTTTCCAGATGCCTTTCCAGAACTTGACGGTCTGGCTGATCTCCGGGTTTTCCGGCAGGCCGTGGTACAGATTCGGCTTGTCGGCATGGTGCAGCACGTACATGACGTGGGTGCCACCGACGCCGGCCGGATCGTACAGGCCCGCATTGTCATAACCGCGGGTTTTCAGCTCAGCCACGCGTTCGCCGGCCAGCGTTTTCATATCCTCTTTGGAGCCAAAGTGGATTGCGCCGGTCGGGCAGGTTTTCACGCAGGCTGGTTCCTGGCCGACGGTCACGCGGTCTACGCACAGGGTACATTTGTAGACGCGGTTGTCTTCCGGGTTCAGACGCGGTACATCGAACGGACAGCCGGCGATACAGTAGCCGCAGCCGATGCACTGCTCGGACTGGAAGTCGACAATACCGTTGGCGTACTGAATGATCGCGCCTTCTGACGGGCAGGCCTTCAGGCAGCCCGGGTCCGCGCAGTGCATGCAGCCATCCTTGCGGATGAGCCATTCCAGCTTGTCGTTTTGTTCCACCTCCGAGAAGCGCATGACCGTCCATGACTTGGCGGTCAGGTCCGCCGGGTTGTCATACACCCCGACATTGTGACCGACTTCATCACGAATATCGTTCCATTCGGAGCAGGCCACCTGACAGGCTTTGCAGCCGATACAGGTGGTGACGTCGATAAGCTTCGCCACCTCCTGCTGGTGGTCCCGCGCCTGAGGCGCGGGGGTGAAACCGTTAGTCGCGGAACGACGAATAATATCTTGCGATTGGTAAGCCATAAGTCGTCTCCGTTACACCTTTTCCACGTTCACAAGGAAAGCTTTGAACTCCGGCGTCTGCGTATTCGCATCACCGACGAACGGCGTCAGGGTATTGGCAATAAAGCCTTTTTTCGCCACGCCCTCATAGCCCCAGTGAATAGGAATGCCGATGGTATCGATATCCTTACCGTCAACTTTCAGCGTGCGAATACGTTTGGTCACCACCGCCTTGGCTTTGATATAGCCGCGGTTGGAGGAAACTTTCACGGTATCGCCGTGGCCGATGCCGAGCTTATTCGCCAGTTTTTCCCCGATCTCCACGAACTGTTCCGGCTGGGCGATGGCGTTAAGTAGCGCATGCTTGGTCCAGTAGTGGAAGTGCTCGGTCAGACGGTAAGTGGTGCCGACGTACGGGAACTTCTCGGCCTTACCCATCTGCTCGAGATCGCCTTTGAAGACGCGAGCGGCCGGGTTAGAGACCACGTTCGGGTGCAGCGGGTTGGTCCCGAGCGGCGTTTCAAACGGCTCGTAGTGTTCCGGGAACGGTCCTTCCGCCATCTTGTCGATAGCGAACAGACGGCCCATCCCTTCCGGCTGCATGATAAACGGACCGACGTCGCTGCCAGGCGCGGCGGCGCTGTAGTCCGGAATATCCACGCCGCCCCATTTGGCGCCGTCCCATTTCAGCAACTGACGCTTCGGATCCCACGGTTTACCCTGCGGGTCCGCGGAGGCGCGGTTATACAGGATGCGGCGGTTGAGCGGCCAGGCCCAGGCCCAGCCCAGGGTATTGCCGAGACCGGATGGATCGGCGTTATCGCGGCGCGCCATCTGGTTACCTTCCGGCGTCCAGCTCCCGGCGAAGATCCAGCAGCCGCTGGAGGTGGTGCCATCATCTCGCAGCTGCGCAAAGGAGCTCAGCTGTTGGCCTTTCTTGACGATCACCGCGCCGGTTGCCGGGTCGGTGATATCCGCCAGCGCTTTACCGTTGCTTTCCATCGCCACTTCTTCCGATGCCGGCTCGTGTGGCGTGGAGTAGTTCCACGTCATGTTGAGCACCGGCTCCGGCGCCGGGCCACCCTCTTCGGCATACATCTTACGCAGGCGAGTGAAGATACCGGCGAGAATTTCACCATCGGTGACGGCGATCCCCGGGGCGTCCGCGCCTTTCCAGTGCCATTGCAGCCAGCGGCCGGAGTTGACGATAGACCCATTCTCTTCGGCGAAGCAGGTGGAGGGCAGACGGAACACTTCGGTCTGGATTTTCGCCGGATCGACATCGTTCGACTCACCATGGTTTTGCCAGAAGGTGGACGTTTCGGTATTGAGCGGGTCGATAGTCACGAGGAACTTCAGCTTCGACAGGGAAGCGACGACCTTGTTTTTATTCGGGAACGAGGCGACCGGGTTAAAGCCCTGGCAAATATAGCCATTCACTTTGCCCTGATTCATCATCTCGAAGTACTGCAGAACGTCGTAGCTCTTATCCCACTTCGGCAGCCAGTCATAGCCCCAGCTGTTTTCCGCGGTGGCTTTGTCGCCGAAGAAGGCTTTCATCATGGAGACGAAGAACTTCGGATAGTTGCCCCAGTAGTTGACCTGGTCTTTCAGCAGCGGCTTCGGCGTGTTAGCCGTCAGGTAGGTCTGCAGGTCGGCCTGTTTTTCGTTCGGCAGCGACATGTAGCCTGGCAGGCTGGTGGAGAGCAGGCCGAGGTCGGTCAGGCCCTGGATATTGGAGTGGCCGCGCAGGGCGTTGACGCCGCCGCCCGCCATCCCCATGTTGCCGAGCAGCAGCTGGATCATCGCCATGGTGCGGATATTCTGCGCACCGATGGAGTGCTGGGTCCAGCCGAGAGCGTACAGGAACGATGCGGTCTTATCCGGCGCGCTGGTTTCAGCAATGTATTCACAGACTTTGAGGAAGTCGGCCTTCGGCGTACCGCAGATGTTTTCGACCACATCCGGGGTATAACGGGAAACATGCTGCTTCAGCAGGTTCCAGACGCAGCGCGGATGTTGCAGCGTAGTATCGCGTTTGGCGAAGCCGTTTTCGTCCAGCTCATAGTTCCAGCTGGTTTTGTCGTACTGACGTTTTTCTGCGTTATAGCCGCTGAACAGCCCGTCGTCGAAGCTATAGTCCTCACGCACGATCAGGCTGGCGTTGGTGTAGGCTTCGGTGTATTCGCGGTTGAATTTTTCGTTATTCAGCAGATACAGGATCACGCCCGACAGGAAGGTAATGTCGGTACCGGAACGAATCGGGGTATAGAAATCAGCCACCGACGCCGTACGCGTAAAGCGCGGATCGATAACGATGAGCTTGGCGCCGTTATGAATTTTGGCTTCCATCGCCCAGCGGAACCCCACCGGATGCGCTTCTGCGGCGTTACCGCCCATCACTACGACCAGGTTGGCGTTTTTAATATCAACCCAGTGGTTGGTCATCGCACCGCGACCAAATGTTGGAGCAAGACTTGCTACCGTTGGTCCGTGTCAGACACGCGCCTGGTTATCCACCGCCAGCATCCCGAGGGCGCGGGTGAATTTTTGCGTTAAATAGCCGGTTTCGTTACTGGAGGCGGAGGCGCACAGCATCCCGGTCGTCAACCAGCGGTTGACGGTGGTGCCGGCGTCGTTTTGCGCGATAAAGTTGGCGTCGCGGTCCTCTTTCATCAGCTTGGCGATGCGATCGAACGCTTCGTCCCAACTGATTTGCTGCCATTTATCGGAGCCTGGCGCGCGATATTCCGGGAATTTCAGGCGGCTTTCAGAATGGATAAAGTCCACCAGACCAGCCCCTTTCGGACAGAGCGCACCACGGTTGACCGGATGATCCGGATCGCCTTCGATATGGAAAATGGATGCTTTGGCGTTTTTCGCGCCGTCGCCGAGGCTATACATCAACAGCCCACAGCCGACAGAACAGTATGTGCAGGTGTTACGGGTTTCGCGCGTGCGCAGCAATTTGTACTGCCGTGTCTCCGCGAGCGCAGTTGCCGGGGCAAAGCCCAGCGCTGCTGCCGTGGTTCCCGCCATACCGCCAGCGCAGATCTTAAAGAACTGCCTTCTGCTGACCTGCATGGTTCGCTCCTTGTTTCGACATTGTCACATGTAGTTATTTACTTTGCGGTGAAGGCCGCAAAGGTTCAGAATTAGGGCAAATTTCCCTCATTCCTGAAGGGATAAAAACAGAATACCACATTGTGTGTATGCCTGTTCCAATACGGTTAAAGCAAAGTGAACAAGAAGCCTCTCGAACAAATCAAAAATGTGACGAATATCACAGGATATCGCCAGGTCTCCCTCTGGAAACGCGAGGATCTGCAACACCCTCAGCCAGATGAGTTAGCGGAAGAGGTGCCCGTCGCGCTGGTCTACAACGGTATCTCTCACGTGGTGATGATGGCCTCCCCGAAAGATCTGGAGCAATTCGCCGTCGGCTTCTCCTTATCCGAAGGGATTATCGAGCACCGGCGGGAGATTTTCGGCATGGACGTGGTAGCGGTGTGCAACGGCCTTGAGGTGCAGATTGAGCTCTCCAGCCGGCGTTTTATGGGCCTCAAAGCCCGGCGTCGCGCGCTGGCCGGGCGCACCGGCTGCGGCGTATGCGGCGTCGAGCAGCTCAATGATATTGGTAAGCCGGTCCAGCCGCTGCCGTTCACTCAGTCGTTCGATTTAGCCAATCTCGATCAGGCCCTGGCGCATCTTAACGACTTTCAACCGGTTGGCCGGCTCACCGGCTGTACTCACGCGGCCGCGTGGGTCCGGTTGACGGGCGAACTGGCGGGGGGGTTTGAAGACGTTGGCCGGCATGTCGCCCTGGATAAATTGCTGGGCCGGCGGGCGGAAGTCGGCGAGGGGTGGCAGCATGGCGCCGCGCTGGTCTCCAGCCGCGCCAGTTATGAAATGGTGCAGAAGGCGGCGATGTGCGGCGTCGAGATCCTGTTCGCGGTCTCGGCGGCCACCACCTTAGCAGTGGAAGTTGCCGAGCGCTGCAATCTGACGCTGGTGGGCTTTTGCAAGCCGGGCAGGGCGACAGTTTACACCCATCCGCAGCGTTTAATTGCGGGTTAAATATTGGTCAATAAATTTGAACAATGACAGCAAATCCTTCCGCTTTTTGTTTAGCGATGTGCGGGATACTATTTAACACATCAAGGCACAGCGCCTTATCTAAACAACTAAATGAAAGGGTTTATATCATGAAAAGCATCAAAACTTTTGTCGCAGTAATCGCTATGGCCGCCTCTTTCGCTTCCTTCGCTGCTGAAACCGTGACCGCAACCGCCTCCACAATGGACGGCGCGGAAGCGAAAATCGCCGCACAGGCGCAGGCTGCCGGCGCTTCGTCTTACAAAATCACCGAAGCGTTTACCGGCAACCGCGTGCATATGACTGCCGAACTGAACAAATAAGCGTATAGCAACTGTCGAAAGAGCGCCTCAGGGCGCTTTTTTAGTTTATACCCGCCAGGCGCAGCAGCGCGGTCACCACGGCGGCGGCGATAATCACGCCGATCAGCGGGACCTTGCGCCAGGCGAGGAACACAGCGAAAGCAACGCCCAGAACGCGCGCCATACCGGCGAAATGTGCGCCCTCATAGAAAGTGGTGGCCAGGGCGACGGAAAAAAGCAGCACCGTCGCCGCATCGGAAAGCAGCGCCTGCGAGCGCTCGGAAAATGCCAGCCGATTGCCGAGCTTCGCGCCGCCGAGACGCATCAGATAGGTTCCCAGCGACAGGATGGCGATACCGGCGATAAACAGCGTCATATTGCCCATTATTTTTTCCTCGACAGTAAACCGAACAGCGAAAGCAGCACTGGCAGCCCGGTGGGCACAAACGGTACGGCGGCAAGCGCCAGCGCGGCGCCGCTGGCGGCGCGGATCAGCGTAGTGCGGTTTTTAAAGGCCGGGATCACCAGCGCCAGCAGGATCGCCGGGAAGACCGCATCAAGCCCGATGGTTTCCGGCGCCGGCAGCAGTTTGCCGACGGCCGCGCCGGTTAGCGTACCGAGGGGCCAGATCAGCGCGACGCCAGCGCCGCACAGCCAGTAGGCCGCTTTGCGCTGCGCGGGGGTGGGCTGCGACAAGCCAAAGACCACGCTCTCGTCGTTCATAATGTGGCACCCGATAAAGCTTAAGGCGCGCCGACCAACCAGTTCGCGTACGGTCACCCCGAACGGGATATGACGCGCATTGACTAACAGGCCGGCGGCGGCGGCGGCCCGC
>NZ_MJDM01000007.1:33586-96494 GCF_008452795.1 Klebsiella sp. AqSCr
GCCAGCGGACTACCGCCGCTGGCGACAATGCCGATAAACATGAATTCAGAAGCGCCTGCCAGCACCGACACCGAAAGCAAGAGCGGCACCCATAAAGGGAAGCCGTAAGCCACCGCCAGCGACCCATAGGACATGCCCACCACCCCGACGGCAAGGCAGACCAAAACAATCGCTTTTATCGTGTCTCCGCTGAGACTGGAGAGAGTTTGTTTCATATCACTTAGCCATATCGAACGAATTTCCATTATAATGAACACATAATGATCGTTTTTCAAGGCGAACGAATTGTTCGATATAAAAAACAAGGGGCGGGTATGACACAGCCAATCAGCGTTATCGCCAAAAGTCTGGTGCGGGAGCGGGCGCGGACCGGGCTTTCGCTGGCGGAAGTCGCGCGTCGGGCGGGTATCGCAAAATCCACGCTATCGCAACTGGAGTCCGGCAACGGCAACCCGAGTCTGGAAACGCTGTGGTCGCTCTGCGTAGCGCTGGACATTCCATTTGCCAGGCTGCTTGAGCCGCAGGTGAACAAAACGCAGGTGATCCGCCGCGGCGAGGGGACCAAAGTGGTGGCAGAGCAGGCGAACTATCAGGCCATTTTGCTGGCCGCCTGTCCGCCCGGCGCGCGTCGGGACATCTATTTGCTGCTCACCCAGCCCGGCGCCGACCGCATTTCGCATCCGCATCCGCCAGGCTCGGTGGAACATATTATCGTCACCCAGGGGCGGGCGCGGGTAGGGCTAACGTCGGCGCCGGAAGAGCTCGGCGAGGGCGACTATATCTGCTACCCGGCGGATCAGGAGCATGTTTTTCAGGCGCTGGAGCCGGATACGCAGGCCCTGCTGATCGCTGAGCAAAACTGACATCGCGTCGGCGGGGGACGCGCGCTCGCTGGACGTCATAGCCATATTGCGGGAAACTAGCTTTCCTATGCGAAAACAGGGATTTTTATGTCGCTGAAAGCCATTGCCAAACAACTTGGGATCTCCGTCACGACCGTCAGCCGGGCGTTGAACGGCTACGACGATGTGTCGCAGGAGACCCGCGCCCGGGTTGAGGCTGAAGCGCAGCGCCGGGGCTATCGCCCCAACACTTTCGCCCGCCGTCTGAAAATGGGCACCATCGATGCCGTTGGTCTCGTCTTCCCTGTCCGCCCCGCGCCGCTCAACAATAACGTTTTTCTCGAGATGGTCGGGGAGATCAGCCATGAGCTGGCGCGCCATGACATTGATTTGTTGCTGATCGCCGATGATGAGCAGGCGGATAAACATGGCTATATGCGCATGGTGCAGGGCCGTCGCGTCGATGCATTAATCGTGGCCCATACTCTGGATGACGATCCGCGGCTGGCGCAGCTGCAGGCCTCCGGCTTTCCGTTTCTGGCGCTCGGCCGTAGCCGCCTGGCGCAGCCCTACGCCTGGTTTGATTTCGATAACTATGCTGGCACCTGCCGCGCCACCCGCCATCTGATTCAACAGGGCCACCAGCGTATCGCTCTGCTGGGCGAGAACAACAATCAGGCGTTTATTTTGCAACGGCGTAACGGCTACCTCGATGCCCTGCGCGAGGCGGGGTTATCCGATGCATGGCTGCGTAGCGTGCCGGCGACGCGCCGCGGCGGCTATCAGGCCACGCTGGAGCTGCTGCGTCTGCCTGAGCCGCCTACCGCGATTATCACCGACTGCAACACCCATGGCGATGGCGCCGCGATGGCGCTCGCCCACCTGGGGCGTTTAACCGGCGACAACCGCGTCGCCCTGGTGGTGTACGACGGGCTGCCGCAGGACAGCATCATTGAGACCGATGTCGCCGCGGTGATCCAGTCCACGCGCCAGGGCGTGGGACGGCAGATTGCCGATATGGTGCGTCGCTTAATCGCCGGGGAGGATCTCGCCACGCTGCAGGTGCTATGGCAGCCGGAATTTTTCCCAGGTGAAACCGCCTGATCTGACCCCTTTTTAACCCGTAATTCTGAAGCCGATCACGGATCCGAAACGTTTTGGTTGGCATCCGAAACGTTTCGGATCAACAGTAAGACATTCCTTGTGATGGAGATGTCTGATGTCTGATTCGCTGATTCACCTGCAAAGCGCCGGTGCCGATATTGTAATTAAAACCCGCCCTTTCGCCGAAATTGTCTACTGGGGACCGCATTTAAGCCACTTTTCGCCGCAGGATGCCGACAGCCTGACGCGCCCGGTCGCCAACGGCAGACTGGATGTCGATTCGCCAGTGACCTTAATGGCGGAGCTGGGCCATGGTCTGTTTGGCGCGCCGGGCATTGAAGGCCATCGTCAGGGGCTGGATGCCTCTCCGCTGTTCACCACCAGCGAAGTGCGGCACGAGGGCCAGACGCTGACCCTGGTCAGCGAAGATCCGCAGGCCGGCCTGCGCCTGCAGAGCGAGATCGCGTTGGATGCCAGCGGCGTGCTGAGCGTGCGCCATGGCGTGACCAATCTGCGCGCCAGCCCATGGCAGGTGGATCGCCTGGCGGTCACGCTGCCGGTCGCCGAACGCGCTCGCGAGGTAATGGCTTTCCATGGCCGCTGGATCCGCGAGTTTCAGCCTCATCGCCTGACGCTGGAGCACGACAGCTTTGTGCTGGAGAACCGCCGCGGGCGCACCTCTCACGAACATTTCCCGGCCCTGATCACCGGCAGCCGCGCCTTTAGCGAGATGCAGGGTGAAGTCTGGGGCGTGCATCTCGCCTGGAGCGGTAACCATCGCCTGCGGGCGGAGGTGAAAACCGATGGCCGTCGCTATCTGCAGGCCGAGGCGCTCTATCTGCCGGGCGAAATGGCGCTGGCGGAAGGGGAAACCTTGTGGACGCCGTACCTGTATGCCAGCTACTCGGCGAATGGGCTGAACGGCATGAGCCAGCAGTTCCATCGTTATCTGCGCGAACGGATTATTCGTTTCCCGGGCAACAAACCGCGCCCGGTGCATCTCAACACCTGGGAGGGGATCTATTTCGACCACGACCCGGACTACATCATGCGTATGGCCGACGAAGCGGCGGCCCTGGGCGTCGAGCGCTTTATTATCGATGACGGCTGGTTTAAAGGGCGCAACGACGACTGGGCGGCGCTTGGCGACTGGTATCTCGATGAGAAAAAATACCCCTACGGCCTGACGCCGGTTATCGATCACGTGAAGTCTCTGGGTATGGAATTCGGTATCTGGGTGGAGCCGGAAATGATTAACCCGGATTCCGATCTGTACCGGGCGCACCCGGACTGGGTGCTGGCGCTGCCGGGCTATACCCCGCTGACCGGCCGCCATCAGTTTGTCCTGAACCTCAACATTCCCGAAGCGTTTGATTATCTGCTGGAGCGGATGAGCTGGCTGCTGGGCGAGCATGCGGTGGACTACGTGAAGTGGGATATGAACCGCGAGCTGGTGCAGCCTGGGCATCAGGGACGCGCCGCTGCGGACGCGCAAACGCGCCAGTTTTACCGCCTGCTGGATACGCTGGTGGCCCGTTTCCCGCACATTGAATTTGAATCCTGCTCCTCCGGCGGCGGACGGATCGATTATGAAGTCCTCAAACGCAGCCATCGCTTCTGGGCGTCTGACAACAATGACGCTCTTGAGCGCAACACCATCCAGCGCGGCATGAGCTACTTCTTTCCACCCGAGGTAATGGGCGCGCACATTGGCAATCGCCACTGTCATGCCACCTTCCGCCAGCATAGTATCGCCTTCCGCGGCCTGACGGCGCTGTTCGGTCATATGGGCCTTGAGCTGGATCCGGTGAGCGCCGATGAAGAAGAGCGCGCCGGATACCGAAAATATGCGGCCCTGCATAAACAGTGGCGCGACGTGATCCATCACGGCGTGCAGTGGCGAATAGATATGCCGGACGCCACCACCCTTGCCCATGGCGTCGTCAGCCCGGATAAAGCGCAGGCGATCTTCCTCGTTAGCCAGCTGGCGATGCCGGACTACACCCTGATGGCGCCGCTGCGCCTGGCGGGCCTGGAGGCGAGCGCCCGCTATCAGGTGACGCTCCTCGATCATCCGAACATTCAGATCACCGGCGAGGGCGGCCACACCATGCGGAAGCTGCCGGCATGGATGACGACGCCGCAGACGGTGAGCGGTGAGTGGCTGCAGCAGGCGGGGCTGGCGCTACCCATCCTCGACCCGGAAAGCGCCATTCTGATTGGTCTGCAACGCGTGTGATGGTATCGGGCCGCGCTGCGGCCCTTCTTGAGGAAAATATAATGAACCCGACCGTCTGTACCCACAAAAACAACCCCAACTTCTTGATTTTCGGGCTGTTCTTCTTTCTCTACTTCTTCATCATGGCCACCTGCTTTCCGTTTCTGCCGATCTGGCTGTCGGACGTCATTGGCCTGAATAAAACCGAAACCGGCCTCGTTTTCTCCAGCCTGTCGCTGTTCGCCATCTGTTTCCAGCCGATCCTCGGAGTGATCTCTGACAAGCTGGGGCTGAAAAAATACCTGATGTGGATCGTGACCGTTCTGCTGGTGCTGATTGCTCCCTTCTTCCTTTATGTTTTCGCTCCGCTGCTGAAAACCAATATCTGGCTCGGGGCGCTGAGCGGCGGCGCCTATATCGGCTTTGTATTCTCCGCAGGCGCCGGCGCGATGGAGGCCTATATCGAACGGGTAAGCCGCAACAGCGGGTTTGAATACGGTAAGGCGCGCACCTTTGGCTGCCTGGGATGGGCGCTGTGCGCGACCACCGCCGGAATGCTGTTCAGCATTAATCCCGAATGGGTGTTCTGGATGGGGTCGGCCGCCGCGCTGCTGCTGGTGGTGCTGGTGGCCATCGCCAAACCGCAGGCCAGTCAGTCCGCGCAGGTAATGGACTCGCTCGGCGCCAATCGCCCGGCGATCGATTTAAAAACGGCGGTGCGCATGTTCCGCCAGCGTAAGATGTGGATGTTTATTCTGTATGTTATCGGCGTGGCCTGCGTGTATGACGTTTTCGATCAGCAGTTCGCCACCTTCTTCAAATCGTTCTTCGCGACCCCGGAAGCGGGCACCCGCGCCTTTGGTTTCGCCACCACCGCGGGAGAAATATGTAACGCCATCATTATGTTCAGCTCGCCGTGGATTATTAACCGTATCGGAGCGAAGAATACCCTGCTGATCGCCGGGATGGTGATGGCGGCAAGAATGATTGGCTCTTCCTTCGCCACCACCGCCGCGGAAGTCGTAGCGTTGAAAATGCTCCATGCGCTGGAGGTGCCGTTCCTGCTGGTGGGCGCCTTTAAATACATCACCGGCGTGTTTGACGTCCGGCTGTCGGCGACCATTTATCTGGTGGGCTTCCAGTTCGCCAAGCAGGTGGCGGCGATCTTTCTCTCCGCTTTCGCCGGCAATATGTACGATCGGATCGGCTTTCAGGATACCTACATGATCCTCGGTGGTATTGCCCTGACCGTCACCTTAATATCCGCGTTTACGTTAGCGGGTAAGACGAAAACCGAGCCGCTGCGCGATAATGCAATGACCGTTTAATCGACCGGCCTCCCGTCTGGAGGGAGGCCAGTTATTTTTACGCCAGATAAAACACTTCTTTGAGCTCCGCGCTCAGCGGGCTGTTGTCCGGGTTGCTGGGCATCACCTCGCGCATGTATTTCCACCAACGCTGGCATACTTCCGTGCTGGCGACCGCTTCCCAGCGGGCTTCCGATTCAATCTCCACCGTCGCGAACAGGAGATGGCGTTCTTTATCGAGATAGATGGCGTAGTGGTGCGCGCCGTGCGCTTTCAGCACTGCTTCCAGCTCTGGCCAGATGGGGTTATGGCGGCGCTGGTACTCCTCGTGCGCGTCGGGGTTCACCTGCATGACGAAGGCTTTACGGATCATAAGGCCTCCAGATAGAGCTCGCGAACCTCATCGCGGCTGGCGAGGCGCGGGTTACACGGCGCGCATGGGTCGGCCAGCGCTTTATCCAGCCAGCCTTCGATATCGGCTTTGCTGACGCCAAGCTGGCTGAAACCCTGGGGGATCCCTACGCGTTTGCTCAGCGTGCGGATGGCATTGATGGCCTCCATGCTGGCAGCTTCATCGCTCATGCCGCGAGTATCGACGCCCATCGCCTGCGCCACGCGGGCAAAGCGCGCCACCGCGTTCGGGCGGTTAAAGTTTTCGATGATCGGCAGCAGGATGGCGTTGCATACCCCGTGCGGCAGGTTGTGGGTGGCGCCAGGCTGATGGGCCAGGGCATGTACCAGCCCGAGGCCGGCGCTGTTGAACGCCATGCCCGCCAGATACTGGCCAAAGGCCATCTGCTCGCGGGCCTGCAGATCGTGTCCATCGTCTACCGCTTTCGGCAGCCACAGGTTAATCAGGCGGATGGCTTCGAGGGCGTTGGCGTCGGTCAGGGGATGGGCGCCAACGGAGACAAAGGCCTCGATGGCGTGGGTCAGGGCATCCATGCCGGTGGCGGCGGTAACGGCTGGCGGAATGTCGAGCATCACGCTGGCGTCGTCGACGGCGATATCCGGGATCAGGTTCGGGTCGATAATCACCTCTTTCACCTGCCGCTCGCTATCGATAATTACCGCGTTGCTGGTCATCTCCGCCGCCGTGCCGGCGGTGGTGTTGATGGCCACCAGCGGCACGCCAGCGTTTTTCACTTTGCCGACGCCGGAGTAGGCGGTGGAGGGGCCTGGGTTGGCGGTGAGGATTTTTATCGCTTTGGCGGTATCAATCGGGCTACCGCCGCCGAAGGCGATCAGGTAATCGCAGCGGGCCGCCTGGTAAGCCGCATAGCCTTGCTGCACCAGCGCTTCGGTGGGGTTGGGGAATACCTCGTCAAATAGCTGATAAGCCATCTGCTGTTCATCCAGCGCGGCGAACAGGCTGTTCAGCAGGCCCAGCTTCACCAGCTGACCGTCGGTGACGATCAGCGCCTTGCCCCACTGTTTGCCCGCTACCAGCTTGACCATATCACCGATCGCGCCTGCGCCGTGGAGGCTGATTTTAGGTAGTGCCAACATAAAACTCATGATAATTCTCCTTAATGTTGATTTTGGGAAATCCGTTTCCCCTCACCCCGACCTTCTCCCGCAGGGAGGGGGCCAGGGTGAGGGGGAAATTAACATCGTCTTCGCTGCATCATCCGCCGGGTAATAATCGGCAGGGAGATCACCACGATCAGCATGGCGCCGATAATCACCGACATCACGATGCCGGGGACGTTCAGCAGGCTCAGGCCGAAGGTCACCAGCCCCATCAGAAAGGCGGCAATGATCACCCCGGGCATGCTGCCGGAGCCGCCGAGAATATTGACGCCGCCGAGCACCGCCATGGTGACAACCGCCAGCTCCCAACCCATCGCCAGGGTGGGGCGGGTACTGCCGAGCCGTGAGGTCAGCAGGACCGCCGCCAGCCCGGCCATCAGCCCGACCAGCGCGAACAGCACCAGGTTATGACGCTTAACGTTGATCCCAGAGAACCAGGCGCCGGTCGGGTTATTGCCGATGGCGTAGGTCCGGCGACCAAAGTTGGTTTTATGCAGCAGGAAGGTGAAGGCGGCCGCGAGGAGGATAAACAGCGCAAACTCAAAAGAGAGCGCCCCCCACACGTACCCCTGGCCGAACCAGGCAAAGCTCTCCGGATAGTGATTGAGTGCCTGATCGCCCAGCAGGATATAGGTGATGCCGCGATACAGGCTCATGGTGCCGATGGTGATCACAATGGACGACAGGTTAAAGCGGGTCACCAGCAAGCCGTTGAACAGGCCGCACAGCAGACCTACGCTCAGGCCGATGACCACCAGCAGCGGAGTGTCCATCCCCGCTGCCGCGCAGAAGCCCATCACCGTTGAGCTGAGCGCCATCGTCGAGGCTACCGACAGATCGATTTCCCGGGCGATAATCAGCATCGCCATCGGCAGGACGACGATCGCCTTCTCGGTAAAGGTAAAGGTGGCGTCCGACAGGTTCCAGATATTGAGGAAGTACGGGGAAGCCACGGCGTTGCCGATAAATACCGCCAGGGTGATCGCCAGTAAAAACCCTTCCCAGCACAGCAGGCGGCGCAGCGGCGACGGCGCGGCCGGGGCGTTTTTCATCTCTTCAGATACCATCATTTTGCTCATGATTTCACCGCCTGTTTCTGTCGGGCTAACGCCGCGTTGCGCAGGATTAACCGCCCGTGACCGCGATTGCCGCGCTCGTTGAGCAGCACCGCCATGACGATCACCGCCCCGGAAATCGCCATTTGCCAGAAGGGCGAGATGCCGATCACCGGCAGGGCGTTATTGATGACCCCGAGGAACAGCGCGCCGCACAGGCAGCCCAGCACCCGTCCGCTTCCGCCCATGGTGCTGATACCGCCGATCACGCAGGCGGCGACCACCTGGAGTTCAAAACCGTTGGCGACGTCGACATAGGCGACGGCGAAGCGCGAGATCCACAGATAGCCGCAGAAGCCGGCCAGCGCGCCGGAGAGACAGAAGCTGACGAACTGCATTTTCCCGGCGTTAATGCCGGTGTAGTATGCCGCCGTCGCATTGCCGCCCGCGGTGTATAAGGCCCGGCCGGTGCGGCTGTAGCGCAGGAAATAACCCACCAGCAGCAGCGCGGCGATGGCGCACCAGCTCAGTAGCGGCAGCCCCAGGAGGGGGCTGCGCGGCAGACTGAGAAAATCAGCGCTCATCTGATGTGAGTTAACCCAGCCGCCGTCAGTCAGCAGGAAGATAATGCCGCGATAAATGCTCATGGTGCCCAGGGTCACCACAATGGCGGGAATGCCGAGGCGCCAGACCAGCAGGCCGTTAATTACTCCCATCAGCAGGCCCAGCAGAGTCGCCAGCGCCAGCAGCGCCACCACCGGAATACCCGGATAGTGGGCGTTAATCAGGGCGACGATCATCCCGGTCAGCGCCAGGTTGGCGGCCATCGACAGATCAATGCCTTTGGTGAGCAACACCATCATCTGCCCGAGGGCGAGGATGATAAGGATGGCGGTATCGTTAAACATCTCCACCAGATTGCCCGGTGAAACGAACGACGGCGCCCGGCTGCCGATGGCGCCGATCATCAAAATAATGACCACCGCCAGCAGCGCTTCGCGATGTTTCAGCCATGCGTGTCCCATCATGCCGCCTCCTGGCCGATGCCGCTGGCGGCGCTAACGATGGTTTCCGCCGTCGCTTCCCCGGCCCGGTACTCGGCGACCATCAGCCCTTCGTGCATTACGATAATCCGGTCGGCCATGCCCATCACTTCCGGCAGCTCTGACGACACCATAATCACCGCCAGCCCCTGGCTGACCAGCTCGGACATAAACTGATGCACGGCGGCCTTTGAGCCGATATCGATGCCTTTGGTCGGCTCATCGAGAATGATCACCTCGGGCTGGGTCGCCAGCCATTTGCCAATCACCACTTTCTGCTGGTTGCCGCCGGAGAGGGTCTCCACCGGCTGCCGCCAGCTGAAGGCTTTTACCTGCAGGCGCGAGGCGTACTCGTCGGCCAGCCGCCATTCCCGGGCGTCGTTCAGGACGCCGTTAGGGTTGAGCTTGCTGAGCTGCGGTAAACTGATGTTCTGGGCGATAGGCAGGGCGATGATCGCTCCCTGTTTCTGCCGCTCTTCCGGCACGCAGACGATGCCCGCGCGGATGGCGTCGGCGGGCTGGTGAAAGCGCATGGTTCTGCCGTTCAGGCGGATCTCGCCGGAGGAGGGGCGCGAGACACCGGAGAGCGCCTGCATCAGCTCGGTGCGTCCGGCGCCCACCAGGCCGTAAAAGCCGAGAATTTCTCCCTTGCGCAGGCGGAAGCTGATATGGGCAAACTCGGTAGGATGACAGAGATCGGTCACCTCCAGCACCGTTTCTCCGGGTGTGCAGTCGACTTTCGGGTAGGTTTGGCTGATCGCCCGGCCCACCATCATCGACACCATCCGCTCTTCGGTGATGTCGCTTATCGCCCCGGAGCTGACGTACACCCCATCGCGCAGGATGGTGTAATAATCGGCCAGCTCGAAGATTTCATCGAACTTATGCGAGATAAACAGGATCGCTTTGCCGTCCTGCTTCAGACGCTCAACGATGTGATAAAACTCGAGGATTTCATGCTGGGAAAGCGCGGCGGTCGGCTCATCGAGGATCACCACCTGGGCGTCGAAAGCCAGCGCCCGGGCAATCGCCACCATGTGACGCTGGGCGATGCTGAGGGTTTTCAGCGTGGCTCGCGGGTCGATCTGGACTTCCAGCCGGGTGAGGATCTCGTTGGCTCTGCGGTGCATCGCCGGCCAGTCGAGCGTTTTCAGCAGTCCCTTATACAGATACTGGCCGACGAAAATGTTTTCGCTGACCGAGAGTTCGTCAAACAGCACGGTTTCCTGGTGAATGGCGGTGATCCCTACCTTATGCGCCGACTCCGGCGTTGGCAGATGAATGGGGATCGCTTTATAGAGGATCTCGCCCTCTTCGGGCTGATAAATACCGGTCATCACTTTGACCAGCGTGGATTTCCCCGCGCCGTTTTCGCCGATTAAGGCGGTCACTTTGCCGGGCCAGAGATCAAGCTGCACGTTCTCAAGGGCGCGCACACCGGGAAAAATTTTGGTGATCCCCTTCAGCGACAGCAGTGGCGTTGATGCTGACATGATAGTTCTCCACAAAAATCACCCCTCACCCTAACCCTCCCCCACAGGGGCGAGGGAACGGTCCGGCGTCCGCTGGCCGCATCGCGCAGAGGGCCAGCCGTTCCCCCTCTCCCTCCGGGAGAGGGCCGGGGTGAGGGAACAAGGATTAGAAAATTTTCGAGAACTTATCGATGTTGCTCGCATCGTAGACAAACGGCTTGGCCATCGCGCCATTCCCCTCGGCGTCCAGCTTCACTTTGCCCAGCTTGCCCATACTGGCTTCGGTTTTGGTCGCCGTGCCTTTGACTAAATCGTCGGCCAGATAGGTGGCGGCGTAGCCCAGGTCAATCGGGTTCCAGATGGCGAAGCTTTTGCTGGCGCCGGATTTGATCGCGCCGGCCATTTCCGACGGCAGCCCCAGCCCGGTGACATACACTTTGCCGATTTTGCCCTGGTCCTTCACCGCCTGCGCGGCGGCAACAATCCCCACCGACGACGGCGAGACAATGACTTTCAGGTCCGGATATGATTTCAGCAGACCCACCGCTTCGCGGTAGCTTTTATCCGACAGATCGTCACCGTAGGCGACGGTGACCAGCTGCACCGACGGATACTGCGGTAGCACCTTTTTCATCTCCTCAATCCAGATGTTCTGGTTCGTGGAGGTTGGGGTGGCGCTTAACACGGCCACCTCGCCTTTCTCAACGTTCAGCGCCTGCAGCGCATCGGCGGCAAGCTTGACGTTGGTTTCGCCAATTAAGGCGTTATTTGAGGGGTTAAGATGGATCTGACGGCCTGCCGGCGCCACGCCGGAGTCCCATGAGACCACCTTGATGCCGCGCTGCATCGCTTTTTTCAGCACCGGCACCACCGCGTCCGGATCGTTGGCGGAAATGGCGATCGCATCCACCCCCTGGGCGATCAACCCGTTCAGCACGTCGATCTGCGCCTCGGCGGTGGTAGTGGTCGGGCCGGTGTAGATCACTTTGACATCACCTAACTCCTTGGCTGCCTGTTGGGCGCCAACGTTGGCGGCTTCGAAGAAGCCATTTCCCAGCGATTTCGCCACAAGGGCGATTTTAACTTCGGCTAAGGCGGAACCGGACAACGCCAGGGCGGCAACGGTGAGGATCAAGCTTGTCTTTGTTTTCATTGCTTTTACTCCACATGAGTTAGTTTTGTAGGGTTTGCAGGTGATATTTCGCCCCGTCTCGGTGAGCGGGGCGCGATGTTGTTATGGATAAAGATCTAAAGCGGACTGCAGCGGCTGCACGTTGAAGCGTTTGCCAAGGGCGATAAGCTCGTCGCGGGTGATGGTCTGCTTCATCCCGCCCATCGACAAGACTTTCACCAGCACTTCGGCGGACTTCTCGGCGGTATCGATCAGGCCGAAGGTCTCATCCAGCGTGGGGCCGCTGCCGAAGACGCCGTGGAACGGCCACAGCACCAGCGAGTGTTTTTGCATGGTTTCGGCGGTCGCCTGGCCGATTTCATCGGTGCCCGGCACCATCCACGGCAGAATGCCGACGCCATCCGGGAAGACCACCAGACATTCGGTGCTACCTTCCCACAGCTTACGGGTGAAAAGATCGCTGTGGTTCTCCAGAACATAGGTCAGGGCGATCAGGTTGGTGGCATGGCAGTGCATGATCACCCGGTCTTTGCCGCCGGTCAGTTTGATGCGCTCGCTGTGCGACAGGAAGTGTGCCGGCAGCTCGGAGGTCGGGACGGCATCCTCCGTCAGGCCCCACAGGATATGGTATCCCGCGCCGTCGCTGTCGACCTTCACCACGCCGAGGTTGGCGGCCGGGTCGAGCTGGACGTTACGGAAGAATTTGCCGGAGCCGGTGACGATAAACGGCTGGTTGGCCAGGGTTGGCATCGGCTGGCTGAGGGCGATATAGCGCGGTTGGGCGTGGAAATCCGCCGCGTAAGGTTCGATATCCGCTTCATCCAGACGCAGCGTCAGGTTGCCGCCGTTGCGTTCGTCCCAGCCTTTCAGCCAGGCGTCGGAGGTGGCTTTGATCATGCCCTGGACGAACCAGGCGTCGATAATGGTCTGCATAGTCTTGTCTTTCCTGTTGATTCGGTGCGGGGTTGACCCCCTCACCCTAAATATGTGCGTGCCCCCGGATTGCGCCGTAAACGGCTTATCCGGGCTACCGGTTCGTAGCCCGGGTAAGGCGTCAGCCGCGACCCGGGGAAGCTCGTGCATTACCCGCGCTGGCTCAGAACCGCATTCTCATAAGCCCGTACGCTGTCCAGCCACTGGCTGCCCGCCGGCGTGTCGTGACGCTGACAGTACATCTCCCAGATGGCCTGCCACGGCAGCGATTTTTGCTCTTCGAGCAGCGCCAGGCGGGCGGTGTAATCGCCGTCGTTCTCCAGCTGGCGCAGCTGGGCGGTCGGTTCCAGCAGGGCGCGCAGCAGCGCTTTTTTCATATTGCGGGTGCCAATCACCCAGGCCGCGATGCGGTTGATGGAGGCATCGAAGAAGTCGAGGCCGATGTGCACGCGGTCAAACAGGTTATGGCGAATGATTTCGCTGGCGATGGCCTGGGTTTCATCATCCAGCAGCACCACGTGGTCGCTGTCCCAGCGCACCGGGCGGCTGACGTGCAGCAGCAGGCGCGGGATGTAGAGCATGGCGGCGGAGATCTTGTCGGAGATCACTTCCGTCGGATGGAAGTGGCCGGCATCGAGGCACAGCGCCGTCTGACGGCTGGTGGCGTAACCCATATAGAACTCGTTGGAGCCGACGGTGTAGCTTTCGGCGCCGATGCCGAACAGCTTGCTCTCCACGGCGTCGATATGGTGCGCCGGGTCGAGCTTCTCGCTGATCACCTCATCAAGGGCGTTCAGCAGCCGCTGGCGCGGGGCGAAGCGGTCAACGGTAATATCCTTCATGCCGTCCGGCACCCAGATATTCATCACCGACGGCGTGCCCAGCTGTTCGCCAAAATAAGCGGATACGCGGCGGCTGGCTTTGCAGTGGTCGATCCAGAACTGGCGGATCTCATCGTTGGCGTGCGACAGGGTAAAGCCGTCGGCGCTCAGCGGATGCGAGAAGCAGGAGGGGTTGAAATCCAGCCCCAGTTTGTTGGCTTTCGCCCACGTAACCCAGTTTTTAAAGTGCTCCGGCTTAATCTCATTGCGGGCTACCGGCGCGTCGGATTCCAGGTAAATAGCGTGCAGATTGAGACGCTTTGGCCCCGGGATCAGGCTCAGCGCCTGCTCAAGGTCGGCGCGGAGTTCTTCTGCATTGCGCGCTTTGCCCGGGTAGTTGCCGGTCGCCTGGATGCCACCGGTCAGGCTTCCCGCCGGGTTTTCGAAACCGGCGACGTCGTCACCCTGCCAGCAGTGCATGGAGACGGGCAGACGGTCCAGCTGGCGCAGGGCCTCCTCGACATCCACGCCGACGGCGGCGTAGCGCTGCTTAGCAATTTCCCAGGCTTGTTCAAGTTGAGTGGTCATGCGCAAAGCTCCTTGGTCTGTTGTGGCTGAAACTGCGCCACGAAACGGGCAATTTCACTATCAGGATTGGGGGTAAAAGTGGTGAGCGCCGCGTTGCCGCGCACTACCTGACGAAACTCATCGACATTGGCCAGCTCGTCGAGGGTCATTAACTGGATGCCGATATTGCCGAGGGTGGAGGCCTCTATCGGGCCGGCCACGACGACGATCCCGCAGGCGTCAGCGCACAGCTGGTTGAGCAGCGTGTTCTGACAGCCGCCGCCGACGATATGCAGCTGGCTGAAAGGGTGGCCGCGCAGCGCCGCCAGCTCGTTAAGCACCCGGGCGTAGAGCAGCGCCAGGCTGTCGAAAATGCAGCGCGCCAGTTCGGCATCGCTTTCAGGAACCGGCTGCCCGGCGTCGCGACAGGCGGCCTGGATCTCGGCGCTCATACTGGCCGGGTTGATAAAGCGGTCATCGTTGCAGTCAATTATGAAGCGGCACGCCGGTAGCGCGGCGGTGCGGGCGATCAGCCCCTGCAGGTCGCTGACGTTTTGCTCTTTTAGCACCCGCTGCAGCAGCCACAGGCCCATGATATTTTTCAGCACCCGATAGCGGCCTTCGGCTCCGCCTTCGTTGGTGATATTGGCCTGCAGCGCCGCGTCGCAGGTGTACGGCGTCAGGCTTTCAAACCCCATCAGCGACCAGGTGCCGGAGGAGAGATAGGCGGCATGGCGGTCGGCCAGCGGGGAGGCGATCACCGCGCTGGCGGTGTCGTGGCTGGCGACAGCGACTACCGGAATTCGGTTACCCTGCGGGCAGATCCAGTGGCCTATCACATTGCCGGGGTGGGTCGGCTTTCCGAACCACGCCAACGGCGCGCCGGTCCAGTTCAGCAGCGTCTCATCCCAGCTATCGCTGTTAATATTGACCAGCTGGGTGGTGGTGGCGTTGGTATATTCCCAGTTCAGATTGCCGGTCAGGCGGAAGCTGAAATAGTCGGGGATCAGCAGGGCATGGGCAGCCTGACTGACCAGCTCCGGCTGCTGCTCCACCAGCGCGCGCAGCTGATAAAGCGTGTTAAACGGCAAAAACTGAATGCCGCTGCGGCGATAGATTTCCGCCCGGCCCAGCTGCGCTTCAGCGTGACGCAGCAGGCCCTGGGTGCGGTCGTCACGATAGGAGATCGGCAGCCCGACGCGCTGGCCCTGCTTATCCAGCAGGACATAATCTACCCCCCAGGTATCGATGCCGATACTGTCTATCAGAATGCCCTGCTCACACACTTTCTCCAGCCCGCGGCGGATCTCGCCTTCCAGGCTATCTACATCCCAGCAGTCGAAGCCGTCTACTTTCTGCAGACTATTGGTGAAGCGATGAATTTCGCGCAGCGTCAGGGCGCGCGGCCCGGGCTGATAGCTGGCGAGCATCACCCGCCCGCTGGAGGCGCCTAAATCGACAGCGACACAATGACGAATACTCATGAAACGATCCTTCTTAAAATCATTGTCCGCAGTCTAAAAAAGGCCGTTTACTGACACCTTCTCGCTACGGACAGCCAAAACTGGCCGCTGGCAAGAAAGCAAAGGTGACCGTGAGGGACATCACAGTTTGCGGTTTTAGGGGATGGCGAGGGGGATGTGATGGCCTCCGCAGTTCCGCATCTTTCCGGCTGATTCTTGAAAAAGCGGCAGGATTTACGAATTTCGCGGTCAAAAATTGAAGGCCGGATAGCCAACCCTTCATTACTATCAGCCGGTGACTGATAATTTTTCTCATTACGAGGGTGGCATCATGACCATATTGCACAGTACGGATTTCTTTAAGGCCGGGATCTCGACGGTGGCTATTGAACCCCGCCTCCCTCAGTCGGCCTTTCCGGAGCATCACCATGATTTTCATGAAATAGTTATCGTGGAGCAGGGATCGGGTATTCACGTCTTCAATGGCCAGCCCTATACCATTGGCGGCGGTTCGGTCTGTTTTATCCGCGATCACGACCGCCATCTTTACGAGCACACGGATAATCTGTGTCTGACCAATGTGCTCTATCGCGCGCCGGATGCGTTTCGCTTTCTCGCCGGGGTCAGTCAACTACTGCCCCAGGAACAGGAAGGAAACTACCCCTCGCACTGGCGGGTGAATCAAACCGTCCTGCAACAGGTGCGGCATATCGTGGCGCAGATCGAGGCCGTGGGGAGCGATACGGATACTCATGCCGTCGCCAGCCGTGAGATCCTGTTTATGCAGCTGCTGGTGCTGTTACGTAAGAGCAGCCTTGCGGAAGAGGCCACCAACAACGATGCGCGGCTGAATCAGCTGTTGGCCTGGCTCGAAGACCATTTTGCGCAGGAGATCTGCTGGGAGGAGGTGGCGGCGCAGTTTTCGCTGTCGCTGCGTACGCTGCACCGCCAGCTGAAGCAGCAGACCGGTCTGACGCCACAGCGCTATCTTAATCGGGTGCGCCTGATGAAAGCCCGCCACCTGCTGCGCCACAGCGATGAAAGCGTGACTGATATCGCTTATCGCTGCGGCTTCGGCGACAGTAACCACTTTTCGACGCTTTTTCGCCGGGAGTTCGACTGGTCGCCGCGCGATATCCGTCAGGGGCGCGACGCCATTCTTCAGTAACGCGAGAAGAGTCAACGTATTGCAGACTAAAAACGCGAATAATGCGCCGTTATCCGCGTTTGGAGTGTGAGCCGTGGCCGGTCTGATTTTACGTAAAGAGGAGTTTTTCCCTTCCGCCACACAGGCAGTGGCGGTGGCAGACCGCTACCCGCAAAATGTCTTTGCCGAACATACCCATGAGTTCTGCGAGCTGGTGCTGGTGTGGCGAGGCAACGGGCTGCACGTCCTTAACGATCGCCCCTGGCGCATTACCCGCGGCGATCTGTTCTACATTCGCGCCGAAGATAAACACTCCTATGCTTCCGTTAACGATCTGGTTCTGCAGAACATCATCTATTGCCCGGAGCGGCTGCAGCTCAATTTTGACTGGGCCGGGGCGATCCCTGGCCTCTTCGGCACGCCGTGGAAGCCCCACTGGCGCATGGGCAGCACAGGTATGGCGCAGGCGCGCCAGGTGATTAGCCAGCTTGAGCATGAGTGCGCCCGGCGCGACGCGCAGGGAAATGCGATGGCCGAACTGCTTTTTGCCCAGCTGGCGCTGACGCTGCAGCGCCATCGCTACGCGACGGATGATCCCGCGGCGACGCAGCGCGAAGCGCTGCTGGACAAACTGCTGGCCGCGCTGGCGGCCAGCCTTAGCCGCCCCTTTGTTCTGGAGCGTTTCTGCGAGCAGGAGGGCGGCAGCGAGCGGGCGCTTCGCCAGCAGTTTCGCCAGCAAACCGGGATGACCATCAATCACTATTTACGCCAGCTGCGGATCTGCCATGCGCAGTATCTGCTGCAGCATACCGAGCGCTTAATCGGCGATATCGCCATGCAGTGCGGCTTTGAGGACAGTAACTACTTTTCGGTGGTTTTTAGCCGGGAAATCGGCATGTCACCGGGGCAATGGCGGCAGCGCAGTCGCGCCGCCGCCTGAAGAGCGTCGTTGTCAGGCGGATGATCCGGTGATTAACTGGCCATTCCCAGACCGACGATATTGGCGGCGATGATGATCACCACGCAGCCGAGGCTCAGGACGCTCACCGGACGACGGCCGGCGTTGTTCCACTCCTTCAGCACCAGACCCACCACACCGCCGCACAGCACGTAGAAACTCATGTGCAGCATCCAGCTCATATAATCATACTGCGCCGGAATGCTGGCGTGGCCCCAGGCATAGAAGAAGAACTGGAGATACCACATCAGACCGCCGAGGGCAGAGAGCAGAAGGTTGCTGATGATAAGCGGTTTGGCCAGCGAGAAATCGGCTTTGACTGACAGGTTCTTCACTTTCGCCAGACGAATAAAGCAGAAGCCAAGGTTAACCAGCGCCCCGCCGCCCATAATCACCACGTAGCTTGGCAGCGCTGCGTACAGCGGGTCGACGCCGAGCGCCGCGGCGGCATCATGCATCGGTTTGGCGGCGTTCATCGCGAACGACATCCCTGCGGAGAAGATACCGCACATTACCGCCAGCAGAAGCCCTTTCTTCAGATTGAACTCTTCGGCTTTGATGCCCATTTTGCGCTCTTTCAGCTGGCCTGCGCGGGTGACGATGCCGACGCCAATCACCGCCACCAGCACGCCGAGCAGCGTCATTTGACCGCCCTGGGTGCGCATCAGCACTGCAAACTGACCGTTAATAATCGGCGTCATCAGCGTGCCGACAATCAGCGTGATGCCAATGGCGATGCCAATCCCCATCGACATGCCAAGATAGCGCATGGTCAGGCCATAGTTGATATTACCAATGCCCCACATGGCGCCGAACAGAAAGACCGGCAGCAGCGTGGAGGCGCTAAAAGAGCGGTAGTAGGCCCAGAAGTCGGGTAACAGCGTGGCGCTGATGGCCCAGGGCAGAATCAGCCAGGAGACGATCCCCCCGACCGACCACATGGTTTCCCACGACCAGTGTTTTACTTTCTTGAACGGGGCATAGAAACAGGCGGCACTGGCGGCCCCTATCAAATGCCAAAAAATACCCATCGTAATCGCGTGGTTCATTGATTTTATCCTCATCTTTTTTTATCGGAGACGGCGGCTTCCGATGGGATGAGTGTAAAAATTGGCCGCTTTGGCCGCCTTCAGGACGTTGCCACAGGATGGCGAACCCTGGCAACCATGGGCTTAATTAGTTGTTCTACATCACAAAACGACGGGTATTTCTTCTGGTTATATCCATATGAAAAATACGGCATTGATAAGCATTTTCAATACCATTTAATTAACTATAATGGACAAACTGCTTACGCGGCGTTAACACTTGAGCCGCTCGACAATAATGGAGATGATTATGAGCTATACCCTGCCATCCCTGCCTTACGCTTACGATGCTCTGGAACCGCACTTCGACAAGCAGACGATGGAGATCCATCACACTAAACACCACCAGACCTACGTGAACAATGCCAACGCCGCGCTGGAAAGCCTGCCGGAGTTCGCTAACCTGTCCGCTGAAGAGCTGATTACCAAGCTGGATCAGCTGCCGGCTGACAAAAAAACCGTACTGCGTAACAACGCCGGCGGCCACGCGAACCACAGCCTGTTCTGGAAAGGCCTGAAAACCGGTACCACCCTGCAGGGCGACCTGAAAGCGGCTATCGAGCGCGATTTCGGTTCCGTGGAGAACTTCAAAGCGGAATTCGAAAAAGCCGCTGCTACCCGTTTCGGCTCCGGCTGGGCGTGGCTGGTCCTGAAAGGTGACAAACTGGCCGTTGTCTCCACCGCCAACCAGGATTCCCCGCTGATGGGCGAAGCCATTTCCGGCGCTTCCGGCTTCCCGATTATCGGCCTGGACGTCTGGGAACACGCTTACTACCTGAAATTCCAGAACCGCCGCCCGGACTACATCAAAGCCTTCTGGGACGTAGTGAACTGGGACGAAGCTGCAGCGCGTTTTGCCGCCAAAAAATAAGGTTGCATTGCGCTAAAAGAGAAGCGAGTCTGATGACTCGCTTTTTTTATATCTGTAGCAAGGAGAGCAGCCATGCATTATCCGGTGAATGTCTTTGTCGGCAAAATCAGGGACTACGCGGGCAGTCGCCCCAGCGCGATCGACAAAATCCAGGTCGACGGAGAATTGCAGCTCGGCGATCTCGGTCTCGATGGGGACCAGCAGGCGGAGAAGAAAATCCACGGCGGGCCGGACCGCGCGCTGTGTCATTATCCGCGCGAACACTATGCCGACTGGATCCGTGACTTCCCCCAGCAGGCCGAGCGGTTCTGCGCGCCGGCGTTCGGCGAAAACCTCTCCACCACCGGGCTTACCGAGCAAAACGTTTATATCGGCGATATCTTTCGCTGGGGCGAGGCGCTGATCCAGGTCACCCAGCCGCGATCGCCGTGCTTCAAGCTCAACTTTCATTTTGCGATCAATGATATGGCGCAGCTGATGCAAAACAGCGGAAAAACCGGCTGGCTGTACCGGGTGATTGCCGGAGGGCAAGTTTCCAGCGATGCGCCGCTCGAGCTGGTTTCCCGGCTGAGTGATGTCAGCGTTCATGAGGCCGGGGCGATTGCCTGGCAGATGCCGTTTGATGATGATCAGTACCACCGCTTATTGTCGGCAGCGGGCCTGTCTGTTAGCTGGAGCCGAACGATGCAGAAACGGCGTTTAAGCGGCAAGATAGAGGATAGTTCGCGGAGATTATGGGGGAAATAATCCCCCATATTAAGTATTCCCGGGGATGCTCCCGGCGCAGCGCCGCACAGCGCAGGCCGGGTCGGCGTCAGGTTCGTTTATACAGCGGCAGCCAGATTGTTAAACGCAGACCACCCAGCGGGCTGTCGTCGGCCTTCACCCAGCCGCGGTGCTGCTGAATAGCGGTTTCGACAATCGCCAGCCCCAGGCCGGTGCCGCCGGACTCGCGGTCGCGCGCCTCGTCGGTCCGGTAGAATGGCCGGAAAATCTGTTCGCGATCCTCCGGGCTGACTCCCGGGCCGTCGTCATCGACGTTAACCGTAATCCCGTCTTTATCCACCGAGAAGCTGACGGAAATTTTCGTATGCGAGTAGCGCAGGGCGTTGCGCACGATATTCTCCAGCGCGCTTTCCAGCGCATTGGGGTTACCGTACAGCGGCCATGGGCCCGGCGGATACTCAACGGTGAAAGATTTCCCCATCTGCTCGGCTTCAAACGCCGCATTGTCCAACACTTCGTTCCATAGCTGATTGGCTTTCACCGTCTCGCTGACCAGGGCGTTTTTCGCCTGATTGCGCGACATCACCAGCAGGTCGTTGATCATGCTGTCCAGCCGGTGCGCTTCAGTTTCGATACGCTCCAGCTCCTTACTCTCTCCGCTGCGGCGACGCAGCAGGGCGGTACCTAATTGCAGGCGCGTAAGCGGCGTGCGCAGCTCGTGCGAGATATCGGACAGCAGCCGCTGCTGGCTGGTCATCATCCGCTCCAGGGCCGTCACCATCTGGTTAAAACTGGCGCCAGCGGCTAAAAACTCCTGCGGCCCGGCTTCCAGCTCCGGATGCTGGCGCAGGTTGCCCTGGGCGACTTCATCGGCGGCATTTTTCAGCTTACGCGCCGGTTTCGCCAGGCTCCACGCCAGCCACAGCAGCAGCGGGGCGCTGACCAGCATCGTGACGATCAGCAGCAGCAGCGGCCGGTCAAACAGCAGGTTGATAAAGTCGGATTGTGAGGTGCTGGCGGGACGAATCAGATAGAGCTGATAGTTATCCTCCCCGTCCCGGACGGAAAACGGGCCCACCATTTCCAGGCGGCCATAGCGTTTTTTCTGCGGATGATCGGCGTTATCGGCCTGGCCGATAAAGTTACGAATGATCTGCATCTCGTTGCGTTCTGCGCCGATCACGCGGCCTTCGCTGGTCACCAGCAGCAGGCGTTGTCCCGGAGGCGCCCATTTATCGATGGCGCGAAACAAACGACGCCACCACATCAGGTCGTTTGGCGGATCGTTGGCCAGCTCGGCCTCGACGTGCTGCTCGATCATGATGCCCTGACGCTGCTCGCTTTCCAGCAGCTCGGTCATCTGCCGGGAATCCAGTTTGGGCAACATCAGCACCAGCATCAACACCAGCGCCAGCGTGAGCCAGAAGATGGCGAAGATGCGTGCAGTCAAACTTCCAATCATGAAGCGGAAACCATCAGATACCCGCGGCCACGCAGCGTTTTAAACCACGGATGGCCATCTTTGCGCTCCGGCAGCTTACGCCGCAGGTTGGAAATATGCATATCAATGGCGCGGTCGAACGGCGTCAGGCGCTTGCCTAACACTTCCTGGCTTAAATGCTCACGGGAGACTACCTGACCGAGATGCTGCGCTAACAGATAGAGCAGGGTGAACTCGGTGCCGGTGAGCTCCAGCGTCTGGCCATCGAAATTGGCTTCCTGGCGGCCCGGATTGAGGCTTAAGGCATCCACTTCCAGGGTTGGTGAGCCGGCTTCGGTCGTCTGCTGCTGCTCGCTCCAGTGGGAACGGCGCAGAATCGCGCGTATACGGGCCACCAGCTCGCGATCGTTGAATGGCTTAGGCAAATAGTCATCCGCGCCCAGCTCGAGGCCGAGAACGCGATCCAGCTCGCTTCCGCGCGCTGTTAGCATGATAACCGGAGTCTGGTGTGTCTGACGCAGCTCTTTCAGCGTATCGATACCGTTTTTCTTCGGCATCATCACGTCGAGCAGCAATAAATCAACGCTGTCGTCCAGAAGGGCCAGCGCCTGTTCCCCATCATGGGCCACCAGCACGTTAAAACCTTCCATATCGAGCAGCTCTTTTAACAGGGAGGTGAGCTCCCGGTCATCATCAACTAACAGGATTTTATTCATTGTTTAAATACCTCCGAGGCAGAAATTACGTCATCAAGGCCCGCTAATCCATGACTTTACGTTGTTTTACACCCCCTGACGCATGTTTGCAGCCTGAATCGTAGACTGTCTCTCGTTGAATCGCGACACAAACGTTTTGGGAGTATGTGATGCGCAATGTTATCGCTGCCGTCATGGCCTCAACGCTGGCGCTAAGTGCATATAGCCAGGCCGCTGAAGTCGTTACCAGCGTTAACTGGCTCCCCGGAGACGACGGGGGACAGCGCGGTAGCCAAAGCCATATGTTTGACGGCATAAGTTTAACCGAGCAGCAACGTCAGCAGTTACGGGATCTTATGCAACGGGCACGCCACGACAGGCTCCCCGTTAATGTTAGCGAAATGGAGACAATGCATCGCCTTGTCACCGCAGAAAATTTTGATGAAAACGCTGTGCGCGCTCAGGCAGAAAAGATGGCGCAGGAACAGGTTGCCCGCCAGGTCGAGATGGCTAAGGTTCGCAACCAGATGTACCACCTGCTTACGCCAGAGCAGCAAGCGGTTTTAAATGCTAAGCACCAGCAGCGTATGGATCAGTTGCGTGAGGTTGCAAGGATGCAGAAAGGCTCAGCGATGATGCTTTCGAGTAGTAGCAACACCCTGCAACCCCAGTAACAAACCCTGTTTTCCTTGCCATAGACACCATCCCTGTCTTCCCCCACATGATGTGGGGGTTTTTTTTGCCCTTTTTACGGTAAATCAACTCCTTCGCCTATCCCGTGAGCGTCACAAGTTCGGGTTATACTAAGCGCATTGCAGGAGAAGGAGCCTATATGAATCAATCTTATGGCCGGTTGGTGAGCCGCGCCGCTATCGCCGCGACGGCTATGGCCTCCGCGTTACTTTTGATCAAAATTTTTGCGTGGTGGTATACCGGTTCTGTCAGTATTCTGGCTGCGCTGGTGGATTCGCTGGTGGACATTGCCGCCTCGCTGACCAACCTGCTGGTGGTTCGCTATTCGCTACAGCCTGCTGATGAAGAACATACCTTTGGTCATGGCAAAGCGGAGTCGCTGGCGGCGCTGGCGCAAAGCATGTTTATCTCCGGCTCGGCGCTGTTCCTGTTTCTCACCGGCATTCAGCACCTGGTGCGCCCGGAGCCGCTGCAGGCCGCCGGCGTCGGGGTCGTCGTCACATTGATCGCCCTCGTTAGTACGCTGGCGCTGGTGACTTTCCAGCGCTGGGTGGTGCGAAAAACCCAGAGCCAGGCGGTGCGGGCGGATATGCTTCATTATCAGTCTGATGTTATGATGAACGGCGCCATTCTGGTGGCGCTGGGCCTATCCTGGTACGGCTGGCATCGCGCCGACGCGTTGTTTGCCCTGGGGATTGGCATCTATATTTTATATAGCGCGCTGCGGATGGGCTATGAGGCGGTTCAGTCACTACTCGACCGCGCCTTGCCTGACGAGGAGCGTCAGGACATTATCACCATCGTGACCGCATGGCCCGGCATCCGCGGGGCGCACGATCTACGAACGCGGCAGTCAGGGCCGACCCGCTTTATTCAGATTCATTTGGAAATGGAAGATAACCTCCCGCTGGTGCAAGCCCACGTGATTGCAGACCAGGTGGAGCAGGCGATTCTGCGCCGTTTCCCGGGGTCCGATGTCATTATCCATCAGGATCCCAGCTCTGTGGTGCCAGCGGCGCAGCAGGGCTTTTTTGAGCGTTAGGTTATAGTCTGTAAACTCGATGTAAAAATGTGGGGCAGATCGGCATTTTTTGTATAAATTACCGCCGTTTGGTCTGACCTGAATCAATTCAGCTTGAGGCGTTTGATATACTATTGTCATTAGCGTCGTGCACTCCTGGTGAGGGAGCGCTTCAGGCAACAGAATTATTTTTTGCTTCCTAAGTTCAGAGGTAGTCATGATTAAGAAAATCGGTGTGTTGACAAGTGGCGGTGATGCGCCGGGCATGAACGCAGCAATTCGTGGCGTTGTGCGCGCGGCATTAACGGAAGGTCTGGAAGTTTTTGGAATCTATGACGGTTACCTCGGATTGTATGAAGACCGTATGGTTCAGCTCGACCGTTACAGCGTTTCCGACATGATCAACCGCGGCGGCACCTTCCTGGGCTCCGCTCGCTTCCCGGAATTCCGCGAAGAACACATCCGCGCTGTGGCTATCGAAAACATGAAGAAGCGCGGCCTGGACGCGCTGGTGGTTATCGGCGGTGACGGTTCCTATATGGGGGCGATGCGCCTGACCGAGATGGGCTTCCCATGCATCGGCCTGCCGGGCACCATCGACAACGATATCAAAGGCACTGACTACACCATCGGCTTCTTTACTGCCCTGAGCACCGTGGTGGAAGCGATTGACCGTTTGCGCGACACCTCCTCTTCGCACCAGCGTATCTCCGTGGTGGAAGTGATGGGCCGTTACTGTGGCGACCTGACCCTGGCGGCGGCGATTGCCGGCGGCTGTGAGTTCATCATGGTGCCTGAAGTGGAATATACCCGTGACGATCTGGTGGCAGAAATCAAAGCCGGTATCGCGAAAGGGAAAAAACACGCTATCGTGGCCATCACCGAGCACATGTGCGACGTTGACGAGCTGGCAAGCTACATCGAGAAAGAGACTGGCCGTGAAACTCGCGCCACCGTCCTCGGCCACATTCAGCGCGGCGGTTCCCCGGTTCCTTACGACCGCATCCTGGCTTCCCGCATGGGCGCCTATGCGATTGAGCTGCTGCTGCAGGGCCATGGCGGCCGTTGCGTCGGCATCCAGAACGAGAAGCTGGTGCACCACGACATCATCGATGCCATCGAGAACATGAAGCGTCCGTTCAAGAACGACTGGCTGGATTGCGCGAAGAAACTGTACTAAGTTACGCGCCGGATAAACAAAAGGCCTTCTCATGGAGAAGGCCTTTTTTATGGCGGAAGGTTTATTCGATATCCAGCGGGTCTTCCGACAGGATCATCCCGGTGTTATCGGCATACAGATGGTCGCCGGAGAAGAAAGTCACCCCGCCGAAATTGACGCGCACGTCGCTTTCGCCGATGCCTTCGCCAGCCGCGCCGACCGGAATAGCCGCCAGCGCCTGAATACCAATGTCCAGTTCCTCAAGGTCGTCAACCTGGCGCACCGCGCCATAGACCACCAACCCTTCCCATTCATTCTGGACGGCCAGACGCGCCAGGTCTGCGTCAATTAACGCGCGTCGTACTGAGCCGCCGCCGTCGATCAGGAGAATATGACCACGGCCATTCTGCTCGAGCAGATCGTAGAGCAACCCGTTATCCTCGAAACATTTAACCGTAATGATCTGTCCACCAAACGACGACCGTCCTCCAAAGTTAGAGAACAGCGGTTCCACGACGTTGACATCTTCCTGGTAGATGTCACAAAGCTCGGAAGTATCGTATTTCATAGGCTTAACGTTCAGTTGCTGCGAGAGTTTTTAGTATATCCCGCGAATCGCATTGTTGGCAAAATCATCAATTGTTAATTGATATTTGTCAGTTAAGCCATCAGCTTACTGGCAATAATTCCGATAACAAACAGCAGGTTGGTTAGTAAAGCCCCTTTGACCGTCTTTTCGAGCATTGGCCGCATCGCCAGCGGATCGGATTCGCGCAGGACGTAGCGCGCCTGTTTCACCAGCAGCGGCGTGGCGAGAATAAACAGCCAGCCCCAGGCTGAATGCAGCGCCAGCAGGTTAAACAGCGCCAGACACAGCAGGGCGCCGAGCAGCAGGCAGGCATGATAGCGGCGGGCATTGACCGGGCCCAGGCGCACGGCGAGGGTGTTCTTCCCGTTCTGCCGGTCGCTGTCGATATCGCGCAGATTATTGATGTTCAGCACGGCGGTCGCCAGCAGACCGCAGGCTGTCGCCGGCAGAAAAATGGCCGCTTCCACATTATGGGCTTGCAGATACCAGCTGCCGAGGACGCTCAGCCAGCCGAAGAAAACGAGTACTGAGATATCACCCAGACCAATATATCCATACGGACGGGTGCCCACCGTGTAGGTGATGGCGGCCACGATAGACAGGCCTCCCAGGGCGAGGAAGCCGATGAAATCGCCGACGCTCTGCCAGGCGGCGCACAGCAGCGCCAGACCAAACAGGCAGATGAGTACGACGGTGACGATCAGGGCGCGCTTCATCTGCTGGGGGGTAATCACCCCTTTCTGCATCCCGCGCAGCGGCCCGATGCGATCCGGTTTATCGCTCCCCTTAACCGCGTCGCCGTAGTCATTGGCGAGGTTGGAAAGAATTTGCAGCAAGCCGGCGGTGATCAGCGCCAGCAGGGCAACCCAGGGATCAAAATGGCCCTGCTCCCAGGCAAGGACGGTGCCAACAATAATCGCGGCAAATGCCAGCGGTAACGTTTTAGGACGCAGGCTTTCCAGCCACGCCTGTGAACGGCTGATATCAGTCATAGTTATTTTAGCCAATAAAAATGGGGGCGATAGCCCCCATCAACAGTGATGAAAATGCATTGCACCGGATTATAGGATAAAACGGCTCAGATCTTCATCTGCCACCAGAACATCCAGGTGTTTACTCACATATTCGGCATCGATAGTGACGGTCTGGCCGTTCATCTCGCTGGCATCATAGGAGATATCTTCCACCAGGCGCTCCAGCACGGTGTGCAGGCGACGCGCACCGATGTTCTCGGTGGTTTCGTTTACCTGCCATGCGGCCTGGGCGATGCGCTTGATGCCGTCTTCGGTGAATTCGATGTTCACCCCTTCGGTCGCCATCAGCGCCTTGTACTGCACGGTGATGGAGGCATTCGGCTCGGTCAGGATGCGCTCGAAGTCGTGGGTGGTCAGCGCCTTCAGCTCAACGCGGATCGGCAGACGCCCCTGCAGTTCCGGGATCAGATCGGATGGGCTGGCCACCTGGAATGCGCCGGAGGCGATAAACAGGATGTGGTCGGTCTTGACCATCCCATGTTTGGTGGAGACGGTGCAGCCTTCCACCAGCGGCAGCAGGTCGCGCTGTACGCCTTCGCGGGAGACGTCCGGGCCGGAGGTGTTGCCGCCGCGCTTACAGATTTTGTCAATTTCGTCGATAAAGACGATACCGTGCTGCTCTACAGCGTCGATGGCTTCCTGCTTCAGCTCTTCCGGATTGACCAGTTTGGCCGCTTCTTCTTCAATCAGCAGCTTCATCGCGTCTTTGATTTTCAGCTTACGCGGTTTCTGCTTCTGGCCGCCGAGGTTCTGGAACATAGACTGCAACTGGCTGGTCATCTCTTCCATGCCCGGAGGGGACATGATTTCAACGCCCATCGGCGCCGCAGCGAGATCGATTTCAATCTCTTTATCGTCCAGTTGGCCTTCACGCAGTTTTTTACGGAACGCCTGGCGCGCTGCAGACGGTTCCTGCGACGGCTCAGTCTGGCCCCAGTTGTTCTTCGCCGGTGGGATCAGCACGTCAAGCACGCGCTCTTCCGCCAGCTCTTCCGCGCGGTAACGGTTCTTATCGATGGACTGCATGCGAACCATTTTGATCGCCGCATCGGTCAAATCGCGGATGATGGAGTCCACTTCTTTACCGACATAGCCCACTTCGGTGAACTTCGTCGCTTCAACTTTGATAAACGGCGCGTTGGCCAGTTTTGCCAGACGACGGGCGATTTCGGTTTTACCGACGCCGGTTGGGCCGATCATCAGAATGTTTTTCGGCGTGACTTCATGACGCAGCTCTTCATTAAGCTGCATCCGACGCCAGCGGTTACGCAGGGCGATAGCAACAGAACGCTTGGCGGCGTCCTGACCGATAATGTGTTTGTCCAGTTCGCTGACAATTTCGCGTGGGGTCATTTCAGACATGGGAGATCCTTACGCTTTAGAAGGTAATTCTTCGATGGTGTGGAAATGGTTGGTGTAGATGCAGATATCACCTGCAATATCCAACGCTTTCTCGGCGATGTCGCGCGCGCCCATATCGGTATTTTCCAACAGCGCGCGGGCCGCGGCCTGGGCGTAAGGACCGCCGGAGCCGATAGCAATCAAATCGTTTTCCGGCTGTACCACGTCACCGTTACCGGTGATGATAAGCGACGCGTTTTCGTCCGCGACGGCCAGCAGCGCTTCCAGTTTGCGCAACATCCGGTCAGTTCGCCAGTCTTTGGCCAGCTCAACGGCGGCCTTCACCAGATGGCCCTGGTGCATTTCCAGTTTACGTTCAAACAGTTCGAACAGCGTGAAGGCGTCGGCGGTGCCGCCAGCGAAACCGGCAATCACTTTGTCGTTGTACAGACGACGCACTTTCTTCACATTGCCCTTCATCACGGTGTTGCCCAGCGTGGCCTGGCCATCACCGGCAATAACAACATGGCCGTTACGGCGAACACTTACAATTGTAGTCACGAGCAGACCCCTTGGTTGCAAAAGCGGAACAGGGGCCCCGCGCTGTCCGCGGGGCCGAATGCAATTATAGATGGGGGGGATTTTGAGGGTTTCAACCCCTGGCGGCGAGACGAATGCAGTTCGCGTGTCCAGCCATCTTCAGGCGGGTGATCATCTCGTTGGCGCTTTCTTTGCCTTTCAACGGGCCAATAACCACGCGGTTCCAGCCGTTGTTAGTGGTAATGTGCGAAGCAAACCCTTCGAAAGCCAGCTGAGCGCGGACGGTTTCGGCCTGCTCGGCGCCTTTAAAGGAGCCGCACTGGATCATCCAGCTACGATCGTCTTTCTTCTCGGCGGTGGTTTTCGGCGCTTCTTCCACCCGAGTTACCGGCGCCGCGGCCTGGGTACGCGGCTGCGTGGTATTGGTATGCGCTGGCGTCTGCAGCAGATCTTGGTACGGCTGCTGGTTTGACGCGGTCTGCTTCGGCTGTTGCTGCTGAACCGGCTTCGGCTGCTGAACGCGCGGCGGCTGCTGTTGGACGGTCTGCGCCTGAGTCTGCGCCCACTGTTGCTGCTGCGCCTGCTGCTGTTGCTGCGCTAAACGCTGACGCTGAAGCGTCTGCTGGCGCTGCGCCGGCGTTTGTTCGTTCCACGGCACTTCGGTCAGCTGGGTCGGCTGCTGGCGCATATCGGCCTGCATCTGGGCGAGCAGCTGGCGCTGCTCGTCGGTCAGCTGTTCCGGTTTCATGACTTCGCCACCGGCGGTCGGTTCGGTCGGCGCGCGGACGCCAGGCTGGCGGCTTTCCAGCTCTTTAATATAGCGCCAGCGCTCTTCCGGTTTGGGCGGCAAGCCGTTGCCGGCGGCCTGGCGATTTTGCATCGCTTCCGCTTCTTCTTTCTTATGATGCGTAATGAAATAGAGGCCACCGATAAAGGCCACCAGCACAGCCGCCGCGATCGCCACCATCGCCGGTGAAATCGCCGGAAGGCTGCTTTGCTTATTCCTTGAGCTTCGGGTCGTGCTCTTTTTGCGCCGCGAAGAAGCCGGTTGGCTGCGGCGTACATAATCTCGTTGTGCCACTATCGTTTCGCTGTCTTATATTCGTTCGTCAGCCCGCCATGTTACTTAAGCGGCGGGCCTTTGACCAGAAGAGCAGGCCCGAAAGCCTGATGGTTATCGTCTGATTTTTTGCGTACTGCCGCGAACAATCAGTTCGCAATCGAGCAGACGCGAGCCGCTGTTCACGTTATGCCCCTGCATTTGCTCCAGTAATAGCAGCATTCCTTCACGGCCGATATCAAACCGTGGCTGTGAAACCGTGGTCAACGGCGGGTCGCAAAATTCAGACAACGCGATGTTATCGAAGCCGACAATTGACAGGTCGTCCGGTACTTTCAGACCGCGACGTTTTGCCAGCGATAAGGCGCCCAGCGCCATCACATCGCTATGGCAAAAGACCGCCGTGGGCGGCACCGGCTGCGCCAGGAGCTGCTCCAGCGCATTGGCGCCGGCTTCGAAGGTAAAGTTGCCGCGAGCAATATAGTGCGGATCGACGGTGATACCGCTGCGGCGCAGCGCCTGCACATAACCCTGCAGGCGATAATGGCACAACGGCATATCTTCCGGGCCGGCGATACAGCCGATACGCTGATGTCCCAGCTCGTGGAGATAATTTACCGCGTTAAAGGCCGCCGTCAGGTTATCGATATGGACGGTGGGCAGCTCCAGCTCCGGCGCAAACTCATTCGACATGACCATTGGCGGCAAATTGCGCTGCTCTTCCACGCTGGCGTCAAACGGCAGGCGCGAGCTGAGCAGCACCATGCCGTCGATCTGCTTGGTGATGATAAGGTCGATAAAGGTTTTTTCTTTCTGATTCTGGTGGGCGCAATCGCCGATTAACACCAGATAGCCGTGCTCGGCGGCAGTGACTTCAATACCGCGGATCACTTCACTAAAGAAGGGATCGCAGATATCCGGGACGATCACGAGGATCGTCCGCGATTCGTTGCGCTTCATATTGCGTCCGAGCGACTGCGGTAAATAGCCGACTTCCAGCGCCGCCTGCTCGACCCGGTTACGGGTGGCTTGCGACACCTTATCAGGGTTCATCAACGCTCGGGACACGGTTGCCGTGGAAACGTTTGCCTTGAGGGCGACGTCTTTCATGGTGGCGGCAACCACTTGTTTTTTGGGCTTCACCTGGTTTCTCCTCGCTGAATGGCGCTGGCATTTCCCTTGGGCGCTAACTGCTGCATCATTTTTATCAGATAGTCGCGGCAGTGAGTTACAGAATTTTCATGAAAAACGTGATGCTTGTTAAATTTTTCGATCCGGCTCGCAAGAGAAGGCTTATCCTTCAATCGGATCGACATCCAGCACCCACTTCACTTTTCTCGCCTCCGGAAGCGTATTGATCAGCGCCAGCGTACCGCTAACGATATGTTGCAGACGCACCCGCGAAGGATGCTGCAGCAATATTTGCCAGCGCCAGCGGCCGCCGCGCTTTGGTGCCAGCGCCGGAACCGGACCGAGCACCCATAGCTTTTCGTCGGCCAGCGGGCTGGCCTGCAGCAGATTGCGCAGCTGTTGTAAAAACAGCGGCGCCTGCTGGTTGTTATGGTCTTCCGCACGAATCAGCACATGGCTGGTCCACGGCGGCAGCTGCATCGTCTGCCGCTCTGCCAGCGCCTGTTCGGCAAAGGCGTCGTAGCCTTTATACAGCAGGGTCTGCAGTAGAGGGTGTTCCGGATGGTGGGTTTGAAGAATGACCTCGCCCTGTTTTCCTGCCCGGCCCGCTCGTCCGGAGACCTGGGTATAAAGCTGAGCGAAACGCTCTGCGGAGCGGAAATCAGCGGAAAACAGCGCCCCGTCGACATCCAGCAGGGAGACGAGGGTGACGTCCGGGAAGTGGTGCCCTTTGGCCAGCATTTGGGTGCCAATCAGAATACGCGCCCCGCCGCGATGGACGGCGGCGAGATGCTCCTCCAGCGCTCCTTTGCGGCTGGTGGTATCGCGGTCGATACGCGAGATAGGCACCTCAGGGAACAGCGGTGCCAGGGCCTGCTCCAGCTGCTCGGTGCCGATCCCTACCGGCACCAGATGCGTGGAGCCGCAGGAAGGACACTGGCGCGGGATCGGGCGCTGGCTGTCGCAATGGTGGCAGCGCAGATGGTGCTGCGCCTGGTGCAACGTATAGTAACTGTCGCAGCGCGGGCATTCCGCTATCCAGCCGCAATCGTGGCACAGCAGCGCTGGCGCAAAGCCGCGGCGGTTAAGAAACAGGATCACCTGGTTATCCGCTTGCAGGTGCTGGCGCATACGGCTAATCAGTGCGGGAGACAGGCCCGCCTGCAGCGGTTGCCCTTTGAGATCGAGCACGTACTGCTGGGCCGGGCGCGCATTGCCCGCGCGTTTGCTTAAGGTTAACTGGCGGTATTTACCCTGGCGGACGTTATGCAGAGTCTCCAGCGCCGGCGTCGCCGAGCCGAGAATTATCGGGATCTGCTCGCTGTGGGCGCGCCATACCGCCAGGTCGCGGGCATGGTAGCGCCAGCCTTCCTGCTGCTTGTAGGAGCTGTCATGCTCTTCGTCGATGACGATGACGCCGAGATCTTTAAATGGGGTAAACAGCGAGGAGCGGGTGCCGATCACAATGGCCGCTTCGCCATTTTTCGCCTTCAGCCAGGCCGAGAGACGTTCGCTGTCATTGAGCCCGGAGTGCAGCACTTCCACCGGCGCGTTAAAGCGCTGGCGAAATCGGGCGATGGTTTGCGGCGTCAGGCCGATCTCCGGCACCATCACCAGCGCCTGGCGCCCCTGCGCCAGCACATTCTCCAGCACGCTCAAATAGACTTCCGTTTTCCCGGAGCCGGTAATACCCGCCAGCAGCCAGGCGGAGAAACGATCGGCGGCGCTGTGGATCGCCCCGACGGCGGTGGCCTGCTCGGTATTCAGGCGCAGGCGTTCGCCGGCAACCGAATACTCGCTGCGCCAGTCGGTGAGGGCGGGCGCTTCGCAGGTCAGCTCCGCCAGCCCTTTACCGCGCAGCGCCTGCAGCGCCGCTTCATTGAATTCCAGTTCGCCAACCTGATGACGCCAGATTTTGCCCTGGCGCAGCGCCGCCAGCGCCTGCTGCTGCTTCCGGGAGCGTTTCAGACCGTTAAGGTCGACAACCTGCCCCTGCTCGGTGGCGAACCAGTACCACAGCGGCGTGGCGCTGGCGGGTTTGCCCTGGCGCAGCATAACGGGTAATGCATGGAACAGCACATCGCCGATCGGGTGATGGTAATACTCAGCCGCCCACATCAGCAGTCGCCAGACAGTCGTGGAGAAGACCGGCTCGTCGTCCAGCGCTTCGGCGACCGGTTTTAGCTCATCCAGCGGCAGTTCGCTGCGCTCGCTCACCGCCGCGACAATGCCGATCCGCTCCTGTTTGCCGAACGGCACCCGCACCCGACAGCCCGCTTTGACCGCCATGCCTTCAGGCAGCAGGTAGTCAAAAGTGCGCGGTAGCGGAACGGGTAGGGCAACGTGGGCGACGGACATGTCATCTTCCTGACTTGAAATCTGGCGGGATAGTATACACATTACGATAAGGCGGCGCGGATCAGTTTGCATATGCTGGTCAAATTCTGTATGATTCGCCGCCTTTGATGCGCTTTATATCGCATTGAAGATTGACCATTACCGCGTGCTTCACGCTGTCAGCAGCGTAGAAGGCGACGGGAAATTACTAATATCGCGTGGTGTCTGGCGTTAGGGCTGGAAGAGCGACGCGGCCTTAACTGAGGTTCTCCCATGAAAAAAGGTATTCACCCAAATTACGACGAAATTACTGCTACCTGTTCTTGCGGTAATGTCATGAAAATCCGCTCCACCGTTGGTCACGACCTGAACCTCGACGTGTGCGGCAAATGCCACCCGTTCTTCACCGGCAAACAGCGTGATGTTGCTACCGGTGGCCGTGTTGACCGCTTCAACAAGCGCTTCAGCATCCCGGGCAGCAAGTAAGTTGCCAGAAGAAGCCGCCTCAGGGCGGCTTTTTTGTCTCTTCCGCCTGCCTGGGCGGGAAAGAAAAAAGGGCGGAAGATTATTCCGCCCTTTTTATCGTCTCAGTATTCCCACGTATCCGGGTCGATTCCCAGTTCACGCATAATCGCTTTCGCCGCTTCCGGGATCTCATCGCTGCGCTCTTTACGCAGGTCTTCATCGTTAGGCAACGGTTGTCCGGTAAAGGCATGCAGAAACGCTTCGCACAGCAGCTCGCTGTTGGTCGCGTGACGCAGGTTATTCACCTGACGACGCGTGCGTTCATCGGTGAGGATTTTTAACACCTTCAGAGGAATGGAAACCGTAATTTTCTTTACTTGTTCACTCTTCTTACCGTGCTCAGCGTATGGGCTGATATATTCGCCGCTCCATTCAGCCATGAGATACCTTAATCCTCTGTTTATTAGTGAAGGGCCAGAATATTCCGCCCGGGCTATAATTGCGCGTAGTTTACCGTATGCGCGGGCTTTCTGACATGAGATAAGCCGCCGACGACGTGCGCTAATGCATATAATTTTAACGGCTATTTGCACTTTGCTCAATCTATACGCAAAGAAGTTTAGATGTCCAGATGTATTGACGTCTATTGTGACAATGATTACTCTGGAGCCTGACTTTTCACCGATTCAGCCCAGGAACTTCCCAACATGACGCGTAAACAGGCCACCATCGCAGTGCGTAGCGGTTTAAATGACGACGAGCAGTACGGTTGCGTTGTCCCGCCGATTCACCTCTCCAGTACCTATAACTTCACCGGCTTTAATGAACCGCGCGCCCACGACTACTCCCGTCGTGGCAATCCGACGCGCGATGTGGTGCAGCGCGCCTTAGCGGAGCTGGAGGGCGGCGCCGGCGCGGTGCTGACCAATACCGGAATGTCGGCGATCCTGCTGGTGACGACAGTGTTCCTTAAACCGGGCGATCTGCTGGTGGCGCCGCACGACTGCTACGGCGGCAGCTACCGTCTGTTCGACAGCCTGGCGAAGCGCGGCTGCTATCGCGTCCAGTTTGTCGATCAAAGCGATGAGCAGGCGTTGCGGGCGGCGCTGGCGGAAAAACCGAAGCTGGTGTTGGTGGAAAGCCCAAGTAATCCATTGCTGCGGGTGGTGGATATTGCGAAAATCTGTGGTCTGGCGCGTGAGGCCGGGGCAATTAGCGTGGTGGACAACACCTTCCTGAGCCCGGCGTTGCAAAACCCGCTGGCGCTGGGCGCCGATCTGGTGCTGCATTCCTGTACCAAATACCTCAATGGTCACTCCGATGTGGTGGCCGGGGTGGTGATTGCCAAAGATCCGGCAACTGTCACCGAACTGGCATGGTGGGCGAATAATATTGGCGTCACCGGCAGCGCCTTCGACAGCTATCTGCTGTTGCGCGGGCTGCGGACGCTGTCTCCACGGATGGAAGTGGCGCAGCGAAATGCCCTGGCGATCGTTGAGTATCTGAAAACCCAGCCGCTGGTGAAAAAGCTGTATCATCCATCGCTGCCGGAAAACCAGGGGCATGAAATTGCGGCGCGTCAGCAAAAAGGTTTTGGCGCAATGTTAAGCTTCGAGCTTGACGGTGACGAGCAGACGCTGCGCCGTTTTCTGAGCGGGCTGTCGCTGTTTACACTGGCGGAATCGCTGGGGGGCGTTGAAAGCCTGATTTCCCATGCGGCAACGATGACGCATGCCGGCATGGCGCCTGAAGCGCGTGCCGCCGCCGGAATTTCAGAAACGCTCCTGCGTATATCGACCGGTATTGAAGATGGTGAAGATTTAATTGCCGACCTGGAAAATGGCTTCCGGGCAGCAAACGAGGAATAAAGATGAGTGTGATTGCGCAGGCAGGGGCGAAGGGTCGTCAGCTGCACAAATTTGGTGGGAGTAGTTTAGCGGATGCGAAATGTTACCTGCGCGTCGCGGGGATCATGAAGGAGTATTCGCAGGCGGGGGATATGATGGTCGTCTCCGCCGCTGGCAGCACCACCAACCAGCTGATCAGCTGGCTTAAGCTTAGCCAGAGCGATCGCCTTGCTGCGCATCAGGTTCAGCAGTCGCTTCGCCGCTATCACACCGAGCTGATTGGCGGTCTGCTGGAGCCTGCGGCGGCGGATACGTTGATAGCCGCCTTTATCCACGACCTTGAGCGTCTGGCTGGTCTGCTGGACGGCGGGGTTTCCGAAGCGGTCTATGCGGAAGTGGTCGGCCATGGGGAAGTGTGGTCCGCGCGCCTGATGGCGGCGGTTCTCAACCAGCTGGGTATGGAAGCCGCCTGGCTGGACGCGCGCGCGTTCCTGCGCGCGGAACGCGCCGCGCAGCCGCAGGTGGATGAAGGATTATCCTATCCGCTGCTGCAGCAGCTGATGGCGCAGCATCCTAACAAACGTCTGGTGGTGACCGGCTTTATCTCCCGCAACCAGGCCGGCGAAACCGTCCTGCTGGGCCGTAACGGGTCTGACTACTCTGCCACCCAGATCGGCGCGCTGGCGGGCGCCTCCCGGGTCACTATCTGGAGCGACGTTGCCGGGGTGTACAGCGCGGATCCGCGCAAGGTGAAAGACGCCTGCCTGCTGCCGCTGCTGCGTCTGGACGAAGCCAGCGAGCTGGCGCGCCTGGCCGCGCCGGTGCTCCATGCCCGCACGCTACAGCCGGTTTCCGCCAGTGATATCGATCTGCAGTTACGCTGCAGCTACACGCCGGAACAGGGTTCCACGCGCATTGAGCGCGTGCTGGCCTCCGGTACCGGCGCACGGATTGTCACCAGCCATGACGACGTCTGCCTGGTGGAGTTCCAGGTGCCGGCCGGTCACGATTTCAAACTGGCGCATAAAGAGCTGGACGCTCTGCTCAAACGCGCCCAGCTGCGCCCGTTAGCCGTTGGCGTCCATGCCGACCGTAAGCTGCTGCAGTTCTGCTATACCTCCGAGGTGGCCGACAGCGCGCTGAAATTGCTCGATGAAGCCGGTCTGCCGGGCGAGCTGCGTCTGCGTCAGAAGCTGGCGCTGGTGGCGATGGTGGGCGCGGGAGTCACCCGTAACCCGCTGCACTGCCACCGTTTCTGGCAGCAGCTCAAAGGGCAGCCGGTGGAGTTCACCTGGCAGTCTGAAGAGGGGATCAGTCTGGTGGCGGTGCTACGCGCCGGGCCGACGGAAAGCCTGATCCAGGGGCTGCATCAGTCCTTGTTTCGCGCCGAAAAGCGTATTGGCCTGATGCTGTTCGGCAAAGGGAACATTGGTTCCCGCTGGCTGGAGCTTTTCGCCCGTGAACAAACTACGCTGTCGGCGCGTACCGGTTTCGAGTTTATTCTCGCCGGCGTAGTCGACAGTAAACGCAGCCTGCTGAACTACGACGGGCTGGACGCCAGCCGGGCGCTGGCTTTCTTCAACGATGAAGCGGTGGAGCAGGATGAAGAGTCGCTGTTCCTGTGGATGCGCGCGCACCCGTATGATGATTTAGTGGTGCTGGACGTCACCGCCAGCGAACAGCTGGCCGACCAGTACCTTGATTTCGCCAGCCATGGCTTCCACGTCATTAGCGCCAACAAGCTGGCGGGCGCCAGCAGCAGTGATAAATATCGTCAGATCCACGACGCGTTTGAGAAGACGGGGCGCCACTGGCTATATAACGCCACCGTGGGCGCCGGCTTGCCGGTGAACCATACGGTGCGCGACCTGATCGACAGCGGCGATACTATTCTCGGCCTGAGCGGTATCTTCTCGGGAACGCTCTCCTGGCTGTTCCTGCAGTTTGATGGCACCGTGCCGTTCACCGACCTGGTGGATCAGGCGTGGCAGCAGGGGCTGACCGAGCCGGATCCGCGCGTCGATCTGTCCGGTAAGGATGTGATGCGTAAGCTGGTGATCCTCGCGCGGGAAGCGGGCTATGACATCGAACCGGATCAGGTGCGTGTGGAATCACTGGTGCCGGCGCACTGTGAAGAGGGGTCGGTCGATCACTTCTTTGAGAATGGCGAAGAGCTGAACGAGCAGATGCTGCAGCGTCTGGAAGCGGCCCGCGAGATGGGACTGGTGCTCCGCTACGTGGCGCGCTTTGATGCCAACGGCAAAGCACGCGTCGGTGTGGAAGCGGTACGCGAAGAGCACCCGCTGGCGGCGCTGCTGCCGTGCGATAACGTGTTTGCCATCGAAAGCCGCTGGTATCGCGATAACCCGCTGGTGATCCGCGGGCCCGGCGCCGGGCGTGATGTGACCGCCGGGGCGATCCAGTCGGATATTAACCGCCTGGCGCAGCTGCTGTAAGCGTCGCGTTATACTCTTGAACCAGTGAGGCCACTATTTGCGTTACGCGCCCTGCGGAATACAGGGCGCTCTGCGCAAACGCGGGTCTGTTTTTCAGCCATATTGTAAACCGTCGGCTGGCCGCAAGGTCTGGTAGAAAGGCGTTCTCTTCTGCAGTGCCGGCAAGCCGGCAGACCATTTTCTGATTCTCTTCCTGCGTCCAACGCTGCCATGAATTTTGCCACCAGCCATGATGGGTTTTCCCCTGTAGCTGCCACGGAGCCGGGCTGGCTGGGTTCCTTATCTCTTCTTCCACATACCATAGATCGCCTTGCCGCTGACGAAAAAGCGGCGCCCAGGCAACGATCGCCGCGCCGCGTAAAAAGCATTCATGCGCAATAACGTGCGTTTTCACCTCTGGAAACCGCTGGCTGAGCAGTTTGAAATGACCGTGCGCGGCGATAACCGGGCGCAATATATTGCCGCGGGCATGGCGCTTTTGCATTGCGCTGCCGTACTGGATTTCATCGAACTGACTGCGTTGTAAAAAGCGCATTTCAGTGAGAGAAATACGTTGAATAATATCGTCAGTCTCCTCCCTGTCGGCTTGTCCGCCGCGCCAGTGATAGCGTAATGACTCGCCTACCGCGAAAGGAGTGAAATTAGAGGTAAGATGAATAACATTACCGCGCACGGCATCAAAGCTTAATAAAAAATAGAGCTTTTGCCCGGCGGCATTACCCTGGAATGGCGCTATCAACGGTACGCTGCAAATACGTCGTGGGGCTTCAATTGGGGCGATGTGTGGGAATTTTGGCGTCCAGACCTTTTTACAGTGGCGGCACTGAAGGCGTTGCGTACCCTGCGGATTGCGGCCGTAGCGAATAATATCCCGCTGATAGCATACCGGGCAAAAATAGCCGTAGCGGCGGGCATGATCCGTCAGATAAGCCGCCAGCCAGGGGCGGAATTCCCGTTCGTTAAACAGGGGGGGATAGCTGCCGCAGGCTGCGCAGTAGAGCGCCGGGTAGCCCAGCCGAAAATTCGGGAAATGATACTCAGCCGCAGACGGTAAACCTAAATTGCGGCAGCCAAAAGTTTTACAGGCATTAATGGTAAAGAGAGTATCCACTGGCAGGTCAATACCAACGATTTTTACAGATCGTTAATTTTGTCCTGCTCAGGTTGCATACAACTGTGAATGCTCTCACATAAAAAAGTCTTTCAGAACGTAACTTAGCGGTTCTTTATCACTCTGAAAGGAACTCCGATGAAACTAAAAGCAATGAGCGCAGCACTTCTGTTGACTTTGCCTTTCTGGGCCTGCGCCAAAGATGTCACCATAATTTATACCAATGATCTTCATGCCCATGTCGAACCTTATAAAGTGCCATGGATAGCGGATGGTAAACGAGATATTGGTGGTTGGGCGAATATCACGACGATGGTGAAACAGGAAAAAGCGAAAAATAACGCGACCTGGTTTTTTGATGCCGGGGATTATTTTACCGGGCCTTACATCAGTAGCCTGACGAAGGGTAAAGCGATAATCGATATTATGAATACGATGTCCTACGATGCGGTGACTATCGGTAATCATGAGTTCGATCACGGCTGGGATAATACGTTGCTTCAGCTTAGCCAGGCGACATTCCCGATTGTTCAGGGCAATATTTTTTATCAGAACAGCGATAAATCGTTCTGGGATAAGCCCTATACCATTATCGAAAAAGATGGCGTGAAAATTGGCGTGATTGGCCTGCACGGCGTGTTTGCTTTTAATGACACCGTTTCTGCCGCGACGCGAGTGGGTATCGAAGCGCGCGATGAGGTGAAATGGCTACAGCATTATATCGATGAACTTAACGGTAAAGTGGATCTGACCGTGGCCCTGATCCATGAAGGCGTCCCGGCGCGTCAGTCGAGCCAGGGGGGAACCGATGTGCGTCGTGCGCTGGATAAAGATATTCAGACTGCGGGTCAGGTGAAAGGCCTGGACGTTTTAATTACCGGCCATGCTCACGTTGGCACACCGGAGCCCATTAAAGTGGGTAATACGTTGATTCTTTCTACCGATAGCGGCGGCATCGATGTGGGTAAACTGGTGCTGGATTATCAGGAGAAACCGCACCAATTCACGGTGAAGCACTTTGAGCTGAAGACGCTTTATGCCGATGAGTGGAAGCCTGATCCGCAGACAAAACAGGTCATCGACGGCTGGAATAAGCAACTTGATCAACTGGTGCAGCAGGTCATTACACAATCGCCCGTTGAACTGACCCGTGCGTATGGTATCTCTTCGCCGTTGGGCAATCTTGCCGCTGACGCCTTGCTGTTGGCAGCAGGTAGGAGTACGCAGATGGCGTTAACCAACTCGGGCGGGATCCGGAATGAGATCCCCGCCGGGGCGGTGAGCATGGGCGCCGTTATCAGCACCTTCCCGTTTCCCAACGAGCTGGTCACCATGGATCTAACCGGGAAGCAGTTGCGTAGCCTGATGGAGCATGGCGCCGGGTTGAGCAACGGCGTGCTGCAGGTCTCCCGGGGACTGGAAATGAAGTATGACAGCAGCAAACCTGTGGGCCAGCGCGTTGTGTTATTCAGGCTAAACGGTAAACCGATTGACGATACGACGGTTTACCATATTGCCACCAACAGCTTCCTTGCAGATGGCGGCGATGGTTTTGTCGCGTTTACCGAGGGGCAGGCGCGTAATACCTCCGGCGGCTATTACGTTTCAAATGCGGTCGTAGACTATTTCAAAGCCGGGCAAAAGATAACGGATGAGCAGCTTAGCGGGCAGCGCGTTGTCGATGTGAAGAAATAAGTTTTTAAGGCCGGGCAGTCAGCCCGGCCTTAAGCGATCAGTGGGCCGCAAATACCGCCCTGGCGGCAAACAGGCCGTTGAGGGCCGCCGGGAATCCGGCATAGACTGCCATCTGCATGATCGCTTCCGTAATCTCCTCTTGCGTCAGGCCGACGTTTAATCCTGCGGCAATGTGTACTTTCAGCTGTGGCTCGGCGTTACCCAACGCCGTGAGCGCGGCGATGGTGGCGATTTCCCGGCTGCGTAAATCGAGCCCTGGCCTGGCGTAAATATCGCCGAAGGGGAACTCAATCAGATAGCGGGCGAAATCGGGGGCGATATCCCGCAGGCTGTCGACGACAGCTTCCCCGCCCTTACCATCCACCCGCTGAAGCATTTCCTGACCGATGATATAACGTTCGCTGGACATCGTTTTTCCCTCTCTGTGATGGTGCGTTAAGAGGAAGGGTAGGGAAGTGTGCCGGACTTGAGTAATACCCTTTTCGTGATACCTTTTCAGTATGACAACTTCGCGATTACATTCCCTGGATATTCGCCTGCTGCGCGCCTTTGCCGTGGTAGCGGAGGAAAATAACATCAGCCGGGCGGCGCAGCGGTTATTTATCTCGCAGCCGCCGCTGACCCGCCATATCCGCCATCTGGAAGCGCAGCTGGGGGTGACGCTGTTTCAGCGCCATAGCAAAGGCCTGATCCTGACCGACGCGGGTAGAGAGGTGCTGGAGATGATTCAGCCTCTGCTGGCGCTCCAGGAACGCACGCTGGCGGCATTGAGTGAGCTCGCGGCCCACTCGCCGCAGGCTCTACGTCTGGGCGTGACGACGGCCTTCGAACAGGGCATTTTCGCCGCCGTTGAGGCTGCGCTGAGCGAACATACCCGCGCGTTGCATATCACCCGCCACGCCTCACCGGCGCTGGCTCAGCAGGTACGCAAAGGCAAACTCGATGCGGCGCTGGTCGCGTTGCCGCTCAATACTGAAGGGCTGCACCTGCACCCATTGCCGTATCATGAGCCGCTCATTGCGGCATTACCGGCCTCCTGGCCGGAAGCCGCCAGGCCAGGGCTGACGTTAAGCGCGCTCAATCATCGGCCGCTGTTCTGGTTTAAACGCGAGCGTAATCCTGGTTTCTTTGACTACACGCGCCGCATTTTCGACCGGGCTGGCTATGCCCCGACGTATGTGGAAGAGCCGGCCGAGCATGATGTGCTGCTGGCGCGTATTGCGCGCGGGGAAGGCATGATCCTGCTGCCGGCGTCCTTTTCCGCGATTCAGCGTCAGGGGGTGGCGTTCTGCCCGGTGGCTGAGGGCGACGCGATGCCGTTAAGCCTTGGGGTGATTTATCCGCCTCACCAGGCAGAGTCCGTGCAGCAATGGCTTTCTCTGCTGGATGGCATTCTGGCGACTGGCTAGTCTCAGGCTGACTCGCGAGCCACCTTATATTGCCCACCGAGCCGCTTCCTGAGCGTGGCCAGGTGATCGGAAGATGAATTTTTTTCATATTGGCGGCCTTTTCCTCACTCTTTACGCAGATTTTTCTATTGACGCCCGCGCGCTTTTCCGTCATTTTTACATCTGGACGTCTAAACGTATAGAAGTTCGCAATACAACAGCCATTACATGCGATTGATGAGGTAAGGTATGAGCTTTTTTCACGCCAATCAGCGGGAAGCCCTGAATCAGAGCCTGGCGGAAGTCCAGGGCCAGATTAATGTGTCCTTTGAATTCTTTCCGCCGCGCACCAGTGAAATGGAGCAAACCCTGTGGAAATCCATCGATCGCCTGAGCAGTCTGAAACCGAAGTTTGTCTCGGTGACCTATGGCGCGAACTCCGGCGAGCGCGATCGCACCCACAGCATCATCAAGGGCATTAAAGAGCGAACCGGTCTGGAAGCGGCGCCGCACCTGACCTGTATCGATGCGACTCGCGATGAGCTGCGCACTATCGCCCAGGATTACTGGAACAACGGCATCCGCCATATCGTCGCGCTGCGCGGCGACCTGCCGCCGGGCAGCGGTAAACCGGAGATGTATGCCGCCGATCTGGTCAGCCTGCTGAAAGAGGTGGGGGATTTCGATATCTCTGTTGCCGCGTATCCGGAAGTGCATCCGGAAGCGAAAAGCGCGCAGGCGGATTTACTCAACCTGAAACGCAAAGTCGAGGCAGGCGCCAACCGCGCGATCACCCAGTTCTTCTTCGATGTGGAAAGCTACCTGCGTTTTCGCGATCGCTGCGTCTCAGCGGGCATCGACGTGGAAATTATTCCGGGTATCCTGCCGGTATCCAACTTTAAACAGGCGAAAAAGTTTGCGGATATGACCAACGTTCGTATCCCGGTGTGGATGTCGAAAATGTTCGAAGGTCTGGATAACGATGCCGAAACCCGTCAGCTGGTGGGGGCTAACATCGCTATGGACATGGTGAAGATTTTAAGTCGGGAAGGGGTAAAAGATTTCCACTTCTACACCCTGAACCGCGCCGAAATGAGCTACGCCATCTGCCATACGCTGGGCGTGCGTCCGGCCTGAGTGCTTGCCGTTTCCGCCGCCAGTGGGCGACACGTCCGGCAGATAAACATAAAAAACACCCGGCTGACGCCGGGTGTTTTGTTTTGCTCTGGATTATTCCCATTCCTGCAGGAAGCGCTGACCATACTGGTCGGCCACCAGCAGCGCGGCGTAGACCTGGTCGGAATCAACGCCGCCCGGCATATTGTGAATGGTTTCGCCTTCAGCGCAGGCGGCTTCCGCCACCAGACGCATTTTGGTCGGGATATCACCTTTGATATCCAGCTGCGCCAGGGTGATCGGCAGCCCAACGCTGTGGCACAGCGCGGCGACGGTCTCTATTTCGTCCACCGGCGCATTTTCCAGCACCAGCTGCGTCAGGGTTCCGAACGCCACTTTTTCCCCGTGATAATAGTGATGGGCGTCAGGGATGGCCGTCATGCCGTTATGAATCGCGTGCGCCGCCGCGAGACCACCGCTTTCGAAACCCACGCCGCTCAGATAGGTGTTGGCTTCCACCACCCGCTCCAGCGCCGGGGTGACCACGTGCTGTTCGGCGGCCAGCATCGCTTTTTCACCCTCTTCGAGTAAGGTGTTGTAGCATAGCTCGGCCAGCGCCAGCGCCGCCTGGGTGCACTTCCCGCCCGCCATGGTGGTGGCGCCGCTACGGGAGCAGGCGCGGGCTTCGAACCAGGTAGCCAGCGCATCGCCAATCCCGGCGGCCAGCAGGCGGGCCGGCGCGCCGGCAACGATCTGCGTATCGACAATGACCATGTTGGGGTTGCGCGGCAGCATCAGGTAGCTGTCGAATTCCCCTTCGTCGGTGTATATCACCGACAGCGCGCTGCACGGCGCATCGGTGGAGGCGATGGTGGGGGCGATCGCCACCGGCACATTCATAAAGTGGGCCAGCGCTTTCGCGGTATCCAGGGTTTTGCCACCGCCGATCCCCAGCACGGCGGTGCACTTCGCGTTGCCGGCGATATCGCGTAGACGGTTGATTTCATTATGCGAACACTCACCGCCAAACGGCGCGATTTCGGCCGCCAGGCCAGCGTCGGCCAGGCTTTTACGCAGCATCTCTTCCGCAAACCCCAGGACGAACTTATCACCGACCACCAGCCAGCGCTCGGCCAGCGGTTTCAGATAGTCGCCGAGGCGCTTGATGGCGCCTGCGCCCTGGATATATTTGCCTGGTGATTGAATAATGCGATCCATTTCGATTCCTCCTCGATGACCGTGACGCCGCCCGCAGGCGGCTCGCGGATCCGGTTACAGATTCAGCGTGCCAAAGGCGTTATTCCAGTCTTGTTCAAACTTCTCTATGGCTGACTCTACCGCAGGGGTGCCGAGCATTTGTTGCGCTACATCTAGTGGAAGGGTGATTGCTTCGCAGCCAGCCAGCAGACAATCCAGCGCCTGGCGTGGCGTTTTGAAGCTTGCCGCCAGAACTTTGCTCTCGGGCGCATGCATTTCCAGCAGGGATTGCAGCTCCTGCACCATGCGGATGCCGTCCCCGCCCTGGGCGTCGACGCGGTTAACGTAAGGCGCGACGTACTTTGCGCCGGCCAGCGCGGCCAGCAGGCCTTGCGAAGCGCTGTAGACGGCGGTGCCAAGGGTCGGGATGCCTTCTTTCTTCAGCAGTTTGATAGCGGCGAGCCCTTCGGCGGTGACCGGGATTTTGACCACAATGCCCGGCACGGCATTGCTCAGACGTTTGGCCTCTTCCACCATGCCCTGCGCGTCGCGGCTCATGGTCTGCGCGAAGAGGGTGCCCTCCGGACCGACGGCTTTTTGCAGGCGCGGCAGCACATCCCAGACCGGGACTTTACCGGCGGCGATAATGCTCGGGTTGGTGGTTACCCCGGCCAGCGGGTAGATGCGGGCCAGGCGTTCCACTTCGGCGACGTTGGCGGTATCCAGATAGAGTTCCATTGTGTTTTCCTCAATGCTTAATTCGGTGCTGTCGTTGAGGTAAGCATACGGCTTTCGTTCGAAGGATCGCCAGATGACAAATTTGCCAAAAACTGGATAAATGTACGCATCGTGATTAAGGATGATTTAGATCACATTTATCGGCGCTGGCTGGGATGGGAGGTAACTATAGCGCGCACAAAAGTCAGGTTTAACACACAAAAATCTAGTTTTTTACCGGGGATGCTTTTTCCGTCAGCTGGCTATGGTACTGGCGGCGGTATTCAGACGGCGAGCGTTCCGTAGTTTTGCGGAACAGGCGGCAGAAGTAGTTGCTGTCGGCGAAGCCGCAGGCGTGGGCGATGTCTTTCACTTTCATATCGTGGCCCTTCAGCAGCATACGGGCCTGTTCGAGACGAATATGGTTTAGATATTCATTGAAGCCCATTGGCCCACATTTCTGGAACAGATGGGAAAGATAGTTGGGAGAGAGGTAGAACGCCTGGGCCACCGATTCCCGGCTCAGCGGTTCCGCATAATGGATGTCCATATATTGGCGGATCGCTTCGAACAACGCCTGGCTGCGCGAGGAGGTTTGCGCCTGGCTGCCGAGAAGATCATGGCAGTGGCTGAGCAGGCTGACGACGATGCTGCGGGCGGTTTGCTGCTCCTGCGGTTGCATCCGGAGTTCATTGAGCGCCTGCAGCAGAAATGATCCGACGCGCGGCCCGCGGCGCAGCGCCTGCCGCTTGTCGACAACAGTTATCGCCTTGCCATTCCAGTGCTGCAGCGAGCACTCCAGCTGCTGCTTAGCGAACAGGATGCTTAACAGCAGGCAGGGCGCTTGCCACTGCGGGCAGTTCCAGCTATCGCCAGGGATATAGAGCACGTCATGGGCCTCAAGGAGCGGGGCGTTATCGCCGAGGGCCTGGTCGGGCAACTGCCCATCAAGGAGAATATTCAGACGGGGAAAATCCACCTGCACCACCGGCTCAGCAGGCGAGCGCGTCTCGCCGGCGAAATAAACCCGGCCGAGGCTGGTCTGCTTTTTTAGCAATGCATCAATAAGTTGATTGATATCGTTGTCCATCATTCTTCCGTTCAGCGCATCACCCTTTTCATCATACCGGACATTATTCCAGCGGTAAAAGCGCTTGCCTGTCGCTCTTGCCTCCTAGATAAGATATGTTATATCGTAACAATTTGTCGCCATTGATAGCAAACTCAGGAGAGAGTAATGACCAGAAAGATCCCCCTGCTGGCCTTAGGATTCGGCATGGCTTTAGCCAGCGCCCAGGCGTTCGCCCACGGCAACCATAGCCATGGCCCGGCGTTAACCGAAGTGGAGCGTCAGGCCAGCGAAGGCATTTTTGCGGATAAAGATGTGCAGGACCGCGCGCTGAGCGACTGGGAAGGCGTCTGGCAGTCGGTGAACCCGTATCTGCTCAATGGCGATCTCGATCCGGTGCTGGAGCAGAAGGCGAAAAAGCCCGGCGGCAAGAGCGTGGAGGAGTATCGCGCCTATTATAAGAAGGGCTACGCCACCGATGTGGAGCAGATTGGCATTGAAGATGACGTGATTGAGTTCCACGTTGGCCAGACCGTCAATAGCTGTAAATACCGCTATTCAGGCTATAAAATTCTGCATTACGCCTCCGGTAAGAAGGGCGTGCGTTATCTGTTCGAGTGCCAGCAGGGCGATGCCAAGGCGCCGAAATTTGTGCAATTCAGCGACCATATCATTGGCCCGCGTAAATCACAGCATTTCCATATTTTCATGGGCAATGAATCACAGGAGGCGTTGCTGAAAGAGATGGATAACTGGCCGACCTATTATCCGTATGCGCTGCATAAAGAACAGATCGTTGATGAGATGCTGCACCACTAGAACGGGCGGAAAACCCCCGGCCGGGCGGCCGGGGAGAGATAGATTAACCGGTGTTACGCATACCGGCGGCGACGCCGGCGATGGTGACCATCAGCGCTTGTTCAACGCGCGGATCCGGGTCCTTGCCCTCTTCTTCAGCCTGGCGTGAACGGTGCAGCAGTTCCGCCTGCAGGACGTTCAGCGGGTCGGTATAGATATTACGCAGCTGGATAGACTCGGCGATCCACGGCAGGTCGGCCATCAGATGGGAGTCGTTGGCGATGGCCAGCACGACGTTGATATCGGCAGCCAGCAGCTTGCGCAGCTCGGAACCCAGCGCCCACAGCTCCGGCTTCACCAGGCGCTGATCGTAGTACTCCGCCAGCCACAGGTCGGCCTTCGAGTAAACCATCTCCAGCATGCCGAGGCGGGTAGAGAAGAACGGCCAGTCGCGACACATGGCTTCCAGTTCACTCTGTTTTCCACCTTCGACCACCTTCTGCAGCGCAGCGCCAGCGCCCAGCCAGGCTGGCAGCATCAGGCGGTTCTGGGTCCAGGCGAAGATCCACGGAATGGCGCGCAGCGACTCGACGCCGCCGGTTGGACGACGTTTTGCCGGACGCGAACCCAGCGGCAGTTTGCCCAGCTCCTGCTCCGGGGTCGCAGAGCGGAAGTAAGGGACGAAATCTTTGTTTTCACGCACGTAGCCGCGATACATCTTGCACGACACGTCGGACAGCTCGGCCATGATGTCGCGCCATTCTGCTTTCGGCTCCGGCGGCGGCAGCAGGTTGGCTTCCAGAATGGCGCTGGTATACAGCGACAGGCTGCTGATGGTGACTTCCGGCAGGCCGTACTTAAAGCGGATCATCTCGCCCTGCTCGGTAACGCGCAGGCCGCCTTTCAGGCTTCCCGGCGGCTGCGAGAGCAGCGCGGCGTGGGCCGGCGCGCCGCCGCGGCCGATAGAGCCGCCGCGACCGTGGAACAGCGTCAGTTCAATACCGGCTTTTTCGCAGGTTTTGATCAGCGCGTCCTGCGCCTGGTACTGCGCCCAGGAGGCGGCCATCACGCCGGCATCTTTAGCGGAGTCAGAGTAGCCGATCATGACCATCTGCTTGCCCTGGATAAAGCCGCGGTACCAGTCGATATTCAGCAGCTGGGTCATGACGTCGTTGGCGTTGTTGAGGTCATCCAGCGTTTCGAACAGCGGGGCCACCGGCAGAGCAAAGCCAATCCCGGCTTCTTTCAGCAGGAGATGAACCGCCAGCACATCGGACGGCGTTTTCGCCATCGAGATCACGTAGGCGGCGATCGATCCGCGCGGCGCCTCGGCGATCACCTTGCAGGTGTCGAGAACTTCACGCGTCTCTTCGCTTGGCTCCCACTGGCGCGGCAGCAGCGGACGTTTGGAATTCAGTTCGCGGATCAGGAAAGCCTGTTTGTCGGCTTCCGACCAGCTTTCGTAGTCGCCGATCCCGAGGTAACGGGTCATTTCACCCAGCGCTTCGGTATGGCGGGTGCTTTCCTGACGAATATCAATACGCACCAGCGGTACGCCGAAAGACTTCACGCGGCGCAGGGTGTCGAGCAGTTCGCCGTTGGCGATAATGCCCATGCCGCAGGCCTGCAGCGATTTATAGCAGGCGTACAGCGGCTCCCACAGCTGCTCGTTCTGAGTGATCAGTCCCGCCGGTTTCGGCAGCTTCTGACCTTTCAGACGCGCTTCCAGCCAGGCCTGGGTCTCCATCAGCTGAGAGCGCAGTTTTTTCATCAGATAACGGTACGGTTCCTGAGCGCCCTCGGCGCCAGCCAGGGCGCGCAGCTCGTCGGTACACTCCACCATCGACAGCTCGGAGATCAGCACCTGCACGTCTTTGAGGAACAGGTCGGTCGCTTTCCAGCGGCTGAGCAGCAGCACGTGGCGGGTGATGTCGGCAGTCACGTTCGGGTTGCCGTCGCGGTCGCCGCCCATCCACGAGGTGAAACGCACCGGGACGAAGTCCACCGGCAGCTGATAGCCAAGGTTGGCTTCCAGCTGTTCGTTCAGCTCGCGCAGATAGTTAGGCACCCCTTCCCACAGGCTGTTTTCCACCACCGCGAAGCCCCATTTGGCTTCATCGACCGGGGAAGGGCGGTGCTTACGAATTTCATCGGTATGCCACGACTGGGCGATCAGCTGGCGCAGACGGCGCATTAGCTGATGATGCTCGTAGTCAGCGATATCTTTGTTGTCCAACTGCTTAAGGCAGTTGTTCACTTCCACCATTTTATGGATCAGCGTCCGGCGGGTGATCTCGGTCGGGTGGGCGGTTAACACCAGCTCCAGAGACAGCGATTCCACCGCTTGTTTGATGGTCTCTTCGTTGAGATTGGGTTGGTCTTTGAGCTTTCTCAGGGTACGCGCAATGACTTCCGGATTGCTGGCCGCTTCGCCATTGGCCGAAATGCTGTGGTACTGCTCAGCGGTGTTGGCCAGATTCAGAAACTGGCTGAAGGCACGGGCCACCGGCAGCAGTTCGTCGTTTGACAAATTCTGCAGCGTGGTCAGCAGCTCCTGGCGGTTAGCTTCGTTGCCGGCGCGTGAAGATTTGGACAACTTACGGATAGTTTCGACACGATCAAGAATATTTTCTCCCAATGCATCCTTGATGGTATCGCCCAGCACCTTGCCGAGCATACTGACATTACTACGCAATGCGGAATATTGTTCGTTCATGTTACCCCAGACACCCCATCTCATTTTATTTTGTTATATCCGCTGCGCTGGAACGTGAGCAACGGATAAGCAACCCGTCTTTTATAAAGCCACGTAAATACCCCCACGTCAATTACTGCGAAATCGCTTCAGCAAACGAGTAAATCGCCGTAATTTGCGAAATTTAATTCAGGGAGCGCTGGATAAGCATCGCTTATGGAAATGTGACGATCGTCACCGTTCCGCCCCGGGAGAACGGGGCGGAAAAAGAGGGCGATTTTAGTGCCAGCAGAAGTGATGAACCACCTGGCTAATCAGCTCCCGGGTCGGCTTGATAAAGCGCGTCTCCAGATACTCGTCAGGCTGATGGGCCTGATTGATGGAGCCCGGGCCGAGAACCAGCGTCGGACACAGCGTCTGGATAAACGGCGCTTCGGTGCAGTAGTTCACCACGTCGGTCTGCGCGCCAAGCAGTTTCTCGACCACCTGCACCAGCTTATGGTCCGGCGGGCACTCGTAGCCGGGGATCGGCGGATGCAGCTCAGAGACCGTCAGGCGGCCCGGCCAGCGTTCGCTGACCGGGGCCAGCGCCTCGCCCAACAGACCATTAAGATCGTTTAGGGTCATCCCCGGCAGCGGGCGGATATCCATATGCAGTTCACAGCAGGCGCAGATACGGTTTGAGGCATCGCCGCCATGGATAGCGCCCAGGTTGAGGGTTGGGTAAGGGACCGTAAACGCCTCGAAGTGATAGCGCTCTTTAAGCAGATCGCGCAACTGCATAATCCGGCCGATGGCGTCGTGCATCAGCTCAATCGCGTTGACCCCGCGCGCCGGATCGCTGGAGTGGCCGGACTGGCCCTGAATACGGATCGCGTTGGACATATGGCCTTTATGGGCGCGGATCGGCTGCAGGGAGGTGGGCTCGCCGATGATGGCGCAGTCCGGGCGCAGCCGGGTGGTTTCGGCAAAGTAGCGCGCGCCGGCCATGCTGGTCTCTTCGTCGGCAGTGGCCAGAATATACAGCGGCTTTTTCAGCGTGGTGACGTCGACATCGCGCAGGGCGTCGAGAATAAAGGCGAAGAAGCCTTTCATATCGGCCGTGCCGAGGCCGTAGAGCTTGTTATCGTGTTCGGTGAGGGTGAACGGGTCGCGCGTCCAGCGGCCATCATCGAACGGCACGGTATCGGTATGCCCGGCGAGCAGCAGGCCGCCGGCGCCGTGTCCGGTGCTGGCCAGCAGGTTGAATTTATGGCGCGTATCCGGCACCGGCTGTATCTCAACATTGAAGCCGAGATCGCGGAACCAGCCTGCCAGCAAATTGATTAAAGACTCATTGCTTTGATCGAGAGACTCTTCGGTCGCGCTGATGGATGGTGTGGCGATCAACGCGCGGTAAATCTCGATAAAGGGCGGTAAATTGTTTTTCATTGTTGACACACCTTGGGTCGTGATAGTATCAATATTCATGCATTTATTGTGAATAAAAATACAATATCGTTGAGCGTAAGAAAACCCATCGAATGTAAGGAGATGCGCTTCCAATGTTAAATACGCTGATTGTGGGTGCCAGTGGTTATGCCGGCGCAGAGCTGGTGACCTATATCAATCGTCATCCGCATATGAACATAACCGCTTTGACGGTCTCCGCGCAAAGCAATGATGCGGGAAAATTAATTTCCGACCTGCATCCGCAGCTCAAAGGCATTGTCGATATGCCGCTGCAGCCGATGTCCGATATCAGCGAATTCAGCGCTGGCGTGGACGTGGTGTTTCTCGCCACCGCGCACGAAGTGAGTCACGATCTGGCGCCGCAGTTTCTTGCCGCTGGCTGCGTGGTGTTCGATCTCTCCGGTGCCTTCCGCGTTAACGATGGGGCGTTCTACGAAAAATATTACGGTTTCACTCATCAGCATCCCGACCTGCTCAAACAGGCGGTGTATGGTCTGGCGGAGTGGAGCGCGGATGCGCTTAAAGACGCGCAGTTAATCGCAGTGCCAGGCTGCTATCCGACGGCGGCGCAGCTGTCGCTGAAGCCGCTGATTGAGGCCAATCTGCTGGATCTCAACCAGTGGCCGGTAATCAACGCTACCAGCGGGGTGAGCGGCGCGGGTCGTAAGGCCGCGATCGGCAACAGCTTCTGTGAAGTTAGCCTGCAGCCGTACGGCATATTTAACCATCGCCATCAGCCGGAGATTGCCAGCCACCTCGGGGCAAAGGTAATTTTTACCCCGCACCTGGGTAATTTTAAGCGCGGCATCCTGGAAACCATTACCTGCCGCCTGAAGCCGGGCGTCGGCCATGCGCAGATCGCGGCGGTTTACCAGCAGGCTTACGCCGATAAACCACTGGTACGTTTATATGATAAAGGCGTGCCCGCTTTGAAAAGCGTCGAAGGCCTGCCATTCTGTGATATCGGTTTTGCCGTGCAGGACGATCATCTCATCGTCGTCGCGGCAGAGGATAACCTGCTGAAAGGCGCCGCAGCGCAGGCGGTGCAGTGCGCGAATATTCGTTTCGGCTTCGCTGAGACGCAGTCTCTTATTTAAGGTGTGATGATGAACCCATTAATTATCAAACTTGGCGGCGTATTACTCGATAGCGAAGAAGCGCTGGAGCGCCTGTTTACCGCGCTGGTTAACTACCGTGAAGCGCACCAGCGTCCGCTGATTATCGTCCACGGCGGCGGCTGCGTGGTGGATGAGCTGATGAAGCAGCTCAACCTGCCGGTGCAGAAGAAAAATGGCCTGCGCGTTACGCCGGCTGAGCAAATCGACATCATCACCGGCGCGCTGGCGGGAACCGCCAACAAGACGCTGCTGGCGTGGGCGAAAAAACATGGTATTTCCTCGGTAGGCCTGTTCCTCGGCGATGGCGATAGCGTGAAGGTCACGCAACTGGATGCTGAGCTGGGCCATGTCGGGCTGGCGCAGCCGGGCTCCCCGGCACTGATCAACACCCTGTTGGCCGGCGGTTACCTGCCGGTGGTGAGCTCTATCGGGGTGACCGATGAAGGCCAGCTGATGAACGTCAACGCTGACCAGGCGGCGACAGCGCTGGCGGCCACCCTGGGGGCGGATCTGATCCTGTTGTCTGACGTTAGCGGTATCCTCGACGGTAAAGGGCAGCGCATTGCCGAGATGACCGCCGAGAAAGCGGAACAGCTGATCGAGCAGGGGATTATCACCGACGGCATGATTGTTAAAGTGAATGCGGCCCTTGACGCCGCACGTGCTCTGGGCCGTCCGGTGGATATCGCCTCCTGGCGTCACGCCGAGCAGCTGCCGGCGTTATTTAACGGCACGCCGATCGGCACACGTATTCTGGCTTAAGATTTCATGCCCGGCGGCGCGTCGTCTGCCGGGCTTACAAGACCGTAGGCCGAGCGGCACAATGCCGCCGGCGGAACTAACGAATAAAGGAAGCATGTTATGGCACTTTGGGGCGGGCGTTTTACACAGGCAGCAGATCAACGGTTCAAACAGTTCAACGACTCGTTGCGCTTCGACTATCGTCTGGCGGAGCAGGATATCGTTGGCTCTGTCGCCTGGTCGAAAGCGCTGGTAACGGTCGGCGTTCTGAGTGCCGCTGAACAGCAGCAGCTGGAAGAAGCGCTGAACGTGCTGCTGGAAGAGGTGCGCGCCAATCCGCAGCAAATCCTCGCCAGCGATGCCGAAGATATTCACAGCTGGGTGGAAGGCAAGCTGATCGATAAAGTGGGCCAGCTGGGCAAGAAACTGCACACCGGGCGCAGCCGTAACGACCAGGTCGCCACCGATCTTAAACTGTGGTGCAAAGATACCGTTGTCGAACTGCTCTCGGCGAACCGCCAGCTGCAGAGCGCGCTGGTGGAGACCGCCCAGCAGAATCAGGACGCGGTAATGCCGGGGTACACCCACCTGCAGCGCGCCCAGCCGGTGACCTTCGCGCACTGGTGTCTGGCCTACGTTGAAATGCTGGCGCGTGACGAAAGCCGTCTGCAGGACGCGCTGAAGCGCCTCGACGTCAGCCCGCTGGGCTGCGGCGCGCTGGCGGGGACGGCGTATGAGATCGACCGCGAGCAGCTGGCCGGCTGGCTGGGCTTTGCCTCCGCCACCCGCAACAGCCTCGACAGCGTGTCCGATCGCGATCATGTGCTGGAGCTGCTTTCCGATGCGGCTATCGGTATGGTGCATCTGTCGCGCTTTGCGGAAGATCTGATTTTCTTTAACTCCGGCGAGGCGAACTTCGTCGAGCTTTCCGACCGCGTGACCTCCGGCTCCTCGCTGATGCCGCAGAAGAAAAACCCGGACGCCCTGGAGCTTATCCGTGGCAAATGCGGCCGCGTGCAGGGTGCGCTGACCGGCATGATGATGACGCTGAAAGGACTGCCGCTGGCCTACAACAAAGACATGCAGGAAGATAAAGAGGGGCTTTTCGACGCCCTGGATACCTGGCTCGACTGCCTGCATATGGCGGCCCTGGTGCTGGACGGCATTCAGGTAAAACGTCCGCGCTGTGCGGAAGCGGCGCAGCAGGGCTATGCCAACGCCACTGAGCTGGCGGATTATCTGGTGGCGAAAGGCGTACCGTTCCGCGAGGCGCACCATATTGTCGGTGAAGCGGTAGTGGAAGCCATTGCGCAAGGGAAACCGCTGGAAGCGCTGACCCTGGCCGATCTGCAGAAATTCAGCCCAGTGATTGCGGACGATGTGTATCCGATCCTGTCGCTGCAGTCCTGCCTCGAGAAACGCGCAGCGAAAGGCGGCGTCTCGCCGCAGCAGGTAGCCCAGGCTATCAACGAGGCGAAGGCTCGTTTAAGCTAATCCTTAGATATCTGCCCTCCCTGACCCGGCCAAGCCCAGCGACGCCGGGTTTTTTATGCAAAAAAAAAGCGGACGCAAGGTCCGCAAAAGTTCACGTTGGCTTTAGTTGTTCGGGTAGAGAAACAGTGTGACGGGTCAGTGATTTTCACAGGTAGACCGTCTTTATGGGCGTATTATTGAACAGAAAACTTGATAGGGATAATCGTTCGTTGCTATGCTATCTATCGCCATGGACTATCGTGGCGATGGAGGATGAATAATGAATATTCGCGATCTTGAATACCTGGTAGCGCTCGCCGAACACCGCCACTTCCGGCGGGCGGCTGACTCATGCCATGTGAGCCAACCGACGCTCAGCGGACAGATCCGCAAGCTGGAGGATGAGCTTGGCGTCATGCTGCTGGAGCGCACCAGCCGTAAGGTTCTGTTTACCCAGGCGGGGCTGTTGCTGGTGGATCAGGCGCGTACCGTGTTACGCGAAGTAAAAGTGCTCAAGGAAATGGCAAGCCAACAAGGGGAAACCATGTCCGGGCCGCTGCATATCGGCCTGATCCCGACAATTGGCCCGTACCTGCTGCCGCACATCATTCCGATGCTGCATCAGACCTTCCCGAAGCTGGAAATGTATCTGCACGAAGCGCAGACCCATCAGCTGCTGGCTCAGCTCGACAGCGGTAAGCTCGACTGCGCCATCCTGGCGCTGGTCAAAGAGAGCGAGGCCTTTATCGAGGTGCCGCTGTTCGATGAGCCGATGATGCTGGCTATCTATGAAGATCATCCGTGGGCGAACCGCGATCGGGTGCCGATGTCGGATCTGGCCGGTGAAAAGCTGCTGATGCTGGAGGATGGCCACTGTCTGCGCGATCAGGCGATGGGCTTCTGCTTTGAAGCGGGGGCGGATGAGGATACCCACTTCCGCGCGACCAGCCTGGAAACGCTGCGCAATATGGTGGCGGCAGGCAGCGGCATTACCCTGCTGCCGGCGCTGGCGGTGCCGCAAGAGAGAAAACGCGATGGCGTAGTCTACCTGCCGTGCATTAAGCCAGAGCCAAGACGCACCATCGGTCTGGTTTATCGTCCGGGCTCCCCGCTGCGCAGCCGCTATGAACATCTGGCGGAGGCCATCCGCGGCACGATGGATGGCCATTTCGACAAGGCGTTAAAACAGGCGGTTTAAGCCGTTCAGCGCGGCAACCCGGTACGCTTCCGCCATGGTCGGGTAGTTAAAGGTGGTGTTGACGAAGTACTCAATGGTGTTGCCACCGCCTTTCTGCTCCATGATCGCCTGGCCGATATGAATAATTTCGGCCGCGCGCTCGCCAAAGCAGTGAATGCCAAGGATCTCCTTGGTTTCCCGATGGAACAGGATCTTCAGCGTACCAACGCTCATACCGACGATTTGCGCCCGCGCCAGGTGTTTAAACTGGGCGCGGCCCACCTCATATGGCACTTTCATCGCCGTCAGCTGCTGCTCGGTTTTCCCGACGGAGCTGATTTCCGGAATGGTATAGATCCCGGTCGGAATATCTTCAATCAGATGCGCTGAGGCTTCGCCTTTCACCAGCGCCTGGGCGGCAATGCGTCCTTGATCGTAAGCGGCAGAAGCCAGGCTTGGATAGCCGATGACATCGCCAACCGCATAGATGTGCGGGAGGGCGGTCTGATACATGCTGTTGACCTTCAGCTGACCGCGGCTGTCGGTCTGCAGACCGATATTTTCCAGCGCCAGGGTGTCGGTGTTGCCGGTGCGGCCGTTAGCGTACAGCAGGCAATCGGCCTTCAGCTTTTTGCCGGACTTCAGGTGCATGATCACCCCGTCATCCACCCCTTCAATTTTCTCATACTCCTCGTTGTGGCGAATAACCACGCCGCTGTTCCAGAAGTGATAAGAGAGCGAGTCTGACATCTCCTGATCGAGGAAGGCCAGCAGACGATCGCGGGTGTTGATCAGATCGACCTTCACCTCCATGCCGCGGAAGATCGACGCATATTCACAACCGATCACCCCGGCGCCGTAAATGATCACATGGCGCGGCTCATGCTGCAGGCTGAGAATCGAATCGCTGTCATAGATGCGCGGGTGGTGGAAATCGACATCCGCCGGATGGTAGGGACGCGATCCGCAGGCGATAACGAATTTCTCCGCAGTCACAGTCTCGACCGTGCCGTCATGGCACTCCAGCGCCAGAGTATGCTCATCCACGAAGTGGGCATTGCCCTGCAGAATTTCACAGTGGTTGCGCTCATAGAATCCCTGGCGCATATGAGTCTGCTGGTTGATGACGCTGTCGGCATGGTTAAGGATGTCGGCGAAAGAAGAGCGAAGAAGGCGGGAGTGGTCGCTGTAGAGGGGGTTTTGGTTAAACTCGATAATACGGCTGACGGCATGGCGGAGGGCTTTCGACGGGATGGTGCCCCAGTGGGTGCAACCGCCGCCGACATTATGGTAGCGCTCGATGACGGCAACGCGTGCTCCCTGTTTCACCAGTCCCATGGCGGCGCCTTCCCCGCCAGGACCGGAACCAATCACTATTGCATCATAATCCCAAGAGTGTGACATGGCATTACTCACCTGTTTTATACATAAAATAAACACGATGATAACATTCGCTGCGCTTTAACCCAATTATCGTTGTGCTTTTTTGCAGCATAAAAGCAGAAACGGCTCGTAAACAATCATTCACAATCCAGGGCAAACCGATTAGTTTTAATCTCTGGTATAGTGCCAGCAGGGCTATTGGAAGGATTCATACATCGTGATGGGCGTAAGAGCACAACAAAAAGAAAAAACCCGCCGTTCGCTGGTGGAAGCGGCATTCAGTCAACTTAGCGCTGAGCGGAGTTTCGCCAGCCTGAGCTTGCGTGAAGTGGCACGGGAAGCAGGGATCGCGCCGACGTCCTTTTATCGTCATTTTCGCGACGTCGATGAGCTGGGCCTGACGATGGTCGATGAGAGCGGACTGATGCTGCGCCAGCTGATGCGCCAGGCGCGCCAGCGGATAGCCAAAGGCGGCAGCGTGATCCGCACCTCGGTCTCCACCTTTATGGAATTTATCGGTAACAACCCGAACGCCTTCCGCCTGCTGCTGCGCGAGCGCTCGGGAACTTCTGCGGCGTTTCGCGCCGCCGTCGCACGCGAGATCCAGCACTTTATTGCGGAACTCGCCGACTATTTAGAACTCGAAAACCATATGCCGCGCGCCTTTACCGAAGCGCAGGCTGAAGCTATGGTCACCATCGTTTTTAGCGCTGGCGCGGAAGCGCTGGATGTCGGCCCTGAGCAGCGCCGGCAGCTGGAGGAACGGTTGGTACTGCAGCTTCGAATGATCTCGAAAGGCGCGTATTACTGGTATCGCCGTGAACAAGAAAAAATGTCACATCATTCCGAATAACGTGAAGGACGAGCAATGAAACACTCAGTTCAAGATAAAGGTACGCTGCTGCTGGCGCTGATTGCCGGGTTATCCATTAATGGCGCCTTTGCGGCGCTGTTCAGTTCGATAGTTCCGTTTTCCGTCTTCCCCATTTTATCCCTGCTGCTGACGGTCTACTGTCTGCATCAGCGCTATCAGAATCGCAGTATGCCCGTTGGGCTACCGGGCCTGGCCGCCGCCTTTTTTATTCTCGGGGTGCTGTTGTACAGCACCGTCGTGCGTGCGGAGTACCCGGATATCGGTTCTAACTTCTTCCCGGCCGTTCTGTCCGTCGCGATGGTCTTCTGGATCGGCTACAAGATGCGTAACCGCAAAGATACCGCAGCCGAGTAAGCCGCCAGCGGTAAAAAAACCGGCAATATGACATTGCCGGTTTTTTTGGGCCTATTTGCGGGTCAGCAGGACGCCGCACTCCATGTGATGGGTATACGGGAACTGGTCGAACAGCGCCAGCCGGGTAACGTTGTGCGTCTGGCTTAGCGTTTCCAGGTTGCGACACAGCGTTTCCGGGTTGCACGAAATGTACAAAATACGCGGATAGGCCTGCACCATTTTTTCCGTCTCGCTGTCCAGCCCGCTGCGCGGTGGATCGACGAAGATGGTTTCGCACTGATAGCTATGCAGATCGATACCCTGCAGCCGGTTGAACTGCCGCACCCCGTTCATCGCCTGAGTAAACTCTTCCGCCGCCATGCGGATAATCTGCACGTTGTCGATATGGTTAGCGGCGATGTTGTACTGCGCCGCCGCCACCGACGGTTTGGCGATTTCGGTGGCCAATACGCGATCGAAATTACGTGCCAGCGCCAGCGAGAAGTTACCGTTGCCGCAGTACAATTCCAGCAGGTCGCCAGTCGCCCCTTTGGTGACATCCAGTGCCCACTCCAGCATCTGAATGTTCATGGCCGCGTTCGGTTGGGTAAAGCTGTTTTCCACCTGACGGTAGATCATCTCCCGCCCGCCAACCGGCAGGCGTTCATCTATATAGTCTTGATCGAGCTCGATTTTGGTTTTGGTCGCCCGCCCAATCAGATGCACATTGAGCCCCTGGGCTCGCAGGGCGTCACGCAGCGCCTCCGCTTGCTCACGCCAGGCATCGTCCAGCTTTTTATGATACAGCAGCGAAACGACCGCCTGGTTGCTGAGGGTGGTCAGATAGTCAATCTGGAACAGCTTCTGGCGTAGCACGGGATTGTTGCGTACGCCCTCCAGCATGGCGGTCATCAGCTGATTGATCAGCGCGCTGGCGGCCGGGAAGCTGTCAACGCGAATCCGCGACCGGGTCTGCTGATCGAAAATAATATGGTACAGATCGTCGCCATCGTGCCACAGACGGAACTCGGCGCGCATACGGTAGTGGCTGACCGGCGAACGAAACACTTCCGGAACCGGCGCGGCAAAAGGCGCCATCATGGTTTGCAAACGGACGACTTTTTCTGCCAGCTGCGCTTCGTATTGTTCGGTAGGAAGGTGTTCGGGGGTCATGATGTATCCTGAATAAAATAAGTACGCGGGGATTGTAGGGAAAGCGCCGGGGATGTCCAGCCTCGAATGCCGCGGGAAATATAATTAGCAGTCTGGACATCTATATGGTTCTGATTGTAGCATTCGCCTACCGGTCCTGTGAGTTAAAAGGGAACCCAGTGGAAATCTGGGGCTGACGCGCAGCGGTAAGGAAGGTGAGAAATGAGCGCACTCGGTGCAGACACTGCGGCTAGCCGTGGGAAGTCATTATTTCTTGAAACAGCCTCCAAGCCCGAAGACCTGCCGGAATACGTCGCACTGGGTTTTATCGTCGCGAGCAACTGATAAAACCTGCGGCATCCTTTTTCTGTTTCGGATGCTTTTACAATGATTAAAAAAGCTTCGCTGATGACGGCCTTATCCGTCACGGCATTTTCCGGCTGGGCGCAGGATAGCAATTCAGATACGTTGGTGGTGACAGCAAACCGTTTTCAACAGCCGGTCAATACCGTGCTGGCGCCGACCGACATTGTGACGCGCGATGACATCGACCGCTGGCAGTCCAAAGATTTAAACGATGTCATGCGTCGTCTTCCCGGGGTCGATATTGCCCGCAACGGCGGCATGGGGCAGAGCGCTTCGCTGTATGTTCGGGGGACGGAGGCTCGTCACGTGCTGGTGCTGATCGACGGTGTGCCGATGGCGCGTCCGGGGATCTCCAACGGCGTAGATATCAGTCAGATCCCTATCTCACTGGTCCAGCGGGTGGAATACATCCGCGGCCCGCGCTCCGCGGTGTACGGCTCCGGAGCGATCGGCGGGGTGGTGAACATCATCACCATGACCGACGCTGAGCGTTCGCAGATCAACGCCGGCGCGGGTACGAACGGCTATCAGTCCTATGACGGCGCCTTTAACAAGCGGTTTGGCGATACGTTGGTTACCGCTGCTGGCGCCTATCAGACCACCAAAGGGTTTAACGTCCAGCCGAATTCCTCTTACAGCGGCGACAGCGATCGCGACGGCTACCGCAATAAAATGCTGTGGGGCGGGGTACAGCATCAGTTCGATGACAACTTCTCGGGGTTCTTCCGCGGCTATGGTTATTCCGCCAACGCTGACTATGACCAGGGTAACTGGGGCTACGCAGGTGGAAACGATGAAGATCAATCCTATACCCAATCCTGGGATACCGGTCTGCACTACCACTCCGGAATTTACTCCTCCCAGCTGATTGCTAACTATCAGCGCATCAAAGATTACAACTACAGCAGCGACGCTGGCCGCTATGCCGCGGGCACCACCCTGGATGATATGGAACAGCGCTATATCCAGTGGGGAAATAATGTTGTGGTAGGCCATGGGGCAGTGAGCGGCGGCGTTGACTGGAAACAAGAGAAGCTGAAATCCAGCGGAACGACCAGTACCGACGTGTATAAGCGTGACACCACCGGTCTTTATCTGACGGGACAGCAGCAGATTGACAGCGTGACGCTGGAAGCTTCCGGCCGTGAGGATCATGACGAGCAGTTTGGCTGGCACGGTACCTGGCAGACGGCCGCAGGCTGGGAATTTATCGACGGTTATCGGACAACGCTCTCGTACGGCACAGGATTCCTCGCCCCCTCCCTCGGGCAGCAGTACGGTGCAGAACGCTTTGGCATCGCCTCTAACCCGAATCTGAAGCCAGAGGAGTCGAAGCAATGGGAAGCGGGCCTTGAAGGGTTAACGGGGCCGGTCGACTGGCGCCTCTCCGCGTATCGCTATGAGATTCAAAACCTCATCGATTACGACAACAACGCCTATTACAACGTCAAGTCGGCGACGATTAAGGGGCTGGAGTGGACGGGGAATATAACCACCGGGCCGGTGGAGCACCATCTGACGCTGCAGTATGTTGACCCTCGCGATGATGAAACCAATAAGATCCTCTATCGCCGGGCGAAGCAGCAGGTGAAATACGAGCTGAACGGCCAGGTCTACGATCTGGGGTGGGATGTGACGTATCACTACATCGGCAAGCGTTACGATTATGACTACGACAACTCGCGTACCGTCAATATGGGTGGGTTGAGCCTCTGGGATGTCGGTTTATCGTATCCCGTCACCTCACACCTGACAGTTCGTGGTAAAATAGCCAACCTGTTCGATAAAGATTACGAGACAGTTTATGGCTACCAATCTGCAGGACGGGAATACACCTTGTCTGGCAGCTACACCTTCTGATCCACGTCCCACCGTGCTGGTGTTTGATTCCGGCGTCGGTGGGTTGTCGGTTTATAATGAGATTCGGCAGCTGCTGCCGAATCTGCATTACATCTATGCTTTCGATAACGTTGCCTTCCCCTATGGCGAGAAGAGCGAGGAGTTTATCGTTGAGCGCGTTGTGGAAATCGTCACTGCTGTCCAGCAGCGTTATCCCCTGGCGCTGGCGGTGATCGCCTGCAATACCGCCAGTACCGTCTCCCTGCCTGCCCTGCGTGAAAAGTTCGCTTTCCCCGTCGTTGGCGTGGTGCCGGCGATCAAGCCCGCCGCCCGTTTAACGGCGAACGGCATTGTTGGCCTGCTGGCGACGCGCGGTACCGTAAAGCGTCCTTATACCCGTGAGCTGATCGACCGCTTTGCCAATGAATGTCGGATTGAAATGCTGGGGTCGGCGGAGCTGGTGGAGCTGGCGGAAGCGAAGCTGCACGGCGAGCCTGTGCCGTTAGAAGAGCTGCGCCGTATCCTGCGCCCGTGGCTGCGGATGCAGGAGCCGCCGGATACGGTGGTGCTGGGCTGCACCCATTTTCCTCTTTTACAGGAGGAGCTGCAGCGCGTTCTGCCGGAAGGCACGCGGCTGATCGATTCTGGCGCGGCGATTGCCCGTCGCACCGCCTGGCTGTTAGAGCATGAAGCGCCGGATGCGAAGTCCAGCGACGAGAATAAAGCATTCTGCATGGCGCTGACGGCAGAAACAGAACAGCTTTTACCCGTTCTGCGTCGCTATGGCTTCTCGACGCTGGAAAAATTACCGCTCTAAGGGCGTTTTGCACAAAAAAGAGACGGTTGAATAATTTTTTGAAAACAGGGCTTGTCAACGTCTCAGAACTCCCTATAATGCGCCTCCACTGACACGGAACAACGGCAAGCAAGCCGCCGGGTCAGCAGGGTTTTAGCGGTGAAGTTCAGCGCTAAAAACTGACAGAGAAAAGCAAAATAAGGGCTTGACTCTGAATGAGGAAAACGTATTATACGGGACCTCGCAACGGTGAGCTGAAAGCCGCGTTGCAACTGCTCTTTAACAATTTATCAGACAATCTGTGTGGGCACTCAAAGTGACATGGATTC
>NZ_MJDM01000008.1:0-93045 GCF_008452795.1 Klebsiella sp. AqSCr
GTTAGAATACCTGCCTGTCACGCAGGGGGTCGCGGGTTCGAGTCCCGTCCGTTCCGCCACTTATTTAACATTAAGCCTGCTCAAATAGCAGGCTTAGTGGTAAGAAAATTTTAGGGGCGTAGTTCAATTGGTAGAGCACCGGTCTCCAAAACCGGGTGTTGGGAGTTCGAGTCTCTCCGCCCCTGCCATTTATAAGAATCCTTTGCTCAGGCAAAGGATTTTTTTTTATCTCTAATCTCCATTGGCAATATCCCCTACGAAAATACCTTGCTGATCTCCGTCCATGGAGAGTAGCGTTTATTCCAGAATAGGGTTTTTCAGGATCTCATGGATCTGCGCCTGCTTATCGCTATTTTGTAACCAGATCGCATAAAGTGGACGGGATAACGTAGCGCTGTCCATGACCGTATGTAACCCATGCTTCTCTTTCGCCCAGCGAGCAGGTAGCCAACAGCAGCCGTTCAGGCGCGATAATTGCTGATAGATCAGTTCAGCTGAAGAGGTAGTGAGCAGCGGAACATCATCGCTTCCTATCAGTCCCACTTCGTTTTGCTGAAAATCAGGCCCCCATTCAAGGCGCAAGTAATTCAATTCATTTCTGTTTTTTGCAGGCGATGCGCAATACAGGGCAAGAGTAAAATTACCCAACAGCTGGCTGCTTAATTCATCCATCTTCGGCGATTCGGTGGTGATCAGCAGATCCAACTGGCGTTCGTGAAGCTGTTTAACCAACGACTGCCGCTGCGCGATACGGGCTTCAAACTGGAGATTGTAAGGTGCGCTGTAGAGGGTACCGAGCCAGCTGTTAAGCATACATTCCCACAGGGAGGCGCTGGCCCCAATGGAGAATTCATTATGTCGCGAAGAGTGTGCCACCTCCTTGCGCGCAGCCTGCCAGGTATTCATGAGCGTTTCGGCATAGGGGAGGAGCTTTTCGCCGGCGGTCGTCAGGCGGATGTTATTACGATGACGGGTGAACAGATTCACACCAAGTTGATTTTCCAGCTGACGAATACGAAAGCTGACTGCTGACTGTGTCAGGTAAAGCGCCTCTGCTGCTCGCCCAAAGTGACGAGTTCTACTCACTTCCAGGAAAGTCTTGAGCAATTCCGTATCCACACCGTTCTCCACAAAATTATTTGTCGTGATGATTTAAATGTTTTGTTTGACGCTCTGTCAAGCGTAACTAATACTCCGCGCCATAAATAGCTCGGCCAAAGAATCAGGAGCGTGTAGGATGGCGGAAAGCTTTACGACGACTAATCGTTTTTTCGACAATAAAAATTATCCACGCGGGTTCTCCCGTCACGGTGATTTCACCATCAAAGAGGCGCAACTGCTGGAACGTCATGGTTATGCCTTTAACGAACTGGAACTGGGTAAGCGCGAACCTGTTACCGAAGATGAAAAACAATTTGTCTCGGTGTGCCGTGGTGAACGTGAGCCGGTGACGGAAGCAGAACGCGTATGGATTAAGTATATGGCGCGTATCAAGCGGCCGAAGCGTTTCCATACTCTGTCCGGCGGCAAACCGCAGATGGAAGGCGCTGACGATTACACCGAAAGCGATGACTAAGAAAAAAGGGCGTAAGCCCTTTTTTTACGCCATCATTTTCTGCAGATGGTTGAGCATCCGATCAATTGCCCGATAGCTGAGCGCCTCCTGCAAATGACAGCGTTCAATCTCTTCAACCTCTGCCAGATCGGCAATGGTTCTCGCAACCTTTAACAGACGCTGCCAGGCGCGAATAGAAAGCCCCAGCTGCGTTAGCGTCTGTTCCAGCCAGACAGCATCCTCCCGCCTTAAGCGACAGCAGTTCTTCATTTCACGATTCTCAAGATGGGCATTGAGTTTATTTTGCCTGAGCATTTGTCGTTCACGCGCCGCCAGCACCCGCTGCCGGACCGTTGCGCTCGATTCTTCGCCCTGCGAGCCCTGACTCAGTATTCCTGGCGGCGGCAATGGGATCTCTAAGGAAAGATCGAAGCGGTCGAGGAAGGGGCCTGACAGGCGTCCAAGGTAGCGCAATGTCTGCTCCGGCGATGCACGATTATGTTTACCCTGATAATGTCCTGTCGGGCTTGGATTCATCGCTGCAATAAGCTGAAAGCGCGCCGGATAGTCAATTTTGGCGCGCGAGCGTGATATGTGGATCTTGCCTGACTCAATGGGTTCGCGTAGCGCATCCAGTACCCGCCGCTCAAACTCCGGCAGTTCATCAAGAAACAGCACGCCATTATGGGCCAGGGAAATCTCACCGGGGACCGGTATCGAGCCGCCGCCCACCATCGCTGCCAGCGAGGCGCTATGGTGGGGGGCGCGGAACGGCCTCTGACGCCACCGCGTCTTTGCGGTGTGGAGGTTGACCAGACTCTGTATGGCCGCGCTCTCCAGCGCTTCCTGATTGCTTAATGGCGGCAGGAGACCGGGGAGTCGGCTGGCTAGCATGGTTTTCCCGGTCCCGGGCGGGCCTATCAGGAGCAGGTTGTGACCACCGGCGGCCACAATCTCCAGCGCTCGTTTGCCCTGCTGCTGGCCGATAACATCGAGCAGATCTTCGTAGCGTTCATCCCGAGCAGGCGCCTCGGCGAGAGGCGGCGAAAGCGATGTCTGCCCCGCAAGAAATGCGCAAACCTCCTGCAGATGGTCGGCGACCAGACAATCGCTGCCGCCGATCAGGCCGACCTCCGCCGCATTGTCAGAGGAGACGACAATGCGCCGGCCGGCTTTGATGGCCTCCATTGCGCTGGGGATCGCCCCTGGAACGCCTCGTAACCCACCTGTAAGGGCGAGTTCGCCCACAAACTCATATTGATTCAGTCGCGTCGTGTTGAGCTGCTCTGAGGCAACGAGAAGCGCGAGAGCGATGGGCAGATCGTATCGTCCGCCTTCTTTGGGCAGATCCGCTGGCGCCAGGTTAATGGTTATCTTCTTCGCAGGAAAAGCGTAGCCGCTGTTGATCAGGGCGCTGCGGACCCGGTCGCGGGCCTCTTTCACGGTGGTTTCCGGCAGCCCGACCATAGTTAGACCAGGAAGACCGTTGCTGAGATGAACCTCAACGGTAATCAATGGCGCTTCGATACCGAGCGCCGCGCGAGTATAGACGATAGCGAGCGACATAAAACCTCCTGGACAGAGAAGAATTATGGTTGGCATGACGTAAAGCGAGAATGGAAAAAGTGCGAATTTAGAACTGCGTATCCATACTTTTCGCGGCACATCGTTACATTTAGCCGAAAATGGACGTTTGATCGCAAAACAGAGCTATGTTGGCAAAGAGGGCGCCGAAGAGCGCGGCAGGGGTGAGAAAACTGAATTTTTTTCATTTTTGATTTTTTTCATATAAAACAATTATTTTTATTGAAACCGTTAGGCTGATCAGCAACGAAGATATAAAAAAATCTTGTGCTTTATGTGATGTCTGTGGTAACTCTTTAGGTATTCCTTCGAACAAGAAGCCAGAAAGTATAGAAAATGACAGCCCTTCTACGAGTGATTAGCCTGGTCGTGATTAGCGTGGTGGTGATTATTATCCCACCGTGCGGGGCTGCACTTGGACGAGGAAAGGCTTAGAAATCAAGCCTTAACGAACTAAGACCCCCGCACCGAAAGGTCCGGGGGTTTTTTTATAACTGAAATAACCTAAGCGAGGAGCAGATGATGACTTTTAGCATAAAATTCTGTTTCTCCCGATTTATGACGGGGAACTAACTATGAATGGCGCGCAGTGGGTGGTACATGCTTTGCGGACACAGGGAGTCGACACAGTTTTTGGCTATCCGGGTGGCGCAATTATGCCGGTTTACGATGCACTGTATGACGGCGGCGTGGAGCACCTGCTGTGCCGGCATGAGCAAGGGGCAGCCATGGCGGCCATTGGTTATGCGCGAGCAACCGGTAAAACCGGGGTGTGTATCGCGACGTCCGGCCCGGGCGCGACCAATCTGATCACCGGCCTGGCGGACGCCCTGCTTGACTCTATTCCCATCGTAGCTATCACCGGCCAGGTGGCCGCACCCTTCATCGGCACGGATGCGTTCCAGGAAGTAGACGTTCTCGGTTTGTCACTGGCCTGTACTAAGCACAGTTTCCTTGTGCAGTCTCTGGACGAACTGCCGCGGGTTATTGCTGAGGCTTTCCAGGTGGCAAACTCAGGCCGTCCAGGTCCGGTGCTGGTTGATATCCCTAAGGATATTCAGATGGCGCAGGGCGACCTCGATCCCCATTTCTCTACCGTCGCCGATGAGATGGCATTTCCGCAGGCGGAAGTGGCGCAGGCTCTGCAGATGCTGGCCCAATCGCAGCAACCGATGCTGTATGTTGGCGGCGGGGTCGGCATGGCGCAGGCGGTACCGGCTTTGCGCGAATTCTTGGCGGTGACCAGGATGCCGGCAACCTGCACCCTGAAAGGGCTGGGCGTGGTGGATGCTGATTATCCCTATTATCTCGGCATGCTGGGAATGCACGGCACTAAGGCGGCCAACCTGGCGGTACAGGAGTGCGATCTGCTGATCGCCGTCGGCGCGCGCTTTGACGATCGCGTGACCGGTAAGCTCAATACCTTCGCACCGCATGCCAAAGTGATCCACATGGACATCGATCCGGCGGAGCTGAACAAGCTGCGTCAGGCGCATATCGGTCTGACAGGCGATCTGAACTGCCTGCTGCCGGCGCTGCAGCAGCCGTTAGCTATCGATGGCTGGCGCGAGCGGAGTGCCGCACTGCGTGCCGAGCATGCCTGGCGTTACGATCATCCCGGTGAGGCAATCTACGCGCCGCTGCTGCTGAAGCAGCTTTCCGACCGCAAGCCGGCGGACAGCGTGGTGACCACCGACGTTGGCCAACACCAAATGTGGTCGGCTCAGCATATGACCTATACCCGCCCGGAAAACTTTATCACCTCCAGCGGCTTAGGCACCATGGGCTTTGGCCTGCCGGCCGCCGTTGGCGCCCAGGTGGCTCGCCCTAACGATACGGTGATCTGTATCTCCGGTGACGGCTCCTTCATGATGAATGTACAGGAGCTGGGCACCGTTAAACGCAAGCAGTTACCGCTGAAGATCGTGTTACTCGACAACCAGCGGTTAGGGATGGTTCGACAATGGCAGCAGCTGTTTTTCCAGGAACGTTATAGCGAAACCACTCTGACTGATAACCCTGATTTCCTCACGCTGGCCAGCGCCTTCGGTATTCCTGGCCAACACATCACCCGTAAAGACCAGGTTGAAGCGGCACTCGACACCATGCTTTCGAGCCAGGGGCCATACCTGCTTCATGTCTCAATCGACGAACTTGAGAATGTCTGGCCGTTGGTGCCGCCCGGCGCCAGTAACTCTGAAATGCTGGAGAAATTATCATGATGCAACATCAGGTCGCTTTACAGGCACGTTTCAATCCGGAAACCTTAGAGCGCGTGCTGCGCGTTGTCCGCCACCGGGGTTTCCACATCTGCGCAATGAACATGGAAACCGCGCCGGACGCACAGAACATAAATATCGAATTGACCGTTGCCAGCCCGCGGCCCGTCGAATTACTGTTTAGTCAATTAAGCAAACTGGTCGACGTTGCCTGCGTCGAGATCCAGCAACCCACATCACAACAAATCCGCGCCTGAGCGCAAAGGAAGAAAAATGACGACGAAAAAAGCTGATTACATTTGGTTCAATGGCGAGATGGTTCCGTGGGGCGAAGCGAAAGTTCATGTGATGTCCCATGCGCTGCACTACGGTACCTCGGTATTCGAGGGGATCCGTTGCTACGACTCGCACAAAGGCCCGGTGGTGTTCCGTCATCGCGAACATATGCAGCGTCTGCATGATTCAGCCAAAATTTATCGTTTCCCGGTCTCCCAGAGCGTCGACGAACTGATGGAAGCCTGCCGCGAAGTCATTCGAACCAATAATCTGACCAGCGCTTATATCCGTCCGCTGGTGTTTGTTGGCGATGTCGGCATGGGGGTAAACCCGCCTCCGGGTTACAACACTGACGTGATCATCGCGGCGTTCCCATGGGGAGCCTACCTCGGCGCAGAAGCGCTTGAGCAGGGGATCGATGCAATGGTCTCTTCCTGGAACCGCGCGGCGCCGAACACTATCCCGACGGCAGCGAAAGCCGGTGGTAATTATCTTTCCTCGCTGCTGGTTGGCAGTGAAGCGCGTCGCCATGGCTATCAGGAAGGTATCGCCCTCGATGTTAACGGCTATATCTCCGAAGGCGCAGGGGAAAACCTGTTTGAAGTGAAGGACGGTGTACTGTTCACCCCGCCGTTTACCTCTTCCGCGCTGCCGGGCATTACCCGCGACGCCATTATCAAGCTGGCGAAAGATCTTGGTATCGAAGTCCGCGAGCAGGTGTTGTCCCGTGAATCCCTGTATCTGGCGGATGAAGTCTTCATGTCCGGCACTGCGGCGGAAATCACCCCGGTACGCAGCGTGGACGGCATCCAGGTCGGCGCAGGCCGTCGCGGTCCGGTAACCAAACGCATTCAGGAAGCCTTCTTTGGCCTCTTCACCGGTGAAACAGAAGATAAATGGGGCTGGTTGGATCCGGTAAGTAAGTAATTAAAAATGGGACGGCACGCACCGTCCCATTTAATAAACACAGATGGGAGTAAAAAGAGCATGCCTAAGTACCGTTCCGCCACCACCACACATGGCCGCAATATGGCGGGCGCCCGCGCGTTGTGGCGCGCAACCGGAATGACCGATGCCGATTTCGGCAAACCGATTATCGCCGTCGTTAACTCCTTTACCCAGTTTGTCCCCGGGCACGTGCACCTGCGCGATCTCGGCAAACTGGTTGCCGAGCAGATTGAAGCCGCCGGTGGCGTGGCCAAAGAATTCAACACCATCGCAGTGGATGATGGGATCGCTATGGGCCACGGGGGTATGCTCTATTCACTGCCATCCCGCGAGCTGATCGCCGACTCGGTGGAGTATATGGTTAACGCCCACTGCGCTGATGCCATGGTTTGTATCTCCAACTGCGACAAAATCACCCCGGGGATGCTGATGGCTTCCCTGCGCCTGAACATTCCGGTGATCTTTGTGTCCGGCGGCCCGATGGAAGCCGGGAAGACCAAGCTGTCAGATAAAATCATCAAGCTTGACCTGGTGGATGCGATGATTCAGGGGGCGGATCCGAAAGTGTCCGACGAGCAGAGTAATCAGGTGGAACGCTCCGCCTGCCCGACCTGCGGCTCCTGTTCCGGGATGTTCACGGCGAACTCCATGAACTGCCTGACCGAAGCGCTGGGCCTGTCGCAGCCGGGCAACGGCTCTCTGCTGGCGACCCACGCCGATCGTAAGGAGCTGTTCCTAAACGCCGGGAAACGTATCGTGGAGCTGACCAAACGCTATTACGAGCAGGATGACGCTTCCGCGCTGCCGCGCAATATCGCCAGCAAGGCGGCCTTTGAGAACGCTATGACGCTGGATATCGCCATGGGCGGCTCCACCAATACCGTTCTGCACCTGCTGGCGGCGGCGCAGGAAGCTGAAATCGACTTCACCATGAGCGATATCGATAAGCTCTCCCGCAAAGTGCCGCAGCTGTGTAAGGTGGCGCCGAGCACGCAGAAATACCATATGGAAGATGTGCATCGCGCCGGCGGCGTGCTGGGCATTCTGGGCGAGCTGGACCGCGCCGGGCTGCTGAATCGCGAGGTCAAAAACGTCCTTGGCCTGACGCTGCCGCAGACCCTGGAACAGTACGATGTGATGGTGACCCAGGACGACGCGGTGAAAAAAATGTTCCGCGCCGGCCCGGCGGGCATTCGTACCACCCAGGCGTTCTCGCAAGACTGCCGCTGGGATACCCTGGATGACGATCGCGCCGAAGGCTGTATCCGTTCTCTGGAACACGCTTACAGCAAGGACGGCGGCCTGGCGGTGCTGTACGGCAATTTCGCAGAAAACGGTTGTATCGTGAAAACCGCCGGCGTGGACGACAGCATCCTGAAATTTACCGGTCCGGCGAAAGTATATGAGAGCCAGGACGATGCGGTTGAGGCCATCCTCGGCGGTAAAGTCGTGGAAGGCGACGTCGTGGTGATCCGCTACGAAGGGCCGAAAGGCGGGCCGGGGATGCAGGAGATGCTTTACCCCACCAGCTTCCTGAAGTCGATGGGGCTGGGCAAAGCGTGCGCGCTGATCACCGATGGCCGTTTCTCCGGCGGCACCTCAGGGCTCTCTATCGGTCACGTCTCTCCGGAAGCGGCGAGCGGCGGCAACATTGCGCTCATTGAAGATGGCGACATGATCGCGATTGATATTCCGAACCGCAGCATCCAGCTGCAGCTGAGCGATGCGGAAATTGCGGCGCGTCGTGAAGCCCAGGAAGCGCGTGGCGACCAGGCGTGGACGCCGAAGAATCGCCAGCGTCAGGTCTCCTTTGCTCTTCGCGCCTACGCCAGCCTGGCGACCAGCGCCGACAAAGGCGCGGTACGCGATAAATCCAAGCTGGGTGGCTAATCATGGCGGATTCACAACCCTTGTCCGGCGCCCCTGAGGGCGCCGAGTACCTGCGAGCAGTGCTGCGCGCGCCGGTTTATGAAGCGGTGCAGAAAACGCCGCTGCAAAAAATGGATAAGCTCTCGTCGCGGCTGGATAACGTTATTCTGGTGAAGCGTGAAGATCGCCAGCCGGTACACAGCTTTAAGCTGCGCGGCGCTTACGCGATGATGTCCAGCCTGACTGCCGAACAGAAATCCCACGGGGTGATCACCGCTTCGGCGGGCAACCATGCCCAGGGCGTGGCGTTTTCCGCATCGCGGCTGGGCGTTAAGGCGCTGATCGTGATGCCGGTAGCGACCGCCGATATCAAAGTCGATGCCGTTCGCGGCTTTGGCGGCGAAGTGCTGCTGCACGGCGCCAACTTTGACGAAGCGAAGGCGAGAGCGATTGAGCTGGCGCAACAGCAGGGTTTTACCTGGGTGCCGCCGTTCGATCACCCGATGGTCATCGCCGGACAGGGAACCCTGGCGCTGGAGCTGCTGCAGCAGGATGCCCATATTGACCGCGTATTCGTCCCGGTGGGCGGCGGCGGTCTGGCAGCGGGCGTGGCGGTGCTGATCAAGCAGCTGATGCCGCAGATCAAAGTGATCGCGGTGGAGGCGGAAGATTCTGCTTGCCTGAAGGCGGCGCTGGACGCAGGCCATCCGGTGGATCTGCCGCGCGTCGGCTTGTTTGCCGAAGGCGTGGCGGTCAAACGCATCGGCGATGAAACGTTCCGTTTATGCCAGGAGTATCTGGACGATATCATCACCGTCGATAGCGATGCTATCTGCGCGGCGATGAAAGATCTGTTCGAAGATGTGCGGGCGGTGGCGGAGCCTTCCGGCGCGCTGGCGCTGGCGGGGATGAAAAAGTATATCGCCCAGCATAACATCCGCGGCGAGCGTCTGGCTCATATTCTGTCCGGGGCCAACGTCAACTTCCACGGCCTGCGCTACGTGTCCGAGCGCTGCGAGCTCGGGGAACAGCGCGAAGCGCTGCTGGCGGTGACGATCCCGGAAGAGAAAGGTAGCTTTTTGAAGTTTTGCCAGCTACTGGGGGGCCGCTCGGTGACGGAGTTCAACTACCGCTTTGCCGATGCCAAAGACGCCTGTATTTTTGTCGGGGTACGGCTGAGTCGTGGCCTGGAAGAGCGGAAAGAGATCCTCCAGTTACTGAACGACGGCGGCTACAGCGTGGTGGATCTCTCTGATGATGAGATGGCTAAGCTGCATGTGCGCTATATGGTCGGCGGCCGGCCGTCAAAAGCGCTGCAGGAGCGGCTGTTCAGCTTCGAGTTTCCGGAATCGCCGGGGGCGCTGCTGAAATTCCTGCATACCCTTGGCACCCACTGGAATATTTCACTGTTCCACTACCGCAGCCACGGCACTGACTATGGTCGGGTACTGGCGGCCTTCGAGTTGGGCGAGCACGAGCCGGACTTTGAAACTCGTCTCAATGAGCTGGGCTATGAGTGCCACGACGAAACGCATAACCCGGCATTCCGCTTTTTCCTCGCGGGTTAGTGGTTGGGAAGAATTTTCCAGAAAGCATCAATAAGCGGCTCATGCAGCCGCTTTTTTTGTGCGCAAACGCCCAGCTCAAACGGCGTTTGCTCATCGCTGCGCTCCAGGATCATCACCCTGTTGCGTACCGGCTCCGGACTGTTCTCCAGCACCACTTCCGGCAGCAGCGCCACGCCGCATCCCAGGGCGACCATCGACACCATCGCTTCGTGCCCGCCGACGGTGGCGTAGATCGACGGATTGCTGATTTTATGCCGCCGAAACCACAGCTCGATGCGCCGACGTACCGGCCCCTGGTCGGCCATGATAAAGGGCACTGTCGACCAGTCGGGGCGCTCGACGGTCACCTGGTTGCGCACCGGGCAGGGAAGGGCCGGGGCAATTAACACCACGGCGAGGTTCTCCAGCATCGAAAACGCCACCGACCCTGGCAGAGTCTCCGGCTTACCGGCAATCGCCAGGTCGGCTTCGCCGGTGACGACCTTCTCCATAGCGTCGGCGGCGTCGCCGGTCGAGAGCTTGATCTCCACCGAGGGGTGCGCGGCGCGAAAGCGGTCGAGGATCGGCGGCAGATGGCTATAGGCGGCGGTGACAGAGCAGAAGATGTGCAGCTCGCCGGAGAGCGAAGGGCCCTGCTGATCGATGACGTGACGAAGCTGCTGATACTGCAATAAAGTCTGTTGGGCAAAGGTACGTAACTCTTCCCCGGCTTCGGTAAGGGTCACCGTGCGATTATCTCGCACGAACAGCGGCTGGCCGAGGTCCTCTTCCAGACGTTGGATCTGGCGCGAAAGCGTCGACGGGCTGACGTGCATGGCCCGCGCGCTGCGGCCAAAATGGCGGCTTTCCGCCAGATGCAGAAAAGTTTTCAGATCGCGTAAATCCACGGCGCGTACTCCCCGGTTTTGTATTTCATAAAATGCAACGTGACGTTGTGAATATATCAATTTCCGCAATAAAATTCCTGTCATATAGTAAGTTCATTCTCGCAAAAGCGAACCGAACAATAAGCACGACACAACATCACGGAGTTACAGACATGGCTAACTACTTTAATACACTGAACCTGCGCCAGCAGCTGGCACAGCTGGGCAAATGCCGCTTTATGGCGCGCGACGAATTCGCCGATGGCGCAAGCTACCTTCAGGGTAAAAAAGTGGTTATCGTCGGCTGCGGCGCGCAGGGCCTGAACCAGGGTCTGAACATGCGTGACTCCGGCCTGGATATCTCCTATGCGCTGCGTAAAGAAGCGATCGCTGAGAAGCGCGCCTCCTGGCGTAAAGCGACTGAAAACGGCTTCAAAGTCGGCACTTATGAAGAGTTGATCCCGCAGGCCGACCTGGTGGTTAACCTGACGCCGGACAAACAGCACTCAGACGTTGTGCGCTCCGTACAGCCGCTGATGAAAGACGGCGCAGCGCTGGGTTACTCCCACGGCTTCAACATCGTGGAAGTGGGCGAGCAGATCCGTAAAGACATCACCGTGGTGATGGTGGCGCCGAAGTGCCCGGGCACCGAAGTGCGTGAAGAGTACAAACGCGGTTTCGGCGTACCGACGCTTATCGCGGTACACCCGGAAAACGACCCGAAAGGCGAAGGCATGGCGATTGCCAAAGCATGGGCTGCGGCGACAGGCGGCCACCGCGCGGGCGTGCTGGAGTCTTCCTTCGTGGCGGAAGTGAAATCTGACCTGATGGGCGAGCAAACCATCCTTTGCGGCATGCTGCAGGCGGGTTCTCTGCTGTGCTTCGACAAGCTGGTGGCGGAAGGTACCGATCCGGCGTATGCAGAAAAACTGATTCAGTTCGGCTGGGAAACCATCACCGAAGCGCTGAAGCAGGGCGGCATCACCCTGATGATGGATCGCCTCTCCAACCCGGCGAAACTGCGCGCTTATGCGCTGTCCGAGCAGCTGAAAGAGATCATGGCGCCGCTGTTCCAGAAACACATGGACGACATCATCTCCGGCGAATTCTCCTCCGGCATGATGGCGGACTGGGCGAATGATGATAAGAAACTGCTGACCTGGCGTGAAGAGACCGGCAAAACCGCCTTCGAAACCGCGCCGCAATATGAAGGCAAAATCGGCGAGCAGGAGTACTTCGATAAAGGCGTTCTGATGATCGCGATGGTGAAAGCGGGCGTTGAGCTGGCCTTCGAAACCATGGTGGCCTCCGGCATCATCGAAGAGTCTGCTTACTACGAATCACTGCATGAGCTGCCGCTTATCGCCAACACCATCGCCCGTAAGCGTCTGTATGAGATGAACGTGGTTATTTCCGATACCGCTGAATATGGTAACTACCTGTTCTCTTACGCTTGCGTACCGCTGCTGAAAGAGTTCATGACCACCCTGCAGACCGGCGACCTGGGCACAGCGATTGCCGAAGGCGCGGTAGATAACGCGCAGCTGCGCGATGTGAACGAAGCGATTCGCAGCCACGCTATCGAGCAGGTTGGTAAGAAACTGCGCGGTTATATGACCGATATGAAGCGTATCGCGGTAGCCGGCTAATTCCTCGTCGTCTTTCGACTTGCCGATGCGTTGGCTACGGTACGTACACCCCAGTCACATAGTAATCTTTGTTGCTGGGGATGTACTTCCTTGCCGCCTTCCGGCAAGCCGAAATCCATAGAGGCATGGATTTGTTTAGTAGGCCTGATAAGCGAAGCGCCATCAGGCAAAAACCCGGAGATTAAGATCCCCGGGTTTTTTTATTATTTCCGGTACAGCACTTTGATGATGTGGTAGCCGAACTGGGTATGCAGCGGGCCGGTTGGCTCCAGTTCAGGGCAGGAGAAGACCACTTTATCGAAGGCCGGTACCATCTGGCCCTGGCGGAACTCACCCAGATCGCCGCCGCGTTTGCCTGACGGACAAATGGAGTGTTTCTTTGCCAGCTTGCCGAAATCGGCGCCGTTTTTGAGCTGCTCGAGCAGATCGAGCGCCAGTTTCTCTTCTTTTACCAGGATATGCAGTGCTGCCGCGGTTTTAGCCATGATTGCGCCTTGAGTGAGTTGGGATAAATCAGGGCGCCATAGTATCACGCGCTAGCGGCGATACAGCACCTTGATGATGTGGTAGCCGAATTTGGTTTTCACCGGGCCATAGGGTTTGAGCAGCGGACAGCTGAAGACGGCTTGATCAAACGGACCGACCATCGCGCCTTGCTGAAACTCGCCTAAGTCGCCGCCGTTGCGGCCAGACGGACATTTAGAATAGCGTTTCGCCAGATGATCGAAGCTGACGCCCCGCTCCAGTTTGGCGAGGATCTCCAGCGCCAGTTTCTCTTCTTTGACCAGGATATGCAGGGCCGCTGCGCTTTTTGCCATGACATCATTCTCAGGATGGTTTGCGTGGCTGACACTTTACCATCAGTCAGTAAATCTCGGCTCCGCTTTCTGCTACAATCCCCACCCCGTTCGAAGATTGAGCAAGACTCCCATGCGTTTAAACCCTGGCCAACAACAAGCCGTCGAATTCGTCACCGGACCGTGCCTGGTGCTGGCGGGCGCCGGTTCCGGTAAGACCCGCGTTATTACGAATAAAATCGCCCACCTGATCCGCGGCTGCGGCTATCAGGCGCGCCATATCGCGGCCGTGACCTTTACCAACAAAGCCGCGCGCGAGATGAAAGAGCGCGTTGGGCAAACGCTGGGGCGCAAAGAGGCGCGTGGGCTGATGATTTCCACCTTCCACACTTTGGGGCTGGATATCATTAAGCGCGAATACGCTGCGCTGGGTATGAAGTCTAACTTTTCCTTATTCGACGATACCGACCAGGTGGCGCTGCTTAAGGAACTGACCGAAGGGTTGATCGAAGATGACAAAGTGGTGCTTCAGCAGCTGATCTCGACGATCTCCAACTGGAAAAACGATCTAAAAACCCCGGCGCAGGCCGCCGCTGGCGCGAAAGGCGAACGGGATCGTATTTTCGCCCACTGCTATGGGCTATACGACGCGCACATGAAGGCCTGCAATGTCCTCGATTTTGACGATCTGATCCTGCTGCCAACGCTGCTGCTGCAGCGCAACGAGGAGGTGCGCGAGCGCTGGCAAAATAAGATCCGCTACCTGCTGGTGGATGAGTATCAGGATACCAATACCAGCCAGTATGAGCTGGTGAAACTGCTGGTGGGTCAGCGGGCGCGCTTTACCGTGGTGGGCGATGACGACCAGTCGATCTACTCCTGGCGCGGCGCGCGGCCGCAGAACCTGGTGCTGCTCAGCCAGGACTTCCCGGCGCTGCAGGTGATCAAGCTTGAGCAGAACTACCGCTCATCCGGGCGTATTCTGAAAGCCGCCAACATTTTGATCGCCAATAACCCTCACGTCTTTGAAAAGCGGCTGTTCTCCGAACTGGGATATGGCGCGGAGCTGAAAGTGCTCTCCGCCAACAATGAAGATCATGAAGCGGAGCGCGTGGCCGGGGAGCTGATCGCCCACCACTTCATTAATAAAACCAATTACAAAGACTACGCGATCCTTTATCGCGGCAATCACCAGTCGCGGGTCTTTGAAAAGATGCTGATGCAGAACCGCATCCCGTACAAAATCTCCGGCGGCACGTCGTTCTTTTCGCGTCCGGAAATTAAAGATCTGCTGGCCTATCTGCGCGTGCTGACCAACCCGGACGACGACAGCGCCTTCCTGCGTATCGTCAACACGCCGAAGCGCGAGATCGGCCCGGCGACGCTGCAAAAGCTCGGTGAGTGGGCGATGGGCCGCAACAAAGGATTGTTCACCGCCAGCTTTGATATGGGTCTCAGCCAGACGCTGACCGGGCGCGGCTATGAATCTCTCACCCGCTTCACCCACTGGCTACGCGAGATCCAGCAGCTGGCCGAACGCGAGCCGGTCAACGCCGTGCGCGATTTGATTCGCGGGATCGACTACGAATCCTGGCTGTATGAAACCTCGCCCAGCCCGAAAGCCGCGGAAATGCGCATGAAAAACGTCAACCAGCTGTTTACCTGGATGACCGAGATGCTGGAAGGCAGCGAAATCGATGAGCCGATGACCCTGACCCAGGTGGTCACCCGCTTTACCCTGCGCGACATGATGGAGCGCGGCGAATCGGATGAAGAGCTGGATCAGGTGCAGCTGATGACTCTCCATGCGTCAAAGGGGCTGGAGTTCCCCTACGTTTATCTGGTGGGAATGGAAGAGGGATTGCTGCCGCACCAAAGCAGCATTGATGAAGATAACGTCGATGAAGAGCGCCGCCTGGCCTACGTTGGCATCACCCGTGCGCAGAAAGAGCTGACCTTTACGCTCTGTAAGGAGCGCCGGCAATATGGCGAGCTGGTGCGTCCTGAACCGAGTCGTTTTCTGCTGGAGCTCCCTCAGGACGACCTTATCTGGGAGCAGGCACGCAAAACCATTACGCCTGAAGAGCGGATGCAAAAAGGCCAGGCCAACGTCGCTAATATTCGGGCGATGCTGGCAAAGGCGAAAAAAGCTTAGCGTCTCAGGCGATAAACTGCTGCCAGGCGGCGGAGAAGGGCATCACCAGTATTAGCGAGGGCAGCATATTGGCGGTAGGGAAGGCACGGATCCCGCACAGACGGAAACCGGTCGCCAGCATAATGATGCCGCCGCAGGCGGTGAAGTCGGCGATCATCGACGGATTGATTAACGCCATGATAAAGGTTGCCGCGAAAAACAGGATAACGAAAACAATCAGCTGGGGAATAAAGATCACGGTGATGATATACCCCAGCGTGGAGGCGAAAATCGCGGCAGTAAAAAAGTCGAGGATCGACTTGGTCAGCAGAATGGTCGGGTCGCCGGTCATCCCTTCGGTTAAGGCGCCGAAGATGCCGGTACCGCTGGCGCAGAACAGGATCAGCACGGCGATAAACTGATTCATAAAATCTTCCGCACCGACGCTGGCGCTGGACTGCGCCGGAAAGATACGTTCAATGGGGCTGCGCAGCGTTGTTCCGGCTCGTTCAATCCATTTTTCAATATTCAACAGGCCGCCGATAATCGTGCCGACAATAATAGCCAGGGCAATCGGCGGCAGGTTATGCAATTTATTGACAAAGAATATGCCCATACTGATTGAGATCAGTCCGGCGATCAACGGTAAGGTTTTTTTGAAATGTTCCGGAATAAAACGATTCAGTGAAGCGCCCGCCAGCGCACCAACGAGAAGCGAGCCGCTACAGACAAATATACCTATAGCCATAATTTATTTTCCCTAATAAAAATCAGGGCCTGAATATACAGACCCTGAAATATTTGAATTAATTATTTAATGTTAAATACGCGGCTGGCATTACCCCAGGCGATTTTCTCTTTCAGGCCTGCTTCAAGTTCTAAAGGATCAAACCAGTCGCAGGCCTGATGAATATCTTCATACGGATAATCGACAGAGAACATCACGCGATCGGCGCCCATGACTTCAATAGCATTATTCAGTGAATGGGTATTGAAATGGCCGCTGGTGGTAACGATGAAGTTATTCTGCAGGTAGTGCATTAACGGTTTTTCCGCTTTACCCAGACCGCAGCCGAAACGCTGACGATAGAGACGATGTTGAGTGCGCGGCAGCATATGTACCAGCCCTTCGCCGAGGTGACCCAGCACCATATTGAGGTTAGGATAACGATCGAACAGACCGCTCATCATCAGACGAATAGCATGCACTGCCGTTTCCTGAGCGAAGCCCCAGGCAGAGCCGATCAGGCTTTCGTAACCGGTATAGATGCCACGCGCCGGGCCTTCCAGCGGTTCACGAGGATGCAGATAGACAGGCACGTTCAGCTCGTTGACCTTATCCCAGAATACCAGCATGGATTCGTCATCAAGATACAGGCCATGCTCGCTATCTTTAACGTTGGTGTAGCCGTTGATCAGCGCACCTTTCATGCCTAACTTTTTCACGGCGCGCTCCAGCTCTTCCGCCGCGGCTTCCGGGTTCTGCAATGCCAGGGTGGCGAAGGCGCTGAATTTGTCCGGATTTGGCTTAACATAATTCTCAACGATAAAATCGTTGGTATCGCGGGCAAAAGAGACGGCTTTGGCTTTATCTAAAATAGACTGGGCGCCAGGTGAAGTCAGAGAAAGAATTACATGATCAATATGACGCTGCGCCATTTCTTCCAGCTGAATGCTGCGATCCAGCAGGCGGCGTTCAACATCTTTCATATATTCTGTGCCGTTACGACCTGCTTCACCAGATGAATCCCACAGACGGTTATTTTCAGGAGTGGATACGTGTTCTTCTAAAGCAATTTTTCCGCGCATGATATTTTCCTTGCGATATGAGTCAGTGTGGCTTGATGCGAGGAGAATAAAAGCTTTCACGTATTACCAGCAATAAACCAAACGTAATAGGGGTTATTAATAAAACCAATACACGGGCGTATTTTGTTACTTAGATTTTAATAGAAGTACTCTGCTGTGCGGGATCGGCAAGCGTAGCGATCAGCGAGCGTAGCCAGATATGTCCGGGATCGCGGTGCAGCCGCTGATGCCAGACCTGACGGATGGCGATTTTGGCGAGGGGAAAAGGCAGCGGCCAGCTGCGGCAGGGATAGCGCCGGGTGATATGCCGCGCCACCTGTTCCGGGACGACGGCAATCATATCGCTTTCGGCCACCAGCTCACCGGTACCTAAAAAACTTGGTAACGTTAGCGCAATGCGCCGGGGCATGTGGTGCTCATCAAGCAGCTTATCCATATCGCCATGGGCAGTCCCCTCCACGCGGATCGCCAGATGCTTTTCCTGGCGCCAGTCTTCGGCGCGGAGCTGTGCGCGAATGCGAGGATGGTTTTCCGCAGCCAGGCAGACATATGATTGATCGAAGAGATGTTGCTGGTAGACGCTTTCCGGAAGCTGCGTCAGATAGCCGATCGCGAGATCGCATTTCCCGGATTCGAGGGCGTTGAGGGTCTGCTCATCCAGATTCTGTACCGTAAAGGTGATCCCGTCCGCCGCCTGCTGCTGGAGCGCAATTTGCAATAAAGGCAGCAGCGTCATTTGGCTGATATCGGTCATACCGATCGTAAAATTACGCTGGCTCTGCTGGGGAAGAAATTCAGGTTTGACCGCTAAATCGTTATCGGCAAGCTGGAGAAGAGTCGAGATGGTGGGGGCGATCGCGTCCGCTCGCGGCGTCGGGATCATCCGCTGCCCGACCCGGACAAACAGCGGGTCAGCAAAATGATCTCGTAGTTTTTTCAGCAAAAGGCTGCCGGTGGGCTGGCTGATATCGAGCGCGTCCGCTGCTGGGGAAACATTGCCCAAGCGGTAGAGCGCAGAGAAAAAGCGTAGCGATTTGAAATCCAGTTCTTCCCGCATCCGCCCTCCTGGCTGGATATTATTTCAGCGTATCGCCGCTGGCGACCCGAAGTATCCAGTGGACGTAGCTTTGCCACTGACACTCCTGATCGACCATCTCCCGACCCAGCGGATGTTCATCCAGCCAGTTTCCCGGCAATATCAGCGTCAGTTGTTCGTCTTGAGCGGTCAGCTGAATGGCGGGCAACAGATCGTCGCGCCGCCGGCTGGCAAACAGGATTGCCAGTCGCAGCAGACGACACAGATGCTCAGCCACCCGCGGCGGGACGGCATTCTGTTGATGAAGCGAAGAGAGGTCGATAGCGTTAGTCTGGTTAAGGAGCAGCGTGGCAATCAGCTTCTTCTGCGCCGGGGTAAACCCCGGCAGGTCGAGGTTATTGACCAGATAGGCGGCGTGCTGCGGCGCGCGCTTAAAATCCACGCTCAGCCCAATCTCATGCAGCGCACAGGCGCTAAGGAGTAAATCACGGCTTAGCGGATCCAGCTCCCAGCTGCCATCCAACTGACTGAGCAGATGACTGGCAAGGCCGCCGACGCGCTGGGCCTGTTCGGTGTCGATCATAAAACGACGCTGAATATTACGCAGCGTGCGGCTGCGGATGTCCTGCTCAACGGAGAGATGCAGCATGCCGTACACCAGGCCTTCGCGTAACGCGCCGCCCGCGAGGGTCATACACTGAATATTCAGTTCGCTGAAGATAGCGATCAGGATCGCCAGCCCGCTAGGAAACACCAGCGCCCGCTCAAGGGTTAAGCCTTCGATCTCCAGCTCTTCCAGACGTCCGCACTGGATAGCGCGCTGTTTAAGCTGCTGGAGTTTGGCGAGGGTGATTCGTTCATCCATCCCCTGCGCCATCATAATTTCCTGCAGAGCCTGAACGGTGCCGGAGGCGCCAACGCACACTTTCCATCCGTGATAGCGCAGCACATCGGCGACGGGCAGTAGCACCTCGCGCGCAGCCGCTTCGGCGAGATCGAAATTCTCTTTCGTCAGACTACGGTCGGCAAAATAGCGTTCAAGCCAGGTGACACAGCCCATCGACAGGCTAAACAGCGAGGTTGTTTGTGCGCCGGTCCCGGTCACCAGCTCGGTGCTGGCGCCGCCGATATCGACCACCAGGCGCTGATCGGCGCCGCCGGTGGTGTGGGCGACACCCTGGTAAATCAGGCGCGCTTCTTCTTCGCCGCTGATCACTTGCACTGGAGTGCCGAGGATCTCCTGCGCTTTCGCCAGAAACTCCCCCGCATTGACGGCAAGACGCAGCGTGGCGGTGGCCACGACGCGGATTTGCGTCGGCGGAATATCCTGCAGGCGCTCGGCAAACAGGCGTAAGCACTGCCAGCCCCGTTCCATCGCTTCTGCGGAGAGGGTGTTGTCGCTATTCAGGCCGGCGGCCAGTCGAACCTTACGCTTAATGCGGCTCAGCGTCTGGATGCTGCCCGCCACCTCGCGCACCACCAACATATGGAAACTATTAGAGCCCAAATCAATGGCGGCATATAGCGAGGTGGAGCTCATGCTCTTCATCGTTCAGAAGGCTCCCTGGTCGGCGGGGCGCTTAGGCCCGATCCACATCACTGAGCGGGTCGCCAGAGGAAGGTCGCCCTGGCAGATTCTGAATGACTGAGCGTATGGCATAGATCTCTTAACCTGAACGACGACGATTGCGCGGTGGACCGTTACGGCGCGGGCCGTTGCCTGGGCGCGCACGGGTCAGACGCAGCGGCTTAGGCAGGTCGGTCATCAGCGCGTCCGGGTTGTACTTACTGACCGGAATTGAGTGACCAATATAGGTTTCGATCGCCGGCAGATTCAGCGCATACTCTTCGCAGGCGAGGCTAATGGAGTGACCGCTGGCGCCAGCGCGACCGGTACGGCCGATGCGGTGAACGTAATCTTCGCAGTCGTCCGGCAGATCGTAGTTAAAGACGTGAGTCACGGCCGGAATATGTAAGCCACGGGCGGCAACATCGGTCGCGACCAGAATATCGAGGTCGCCACGGGTAAATTCTTCGAGAATGCGCAGACGTTTTTTCTGCGCCACGTCGCCGGTCAGCAGACCTACGCGATGGCCGTCGGCGGCGAGATGGCCCCAGATATCTTCGCAACGGTGCTTGGTATTGGCGAAAACGATGGCGCGATCGGGCCACTCTTCTTCCAGCAGCGTCTGCAGCAGGCGCATTTTTTCTTCGTTGGACGGGTAGAAGAGCTCTTCTTTAATACGGTGGCCCGTTTTCTGTTCCGGCTCGACTTCAACGTACTCGGCGTTATTCATTTGTTCGAACGCCAGTTCGCGGACGCGATAAGAAAGGGTCGCGGAGAACAGCATGTTCAGGCGCTGAGTGGCCGGCGGCATGCGGCGGAACAGCCAGCGGATATCTTTAATAAAGCCGAGATCGTACATGCGATCGGCTTCGTCCAGCACGACAACCTGAATGGCGCCGAGGTTAATGTGGTTCTGCTTCGCGTAATCGATCAGACGACCAGTGGTGCCGATCAGAATATCGACGCCGCTTTCCAGCACTTTCAACTGCTTATCGTAGCCGTCGCCGCCGTAAGCCAGACCCAGCTTCAGACCGGTGGCCTGCGCCAGTGGCTCAGCGTCGGCGTGGATCTGTACCGCCAGTTCACGCGTCGGCGCCATAATCAGCGCGCGCGGTTGGTTAACCTGGCGATCGGCGATAGCCGGGTGAGAGAGAAGATAATGAAACGTTGACGTCAGGAACGCCATCGTTTTACCGGTACCGGTTTGCGCCTGCCCGGCGACATCGCGGCCTTCCAGCGTCAGCGGAAGGGCGAGGGCCTGAATGGGTGTGCAATTATGAAACCCTTTCTTTTCAAGGGCTTCAATGACTGCCGGGTGCAGGGCGAAGTCGGAAAACTTCTGTTCTGTTAAATGTGTTTTGCTCATAGTGTGGTAGAATATCAGCTAACTATTGCATTAAGAAAGCGTATCCGGTGAAATAACGTCAACCTTTCGTTGGCGGTGTACGAAATTATTCAAGGTACGTCTACGGTAACTGAACGAATCCAGGATAGCTTAGACTACTAAGCGAGTCGGGAGCGATAAATCTGCAGCATGCAGTTCGCGTTCGGGCACCCTGGCGTCAACAGGCGAGTCCATGATGGATTGCGCCAGTTGGCAGGCCAGAGAATTGAGGTATCCTGAAGAATAGCGTGCATAACGTAGCCGCAGCGCGTCGTTGATGGCTACGACACCAACACACCAGGCTTATTCCTGTGGAGTTAAATATGAGCGATAAAATTATTCACCTGACTGACGACAGTTTTGACACGGACGTACTCAAGGCTGACGGGCTGACCCTCGTCGATTTCTGGGCAGAGTGGTGTGGTCCGTGCAAAATGATCGCCCCGATTCTGGATGAGATCGCTGAAGAGTATCAGGGCAAACTGACCGTAGCTAAGCTGAACATTGACCAGAACCCGGGCACTGCGCCGAAATACGGCATTCGCGGTATCCCAACCCTGCTGCTGTTTAAAAACGGCGAAGTGGCGGCCACTAAAGTTGGCGCACTGTCCAAGGGTCAGCTGAAAGAGTTCCTCGACGCTAACCTGGCGTAAGCGAATTGCTGTTCCGGCGTCCAGATTCCTATTTTTTGCGGAACTCTGGACGCCCGGCTGGAGTCGTGCTAAGTTAATCCACAGACTTCGTTTTAAACATACCTTGTTTGAATCTTGTTTTACCCGAAGCATCCCGCATAAATGCGCGTGAAGCTAATAATTCCGGGCTTTTCACTCATTCCGTCTAGTCGTTTCAGTTCTGCGTTCTTTCCTGTGACCAGGCAACGTACAGACACGAGATGAAGGCCGTTAACAGGCATGGAAGTTCCTGCCATACCATTCACAACATTAAGTTCGAGATTTACCCCGAGTTTAAGAACCCACACCACTATGAATCTTACCGAATTAAAGAATACGCCGGTTTCTGAGCTGATTACTCTCGGCGAAAATATGGGGCTGGAAAACCTGGCTCGTATGCGTAAGCAGGATATTATTTTTGCCATCCTCAAGCAGCATTCGAAGAGTGGCGAAGATATCTTTGGCGACGGCGTACTGGAGATACTGCAGGATGGATTTGGATTCCTCCGCTCCGCAGACAGCTCCTACCTCGCCGGCCCTGACGACATCTACGTATCCCCCAGCCAAATCCGCCGTTTCAACCTCCGCACTGGTGACACCATTTCCGGTAAGATTCGTCCTCCGAAAGAGGGTGAACGTTACTTTGCGCTGCTGAAAGTTAACGAAGTTAACTACGACAAGCCGGAAAACGCGCGTAACAAGATCCTGTTCGAGAACTTAACGCCGCTGCACGCGAACTCTCGCCTGCGTATGGAGCGTGGTAACGGTTCTACCGAAGACTTAACCGCTCGCGTACTGGATCTGGCCTCCCCGATTGGCCGCGGCCAGCGTGGCCTCATCGTCGCGCCGCCGAAAGCCGGTAAAACCATGCTGCTGCAGAACATCGCGCAGAGCATCGCATACAACCACCCGGACTGTGTCCTGATGGTACTGCTGATCGACGAACGTCCGGAAGAAGTGACCGAGATGCAGCGTCTGGTGAAAGGTGAAGTGGTTGCTTCCACCTTTGACGAGCCGGCATCGCGTCACGTGCAGGTTGCCGAGATGGTTATTGAGAAAGCGAAACGTCTGGTTGAACACAAGAAAGACGTTATCATCCTGCTCGACTCTATTACCCGTCTGGCGCGTGCCTACAACACCGTGGTTCCGGCTTCCGGTAAAGTGTTGACCGGTGGTGTGGACGCCAACGCCCTGCACCGTCCGAAGCGTTTCTTTGGTGCGGCACGTAACGTCGAGGAGGGCGGTAGCCTGACCATCATCGCCACGGCGCTGATCGACACCGGTTCCAAAATGGACGAAGTTATCTACGAAGAGTTTAAAGGCACCGGTAACATGGAACTGCACCTCTCTCGTAAGATTGCTGAAAAACGCGTCTTCCCGGCTATCGACTACAACCGTTCCGGTACCCGTAAAGAAGAGCTGCTTACCACTCAGGAAGAGCTGCAGAAAATGTGGATCCTGCGCAAAATTATCCATCCGATGGGTGAGATTGATGCGATGGAATTCCTCATCAATAAGCTGGCAATGACCAAGACGAATGATGACTTCTTCGATATGATGAAGCGCTCGTAAGGTAAAAAAAGCCAAAAACGCCACGCCTTTGCGTGGCGTTTTCATTTTTGGGTTTGTATGATCCAGAGACAGAGAAAGCGGGACGAAAGTTGTCGTATAATGGCGCCGGATAGCAGGCGGAGACAGCTTTAACAGACTAAAATCTATACAATAAATTTGTAATGTTCTGCTTTTCCCCTTCTGGAGTTGGGGCATCATCGCTATACTTCCCGGATTAACTATGCTGAGAGCACATGCGTTGTGAATTTACTCACTGCTATTACTGAATTAATCAGTATTTTCTTATTCACGACCCTCTTTATTTTTGTCGCGCGGAAAGTGGCAAAAAAGATCGGGTTAGTGGATAAACCCAACTATCGCAAACGGCATCAGGGGTTGATTCCGTTGGTCGGTGGTATCTCAGTTTATGCAGGTATCTGTTTCACTTTCGCCATCGCCGATTATTATATTCCTCACGCCTCGCTGTATCTGGCCTGCGCGGGGGTATTGGTGCTGGTTGGCGCGCTTGACGATCGCTTCGACATCAGCGTGAAAATTCGCGCGGTCATTCAGGCCGCGATCGCCGTGATTATGATGATGGCAGGGAATCTGCATCTGAGTAGTTTGGGCTTTATTTTTGGCTCGTGGGAACTGGTGCTGGGGCCCTTCGGCTTCTTCCTGACGCTGTTTGCCGTCTGGGCCGCTATCAATGCGTTCAACATGGTCGATGGTATCGACGGCCTGCTCGGCGGACTGTCATCGGTCTCTTTTGCGGCGACCGGGATTATCCTTTGGTTTGATGGTCAGTACAGCCTGGCGATGTGGTGTTTCGCGATGATCGCCGCCATTCTACCCTATATTCTTCTCAATCTTGGCGCCCTCGGCCGCCGCTATAAAGTCTTTATGGGTGACGCCGGCAGCACGATGATTGGCTTCACCATCATCTGGATCCTGCTGGAAACCACGCAAGGTAAAACGCATCCCATTAGCCCGGTGACCGCGCTGTGGATTATCGCTATCCCGCTGATGGACATGGTGGCGATTATGTATCGCCGCCTGCGCAAAGGCATGAGTCCTTTCTCACCGGACCGTCAGCATATTCATCATTTGATCATGCGCGCCGGGTTTACTTCCCGCCAGGCGTTTGTCCTGATTACCCTGGCCGCCGCCCTGCTGGCGCTGGTTGGCGTCGTGGCGGAGTACACCCGCATTGTGCCGGAATGGGTGATGTTAATTCTCTTTTTGGTAGCCTTCTTTCTTTATGGCTACTGTATTAAGCGCGCCTGGAAAGTGGCGCGCCTGGTTAAGCGCATCAGACGCAGAATTCGGCGACACAGCGGCAATAATCCGAAACTAACCAAGTAGAGCTGGGGATGTGATGACTCAACCATTACCGGGAGCACAAGCAGTGAACGTTGAGAACGAGCTGGATATTCGCGGGCTGTTTCGCGCTTTATGGGCAGGAAAAGGCTGGATAGTCGGCGGCGCCGTACTCTTCGCCGCCATCGTGCTGGTGTACACCTTCTTTGCTCGCCAGGAGTGGAGCGCCACGGCGATCACCGATCGGCCTACTGTCAATATGTTGGGGGGATACTATTCCCAACAGCAGTTCTTACGCAATCTGGACATTAAAGCCGACCTCGCCTCGGTCGACCAGCCTTCCGCCATGGATGAAGCGTATAAAGAGTTCATCATGCAGCTGGCCTCCTGGGATACCCGGCGCGATTTCTGGCTGCAAACGGACTACTACAAGCAGCGTCAGTCGGGTAATGCCCGCGCTGATGCGGCGATGCTGGATGACCTGATTAACAATATCCAGTTTATGCCAGGCGATGCGGCCAAGAGCATTAACGACAGCGTCAAACTGACCGCCGAGACCGGGCAGGATGCCAATAATCTGTTGCGTCAGTATGTGGCCTTCGCCAGCCAGCGGGCGGCAGGCCATCTTAACGACGAACTTAAAGGCGCCTGGGCGGCGCGGACGGTGCAGATGAAGGCGCAGGTGAAGCGCCAGGAAGAGGTGGCCGAGGCCATCTTCAACCGCCGGACGCACAGCGTGGAGCAGGCGCTGAAGGTGGCTCAGCAGCACAATATTTCACGTAGCGAAACGGATGTTCCTGCCGATCAGTTGCCGGATTCAGAGCTATTTTTATTGGGCAGGCCGATGCTGCAGGCCAGGCTGGAAAACCTGCAGGCCGTCGGGCCGGAATATGACCTCGATTACGACCAGAACCGCGCCATGCTGAGCACGTTGAACGTCGGTCCAACGTTAGATCCGCGTTTTCAGACTTACCGGTATTTGCGGACGCCGGAAGAACCTGTAAAACGCGATAGCCCGCGCCGTGTATTTCTGATGGTGATGTGGGGGATTGTGGGTGCGCTCATCGGCGCAGGCGTGGCGTTATCGCGTCGTCGTGTCCTGTGATTGCGGCCTGTGGTGAAGGGCAGATGACCTTCATCGCCTAATCGAAGAGAATCGATGTGAAAGTACTAACTGTATTTGGCACGAGGCCGGAAGCCATCAAGATGGCGCCTCTGGTCCATGCGCTGGCAAAGGATCCTCATTTTGAGGCGAAAGTATGCGTGACCGCGCAGCATCGGGAGATGCTCGATCAGGTGTTGAAACTTTTCTCTATTGTCCCGGACTACGATCTCAACATCATGAAGCCGGGGCAGGGGCTGACCGAGATCACCTGTCGCATCCTTGAAGGGCTGAAGCCGGTGCTGGAGTCGTTTAAACCCGACGTGGTGCTGGTGCATGGCGATACCACCACCACCATGGCGGCGAGCCTGGCGGCGTTTTACCAGCGGATACCGGTGGGTCACGTAGAGGCCGGCCTGCGCACCGGCGATTTAAGTTCGCCGTGGCCGGAAGAAGGCAACCGTACGTTGACCGGCCATCTGGCGACATACCATTTCGCCCCCACGGAAACCTCGCGGCAGAACCTGCTGCGGGAAAATATTGCCGACAGTCGGATCACGGTTACCGGGAATACGGTCATTGACGCCCTGTTCTGGGTGCGGGATCGGGTGCTGGGTGATGAAGCGCTACGGGAGACCCTGCTGCAGCGCTATCCTTTCATCAGCCACGGTAAAAAGATGATTCTGGTTACCGGCCACCGGCGGGAAAGCTTTGGGCTCGGTTTTGAACAGATCTGCCAGGCGCTGGCCGAGATAGCCCATACCCACCCTGAGGTGCAGATTGTCTATCCGGTTCACCTGAATCCTAATGTCAGCGAGCCGGTGAATCGTATTCTTGGTCATATTGACAATGTGATGTTGATTGAACCGCAGGATTACCTGCCGTTCGTCTGGCTGATGGATCGCGCCTGGCTGATCCTGACCGATTCCGGCGGCATTCAGGAAGAGGCCCCCTCGCTGGGTAAGCCGGTGCTGGTCATGCGCGATATGACCGAACGTCCGGAAGCGGTGGCCGCCGGCACCGTGTGTCTGGTGGGCACCGACAGCCAGCGCATCGTCGCGGAAGTGACGCGACTGCTGGAGGATGATGCTGCATACCAGGCGATGAGCCGCGCGCATAATCCCTATGGCGATGGCGAAGCATGTCGTCGCATTTTGTCTGCACTTAAAAATAATCAGGTAACGCTATGAGTTTTTCTACCATTTCAGTGATTGGCCTTGGCTATATCGGGCTGCCAACCGCTGCCGCGTTCGCCTCCCGGCAGAAGCGGGTGGTCGGCGTTGATGTTAATCAACATGCCGTGGAGACCATTAACCGTGGAGAGATTCATATCGTGGAGCCAGATCTGGCGAGCGTGGTGAAGACCGCGGTCGAGCAGGGGTATTTAAGCGCCACCACCACCCCGGTGGAGGCGGATGCTTACCTGATTGCCGTGCCGACGCCGTTTAAAGATCGCCACGAGCCGGATATGGTGTTTGTCGAGTCGGCCGCCAAATCTATTGCGCCGACGTTAAAGAAAGGGTCGCTGGTGATCCTCGAGTCCACTTCGCCGGTCGGGTCGACCGAACAGATGGCCGAGTGGCTGGCGGAGATGCGCCCGGATCTTAGCTTCCCCCAGCAGGTGGGTGAAGCGGCGGACGTGAATATCGCCTACTGCCCGGAGCGGGTATTGCCCGGTCAGGTGATGGTCGAGCTGATTAAAAACGACCGCGTTATCGGCGGCATGTCGCCGGTCTGCTCCGCTCGCGCCAGCGAGCTGTATAAAATCTTCCTTGAAGGCGAATGCGTGGTGACCAACTCGCGCACCGCCGAGATGTGCAAGCTGACGGAAAACAGCTTCCGCGACGTCAACATCGCTTTTGCCAACGAGCTGTCGCTGATTTGCGCCGACCAGGGGATTAACGTCTGGGAGCTGATCCGCCTGGCGAACCGCCATCCGCGCGTCAATATCCTGCAGCCGGGCCCGGGTGTTGGCGGCCACTGTATCGCCGTCGACCCATGGTTTATCGTGGCGCAAAACCCGCAGCAGGCGCGTCTGATCCGCACCGCTCGCGAGGTCAACGACCACAAGCCGGAATGGGTTATCGAACAGGTGAAAGCGCAGGTGGCGGACTGCCTGAATGCCACCAACAAGCGGGCCAGCGAACTGACGATCGCCTGTTTTGGCCTCGCTTTTAAACCGAATATTGACGACCTGCGCGAAAGTCCGGCGATGGAAATTGCCGCGCAGATTGCCCGCTGGCACAGCGGCACGACCCAGGTGGTTGAGCCCAACATTCACGCGCTGCCGAAGAAACTCGATGGACTGTGTACGCTGGCGACCCTTGAGGCGGCGCTGGCCAGCGCCGATGTGTTGGTGATGTTGGTCGATCATAACCAATTTAAAGCCGTTAGCGGCGATAGCGTCACCCAGGCGTTTATCGTCGACACCAAAGGAGTGTGGCGGTGAGAACCATTCTGGTCACCGGCGGCGCGGGCTTCATTGGTTCGGCGGTAGTGCGGGAGATTATCCAGCACACCGCCGATCGCGTGGTGGTGGTGGATAAACTGACCTACGCCGGCAATTTAATGTCGCTGGCGCCGGTGGCGCAGGATGCGCGTTTCGCCTTTGAACAGGTGGATATCTGCGACCGCGCCGAGCTGGATCGCATTTTTCGTCAGCATCAACCGGATACGGTGATGCACCTGGCGGCGGAAAGCCATGTCGATCGTTCGATTGACGGCCCGGCGGCGTTTATCGAGACCAATATCGTGGGCACCTATACGCTGCTGGAGGCGGCCCGTAGCTGGTGGAATACCCTGGCTACGGCGCAAAAATCGGCGTTTCGCTTCCATCACATCTCCACCGATGAAGTGTATGGCGATCTGCACGGCAGCGATGATTTCTTTACCGAGACCACGCCCTATGCGCCAAGCAGCCCCTATTCGGCTTCGAAAGCCAGCAGCGACCACCTGGTGCGCGCCTGGCTGCGAACCTATGGCCTGCCGACGCTTATCACCAACTGCTCAAATAACTACGGCCCGTATCACTTTCCCGAAAAGCTGATCCCGCTGACGATCCTTAACGCGCTGGCGGGCAAGCCGCTGCCGGTGTATGGCAATGGACAACAGATCCGCGACTGGCTGTACGTGGAAGATCACGCCAGAGCGCTGTATCTGGTGGCGACCCGCGGCGAACCGGGCGAAACTTACAATATCGGCGGTCATAACGAACGTAAAAATATCGAGGTGGTGGAAACCATTTGTCAGCTGCTGGAAGAGCTGGCGCCGGATAAGCCGCAAGGCGTGGCGCACTATCGCGATCTGATCGCCTTCGTTGCCGATCGTCCGGGCCACGATCTGCGCTATGCCATTGATGCCTCGAAGATTGCCCGCGAGCTGGGCTGGACGCCGGCAGAGACTTTCACCTCCGGTATGCGTAAGACCGTGGCGTGGTATCTGGCGAACGAGGCCTGGTGGCGTCAGGTTCAGGACGGAAGCTATCAGGGCGAGCGTCTTGGGCTGCAAAGCTAATCATCTCTGGGGGGAATGATGAAAGGTATTATTCTGGCGGGCGGTTCCGGAACGCGGCTACATCCCATCACCCGCGGCGTATCGAAGCAGCTGTTGCCGATCTACGATAAGCCGATGATCTACTACCCGCTGTCGGTATTAATGCTGGCCGGGATCCGTGAGATCCTGATTATCACCACGCCGGACGACCTACGTGATTTCCAGCGCCTGCTCGGCGATGGCTCAGAGTTTGGCATTGCGCTGCACTATGCCGTACAGCCGACGCCGGATGGTTTAGCCCAGGCGTTTATCATCGGCGAAGCCTTTCTTAACGGCGAACCGGCGTGTCTGGTGTTAGGCGACAATATCTTCTTCGGCCAAAGCTTTAGCCCGAAGCTGCGCAGCGTCGCTGCCCGCACGGAAGGGGCGACGATTTTTGGCTATCAGGTGATGGATCCTGAGCGCTTTGGCGTGGTGGAGTTTGATGATAACTTCCGTGCGCTATCGCTGGAAGAGAAGCCGAAGCAGCCGAAGTCGAACTGGGCGGTCACCGGTCTCTATTTCTACGATGGCAAGGTGACGGAGTATGCCAAACGGGTCAAACCATCCGAGCGCGGCGAGCTGGAAATCACCTCCATCAACCAGATGTATCTGGAGGATGGCGCATTGACTGTCGAACTGCTTGGACGCGGCTTTGCCTGGCTGGACACCGGCACCCACGATAGCCTGATCGAGGCCAGCATGTTCGTGCAGACCGTCGAGAAGCGCCAGGGCTTTAAAATCGCCTGTCTGGAAGAGATCGGCTGGCGTAACGGCTGGCTGGACGACGACGGCGTCAAACGTGCGGCGAAGCGGCTGGAAAAAACCGGCTACGGCCAATATCTGCTGGATCTGCTCCGTGCCCGTCCGCGCCAGTATTGACCCCCTGGAGTGGGAGAACCGCTTCTTTGCCGTGAACAGCGCGATCGTGCGCTTTGACGAGCACGCGCCGCGGCTGACGCCTGAGGCGCTGGCGGGGTGGTCGCGAGTGCAGGCGAAGATCGCCGCCAGCGACACCGTCCGGCTGGACGCGCTGCAGCGGCTGGGTTTTCAGCTGGTGGAAGGTGAGGTCGATCTGGCGCTGCCGGTGGGCAGCCCTGCAGATGCCGGCGCAGACGTCGCCGTGGAAGCGGATATTGCGCCGCTGCGCGAGCAGGCGGCGCAGGCATTTGCCATGAGCCGCTTTCGCGCGCCCTGGTACGCTGCCGACGCTAGCGGCCGCTTCTATGCCCAGTGGATTGAAAATGCGGTGCGCGGCACCTTCGATCATCAGTGCCTGATTTACCGCCATCCTGAGGGCGATATTCGCGCCTTTGTCTCCCTGCGGCAGATCACTGCGACCGAAGCGCGTATCGGCCTGCTGGCCGGACGCGGCGCCGGGGCGCAGTTGATGCAGGCGGCGCGGTACTGGGCCGCCTCGCGCGGACTTTCTACACTGCGGGTGGCGACCCAGATGGGCAACACCGCCGCGCTTAAACGTTATATTCTCAGCGGTGCTAACGTGGAAAGCACCGCCTACTGGCTATACAGGTGACCCCCATGATCCCATTTAACGCGCCGCCGGTGGTTGGAACCGAGCTTGATTACATGCAGTCTGCGATGAACAGCGGCAAGCTGTGCGGCGACGGCGGCTTTACGCGCCGCTGCCAGCAGTGGATGGAGCAGCGATTTGGCACGGCAAAAGCGCTACTGACCCCTTCCTGCACGGCTTCGCTGGAGATGGCCGCGCTGCTGCTGGATATCCAGCCGGGCGACGAAGTGATTATGCCCAGCTATACCTTTGTCTCCACCGCCAACGCCTTTGTGCTGCGTGGGGCGAAAATCGTCTTCGTTGATATCCGTCGCGATACGATGAATATCGACGAAACGCTCATCGAAGCCGCCATCACCGATAAAACCCGGGCGATTGTCCCGGTGCATTATGCCGGCGTAGCCTGCGAGATGGACACCATCATGGCCATCGCCGACAAATACAACCTGTTTGTGGTGGAAGACGCCGCGCAGGGGGTGATGTCCACCTACAAGGGGCGCGCGCTGGGCACCATCGGCCATATCGGCTGCTTCAGCTTCCATGAAACCAAAAACTACACCGCCGGCGGTGAGGGCGGGGCGACGCTGATCAACGATCGCACGCTGGTGGAACGCGCGGAGATTATTCGCGAAAAAGGCACCAACCGCAGCCAGTTCTTTCGCGGCCTGGTGGATAAATATACCTGGCGGGACATTGGCTCCAGCTATCTGATGTCCGACCTGCAGGCCGCCTATCTGTGGGCGCAGCTGGAAGCGGCGGAGCGCATCAACCAGCAGCGCCTGGCCCTGTGGCAGAACTACTATGATGCGCTGCTGCCGCTGGCGCGCGCCGGGCGTATCGAACTGCCGACGGTTCCGGCCGACTGCGGGCAAAACGCCCACATGTTCTACATTAAGCTGCGCGATATCGAGGATCGCAGCAGACTGATCGCCTGGCTGAAAGAGGCGGAGATCCTCGCGGTATTCCATTACATTCCCCTGCACAGCTGCCCGGCAGGCGAACAGTTCGGCGAATTCCGCGGTGAAGACCGCTACACCACTCAGGAGAGCGAGCGTCTGGTACGCCTGCCGCTGTTTTACAATCTGTCTGTGGTGAACCAGCGGACGGTGATTAACTCGCTGCTGAGCTACTTCTCCTGATATGTCGTTAGCAAAAGCCTCACTGTGGACGGCGGCATCGACGCTGGTCAAAATCGGCGCCGGTCTGCTGGTCGTCAAGCTGCTGGCCGTCTCGTTTGGGCCGGCGGGCGTTGGCCAGGCCGGTAACTTCCGGCAACTGGTCACCGTACTCGGCGTGCTGGCCGGGGCCGGGATATTTAATGGCGTCACGAAGCTGGTGGCGCAGCATCACGACGATCCCCCGCGCCTGAAGCAGGTGGTGGGCACCTCGTCGGCGATGGTGCTTGGCTTTTCCACCCTGCTGGCGCTGGTATTTTTACTGGCGGCGGCGCCGATAAGCCAGGGGCTGTTCGGCCATACGCACTATCAGGGGCTGGTACGCCTGGTGGCGCTGGTGCAGATGGGGATCGCCTGGGCGAATTTCCTGCTGGCGCTGATGAAAGGCTTTCGCGATGCGGCGGGTAACGCCTTCTCGCTGATTGCCGGGAGCCTGATCGGCGTGGCGGCTTACTATGCTTGCTACGTGTTGGGCGGCTATCAGGGCGCGCTGCTGGGGCTGGCGTTAGTTCCAGCGCTGGTGGTGGTCCCGGCGGGTATTATGCTCTGGCGGCGGGGTAATATCCCGCTGAGCGCCCTGCGTCCGCGCTGGGATAACGGTCTGACGGGACAGCTATCGAAATTTACCCTGATGGCGCTGATAACCTCGGTGACCCTGCCGGTAGCCTATGTGATGATGCGTAATCTGCTGGCGGCGCATTACGGCTGGGAGGCGGTCGGGATCTGGCAGGGGGTTAGCAGCATCTCCGATGCCTACCTGCAGTTTATTACCGCCTCGTTTAGCGTCTATCTGCTGCCGACGCTGTCGCGGCTGAGCGCCAAAACGGATATCACCCACGAGATAGTCAAGTCGCTGAAATTCGTCCTGCCGGCAGTAGCGGCGGCGAGCCTGACGGTCTGGCTGCTGCGCGATTTTGCCATCTGGCTGCTGTTTTCCGATCGCTTTACCGCGATGCGTGACCTGTTTGCCTGGCAGCTGGTGGGCGACGTTTTAAAAGTAGGCGCCTACGTCTATGGCTATCTGGTGATCGCCAAAGCGTCGCTGCGTTTTTATATTCTGACGGAAATCAGCCAGTTCGCACTGCTGACCACATTCTCACACTGGCTTATACCGGCGCACGGCGCGGTTGGCGCGGCGCAGGCATATATGGCCACTTATATTGTTTATTTCGCCCTTTGTAGTGGCGTGTTTTTACTCTGGCGTAAACGGGCATGACAGCACTGATACATGTACTGGGATCGGATATCCCGCATCATAACCAGACCGTACTGCGGTTCTTTAACGACGAACTGGCCGCCGACCCGCAGGCCAGGAGATTTATGATCGTCGGTGATGAGGCCTGCGTGCGTGATGGGTATCCGGCGCTGGACATCACCTGCTATCCGGGGAAGAAATCGCTGGCGCAGGCAGTGATTGCTACCGCGAAAGCCAACCGCCAGCAGCGCTTTTTCTTCCACGGCCAGTTCAATACCGGGCTGTGGCTGGCGCTGTTGAGCGGCGGCATCCGCCCGTCGCAGTTTAACTGGCATATCTGGGGGGCGGATCTGTATGAAAATTCTGCCAGCCTGAAGTTTCGCCTGTTCTATCCGCTGCGCCGTATGGCGCAGGGGCGGGTAGGGCGCGTTTTCGCCACCCGCGGCGATCTCAGCTGGTTCGCTAACCGCCATCCGCGCGTCCCGGGCGAGCTGCTCTACTTCCCGACCCGTATGGATCCGGCGCTGAATACCCTGGCCGATAACGCTCCGCGCGGTGATACCCTGACTATTCTGGTCGGCAACTCCGGGGATCGCAGCAATGAACATATTGCCGCGCTGAAGGCAATCCATCAGCAGTTTGGCGATACGGTAAACGTCATCGTGCCGATGGGCTATCCAGCGAAAAACGACGCCTATATCAATGAGGTTCGCGAGGCGGGGGCGGCGCTGTTTAGCGGTGAGCATCTGCAGATCCTCAGCGAGAAGCTGGAGTTTCATGATTATCTGGCGCTGCTGCGCCGCTGCGATCTGGGCTATTTTCTGTTTGCCCGCCAGCAGGGGATCGGCACCCTGTGTCTGCTGATTCAGGCGGGCATACCCTGCGTGCTCAATCGGGAAAACCCGTTCTGGCAGGATATGGCCGAGCAGCATGTGCCGGTGCTGTTCACCAGCGACGCACTGGACGTCAGCGTGGTGCGCGAAGCGCAGCGTCAGCTGGCGAGCGTGGATAAATCCGCTATCGCCTTCTTCCGGCCGAACTATCTGACGGGCTGGCGGCGGGCGCTACGGTTAGCGGCGGAGGGGCAGGCATGACGTTAATGCAATTTAGCGGGCTGCTGGTGGTCTGGCTACTGTCGACGCTGTTCATCGCCACCGCCACCTGGTTTGAGTTCCGTCGGGTACGCTTTAACTTCAACGTTTTTTTCTCGTTGCTGTTTCTGCTGACCTTTTTCTTCGGCTTCCCGCTGACCAGTATTCTGGTGTTCCGCTTTGACGTCAGCGTGGCGCCGCCGGAGATTTTGCTGCAGACGCTGCTGATCGCGGTGTGCTTCTACGCAGTCTACTACGTGACCTATAAAACGCGGCTGCGTTCGGCATCGCGTGAGGTTGCGCATCGCCCGCTGTTTACCATGAACCGGGTGGAAACCCATCTGGCGTGGGGCATTTTGATGGGGCTGGCGCTGCTGTGCGTCGGCATCTTCTTCGCCCACAACGGTTTCCTGCTGTTTAAGCTCAACTCCTACAGCCAGATTTTCTCTGCTGAAGTGTCCGGCGTGGCGTTGAAGCGCTTCTTTTACTTCTTTATTCCGGCGATGCTGGTGGTCTATTTTCTGCGCCAGGATTATAAGGCGTGGATCTTCTTCCTCGTCAGCACGGTGGCCTTTGGTTTGCTGACCTACGCCATCGTCGGCGGGACGCGCGCCAATATTATCATCGCTTTCGCCATCTTTCTGTTCATCGGTATTATTCGCGGCTGGATCAGCCTGTGGATGCTGGCGGCGGCGGGTGTGCTGGGTATTGTCGGCATGTTCTGGCTGGCGCTGAAGCGCTACGGGATGAACGTCAGCGGCGACGAAGCGTTTTATACCTTTCTGTATCTCACGCGCGACACCTTCTCACCGTGGGAGAACCTGGCGCTGCTGCTGCAGAACTACGACAAGATCGATTTCCAGGGTCTGGCGCCGATGATCCGCGACTTCTACGTCTTTATCCCCAGCTGGCTGTGGCACGGTCGCCCGACGATGGTGCTCAATACCGCCAACTACTTTACCTGGGAAGTATTAAACAACCATTCGGGGCTGGCGATCTCGCCGACGCTGATTGGCTCGCTGGTGGTGATGGGCGGCGTCTGGTTCGTACCGCTGGGCGCCGTGGCGGTAGGGTTGATTATTAAATGGTTCGACTGGCTGTATGAGCTGGGCAACCGGGAGAGCAATCGCTATAAAGCGGCTATCCTGCACAGTTTCTGTTTCGGCGCTATCTTCAACATGATAGTGCTGGCGCGCGAGGGGCTGGATTCGTTCGGCTCCCGCGTGGTGTTTTTCCTCGTGATCTTTGGTATCTGCTTGCTGGCGGCGAAACTGCTGTACTGGTTCCTGGATAGCGTGGGACTGATTCATAAGCGCGTAAAACCGCTTTCGCAACCGCAAGTCTGAGAAGGATGGACATGACTGGGACCATTTCCGCGCCGTTGTACCTGTTAAGAGGGCTGCAGCTCATAGGCTGGCGCGATATGCAGCACGCTCTGGATTATTTGTTTGCCGACGGCGCGCTCCGGGAGGGGACGCTGGTAGCCATTAATGCTGAGAAAATGCTGGCCGTAGAGGATAACCCGGAGGTACGGGCGCTGATTGAGGCGGCGGAGTTTAAATATGCCGATGGCATCAGCGTGGTGCGTTCGCTGCGCAAAAAATACCCGCAGGCCCAGGTATCCCGCGTCGCCGGGGCCGATCTCTGGGAAGCGTTAATGCAGCGCGCCGGCGCTGAAGGGACACCGGTGTTTTTGGTTGGTGGTAAACCTGAGGTCCTGGCGCAGACAGAATCCAGGCTGCGTCAGCGCTGGCAGGTGAACATCGTCGGCAGCCAGGACGGTTATTTCACCCCTGAGCAACGCCAGGCATTGTTCGAACGCATTCGCGACAGCGGGGCGAAAATCGTCACCGTCGCGATGGGGTCGCCGCGCCAGGAGATCTTCATGCGCGACTGCCGGCGCCTGTATCCGCACGCGCTGTATATGGGCGTCGGCGGCACTTACGATGTTTTTACCGGGCACGTCCATCGGGCGCCGAAGTTCTGGCAGGATCTGGGGCTGGAGTGGTTCTATCGCCTGCTTTTGCAGCCGAGCCGTATCAAAAGACAGTTCCGTCTGCTGCGCTATTTACGTTGGCATTATTCCGGTAAGCTCTGATATTCCACTGCAACCAGGCGAGTTTGCATACATATTCTGTGTAATCTCTTCACTCGCCTGATACTTTATTTGCCATTTCCGCAAAATTAATTAACCATTCGCAGGCTTCATACGCGCCGGGGAGACCTGCGCGTCGGCAAGGCTATGGTTTCAGTTAATAACAATAACCGGGAGTACCCGGAATACGGCAAACACAAGAGGATATATGACTGAGAAAAAAGCGGAGCTTCAGCGTGGACTGGAGGCCCGGCATATTGAACTGATCGCCCTTGGCGGGACGATTGGCGTGGGGTTGTTTATGGGGGCGGCCAGTACCTTGAAATGGGCTGGGCCTTCCGTGCTGCTGGCGTACATTATCGCTGGCCTGTTCGTCTTTTTCATTATGCGCTCAATGGGCGAAATGCTGTTCCTTGAGCCTGTCACTGGCTCCTTCGCGGTGTATGCGCATCGCTATATGAGCCCCTTCTTCGGCTATCTGACCGCGTGGTCCTACTGGTTTATGTGGATGGCGGTGGGGATCTCGGAGATTACCGCCATCGGGGTCTATGTGCAGTTCTGGTTCCCGGAGATGGCGCAGTGGATCCCGGCGTTGATTGCCGTGGGGCTGGTGGCGCTGGCGAACCTCGCGGCGGTCCGGCTGTACGGTGAAATCGAGTTCTGGTTCGCCATGATAAAAGTGACCACCATTATCGTGATGATCGTCGTGGGTCTGGGCGTCATTTTCTTCGGCTTTGGCAACGGCGGCCACTCCATCGGTTTTGGTAATCTCACCGAACATGGTGGTTTCTTTGCTGGCGGCTGGAAGGGCTTCCTGACGGCGCTGTGTATCGTGGTCGCGTCCTATCAGGGGGTGGAGCTCATCGGCATTACCGCAGGTGAAGCGAAAAACCCCCAGGTGACGCTGCGCAGCGCGGTGGGCAAAGTGCTGTGGCGGATCCTGATTTTCTACGTCGGCGCGATTTTCGTTATCGTCACTATCTTCCCGTGGGATCAAATCGGCTCCAATGGCAGCCCGTTCGTACTGACGTTTGCCAAAATCGGTATTACCGCGGCGGCGGGAATTATCAACTTCGTGGTGCTGACGGCAGCGCTTTCCGGCTGCAACAGCGGAATGTACAGCTGCGGACGTATGCTGTACGCCCTGGCGAAGAACCGTCAGCTGCCGGCGGCGATCGGTAAGGTATCGCGCAACGGCGTTCCGTCCGTCGGTGTGGCGCTGTCGATTCTGATCCTGCTGGTGGGCTCCTGCCTGAATTACATTATTCCTAATCCGCAGCGGGTGTTCGTCTATGTCTATAGCGCCAGCGTCCTGCCGGGGATGGTGCCCTGGTTTGTGATCCTGATTAGTCAGCTGCGTTTCCGTCGCGTGCATCAGGCGGCGATTGCCAGCCATCCGTTCCGTTCGCTGCTGTTTCCGTGGGCCAACTATTTCACGATGGCCTTCCTGATCTGCGTGCTGGTCGGGATGGGACTGAATGATGAAACCCGCATGTCGCTCTTCGTCGGCATTATTTTTCTGGCCGCCGTCACCCTGATTTATAAGGTGTTTGGCCTCGGAAGACAGGGGCAAGTCAATAATACGGCTGAATAACCGTCAAAACGAACAAAGCATGAGCAAACGATAATTTTCTTTAAAAAGGCACTAGACAGCGGGGTAGGAAGTCCGTATTATCCGACCCCGCAACGGCGCTAAGCGCCCGTAGCTCAGCTGGATAGAGCGCTGCCCTCCGGAGGCAGAGGTCTCAGGTTCGAATCCTGTCGGGCGCACCATTAACCCGGTGCTGGAGCTGCGGTGGTTTTAATACCGCGTAAAAGGTTTGCAGTGGTGGCTATAGCTCAGTTGGTAGAGCCCTGGATTGTGATTCCAGTTGTCGTGGGTTCGAATCCCATTAGCCACCCCATTATTTGATAGAGTTGTGAATTTGCGAAGGTGGCGGAATTGGTAGACGCGCTAGCTTCAGGTGTTAGTGTTCTTACGGACGTGGGGGTTCAAGTCCCCCCCCTCGCACCACGACTTTAACGAATTGAACTAAAAATTCAAAAAGCAGTATTTCGGCGAGTAGCGCAGCTTGGTAGCGCAACTGGTTTGGGACCAGTGGGTCGGAGGTTCGAATCCTCTCTCGCCGACCAATTTTGAACCCCGCTTCGGCGGGGTTTTTTGTTTTCTGCTGCCGTCCGCCATCTCTTATTTCTCTGATCTTGCTGATAAAAAATCTTCTCTTTGCTTAAGAATACGCGTCAGGAAAACTCTCAATTCATCACTGTGGTAGATGCAATTTCCCCGGATCCTGTGCGATAATAACCGGGTAGATGCTCATTCCATCTCTTATGTTCGCCTTCGTGCCTCATAAACTCCGGAATGATGCAGAGCCGTTCTTACGGTGCTTATCGTCCACTGACAGATGTCGCATTTATGCCTCATCAAACACCATGGACATTACGTTGAGTGAAGCACCCAATTTGTTGTTAAACAGACCTGTTTTAACGCCTGCCCTGATTTCAGCGCAGGCGTTTTTTTCTTTCAGAGATCCGTCAATGCGAAGGCGGGGGAGAAGGGCTATCGCCCCGCAGGAGGCGATAGCCATGCCAGGTTATGGCTGAGGATTATTCTGCAGCGTCAGCAGCAGTCCATCGCGGCGCATAGCGGCGGCTTCTTCCGGCTGATGCAGGCGGTCCAGGGCATCCGCCAGCCAGGCGTAATCAAAGGCATCCGGACGCTGCTTAAGCGCGGCGCGGAAGGCGATGCTGGCCTCCTGCCATTCGCCGTGCCGCATCAGCGACTGGCCCAGGGTGCTCCACAGCAGCGGACGGTCGCCAACGGCTTTGATCTGCTGGCGCAGCACTTTCTCAAGCTGTTCCGGGTTATTGGTCTTCAGACGCGGGATCGGCATCACCAGACGGTCATCATACTGTTTCTTCAGACCATCAATGATAATTTGCTGCGCGGTATCGTGATCGTCGCTCTTGATGAGGCGCTCGGCCATCGCTACCTGCAGCGGCACCAGCGCCCGCGTTTTACGGCTCTGGTTGCGCCACCATTCGCGTAGTCCTTCGCTGCCGCCATCGGCCAGCGCTTTATCCATCAGGCCAACCCAGGCCAGCTGTTCCAGCGCCGCACGGTGCGCTTCATCGCCGACGTTAGCTTTCGCCATCGACGGAATGATGTCCAGCAGCGACTGCCAGGCGCCGGTGCGGGTGTATGCCTGTTCGGCGAGGCGCAGCACTTCCGGATGACGCGGGGTAATTTCCAGCAGCTTATCGATGCCATGGCGCGCAGCGTGATTTTCATTACGCGCCAGCTGCAGGCGAACGCGAGTGATTTCCACCGGGATCAGGTCATCGCCCGCCAGCTCGGTGGCGCGCTCCAGATGCTGGTTGGCCCGCGCTTCATCGCCGCGCTGCTGGGCCGCTTCCGCCGCCAGCAGATAGTTCACCACCGGCTGTTCGGCGTGATCGGCATTTTTCGCCATCAGCTTCTCAACCTGCTGGTAATCACCTTCCGCCAGCTTAAGCAGCGCCTGCTCGGTTTGCTTACGCGCGCGACGGCGTTTACGGCCGACAAACCAGCCGCGCGTATGCGCCCCGGTGCGGAAAATGCGGCGCAGCAGCCATTCAATGGCGAACAGCACCACCATGGCGAGGATCAGGATGATCACCAGCCCGGTCACGCTGGTCTCGATATTGTAATTATCGGTCTGGATCAGGACGTAGCCCTGATGCCCGGCGATCATCGGGCCAAGCACGATCCCGGCGATCAACAGTGCGAAGAGTAAAAGAATTTTCAGCATGCGTTACTCTCCTTGCGGCGCAGCGGGGGCGGCCGGCGCAGCAGGTACGGGCGAAGGCGCGCCGCCCGCGGTAACGGCAGGCTGCGCCATCAGGTTGCGCACTCGGGTCTGCATCAGTTTTTCCAGCAACGCCTGGCTCTGCAGCGTTTCCGGCACCGTCATGGTAATGCTTTGCTGACTGAGCTTATCCACCTCGTCGAGGAAGGCTTTGGTGGTGGCGTCATCGGTATCATAATAGGCGCGTACCCAGGTCGAGACGTTATCCAGCGACTGTTTCCAGGTCTCTTCCTGATGGCGCGGAACTGCCTGCGCGGCGACCAGCAGGCGAGAGCGAATATTTTCCCGCAGATAGATATCCTGATTCGGCGCCAGCAGCGGGACCGCCGTTTCATCGCGGCGGCGCACGGTGATAAAGCTGTCCATAAAGTTCTGCCAGCTTTTCTGCAGGTTGACGCGCCATTCGCTGATAGAGCTGGAAAGCTCATCGCTATCAGCGTCCATCGGCGAATCGTCATCGTTATTATCGGCCAGCCGCAGGTTATCGATTTGGTTCGCCAGCTGATTAACCTTGAGGATCATGCCGTCGTAGTCCACCTGGCTTACCGCGGAGAGGGTGGCGATGTCGTCGGTGATCGCCCGGCGGGCGCCGATGAGGCTTGGGTCGTTCATGTCGGCGAGGCTGGCGTCAGCGCTTTTCAGCAGCGCGGCGGCGGTGGTGACATCCTGATCGCTCCACAGCTTACGTCCCGCCAGCTTGACGAGGAAGTCGGCCTGGGCCAGCAGCCAGGTTTTGGCATCGCTACCGGAAATCACCGCCACTTTTTGCTGCAGCTCATCCAACTGTTTGGCCAGCGTCTCCTGCTGGTGTTTGGCTTCGTTTAGCTGGTCGGCCTGCTGTTTGATAACACCTTCCAGTTCACTTTTTTGATTTTCCTGCGCTTTTTGCAGCGCCGCGACCTGGCTTGCTAATTCAGAGGTAGTTGCGTTTTGCCGCGTGGCCTGTTGTTTGTTCAGGCCATACAGGCCGATGCCGGCGGCTATCGCAATGGCGATAGCGATCGCGCTGAGCGCCAGGCTGGTTTTGTTACCCGCCTTCTTCTTATCGTTGTTCTCTGGCTGTGGTGTGGTTTCCACGGCCTCCCTGGTCTCTTCAACCACGGCGGATTGATTTTGTTGTTCCGTCATTATGGCTTCCAATGTTGAGAGTTATTGTAATGCGCGTAGCAGCGCATCGTTGTCGGCGCTATCGGCAACCTGAATCTCCTGCCAGCCCAGTTCCCGGGCCTGAAGGGCCAGACGTTCGCTGACAACGACAACGCGGCAGTGCAGGAGCCACTGTTCGCGATACCATTGCGGTATTAACGACCATAGCTGCTGCAGCATCTCGCCGCTGGTGACCACCAGCGTGGTGACTCCGCGAGATTGCCAGCGCATCGCTTCTTCTGCGCCATCGTAATGTTTTGCACTACGTTGATAACATTCACAAAATGTGACCCTGGCGCCGCGCTCGGTCAGCGTCGCGCCTAAGAGTTCCCGCCCGCCATTGCCGCGTAGGATCAGCGCATTTTTCCCGGCAATGTTTTGTAATTCAGGTAATTGTAGCAAGACTTCGCTAATTTCCCGATCTAACGGGTAATGGATATGCTGCCCACTGACCGTATGCAGGGCCAGCGCCGTCGTGCGGCCAATGGCAAAATAGCGCGGAGAAGTGGGCCAGGGCAGGCCCTGCTGCTGCAGACGGGCATGGGCGAATTCCACCGCATGCTGGGATAGCGCAAATAGCAGATCGTCGGGCCCCAGTCGGGCAAGCGCATCGCCCAGCGCGGGAAGCTCCCTGCCGGGCGTAAATTCTATCAGCGGAAAGCTCCAGGCCACGCGTCCCATGGCCCGCAGACGGCTGACCAGCGCTTCTCCTTGCGGTAGTGGACGAGTGACCAGGATGCTCATCGCGGGGCTTCTCCATCATAAACCGCCGCGAGAATCTCGCGGGCGCCATTATCCAGAAGCTCTTCCGCCAGCGAGATGCCGAGGGCTTCCGCTTGTTCCGCTGGCCCGCGTCGTTCGCCGCGCACCAGCTGTGAACCATCCGGAGCGCCAACCAGCGCCCGCAGCCACAGTTCCCCGTCCTTCAGTTCCGCATAGCTGCCGATCGGCACCTGGCAGCCGCCTTCGAGGCGGGTGTTCATCGCCCGCTCGGCGCGCACGCGCACCGCCGTTTCCGTATGGTTGAGAGGCGCTAACAGCCCCCGGGTCCATGCATCATCAAGACGGCATTCGATGCCGACCGCGCCCTGGCCGACCGCCGGCAGAGATTGCTCAGGCGACAGCGGCTGGCGAATACGCGCTTCCAGCTGCAGACGCTTCAGGCCGGCGGCGGCGAGGATGATGGCGTCGTACTCGCCGTTATCCAGCTTACTCAGCCGGGTACCGACGTTACCGCGCAGAGAGCGGATCGCCAGGTCCGGACGGGTGGCGGCCAGCTGGCACTGACGGCGTAAACTTGACGTGCCAACGACGCTGCCGGCCGGCAGTTCGTCAATCGAGGCATAGCGATTGGAGACAAACGCGTCGCGCGGATCGTCGCGCTCGCAGATAGTCACCAGCCCCAGGCCCTCCGGGAATTCCACCGGCACATCTTTCATCGAATGGACGGCGATATCGGCGCGCCCTTCGAGCATGGCGAGCTCTAACTCTTTCACAAATAAGCCTTTGCCCCCCACCTTTGCCAGCGGAGTATCAAGGATGACATCCCCGCGCGTGACCATCGGCACCAGCTCGACCTTCAGTCCGGGATGCGCTTGTTCCAGGCGCGCTTTAACATACTGCGCCTGCCATAGCGCAAGCGGGCTTTGCCGTGTGGCAATTTTCAAAACTTTGTCTAACATGCTTGTTACCGTCATTATCGACCACTATCCATCCTAACATTGTTGTCTTACGGATGTTAGTTTTCACGGTTTATGTGGGAGGTGGCTCCGGCCCACTCTTTTTTAACCTTTCATGCGCGTGGCGGTTGCCGGAGGCGTAGTGAGGAATTTACAGGTAATAAACGGTGCTACACTTGTATGTAGCGCATCTTTCTTTACGGTCAATGAGCAAGGTGTTAAATTGATCACGTTTTAAACCATTTGTCAGTCCGCTGCTCATCACAACCACACCGACGACGAATGGTGACGGTTTTTGTTGAAATACTGAAATCCTCCGTACTATTGTACCTCGGGTTTTTGAACATCAGGCGATATGTCTTGTACCTCTATATTGAGACACTGAAACAGAGACTGGATGCCATCAACCAATTGCGCGTGGATCGCGCGCTTGCTGCCATGGGACCCGCTTTCCAGCAGGTTTACAGTCTACTGCCAACGTTATTACATTATCATCACCCGCTGATGCCGGGTTACCTTGACGGTAACGTTCCCCGTGGCATTTGCCTCTACACGCCTGATGAAACCCAACGCCACTATCTTGAGGAACTGGAACTGCATCGCGGTATGCAGACTCAGGAGCCGCCGAAAGGCGAGCTGCCGATCACCGGCGTCTACTCGATGGGCAGTACTTCCTCCGTCGGCCAGAGCTGCTCTTCCGATCTTGATATCTGGGTATGTCACCAGGCCTGGCTGGATAGCGAAGAGCGTCAGCTGCTGCAGCGAAAATGCAGCCTGCTTGAGAGCTGGGCTGCCTCGCTCGGCGTGGAAGTCAGCTTCTTCCTGATCGACGAAAACCGTTTCCGTCATAACGAAAGCGGTAGCCTCGGCGGCGAAGACTGCGGTTCGACCCAGCATATCCTGTTGCTTGATGAGTTCTACCGCACCGCGGTACGCCTCGCCGGCAAGCGTATTCTGTGGAATATGGTGCCGTGCGATGAAGAAGAGCATTACGATGATTACGTGATGGGGCTGTATGCCCAAGGCGTGCTGACGCCTAACGAATGGCTCGATCTCGGCGGCCTCAGTTCGCTGTCGGCGGAAGAGTACTTCGGCGCCAGCCTGTGGCAGCTGTATAAAAGTATCGACTCCCCCTATAAAGCGGTGCTGAAAACGCTGCTGCTGGAAGCCTACTCCTGGGAATACCCCAATAACCGCCTGTTAGCGAAAGATATCAAACAGCGTTTGCACGACGGGGAGATTGTCTCCTTCGGCCTCGACCCGTACTGCATGATGCTGGAGCGCGTGACCACCTATCTGCAGGCCATCGAAGATGAAACCCGCCTCGATCTGGTGCGCCGCTGCTTCTACCTGAAAGTTTGTGAAAAACTCAGCCGCGAACGCGCCTGCGTCGGCTGGCGTCGCGAAGTTGTCAGCCAGTTGGTGAATGCCTGGGGCTGGGACGAAAAGCGTCTGATGATGCTCGACAACCGCGCCAACTGGAAAATCGATGAAGTGCGCAAGGCGCACAACGAACTGCTCGACGCCATGATGCAGAGCTATCGTAATCTGATCCGCTTCGCGCGGCGCAATAACCTTAGCGTATCCGCCAGCCCGCAGGATATTGGCGTGCTGACCCGTAAGCTGTATGCGGCCTTTGAAGCGCTGCCGGGGAAAGTGACGCTGGTAAACCCGCAAATTTCGCCGGATCTGTCGGAACCGAACCTGACCTTTATCCACGTACCGCCGGGCCGCGCCAACCGTACCGGTTGGTATCTGTACAACCGCGCGCCGGATATGGAATCGATCATCAGCCATCAGCCGCTGGAATATAACCGTTATCTTAATAAGCTGGTGGCCTGGGCCTGGTTTAACGGCCTGCTGACCTCACGCACCCGCCTGTTTATTAAGGGCAACGGCATCGTCGATCTGGCGAAGCTGCAGGAGATGGTGGCGGACGTGTCGCACCACTTCCCGCTGCGCCTGCCGGCGCCGACGCCAAAGGCGCTGTACAGCCCGTGCGAAATCCGCCACCTGGCGATTATCGTCAATCTCGAATATGACCCAACCGCGGCCTTCCGCAACCAGGTGGTGCACTTCGATTTCCGTAAGCTGGATGTTTTCAGCTTCGGCGAAGAGCAAAAATGCCTGATCGGCAGCGTCGACCTGCTGTATCGCAACTCGTGGAACGAAGTGCGTACGCTGCACTTTAACGGCGAGCAGGCGATGATCGAGGCGCTGAAAACGATCCTCGGCAAAATGCACCAGGACGCCGCGCCGCCGGACAGCGTGGAGGTGTTCTGCTATAGCCAGCACCTGCGCGGCCTGATCCGCACCCGCGTGCAGCAGATGATCTCCGAATGTATCGAACTGCGTCTCTCCAGTACCCGCCAGGATACCGGGCGCTTCAAAGCGCTGCGCGTCTCCGGCCAGACGTGGGGGCTGTTCTTCGAGCGGCTTAACGTTTCGGTGCAGAAGCTGGAAAACGCCATTGAGTTCTACGGCGCTATCTCGCACAACAAGCTGCACGGGCTGTCGGTGCAGGTGGAAACCAATCACGTTAAGCTGCCGGCGGTGGTGGATGGCTTCGCCAGCGAAGGGATTATTCAGTTCTTCTTTGAAGACGCGGATAACAACGACAGCGGCTTTAACATCTATATTCTTGATGAGAGCAACCGCGCCGAGGTCTATCATCACTGCGAGGGCAGTAAAGAGGAGCTGGTGCGCGACGTCAGCCGTTTCTATTCGTCATCGCACGATCGTTTCACCTACGGCTCCAGCTTTATCAACTTCAACCTGCCGCAGTTCTATCAGATTGTCGAGGTAGACGGGCGCACCCAGGTGATCCCTTTCCGCACTCAGGCGATTGCCGCCGCGATACCCACCAGCCAGGACGTTACCGCCTCGCCGGTGCTGCAGCAGCGCTACTCGTAGATTTGGCCCGGAGAAGGCGTGAGCCGCTATCCGCAGATATTCCCTGCTGGCGCTGCGCTTAGCAGGGCTACGGTTCTAAGTCGTCGGGTAGCCCGGATAAGGCGCGATGCGCCGCTATCCGGGAAACACGTCATTAACGGAATTTCACCGTCTCACCGGCCTGCTGGCTCGCCGCCTGCTCCAGCAGATCCCAGAAGGTTTCGCCGCTGCGATCGCAGATCCACTCGTCGCCTTTGAGATCGAAGTGATAGCCGCCCTGTTTGGTGGCCAGCCACACCTGGTGCAGCGGCTCCTGACGGTTAATAATGATTTTGCTGCCGTTTTCAAAGCTGATGGTCAGCACGCCGCCGTTGATTTCGCAGTCGATGTCGCTATCGCCGTCCCAGTCGTCCAGACGTTCTTCGATGGTCATCCACAGGCTATCGGCCAGGCGATGGAATTCACTGTCGTTCATAATTTGATTCTGCTTTTTTGATTTTTGAAGATGGGTCGCAGTATAGCGCGAAACAAAAGCGCGCGCAGTCGGATGCTAAAGGCTTGCTTTTACGTCTTCTCCTGCGATGATAGAAAGCAGAAAGAATGAATCACGGGCAACTATCAATGAAAAACGTTTTTCCTACGCTTGCCGTTTTGTTTGCGATCTTCAGCCTGACCGGCTGTGGTCTGAAAGGGCCTCTCTATTTCCCACCGGCGGACAAAACCGCGCCGCCGCCGACCAAACCGGTTAACCCTGGCATTCAGAGCGCAACGCCGGATCGTAACGATCGTGGCGATACCGGTGGTCCGAGCCAGGTCAATTACTAACGATAACGTTCTGTTCCGCGCAACTGGAGTAGATGATGCAGTTCTCTAAAATGCATGGCCTTGGCAACGATTTTATGGTCGTTGACGCGGTAACGCAGAATGTTTTTTTCTCGCCGGAGCTGATTCGCCGCCTGGCGGATCGCCACCTTGGCGTCGGGTTCGATCAGCTATTGGTCGTCGAACCGCCCTACGATCCGGATCTGGATTTCCACTACCGGATCTTTAACGCCGACGGCAGCGAAGTGTCGCAGTGCGGCAACGGCGCGCGCTGTTTTGCCCGCTTCGTTCGGCTGAAAGGCCTGACCAATAAACGTGATATCCGCGTGAGTACGGCCAACGGGCGTATGGTATTAAGCGTAACGGAAGACGATCTGGTGCGGGTGAACATGGGCGAGCCCAACTTCGAGCCGTCCCAGGTGCCGTTCCGCGCCAACAAAGCGGAAAAGACCTATATCATGCGTGCCGCCGAGCAGACAGTATTGTGCGGCGTGGTGTCCATGGGAAATCCGCACTGCGTCATCCAGGTTGATGATGTGGATACGGCAGCGGTGGAAACTCTCGGCCCGGTGATGGAAAGCCATGAGCGTTTTCCGGAGCGCGCCAATATCGGCTTTATGCAGGTGGTCGGCCGGTCTCATATCCGTCTGCGCGTCTACGAACGCGGCGCGGGGGAAACCCAGGCCTGCGGCAGCGGTGCCTGCGCCGCGGTGGCGGTGGGGATCCAGCAGGGGCTGCTGGCGGAAACGGTACGCGTGGAATTACCCGGCGGTCGTCTTGATATCGCCTGGAAAGGCCCGGGCCAGCCGCTGTTTATGACCGGCCCGGCGGCCCATGTCTATGATGGATTTATTCATTTATGAAACCAATCGGGGAAGAACAGCAGGAGGTTGCCAGCGCGTTGAACGATCGCGCAGTGGTGGACTATCTGTTGCAACATCCTGAATTTTTTATTCGTAATGCCGCCCAGGTCGAACATCTCCGCGTCCCGCATCCGGTACGCGGTACGATTTCGCTGGTGGAGTGGCACATGATGCGGGCGCGTAACCATATTCATGTGCTGGAAGAAAATATGTCGCTGCTGATGGAGCAGGCGGTCGCTAATGAAAGCCTGTTCCAGCGCCTGCTGCAGCTGCAAACGCGGCTGGCGGCGGCGGAGAGCCTTGACGATATGCTCAACCGCCTTCACCGCTGGGCACGCGAGCTGGGGCTGGCGGGCGCCACGGTGCGCCTGTTTCCTGACTGCTGGCGCCTCGGCGCGCCCTCGAAGTTTACCCATCTGGCATTAAACCGGCAGGCGTTTGAGCCGATCCGTATTCAACGTCTGGGCCAGGCGCGCCACTATCTTGGACCGCTGAACGGCCCGGAGCTGCTGGTGGTGCTGCCGGAGGCGAAGGCCATTGGGTCTGTGGCGATATCGCTGCTGGGGGGCGATAATGCCCCGGGGGTGATGCTCTTCAGCAGCCGCGATGCGCAGCATTATCAGCCAGGGCAGGGGACGCAGCTGTTGCAGGAGATTGCCCAGATGCTGCCCGGCCTGCTGGAGCGCTGGATTGAACGCGCATGACCGATTCTCCTCTCTTCTCCGCCGTCGCCCGCTTTCTTCGCCATCTTGGCGTTGAACGCCAGCTCAGCCCGATCACGTTACTGAATTACCAGCGACAGCTGGACGCGCTGATCGCCCTGGCGGATGAGGCGGGCCTGAAAAGCTGGTCGCAGTGCGATGCCGCTCAGGTGCGAAGCTTTGCGGTGCGTAGTCGCCGCGCGGGGTTAGGCCCGGCAAGCCTGGCGCTTCGCCTGTCGGCGCTGCGCAGTTTCTTCGACTGGCTGGTCGGTCAGGGCGAGCTCAGCGCCAATCCGGCGAAGGGGATTGCCGCGCCGAAAATTCCCCGCCACCTGCCAAAAAATATTGACGTCGATGACGTCAATCGACTGCTGGATATCGATCTCAACGATCCGCTGGCGGTGCGCGATCGGGCGATGCTGGAGGTGATGTACGGCGCGGGATTGCGTTTGTCCGAACTGGTCAACCTGGATATCAAACACCTCGATCTCGAAAGCGGTGAGGTCTGGGTGATGGGCAAAGGCAGCAAGGAGCGTCGTTTGCCGATCGGTCGCAACGCGGTGGCATGGATTGAGCACTGGCTGGATTTGCGCGGCCTGTTCGGTACCGACGACGACGCGCTGTTTTTGTCGAAGCTGGGCAAACGTATTTCGGCGCGCAACGTACAGAAGCGATTCGCCGAGTGGGGCATTAAGCAGGGGCTGAACAGCCATGTGCACCCGCATAAGCTGCGCCACTCCTTTGCCACCCATATGCTGGAGTCGAGCGGCGATCTGCGCGGCGTGCAGGAGCTGCTGGGGCATGCTAACCTCTCCACCACCCAAATCTATACCCATCTTGATTTTCAACACCTTGCCTCGGTGTACGATGCCGCGCATCCGCGCGCTAAACGGGGGAAATAATGCGTTTTTACCGACCTCTGGGCCAGATTTCCGCGCTGACGTTTGACCTGGACGATACCCTTTACGATAACCGCCCGGTGATTGACCGGACGATGCACGAGTCGCTGGCCTTTGTGCGCAGCTACCATCCTTCGCTCAGCCAGTTCGACGCCCATGAGCTTAATCAGCTGCGTCAGACGCTGCTGGCTGCTGAACCTGAGATTTATCATGACGTGACCGTCTGGCGCCACCGTGCGCTGGAGTTAGGTATGCGTAATGCCGGGCTCTCCGCCGAAGCGGCGAAAGCGGGGGCCGATGCGGCGATGGAACACTTCGCCCACTGGCGCAGCCGCGTCGATGTCCCGCAGGAAACGCACGATACGCTGGCGAAGCTGGCGAAGAAGTGGCCGCTGGTGGCGATTACCAATGGCAACGCCCGCCCGGAACTGTTCGGTCTGAGCGACTATTTCCGCTTCGTGCTGCGCGCCGGGCCGGATGGCCGCTCCAAGCCGTTTGCCGACATGTACCACCTTGCGGCGGAGCGTCTGAATGTGCCGCTCGGGCAGATTCTGCACGTCGGCGATGATCTGACCACCGACGTGGCCGGCGCTATTCGCTGTGGGATGCAGGCCTGCTGGATCAAACCGCAAGGCGCGGACCTGATGCACACCGCGGACAGCCGCCTGCTGCCGCATATTGAAATTTCACGGTTGGCATCTCTGACCTCGCTGATATAATCACCAGTCACTCTGTATATATTAACAGGGGTTCGTGGAACCCCTTCTCTTCCGGCGGTGCCAATGGACGTTTCTTACCTGCTCGACAGCCTTAATGACAAACAGCGTGAAGCCGTAGCGGCCTCGCGCACCAATATGCTGGTTCTGGCAGGGGCGGGCAGTGGTAAGACGCGCGTTCTGGTGCACCGTATCGCCTGGCTGCTGAGCGTGGAGAACTGTTCCCCGTATTCCATTATGGCGGTGACCTTTACCAACAAAGCGGCGGCGGAGATGCGTCACCGTATCGGCCAGCTGATGGGCACCACCCAGGGCGGCATGTGGGTGGGCACCTTCCACGGCCTGGCGCACCGTTTGCTGCGCGCGCACCATCTGGATGCCAACCTGCCGCAGGACTTCCAAATCCTCGACAGCGAAGACCAGCTGCGTCTGCTGAAGCGTCTGATTAAGGCGATGAACCTCGATGAGAAACAGTGGCCGCCGCGCCAGGCAATGTGGTACATCAACAGCCAGAAAGATGAAGGACTGCGCCCACATCATATTCAGAGCTACGGCAACCCGGTCGAGCAGACCTGGCAGAAGGTCTATCAGGCCTATCAGGAAGCCTGCGACCGCGCCGGGCTGGTGGACTTCGCCGAGCTGCTGCTGCGCGCCCACGAGCTGTGGCTGAACAAACCGCATATCCTGCAGCACTACCGCGAGCGCTTCACCAATATCCTCGTCGATGAATTCCAGGATACCAACAACATTCAGTACGCCTGGATCCGCCTGCTGGCGGGCGATACCGGCAAGGTGATGATCGTCGGCGATGACGATCAGTCTATCTATGGATGGCGCGGCGCGCAGGTCGAGAACATTCAGCGCTTCCTTAACGACTTCCCCGGCGCGGAAACCATCCGCCTGGAGCAGAACTATCGCTCGACCAGCAATATTCTCAGCGCTGCCAACGCCCTGATTGAAAACAACAACGGGCGCCTGGGCAAAAAGCTGTGGACCGACGGCGCCGACGGCGAGCCGATTTCGCTGTACTGCGCCTTCAACGATCTCGACGAAGCGCGCTTTGTGGTGAACCGAATTAAAACCTGGCAGGAGAACGGCGGCGCGCTGGAGCAATGCGCCATTCTCTATCGCAGTAACGCCCAGTCGCGCGTGCTGGAAGAGGCCCTCCTGCAGGCCAGCATGCCGTACCGTATCTACGGCGGCATGCGCTTCTTCGAGCGTCAGGAAATCAAAGACGCGCTCTCTTACCTGCGCCTTATCGCCAACCGCAACGACGACGCGGCGTTCGAGCGAGTGGTTAATACGCCGACCCGCGGCATTGGCGACCGCACGCTGGACGTGGTGCGCCAGACGTCGCGCGATCGCCAGCTGACGCTATGGCAGGCCAGTCGCGAGCTATTGAAAGAAAAAGCGCTGGCCGGTCGCGCCGCCAGCGCCCTGCAGCGCTTTATGGAGCTGATTGACGCGCTGGCGCATGAGACCACCGATATGCCGCTGCACGTTCAGACCGATCGGGTGATTAAAGACTCCGGCCTGCGCGCGATGTACGAGCAGGAGAAAGGCGAGAAGGGCCAGACCCGTATTGAAAACTTAGAGGAGCTGGTGACGGCGACGCGCCAGTTCAGCTACAACGAAGAAGATGAAGATCTGATGCCGCTGCAGGCGTTTCTCTCCCACGCCGCGCTGGAAGCGGGCGAGGGGCAGGCGGACACCTGGCAGGACGCGGTTCAGCTGATGACCCTGCACTCGGCGAAAGGGCTGGAGTTCCCGCAGGTGTTCATCGTCGGCGTCGAAGAAGGGATGTTCCCGAGCCAGATGGCCCTAGATGAAGGCGGCCGCCTGGAGGAGGAGCGTCGCCTGGCCTACGTCGGCGTAACGCGCGCCATGCAGAAGCTGACGCTGACCTATGCGGAAACCCGCCGTCTGTACGGGAAAGAGGTTTATCACCGCCCGTCGCGCTTTATCGGCGAGCTGCCGCAGGAGTGCGTAGAAGAAGTGCGTCTGCGAGCCACGGTGAGCCGCCCGGTAAACCATCAGCGACTGGGCGCGCCGATTGCCGAGAGCGATACCGGCTACAAGTTAGGCCAGCGCGTACGGCATCCGAAGTTTGGCGAAGGCACTATTGTCAACCTCGAAGGCAGCGGCGAGCACAGCCGACTGCAGGTGGCTTTTCAGGGCCAGGGAATCAAATGGCTGGTGGCGGCTTACGCCCGGCTGGAGGCAGTGTAACTTTAAGAAAAATATCATTATTTTGTAATATTCTGCTACCTTTATACGTTAAGGCGCCTGATTTGCGCTTTCGCGTTCCGTTGCGTGTTGACGCCGATTTTGCGCTGGCGTAACATGCGCGCACGATTACGCTAAGAGGACATTCGCCTTGGACACACCCAGTAGATGCTGGCTCAACTTCCTGTCATTCAGGAACAACTCCTAAGGCTATCCTCTTATGCTGATAGCCTTAGCGGTTGTCAGCGACCTGCCCCATTCCCGTCGCGCTGAGTCAGGCTTAATGGTCTGAAACCCAATTTGTTTCTGTGTGCCCACCGAACTGTCCGATAATTTTTTTGCATTGGGAGTCCCGGTCATGCTGAGCGCATTTCAACTGGAAAACAATCGTTTAACGCGCCTGGAAGCCGATGAGATCAAACACCTCGCCAGCTCGGTGTGGGTCGATCTGGTCGAGCCTGACGACGATGAGCGAAGCCGCGTGCAGACGGAACTGGGTCAAAACCTGGCGACGCGCCCGGAACTGGAAGATATCGAAGCCTCCGCGCGTTTCTTTGAAGATGAAGACGGGTTACACATCCACTCGTTCTTCTTTTTTGAAGATGCCGACGATCACGCCGGCAACTCTACCGTGGCGTTTACCATCCGCGAAGGCCGCCTGTTCACGCTGCGCGAGCGCGAACTACCCGCTTTCCGCCTCTACCGTATGCGCGTGCGTAACCAGACGCTGGTCGACGGCAACGCCTACGAACTGCTGCTCGACCTGTTCGAGACCAAAATCGAGCAGCTGGCGGATGAAATTGAAAACATCTACAGCGACCTGGAAAAGCTGAGCCGCGTCATTATGGAAGGCCATCAGGGCGACGAGTACGACGAAGCGCTGTCGACGCTGGCGGAACTGGAAGATATCGGCTGGAAGGTGCGACTCTGTCTGATGGATACCCAGCGCGCGCTGAACTTCCTCGTGCGCAAGGCGCGCCTGCCGGCGGGCCAGCTGGAGCAGGCGCGGGAGATCCTGCGCGATATCGAATCTCTGCTGCCGCACAACGAATCGCTGTTCCAGAAGGTGAACTTCCTGATGCAGGCGGCGATGGGTTTTATCAATATCGAGCAGAACCGCATCATCAAGATCTTCTCGGTGGTCTCGGTGGTATTCCTGCCGCCAACTCTGGTGGCCTCCAGTTACGGGATGAACTTTGAATTTATGCCGGAACTACACTGGAGCTTTGGTTATCCGGGAGCCATCGTGTTTATGATGCTGGCCGGCCTGGCGCCATATCTCTACTTCAAGCGTAAAAACTGGCTGTAAAAAAAGGGAGCGTCGGCTCCCTTCTTTACTGGCTGATGCAGGCTTAGCCTCTGCGCAACCGGCGCTGGGTATACAGCGCATCGACGATAAACACCGCCAGCGCGACCCAGATAAAGCCAAAGGTCACCATTTTATCCTTGCCCGGCACTTCGCCGTAGAACGTCACCGCCAGCAGGAACATCAGCGTTGGGCCGATGTACTGGAAAAAGCCCAGCGTGGAGAGCCGCAGACGCGTTGCCGCCCCGGTAAAGCACAGCAAAGGGATGGTGGTCACCACGCCCGCGGCCATCAGCAGCAGATTGAGCGACCAGGGGTTCTCGCCCATATGGCTGGTCGGGCTGTCGGTGATGCCGAACAACCAGATTGCCGCCACCGGCAGCAGCCACAGCGTTTCCACCAGCATGCCGGTTTGCGCATCGACAGCAATTTTCTTTCGCACCAGGCCGTAAAAGGCAAAACTGAAAGCCAGCCCAAGACCGATTATCGGCAGCGAACCAAAGGTCCACAGCTGGACCAGCACGCCGCAAAAGGCGAGGATCACCGCCAGCCACTGCAGACGACGAAAGCGTTCGCCGAGGAAAATCATCCCCAACAAAATATTCACCAGCGGGTTGATAAAGTAGCCGAGGCTGGCTTCCAGCATATGGTGGTTATTCACCGCCCAGATGAACAACAGCCAGTTACCGCCGACCAGCACTGCCGAGAGCGCCAGCAGGAAGATCTTGCGCGGCGTTTTCAGCAGCTTTTTCACCTGTGGCCACTGGCGGCTGACGCTGATGAGCGCCACCATGAAGAAGAAAGACCAGATCACGCGATGGGTTAGAATTTCATCGGCGGGAACATAGTAGATAAGTTTGAAGTACGCTGGCGCGATACCCCAGATAAAGTAGGCGGCGAGGGCCAGAATGATCCCCAACCGCGTCTGTTTCGCATCCATCGGTAAAATCCATTGCCAAAGAGAGTGATGTTACTCGATTTTGGCCAATCAACCCACCATATAGGTGGCCGTTGCGCTGGCAATATAGACCTGAGCTTCGTTATGCAGTTCCACGCGGGCAACCGCCACTTTATTGCCGGCGCGCAGCAGGGTGCTGGTGGCGGTAAAACGTTCGCCGCGGCCCGGACGCAGGTAGTCCACGCGCAGGTCGATGGTTCCCATACGGGAAAGCCGTTGGCGCAACTCTTCTTCGTTGATGGTGTCATGGCGGGTAAGGGTACTGCCGACGCAGACCAGGCCAGCGGCAACGTCCAGCGCGGAGGCGATCACCCCGCCATGCAGGATGCTTTGCGCCCAGTTGCCGACCATCATCGGCTGATTATTAAAGCTAAGCTGGGCAAACGCTTTTTCGTAGCGTTCCAGTTCGAGACCGAGGGCGCGGTTAAACGGCATGTGATAGACGAAAATCTCCCCTACCAGTTTCAGGGCTGCTTCGGCAGTAAGTTCAGACATAACACCGGTTCCATTCGTTAATAAAATGTTGATTTTATGCTTCTAAAATATTGATTTCCACTTTCGGAGCGGATTAGGGGGCAGGTGATTAATAAACAGGTAGAATGGCTTCAGGTTAAACAAAAATAAAAACTATTTTTCAGGAGACCAGCATGCGTATCTCTTTGGCCTGCCTGGTGGCGCTGTGCGCGCTACCGGCCGGTGTTATGGCGCAGGACGCGTCGGTACACGACAAACCGGCAGTGCGCGGCAGCATTATCGCCAACCTGCTCCAGGACCATGATAATCCTTTCCTGCTCTACCCTTATGAGAGCAACTATCTGCTCTATACGTGGACCAGCGACCTCAATAAAGAGGCGATCCGCAGCTATGACTGGGCCGAAAATGCCCGTAAAGATGAAGTGAAGTTTCAGCTAAGCCTGGCGTTCCCGCTGTGGCGCGGTATCCTGGGCGATAATTCGCTGCTGGGCGCGTCCTATACCCAGAAATCCTGGTGGCAGCTCTCTAACAGCAAAGAGTCGGCGCCGTTTCGCGAAACCAATTATGAACCCCAGCTGTTTTTGGGCTTTGCGACCGACTACCAGTTTGCCGGCTGGACGCTGCGCGATATCGAGATGGGGTATAACCACGACTCGAATGGGCGTTCCGACCCCACCTCGCGCAGCTGGAATCGGCTTTATGCCCGCCTGATGGCGCAAAACGGTAACTGGCTGGTGGAAGTGAAGCCCTGGTATGTGGTGGGCAACACCGATGATAACCCGGATATCACCAAATATATGGGCTATTACCGGCTGAAGGTGGGCTACCAGCTGGGAGAGGCGATCCTCAGCGCGCAGGGGCAATACAACTGGAACACCGGCTACGGCGGGGCGGAACTTGGCGTGAGCTATCCCATTACCAAACATGTTCGCGCCTATACGCAGATCTACAGCGGCTATGGCGAGTCGCTTATCGACTATAACTTTAACCAAACGCGCGTCGGCGTCGGGCTAATGCTCAACGATCTGTTTTAATCGTTGCACTCTGGCTCGCAGGCGCTGAAAATAGCGCCTGTTTTCTTTTCAGGCAAATGGGGTCAACGTGGCACAGGCGGAAGTATTAAATCAGGAATCGCTGGCTAAGCAGGTTTTACAAGAGACCTTCGGCTACCAGCAGTTCCGTCCTGGCCAGGAAACGATTATCGAGACGGCGCTCGAAGGCCGGGACTGCCTGGTGGTCATGCCGACCGGTGGCGGCAAGTCGCTGTGCTATCAGGTGCCGGCGCTGGTCATGGGCGGTCTGACGGTCGTGGTCTCACCGCTGATCTCGCTGATGAAGGACCAGGTCGATCAGCTGCTGGCCAACGGCGTGGCGGCGGCTTGTCTGAACTCGACGCAAAGCCGCGAGCAGCAGCAGGAGGTGATGGCCGGCTGCCGCAGCGGGCAGGTTCGTCTGCTGTATATCGCGCCGGAACGGCTGATGCTGGATAACTTTCTTGAGCATCTGGCGAACTGGAACCTGGCGATGCTGGCGGTAGACGAGGCGCACTGTATCTCGCAGTGGGGCCATGACTTCCGTCCGGAATATGCCGCGCTGGGCCAGCTGCGTCAGCGGATGCCGCAGATCCCGTTTATGGCGTTGACCGCCACCGCCGATGATACCACCCGCCGCGATATCGTCCGCCTGCTGGGGCTTAACGATCCGCTGATTCAGGTCAGCAGCTTCGACCGGCCAAACATCCGCTATATGCTGATGGAGAAATTCAAGCCGCTCGATCAGCTGATGCGCTACGTTCAGGATCAGCGCGGCAAATCGGGCATTATCTACTGCAACAGCCGTTCGAAAGTGGAAGACACCGCCGCCAGGCTGCAAAGCCGCGGTATTAGCGCGGCGGCTTACCATGCCGGTCTGGAAAACGACGTGCGCGCCGAGGTGCAGGAGAAATTCCAGCGCGACGATCTGCAGATCGTGGTGGCGACGGTGGCCTTCGGGATGGGCATTAACAAGCCGAACGTCCGCTTTGTGGTGCATTTTGATATTCCGCGCAATATAGAATCCTACTATCAGGAGACCGGCCGCGCCGGGCGTGATGGTCTGCCGGCGGAAGCGATGCTGTTTTACGATCCGGCGGATATGGCGTGGCTGCGCCGCTGTCTGGAAGAAAAACCCGCCGGGCCGCTACAGGATATCGAACGGCATAAGCTGAATGCGATGGGGGCGTTTGCCGAAGCGCAGACCTGTCGCCGTCTGGTGCTGCTGAACTATTTTGGCGAAGGGCGTCAGGAGCCGTGCGGCAACTGCGATATCTGTCTTGACCCGCCAAAGCAGTACGATGGCTTAATGGACGCCCGCAAGGCGCTTTCAACGATTTACCGGGTCAATCAACGCTTCGGAATGGGTTACGTGGTGGAGGTCCTGCGCGGGGCCAACAACCAGCGCATCCGAGAGATGGGCCACGATAAGCTGCCGGTTTACGGTATCGGCCGGGAGCAAAGTCACGAGCACTGGGTGAGCGTGATCCGCCAGCTGATCCACCTTGGGCTGGTGACGCAGAATATCGCCCAGCACTCCGCGCTGCAGCTGACCGAAGCCGCGCGACCGGTGCTGCGTGGCGAAGTGCCGCTGCAGCTCGCCGTGCCGCGTATCGTGGCGCTGAAGCCAAAGGCGATGCAGAAATCCTTTGGCGGCAATTACGACCGTAAACTGTTCGCCAAGCTGCGCAAATTACGTAAAGCGATCGCCGACGAAGAGAACATCCCGCCATATGTGGTCTTCAACGACGCGACGCTTATCGAGATGGCCGAACAATCGCCGCTGACCGCCGGCGAAATGCTCAGCGTCAACGGCGTGGGGACACGCAAGCTCGAGCGTTTCGGGAAGCCGTTTATGGCGCTGATCCGGGCGCATGTTGATGGCGACGATGAGTAGTCAGCTGGCTGAAAAAGTGCCAGAATAGTTTCTCTCTTCATTATTTTCCTGCGAGTTAACTATGCTGATGCTTTTCCTCACCGTGGCGCTGGTGCATATCATTGCGCTGATGAGCCCGGGGCCGGACTTTTTCTTTGTCTCACAAACGGCCATCAGCCGCTCGCGAAGAGAGGCGATGATGGGTGTGCTGGGGATCACCTGCGGCGTCATGGTCTGGGCGGGAGTGGCACTGCTCGGCCTGAACCTGATCCTCGCCCGTATGGCGTGGCTGCATAACATTATAATGGTCGGCGGGGGCCTGTATCTATGCTGGATGGGCTACCAGATGCTGCGTGGCGCGCTGAAAAAAGAGAAGGTGGCCTCGGCGGAGCCGCAGGTGGAGCTGGCCCGCAGCGGACGCAGCTTCGTGAAGGGATTGCTGACCAATCTGGCGAATCCGAAAGCGATTATCTACTTCGGCTCGGTGTTTTCGCTGTTCGTGGGTGACAGCGTCGGCGCCGGCGCGCGCTGGGGCATTTTCCTGCTGATTATCGTTGAGACGCTGGCCTGGTTTATGGTGGTTGCCAGCCTGTTCGCCCTGCCGGGGATGCGCCGCGGCTATCAGCGGATGGCGAAGTGGATCGACGGTATCGCCGGTACGCTGTTTGCGGGCTTCGGCATCCACCTGATTATCTCGCGTTAACCGGCATGCTGTTTCCTACCCGGTTGTTTCCGGGTGGGAAAGTATCAGTGGCGAAGCCGCTGCAGCTCGTCTTCAGACAGACCGGTCATTTCCATAATCGCCTGGTCATCAATACCGCGATTGCGCATCGCTTCGGCAACCTGCACCAGAGCCTGGTGTTTCCCTTCTTTTATGCCTTGCTGTACGCCTTCCCTGATGCCTTTCTCCATACCTTCTGCAAGCCATGTTTCCGCCAGCGTCATCAGTAATCCTCCATGCTGCGGCACGCGCTGTGCCAGCCCGTACAAGAGTGTCCGAGTATCTTCGGCATCCCCTGCCTGAGCCATATAGTTTACCAATACGGTGATTTGTTGTCCGCTCATCTGCTCCAGCATTAAGAGGTGGGTCAACTTATCCAGCAATTGCGCCATATCGCGCTGGCGGATGTGCTTTTGCACCAGCGTCAGGGCTGCCATGCTGCGGTGCTGCATGATGTCGTCGTCGGGGATCACCGTGATATCGACCAGCGGAAACGCCCCGCTATAGAGCTGGCTGGCGGTCTCAGGATCGGCAAAATTATCCAGCCAGCGCATCGACCAGGGATAGGGGCTGCGTCGTCCCTGATAGAAGAGAATAGGGATAACCAGAGGCAGCGTTTTATGGCCGCTCTCCAGATGCCGCTGCATGGCGGCGATGGCATAGCGCATTAAGCGAAAGGCCATCAGCTTATCGGGTGCGCTCTGGTGCTCGATCAGAACATGGACATAGCCCGCACCGCGGGTGGTTTCCAGCGAATAAAGGATATCGCTGTAGTAAGGCCTGAGATCGTCTTCGAGAAAGCTGCCGGATTCCAGACGCAGGGTGTCCAGTTTGCAGATCTGTGTTAACGACGGAGGCAGGTGGAGCTCGATAAAATCGCGCGCCGTCTCTACCCGTGAGAGAAAAGTTTTAAATACCGCATCATGAGGGGTCGCCGTTTCCGCCATTGCCGTTCATCCGTGAATCACGTATCTGGCGGCATCCTGGCACGGCGGGTTCAGCGCCGACAGCGGGCAAAAAAATTAATTACCCACTTTGCGCGCCGGCTCGCGCAGAGAGAAAGCGTTGTTCACCTGGCGAGCCTCTCTTTGCGAGCGAGATTCCATGATTCAGGCATGGCGGGCGGAGGCGAGCAGCGCCCCGACCAGCATAAACAGTGAACCAAAGACTTTGTTCAACGCCTTCATCTGCTTTGGCCCTTTGATCCATGCGGAAATGCGCTGCGCCAGGGTCGCATAGCCAATCATCACAATGATATCGACGACGATGGTGGTGACGCCCAGAACGAGATATTGCATCACCTGCGGCTGGTGCGGCAGGATAAACTGCGGAAACAGGGCGGCCAGAAAAACAATGCTTTTGGGATTGGTGAGATTTACGAACACCGCGCGCTGAAACAGTTTGCCGCGCGTCTGCGCCTTCGCCAGCGTATTCAGGTCGATCGCCCCTGCCGCCCGCCATTGCTGGATACCCAGCCAGATCAGGTAGGCGGCGCCGGCCCATTTTAGCACCTCAAAGGCCAGCACCGAGCGGGAGAAGAGAGTGCCGAGACCAACGCCAACCAGCACGATATGAATGGCCAGCCCGGTCTGCAAACCGGCAATCGACGCCACCGCGCCGCGGTATCCGTGGTTAATGGAGGTGGTCATGGTATTAATCGCTCCGGAACCCGGCGACAGGCTGAGAATAATTGATGTCAGCAGGTAGGCGAACCACCACTCAATGGTCATGAGAAACTCCCTGATTGTCTGTTTTTATGCCACAATACGCTATTGTGTCAGCATTGTGTGATACACGGTAAAAAAACGATTTTCAGCGGTTAACAGGGGTGTAAACCCGATGTTTGGGCAGAAAAAGGACTGGGAAACACGAGAAAACGCGTTTGCGGCCTTTAGCATGGGGCCGCTGACGGATTTCTGGCGACAGCGCGAAGAAGCTGAATTTAAAGGCGTCGACGATGTACCGGTACGCTTTGTCCGCTTTTGCGCGCAACATAACGATCGTCTGGTGTTGATTTGCCCCGGGCGCATTGAAAGCTACGTGAAGTATGCTGAAGTGGCCTACGATCTCTTTCACTGCGGCTTTGACGTGATGATCATTGACCATCGCGGGCAGGGACGCTCGGGCCGCCTGCTCTCAGATACCCACCGCGGACACGTGGTTAACTTCAGCGACTATGTTGATGACCTGGCCGCGCTTTGGCAGCAGCAGGTGGTTCCTGGACACTGGCGAAAACGGTTTATCCTTGCCCATTCTATGGGCGGAGCGATTGCCACGCTTTTTCTGCAACGTTACCGGGCGCATTGCGATGCAATAGCGCTCTGCGCGCCGATGTTCGGGATTATCATTCGGCTGCCGGACTGGATGGTGCGCCATATTCTCGACTGGGCTGAGGGCCATCAGCGCATTCGCGAAGAGTATGCCATCGGCACCGGGCGCTGGCGGGCGCTGCCTTTTGCCGTTAACGTGCTGACGCACAGTCGGCAACGCTATCGTCGCAACCTGCGCTTCTATGCCGATGAGCCGCGGCTGCAGGTCGGCGGTCCGACCTGGCACTGGGTGCGTGAGGGCATGCTGGCCGGCGACGAAGTGCTGGCGAATGTGGAAAAAGATACCGCCCCGACGCTGCTTTTACAGGCGGAGGAGGAGCGGGTGGTCGATAATCTGATGCACGACCGCTATTGCGAATTACGGGCCGATGCCGGCCATCCCTGTGAGGGCGGTAAGCCGCTCGTCATTGAAGGGGCATATCATGAGATCCTTTTTGAAAAGGACGCTATGCGCTCAGTCGCGCTCAATGCCATCGTCGAGTTTTTCAATCGACATACTTAATCCGACGATAACGCTCGTCGCCCTGCTTAGAGGTTAACTTTTTTATGTACCAGGTTGTTGCGTCTGATTTAGACGGCACGCTGCTTTCCCCCGATCATTTCCTGACCCCGTATGCCAAAGAGACGCTGAAGCTGCTTACCGCCCGTGGGATCAATTTCGTCTTCGCCACCGGCCGTCACTACATCGACGTCGGGCAAATCCGCGATAATCTCGGCATCCGGTCGTACATGATCACCTCTAACGGCGCCCGCGTTCACGATAGCGATGGTCAGCAAATCTTTGCCCATAACCTCGATCGCGATATTGCCGCCGACCTGTTTGAGATCGTGCGTAACGACCCGAAAATCGTCACTAACGTTTATCGGGAAGACGAGTGGTATATGAACCGCCATCGTCCGGAAGAGATGCGCTTCTTCAAGGAGGCGGTGTTTAACTACAAGCTGTATGAGCCGGGCGAACTGGATCCGCAGGGGATCAGCAAAGTATTCTTTACCTGCGAGGATCATGAGCATCTGCTGCCGCTGGAGCAGGCGATGAACGCCCGCTGGGGCGATCGGGTGAACGTCAGCTTCTCCACCTTAACCTGCCTGGAAGTCATGGCGGGTGGGGTATCGAAGGGGCATGCGCTGGAGGCGGTGGCGAAGATGCTCGGCTACACTCTTTCCGATTGCATCGCCTTCGGCGACGGTATGAACGACGCTGAGATGCTGTCGATGGCTGGCAAAGGCTGCATCATGGCCAACGCCCACCAGCGGCTGAAGGATCTGCATCCGGAACTGGAAGTGATCGGCAGTAACGCCGACGATGCTGTCCCGCACTACCTGCGTAAGCTATACCTCGACTGAAAAAGATTGACGACTGGCGAACAAGTGTCCAGTCGTCAACCTGACTCTTCGCTACAATGCCTGTTCTTTATCCAACGAGACGACCATTGTGGCGCTGTTAATTATCACCACTATCCTGTGGGCCTTTTCTTTTAGCCTGATTGGCGAATACCTGGCCGGTAGCGTCGACAGCTATTTTTCGGTGCTGATGCGCGTGGGCCTGGCGGCGCTGGTGTTCCTGCCTTTCCTGCGCACGCGCGGCCAGTCTCCGCGCACGATCGTGCTCTATATGCTGGTGGGCGCGATGCAGCTAGGCATCATGTACCTGCTGGCTTTCCGCGCCTATCTCTATCTTACGGTCTCGGAATTTCTGCTGTTTACCGTGTTTACTCCCCTGTATATCACACTGATCTACGACCTGCTCAGCGGACGTAAGCTGCGCTGGGGCTATCTGCTGAGTGCCGCGCTGGCGGTGCTGGGGGCGGCGATTATCCGCTATGACAAAGTCAGCGATCATTTCTGGACCGGGCTGTTACTGGTACAGCTGTCAAACCTCTGCTTCGCCATCGGTATGGTGGGGTATAAGCGTCTGATGGAGGTGCGTCCGATGCCGCAGCACAATGCCTTTGCCTGGTTCTATGTCGGGGCCTTTATCGTGGCGGTGGCGGCGTGGTTTATGCTCGGCAACGCCCAGAAGCTGCCGACCACCACGCTGCAGTGGAGCGTGCTGGTGTGGCTCGGCGTGGTGGCTTCCGGGCTGGGTTACTTTATGTGGAACTATGGCGCCACCCAGGTGGATGCCGGCACGCTGGGGATCATGAATAACGTCCATGTCCCCGCCGGGCTGCTGGTTAACCTTGCCATCTGGCAGGAGCAGCCGCACTGGCCGAGCTTTATTAGCGGAGCGTTGGTGATCCTGGCCTCGCTGTGGGTCCATCGCCGCTGGGTCGCTCCGCACTCCGGACAAACGGCAGATGATCGCAGGCGTGGTTCCGCGCAGAGCGAATAAACGCTTCGGTGACCGGTTGACGCTGTTCGCCATCGCGAACGGCCGCGTACAACCGGCTCCATAACCCCTCACCCAGGGTTTTGGTGACCACCAGGCCCTGGCGTTCAAAGCTTTCCACCACCCAGTGCGGCAGCGCGGCGATGCCCATCCGGGCAGCCACCATCTGGATCAACAACAGCGTGTTATCGACGCTTTTCAGCTGCGGGCTGATGCCGGCCGGCTGCAGGAAGTGGCGCCAGATATCGAGGCGCCCGCGCTGCACGGGATAAATCAACAGCGTTTCCGCGGCCAGATCCTCCGGGGTAACCAGCGTCTTCATAGCTAACGGATGCTCGGGCGCCAGCACCAGACGCACCTCAAAATCAAACATCGGCGAGTAGTGCAGGCCGCTGCGCGGCAGAATATCGGAGGTCATCACCAGATCCAGTTCACCCTGCTGCAGCGCAGGCTGTGGGTCGAAGGTGACGCCGGAATGGAAGTCGACCTCCACATGTGGCCAGCGGGCGCGGAAATTCTCCAGCGCCGGCGTCAGCCACTGAATACAGCTGTGACATTCGATAGCCAGCCTCAGCCGGGTCTGCTGTGGTTCGTTACAGTCCTGCAGGGCGCGAGCGATCTGCGGCAGCACCTGGTTGGCCAGCTGTAAGAGGATTTCCCCCTGAGGCGTAAAACGCAGCGGCTGGCTCTTACGCACAAAGAGACGACAGCCAAGGCGCTGTTCCAGATCGCTGAACTGGTGAGACAAGGCGGACTGGGTCTGGTGCAGGGCCGCTGCCGCACCCGCCAGTGAACCGCTGTTCCGCAACGCTTGCAGCGTTTTCAGATGTTTAATTTCGATCATGAAAGTCCTTCACTTCGCCATGAGCAATTTGCGCTTGAGGAATATACAGTAACTGTCAATTATGGATGTGTAAACATCTGGACGTCTAAAACTCGTCATATTTCGACTTGCAGATGCGTTGGCTGCCTTGCTTACCCCAGTCACTTCCTTCAGTAAGCTCCTGGGGATGCGCATCGTTGCCGCCTTCCTGCAAGCCGAACTATTGAGATTTTTTCTTCAGATTCAATGAAATAAGAGAGGAACAAAAATGACAATTATTAACCACACCCTCGGTTTTCCTCGCGTTGGCCTGCGCCGCGAGCTGAAAAAAGCGCAAGAGAGCTACTGGGCGGGCAACGCCACTCGCGAGGAACTGCTGGCGGTAGGCCGTGAGCTGCGCGCCCGTCACTGGGAGCAGCAGAAACAGGCGGGCGTTGATCTGCTGCCGGTGGGGGATTTCGCCTGGTACGACCATGTTCTGACTACCAGCCTGCTGCTTGGCAACGTGCCGGCTCGTCATCAGAACAAAGACGGATCCATCGACATCGATACCCTGTTCCGCATTGGCCGCGGCCGCGCGCCGACTGGCGAACCGGCCGCCGCTGCGGAAATGACCAAATGGTTTAACACCAACTATCACTATATGGTGCCGGAGTTCGTGAAGGGCCAGCAGTTCAAACTGAGCTGGACCCAACTGCTGGATGAAGTAGACGAAGCGCTGGCGCTGGGCCACAAGATCAAGCCCGTGCTGCTGGGGCCGGTAACCTATCTGTGGCTGGGTAAAGTGAAAGGTGAACCGTTTGACCGCCTGACCCTGCTGAATGCCATCCTGCCGGTTTACCAGCAGGTGCTGGCCGAACTGGCGAAGCGCGGCATCGATTGGGTGCAGATTGATGAACCGGCGCTGGTGCTGGAGCTGCCGCCAGCGTGGCTGGAGGCCTTTCAACCGGCTTATGACGCCCTGCAGGGCCAGGTGAAGCTGCTGCTGACTACCTATTTTGAAGGCGTTAGCGACAATCTCGCGACCATTGCTGCGCTACCGGTCCAGGGGCTGCACGTCGATCTGGTGCACGGCAAAGATGATGTTGCCGAACTGCACAACCGCCTGCCGGCCGACTGGCTGCTGTCCGCGGGCTTGATCAATGGGCGTAACGTCTGGCGCGCCGATCTCACCGAAAAGTATGCGCAAATTAAAGACCTCGTCGGTAAGCGCGAGCTATGGGTCGCGTCATCCTGCTCTCTGCTGCATAGCCCGATCGATCTGAGCGTGGAGACGCGCCTTGATGCGGAAGTGAAGAGCTGGTTTGCCTTCGCGCTGCAGAAATGCGGTGAGCTGGCGCTGCTGCGCGATGCGCTGAACAGCGGCGATACAGCGGCGATTACCGAGTGGAGCGCGCCAATCCAGGCCCGTCGCCATTCGACCCGCGTGCACAACGCGGAGGTGGAAAAACGGCTGGCGGCGATCACTGCTCAGGACAGCCAGCGCGCCAGCCCCTATGAGGTTCGCGCGCAGGCACAGCGCCAGCGCTTTAACCTGCCGAAATGGCCGACCACCACCATCGGGTCATTCCCGCAAACGACCGAGATCCGCGGCCTGCGCCTGGACTTCAAAAAGGGTAACCTTGACGCCAGTCATTATCGGACGGGGATTGCGGAACATATTAAGCAGGCGATCGTCGAGCAGGAGCGGTTAGGTTTAGACGTACTGGTGCACGGGGAGGCCGAGCGGAACGACATGGTGGAATACTTCGGCGAACATCTGGACGGTTTTATCTTCACGCAAAACGGCTGGGTGCAGAGCTATGGTTCCCGCTGCGTGAAGCCGCCGGTGGTGATCGGCGACGTCAGCCGTCCGCAGGCGATCACCGTCGACTGGGCGAAGTACGCGCAGTCCCTGACCGACAAGCCGGTGAAAGGGATGCTCACTGGACCGGTGACCATTCTGTGCTGGTCCTTCCCGCGGGAAGATGTCAGCCGTGAAACCATCGCGAAACAGATTGCGCTGGCCCTGCGTGATGAAGTGGCGGATCTGGAGGCGGCGGGGATCGGCATTATCCAGATTGATGAGCCGGCGCTGCGCGAAGGGTTACCGCTGAAGCGCAGCGACTGGGATGCCTATCTGCAGTGGGGTGTGGAAGCCTTCCGCCTTAATGCTGCGGTCGCCAAAGACGACACGCAGATCCATACTCACATGTGCTATTGCGAGTTCAATGACATCATGGACTCCATTGCCGCGCTGGACGCTGACGTGATCACCATTGAAACCTCGCGGTCCGATATGGAGCTGCTGGAGTCGTTCGAAGCGTTCGAGTACCCCAATGAGATCGGGCCGGGAGTATATGATATTCACTCGCCAAACGTGCCGAGCGTGGAGTGGATCGAAGCGCTGCTGAAGAAAGCCGCGCAGCGTATCCCGGTGGAGCGACTGTGGGTTAACCCGGACTGCGGCCTGAAAACTCGCGGCTGGCCGGAAACCCGCGCCGCGCTGGCGAATATGGTGCAAGCGGCGCAGAACCTGCGCCAGGCATAGGCTAATAAAAACGCCAGCAGTGTCGCTGGCGTTTATTCGATTATTTCACAGAGTACGGCATGTGGCAGGATCTGAAGACATGATGGCCCGCCTGGGAGTCAGTGGTGCGCAATGCCGCAATTTTTCCGAAAATTATAAAATATTGTTCACGCTTTTTTTAATTGGCGCATCTTCATTTAATTATCTAACGAAATTACATAAATAGTACTTATTTTTCAGGAGCTTGGTGTATTTTTCTCGCTATGAGAAAGTTATTTTCTTATTCCCGCATCGTTTTTCTCACTCTCAATAATATTTCCCCCTGATTAAAGACAGACATTAACGGTACCACCGGCACGTCTGGTGGGCAGGAGGCGACGGCTCTTGCTCAAATATTCACGGGGCACCTTTTTTCCAAAATCCAATACGCCTTCGTTATGTTTTTATTTTTGAGGTTACTCACAAAAAGTATAATATTATATTGTTATAACAAATGGAGATAACAAAGAAAAGGAACCTCTGTATGAACTACAACATGGTGGGGGACGCCATCGTTAAGCACTGTGGCGGGCTCGCTAATTTTATTCATGTCACCAACTGTATGACCCGGGTAAGAATGACCATCGCCGATACATCCCTGGTGGATATGACTGCCTTGAAAGCGATCGAGGGGGTATTAGGCGTTGTCGAAGACGATACCCTGCAGGTGATCGTTGGTCCGGGGAAATCGACAAAAGTGGCTGGGGTTATTAATGCTCGTTTAAAGGGTCAGCCAGACAGCGGAGAGGCGTTAAGCGCCGTTGAGCAAAAAGCGAAAACAGCACGTGAAAAAGCCAAAAAACAGACCCGGACTAAAGTCATACTCAAACATATCGCCAATATTTTTGTTCCCATTCTGCCCGCGCTGATTGCAGCCGGGATTTTAATGGGACTGAACAATGTGATATTCAACTCGGCAGCGTCCTGGGCGTTAACCCATCATGTTGCTTCAGTGGGCGATCTTTCCCCGACTCAGGTGGTACTCGATCAGCGCCATCTTTTGGGTCTAAGCCAGTTTCTTGATATCGTCTCGAAAGCGCTATTTGGCTTTTTAGCCATCTATGCGGGGGTAACGTCGGCACGAGAGTTTGAAGGTAACCTGATTCTGGGTGGCCTGCTGGGCGCCATTACCATCATGCCGCAGGTGACGACCTTCGGACTGATCCCCGGGCAGGGTGGCCTTATCGGTGTGATCTTTGCCGTCTGGTTAATGTGCCTGCTGGAGAAACCAGTACGTCGATTTGTTCCTGATATTGTCGATGTTGTCGTCACGCCAACGCTGGTGCTGTTGGTCATGGCGGCAGCCCTCCTTTTTATTATTATGCCCGCGGCCGGTATTGTGTCTAACGGGATACTCAGCGGTCTGAACGGCCTACTGGAGCATGGCGGTATTGTCGCTGGCTTTGTGCTTTCGGCGCTGTTCCCCTTCCTGATATCGCTAGGTTTGCATCATGGTTTGTTCCCGATCCACCTCGAGATGATTAACGCCACTGGCCATGCCCCTCTGTTTGCTATTCAAATCATGTCTAATGCCGGGATGGTCGGCGCGGCGACAGCGGTTCTCTTGCTGACGCGCGATCCGGTGATGAAGAAGATTGCCAGGGGGGCGATCCCAACCTCCATTCTGGCGGTGGGTGAACCGACAATATTTGGCGTCAATATCCCCGCAGGATTTGCGTTTATTACCGGCTCTATTGGCGCCGGTTTCGGTGGGGTAATGGTGGTACTGCTTGGCGTATCCACAAACGGGGTCGGCGCGGCGGGGCTGTCAGCACTTCCGCTGATTGCTGATGGGAAATATCTTCAGTACATCCTGGCATGGCTGGTTGGCTGTGCAGCGGCTTTTGCTTTGACTTACATCGTCGGCAAAGTTCGCGGTTACGATAAAGAAACGGTGTGAAAAAAGGACTCATGCATGAAAGCAATTATGTTGATGTTTGATTCGCTTAACAAACGTCTGTTGTCAGCTTATGGAAGCGATCGCGCTATCACGCCGAATTTCCAGCGCTTAAAAGAACGCACGGTACGCTTTGATAATTTTTATGTTGGCAGTATGCCCTGTATGCCTGCCCGCAGAGAGTTACATACCGGGCGCTACAACTTTCTCCATCGGGGCTGGTCGCCGCTGGAACCGTTTGATGATTCCGTGCCGGAAATACTGAAGAAAAACGGGATTCACACCCACCTGGTGACCGATCATAAGCACTATTGGCGGGATGGCGGAGCAACCTACCACTCTCGCTACAGTACCTATGAGTTTATTCGCGGGCAGGAAGGGGATGCCTGGAAAGGTGTCGTTGATAAACCTGAATATCGCTACGAGTCAGGGGAACCTGAGGAGATCAAGCAGCGCCGTATCACCAGCCGGGTCCAGCATCAGATTAACGTACAGTTTATGCAGAATGAGGAGGATCACCATCTGGCGCGGACAATCAATAAAGGTCTGGAGTTTATTGATACCAACCATGCCAGCGATAACTGGTTCCTGCAGTTAGAGTGTTTTGATCCTCACGAGCCCTTCTTCGTACCGGAAAAATATCTGCGGATGTACGGGATTGATGATCCCTCACAGTTCGACGGGTGGCCACCTTACTATTTCGTGACGGAAAGCCCGGAGCGGAAAAGCGTCATCCAGAAATACTATATGGCCCTGCTGACGATGGTGGACGCCTACGTGGGTAAAGTGCTGGACTATATGGATCATTACGATCTATGGCAGGACACGATGCTTATCGTCAATACGGATCATGGGTTCCTGCTTGGCGAGCATGAATGGTGGGGGAAAAACATCATGCCACTGTATAACGAAGTGGCCAATATACCTTGCTTTATCTGGCATCCACAGCATGGTTGTGCGGGAGAGTCACGGCAGGCGCTGGCGCAGACGATTGATATACCGGCGACGCTGCTTGATAGCTTTGGGCTGCCCAAACCGCAAGATATGCAGGGGGTATCTTTACTGCCGGTACTGCGTGATGACACGCCGGTCCGAAATTACGCGCTGTTTGGCTATCATGGCTGCCACATCAATATTACCGATGGCCGCTACGTCTATATGCGCGCCCCAGTCACTCAAGGTGTGAGCGGTTTGTACGAATATACCTTGATGCCTACTCGTATTAATCGACGCTTTACGCCGAGCGAATTACAGGGCATGACGCTGCATCCCCCATTCGGTTTTACCAAGGGATGCAAGGTACTGAAGATCCCTGCGGAGTCTGTAATGACGCGCGGGGCAGATCGATTTGGTCATCGTCTTTACGACCTGCACGACGATCCGCTGCAGCAAACGCAAAGCCGTGATACTGCCGCAGCAGAACGTCTCTGCAGCAGCATGAAAGCGATGATGGCGCAGAGCGACGCGCCATCGGAGCTGTACCCACGCTATGGCCTGGAGGATGCTGGAGGGCCATTGTTAGGGTTGGATCCGCATCTGTTGCCTGAACTGGCCGCCTTTGCGCCAGTTGTCCGCTACGGTCTCTTTGCGCTATTGCAACATCTGGAAGGGAGTGGCCAGACAGAACTGATGGCGCAGCTCCAGTCCACCAGCCAGCCAGGCTGGACGACAGAAAATTTGTGGGCCTTCGTCCAGAACGAGGTTCCGCAGGAGCAGCATCAAAGCGTGTACTATAAAATGGCGTTAGAAATGAGGCTTGATTAAGCCGTATCCCCGGCTCAGGCCGGGGAAAAGGAGTAGGGGAACAATGAAAGAAGAACTGGATTATTCGCCAGGAGCCAAACCGCTCTATGCTCAGTTGCACGATATTTTGCTGGGAAAACTGAAAGCCGGAGAATACAAAAAGAACGATGTGCTGCCCACTGAGGCTGAGTTTGAAGAGATCTTTGGCGTCAGCCGTATCACTGCCCGTCGTGCGCTCGCCGAGCTGGCCGCCAAAGGGTTGGTAAAACGACAGGCCGGCATTGGCACCATGGTGATCAGCACTTCAGAGAAGCAGGAGGTGAAGGCCCGGATACGGCTGGTTGATGGGCAACAGCAGCATCCCATTGAACGTAACAATCTCAAGCTGGAGCAACTTGTGCCGCCAGGGGGAGTTGCTCAGGCGTTTGAACTTAATGACGATAAGACACCGCTGTGGTTGTTAACCCGCACCATCTACCGACAAAACGAGCAGCCTGCGCAAGTGAACTACATCTGGCTAACGACGCGTCTGCAACATCTTACGCTTGATGCACTGAAGAATGGCCTTTACAGCATGCTGGAAAATAATAATGAAAATATTGAAAGTTTCCAGGATGTTATTACCGCCGAGATGCCCACGGAAGACGATTGTCGCATCTTGCATATTGATACTCGTGAGCCGCTGTTGGTGAAAACCCGAAAGGGTTACAACGATCGTGGGGAATTGGTGGAATTCAGCATCGCGAAGCATATTGCAAGTTGCTATCAATATATTGTTGAGAATAGTCGATGAGCTGGCTGACACAGGGAAAGGATCCCGACTATCGTTTCTCTCTTGCGAATGAACGTACGTTTCTGGCATGGATCCGCACCGCGCTGGCCTTTATGGCTGCCGCGATAGGCATCGATCAGCTCGCGGAAAATCTGGCGCCCTCAATGGTTAAGGAATTACTGGTGTGCGCGTTGGGCATCACGGCGGCGATTCTCGCGTGGTACGCCTATCTTCGCTGGTCCGGGAATGAACGCGCCATGCGCGATGACGCGGCGCTGACCTACCCTCGTCTATTGATTTGGTTAAGTGCAGGTTTAGCGGCGGTGATGATGATGACATTGGGAGTGATGCTTCTGCTATGACGTTGTCTCTCCGCACACGTGATCCTGGCCTGCAACCGGAGCGTACCGCGCTTGCCTGGCAGCGGACTCTGTTTTCGGTTTTTGTTCTGGCACTAGCCTCGACGCGTTTTGGTTTCGCCCGCGGCGACCTGGTTTCCGGGGGGATTGCCGGTATCGCTCTCGGGCTAACCGTTATACTGGCGATCGTCGTGCGAAATCAGCAGCGTCAGGTTGGCGGAAACACAGCATTAACGACATTTGCTTCCATCATGATAAAACGCTTGTTGAGTGTCGTACTCGGCTTAGAAGCTATTTCGTTGGTGCTATCCGCGGTCTTGAGCCTGTTAAGGGAAGGAGTCGTTTAGATGGAATTAGCGGGTTGCCAGGTGATGGCGAAACCGACGGGATCGGTGTGTAATATCGATTGTACCTACTGTTTTTATCTGGAAAAAGAAGCACTGTATCCGGAACGAAACAAAAACTGGCGGATGTCGGATGAGACACTGGAGTGTTACATTCGCCAGCATATTGAGGCCCAGATGGGAGAGACGGTGACCTTCGCCTGGCAGGGGGGCGAACCGACTATGATGGGGTTGCCATTTTTTCGCCGGGTGGTTGCACTAAGTAACCAATATGCCAGGGGCAAGAAGATAGAACACGCGCTGCAAACCAACGGTATGCTCGTTGATGAAGAGTGGGCACGTTTCTTTGCCGAGGAGCATTTTCTGGTTGGCATCTCCATTGATGGGCCAGCACATCTCCATAATCAGTACCGTGTTAATCGTGCCGGTAAAGGTACTCACGATAAAGTGATGGCGGCGATTGCACTTCTCAAAAAGCATCGCGTTGAGTTCAATACGTTGACCGTAGTGGGTAAACATAATGTGGGGCACCCGCGGGAAGTCTATGATTTCTTGCTTGCCACGGGTTCACGTCATATTCAGTTTATCCCCCTGGTTGAACGCGTCAGTAGCGACGAATCATCACTCCTGCAGCTGGTTATGCCGGGAGAAAGCGCCGCCAGGCTTGCTTCCTGGACCGTGCCATCATGGCAGTTTGGCGATTTCCTGAATCAGATATTCGATATCTGGATCCGGCGCGATGTCGAGCGCGTTATTGTGCAGATGTTTGAGGTCGCTCTGGCGGCGTGGATGGGCCAGCCCCCGGTTTTGTGTGTTCATTCGCCAACGTGCGGCCACGCTTTTGCCCTGGAGTCGAATGGCGATCTCTACAACTGCGACCACTATGTTTATCCCGAGCATAAGCTGGGTAACATTCATCATTCGGACATTAAGACGCTCAATAACAGCGAACAGGCGATAGCCTTTGGTCAGGCGAAAAGGGAGACGCTAACGGCGGAGTGCCGAAGCTGCGAATTTCGCTTTGTTTGCCACGGTGGCTGTCCCAAACATCGTTTTGCGGTTTCGCCGAGCGGCCATCCAGGGCACAACTATCTGTGTGCCGGTTATAAACACTTTTTCCAGCACATCACGCGGTATATGAATGTCTGTCAGCAGTTGCTGGAAGCAGGGTATCCGCTGGCGGCAATAATGCCATGGCTTGCTGACGAGGAGCGAAAGCCGTCGAAGACGCGTTCTCGAAACGAACCATGCCCCTGCGGCAGCGGTAAAAAATATAAAAAGTGCTGCGGCGGATAAAGAGAAAACGCCGTCGGTATGACGGCGTTTATGGATTACCCTTTTTTACCGCCATACTGAGCAAACCAGGCGAGCATCCGCTGCCAGCCGTCTTTGGCTGACTCTTCATGATAGCTGGCGCGATAGTCGGCGTTAAAGGCATGATCGGCTTCGGGATAGACCACGATTTCCGCCGTGGCGTTGGCTGCCCGCAGCGCCTGACGCATAGTCTCGACGGTGTCCTGCGGAATGCTGGCGTCTTTAGCGCCGTACAGACCAAGCACCGGGGCGTTGAGATCGACGGCGATATCTACCGGGTGCTTCGGCGAATTCAGTGATTTTTCTCCCACCAGCTTACCGTACCAGGCCACCGCCGCTTTAAGCTGCGGGTTATGCGCGGCATACAGCCAGGTAATGCGTCCGCCCCAGCAGAAGCCGGTGATCAGCAGACGATGGGCATCGCCGCCGTGGCGCGCCGCCCAGCTGGCGACGTGGTCGAGATCCGCCAGCACCTGCGCGTCCGGCACCTTGCTGACCAGCTCTTTGAACAGGGTCGGGATATCGTGGTACTCATTCGGATCGCCCTGACGGAAGTACAATTCAGGCGCGATAGCCAGATAGCCTTCCTGTGCCAGGCGGCGACAAAGATCGCGAATATGTTCATGCACGCCGAAAATTTCCTGTACCACGATAACGATCGGCAGCGGACCGTCGGCATTTTTCGGGCGGGCGTGGTAGGCCGGCATGTTTTCACCCTGAGAGGGAATCGACGTCTCTCCGGCGATAATATGCTCTTCCGGCGTATGAACGGCGGTTGCGGCGTGTGGTGAAGCTGCAGGTGCGAATCCAGGTTGCTTGGTGGTGGTCATGGTATTCTCCGTACCCTTATTTATTAGCGCATCAGTAACTATAGACCCTTTACCTTTAGTTCGGGCGGTAATAAAGCACAGTGCCTGAAAGCGGCTATCTTTTGTTCTGTGATGATGAATATAACTTGTTAATGTGATGTGTATCACTATTTACTGAAAAACAACTGCAATCATTATTGGTCTTGGTGACTATCATCACAAAATGTTGCCAGGGGCTTCTGTACAGTACCGTTTTGCTTCTGCTGATAATTCGACCCACAGAGGAGTTTTTTATGTCCAAGTCTGATGTTTTTCATCTCGGCCTCACCAAGAACGATTTACAAGGGGCTACGCTGGCTATCGTCCCTGGCGATCCGGAGCGTGTGGAAAAGATCGCCGCGCTGATGGATAAGCCGGTTAAACTGGCATCTCACCGCGAATTTACCTCCTGGCGCGCGGAGCTGGACGGCAAACCAGTGATCGTCTGCTCTACTGGCATCGGCGGCCCGTCGACTTCCATCGCCGTGGAAGAGCTGGCGCAGCTGGGGGTGCGTACCTTCCTGCGTATCGGCACCACCGGCGCGATTCAGCCACATATCAATGTTGGCGATGTGCTGGTGACTACCGCCTCCGTTCGTCTGGACGGCGCCAGCCTGCACTTCGCGCCGATGGAATTCCCGGCCGTCGCAGACTTCGCCTGCACCACCGCGCTGGTGGAAGCGGCGAAATCAATCGGCGCCACCACCCATATCGGCGTAACCGCTTCCTCGGATACCTTCTACCCGGGCCAGGAGCGTTACGACACCTTCTCCGGCCGCGTCGTGAGCCGCTTCAAGGGCTCAATGGAAGAGTGGCAGGCAATGGGCGTGATGAACTATGAAATGGAATCCGCCACGCTGCTGACCATGTGCGCCAGCCAGGGCCTGCGCGCCGGGATGGTAGCCGGGGTTATCGTGAACCGTACCCAGCAAGAGATCCCTAACGCCGAAACCATGAAGCAAACCGAAAGCCACGCGGTGAAAATCGTCGTGGAAGCGGCGCGTCGTCTGCTGTAATTCAACTCTTTCCCTGTCAGGCCGGATCCTCCGGCCTTTCTTTTTTGCGTCGCCTCTCGCAGGAAATTCCTTTTAAACTGGACGTTTGTACAGCACAATTCTATTTTGTGTCATCAGGTTATCGCAGGGGGCGTCGTGGATCTCTCCATTATTATCAGCGCGGTTATCGCACTGGCAGCCGGGTTAATGGTCGGCTGGCTGGCGACCAAAGCGCGTGCCGATCAAATTCGGGCCGATCTCATCGAGGAACGGCGAGAGTTGGATATTGAGCTGAGCGCCGCCCGCCAGCAACTGGCGCAGGAGGCCCACTGGCGTGAGGAGTGTGAGCTGCTGAACAACGAGCTGCGCAGCCTACGGGATATCAATACCTCGCTCGAGGCCGATCTCCGTGAGGTCACCACCCGGCTCGAATCCACCCAGCTGCATGCGGAAGATAAGATCCGCCAGATGATGAACAGCGAGCAGCGCCTTAGCGAGCAGTTTGAAAACCTCGCCAACCGTATTTTCGAACACAGCAACCGGCGGGTCGATGAGCAAAACCGCCAGAGCCTGCATGGCCTGCTGACGCCGCTACGCGAACAGCTGGACGGGTTCCGCCGCCAGGTGCAGGAGAGCTTTGGCCAGGAGGCGCGTGAAAGACATACCCTGGCGCATGAGATCCGCAATCTGCAGCAGTTGAACGCGCAGATGGCACAGGAGGCGCTGAACCTGACCAAAGCGCTGAAGGGGGATAACAAAACTCAGGGCAACTGGGGGGAAGTGGTCTTAACCCGCGTGCTGGAGGCCTCCGGCCTGCGCGAAGGCTATGAGTACCAGACTCAGGTCAGTATTGAGACCGACAACCGCTCGCGGATGCAGCCGGACGTTATCGTGCGCCTGCCGCAGGGTAAGGACGTGGTGATCGACGCCAAAATGACCCTGGTCGCCTATGAGCGCTATTTCAACGCCGAAGACGACTACACCCGCGAAGTCGCGCTGCAGGAACACCTTGCCTCGGTGCGAAACCATATTCGCCTGCTGGGACGCAAGGATTATCAACAGCTGCCTGGCCTGCGCTCGCTCGACTATGTGCTGATGTTTATTCCCGTTGAGCCGGCGTTCCTGCTGGCCATCGATCGCCAGCCTGAGCTCATCAGCGAGGCGCTGCAAAATAATATTATGCTGGTTAGCCCGACGACGCTGCTGGTAGCCCTGCGCACTATCGCCAATCTGTGGCGCTATGAGCACCAGAGTCGTAACGCGCAAAAGATTGCCGAGCGGGCGGGGCGCCTTTACGACAAAATGCGCCTGTTTGTGGATGATATGTCCGCCATCGGCCAGAGCCTGGATAAGGCGCAAGAGAGCTATCGCCAGGCGATGAAAAAGCTCGCTTCCGGGCGTGGTAATCTGCTGGCCCAGGCGGAGGCCTTTCGCGGCCTGGGCGTGGAGGTCAAGCGCGGGATTAATCCTGATTTAGTCGAACAAGCTACGGCTCAGGACGAGCAATATCGTCTCGAAGATGAGGATAACCTGCCGGAAAATGACGCATTTTCACCCGACTCTGCCGAGACGGTGCGTAGCCGGGAGGCGGCTCCGCCACGCTGAAACGTATGGGAAATGCGCTGAGTCTGATACACTCAGTGAACATTTTCTTGAAAAGCAAGCAGGCATAGAGATGGTTGAGGATTCACAAGAAACGACGCACTTTGGCTTTCAGACGGTCGCTAAAGAGCAGAAAGCAGATATGGTGGCGCATGTATTCCATTCTGTCGCCGCAAAATATGATGTGATGAACGACCTGATGTCGTTTGGGATCCATCGTTTGTGGAAGCGTTTCACCATCGACTGCAGCGGCGTACGTCGCGGGCAGACCGTGCTGGATTTGGCTGGTGGTACCGGTGATTTGACTGCCAAGTTCTCCCGCCTGGTAGGGGAAACCGGCCGCGTCATGCTTGCTGATATCAATGATTCTATGCTCAAAATGGGCCGCGAAAAGCTGCGCAATATCGGCATCGTAGGCAACGTTGAGTATGTTCAGGCCAACGCGGAAGCCCTGCCTTTTGCTGATAATACCTTTGACTGCATCACCATCTCTTTCGGTCTGCGTAACGTGACCGACAAAGAGAAAGCGCTGCGTTCGATGTATCGCGTGCTGAAGCCGGGCGGACGTCTGCTGGTGCTGGAGTTTTCTAAACCCATTATCGAACCGCTGAGCAAAGCCTACGACGCTTACTCCTTCCATATCCTGCCGAAGGTGGGCGAGCTGGTGGCAAAAGATGGCGACAGCTATCGCTACCTGGCGGAATCTATTCGTATGCATCCGGACCAGGAAACCCTGAAAGGGATGATGCAGGATGCGGGCTTCGAAAACGTGGATTACTACAACCTGACGGCGGGTATCGTTGCTTTGCATCGCGGTTACAAGTTCTGACAGGAGGGACGCTATGCCTTTCACACCCCTGGTTACCGCTGGCATTGAAACGGCGCTGAATACTTTCCTCTGGCGCGACAAAGCGCTTAAACCCGCTCGCCAGCGCCTGCTGGGCAAGGTATTGCGGGTCCAGCTGCAGGATTTCGCCACGCCCGTGGTGCTGGTATTCAGCGAACGCCAGGTTGACGTCCTGAGCTCCTGGGACGGAGAGGCCGATTGCACCGTGATTACCCGGCTCAGCGTGCTGCCAAAACTGCGCAATCGTCAGCAGCTCACGGCGCTTATTCGCAGCGGTGATCTGGAAGTGCAGGGCGATCTGCAGGTGGTGCAGAATATGGTCTCCCTATGCGACCTGGCAGAGTTTGATCCCGCTGAACTGCTGGCGCCCTATACCGGCGATATTGTGGCCGAAGGCGTCGGTAAAGTCCTGCGCGGCGGCGCTCAGTTTCTGCTGAAGGGCGCAGAGCGCCAGCAGCGCTATGTCGCGGAAGCGATCACTGAAGAGTGGCGCCTGGCGCCGGGGCCGCTGGAGCTGGCCTGGTTTGCTGAAGAGACAACGGCTATTGAGCGCGCGCTGGCCGCACTGGAAAAACGGCTGGAAACGCTGGAGGGCAAATGACGCCAGGAGAATTACGGCGCCTGTATTTCATCATCCACACCTTTTTGAGCTACGGGCTCGATGAGCTCATCCCCAAAATGCGCATCACGCTGCCGCTGCGTATCTGGCGGCGGATGCTGTTCTGGATGCCAAACCGCCATCAGGATCAGCCTCTTGGCGCCCGCCTTCGGCTGGCGCTCCAGGAGCTGGGGCCGGTGTGGATAAAATTCGGCCAGATGCTTTCCACCCGCCGGGATCTCTTTCCGCCGCATATTGCCGATCAGCTGGCGCTGTTGCAGGACCGCGTGGCGCCCTTTGAAGGGAAGCTCGCGCAGCAGCAGATAGAGAAAGCGATGGGGGGGCTGCCGGTCGAGACCTGGTTTGATGATTTCTCCGTTGAGCCGTTAGCCTCGGCGTCCATCGCCCAGGTGCATACCGCGCGTCTGAAAGAGAATGGCAAAGAGGTGGTGATCAAGGTTATCCGCCCGGATATTTTGCCGATCATTAAAGCGGACATGAAGCTCATCTACCGCCTGGCGCGCTGGGTACCGCGTCTGCTGCCTGACGGTCGTCGTCTGCGCCCGCAGGAGGTAGTTCGTGAATATGAAAAAACGCTGCTGGATGAGCTGAACCTGCTGCGGGAATCCGCCAACGCTATTCAGCTGCGGCGTAATTTCGAAGACAGCCCGATGCTGTACGTGCCGGAGGTGTACCCCGACTACTGCAGCGAAAGCATGATGGTAATGGAGCGCATTTACGGTATCCCGGTGTCCGATGTGGAGGCGCTGGAGGCCCAGGGCACCAATATGCAGCTGCTGGCGGAGCGGGGCGTGCAGGTCTTCTTCACCCAGGTGTTCCGCGACAGCTTCTTCCATGCCGATATGCATCCTGGCAACATATTCGTCAGCTACGAGCATCCGGAAGATCCGCAGTATATCGGCATCGACTGCGGTATTGTCGGCTCACTGAACAAAGAAGATAAGCGCTATCTGGCGGAAAACTTTATCGCCTTTTTCAACCGCGATTATCGTAAAGTTGCCGAGCTGCACGTCGATTCCGGTTGGGTTCCGCCCGATACCAACGTTGAAGAGTTTGAGTTCGCGATCCGCACGGTCTGCGAGCCGATCTTTGAGAAGCCGCTGGCGGAGATCTCCTTCGGCCACGTGCTGCTTAATCTGTTCAATACCGCGCGGCGTTTCAATATGGAAGTCCAGCCGCAGCTCGTTTTACTACAGAAGACATTACTTTACGTAGAAGGGGTAGGCCGGCAGCTCTATCCTCAGTTAGACTTGTGGAAAACGGCGAAGCCTTTCCTCGAGTCGTGGATCAAAGATCAGGTCGGCATTCCGGCGCTGGTGCGCGCGTTTAAAGACAAAGCGCCGTTCTGGATCGAAAGAATGCCGGAAATACCTGAGCTGGTGTATCAGAGCCTGCAGCAGAGCAAACAGCTGCAGACCAGCGTCGATACTATTGTGCGGGATATGCATGTGCGTCATGTGCGCCAGGGCCAATCCCGTTACCTGTTTGGTATAGGCGCGGTTTTATTGCTCAGTGGTACGCTGCTCTTTATCCATCGCCCTGAGTGGGGAATGATGCCCGGTTGGCTGATGGCCGGCGGTGTGGTGACCTGGCTTATTGGCTGGCGGAAAACCCACTGATCGGTTCGCCTCTTCATGACGCAGGCTTATTTGCGCAAAATCATGTCGGCGGCCTGACGAAGAGGCGGCTCGCTGGATGGCGTGTATAATGCGTCCACACAATTCATCATCTGTCATAGGGGAACGTGTATGGGTGGTATCAGTATTTGGCAGTTATTAATTGTTGTCGTCATCGTAGTTCTGCTTTTTGGGACGAAGAAGCTGAGCTCGCTGGGGTCTGACTTAGGGGCATCTATCAAAGGCTTTAAAAAAGCCATGAGTGATGATGATAAACCCGAAAAGTCGGCGCCAGACGCAGATTTCACGGCGAAAACCATCGCCGATAAACAGGATGATGCAAAAAAAGACGAGACAAAACGCCACGACAAAGAGCAGGTGTAACTCGTGTTCGATATTGGTTTTAGTGAACTACTGCTGGTGTTTGTGATTGGCCTCATTGTTCTGGGGCCACAGCGGCTTCCCGTAGCGGTTAAAACGGTAGTTGGCTGGATCCGTACGTTACGCTCGCTGGCGACCACGGTACAAAATGAGCTGGCCCAGGAGCTAAAACTGCAGGAGTTCCAGGAGAGCCTGAAGAAGGTGGAAAAGGCTAGCCTGAATAACCTGACGCCGGAGCTGAAAGCCTCGATGGATGAACTGCGCGAGGCCGCGGAGTCGATGAAGCGCTCCTATAGCGCCCACGATCCCGAAAAAGCCAGCGACGAAGCCAATACCATCCTTAATCCGGTGGTCAAAGGCAGCGAAGCGCAGCGCCAGGACGTCACGCCGGCGACGGCAGAACATCAGGCCAGCGCTCCGGCTCATGCGCCAGATCCCGTTGCCGACGAGCAATCTGCTTCACCGGCTGACCTTCAGGCAGAGAAAACGTCCGCTACGGCGGCAGTTCCCCATTCTTCCCCCGCATCGAGTGATAAACCGTAAACATGGGCGTAGACGATACACAACCGCTAATTTCGCATCTGATTGAGCTGCGCAAGCGTCTGCTCAACAGCATCATTGCTATTCTGGTGATCTTCCTGGCGCTGGTCTATTTCGCCAATGATATCTACCAGCTGGTCTCGGCCCCGCTTATCAGTAAGATGCCAGTGGGCGCGACGATGATCGCCACCGATGTCGCTTCACCTTTCTTTACGCCGATAAAGTTGACCTTCATGGTGTCGGTGATCCTGTCGGTGCCGATTATTCTTTACCAGGTATGGGCCTTCGTCGCGCCGGCGTTGTATAAGCACGAACGCCGGCTGGTGGTGCCTTTACTGGTATCCAGTACCCTGCTGTTCTATATCGGCATGGCTTTCGCCTATTTTGTCGTGTTTCCGCTGGCGTTCGGCTTCCTGACCCATGCGGCGCCGGAAGGGGTGCTGGTCTCGACCGATATTCGCAGCTATCTCGACTTCGTGATGGCGCTGTTTATGGCATTCGGGGTCTCCTTTGAGGTGCCGGTCGCCATTGTGTTGCTCTGCTGGATGGGCGTTACCACGCCGGAAGACTTGCGTAAAAAAAGGCCGTATGTGCTGGTGGGTGCCTTCGTGGTGGGCATGCTGCTGACGCCGCCGGACGTATTCTCGCAGACACTGCTGGCCATTCCGATGTACTGTCTGTTTGAAGTCGGGGTGTTCTTCGCCCGCTTCTACACCGGGAAGCGCCTGACGCGCGATGACGACGCCGCGGCCGAAGCTGAAGCCGCAGAGCACAGAGAAGAGTAATACCGCCAACCGCCCGTCAGGGCGGTTGGCATATGGGAGCGATCATGTTTGATATCGGCGTTAATCTGACCAGTTCGCAGTTTTCCCGCGATCATGATGAGGTAGTGGCGCGCGCCCTGGCGGCGGGGGTTAACGGCATGCTGCTGACCGGCACAAATTTGGCGGAGAGCCAGCAGGCGCAGAAACTGGCGAGCCGCTATTCCGGCTGCTGGTCCACGGCGGGGGTTCATCCCCATGACGGTAGCAGCTGGACGCCAGCGGTCGCCGAGGCGATTTATACCCTCGCCGGTGAGCCGCTGGTGGTGGCGATAGGCGAGTGCGGTCTGGATTTTAACCGGAATTTTTCCACGCCGCACGAGCAGGAGGTAGCGTTCAGCGCCCAGTTGGCGCTGGCCGCTGAGCTGTCGATGCCGGTGTTTTTGCACTGCCGCGACGCCCACGATCGGTTTCTGACGCTGCTTAAACCCTGGCTTGAGAAGCTCCCGGGCGCGGTGCTGCACTGCTTTACCGGCAGCCGCAGCGAGGTGCAGGAATGCCTGGATCTGGGCCTGTTTATCGGTATTACCGGTTGGGTTTGCGATGAGCGGCGGGGACTGGAGCTGCGCGAGCTGCTGCCGGCGATCCCGGCGGAACGTCTGCTGCTGGAGACCGATGCGCCTTATCTGCTGCCGCGCGATCTCAAGCCGAAACCGGCCTCGCGGCGTAACGAGCCCGCGTATTTGCCGCATATCCTGGCCAGCGTCGCGGCCTGGCGCGGCGAGGAGGCGCAATGGCTGGAGGCGCAAACGGACGCAAACGTCAGGGCGCTGTTTGGCGTCGACATTAACGGCGTTTAGATTTTCTGGAAGTCGGTATTTTTAACGCTCTGCAGGACTTGCTTATTCAGCAGGTTTAACAGCAACATAGAGCGCGCTTCGCCGTCGGGCTCGGTGAAGATCGCCTCCAGGCCTTCAAACGCGCCGTCGGTGATTAGCACGCTATCGCCCTCATGCGGCGTTTCCGGGTCGGTAATCCCTTCCGGTTTGTAGATAGAAAGCTGATGGATGACCGCCGAGGGGACGATAGCGGGTAGGGCGCCAAAGCGCACGAAGTTGTTAACCCCGCGAGTGGCGCTGATGGTGGTGGTATGAATCACCTCTGGATCGAACTCAATAAACAGGTAGTTCGGGAACAACGGTTCGCTGACCATGGTGCGTTTACCGCGAATGATTTTTTCCAGCGCAATCGTCGGCATCAGGCAGTTAACTGACTGACGTTCCAGATGTTCCTGGGCTCGTTGTAGCTGCCCACGTTTGCAATACAGTAAGTACCAGGCTTGCATAATGACTCATTCCACTTCTAATAACGGCAAGCATAACAAATGGCTGGTGTAATCGCGAAAGCCATTATAATTGAAATCCAAATTTCAGCGTTCTTTCACGCTAATTTAACAAAATTACAGCATCGCGCCGTCGAACACCGTATAATTAGCCGCCTGTAGAGAGGTCAATAACACTTCCATGAAATATCACGATCTTCGCGACTTTCTGACACTCCTGGAACAACAGGGCGAACTAAAACGTATCACTCTGCCGGTCGATCCTCACCTGGAAATCACCGAAATTGCCGACCGGACTCTGCGCGCCGGCGGCCCGGCGCTGCTGTTTGAGAATCCGAAAGGCTATACCATGCCGGTGCTGTGCAATCTGTTCGGCACGCCGCGTCGCGTGGCGTTGGGGATGGGGCAGGAGGATGTCAGTTCGCTGCGCGAGGTGGGTAAACTGTTGGCCTTTCTGAAAGAACCTGAGCCGCCAAAAGGCTTCCGCGACCTGTTTGATAAGCTGCCGCAGTTCAAGCAAGTGCTGAATATGCCGACCAAACGCCTGCGCGGCGCCCCCTGTCAGCAAAAAATCATCCAGGGCGATGATGTCGATCTGAATAAAATCCCGATTATGACCTGCTGGCCGGAAGATGCCGCGCCGCTGATCACCTGGGGGTTGACGGTAACCCGCGGGCCGCACAAAGAGCGGCAGAACCTGGGGATTTATCGCCAGCAGCTGATCGGCAAAAACAAACTGATTATGCGCTGGCTGTCTCATCGCGGCGGCGCGCTGGATTTCCAGGAGTGGTGCGCGGCGCGTCCGGGCGAACGCTTCCCGGTTTCCGTGGCGCTTGGCGCCGATCCGGCAACCATTCTTGGCGCGGTGACGCCGGTGCCCGATACCCTGTCGGAATATGCCTTCGCAGGCCTGCTGCGCGGCACCAAGACCGAAGTGGTTAAGTGCGTTTCCAATGACCTTGAAGTGCCGGCCAGCGCGGAAATTGTGCTAGAAGGCTACATTGAGGCCGGTGAAATGGCGCCGGAAGGCCCGTATGGCGACCACACCGGTTACTACAATGAAGTAGACCAGTTCCCGGTGTTTACGGTAACCCATATTACCCAGCGTGAAGACGCGATTTATCATTCTACCTATACCGGCCGACCGCCCGATGAGCCAGCGGTGCTGGGCGTGGCGCTGAATGAAGTCTTCGTGCCGATCCTGCAAAAGCAGTTCCCGGAAATCGTTGATTTCTATCTGCCGCCGGAAGGGTGCTCCTATCGCCTGGCGGTGGTGACCATGAAAAAACAGTACGCGGGACATGCCAAGCGCGTAATGATGGGCGTCTGGTCGTTCCTGCGCCAGTTTATGTACACCAAGTTCGTGATTGTCTGCGATGACGACGTCAATGCACGCGACTGGAACGATGTGATTTGGGCGATCACTACCCGTATGGACCCGGCTCGTGATACGGTACTGGTAGAGAATACGCCAATTGATTATCTGGATTTTGCCTCGCCGGTTTCCGGCCTGGGTTCAAAAATGGGGCTGGATGCCACCAATAAATGGCCTGGCGAAACCCAGCGTGAATGGGGTCGCCCAATCAAAAAAGATCCTGCCGTTACGGCGCGTATTGACGCCATCTGGGATGAACTGGCCATCTTTAAACAACAGTAAGCGGGGCTAACGCCGCTGTTTTGCTCTATTGACCCGACAGAGGGGACGCATGACAACCTTAAGCTGTAAAGTGACCTCGGTGGAGGCGATTACCGATACCGTATATCGTGTTCGATTAGTGCCGGAAGCGGCATTTTCCTTCCGTGCCGGCCAGTATCTGATGGTGGTAATGGATGAGCGCGACAAGCGCCCGTTCTCCATGGCTTCCACGCCGGCGGAACAGGAATTTATCGAGCTGCATATCGGCGCCTCGGAGCTCAATCTGTACGCGATGGCGGTCATGGATCGCATTCTGAAAGAGCGTGAAATTGAGGTTGATATTCCGCATGGCGAAGCGTGGCTGCGCGATGACGAAGATCGCCCGCTGATTCTGATCGCTGGCGGTACCGGATTCTCTTATGTGCGTTCTATTCTGTTAAGCGCGCTGGCGCGTAACCCGGATCGCGATATCGCCATTTATTGGGGCGGCCGCGAGGCTAAGCATCTGTACGATCTGGCCGAGCTGGAAGCGTTAAGCATCAAGCATCCGAATCTGCGCATCGAGCCGGTGGTCGAACAGCCGGAAGAAGGGTGGCGTGGTCGCTCCGGTACGGTACTCACCGCCGTGCTGCAGGATTACGGTACGCTGGCCGAGCATGACATCTATATTGCCGGTCGTTTTGAGATGGCCAAGATCGCTCGCGACCTGTTCTGTAATGAGCGCGGCGCGCGTGAAGATCGCCTGTTTGGCGATGCGTTTGCGTTTATCTGAAAATAAAAAACCCGCCCCTGACAGGCGGGAAGAACGGCAACTAAACCTGCTCTCTTCGCCATAGCCGCCAGGTTCTGGTGGCCATGGCGTTGAGATACCCTTTCGCTTAAACCCGCTCAAACACGGTAGCGATCCCTTGTCCCAGGCCGATACACATGGTGGCGAGGCCGAACTGAGCGTCTTTGCGCTCCATCTGGTTGATCAGCGTGGTGCTAATACGCGCCCCGGAACAGCCCAGCGGATGACCGAGCGCGATCGCCCCGCCGTTGAGGTTGATCTTCTCATCGATCTGCTCCATTAAGCCCAGATCTTTAATACACGGTAGGATCTGCGCGGCAAATGCTTCATTCATTTCAAAAACGTCGATATCGCTGGTGGATAAGCCCGCTTTTTTCAGCGCCAGCTTTGAGGCCGGAACCGGGCCATAACCCATAATGGACGGGTCGCAGCCGACCACCGCAATTGAACGGACGCGAGCGCGCGGCTTCAGCCCCAGCTCGCGAGCGCGGCTTTCGCTCATCAGCAGCATCGCCGCTGCGCCATCGGAAAGGGCGGAAGAGGTACCCGCCGTTACCGTACCGGTCACCGGGTCAAACGCCGGTTTAAGCGTGGACAGCGTCTCGACGGTGGTTTCCGGGCGGATCACCTCGTCATAGTTAAAGGACTTGAGTACGCCATCGGCATCGTGGCCGCCGGTGGGGATAATCTCCGCTTTGAATGCGCCGGACTGGGTTGCGGCCCAGGCACGAGCGTGAGAGCGCGCGGCGAATTGATCCTGCATCTCGCGGCTAATACCGTGCAGACGCGCCAGCATCTCCGCAGTCAGCCCCATCATCCCTGCCGCCTTTGCCACGTTGCGGCTGAGGCCCGGATGGAAATCGACGCCATGGCTCATTGGCACATGGCCCATGTGCTCGACGCCGCCAATCAGGCAGACGCTGGCATCGCCGGTCATGATCATACGGGTCGCATCGTGCAGCGCCTGCATGGAAGAACCGCACAGACGGTTGACCGTATTTGCTGGTACCGAATGCGGGATCTCCGCCAGCAGCGCCGCGTTTCGGGCGATGTTAAAACCCTGCTCGAGGGTTTGCTGCACGCAACCCCAGTAGATATCGTCTATCGCGCTTGCCTCAAGCGACGGATTGCGCGACAGCAGGCTACGCATCAGGTGCGCGGAGAGGTCTTCCGCGCGCACGTGGCGAAATGCGCCGCCCTTCGAACGGCCCATCGGGGTGCGAATTGCATCGACAATGACAACCTGTTCCATTGTGACTCCTTAAGCCGTTTTCAGAGCGCCAACCGGACGGGCTGGCTCTACCTGGGGATAATACGCTTCGTTATGGCGCGCTTTGTCACGCAGACCGGCTGGCACTTCATACAGCGGGCCAAGGTGCTGGTATTGCTGCGCCATATCGAGATACTTCGCGCTGCCGATGGTGTCCAGCCAGCGGAATGCGCCGCCGTGGAACGGAGGGAAGCCCAGGCCGTATACCAGCGCCATATCCGCTTCCGCCGGGCTGGCGATAATGCCTTCTTCCAGGCAGCGGACGACTTCGTTAACCATGGGGATCATCATGCGGGCGATAATCTCTTCATCGCTGAAATCGCGCTTCGGCTGGCTGACGTCGGCCAGCAGGCTGTCGACGGCAGCATCTTCTTCTTTCTTCGGCTTACCTTTGCTGTCGTCTTTATAGCGCCAGAAGCCGAGGCCGTTCTTCTGGCCGAAACGGTTGGCGTCAAACAGGGCGTCGATGGCGTCGCGATAATCTTTCTGCATCCGCTGCGGGAAGCCCGCCGCCATGACCGCCTGAGCATGGTGTGCGGTATCGATGCCGACCACGTCCAGTAGATAAGCCGGGCCCATCGGCCAGCCAAACTGTTTCTCCATCACTTTGTCGACTTTGCGGAAGTCCGCTCCGTCGCGCAGCAGCTGGCTGAAGCCGGCGAAGTAGGGGAACAGTACCCGGTTGACGAAGAAGCCGGGACAATCATTCACCACGATCGGCGTTTTGCCCATTTTGCTGGCCCAGGCCACCACTTTGGCAATGGTATTATCCGAGGTTTTTTCGCCGCGGATCACTTCAACCAGCGGCATGCGATGCACCGGGTTAAAGAAGTGCATACCGCAGAAGTTTTCCGGGCGCTGCAGAACGCTGGCCAGCTCGCTGATGGGGATCGTTGAGGTGTTGGACGCCAGCACGGTATCCGGGCGCACTTTTGACTCGGTTTCCGCTAGTACGGCTTTCTTCACTTTCGGGTTTTCGACCACCGCTTCAACAACCACGTCGACGCGATCAAAACCGCTGTATTCCAGGGTTGGCTGAATGGTGCTTATCACTCCGGCCAGCTTCAGACCGTCGATTTTGCCGCGTTCCAGCTGTTTATTCAGCAGCTTCGCCGCTTCGGTCATGCCAAGGGTCAGCGATTTGTCGCTGATGTCTTTCATCACCACCGGCACGCCCTTCCAGGCCGACTGGTAAGCGATACCGCCGCCCATAATGCCAGCGCCCAGGACGGCAGCATGCTTCGGCGTCTCGACATCTTTGGTCAGCTTTTTCGCTTTCGCTTTGACGTACTGGTCGTTCAGGAAGATACCAACCAGCGCGCGGGCCTCATTGGTATGGGCCAGCGGGACAAAGCTTTTATTTTCCAGCACCAGGGCTTCTTCACGACCAAGACGCGCGGCGGCTTCAATGGTTTTGACCGCGGTGATCGGCGCCGGGTAATGCTTCCCGGCGGTTTGCGCGACCATGCCTTTGGCAATCGTGAAGCTCATGGCGGCTTCAATTTTGCTGAGCTTCAGCGGCTCCAGCTTCGGCTGACGTTTCGCTTTCCAGTCCAGGTCGCCATTCATGGCCTGACGTAGGATCGCCAGCGCGCCGTCGCGTAGTTTTTCCGCAGCGACCACGCCATCCACCAGGCCGATTTTCAGTGCTTGATCGGCGCCGACGTCTTTCCCGGCGGCAATAATTTCCAGCGCGCTATCGGCGCCGAGCAGGCGCGGCAGACGCACGGAACCGCCGAAGCCCGGCATAATGCCGAGCTTGGTTTCCGGCAGCCCAATGCGCAGGTCCGGCGTCGCCAGGCGGTAATCGGTCGCCAGCACACATTCGCAACCGCCGCCCAGCGCATAGCCATTGACGGCAGAGATAGTGGGGACGGGGAGATCTTCCAGACGATTGAAGACGCTGTTAGCAAAATGCAGCCACTGGCTTAACTGCTCTTCAGGGACCAGGAACAGCGAGAGGAATTCGGTGATATCCGCGCCGACGATAAATGCCGCTTTTTCAGAGCGCAGCAGCAGACCTTTGAGATCGCTTTGTTTTTCCAGTACGTCCAGCGCATGACCAAGGCTGGCTACGGTTGCGGTATCAAGCTTGTTGACCGAACCTGGGGCATCGAACACCAGTTCGGCGATGCCATCTTCCAGCCAGTCGAGGTACAGGGTGTCGCCTTTGTAGAGCATGTCAGTCTCCTGAATCCAGCAATATGATCTGGTCATACCAGATGAAACGGAGTGTGGAATTTATGTTAAAGAATTGCAAATTAGTCTTTAAATAATTGCTGGTCGGATCACATCCGGCGGAAATCACCCGCACGCAGGTCGATGTGCTAAGATGCGGTGTATCACGATCCCATAAAAGCAAAGGATAAAAGATGGAATCCCTGGCCGCGCTCTATAAAAATCATATTGTTACCCTACAAGAACGTACCCGCGACGTCCTGGCCCGTTTTCAAATGGATGCTCTGCTGATTCACTCCGGCGAGCTGGTTAACGTCTTCCTTGATGACCATCCGTACCCGTTCAAGGTCAATCCGCAGTTCAAAGCCTGGGTGCCTGTGACTCAGGTGCCTAACTGCTGGCTGCTGGTGGACGGTGTGAATAAACCGAAGCTGTGGTTCTATCTGCCGGTAGATTACTGGCATAACGTTGAGCCGTTGCCGACCTCTTTCTGGACCGAAGAGATAGACGTGATCGCGCTACCGAAGGCCGATGGCATCGGCAGCCAGCTGCCTGCCGCTCGCGGTAATATTGGCTATATCGGCCCGGTGCCTGAGCGCGCGCTGGGCCTGGGTATCGCCGCGGATAAGATCAACCCGAAAGGGGTTATCGACTACCTGCATTACTACCGGGCTTACAAAACCGATTACGAGCTGGCCTGCATGCGTGAAGCGCAGAAGTCGGCGGTGAATGGTCATCGTGCGGCCTACGAAGCTTTCCAGTCGGGGATGAGCGAATTCGATATCAACCAGGCCTATCTCACCGCCACCGGCCATCGTGATACCGACGTGCCTTACAGCAATATTGTCGCGCTGAATGAGCATGCCTCCGTCCTGCACTACACCAAACTGGACCATCGTGCCCCGGCGGAGATGCGCAGTTTCCTGCTCGACGCCGGTGCGGAATATAACGGCTATGCCGCAGATCTGACGCGCACCTGGGCGGCGCACGGCGATAACGACTTTGCCCATCTGATCAAAGACGTTAACGATGAGCAGCAGGCGCTGATTAGTACCATGAAGGCCGGTACCAGTTACATTGATTACCATATCCAGTTCCATCAGCGTATCGCGAAGCTGTTGCGTAAACACCAGTTAGTCACTGATATGAGCGAAGAGGCGATGGTGGAGAATGACCTGACCGGGCCGTTTATGCCGCACGGGATTGGCCATCCGCTGGGTCTGCAGGTGCATGATGTCGCTGGCTTTATGCAGGATGACACCGGTACGCATCTGGCGGCGCCGTCGAAATACCCGTATCTGCGCTGCACCCGTATTATCGAGCCGCGGATGGTGTTAACTATTGAACCCGGCATCTACTTCATCGAGTCGTTACTGGCGCCGTGGCGTGAAGGCCCGTTCAGCAAGCACTTTAACTGGCAAAAAATTGACGCCATGAAGCCGTTCGGTGGGATCCGTATCGAAGATAACGTGGTGATTCACGAAAACAGTATCGAAAATATGACGCGCGATCTGAAGCTGGCCTGATGGAGAGCTGGTTAATCCCGGCGGCGCCGGTTACCGTCGTTGAGGAGATTAAAAAAAGCCGTTTTATCACGCTGTTGGCGCATACCGACGGCGTGGCGGCGGCAAAAGCTTTTGTCGAGTCCGTCAGAGCGGATCACCCTGATGCCCGCCACCACTGCGTGGCGTGGGTCGCGGGGCCGCCTGATGATTCGCAACAGCTGGGGTTTTCAGACGATGGCGAACCGGCGGGAACGGCGGGTAAACCGATGCTGGCGCAGCTGATGGGAAGCGGCGTCGGCGAGATAACCGCTGTCGTCGTGCGTTACTACGGTGGTATCCTGCTGGGCACCGGCGGTCTGGTTAAGGCCTATGGCGGCGGGGTGCATCAGGCGCTGGCGCAGCTGACGACGCTGCGCAAGACGCCGTTAACGGCATATACTTTGCAGTGTGAGTATGGGCAACTGGCCGGCGTCGAAGCGCTGCTCGCCCAATTCTCCGGGAACGTCGTTGAAAGCGAATATCTGGCGTCAGTTCGGCTGCGCGTGGCGCTTCCCCAGGCCGAAGTGGCGGCTTTTTCAGCAAGACTGGCTGATTTTAGTCGTGGTTCATTGCAATTACTGAAGATTAACGAATAATCCCCTCTGTTTTTTGCCTATCAAAGGAAGCGCCAGAGATGCATTTTCGCGCCATAACCCGAATCGTTGGACTGCTGGTCATCTTGTTTTCGGGGACGATGATCGTCCCGGGATTAGTGGCCCTGATATATCGCGATGGCGCGGGACGGGCCTTCACTCAAACCTTCTTTGTCGCTCTGGCGATCGGCTCCATGCTGTGGTGGCCGAACCGTAAGCAAAAAGGCGAACTGAAATCTCGTGAAGGGTTTCTGATCGTGGTGCTGTTCTGGACCGTGCTGGGGAGCGTGGGGGCCTTGCCCTTTATCTTCTCCGAACAGCCGAACCTGACGGTGACGGATGCCTTCTTCGAGTCATTTTCCGGCCTGACGACGACCGGGGCGACCACTCTGGTGGGGCTGGACTCGCTTCCGCACGCTATCCTCTTTTATCGCCAGATGCTGCAGTGGTTCGGCGGCATGGGGATCATTGTGCTGGCGGTAGCGATTCTGCCTATCCTCGGTGTCGGGGGGATGCAGCTCTACCGCGCGGAAATGCCCGGCCCGCTGAAGGATAACAAGATGCGTCCGCGTATTGCCGAGACGGCGAAGACATTGTGGCTCATCTATGTGTTACTCACAATCGCCTGCGCATTGGCGCTCTGGTTTGCCGGTATGCCGGCGTTCGATGCGATCGGGCACAGTTTCGCCACCATCGCCATCGGCGGTTTCTCGACTCACGATGCCAGCGTCGGCTATTTCAACAGCCCGATGATCAACTCCATCATTGCCATCTTCCTGCTGATCTCCGGCTGTAATTACGGTCTGCATTTTTCGTTGTTGAGCGGACGCAGCCTGAAGGTGTACTGGCGCGACCCCGAATTTAGGATGTTCATTGGCGTCCAGTTGACGCTGGTCATCGTCTGTACGCTGGTGCTATGGCTTCATAACGTGTACGGCTCGGTGTTGACGACGCTGAACCAGGCGTTTTTCCAGGTGGTGTCGATGGCGACCACCGCGGGGTTCACCACCGATAGTATTGCACGCTGGCCGCTGTTCCTTCCGGTGCTGTTGCTGTGCTCCGCATTTATCGGCGGCTGCGCTGGCTCCACGGGCGGTGGATTAAAAGTGATCCGTATTCTGTTGCTGTTCAAGCAGGGCAACCGTGAGCTGAAGCGGCTGGTGCACCCGAATGCGGTGTATAGCATTAAATTAGGTAACCGCGCGCTGCCGGAACGTATTCTGGAAGCGGTATGGGGATTCTTCTCCGCCTATGCGCTGGTCTTTATCATTAGTATGCTGGCGATTATCGCCACCGGGGTGGATGACTTCTCTGCTTTCGCCTCCGTGGTGGCGACATTGAACAACCTCGGGCCTGGGCTCGGCGTCGTCGCGGATAACTTTGCCACCATGAACCCGGTCGCGAAATGGATCCTGATTGCTAATATGCTGTTTGGTCGTCTGGAAGTGTTCACCTTACTGGTGCTCTTTACCCCCACTTTCTGGCGCGAATAACAGGAGTGCTCGTGAAAACTTTAATTCTCTTCTCCACCCGCGACGGGCAGACCCGTGAAATCGCTTCGTTTCTCGCTTCTGAGCTTAAAGAGCTGGGCATCGATGCGGACACCCTGAACCTGAACCGTACCGATGTCGTCGAATGGCATCACTACGATCGGGTGGTCATTGGCGCGTCGATTCGCTACGGGCACTTTCATCCGGCGGTGGACCGCTTTGTGAAAAAGCATCTGGCAGCATTGCAGGCGCTGCCGGGGGCATTCTTTTCGGTTAACCTGGTGGCGCGTAAACCCGAGAAGCGCACGCCGCAGACCAACAGCTATACGCGTAAGTTTCTGCTGAACTCGCCGTGGCAGCCGCAGAGCTGCGCGGTATTTGCCGGCGCGCTGCGCTACCCGCGCTACAGCTGGTACGATCGGTTTATGATCCGCCTGATTATGAAAATGACCGGGGGTGAAACGGATACCCGCAAAGAAGTGGTCTATACCGACTGGCAACAGGTATCCCGGTTTGCTCGGGAAATCGCACAAATGGCGCGCAAATAGCGCGTAAAACTCGCGTTGTGATGGAAAATCGAGCGAACGAAAAGTTTTTTTGCATTTCCCCTTGTCACCTCAGAATTACTCCCTATAATGCGCCTCCACTGACACGGAACAACGGCAAACAAGCCGCCGGGTCAGCGGGGTTCCGGTGAGAACCTCGCAGAGAAAAGCAAAAATAAATGCTTGACTCTGCAGCGGGAAAGCGTAATATGCACACCCCGCGCCGCAGCGAAAACGAAGCGGCACTGCTCTTTAACAATTTATCAGACAATCTGTGTGGGCACTCAAAGTGACATGGATTCTTA
>NZ_MJDM01000009.1:0-3740 GCF_008452795.1 Klebsiella sp. AqSCr
TGTCGTCCGGCCAGCGTGCCGGTATGCCTCCCCGGTGGCGCTGCGCTTGCCGGGGCTACGGGCCTGTCGCGTTCTGTAGCCCGCACCGGTACACCACATCACCACCGGTAACGCCCCGCAATATCATTGCCCCTGTAATCAGACAAGCCTTCCCCCGCCAGATACGATAAACTAACGCCGATTTTGCATCAGGAAGCCACTATGAACCACTCCCTCAAACCCTGGAATACCTTTGGCATTGAACGCTTCGCCAAGACGATAGTACGCGCCGAAACTGAGCAACAGTTGCTAAGCGCCTGGCAAACCGCTGCCGCGGCAGGCGAACCCACGCTGATCCTTGGGGAAGGCAGTAATGTCCTGTTTCTGAACGACTATGCCGGTACGGTGATCCTCAACCGGATTATGGGGATCGAGGTGAGCGAAACGCCGGAAGCCTGGCGCTTGCACGTCGGCGCCGGCGAAAACTGGCATCAGTTGGTGCAGTTCACGCTACAGCATGCGATGCCAGGTCTGGAAAATCTGGCGTTAATCCCTGGCTGCGCAGGATCTTCGCCGATCCAGAATATTGGCGCCTACGGCGTTGAGCTACAGCGGGTTTGCGAATATGTTGACTGCATTGAGCTGGAAACCGGGCGTAAGCAACGTCTTTCAGCCGCGGAATGCCGTTTTGGCTATCGCGACAGTATCTTCAAACATGAATATCAGGACCGCTATGCCATCGTCGCGATTGGCTTATCGTTAGCGAAAACATGGCAGCCTGTACTGAGTTACGGTGATTTAACGCGTCTCGATCCGCAGACCGTCACGCCGCAGCAGGTATTTGATGCGGTCTGTCATATGCGAATGACTAAATTGCCGGATCCAAAGATTAACGGTAATGCCGGCAGCTTTTTTAAGAACCCGATCGTCAGCGCTCAGGTTGCGAAAGCGCTGCTGGCGCAGTTCCCTCATGCACCGCACTATCCGCAGGCAAATGGCAGCGTCAAGCTGGCCGCTGGCTGGCTAATCGATCAATGTGAGCTCAAAGGACAACGCATCGGCGGCGCGGCCGTCCATCGACAGCAGGCGCTGGTACTGATTAATGAAGATCGAGCGACCAGCGAGGATGTGGTAAAACTTGCTCATTATGTTCGCCAGCGGGTGGGTGCGAAATTCGATGTATGGCTTCAGCCCGAGGTGCGCTTCATTGGCACGCATGGTGAAGTCAACGCAGAGGAGAGCATTGCGTGAAAGACCATACTATCCCTTTAACGCTAATTTCTATCCTTGCTGATGGCGAGTTTCACTCTGGCGAACAGCTTGGTGAGCAGTTAGGCATGAGCCGGGCGGCGATTAATAAGCACATCCAGACCTTACGTGACTGGGGCGTCGATGTGTTTACTGTGCCGGGCAAGGGTTACAGCCTGCCGGAGCCTATTCATCTATTAGATGAGAAAAAGATTTCTCAAGAGATAGACCATGGTCGAGTGACGGTCCTTCCCGTCATCGACTCTACTAACCAGTATTTGCTGGACAGGCTTGATGAGCTGACGTCCGGAGATGCCTGTGTGGCTGAATATCAGCAAGCAGGGCGAGGCCGGCGAGGCAGAAAATGGTTTTCGCCCTTTGGCGCGAATCTCTATCTCTCGATGTACTGGCGTCTGGAGCAGGGCCCGGCAGCGGCTATTGGCCTAAGCCTGGTGATCGGTATTGTGATCGCTGAAGTTCTGCAGCAGTTCGGGGCCGAACAGGTTCGCGTGAAATGGCCAAACGATATTTACCTGCAGGATCGTAAGCTGTCAGGGATCCTCGTGGAACTGACGGGGAAAACGGGCGATGCCGCACAAATCGTCAGCGGCGCGGGTATCAACCTTGTGATGCGTCGCGTGGAGTCTGATGTCGTCAATCAGGGATGGATCAGCCTTCAGGAAGCGGGGGTGGTCATCGACCGTAACCTCCTCGCCGCGCGCCTGATTAAAGAGCTGCGCCTGGGACTGGAGCTGTTCGAGCAGGAAGGATTGGCTCCCTATCTACCGCGCTGGGAAAAACTGGATAACTTTATTCATCGCCCGGTGAAACTGATTATCGGTGATAAAGAAATTTACGGCATTTCGCGTGGCATTGACGCCCAGGGCGCACTATTGCTGGAGCAGGATGGTGTAATAAAAGCCTGGGTGGGTGGTGAAATATCATTGCGCAGTGCAGAATAAAAAAGGGAGCTTCGGCTCCCTTTTTTTATTTACGTAAGCGTACCTGATTCACTGAGTGATTGGCGCTCTTAGTCATGATCAGGCTGGCGCGCTCGCGAGTTGGAAGGATATTTTCTTTAAGATTCATTAGGTTGATTTCATTCCATAGCGAAGTGGCAATATCTACCGCTTCTTCCTTCGAGAGCTTAGCGTAATTATGGAAATAGGAATCCGGATCGGTAAACGCCCCTTCCCGGAATTTAAGAAAGCGGTTGATATACCAGCTTTTCAATAATTCTTCCGGGGCATCGACATAAATAGAAAAGTCGACAAAATCGGAAACGAATACATGATGGGGATCGTGCGGATAATCCATTCCACTTTGCAGAACATTCAGCCCTTCAAGAATTAAAATATCCGGTTGCGCGACGGTTTTGTCACCGTTGGGAATAACATCATAAATCAGATGGGAATAAACCGGCGCGGTTGCCTGCGGTACCCCTGATTTGAGATCGGAGACAAACTTCACCAGGCGATGCATATCATAGGACTGCGGAAAGCCTTTTTTCTTCATTAACCCACGTTCTTTTAAAACCGAGTTAGGGTGCAAAAAACCGTCAGTGGTAATGAGTTCGACATGGCGATGCTCCGGCCAACGACTAAGCAAAGCTTGCAGAACGCGGGCGGTGGTGCTTTTTCCTACCGCAACGCTGCCAGCGATACTGATAATATAGGGAATTCGCTGACCATTGGTGCCAAGAAATTGTTCGAGAACAGCCTGGCGACGCAGGTTAGAACTGATATAGAAGTTGAGCAAACGCGACAGCGGCAAATAGATCTCGGCCACCTCTTCCAGAGAGAGATCTTCGTTGATGCCTTTTAACCGCGTGATTTCTTCCTCGGTTAACGTCATCGGGACAGAATCACGAAGTGCAGCCCATTGGTGGCGGTTAAATTGTAGGTACGGTGTCATTAACGTCTGCTCTTTTTGGCTCATAAGCATGTTCTTACTATCACCGAATACCTTGAAACGGTGATGCTTCACACGAGTTAATCAGGACAATGGGCAGGAGGGTAACACCAGATTGCCGGGAATAATAAGAAAAAAACTCATTGAATGCTGCTTTCTCGCGCCAGCATCACAAGAGAAGAATAAGTTTCTTATTCTTTGCAAAGCATGGCCTTTGCTAACAGGCTAGGCTAGCGGCCTGAATCCTTTCCGTCAGCGGTCAGCATGCGATAGAGGTAACCGGAGATGATCGGACAGCGTCTGAAGCGCCGAATTATTGGCGAATATTTGCACTCCGCTGCTTGAAATTACACCGTTTTTTCGCGTAAGAGCACAAAATGTGAGCAAGAGAACGTTTTATGCAAATTTTTAGTTGCATGAACTCGCTCCTCTCCCTAGAATGCGCGCTACTTGATGCCGACTTAGCTCAGTAGGTAGAGCAACTGACTTGTAATCAGTAGGTCACCAGTTCGATTCCGGTAGTCGGCACCATAACAATTTGGGTGGGGTTCCCGAGCGGCCAAAGGGAGCAGACTGTAAATCTGCCGTCATCGACTTCGAAG
>NZ_MJDM01000010.1:0-220731 GCF_008452795.1 Klebsiella sp. AqSCr
TGCCGGGCGACAACATCAAAATGGTTGTTACCCTGATCCACCCGATCGCGATGGACGACGGTCTGCGTTTCGCAATCCGTGAAGGCGGTCGTACCGTTGGCGCGGGCGTGGTTGCTAAAGTTCTCGGCTAATCGCTGATAACATTTGACGCAATGCGCAATAAAAGGGCATCATTTGATGCCCTTTTTGCACGCTTTCACACCAGAACCTGGCTCATCAGTGATTTTATTTGTCATAATCATTGCTGAGACAGGCTCTGAAGAGGGCGTTTATACACCAAACCATTCGAGCCTCAGGGCGACGGCTAATCAACTCCTTCTTTGCAACAGCAGGGCAGGGGTGACACCACCGTCAACATTGAAGCAATTTGAATAGTTAAGTGTATAATCCGAAACTTAATTTCGGTTTGGATCGCCTCGCCCCCGCGGGGTGAAATTGTTTGTAGAATACTTCTGACAGGTTGGTTTATGAGTGCGAATACCGAAGCTCAAGGGAGCGGGCGCGGCCTGGAAGCGATGAAGTGGATTATCGTTGCCGTGCTGCTGATCGTGGCGATCGTGGGCAACTTCCTTTATCGTGACATTATGCTGGCGGTGCGTGCGCTGGCCGTGGTTATTCTTATTGCTGCTGCCGGTGGCGTCGCGCTGTTGACGACGAAAGGTAAGGCGACCGTTGCTTTTGCTCGCGAAGCGAGAACCGAAGTTCGTAAAGTGATTTGGCCGACTCGCCAGGAAACGCTGCATACTACGCTGATTGTTGCTGCCGTGACTGCAGTAATGTCACTGATCCTGTGGGGACTGGATGGTATTCTGGTTCGCCTGGTCTCCTTTATCACTGGCCTGAGGTTCTGAGATGTCTGAAGCTCCTAAAAAGCGCTGGTACGTCGTTCAGGCGTTTTCCGGTTTTGAAGGTCGCGTAGCCACGTCGCTGCGTGAACATATCAAATTACACAACATGGAAGAGTTATTTGGCGAAGTCATGGTCCCGACCGAAGAAGTGGTTGAGATCCGTGGCGGCCAGCGTCGCAAAAGCGAACGTAAATTCTTCCCGGGCTATGTCCTGGTTCAGATGGTCATGAACGACGCAAGCTGGCACCTGGTGCGCAGCGTACCGCGCGTGATGGGCTTCATCGGCGGCACCTCTGACCGTCCGGCGCCGATCAGCGACAAAGAAGTCGACGCCATCATGAATCGTCTGCAGCAGGTTGGCGATAAGCCGCGTCCGAAAACGCTGTTTGAACCGGGTGAAATGGTTCGCGTTAACGACGGTCCGTTCGCTGACTTTAACGGCGTGGTGGAAGAAGTGGACTATGAGAAGTCCCGCCTGAAAGTTTCCGTTTCTATCTTCGGTCGTGCGACCCCGGTAGAACTGGACTTCAGCCAGGTTGAGAAGGCGTAAGCCGGCGATCAAAAAAGCAGCGATTTAATCGTTGCATAGGGCGCGAAATTGGCATACAATTCCGCGCCTTTTGTTTTTATGGGCCCGGCCCGTAAAACGATGTTTAATCACGGGGAGCTTCTCTGAAGCGTTAATACCCATTTTGAGGATTTAAGAATGGCTAAGAAAGTCCAAGCCTACGTCAAGCTGCAGGTTGCAGCTGGTATGGCGAACCCGAGCCCGCCGGTCGGCCCAGCACTGGGTCAGCAGGGCGTGAACATCATGGAATTCTGCAAAGCGTTCAACGCCAAAACTGATTCCCTGGAGAAAGGTCTGCCGATCCCGGTTGTTATCACCGTTTACGCTGACCGTTCCTTTACCTTTGTTACCAAGACTCCGCCGGCTGCTGTTCTGCTGAAGAAAGCTGCAGGCATCAAGTCTGGTTCCGGTAAGCCGAACAAAGATAAAGTGGGTAAAATCTCCCGCGCTCAGCTGCAGGAAATCGCGCAGACCAAAGCTGCCGACATGACTGGTGCCGACATTGAAGCGATGACTCGCTCCATCGAAGGTACTGCACGTTCCATGGGCCTGGTAGTGGAGGACTAAGAAATGGCTAAACTGACCAAGCGCATGCGCGTGATCCGTGAGAAAGTTGATGCAACTAAACAGTACGACATCAACGAAGCCATTGCTCTGCTGAAAGAGCTGGCCACCGCTAAATTTACCGAAAGCGTAGACGTTGCCGTTAACCTCGGCATCGACGCTCGTAAATCTGACCAGAACGTCCGTGGCGCAACTGTACTGCCGCACGGTACTGGCCGTTCCGTTCGCGTAGCCGTATTTACCCAAGGCGCAAACGCTGAAGCTGCTAAAGCTGCAGGCGCTGAGCTGGTAGGTATGGAAGATCTGGCTGAGCAGATCAAAAAAGGCGAAATGAACTTTGACGTTGTTATTGCTTCCCCGGATGCAATGCGCGTTGTTGGCCAGCTGGGCCAGGTTCTGGGTCCGCGTGGCCTGATGCCGAACCCGAAAGTAGGTACCGTAACTCCGAACGTTGCTGAAGCGGTTAAAAACGCGAAAGCAGGCCAGGTTCGTTACCGTAACGACAAAAACGGCATCATCCACACCACCATCGGAAAAGTGGACTTTGACGCTGACAAACTGAAAGAAAACCTGGAAGCTCTGCTGGTTGCGCTGAAAAAAGCAAAACCGACTCAGGCGAAAGGCGTGTACATCAAGAAAGTTAGCATCTCCACCACTATGGGTGCAGGTGTTGCAGTAGATCAGGCTGGCCTGAACGCTTCTGCAAACTAATGCCTTTACGTGGGCGGTGATTTTGTCTACAATCTTACCCCCACGATTCTGTCAATAAGACAGACGCTATGCGAGTCATTTGAATTGCAGCAAGGCAGCAATCGAGTGAATCACCGGGAGTGTAGTTAACTACATGACCGGTGTGAACGAGAGCAGCTAACGCCGCTGCGGTTCGAAGGACGAAGTCATAGGAAGAATTTGTTCGTTGGAGCCTGGCCTATCCAGGCCTCCGTCGAAGACCGCAGGTGTTTCGCAAGAAACTTAATCCCCTGCGTAGACGGTGACAGAACGCTAAGATTATTTTTGGATATTCTGGCTTGTTTCTGCTCACCGTATTTAGACGCTCTTTTCGTTGAATTGAGTGAAGTGAGTTCCAGAGCATAGGCTCTGGCAAACATCCAGGAGCAAAGCTAATGGCTTTAAATCTTCAAGACAAACAAGCGATTGTTGCTGAAGTCAGCGAAGTAGCCAAAGGCGCGCTGTCTGCAGTAGTTGCGGATTCCCGTGGCGTAACTGTAGATAAAATGACTGAACTGCGTAAAGCAGGTCGTGAAGCTGGCGTATACATGCGTGTTGTTCGTAACACCCTGCTGCGCCGCGTCGTTGAAGGTACTCAGTTCGAGTGCCTGAAAGACACGTTTGTTGGTCCGACCCTGATTGCATACTCTATGGAACACCCGGGCGCTGCTGCTCGTCTGTTCAAAGAGTTCGCGAAAGCGAATGCAAAATTTGAGGTCAAAGCCGCTGCCTTTGAAGGTGAGCTGATCCCGGCGTCGCAGATCGACCGCCTGGCAACTCTGCCGACCTACGAAGAAGCAATTGCACGCCTGATGGCAACCATGAAAGAAGCTTCGGCTGGCAAACTGGTTCGTACTCTGGCTGCTGTACGCGATGCGAAAGAAGCTGCTTAATCGCAGTTATCTTTGTAAAGCATTCGCTTACGTATAAACTTATTCTGATATTCAGGAACAATTTAAATGTCTATCACTAAAGATCAAATCATTGAAGCAGTATCCGCTATGTCCGTAATGGACGTTGTTGAGCTGATCTCTGCAATGGAAGAAAAATTCGGTGTTTCCGCTGCTGCTGCTGTAGCTGTAGCTGCTGGCCCGGTTGAAGCTGCTGAAGAAAAAACTGAATTCGACGTAATTCTGAAAGCTGCTGGCGCTAACAAAGTTGCTGTTATCAAAGCAGTACGTGGCGCAACTGGCCTGGGTCTGAAAGAAGCTAAAGACCTGGTAGAATCTGCTCCGGCTGCACTGAAAGAAGGCATCAGCAAAGACGACGCTGAAGCTCTGAAAAAATCTCTGGAAGAAGCTGGCGCTGAAGTTGAAGTTAAATAAGCCAACCCTTCCGGTTGCAGCCTGAGAAATCAGGCTGAGGCTGGTGACTTTTTGGTCACCAGCCTTTTTGCGCTGTAAGGCGCCAGTAGCGTTTCACGCTGTTTGACTACTGGTTTGCCTCTCAATGCTTGTTTCTATCGACGACTTAATATACTGCGACAGGTTAGGGTTCCTGGGCTGTGTAAATCGCAATGAAATGGTTTAAGCGTGATAGCAACAGGCATTGCGGAAAGTGTTCCATTTTCCGGTCAACAAAATAGTGTTGCATAAAAAACTGCCCTCTGCGGGCAGATGGGTCGACTTGTCAGCGAGCTGAGGAACCCTATGGTTTACTCCTATACCGAGAAAAAACGTATTCGTAAGGATTTTGGTAAACGTCCACAAGTTCTGGATGTGCCATATCTCCTTTCTATCCAGCTTGACTCGTTCCAGAAGTTTATCGAGCAAGATCCTGAAGGGCAGTATGGTCTGGAAGCTGCTTTCCGTTCCGTATTCCCGATTCAGAGCTACAGCGGTAATTCCGAGCTGCAATACGTCAGCTACCGTCTGGGCGAACCGGTTTTTGACGTTAAAGAATGTCAGATCCGTGGCGTGACTTATTCTGCACCGCTGCGCGTAAAACTGCGTCTGGTGATCTACGAGCGCGAAGCGCCAGAAGGCACCGTCAAAGACATTAAAGAACAAGAAGTCTACATGGGCGAAATTCCGCTCATGACCGACAACGGTACCTTTGTTATCAACGGTACCGAGCGTGTTATCGTTTCTCAGCTGCACCGTAGCCCGGGCGTCTTCTTTGACAGTGACAAAGGTAAGACCCACTCCTCCGGTAAGGTTCTGTATAACGCACGTATCATCCCTTACCGCGGTTCCTGGCTGGACTTCGAATTCGACCCGAAAGACAACCTGTTCGTTCGTATCGACCGTCGTCGTAAGCTGCCGGCTACCATCATCCTGCGCGCGCTGAATTACACCACTGAGCAGATCCTTGACCTGTTCTTCGAAAAAGTGGTCTTTGAAATTCGCGACAACAAGCTGCAGATGGAGCTGATTCCGGAGCGTCTGCGCGGTGAAACTGCCTCCTTCGATATCGAAGCCAACGGCAAAGTGTACGTTGAGAAAGGCCGTCGCATCACGGCTCGTCATATCCGTCAGCTGGAAAAAGACGATATCAAGCATATCGAAGTGCCGGTTGAATATATCGCGGGCAAAGTGGCGGCTAAAGACTATATCGATGAAGCGACTGGCGAACTGATCTGCCCGGCGAACATGGAGCTGAGCCTGGATCTGCTGGCTAAGCTGAGCCAGTCTGGCCACAAGCGTATCGAAACGCTGTTCACCAACGATCTGGACCACGGCCCGTACATCTCTGAAACGGTACGCGTCGACCCGACTAACGATCGTCTGAGCGCGCTGGTAGAAATCTACCGCATGATGCGCCCTGGCGAGCCGCCGACTCGTGAAGCCGCTGAAAGTCTGTTTGAGAACCTGTTCTTCTCTGAAGACCGCTACGATCTGTCCGCGGTTGGTCGTATGAAGTTCAACCGTTCTCTGCTGCGCGACGAAATCGAAGGTTCCGGTATCCTGAGCAAAGACGACATCATCGAAGTGATGAAGAAGCTCATCGATATCCGTAACGGTAAAGGCGAAGTGGACGATATCGACCACCTCGGCAACCGTCGTATCCGTTCCGTTGGCGAAATGGCGGAAAACCAGTTCCGCGTTGGCCTGGTACGTGTAGAGCGTGCGGTGAAAGAGCGTCTGTCTCTTGGCGATCTGGATACCCTGATGCCTCAGGATATGATCAACGCCAAGCCGATTTCCGCAGCAGTGAAAGAGTTCTTTGGTTCCAGCCAGCTGTCTCAGTTTATGGACCAGAACAACCCGCTGTCTGAGATTACGCACAAACGTCGTATCTCCGCACTCGGCCCAGGCGGTCTGACCCGTGAGCGCGCAGGCTTCGAAGTTCGAGACGTACACCCGACCCACTACGGTCGCGTATGTCCGATCGAAACGCCTGAAGGTCCGAACATCGGTCTGATTAACTCCCTGTCCGTGTACGCGCAGACCAACGAATATGGCTTCCTTGAGACGCCGTATCGTAAAGTGACCGACGGTGTGGTTACTGACGAAATTCACTACCTGTCTGCTATCGAAGAAGGCAACTACGTTATCGCTCAGGCGAACTCCAACCTGGATGAAAACGGCCACTTCGTAGAAGATCTGGTTACCTGCCGTAGCAAAGGCGAATCCAGCTTGTTCAGCCGCGACCAGGTTGACTACATGGACGTATCCACCCAGCAGGTGGTATCCGTCGGTGCGTCCCTGATCCCGTTCCTGGAACACGATGACGCCAACCGTGCATTGATGGGTGCGAACATGCAACGTCAGGCGGTTCCGACTCTGCGCGCTGATAAGCCGCTGGTTGGTACCGGTATGGAACGTGCTGTTGCCGTTGACTCCGGTGTTACTGCCGTGGCTAAACGTGGCGGTACCGTTCAGTACGTGGATGCTTCCCGTATCGTTATCAAAGTTAACGAAGACGAGATGTACCCGGGCGAAGCAGGTATCGACATCTATAACCTGACCAAGTACACCCGTTCTAACCAGAACACCTGCATCAACCAGATGCCTTGCGTGTCCTTGGGCGAACCTATTGAGCGCGGCGACGTGCTGGCAGACGGCCCGTCCACCGACCTCGGTGAGCTGGCGCTGGGTCAGAACATGCGTGTAGCGTTCATGCCGTGGAACGGTTACAACTTCGAAGACTCCATCCTCGTTTCCGAGCGTGTTGTCCAGGAAGACCGTTTCACCACTATCCACATTCAGGAACTGGCGTGCGTGTCCCGTGACACCAAGCTGGGGCCGGAAGAGATCACCGCTGACATCCCGAACGTGGGTGAAGCTGCGCTCTCCAAACTGGATGAATCCGGTATCGTTTATATCGGTGCGGAAGTGACCGGCGGCGACATTCTGGTTGGTAAGGTAACGCCGAAAGGTGAAACCCAGCTGACGCCGGAAGAGAAACTGCTGCGCGCGATCTTCGGTGAGAAAGCGTCTGACGTTAAAGACTCTTCTCTGCGCGTACCGAACGGTGTCTCTGGTACCGTTATCGACGTTCAGGTCTTTACCCGTGACGGCGTAGAAAAAGACAAACGTGCTCTGGAAATCGAAGAGATGCAGCTGAAGCAGGCCAAAAAAGACCTGTCTGAAGAACTGCAGATCCTCGAAGCCGGTCTGTTCAGTCGTATCTACGCGGTGCTGGTCTCCGGTGGCGTTGAAGCTGAGAAGCTCGACAAGCTGCCTCGCGATCGCTGGCTGGAACTGGGCCTGACCGACGAAGAGAAACAAAATCAGCTGGAACAGCTGGCTGAGCAGTATGACGAACTGAAACACGAGTTCGAGAAAAAACTCGAAGCGAAACGCCGTAAAATCACCCAAGGCGACGATCTGGCACCGGGCGTGCTGAAGATTGTTAAGGTATATCTGGCCGTTAAACGCCGTATCCAGCCTGGTGATAAGATGGCGGGTCGTCACGGTAACAAGGGTGTTATCTCTAAGATCAACCCGATCGAAGATATGCCGCACGATGCTAACGGTACGCCGGTAGATATCGTACTGAACCCGCTGGGCGTACCGTCTCGTATGAACATCGGTCAGATCCTTGAAACTCACCTGGGTATGGCTGCAAAAGGCATCGGCGATAAGATCAACGCCATGCTGAAACAGCAGCAGGAAGTCGCGAAACTGCGCGAATTCATCCAGCGTGCTTACGATCTGGGCGCTGACGTTCGCCAGAAAGTTGACCTGAATACCTTCAGCGATGAAGAAGTTCTGCGTCTGGCTGAAAACCTGCGTAAAGGCATGCCGATCGCAACGCCGGTATTCGACGGTGCGAAAGAAGCTGAAATCAAAGAGCTGCTGCAGCTGGGCGACCTGCCGACTTCCGGTCAGATCACCCTGTTTGATGGCCGCACCGGTGAACAGTTCGAACGTCCGGTAACCGTGGGTTACATGTACATGCTGAAACTGAACCACCTGGTCGACGACAAAATGCACGCTCGTTCCACCGGTTCTTACAGCCTGGTTACTCAGCAGCCGCTGGGTGGTAAGGCACAGTTCGGTGGTCAGCGCTTCGGTGAGATGGAAGTGTGGGCGCTGGAAGCATACGGCGCGGCCTACACCCTGCAGGAAATGCTCACCGTTAAGTCTGATGACGTGAACGGTCGTACCAAGATGTATAAAAACATCGTGGACGGCAATCACCAGATGGAACCGGGCATGCCGGAATCCTTCAACGTACTGTTGAAAGAAATTCGCTCGCTGGGCATCAACATCGAACTGGAAGACGAGTAATTCTCGCTCAAACAGGTCACTGCTGCCGGGTTAACGCCCGGCAGCGGAATGTGCTAACTCCGACGGGAGCAAATCCGTGAAAGACTTATTAAAGTTTCTGAAAGCGCAAACTAAAACCGAAGAGTTTGATGCGATCAAAATTGCTCTGGCTTCGCCAGACATGATCCGTTCATGGTCTTTCGGTGAAGTTAAAAAGCCGGAAACCATTAACTACCGTACGTTCAAGCCTGAGCGTGACGGCCTTTTCTGCGCCCGTATCTTTGGGCCGGTAAAAGATTATGAGTGCCTGTGCGGTAAGTACAAGCGCCTGAAACACCGCGGTGTGATCTGTGAGAAGTGCGGCGTTGAAGTGACCCAGACTAAAGTGCGTCGTGAGCGCATGGGCCACATCGAGCTGGCATGTCCGACTGCGCACATCTGGTTCCTGAAATCCCTGCCGTCCCGTATCGGTCTGCTGCTGGATATGCCGCTGCGCGATATCGAACGTGTACTGTACTTTGAATCCTATGTGGTTATCGAAGGTGGCATGACCAACCTCGAACGCAACCAGATTCTGACGGAAGAACAGTACCTGGACGCGCTGGAAGAGTTCGGTGACGAATTCGACGCGAAAATGGGCGCGGAAGCGATCCAGGCGCTGCTGCGCAATATGGATCTGGAGCAGGAATGCGAGCAGCTGCGTGAAGAGCTGAACGAAACCAACTCCGAAACCAAGCGTAAAAAGCTGACCAAGCGCATTAAGCTGCTGGAAGCTTTCGTTCAGTCTGGCAACAAGCCGGAGTGGATGATCCTGACCGTTCTGCCGGTACTGCCGCCAGATCTGCGTCCGCTGGTTCCGCTGGACGGTGGTCGTTTCGCGACGTCTGACCTCAACGATCTGTATCGTCGCGTGATCAACCGTAACAACCGTCTGAAACGTCTGCTGGATCTGGCTGCGCCGGATATCATCGTACGCAACGAAAAACGTATGCTGCAGGAAGCGGTTGACGCCCTGCTGGATAACGGTCGTCGCGGTCGTGCGATCACCGGTTCTAACAAACGTCCTCTGAAATCTTTGGCCGATATGATCAAAGGTAAACAGGGTCGTTTCCGCCAGAACCTGCTCGGTAAACGCGTTGACTACTCCGGTCGTTCTGTTATCACCGTAGGTCCATACCTGCGTCTGCATCAGTGCGGTCTGCCGAAGAAAATGGCGCTGGAGCTGTTCAAACCGTTCATCTACGGCAAGCTGGAACTGCGTGGCCTGGCCACCACCATCAAAGCCGCTAAGAAGATGGTTGAGCGCGAAGAAGCTGTCGTTTGGGATATCCTGGACGAAGTTATCCGCGAACACCCGGTCCTGCTGAACCGTGCGCCAACCCTGCACCGTCTGGGTATTCAGGCATTCGAACCGGTTCTGATCGAAGGTAAAGCCATCCAGCTGCACCCGCTGGTTTGTGCGGCATACAACGCCGACTTCGATGGTGACCAGATGGCTGTTCACGTACCGCTGACGCTGGAAGCCCAGCTGGAAGCGCGTGCGCTGATGATGTCTACCAACAACATCCTGTCCCCGGCGAACGGCGAACCAATCATCGTTCCGTCTCAGGACGTTGTACTGGGTCTGTACTACATGACCCGTGACAGTGTTAACGCCAAAGGCGAAGGCATGGTGCTGACTGGCCCGAAAGAAGCTGAGCGTATTTATCGCGCCGGCCTGGCCTCTCTGCATGCGCGCGTTAAAGTGCGTATCACTGAATACGAAAAAGACGACAATGGTGAGTTTGTCGCGAAAACCAGCCTGAAAGACACGACCGTTGGCCGTGCCATTCTGTGGATGATCGTACCGAAAGGTCTGCCGTTCTCTATCGTGAACCAGGCGCTTGGTAAGAAAGCGATCTCCAAGATGCTGAACACTTGTTACCGTATTCTGGGTCTGAAACCGACCGTTATTTTTGCGGACCAGACGATGTACACCGGCTTTGCTTACGCAGCGCGTTCAGGTGCATCCGTTGGTATCGATGACATGGTCATCCCGGAGAAAAAATACGAAATCATCAGCGAAGCGGAAGCGGAAGTTGCTGAGATTCAGGAACAGTTCCAGTCCGGTCTGGTGACCGCGGGCGAACGCTACAACAAAGTTATCGATATCTGGGCTGCGGCGAACGATCGTGTATCCAAAGCGATGATGGATAACCTGCAAACCGAAACCGTGATTAACCGTGACGGTCAGGAAGAGCAGCAGGTTTCCTTCAACAGCATCTACATGATGGCCGACTCCGGTGCGCGTGGTTCTGCGGCACAGATTCGTCAGCTGGCTGGTATGCGTGGTCTGATGGCGAAGCCGGATGGCTCCATCATCGAAACGCCGATCACCGCGAACTTCCGTGAAGGTCTGAACGTACTCCAGTACTTCATCTCCACCCACGGTGCTCGTAAAGGTCTGGCGGATACCGCACTGAAAACAGCGAACTCCGGTTACCTGACTCGTCGTCTGGTTGACGTTGCGCAGGACCTGGTCGTCACTGAAGACGACTGCGGCACCCTGGAAGGCATCACCATGACGCCGGTTATCGAAGGTGGCGACGTTAAAGAGCCGCTGCGCGATCGCGTACTGGGTCGTGTGACTGCGGAAGATGTTCTGAAGCCGGGTACCGCGGATATTCTGGTTCCACGCAACACGCTGCTGCATGAGCACTGGTGTGACCTGCTGGAAGCGAACTCCGTTGACTCCGTCAAAGTGCGTTCCGTTGTATCCTGTGACACCGACTTTGGCGTCTGCGCGCACTGCTATGGTCGTGACCTGGCGCGTGGCCACCTCATCAACAAAGGTGAGGCTATCGGCGTTATCGCGGCACAGTCCATCGGTGAGCCGGGTACACAGCTGACGATGCGTACGTTCCACATCGGTGGTGCGGCATCTCGTGCGGCTGCTGAATCCAGCATCCAGGTGAAAAACAAAGGTAGCATCAAGCTCAGCAACGCGAAGTCGGTTGTGAACTCCAGTGGTAAGCTGGTTATCACTTCCCGTAATACCGAGCTGAAGCTGATCGACGAATTCGGTCGTACCAAAGAGAGCTATAAAGTACCTTACGGTGCGGTTATGGCGAAAGGCGACGGTGAGCAGGTTGCCGGCGGTGAAACCGTCGCAAACTGGGATCCGCACACCATGCCGGTTATCACCGAAGTTAGCGGTTTCATCCGTTTCACTGACATGATCGACGGCCAGACCATTACTCGTCAGACTGACGAGCTGACCGGTCTGTCTTCGCTGGTGGTTCTGGACTCTGCAGAACGTACCGCAGGTGGTAAAGATCTGCGTCCAGCACTGAAAATTGTTGATGCTCAGGGCAACGACGTTCTGATCCCAGGCACTGATATGCCTGCTCAGTACTTCCTGCCGGGTAAAGCGATTGTTCAGCTGGAAGATGGCGTACAGATCAGCTCTGGTGACACCCTGGCGCGTATTCCGCAGGAATCCGGCGGTACCAAGGATATCACCGGTGGTCTGCCGCGCGTTGCGGACCTGTTCGAAGCACGTCGTCCGAAAGAGCCGGCTATCCTGGCTGAAATCAGCGGTATCATTTCCTTCGGTAAAGAAACCAAAGGGAAACGTCGCCTGGTTATCACCCCGGTAGACGGTAGCGAGCCGTACGAAGAGATGATCCCGAAATGGCGTCAGCTTAACGTGTTCGAAGGTGAACGTGTGGAACGTGGTGATGTGGTTTCCGACGGTCCGGAAGCACCGCACGACATTCTGCGTCTGCGTGGCGTACATGCTGTGACCCGTTACATTGTTAACGAAGTCCAGGACGTATACCGTCTGCAGGGCGTTAAGATTAACGATAAGCACATCGAAGTTATCGTTCGTCAGATGCTGCGTAAAGCCACCATCGAAAGCGCAGGCAGCTCCGACTTCCTCGAAGGCGAGCAGGTGGAATACTCCCGCGTCAAGATCGCGAACCGCGAACTGGAAGCGAACGGCAAAGTGGGCGCAACGTTCTCCCGCGATCTGCTGGGTATCACCAAAGCGTCTCTGGCCACCGAGTCCTTCATCTCCGCGGCATCGTTCCAGGAGACCACTCGCGTGCTGACCGAAGCAGCCGTTGCGGGCAAACGCGACGAACTGCGCGGTCTGAAAGAGAACGTCATCGTGGGTCGTCTGATCCCGGCCGGTACCGGTTATGCGTATCACCAGGATCGTATGCGCCGTCGCGCTGCTGGCGAGCTGCCGGCGGCACCGCAGGTGAGCGTGGAAGAAGCGTCTGCCAACCTGGCAGAGCTGCTGAACGCAGGTCTGGGCGGTTCTGACAACGATTAATCGTTGATGCACTGCTAAAAAGCCGGTCAGGTTTCCTGACCGGCTTTTTTTATTGTCTATTTTTCGCCGCTTTCCCGGCCCTTAATTACATTTACGACATATTAAATCTTCATTTTCTTAGCAATTAATTCATGCAAAATATCTATTAGAAGCCTTTTTCTAAAACCTTTCTTTATGTATGGGTAAAACTTCTACTCATATCAAAAAATAATCAATTCAAAGGGTATATATTCAAAATACCTGATGAATCATGGGATTACTTCTGTTGCTGTATCTTCGGCGCGACGGCGCTGGAGAGGGATAGCCGCATCTCATGCTTCTCCCGGTCAGGCGCAGAAATAATCCCGACAGGCAGGTAGGGATCATTTTTAGATCTGAGTGGACAGGCTCTGGGGGCTGCATGGAATTCGCGATACAACTCATTATTATATTAATTTGTCTGTTTTATGGTGCCCGAAAAGGGGGGATTGCGCTGGGGCTGCTGGGCGGCATCGGTTTGGTGATCCTCGTCTTTGTTTTTCATCTCCAGCCGGGCAAACCGCCGGTTGATGTGATGCTGGTGATCATTGCAGTGGTAGCCGCCTCGGCGACCCTGCAGGCGTCCGGCGGGTTAGACGTGATGCTGCAGATTGCCGAGAAGCTGCTGCGGCGTAACCCGAAATATGTTTCTATCGTGGCGCCTTTCGTCACCTGCACGCTGACCATCCTCTGCGGTACCGGCCACGTGGTGTATACCATCCTGCCGATTATCTACGATGTGGCGATTAAGAATAACATTCGTCCGGAGCGTCCGATGGCCGCCAGCTCCATTGGCGCTCAGATGGGGATCATCGCCAGCCCGGTCTCGGTGGCGGTGGTATCGCTGGTGGCGATGCTGGGAAATTTTACCTTTAACGGGAAACACCTGGAGTTTCTCGATCTGCTGGCGATAACCATTCCGTCCACGCTGCTGGGTATTTTAGCCATCGGTATCTTCAGCTGGTTCCGCGGCAAAGACCTGGATCAGGACGAAGCCTTCCAGGCGTTTATTGCGCTCCCGGAGAACCGCCATTACGTCTATGGCGATACGGCGACGCTGCTGGACAAAAAGCTGCCGACCAGCAACTGGATAGCAATGTGGATTTTTCTGGCCTCTATCGCCGTGGTGGCGCTGCTTGGCGCTTTTTCTGAACTGCGCCCGGCCTTTGACGGTAAACCACTGTCGATGGTGCTGGTTATCCAGATGTTTATGCTGCTCTCCGGAGCGCTGATCATCATCATTACAAAAACTAACCCGGCATCGATTTCCAAAAATGAGGTCTTTCGTTCGGGAATGATCGCTATCGTCGCGGTGTACGGCATCGCGTGGATGGCGGAGACCATGTTTGGCGCGCACATGACCGAGATTAAAGGCGTGCTTGGTGAGATGGTAAAAGAGTATCCGTGGGCTTATGCCATCGTGCTGCTACTGGTTTCGAAATTTGTGAACTCCCAGGCGGCAGCGCTGGCGGCGATTGTGCCAGTAGCCCTGGCCATCGGCGTCGACCCGGCCTATATCGTGGCTTCTGCGCCGGCCTGCTATGGCTATTATATTCTGCCGACCTACCCAAGCGATCTGGCGGCGATCCAGTTTGATCGCTCAGGGACCACCCATATCGGCCGCTTTGTGATTAACCACAGCTTTATCCTGCCCGGGCTCATCGGCGTCGGCGTCTCCTGCGTGTTTGGCTGGGTATTCGCGGCGATGTACGGCTTTCTGTAAGAAGGACGGGCGCCGACAGCGACGCCCGTTAAATCCGTGAGATTATTGCGCGAGGGGCAGACGACGATAGAGTTCAATCATGTCGGTCGCCAGATCCTGAATGACCATAGCGTTCATCAGATGGTCCTGGGAATGCACGGTGATCAAGTTGACCGGCAATTTACCGCTGCCTTCATCCATGCCGATAAGCTGGGTCTGAATTTTATGCGCATGTTTGACGAACTCATGGGATTCAGCCATGGCCTGCTCCGCGGCGACAAAATCGCCTTTGCGCGCCAGCTGTAGCGCCGTCAGCGCCGCGCTACGTGCGGAACCCGCGTTAACCAGCAGCTCCATGATGATCGTTTCTAAATCTTCCATCGATTACTCCAGCATCTTAAGGGCTTTATCCAGAACGGCATCACCTTTCATCATGCCGTAGTCCATCATATCGATCACGGCGACCTTCTTGCCGAACGGGTCGGCCAGCGCCTGCAGCTTCGCCTGCTCATATTTCACCTGCGGGCCGAGCAAAATAATGTCGGCGGCGGCCAGATTATCTTTAAACTCAGCGACCGGTACGGCCTTGATAGAGACCTCAACACCCTTCTTCTGCGCGGCATCTTGCATACGCTGAACCAGCATGCTGGTAGACATACCGGCGGCACAGCACAAAACGATATTCTTCATAGTCAGTGGCCCTTGTGTTCCGTGATGTCTTATCTTTATCGCGGCCCTGGCGATGCGACAACCGCTTTACCGTGATTGTGTGTAAGGCATCACACAATAATTGAAACCGGTTTCATTTTTTCCGGAAAAAATAAAAAAGCCCACCGAAGTGGGCGGTGGCGGCGCTGAAGTCTTACGCGCGCAGGATACGGTTTTTACCCTGCTGTTTGGCTTTGTACAGCGCTTCATCGACGCTCACCACCAGCTTATCCAGTGGCTCCATATTCCATTCCCCGAGGCCGGCGCTGAAGGTGACCGTCAGGCCATCTTCGCGCCAGGTGCGTCGTTCGACGTTTACCCGCCATGTTTCCAGCAGCGTGCGGGCGTTATCGATATGTTCGGCAGGAAAGACCACCGCGAACTCTTCGCCGCCGTAGCGATAGAGAGATATCTCCAGCGGCTGGAGGACCTGCAGCCCTTCGCGGGCGACGTTACGCAGGACGATATCGCCATTGAGGTGGCCCCAGGTGTCGTTGATCGATTTAAAGTTATCGATATCGACCAGCGCGAGGGCGAACGGCTGGTGATCGTTCATCAGGGCGGCAATATCGCTGTCGAAGGCGCGGCGGTTTTTGCAGCCGGTGAGAGCGTCGATGGTCGCCTGGCGGACGTAGGACAGTTCGCGCTGTTTATTGGTTTCAATCGCTTTACTCAGCATCGCCTCAAGGCGCGGGGCGCGTTTGACGTCACCGGTTTTAATCGCATTGATGATATTCATCAGCACGGTACGGGAAGCATGACGCAGATAAAGACCGAACAGGATAATAATGATCGCTGCGAGAGTGAAACCGCCGATCACTAAATTGGTCTCATGACGTGTCAGATTGACCAGGGTGGCGTTATCGACACGGAAAATCACAAACCAGTCGGGATTGGTAAAGGAGTAATAGTAATACCAGGTGTCGCTCCCGGGATCGTAAAGCTGCCCCTCTCCGCTGGTCATTTTATCCATCAGTTCGTCCCTGACGAAGGGTTTAAACAGCGCGCCCGGGTCGGAGTGCAGGACCACTTTGCCATCCCGTTGCACCACAAAAAATTCCCCCTGTACGGGCGCCACCATCTGGCGCAGCGCGAACCCCATGGAGGTGAGATCGAGATGAAAGGCGAGGCTGCCCTTGAGTTTCCCTTCCGGGGTAATGATGGGTTTGAAAATGGTAATCGTCGGATGGTGGGTGAAATAATCCATATACGGACTGGTGTAGTGGCTGAAGGTGCTGGCTTCCGCCTGTTTGATAAACCAGGGCCGCGTTCTGGGATCGAAAGCCCGGCTGTCTTCGTTTTCCAGCACCTCCGGGGCGCGCAGATAGTGGCCCTCGGTATCCGCCAGCGAGATGGATGAGACGCTTGGCATCATGTTCTGTAACTGCATCAGCGTGGTTAACCCTTTCTCCGGCTCCACATTGACTGCGCGATTCAGTTCGTCATTGCGGGCAAAGAAGGCGGCTGCGCGCCCGAGGATAAAATCATTTTCCCGCAGCAGGGTTTCCGTATAGTTAATCGCCAGGTTATGGGTAAAATTGCGGTTAATATCGTGATAATCTTCGAGAAAATCTTTCTGTTGCGCCAGAGTCACAAAAATAGCGATCAGCATAAAACTGAGCAAAATACCGGCAAACCCCACGACGATCGGCGTCGTAAAAGAGAGCTTTCTGTTGTGTAGAGCCATGAATCGTTAATCGTCCCGGATGTATAAACCATGGGTCCGAACGCAGGTTGCGTCTGGGACGCCTGCCGATCGAATCAGTTCACTATTGCTCAATTATAACTCTGAGGCCTTCATGTATCGTGATTTATATTCGGCGATAATGTGCAGGCCTCTGCTCAGCGCGGAGAGGCAGGGCGAAAATGAGGAAGAAAAGGTTCGCCCTGGTCAGCGTCCGCTGCTGACCCGGGCAGAATAGAAAAACGGCGTCGGGCGGGCCAGCCTCCGTTTTTCATCTCTCGTGCAGGCGCGCAAAATTATCAGGCGTTTACACTGTACATCATGAGGTTTGCGAAGCGCGTCCCAGCCAGCTATCCCAGTCTTTCCATACCGGCTGCAGGCCGCGGGCGGCCAGCGCGCTGGCGACCACTTCAGGGCGGCGATCGTCGTGCGGGGCAAATTGCTCGAGCTCCGGATGATCGTCGGCGTAGCCGCCGGGCTGGGTTTTAGAGAAGGCGCTGACGTTATTGATCGCCAGCGGGATCACCCGGTCGCGGAACCAGGGTGATTCGCGGGTGGATAGCGACAGCTCAACCTCTGGCGCCAGCAGGCGGAAGGCGCAGATAGTTTGCACCAGCTGGCGCTCATCCATCAGCGAAGCCGGTTCAATACCGCCGGCGCAGGGACGCAGGCGCGGGAAGGAGACCGAATAGCGGCTGCGCCAGTAGCGCTGCTGCAGCCACAGCAGGTGCTCAGCGACTATAAAGCAGTCCACTCGCCAGCTGTCGGAAAGGCCGATGAGCGCGCCAAGGCCGATCTTATCGATCCCCGCCGCGCCTAAGCGATCCGGCGTATCCAGCCGCCAGAAGAAATCCTGCTTTTTTCCTTTCAGATGGTGTTGGGCGTACATGCTTTCATGATAGGTCTCCTGATAGACCATCACCCCGTCGAGCCCCAGGGTTTTCAGCTCGGCATACTCTTCAGTCGCCAGCGGCTGCACCTCCATATGCAGCGAGGCAAACTGGCTGCGGATAGCCGGTAGGTGCCGACGGAAATAATCCATTCCCACCTTACCCTGATGTTCGCCGGTCACCAGCAGCAGATGCTCAAAGCCCAGGTTGCGGATTGCGGCGCACTCGCGGGCAATCTCGGCGGCATCCAGTGTCTTGCGCTTAATGCGGTTGCTCATCGAGAAGCCGCAGTAGGTGCAGTCGTTAGCGCACAGGTTGGAGAGATACAGCGGCACGTAGAAGCTGACGGTATTGCCGAAGCGCTGCCGGGTGAGGCGCTGCGCGCGCTGGGCCAGCGGTTCAAGGTAATTGGCCGCGGCAGGCGAGAGCAGGGCCATCATATCGTCGCGGGTGAGCTGTTTGGCCGCCAGCGCCCGTTCGACGTCGGCGGCGGTTTTGCTGTTGATGCGCAGGCGGATATCGTCCCACTCCAGCTGCCGCCAGCGATCGCTAAAGGTTTTCATGCTAGCGCCTCCAGGAATCCGGTGAGCGGGCTGGTGGCCTGCGCCTGCGTACTGCGTGCCCCCGGTCCGGCCTGACGCGCCAGTAATCCGGCATCGATCGCCATACGGAAGGCGCGGGCCATGGCCACGGGGTCGTCGGCGACGGCAATGGCGGTATTGACCAGCACCGCGTCCGCGCCCATCTCCAGCGCCTGCGCTGCATGGCTCGGGACGCCGATCCCGGCGTCGACCACCACCGGGACCGTCGCCTGCTCGATAATAATCTCCAGCATGGCTTTGGTTTCCAGCCCCTGATTGGAGCCGATCGGCGCACCCAGCGGCATCACCGCCGCGCAGCCCACCTCTTCCAGTCGTTTACACAGCACCGGATCGGCGCCGCAGTAGGGCAGCACCACGAACCCTTCGCGGACCAGCAGCTCCGCCGCTTTCAGGGTTTCAATCGGGTCGGGCAGCAGCCAGCGGGCGTCCGGGTGGATCTCCAGCTTCAGCCAGTGGGTACCCAGGGCTTCCCGCGCCAGACGGGCGGCAAACACCGCCTCTTCCGCCGTCTTGGCGCCCGAGGTATTCGGCAGCAGGTTAACCCCCGCCGCCAGCAGCGGGGCGAGGATGGCGTCATTGCGCTGGCGTAAATCGACGCGCTTCATCGCCAGGGTTACCAGTTGGCTGCCCGAGGCGCGAATCGCCTCGACCATCACCTCCGGGGCGGCGAATTTGCCGGTACCGGTGAAAAGATGGGATTCAAACGTTTTGTCTGCAATACGTAACATGTCAGCCTCCAGCGATAACCTGAAAAAGCAGGACCCGATCGCCTTCCTGCAAGAGATGATCTTCCCACCGGTCGCGCGGCAGGATGTGTTGATTGAGCGCCAGCGCAACGCCAGGCTGCTGCTGTTCGAGCTGGGTCAGCAGGGCGCTGACGCTGAGATTGTCGGCGCACGCCAGCGGCTCGTCGTTAAACCAGATCTGCATGCCGCCCTCCGCACACCGGGCAGCTCCGGGAACGCTGTAGCGCAAGGGCGCGCCAGTTGCTGGTGCGGGCGTCGAACAGCCGCAGGGTGTTGCGCGGCGTCGCCATGCCGCTGAGCAGCTTAATCGTCTCCAGCGCCTGCAGGGTGCCCATCATGCCGACCACCGGGCCGACGATCCCCGCGGTGCGGCAGTTGCGCTGCGGTTCATCGCTTTCCGGCCACAGGCAGCGATAGCAGCCCTGCGTCCAGGGCGGGGTGAGCACCATCAGCTGACCGCCGAAGCCCACGGCGCTGGCGGTCACTAACGGGGTATCGAGGGCCACACAGGCGGCATTGATCGCCTGGCGGGTGACCATATTATCGGTACAGTCCAGCACCACGTCCGCTTTCGCCACTTCGGCGCGGAGCGCCTCGCCGCTTAAGCGCTGCTGGAGCGCTACCAGTTTGATCTGCGGGTTTAGCTGGCTGAGCCGGGTCTGTGCCGCTGCGGCTTTTGGCCGATCGATATCCGCGCTAGTGAACAAGATCTGCCGTTGCAGGTTGCTGAGATGCACCGCGTCGTCATCGGCCAGGGTCAGCGTCCCGACGCCAGCCCCGGCCAGATAGAGCGCCGCCGGGGAGCCCAGCCCGCCAAGGCCGATAATCAGCACTCGACTGGCTAACAGCTTCTGCTGCCCTTCGATGGCAATATCCTCCAGCAGCAGCTGGCGGCTATAGCGCATAAAGTCGTGATCATTCATCGCCCGCTCCCGCCAGCGCCAGCAGTTGGTTGGTCGCTGCCCGCCAGTCCGCCGCCTGGGTGATGGCGCTGACCACCGCGATGCTGCCGACGCCGGTCGCCAGTACCCCCGGCGCCTTTTCCAGGCTAATTCCGCCGATCGCCACGGTGGGGTAATCCGCCAGGCGTTGAATATGTCTGGCAAGCTGCTCGAGGCCCTGCGGCGCGGAAGGCATCTGTTTGGTTTGCGTCGGGAAGACGTGACCTAGCGCGATGTAAGAGGGGCGCGCCGCAAGGGCGACATCAATTTCCATATCATCGTGAGTAGAGACGCCAAGACGCAGCCCGGCCTGGCGGATAGCGCTCAGATCGGTGGTTTCCAGATCTTCTTGTCCGAGATGCACGCCATAGGCCTGGTGCTTAATCGCCAGTTGCCAGTAATCGTTAATGAACAGTCGGGCGTGATAGCGGCGACCAAGGGCGATGGCGGCGATCACGTCATCCTCAACTTCGCTGTCGCGCCGGTCTTTGATGCGTAACTGAAGGGTACGTACCCCAGCTTCGAGCAGGCGCTCAATCCACGCCACGCTGTCCACCACCGGGTAGAGTCCGAGACGAAACGGGACGGGTGGAAAATCAGGTTGATACATCAGGCTTCCTCCTGTTTCAGGTAGATTTCGCCGCCGCGGGCGCGGAAGTTATTCGACATATCGGCCATGCCGGCTTCGATACTTTGCTTCGCGGCGTAGTCGCGGACCTCCTGAGTGATTTTCATCGAACAGAATTTCGGCCCGCACATGGAGCAGAAGTGGGCGACTTTGCCGGACTCCTGCGGCAGGGTTTCATCGTGATAGGCCCGCGCGGTGAACGGGTCGAGCGCGAGGTTGAACTGGTCTTCCCAGCGGAATTCAAAACGCGCTTTAGACATCGCGTTGTCGCGGATCTGCGCCCCGGGGTGGCCTTTCGCGAGGTCGGCGGCGTGGGCGGCGATTTTGTAGGTAATCAGCCCCTGTTTGACATCCTCTTTGTTGGGCAGGCCGAGATGCTCTTTCGGCGTGACATAGCACAGCATGGCGCAGCCGAACCAGCCGATCATTGCCGCGCCGATACCGGAGGTGAAATGGTCGTAGCCCGGCGCGATATCAGTGGTGAGCGGCCCCAGGGTGTAGAACGGCGCTTCGTGGCAGTGCTCCAGCTGTTCGGTCATATTGCGGCGGATCATCTGCATCGGCACGTGGCCAGGGCCTTCAATCATCACCTGCACGTCATATTCCCAGGCGATTTTCGTCAGTTCGCCGAGGGTGCGCAGCTCGGAAAACTGCGCCTCGTCGTTGGCATCCTGAATGGAGCCGGGGCGCAGGCCATCGCCCAGCGACAGCGACACGTCATAGGCGGCGCAGATTTCGCAGATTTCGCGGAAATGCTGGTAGAGGAAGTTTTCCTGATGATGCGACAGGCACCACTTAGCCATGATTGAGCCGCCGCGCGAGACGATACCGGTCAGGCGCTTCGCCGTCATCGGGACGTAGCGCAACAGTACGCCGGCGTGAATCGTGAAGTAGTCGACGCCTTGCTCGGCCTGTTCCAGCAGGGTATCGCGGAAGACTTGCCAGGTGAGATTCTCGGCGATGCCGTTGACCTTCTCCAGCGCCTGGTAAATCGGCACGGTACCAATCGGCACCGGGCTGTTGCGCAGGATCCACTCGCGGGTTTCGTGGATATAGCGGCCGGTGGAGAGGTCCATCACCGTGTCGGCGCCCCAGCGGGTTGACCAGACCAGTTTCTCGACCTCTTCTTCGATGGAAGAGGTCACCGCCGAGCTGCCGATATTGGCATTCACTTTCACCAGGAAGTTGCGGCCGATAATCATCGGTTCAGACTCCGGGTGGTTGATGTTGGCGGGGATGATGGCGCGTCCGGCGGCCACTTCATCGCGAACAAACTCGGGGGTGATGTTTTCCGGAAGGTGGGCGCCGAAGCCTTCACCTGCGTGCTGCTGGCGCAGAACCTCGCTGCGGATACGTTCGCGACCCATGTTTTCGCGAATGGCGATGAACTCCATCTCCGGGGTGACTATCCCCTGGCGGGCGTAATGCAGCTGGGTAACGCATTTGCCAGCGACGGCGCGTTTGGGCGTCAGCAGGCCGCTGAAGCGCAGCTCATCGAGACCGTCGTCGGCCAGCCGCGCTTTGGTATAGGCCGAGCTGCGTTCGCTGAGCGGCGCGCAGTCGTTACGCGCGTCGATCCACGGCTGGCGCAGCTTTGCCAGCCCCTGGCGGACATCAATGCTAATATCCGGGTCGCCATACGGCCCGGAGGTGTCATACACCGGGATCGGTTCGTTGGTTTCGTACCGGGGGTTATCTTTATCGCCGCCGACGAGAGTTGGGCTGAGCTGAATTTCACGCATCGGGACGCGGATATCCGCTTGTGAGCCGTGAACATAGATGCGGCGTGAATTAGGAAAAGCGGTACCCGCCAGCGTATCAATGAATCGCTGCGCGTGCTCGCGTTGTTCCCGACGGGTTAGTTTGGTAGTAGACATAGCGCATTCCAGTTAAAAAAGGACATGGCTTGTCAGACGACGGATGGAGTAACAGATGCGATCGGCCCTGACGGACTGACGCGAACAGCAGTTTACTCTTGTTCCCTTCGCAGGTATTAGCCTGATCAGGTTCCGCGGATCCCGAATTAACGGTCTCAGCCTTTTCCACGTTAGCCTGCGCATGGAAAATAGGCACTCCGACAAGATGAAATCCCTCCGCAGAGGGATAATGTACGTAAATTACGCGTTAACGGTTCACAACTCAAGCGGTCGGCGCAATATTATCGCGCACGTCATTGCTCAGGTTATGGGCGACAGCCAGGGCGATCAGTTTATCTTCCAGCGCGAAACGCGCCTCCAGCGACTCGCCGATATCCGACAGCGCCTGCTGAAATTCAAGATAGTTATCGTGATCGATGGCGTTTTCGAGGCAGGTATCGTAGTAGTCCATCATCTGCTGGGTATTGGCTTCCAGCTGCGGGTAAAGCCGGGTGGCGGCTAAAAGAGGGGTATCGCCTTCCATTTCGCCAATAATGCGTTCATAAATACTAAAATGACCGGATGAGAGGTAATCCACCAGACTTTGGCAAAAGTCATCCAGCGCCTTTTCGTTTAGCCGCATAAACGACTCTTTGCCCGGTTTCAGGCCAACCAGGTTGTAGTAAGCCACGAGCAGATGCTTACGCACTTGTAGCCAGCGATCGACCAGTTCATTACTACCGCCAACGCGCTCCGTCAGATTTTCCAGCTGGTTTAGCATGATTGACTCCGCTAGTTTTGATTTAAATCTGCTCACCAAAATGTAAATATAATGTTAACAACATGCCAGTGAAGCAAAGGTAGTGCAATAGATATGGATCGTATTATTGAAAAATTAGATCGCGGCTGGTGGGTTGTCAGTCACGAACAAAAATTATGGTTGCCTGGTGGAGAATTACCACATGGCGAAGCGGTTAATTTCGATCTTGTCGGCCAGCATGCGCTGCATATTGGCGAGTGGCAGGGCGAGTCCGTGTGGATGGTGCGCCAGGATCGTCGCCATGACATGGGATCGTTGCGCCAGGTGCTGGATCAGGATCCGGGACTCTTCCAGCTGGCTGGGCGGGGGATCCAGCTCGCCGAATTTTATCGCTCGCATAAATTTTGCGGTTACTGCGGCCACCCGATGCATGCCAGCAAAAGCGAATGGGCGATGCTGTGCAGCCACTGCCGCGAACGTTACTACCCGCAAATTGCCCCCTGCATTATCGTGGCAATCCGTCGCGACGATGCGATCCTGCTGGCGCAACATACGCGGCATCGCAACGGCGTGCACACCGTGCTGGCCGGCTTTGTCGAGGTCGGCGAAACCCTTGAGCAGGCGGTGGCTCGCGAGGTGATGGAGGAGAGCGGTATTCGGGTAAAAAATCTGCGTTACGTGACCTCTCAGCCATGGCCGTTCCCGCAGTCGCTGATGACCGCCTTTATGGCGGATTACGCAGATGGCGAGATCGTGGTCGACAAAAAAGAGTTACTGACCGCGGACTGGTATCGCTATGACGACCTGCCGCTTCTGCCGCCGCCGGGGACAGTGGCGCGGCGGCTTATCGAAGATACCGTCGCGATGTGTCGGGCAGAGTTCGAGTGACATGTTACACTGGGCGTATCAACGCTAAAGGAATGTAAAAATGACCGAACTGAAGAACGATCGTTACCTGCGCGCGCTGCTGCGTCAGCCGGTTGATGTCACCCCGGTGTGGATGATGCGCCAGGCGGGCCGCTATTTACCGGAGTACAAAGCCACCCGTGCGCAAGCGGGCGACTTTATGTCGCTGTGTAAAAATGCCGAGCTGGCCTGCGAAGTGACGCTCCAGCCGCTGCGCCGTTACCCGCTGGACGCGGCGATCCTCTTTTCGGACATCCTGACCATCCCGGACGCCATGGGGCTGGGGCTGTACTTTGAAGCTGGCGAAGGTCCGCGCTTCACCTCGCCGGTAAAAAGTAAAGCCGACGTCGACAAACTGCCGATCCCGGATCCGGAGCAGGAGCTGGGCTATGTAATGAACGCCGTGCGCACCATTCGCCGCGAACTGAAAGGCGAAGTGCCGCTGATCGGTTTTTCCGGTAGTCCATGGACGCTGGCTACGTACATGGTGGAGGGCGGCAGCAGCAAGGCCTTCACCGTGATTAAAAAGATGATGTACGCCGAGCCGCAGGCGCTGCATGCGCTGCTGGATAAGCTGGCGAAGAGCGTTACCCTGTATCTCAACGCGCAGATCAAAGCCGGCGCGCAGTCGGTGATGATTTTTGACACCTGGGGCGGGGTGCTGACCGGCCGCGACTATCAGCAGTTCTCCCTCTACTACATGCATAAGATCGTCGATGGCCTGCTGCGGGAAAACGAAGGCCGTCGCGTGCCGGTGACCTTGTTCACCAAAGGCGGTGGTCAGTGGCTGGAAGCGATGGCGGAGACCGGCTGCGATGCGTTGGGTCTCGACTGGACCACCGATATTGCCGATGCTCGCCGTCGCGTGGGTAACAAAGTAGCGCTACAGGGCAATATGGATCCGTCGATGCTCTATGCGCCCGCCCCGCGTATTGAAGAAGAAGTGGCGACCATTCTTGCCGGCTTTGGCCAGGGGGAAGGCCACGTCTTTAACCTTGGACACGGTATTCATCAGGACGTTGACCCCGAGCATGCGGGCGTCTTTGTTGAGGCTGTGCACCGTCTGTCCGCACCCTATCACCAGTAGGAGATAAGCCCTATGGATTTAGCCGCACTACGTACCCAACAGCAACAGTTAGCCGCGTCGGTAGAGCGTGCGGATCGACTGGATCGCGACCCGCCGGCGTTGATCGGCGGCGCGGACGTCGGGTTTGAGCAGGAAGGGGAGATCACCCGGGCTGCGATGGTGCTGCTGACCTGGCCTGAGCTTGAGCTGGTGGAATACCAGGTGGCGCGGGTCGCCACCTCTATGCCCTATATTCCCGGCTTTCTCTCGTTTCGCGAAACGCCTGCGCTGCTGGCGGCGTGGGAGCAGCTTTCGCAAAAACCGGACCTACTCTTCGTTGACGGACACGGCATTTCTCATCCCCGGAGATTGGGCGTCGCCAGCCATTTTGGCCTGATGATTGATGTGCCGACTATCGGAGTGGCGAAAAAACGCCTGTGCGGCAAAATCGGCGACCTGGGTGATGAGCCTGGCGCGCTGGCCCCGCTGATGGATAAAAATGAGCAACTGGCCTGGGTCTGGCGCAGCAAAGTGCGCTGCAACCCGCTGTTTATTAGCACCGGCCACCGGGTAGGCATGGACAGCGCTTTAATGTGGGTTGAGCGCTGCATGCGAGGCTACCGTCTGCCCGAGCCGACGCGCTGGGCCGATGCGGTGGCGTCCCGTCGTCCGTCGTTTGTGCGTTGGCAAGCAAATCACAGCTGATTCAGGTACACTGCGCCTAATTTCTGACTTCGAGAATTCATCATGTTACAAAACCCGATTCACCTGCGCCTGGAGAAGCTGGAAAGCTGGCAGCATGTCACTTTTATGGCCTGCCTGTGCGAACGTATGTATCCCAACTACGCGATGTTCTGCAAGCAAACCGAGTTTGGCGACGGCCTGCTTTATCGTCGTATCCTGGACCTGATCTGGGAAACGCTGACGGTTAAAGATGCGAAGGTGAATTTCGACAGCCAGCTGGAGAAGCTGGAAGAGGCGATCCCGGCGGCAGATGATTTCGACATGTACGGTGTCTATCCGGCCATAGACGCTTGCGTGGCGTTGAGTGAACTGATTCATTCTCGTCTGAGCGGCGAAACGCTCGAGCACGCGATCGAGGTGAGCAAGACCTCCATCACCACCGTGGCGATGCTGGAAATGACCCAGGAAGGTCGCGAAATGACCGACGAAGAGTTGAAAGCGAATCCGGCGGTAGAGCAGGAATGGGATATTCAGTGGGAAATTTTCCGCCTGCTGGCCGACTGTGAAGAGCGTGATCTTGAGCTGATAAAAGGCCTGCGCGCGGACCTGCGCGAGGCTGGCGAGAGCAATATTGGTATAAATTTTCAGCAGTGAGACCAGAAAACGTGATTTACCGCCTGAATTGTAGCGTCTGAAGGCTTCCATTCCGCCCCCCGTCTGGTCTACATTTGGAGGGCGAAAAAAAGTGGCTATCGGTGCGTGTATGCAGGAGGGTGCTTTTTTGGCATTTCCGTCGCACTCGATGCTTAGCAAGCGATAAACACATTGTAAGGATAACTTATGAACAAGACTCAACTGATTGATGTAATTGCGGACAAAGCTGACCTGTCCAAAGCACAGGCTAAAGCTGCCCTGGAATCTACCCTGGCTGCAATTACTGAGTCTCTGAAAGAAGGTGATGCTGTTCAACTGGTTGGTTTCGGTACCTTCAAAGTGAACCACCGCGCTGAGCGTACTGGCCGCAACCCGCAGACCGGTAAAGAGATCAAAATCGCTGCAGCTAACGTGCCGGCATTTGTTTCTGGCAAAGCACTGAAAGACGCAGTTAAGTAAGACCGCGTGGCAGTGAACAGTTTTATCGAAGGGGCTATTAAGCCCCTTTTGTCTGTCTGGCGCCGGCCTCTGGCGCTGGCGGGCATCCTGTTGCTGACTGCCTGCAGCCACGACACGTCGCTACCGCCGTTTACCGCCAGCGGATATGCGGACAATCAGGGAGCGATGCGCATCTGGCGTAAAGATTCTGGCGATGAAGTCCATCTTCTCGCCGCCTTCAGCCCGTGGCGTCACGGGGACACCTCGACCAGCGAATATCGCTGGCAGGGCGATCAACTGGCGCTTATCGAACTCAATGTCTATGGCAAACCGCCGGAACATATTCGCGCCCGTTTCGACGCGCAGGGCGATCTGAGCTTTATGCAACGGGAAGTGGACGGGCAGAAGCAGCAGCTCTCCAGCGACCAGGTCGCGCTATATCGTTATCGCGCCGAACAGATCCGCCAGACCAGCGACGCCCTCCGCCAGGGGCGGGTCGTCCTGCGCCAGGGGCGCTGGAACGCTGCCGCGCATACCGTGCTGACCTGCGAAGGGCAGACGGTTACGCCCGACCTCGATAGCCGGGCCCTGGCGCACATTGAACGCCGCCAGAGCCACGCTTCCGCCGCAGTGAGCATTGCCTGGCTTGAGGCGCCGGAAGGCTCTCAACTGCTGCTGGTCGCCAATGAAAACTTCTGCACCTGGCAGCCGACGGAAAAAAGCTTCTAACCTTTACCAGTGGTTCATGCCCATATGACCGCCGGCGCTACCGCGACAGCCGCCATATCCCATTCCTGCGCCGCGGGGAACGCCTGCCTCAGCCAGGGCGATATCAAACTTCACCCGCTGCTGATCCAGCTTCTGGCGTAAGCCTTCCATCTCCTGAGCGACAGCTTCAATCTTCCCGCTGTCCGGCTTTTGCGCCGTGAGCAGCGCATTGTACTCATAGCGTTTGGACTGCAGCTGCTGGCGCAGGGCGCTGGTTTGCGCATAGTAATCGTTATGCAGCTTTTGCACGGTAGCCTGCTGCTCCTGGGTCAGCTGACTGTAGCCCTGGTTGCCCATCCCGTTATTGTTGCCCCAGTGGTGGTTGGCCCAGGCCGCGTTGCTGGCGAAGGTCAGCGCGGCAAAGGTAACGAGGGCGAGAGGTAAGGTACGGTTCCGTTTCATGGCATTTTCTCCTGTGTGGTTTCCCTCGGTATTGCATCTTCCATGCCAGTCTGAAAAAGCCCGTCTGTGTCGGCCTGCCGAAGCCTTTGCCGAGGAGAGCGAGTAAAAATGACCCGTTCCGCCAGGGTCAGGCGAGTCATTTTTACTCGCTTAAGCGCAGGCGATATGTTTGAGAGCAGGATTGGCCGCGCGGAAACATGGCATGATTTCTGCTGAAGGAGCCTGCAGATAGTGAAAAAGAGATGACAAGGACTCGCCGATGAAGATCAAATCTCTCTCCCGGGACGCCGCCGCTGGCGCGCTGAGCTGGCTGCTGACCGGCACGGTTGTGCTGCTGGTCATGCTGTTCTCCGCGATGATCGTCCGCGACTACGGTCGCGAGACGACCGCTGCCCGACAAACCATTGAAGAGAAAGGGAGCGTGCTGATCCGCGCGCTGGAGTCCGGCACGCGCGTCGGGATGGGGATGCGTATGCATCATGCGCAGCTGCAGGCCCTGCTGGAAGAGATGGCCTGGCAACCGGGCGTCCTGTGGTTCGCGGTGACCGATGAAAACGGTAAAATTATCGCCCATAGCGATCCGCAGCAGGTGGGTAAAACGCTGTATAGCCCGGCGCAGATGCGTGCGTTAGCGGTTGGCGAACAGGCCCGCTGGCGCCGGCTTAGCGAACCGCAGCCGGCGCTAGAGATCTATCGCCATTTTCGCCCGCTTAATCCGGCCCGCGGCCACCATATGGGAATGATGAACCGCGGCAATAGCGCCCTGGCTCAGGCCATCGTCCCGCAGGTGATTTTTATCGCCTTTGATAGCCGCGAGCTGGATGCCGCGCAGGCCCGCGGGCAGCGGAATATGGCCATCATGCTGGGTGCCGCCGCGCTGGTGATAGCGGCGACGATCCTCGCTCAGTTCTGGTTCCGCCGCTATCGTCGCTCGCGGAAACAGCTGCTGGAGGCGATGGCCCGCAAGGAAAAGCTGGTGGCGCTTGGCCATCTGGCGGCGGGGGTCGCGCACGAGATCCGCAACCCGCTCTCGTCGATTAAAGGGCTGGCGAAATATTTTGCCGAGCGCACGCCGCCTGGCGGCGAGTCGCATCAGTTAGCCCAGGTGATGGCCAAAGAGGCTGATCGCCTGAACCGGGTGGTCAGCGAGCTGCTGGAGCTGGTCCGGCCCGCCCATCTAAACTACCAGACAGTCGATATCAACGCGCTTATCCGCCACTCATTGCAGTTGGTAAGCCAGGATGCGCAGAGCCGCGGGATCGCGCTGCAATTTACTCCGCGACCTGAGTTAACCACGATCAGCGCCGACCCCGATCGCCTGAATCAGGTGCTGTTGAATCTGTACCTGAATGCAATGCAGGCGATTGGCCGTGACGGCGTCATTCGCGTAACAGCAAGCGAAGCCGATCGTCAGCGGGTGAAAATCGTCGTCACGGATAGCGGTAAGGGGATGAGCGATGAAGAGTTACAGGCTATCTTCACGCCGTATTTCACCACCAAGGCGGACGGCACCGGGCTGGGGCTGGCCGTAGTGCAGAATATTATCGAACAACATGGCGGGACGATCCGCGCCGAAAGTCAGCCGGGAGCTGGAGCGATATTTACGCTTTGGTTACCGGTGGATGCTCAACGGAGGGAAGATGAGCAGCGATAAAGTACAGATTCTGGTCGTTGATGATGACATCAGCCACTGCACGATCCTGCAGGCGCTGCTGCGCGGCTGGGGCTATCAGGTGGGGTTGGCTCACAACGGCCTGCAGGCGCTGGAGCAGATCCATCAGCAGGTCTTCGACCTGGTGCTGTGCGATATCCGTATGGCGGAGATGGACGGTATCGCAACGTTAAAAGAGATTAAGGCCTATAACCCGGCGATACCGGTTCTGATCATGACGGCGTTTTCCAGCGTCGGTACGGCGGTAGAAGCTATTAAGTCCGGGGCGCTGGATTATCTGGTTAAACCGCTGGATTTTGACACCCTGCAGCAGACGCTGGTTCAGGCATTGGCGCACACCCGGCAGAGCGAGAGCGACCCCAGCGTTGCGACGGATTCACGGTGGGGCATGATTGGCGACAGCCCGGCGATGCAGGCGCTTCTTAACGATATTACGCTGGTGGCCCCTTCGGACGCGACGGTGCTGATTTATGGGGAGTCGGGAACCGGTAAGGAGCTGGTGGCGCACGCCATCCACGCCTGCAGCGAGCGTCGTGACAAGCCGTTGGTCACGCTCAACTGCGCGGCGCTGAATGAGTCACTGCTGGAATCCGAGCTATTCGGTCATGAAAAAGGGGCGTTTACCGGGGCGGATCGGCGGCGGGAAGGACGCTTTGTCGAAGCGGATGGCGGCACGCTGTTTCTTGATGAGATAGGCGATATCTCGCCAGTGATGCAGGTCCGCTTGCTGCGGGCGATTCAGGAGCGGGAGGTGCAGCGGGTCGGCAGCAACCAGACGCTTGCCGTTGATGTGCGGCTTATCGCCGCCACCCATCGCAACCTTGCGGAAGAGGTGAGCGCCGGGCGCTTTCGCCAGGATCTCTATTACCGACTCAACGTCGTGACCATCGAGATACCGCCGCTGCGCCGGCGACGGGAAGATATTCCGCAGCTGGCGCAGCATTTTCTCAAACGCTATACCGAACGCAATCGTAAGACGGTAAAGGGGTTCACGCCACAGGCGATGGACCTGCTGATCCACTACCCCTGGCCGGGCAATATTCGCGAGCTGGAAAACGCGGTGGAGCGGGCGGTGGTGCTACTGACCGGAAACTATATCTCTGAGCGAGAACTGCCGCTGGCGATCGCCGGTACGCCGCTGCCATCAGTCGGGAGCGAGGAGGGGGGAATTCAGCCGTTAGTGGAAGTGGAGAAAGAGGTGATTCTGGCGGCGCTGGAAAAAACGGGCGGCAACAAAACCGAAGCCGCCCGTCAGTTAGGCATTACGCGCAAAACGCTGCTGGCGAAACTTAGCCGTTAGCCTTTTCACGTTCGATGGCGCGCCAGCCGATATCGCTACGGCTAAAGCTACCGTCCCAGCGAATGTCGGTCAGCAGCTGATAGGCGCGCTGCTGCGCCTGCGCCACGGAGTCACCCAGCGCGGTGACGCACAGCACGCGCCCGCCGTTGGTGACCACGCGCTGGTCGTCAGACAGTTTGGTGCCGGCGTGGAAGACCTTACCGTCTGCGACTTCCTGCTGCGGCAGGCCGTAGATCTCATCGCCCGTATTGTAGCTGCCCGGATAGCCGCCGGCGGCAACCACCACGCCCAGCGACGCGCGGTCATCCCACTCGGAGGTTTTCTCGTCCAGCTTGCCCGCGCAGGCGGCGAGGCACAGCTCGACCAGGTCGGACTTCATGCGCAGCATGATCGGTTGGGTTTCCGGGTCGCCAAAGCGGCAGTTGAACTCAATCACCTTCGGGTTGCCCTGCTTGTCGATCATCAGACCGGCGTAGAGGAAACCGGTATAGGTGTTGCCTTCAGCGGCCATGCCTTTCACGGTTGGCCAGATAATCCGCTCCATGGTGCGCTGGTGGACTTCGTCAGTAACCACCGGCGCCGGGGAGTACGCCCCCATCCCGCCGGTGTTCGGGCCGGTATCGCCGTTGCCGACGCGCTTGTGATCCTGGCTGGTGGCCATCGGCAGGACGTGCTCGCCGTCGACCATCACAATAAAGCTAGCCTCTTCGCCATCGAGGAACTCTTCAATCACGATGCGGTGGCCTGCGTCGCCAAAGGCGTTGCCGGCCAACATATCTTTGACCGCCGCTTCGGCTTCCTCGAGGGTCATCGCCACGATAACGCCTTTACCCGCCGCCAGACCGTCGGCTTTGATGACGATCGGCGCGCCTTTCTCGCGCAGATAAGCCAGCGCAGGCTCCACTTCGGTGAAGTTCTGGTATTCCGCCGTCGGAATATGATGACGGGCGAGAAAATCTTTGGTGAAGGCTTTTGAGCCTTCCAGCTGTGCGGCGCCTTCGGTTGGCCCGAAGATGTTCAGCCCGGCGGCACGGAACGCGTCGACCACGCCAATGACCAACGGCGCTTCCGGGCCAACGATGGTCAGATCGATGTTCTCATCCTGCGCGAAGCGAAGCAGCGCCGGAATATCGGTGACGCCGATGGCGACGTTTTGCAGCGACGGCTCCAGGGCGGTACCGGCGTTGCCCGGCGCGACGTAGACGGTATCAACCAGCGGCGACTGAGCCGCTTTCCACGCCAGCGCGTGCTCGCGCCCGCCGTTGCCGATTACTAATACTTTCATCTGCTGCTCCAGGAATTAATGGCGGAAGTGGCGCATGTCGGTGAAGATCATGGCGATGCCGTGTTCGTCAGCGGCGGCAATCACTTCGTCGTCACGGATAGAGCCGCCCGGCTGAATAACGCAGGTGATGCCTACCGCGGCTGCGGCATCGATGCCGTCGCGGAACGGGAAGAAAGCGTCAGAGGCCATGGCGGAACCTTTCACTTCCAGACCTTCATCACCGGCTTTAATTCCGGCGATTTTCGCCGAGTAGACGCGGCTCATCTGACCGGCGCCTATGCCGATGGTCATATTATCTTTGGCATACACAATGGCGTTGGATTTGACGAATTTCGCCACTTTCCAGCAGAACAGCGCATCGCGCAGTTCCTGCTCGGTTGGCTGACGTTTGCTGACCACGCGCAGTTCACCTGCGGTGACCATGCCGAGATCGCGGTCCTGAACCAGCAGACCACCGTTAACGCGTTTGAAATCGAGGCCGGCAACGCGAGTATCCCACTGGCCGCAGGTCAGTACGCGGACGTTCTGCTTCGCGGCGGTGATTTTCAGCGCTTCTTCGCTGGCGGACGGCGCGATGATCACTTCGACGAACTGGCGAGAGATGATCGCCTGCGCGGTTTCAGCATCCAGCTCGCGGTTAAAGGCAATGATGCCGCCGAACGCGGAGGTCGGGTCGGTTTTGTAAGCGCGATCGTAGGCGTCAAGAATCGAGTCGCTGACGGCAACGCCGCACGGGTTGGCATGCTTGACGATAACGCAGGCCGGCTCGTTGAACTCTTTCACGCACTCCAGCGCCGCATCGGTATCGGCAATGTTGTTATAGGAGAGCGCTTTGCCCTGCAGCTGAGTGGCGGTCGCCACGGAGGCCTCTTTTACATTCTCTTCTATATAGAAAGCCGCCTGCTGGTGGCTGTTTTCGCCGTAGCGCATATCCTGCTTCTTAATGAAGTTCAGATTCAGGGTACGCGGGAAGCGGCCAGCGGCTTCTTTGCTTTCGCCGTGATAGGCCGGAACCATGCTGCCGAAGTAGTTGGCGATCATGCTGTCGTAAGCGGCGGTGTGTTCGAAGGCTTTAATGGCGAGGTCGAAGCGGGTGGCCAGCGTGAGGGAACCTTCGTTGGCGTCCATCTCATTAATGATGGCGTCGTAGTCGCTGCTCTTAACTACGATGGCGACATCTTTATGGTTCTTCGCCGCGGAGCGCACCATGGTCGGGCCGCCGATATCGATGTTTTCCACCGCGTCTTCCAGCGAGCATCCTTCACGAGCGACGGTCTGGGCGAACGGGTAAAGGTTAACGACAACCATATCGATAGGCGCGATACCGTGTTGCTGCATGATACCGTCATCCTGACCGCGACGACCGAGGATGCCGCCGTGTACTTTCGGATGCAGGGTCTTCACGCGTCCATCCATCATTTCCGGGAAACCGGTGTAGTCAGAGACTTCGGTAACCGGCAGGCCTTTATCTGCCAGCAGGCGAGCGGTGCCGCCGGTGGACAGCAGCTCGACACCACGAGCGGAAAGCGCCTGCGCGAATTCGACGATACCGGCCTTGTCAGAAACACTGAGCAGAGCGCGGCGGACTGGACGACGTTGTTGCATGGTATTAAATCCCCAGGATTTGAACATTACAGAGAGCGTTAGGTGAGTTTTTGCCTAAAAACTCACCTAACGCACCCAACCGGGCATCCGTGTCATAGCGCGGCATTGTAACGAAAACGTTTGCGCAACGCTCGCGAATTTTTATGTTTCTCTCCAGTCCGGTGATTCTCCTTCTATATAGCTGGCGATCCACGGGGCTAGCGGTCATGTTTTTACGCTCTCCTGTGGATAATTCTGTGTGTAACGAGGTATAAAGCGGGGTTTTGCTGGGGAATGCAGCAGTCAGTCATTTTTCTGCCATTTTTCTATTGCGGACGCTCGAGAACTCCCTATAATGCGCTCCCACTGACACGGCGGATGTGAATCACTTCACACAAACAGCCGGTTCGGTTGCAGAGAAAAATCCTGAAAAACGGGTTGACTCTGAAAGAGGAAAGCGTAATATACGCCACCTCGCGACAGAGCGCTAAAGCGCGTCGCAACTGCTCTTTAACAATTTATCAGACAATCTGTGTGGGCACTCAAAGTGACATGGATTCTTAACGTCCTCGGACGAAAAATGAATACCAAGTCTCAAGAGTGAACACGTAATTCATTACGAAGTTTAATTCTTTGAGCATCAAACTTAAATTGAAGAGTTTGATCATGGCTCAGATTGAACGCTGGCGGCAGGCCTAACACATGCAAGTCGAGCGGTAGCACAGAGAGCTTGCTCTCGGGTGACGAGCGGCGGACGGGTGAGTAATGTCTGGGAAACTGCCTGATGGAGGGGGATAACTACTGGAAACGGTAGCTAATACCGCATAACGTCGCAAGACCAAAGTGGGGGACCTTCGGGCCTCATGCCATCAGATGTGCCCAGATGGGATTAGCTAGTAGGTGGGGTAATGGCTCACCTAGGCGACGATCCCTAGCTGGTCTGAGAGGATGACCAGCCACACTGGAACTGAGACACGGTCCAGACTCCTACGGGAGGCAGCAGTGGGGAATATTGCACAATGGGCGCAAGCCTGATGCAGCCATGCCGCGTGTGTGAAGAAGGCCTTCGGGTTGTAAAGCACTTTCAGCGGGGAGGAAGGCGTTAAGGTTAATAACCTTGGCGATTGACGTTACCCGCAGAAGAAGCACCGGCTAACTCCGTGCCAGCAGCCGCGGTAATACGGAGGGTGCAAGCGTTAATCGGAATTACTGGGCGTAAAGCGCACGCAGGCGGTCTGTCAAGTCGGATGTGAAATCCCCGGGCTCAACCTGGGAACTGCATTCGAAACTGGCAGGCTAGAGTCTTGTAGAGGGGGGTAGAATTCCAGGTGTAGCGGTGAAATGCGTAGAGATCTGGAGGAATACCGGTGGCGAAGGCGGCCCCCTGGACAAAGACTGACGCTCAGGTGCGAAAGCGTGGGGAGCAAACAGGATTAGATACCCTGGTAGTCCACGCCGTAAACGATGTCGATTTGGAGGTTGTGCCCTTGAGGCGTGGCTTCCGGAGCTAACGCGTTAAATCGACCGCCTGGGGAGTACGGCCGCAAGGTTAAAACTCAAATGAATTGACGGGGGCCCGCACAAGCGGTGGAGCATGTGGTTTAATTCGATGCAACGCGAAGAACCTTACCTGGTCTTGACATCCACAGAACTTTCCAGAGATGGATTGGTGCCTTCGGGAACTGTGAGACAGGTGCTGCATGGCTGTCGTCAGCTCGTGTTGTGAAATGTTGGGTTAAGTCCCGCAACGAGCGCAACCCTTATCCTTTGTTGCCAGCGGTTAGGCCGGGAACTCAAAGGAGACTGCCAGTGATAAACTGGAGGAAGGTGGGGATGACGTCAAGTCATCATGGCCCTTACGACCAGGGCTACACACGTGCTACAATGGCATATACAAAGAGAAGCGACCTCGCGAGAGCAAGCGGACCTCATAAAGTATGTCGTAGTCCGGATTGGAGTCTGCAACTCGACTCCATGAAGTCGGAATCGCTAGTAATCGTAGATCAGAATGCTACGGTGAATACGTTCCCGGGCCTTGTACACACCGCCCGTCACACCATGGGAGTGGGTTGCAAAAGAAGTAGGTAGCTTAACCTTCGGGAGGGCGCTTACCACTTTGTGATTCATGACTGGGGTGAAGTCGTAACAAGGTAACCGTAGGGGAACCTGCGGTTGGATCACCTCCTTACCTTAAAGAACCTGCCTTTGTAGTGCTCACACAGATTGTCTGATGAAAGTAAAGAAGCAAGGCGTCTTGCGATTGAGACTTCAGTGTCCCCTTCGTCTAGAGGCCCAGGACACCGCCCTTTCACGGCGGTAACAGGGGTTCGAATCCCCTAGGGGACGCCACTTGCTGGTTCGTGAGTGAAAGACGCGTGCCGAACTATCTCAAAACTCATCTTCGGGTGACGTTTGAGATATTTGCTCTTTAAAAATCTGGATCAAGCTGAAAATTGAAACGACACACAGTCAATGTGTGTTCGAGTCTCTCAAATTTTCGCAACCAGAAGTGAAACATCTTCGGGTTGTGAGGTTAAGCGACTAAGCGTACACGGTGGATGCCCTGGCAGTCAGAGGCGATGAAGGACGTGCTAATCTGCGAAAAGCGTCGGTAAGGTGATATGAACCGTTATAACCGGCGATGTCCGAATGGGGAAACCCAGTGTGATTCGTCACACTATCGTTAACTGAATACATAGGTTAACGAGGCGAACCGGGGGAACTGAAACATCTAAGTACCCCGAGGAAAAGAAATCAACCGAGATTCCCCCAGTAGCGGCGAGCGAACGGGGAGCAGCCCAGAGTCTGAATCAGCTTGTGTGTTAGTGGAACGGTCTGGAAAGTCCGACGGTACAGGGTGATAGTCCCGTACACCAAAATGCACAGGTTGTGAACTCGAAGAGTAGGGCGGGACACGTGGTATCCTGTCTGAATATGGGGGGACCATCCTCCAAGGCTAAATACTCCTGACTGACCGATAGTGAACCAGTACCGTGAGGGAAAGGCGAAAAGAACCCCGGCGAGGGGAGTGAAAAAGAACCTGAAACCGTGTACGTACAAGCAGTGGGAGCACCTTCGGGTGTGACTGCGTACCTTTTGTATAATGGGTCAGCGACTTATATTCTGTAGCAAGGTTAACCGTATAGGGGAGCCGCAGGGAAACCGAGTCTTAACTGGGCGTTAAGTTGCAGGGTATAGACCCGAAACCCGGTGATCTAGCCATGGGCAGGTTGAAGGTTGGGTAACACTAACTGGAGGACCGAACCGACTAATGTTGAAAAATTAGCGGATGACTTGTGGCTGGGGGTGAAAGGCCAATCAAACCGGGAGATAGCTGGTTCTCCCCGAAAGCTATTTAGGTAGCGCCTCGTGAATTCATCTTCGGGGGTAGAGCACTGTTTCGGCTAGGGGGTCATCCCGACTTACCAACCCGATGCAAACTACGAATACCGAAGAATGTTATCACGGGAGACACACGGCGGGTGCTAACGTCCGTCGTGAAGAGGGAAACAACCCAGACCGCCAGCTAAGGTCCCAAAGTCATGGTTAAGTGGGAAACGATGTGGGAAGGCACAGACAGCCAGGATGTTGGCTTAGAAGCAGCCATCATTTAAAGAAAGCGTAATAGCTCACTGGTCGAGTCGGCCTGCGCGGAAGATGTAACGGGGCTAAACCATGCACCGAAGCTGCGGCAGCGACACTATGTGTTGTTGGGTAGGGGAGCGTTCTGTAAGCCTGCGAAGGTGTGCTGTGAGGCATGCTGGAGGTATCAGAAGTGCGAATGCTGACATAAGTAACGATAAAGCGGGTGAAAAGCCCGCTCGCCGGAAGACCAAGGGTTCCTGTCCAACGTTAATCGGGGCAGGGTGAGTCGACCCCTAAGGCGAGGCCGAAAGGCGTAGTCGATGGGAAACAGGTTAATATTCCTGTACTTGGTGTTACTGCGAAGGGGGGACGGAGAAGGCTATGTTAGCCGGGCGACGGTTGTCCCGGTTTAAGCATGTAGGCTGGTTGTCCAGGCAAATCCGGATAATCAAGGCTGAGGTGTGATGACGAGGCACTACGGTGCTGAAGTAACAAATGCCCTGCTTCCAGGAAAAGCCTCTAAGCATCAGGTAACATCAAATCGTACCCCAAACCGACACAGGTGGTCAGGTAGAGAATACCAAGGCGCTTGAGAGAACTCGGGTGAAGGAACTAGGCAAAATGGTGCCGTAACTTCGGGAGAAGGCACGCTGGTGTGTAGGTGAAGTCCCTGCGGATGGAGCTGAGACCAGTCGAAGATACCAGCTGGCTGCAACTGTTTATTAAAAACACAGCACTGTGCAAACACGAAAGTGGACGTATACGGTGTGACGCCTGCCCGGTGCCGGAAGGTTAATTGATGGGGTTATCCGTAAGGAGAAGCTCTTGATCGAAGCCCCGGTAAACGGCGGCCGTAACTATAACGGTCCTAAGGTAGCGAAATTCCTTGTCGGGTAAGTTCCGACCTGCACGAATGGCGTAATGATGGCCAGGCTGTCTCCACCCGAGACTCAGTGAAATTGAACTCGCTGTGAAGATGCAGTGTACCCGCGGCAAGACGGAAAGACCCCGTGAACCTTTACTATAGCTTGACACTGAACATTGAGCCTTGATGTGTAGGATAGGTGGGAGGCTTTGAAGCGTGGACGCCAGTCTGCGTGGAGCCAACCTTGAAATACCACCCTTTAATGTTTGATGTTCTAACGTTGGCCCCTTACCGGGGTTGCGGACAGTGTCTGGTGGGTAGTTTGACTGGGGCGGTCTCCTCCCAAAGCGTAACGGAGGAGCACGAAGGTTAGCTAATCCTGGTCGGACATCAGGAGGTTAGTGCAATGGCATAAGCTAGCTTGACTGCGAGCGTGACGGCGCGAGCAGGTGCGAAAGCAGGTCATAGTGATCCGGTGGTTCTGAATGGAAGGGCCATCGCTCAACGGATAAAAGGTACTCCGGGGATAACAGGCTGATACCGCCCAAGAGTTCATATCGACGGCGGTGTTTGGCACCTCGATGTCGGCTCATCACATCCTGGGGCTGAAGTAGGTCCCAAGGGTATGGCTGTTCGCCATTTAAAGTGGTACGCGAGCTGGGTTTAGAACGTCGTGAGACAGTTCGGTCCCTATCTGCCGTGGGCGCTGGAGAATTGAGGGGGGCTGCTCCTAGTACGAGAGGACCGGAGTGGACGCATCACTGGTGTTCGGGTTGTCATGCCAATGGCACTGCCCGGTAGCTAAATGCGGAAGAGATAAGTGCTGAAAGCATCTAAGCACGAAACTTGCCCCGAGATGAGTTCTCCCTGAGACTTTAAGTCTCCTGAAGGAACGTTGAAGACGACGACGTTGATAGGCCGGGTGTGTAAGCGCAGCGATGCGTTGAGCTAACCGGTACTAATGAACCGTGAGGCTTAACCTTACAACGCCGAAGATGTTTTGGCGGATTGAGAGAATTTTCAGCTCTGATACAGATTAATCGATACGTTGGTGAGACGTGTTGATAAAACAGAATTTGCCTGGCGGCACTAGCGCGGTGGTCCCACCTGACCCCATGCCGAACTCAGAAGTGAAACGCCGTAGCGCCGATGGTAGTGTGGGGTCTCCCCATGTGAGAGTAGGGAACTGCCAGGCATCAAATAAAGCAGAAAGCCCGGTCGAAAGACCGGGCTTTTTGTTTTTGCGTTTAAAAAGAACCCCGTCCCGAAAGGTGCGGGTTTTTTTGCTGTGTGGGGTATATCTCCCCCGGTGGCGCTGCGCTTACCGGGGCTACAGATCCTCGGCCACCTGCTGGCCGAGGGGACATCAATGCCGCAAAGTTACCGACGTCAATCGTAGTCTGCTTCAGCCTGCTGCTCATACATCAAATTCAATAACGGATACGGTTGCCCCAGATCGTCCGTTTCAGAGCGCCCTGTCACCCTAAAACCCATCTTCTGATAAAACCCGACCGCTTGTTCATTCTGCTCATTTACATTGGTCGTCAGCTTCGGCGTTAACGACAGCGCATGCTCAATCAGCAACTTCCCCACGCCACAGCCGCGGACATCCGGATCGACGAACAGCGCATCCATATGATCTCCGGTCAGCAGCATAAAGGCGATCGGCTGGTCTTCCGTATTAACCGCCACTCACAGCGGAGCCTCCGGTAAAAATGCGCGTACCATCTCCTCCAACTCCTTTCGATACGCTTTTGTCAGAAAATCATGCGTGGCGTCGACCGACCGACACCAGATCGCAGTCAGTTTATCCCCTTCATCAGGCCGGGAACGGCGGATGTTAATAACCATACTTTCTCCTTTTCTACATTCTTATATTCTAACTCAACAAGCGCCGTGAAATTTTCTCACCGTGTACATGCAGACTCGACATTCACCCGATTCCTGGTTATCTTCAGCTATCTGGATGTCTAAACGTTTATACGTATGCTATGAGGTAATACAGTTATGCCAATTCGGGTGCAGGACGAGCTGCCAGCCGTCAATTTCTTGCGCAATGAAAACGTCTTCGTAATGACGACAACACGTGCAACGACTCAGGAAATCCGCCCCCTGAAGGTGTTAATCCTCAACCTGATGCCGAAGAAAATCGAGACGGAAAACCAGTTCCTGCGTCTGCTATCAAACTCTCCGCTGCAGGTGGATATCCAGTTATTACGTATCGATGCGCGCGAGTCGCGTAATACCCCTGCGGAGCATCTGAATAACTTTTACTGTAATTTCGATGAGATCTGCGATCAGAACTTTGACGGCCTGATTGTTACCGGCGCTCCTTTAGGCCTGGTTGAGTTTAACGATGTTGCTTACTGGCCGCAGATCAAACAGGTGCTGGAGTGGGCCAAGGATCACGTCACTTCGACGCTGTTCGTCTGTTGGGCGGTTCAGGCCGCGCTGAACATTCTGTACGGCATTCCCAAGCAGACCCGCGCCGAAAAGATTTCCGGCGTCTATGAACACCATATTCTTCATCCGCACGCCTTACTGACCCGCGGTTTCGACGACTCTTTCCTGGCCCCGCACTCACGCTATGCTGATTTTCCGGCCGGACTTATTCGCGACTATACCGATCTCGAGATCCTCGCGGAGACGGAAGAGGGCGATGCGTATTTGTTCGCCAGCAAAGATAAGCGCATCGCCTTTGTCACCGGCCACCCGGAGTACGATGCCAATACCCTGGCAAGCGAATATTTCCGCGATGTGGAAGCCGGTTTGAACCCTGAGATACCTCATAACTATTTCCCACAAAACGACCCGCAGAACAAACCGCGCGCCACCTGGCGCAGCCACGGCAATCTGCTGTTCGCTAACTGGCTTAACTATTACGTCTACCAGATTACGCCATACGATCTGCGTCATATGAATCCGACGCTGGAATAATACTCTACGTGAGACGATCCTAAAGCGTTTCAGCATTTTGCCTCTGGCACCTTCGGGTGCCTTTTTTATTTCCGAAATTCACTTCATACGCGAGGATAACTTTAATTTCATTGTTATCAATGTGTTAATGATAAATTAAAATTAAAATGGAAATTGTTTTTGATTTTGGAAATTAATTGAGTAGTCTTAATTGTGCTGAGCGAAAACTGCACAACGATCTTTCGCTCGCTTCCAGCGGATCAACCAAGAGGAGCAGCACAATGACGCAGCAGGCGACAATCACCGATGAACTGGCCTTTAGTCAGCCCTATGGCGAGCAGGAGAAGCAGATCTTAACGCCTGAGGCGGTAGAATTTCTGACGGAACTGGTGAGCCGCTTTACGCCGGCGCGCAATAAGCTGCTGGCCGCGCGCTTGCAGCAACAGCAGGCTATTGACGACGGGCAGCTTCCGGATTTTATTTCGGAAACTGCTTCCATTAGAAATGGCGACTGGACTATTCGCGGTATCCCGGCTGATTTGCAGGATCGCCGCGTGGAAATCACCGGCCCCGTCGAGCGCAAGATGGTCATTAACGCGCTGAATGCCAACGTCAAAGTCTTTATGGCGGACTTTGAGGATTCGCTGGCGCCTGACTGGCGCAAAGTCATTGATGGTCAAATCAACCTGCGCGATGCCGTGAACGGAACCATCAGCTACACCAACGAGGCCGGCAAAATCTATCAGTTGCAGCCCAATCCCGCTGTGCTGGTATGCCGTGTGCGCGGCCTGCATCTGCCGGAAAAGCATGTGACCTGGCGTAATGAGGCCATCCCCGGCAGCCTGTTCGATTTTGCGCTCTATTTCTTTCATAACTACCAGGCGCTGCTGGCGAAAGGAAGTGGTCCCTACTTCTATCTGCCAAAAACACAGGCCTGGCAGGAGGCGGCATGGTGGAACGATGTCTTCAGTTTTACGGAAGATCGCTTTGACCTGCCGCGCGGCACCATCAAGGCCACGCTGCTGATTGAGACGCTGCCAGCGGTGTTCCAGATGGATGAGATCCTGCATGCGCTGCGCGACCATATTGTTGGCCTGAACTGCGGCCGCTGGGATTACATCTTCAGCTATATCAAAACGCTGAAAAACCATCCGGACCGCGTGTTGCCGGACCGGCAGGTGGTGACGATGGATAAACCGTTCCTCAGCGCCTACTCACGCTTGTTGATTAAGACCTGCCACAAACGCGGCGCGTTTGCGATGGGCGGTATGGCGGCGTTTATCCCGAGCAAAGATACCGAACGTAACCGCCAGGTGCTGAGTAAAGTCACCGCCGATAAAGAGCTGGAGGCCAACAACGGTCACGATGGGACCTGGATCGCCCACCCGGGCCTGGCGGATACCGCCATGGCGGTGTTTGACCGCGTGCTGGGCGATAAGCCGAATCAGCTCTCGGTCACCCGGAGCGAGGATGCGCCAATTACCGCTGAACAACTGCTGGCTCCCTGCGAGGGCGAACGCACGGAAGCCGGAATGCGCGCCAACATTCGCGTGGCGGTGCAGTACATCGAAGCGTGGATCTCCGGCAACGGCTGCGTACCGATTTATGGCCTGATGGAAGACGCCGCAACGGCCGAGATCTCGCGCACCTCTATCTGGCAGTGGATCCATCATCAGAAAACCCTGAACGACGGTACCCCGGTCACTAAGGCGCTGTTCCGCCAGTGGCTGGCGGAAGAGCTGATGGTGATTCAGGAGGAGCTGGGAGAGCACCGCTTCAGCCACGGCCGCTTTGACGATGCGGCGCGACTGATGGAGCAGATCACCACCTCCGACGAGCTAATTGATTTTCTGACATTGCCGGGCTACCGCCTGCTGGCCTAATCGCCAGATGGTGTGGTTCGCCATTTAGTCCTTCACCTATGAGCCTGGGGAGCCAGGAAATTATATGGAGCATCTGCACATGAAAACCCGTACCCAACAAATCGAAGAATTAAACAAAGAATGGACGAATCCGCGCTGGGAAGGCATTACCCGTCCCTACAGCGCGGAAGAGGTGGTGAAGTTACGCGGCTCGGTGAATCCGGAATGCACGCTGGCGCAGCTTGGCGCGGCGAAACTGTGGCGTCTGCTGCACGGGGAGGCGAAAAAAGGGTACGTCAACAGTCTCGGCGCGCTGACCGGCGGCCAGGCCTTGCAGCAGGCGAAGGCGGGTATCGAAGCCATTTATCTCTCCGGCTGGCAGGTGGCGGCGGATGCTAACCTGGCGTCCAGCATGTATCCGGATCAATCACTGTATCCGGCCAACTCGGTACCGGCGGTGGTGGATCGGATCAACAACACCTTCCGCCGCGCCGATCAGATCCAGTGGTCAGCGGGAATTGAACCGAACGATCCGCGCTTTATCGACTACTTCCTGCCGATCGTGGCGGATGCAGAGGCCGGTTTTGGCGGCGTCCTGAACGCCTTTGAGCTGATGAAATCGATGATTGAAGCCGGTGCAGCGGCTGTTCACTTCGAAGATCAGCTGGCATCGGTGAAGAAGTGCGGCCATATGGGCGGTAAAGTGCTGGTTCCGACTCAGGAGGCGATTCAGAAGCTGGTGGCGGCGCGTCTGGCGGCCGACGTGATGGGGGTCCCGACGCTGGTCATCGCCCGTACCGATGCCGACGCCGCGGATTTAATTACCTCAGACTGCGATCCGTACGATCGTGAGTTTATTACCGGGGATCGCACCAGCGAAGGGTTCTTCCGCACCCACGCCGGGATCGAGCAGGCGATCAGCCGCGGGCTGGCCTACGCGCCGTATGCGGATCTGGTGTGGTGTGAAACGTCGAAACCGGATCTCGAGCAGGCGCGCCGCTTTGCCGAGGCTATCCATGCGCGTTTCCCGGGCAAACTGCTGGCCTATAACTGCTCGCCGTCGTTTAACTGGAAGAAAAATCTCGATGATAAAACCATCGCCAGCTTCCAGCAGCAGCTGTCGGACATGGGATACAAGTACCAGTTTATTACCCTCGCGGGGATCCACAGCATGTGGTTCAACATGTTCGACCTCGCCCATGCCTACGCTCAGGGTGAGGGGATGCGCCACTATGTTGAGAAAGTGCAGCAGCCGGAATTCGCCGCCGGGCCGGAAGGCTACACCTTCGTCTCGCATCAGCAGGAAGTGGGCACCGGCTACTTCGACAAGGTCACCACCATTATCCAGGGCGGTACCTCGTCGGTAACGGCGCTGACCGGCTCGACCGAAGAAGATCAGTTTTAAGCCATGCCCGGTGGCGCGACGCTGACCGGGCCTGCAAGAGGACGCAGGCCGGATAAGCGAGCGCGCCATCCGGCATGACGTGGCGCCGGATGGGGGAAAGCGATGACGCGTGGTCTTGAATTACTGATTGCCCAAACGATATTGCAGGGATTTGACGCGCAGTATGGGCGTTTTCTTGAAGTCACTTCCGGCGCGCAGCAGCGCTTTGAACAGGCTGACTGGCACGCCGTGCAGCAGGCGATGAAGCAGCGGATCCATCTCTACGATCACCACGTGGGCCTGGTAGTAGAGCAGCTGCGCTGCATCACCGAAGGGAAAAGCACCGACGTCGATTTTCTTCTGCGGGTGAAACAGCAGTACATCCAACTTTTACCGGATTACCCTCGCTTTGAAATTGCTGAGAGCTTTTTCAATTCGGTCTACTGCCGCCTGTTTGACCACCGCTCGCTGACCCCCGAGCGGCTCTTTATTTTCAGCTCGCAGCCCGAGCGACCCTTTCGTACCCTCCCGCGACCGCTGGCGAAAGATTTCTTTCCGGAACGCGGTTGGTCGCACCTGCTGGGTAAAGTACTGTCCGATCTGCCGCTGCGGCTACCGTGGCAAAACAAAGCGCGGGATATCGGCTATATCATTGCCAGTCTGCAGGAGGCGCTGGGGGAGGAACTGCTCGCCACCTGTCATCTGCAGGTCGCCAATGAGCTGTTCTACCGCAATAAAGCCGCCTGGCTGGTGGGCAAACTGGTCATGCCGATGGCGACGCTGCCTTTTTTGCTGCCGATCCACCGCAGCGAAGAGGGTGAGCTGTTTGTTGACACCTGCCTCACAACCCATGCCGAAGCGAGTATCGTTTTTGGCTTCGCGCGTTCCTATTTTATGGTTTATGCGCCGTTGCCCGGCGCGCTGGTGGAATGGCTGCGCGAGATCTTGCCGGGTAAAACGACGGCCGAGCTGTACATGGCGATTGGCTGTCAGAAGCACGCCAAAACCGAAAGCTATCGCGAATATCTACACTACATTACTCGCTGCGATGAGCAGTTTATTGAAGCGCCGGGTATTCGCGGGATGGTGATGCTGGTGTTTACCCTGCCGGGCTTTGACCGGGTGTTTAAGGTGATCAAGGACCGCTTCGCGCCGCAGAAAGAGATGACTGCCGCCCATGTGCGGGCTTGCTATCAGCTGGTAAAGGAGCATGACCGCGTCGGGCGGATGGCGGACACCCAGGAGTTTGAAAATTTCGTGCTGGATAAACGGCAAATCGCGCCGGCGCTGCTGGCGCTGCTGCAGGCGGAAGCGGGGAACAAACTCACCGATCTCGGCGACCGCATCGTCATCAGCCATCTCTATATTGAACGGCGAATGGTGCCGCTCAACCTGTGGCTGGAGCAGGTTAACGGCCAGGCATTGCGTGATGCGGTAGAAGAGTATGGCAATGCTATCCGCCAGCTGGCCGCCGCCAACATCTTTCCCGGCGATATGTTATTTAAAAACTTCGGCGTCACCCGCCATGGCCGGGTGGTGTTCTACGACTATGATGAAATCTGCTATATGACGGAAGTGAATTTTCGCGAGATCCCGCCGCCGCGCTATCCGGAGGATGAGCTGGCCAGCGAGCCGTGGTACAGCGTTTCGCCTGGCGATGTGTTTCCGGAGGAGTTCCGCCACTGGCTGTGCGCCGACCCGCGCATTGGGCCACTGTTTGAAGAGATGCATGCCGACCTGCTGCGCGCCGACTACTGGCGCGCACTGCAGATGCGGATTAAAAACGGCCATGTGGAAGATGTCTACGCCTACCGGCGCAAGCAGCGTTTTAGCGTGCGCTATGGCGCCGACAGTAGACCGGATAAGGTGTTTACGCCGCCATCCGGCAAGGTGCGCCGATCTGCCTGATGGCGCTACGCTTATCAGGCCTACTTAAAATGCCCTTCTGGGGCATTTTTTTATTTAACCCCGCCATACGCCAGCGTCACTTCCTTCGCCGCCTTGATCACCAGCGCGCCCAGCTCAGTCACCCGATCATCGGTCATACGCGAGATGGGGCCTGAGATGGAGATTGCCGCGAACGGTTCGCGATGTTCATCGTAAATGCAGGCGGCGACGCAGCGCAGGCCGAGCGCGTGCTCCTCATCATCGAAAGAGTAGCCCCGCTTGCGGGTCTGGGCTAAATCTTCCTTCAGATGCAGCGGGGAGACCAGCGTGGCATGCGTATAGGCATGCAGCCCTTTACGGTGCAGCAGACTGGTGACCTGCTCTTCGCTCAATTGCGAGAGAAACGCCTTCCCGGCGCCGGAAGCGTGCATCGGCAGTTTACCGCCGATTGGCGCCGACATCCGCATCAGCTGGGTGCACTGCACCTGATCGATAATGATCGCCTGGTGGTCGCTCTGGTCGAGCACCGCCAGATTCACCGTTTCACCGGAATCTTCCATCAGCTGGCGCAGGATCGGGTGGACAATGGCCAGCAGATTGCGGCTTTGTAGAAAGCTGCTGCCGACCACGAAAGCATGCGCCCCGACGGCCCAGTGACCCAGCTCGCCAACCTGGCGGACGAAGCCCAGCTGTTGCATGGTGGTCAGCAGACGGTGAGTCGTGGAGTTGGGCAGACCCGCCTGCTGCGCCAGTTCGGTCAGCGCGACGCTGCTGTGGGACTCGGCAATCCATTCGAGTAATTTCAGGCCGCGGGTCAGCGACTGAACCTGACCGCCAGCCTGCTGGGCAGTGGCAGCCGCGGGTTTTCTGCCGCGTTTCGCGGGAATGGGGGTAGTGGCCATCGCGAACTCCTTTTTCTGTATCGTGGAAATAATTTTCGTTTTATTTGGCAATAATGCAATCACAACCGGACTCATCGGAGGAGTGAAGCTGAACATGTCTCATATTGCCCGTTGTTGTCTTTTCCGCTCCGGTGGTTTATGCCAGTATGGTTTGTTGGCTATTTGGCCTGAGTCGAGCGTTGTCGGGAGCAAGTGTGAGCAGCAAAGTTGAGCAACTGCATCAGCAGTTAAAAGAACGTATTCTGGTTCTGGATGGGGGCATGGGCACCATGATCCAGGGCTATCGTCTGAGTGAGCAGGACTTTCGCGGTGAGCGCTTTGCTGACTGGCCGTGCGACCTGAAAGGCAACAACGACCTGCTGGTGCTCAGCAAACCCGAAGTGATCCGCGAGATCCACGACGCCTATTTCGAGGCCGGCGCGGATATCATTGAGACCAACACCTTTAACTCGACGACCATCGCGATGGCGGATTACCAGATGGAATCCCTGTCGGCCGAGATCAACTTTGCCGCGGCGAAGCTGGCCCGCGCCAGCGCCGACGCCTGGACGGCCCGCACGCCGGAAAAGCCGCGCTATGTCGCGGGCGTGCTTGGCCCGACCAACCGCACCGCTTCTATTTCGCCTGATGTGAACGATCCGGCGTTCCGTAATATTACCTTTGACCAGCTGGTGGCCGCCTATCGCGAATCCACCCGGGCGCTGGTGGAAGGTGGCGTGGATCTGATCCTGATTGAAACGGTATTTGACACCCTGAACGCTAAAGCGGCTATCTATGCGGTGAAAGAGGAGCTGGAGGCGTTAGGCGTTGACCTGCCGCTGATGATCTCCGGGACCATTACCGATGCCTCTGGCCGCACGCTTTCCGGACAGACCACCGAAGCCTTTTATAACTCGCTGCGTCACGCCGAAGCCTTATCGTTTGGTCTGAACTGCGCCCTCGGGCCGGACGAGCTGCGGCAGTACGTCCAGGAGCTGTCGCGCATTGCCGAATGCTACGTCACCGCGCACCCGAACGCCGGCCTGCCCAACGCCTTCGGCGAATACGATCTGGACGCCGACACCATGGCGACGCAAATTCGCGAATGGGCGGAAGCCGGTTTCCTCAATATCGTTGGCGGCTGCTGCGGTACCACCCCGGAGCATATCGCCGCCATGAGCCGGGCGGTAGCGGGCCTGCCGCCGCGTCAGTTGCCGGAAATTGCGGTGGCCTGCCGCCTCGCCGGCCTGGAGCCGTTGAATATCGGCGACGATAGCCTGTTCGTTAACGTCGGTGAACGAACTAACGTCACCGGCTCGGCGAAATTTAAGCGGCTGATTAAAGAAGAGAAGTACAGCGAAGCGCTGGACGTTGCGCGTCAGCAGGTGGAAAGCGGCGCGCAGATTATCGATATCAACATGGACGAGGGGATGCTCGACGCGGAAGCGGCGATGGTGCGTTTCCTTAACCTGATTGCCGGCGAGCCGGACATTGCCCGCGTGCCGATCATGATTGACTCCTCCAAGTGGGAAGTCATTGAAAAGGGCCTGAAATGTATTCAGGGCAAAGGCATCGTTAACTCGATTTCGATGAAAGAGGGCGTCGAATCCTTTATCCACCATGCGAAACTGGTTCGCCGCTACGGCGCCGCGGTGGTGGTGATGGCTTTCGACGAGGTTGGTCAGGCCGACACTCGCGAACGTAAAATAGAGATTTGCCGTCGCGCCTACAAAATCCTCACCGAAGAGGTCGGCTTCCCGCCGGAAGATATTATCTTCGACCCCAATATCTTTGCCGTCGCCACCGGTATCGAAGAGCATAACAACTACGCACAGGACTTTATCGGCGCCTGCGAAGACATCAAACGCGAGCTGCCGCATGCGTTAATCTCCGGCGGGGTCTCCAACGTCTCCTTCTCCTTCCGCGGTAATGACCCGGTACGTGAGGCGATCCACGCCGTATTCCTCTACTACGCGATCCGCAACGGCATGGACATGGGGATCGTCAACGCCGGTCAGCTGGCCATCTATGATGACCTCCCGGGCGAGCTGCGCGACGCGGTCGAAGACGTGATCCTCAACCGCCGCGATGACAGTACCGAACGGTTACTTGAGCTGGCGGAAAAATATCGCGGCAGCAAAGCGGACGACGGCGCGAATGCCCAGCAGGCGGAGTGGCGCACCTGGGAAGTGAAAAAACGCCTCGAATATTCGCTGGTTAAGGGCATTACCGAATTTATCGAACAGGACACCGAAGAAGCGCGTCAGCAGGCCGCCCGCCCGATTGAGGTCATTGAAGGGCCGCTGATGGACGGCATGAACGTGGTCGGCGATCTGTTCGGCGAAGGCAAAATGTTCCTGCCGCAGGTGGTGAAATCCGCCCGTGTAATGAAACAGGCGGTGGCCTACCTTGAGCCGTTTATTGAAGCCAGTAAAGAGCAGGGCTCCAGTAACGGCAAAATGGTGATTGCCACGGTAAAAGGCGACGTTCATGACATTGGCAAAAACATCGTCGGCGTGGTGCTGCAGTGCAATAACTACGAAATCATCGATCTTGGCGTGATGGTCCCGGCGGATAAAATTCTCAAAACGGCCAAAGAGGTAAACGCGGATCTAATTGGTCTTTCCGGGCTGATTACCCCATCGCTGGACGAGATGGTTAATGTGGCGAAAGAGATGGAGCGCCAGGGCTTTACCATCCCGCTGCTGATAGGCGGCGCGACCACCTCGAAAGCGCATACGGCGGTGAAAATCGAGCAGAACTACAGCGGCCCGACCGTTTACGTACAGAACGCCTCGCGCACCGTCGGCGTGGTGTCTGCGCTGCTCTCGGACACGCAGCGCGACGAGTTTGTCGCCCGCACGCGCAAAGAGTATGAAACGGTGCGTATCCAGCATGGGCGTAAAAAACCGCGTACGCCGCCGGTGACCCTTGCCGCCGCGCGGGAAAACGATCTGGCCTTTGACTGGGAGAGCTACACGCCGCCGGTGGCTCATCGTCTGGGAGTACAGACGGTGGAAGCCAGTATCGAGACTCTGCGCAACTACATCGACTGGACGCCGTTCTTCATGACCTGGTCGCTGGCGGGTAAATATCCGCGCATTCTGGAAGATGAAGTGGTAGGGGAAGAGGCGCAGCGCCTGTTCAAAGATGCTAACGAGCTGCTGGATAAGCTGAGCGCAGAGAAAACCCTGAACCCGCGCGGCGTGGTGGGTCTGTTCCCGGCCAACCGCGTGGGCGACGATATTGAAATCTATCGCGATGAAACCCGCACCCACGTGCTGACGGTGAGCCATCATCTGCGCCAGCAGACGGAGAAGGTCGGCTTCGCCAACTACTGCCTCGCCGATTTTGTCGCGCCGAAGCTGAGCGGCAAGGCGGACTACATCGGCGCCTTCGCCGTGACCGGCGGCCTGGAAGAGGACGCGCTGGCGGACGCCTATGAAGCGCAGCATGATGACTATAACAAGATCATGATCAAGGCCATCGCCGATCGCCTGGCGGAGGCCTTTGCCGAGTATCTGCATGAGAAAGTGCGCAAGGTTTACTGGGGATATGCGGCCAATGAGAACCTCAGCAATGAGGAGCTTATTCGCGAGAACTACCAGGGGATCCGACCGGCGCCGGGATATCCGGCCTGTCCGGAGCATACCGAAAAGGGGACCATCTGGCAGCTACTGGACGTCGAAGCCCATACCGGCATGAAGCTCACCGAATCGTTCGCCATGTGGCCGGGCGCATCGGTTTCCGGCTGGTACTTCAGCCATCCGGATAGCAAGTACTTCGCCGTGGCGCAGATCCAGCGCGATCAGGTCGAAGATTACGCGCTGCGTAAAGGAATGACGCCGGCGGAGGTCGAGCGCTGGTTAGCGCCTAATCTGGGCTATGATGCGGACTAGTCGTCATCTTTCCTTACAACAAACAAGGCGCTCTGTGAGCGCCTTGTCTCTTTATTGAGGTTAACCCCTTATACTGAGATAGGTTCCTGAACTTCGGAAAACCTATAACGATAAGGAGAAGCTGATTCCGTGTTAACTCTGCTACACCTGTTGTCCGCGGTTGCTCTGCTGGTGTGGGGCACGCATATCGTGCGTACCGGGGTGATGCGCGTCTATGGCGCTCGCCTGCGTACCGTTCTCAGTAGCAGCGTAGAGAAAAAGCCGCTCGCCTTCTGCGCGGGTCTTGGCGTGACTGCGCTGGTGCAAAGCAGTAACGCCACCACCATGCTGGTGACCTCATTTGTCGCCCAGGATTTAGTGGGTCTGATGCCAGCGCTGGTGATGGTGCTGGGGGCCGACGTCGGGACGGCGCTGATGGCGAGGGTGTTGACCTTCGACCTGTCGTGGCTGTCGCCGTTGTTGATATTTATCGGGGTGATTTTCTTCCTCGGCCGCAAGCAGACCCGCGCCGGGCAGCTTGGACGGGTGGGGATTGGTCTGGGGCTGATCCTGTTGGCCCTCGAGCTGATTGTCCAGGCCGTACACCCCATAACCCAGGCGAACGGTGTGCAGGTGATTTTCGCCTCGCTGACCGGCGATATCATGCTGGATGCTTTGATTGGCGCCGTATTTGCAATCATTAGCTACTCCAGCCTGGCGGCGGTGCTGTTAACGGCGACGCTGACCGCGGCGGGAGCGATCTCTTTCCCGGTGGCGCTGTGTCTGGTGATTGGCGCCAACCTGGGATCGGGGCTGCTGGCGATGCTTAACAACAGCGCGGCGAACGCGGCGGCGCGCCGGGTGGCGCTGGGCAGCCTGCTGTTTAAGCTGGTGGGGAGTCTGATTATTCTGCCGTTCGTCCATCCGCTGGCCGCGGCGATGCAAAAGCTGCCGTTGGCCGAGTCCGAGCTGGTTATCTACTTCCACGTCTTTTACAACCTGCTGCGCTGCATCGCGATGGTGCCCTTTGCCGGACCGATGGCGAAGCTGTGCCAGCGTCTGATCCGCGATGAGCCCGAGCTGGATAACCATCTCAAACCCAAGCATCTCGACCCGTCGGCGCTGGACACCCCGGCGCTGGCGCTGGCCAATGCCGCGCGTGAGACGCTGCGCATTGGTGACGCGATGGAGCAGATGCTGGAGAGCCTGCACAAGGTGATGCATGGCGAACCGCGTCAGGAGAAAGAGCTGCGCCGTATGGCGGATGATATCAACGTACTTTACACCGCTATTAAGCTCTATCTGGCGCGAATGCCAAAGGATGAGCTGGCGGAAGAGGAATCCCGGCGCTGGGCGGAAATTATTGAGATGTCGTTAAACCTCGAACAGGCGTCCGATATCGTCGAGCGAATGGGCAGCGAGATCGCCGATAAATCGCTGGCGGCGCGGCGCGCCTTCTCGGTAGAAGGGTTAAAGGAGCTTGATGCGCTGTACGATCTGCTGCTCAGCAACCTGCAGCTGGCGATGTCGGTCTTCTTCTCCAGCGATGTGCCCAGCGCCCGCCGCCTGCGGCGCAGCAAACACCGGTTCCGCATTCTTAACCGCCGCTACTCGCATGCGCACGTTGACCGTCTGCATCAGCAGAACGTGCAGAGCATCGAAACCAGTACGTTGCACCTGGCGCTGCTGGGGGATATGAAGCGTCTGAACAGCCTGTTCTGCTCGGTGGCTTACAGCGTGATGGAGCAGCCGGATGAAGACGACGAACGAGATGACTACTGAGCCATTCCCCGGCGGCGCTGTACTAACCGGGGTTTTGCGTTTGGACGTTCCGTTGAGGCAGCCCGGATAAGGCGCAATGCGCCGCTATCCGGGAAACGTTAGCCACCCAGGCTCAGAAGCGGTGGCCCGCAGGCAGGGTTATCGCTTCTTCCCCCGCTTTGAACAACAGCGTCGGGTTCGGGCCACCGAGCGTCGCGTGACCATCGGTGACCTGGATCCAGTTTCCTTCCGGCAAACCAATCACCGTTAATTCCGGCGCCACGACCAGCAGTTCGCGGATACGCTGTTCGCGGGTTTCGCCCTGATGCCCGGTCGGCAACGCGTTGGTGAAGTGCGGGTTAATCTGTAGCGGGAACAGCCCCAGCGCATCAAATCCCTGCGGATCGACAATCGGCATATCGTTGGTGGTGCGAATGGTCGGGCAGGCAAGGTTTGAACCTGCACTCCAGCCGATATACAGCGCCCCGCGTTTGACGACATCGACAATCGGCGCCAACAAACCGCGACTGCGGCACTCTTTCAACAGCTGGAAGGTGTTCCCGCCGCCGACGATCACCATCTCGGTGCTTTCAATGGCGGCGATAGGGTCGTCGACGCTGTGGATACCGGTTACGCTGACCGCCATGGGCGCCATAACCGCAGCCACTTTGGCCGTATAATCATCCCAGGATTGCGTCACGCCAGCGAAGGGGATGAATACCGCCTTACGGCGGCCTTTGACCTGACCGGCAATCAGCGGCAGGGCGTGTTCCAGCCAGGCTTTCCCCGGCAGCGTGGAGTTACTGAGTAACAGCAGTTCCATCTTTTCTTCCTGTTTTAAAAATATTATTGAAGCAGAAATTCTAGCATCGCCCCCATACCGACGCGCTGATATGGCGCATGATGTGGGTAAGCGGAATGCTGTTCACAAGCCCGACGAAGCTTCTGGATAATGAATCACACAATCCAGGTTTTTTCTCGCCCACAAGGTAGGGTATATTTCGCTTTTACAGGAGAATCTATGCTGCCCGACTCATCAACCCGATTAAACAAATACATCAGTGAAAGCGGCATCTGCTCGCGTCGCGAAGCGGACCGCTTTATTGAACAAGGCAACGTCTTTATCAATGGCAAGCGCGCCACGATTGGCGATCAGGTGAAGCCTGGCGATTTAGTCAAAGTGAACGGACGGTTGATTGAGCCGCGCGAAGCGGATGATCTGGTACTGATTGCGCTGAATAAGCCGGTCGGCATTGTGAGCACCACCGAAGATGGCGAGCGCGACAACATTGTCGATTTCGTCAATCACAGCAAGCGTATCTTTCCTATCGGCCGTCTGGATAAAGATTCTCAGGGGCTGATCTTCCTCACCAACCATGGCGATCTGGTGAACAAGATCCTGCGCGCCGGCAACGACCATGAAAAAGAGTATCTGGTCACGGTCGATAAGCCGGTAACCGATGAGTTCATTCGCGGCATGGGCGCGGGGGTACCGATTCTCGGGACCGTGACGAAAAAATGTAAAGTGAAGAAAGAGGCGCCGTTCGTTTTCCGCATCACCCTTGTGCAGGGGTTAAACCGCCAGATCCGTCGCATGTGCGAGCACTTTGGCTATGAAGTGACGAAGCTTGAGCGTACGCGGATTATGAACGTCAGCCTGACGGGGATCCCGCTGGGAGAGTGGCGCGATCTGACCGATGACGAGCTGATCGACCTGTTCAAGCTGATTGAAAACTCCTCTTCCGAAGCGAAGCCGAAAGCCAGGCCGAAGCCTAAAGCGGCGACCCCCGGCATCAAGCGCCCGGTAGTGAAAATGGAAAATAGCAACGATAAGGGCCGCCCGGCTGGCAACGGGAAACGTTTCACCCAGCCGGGACGTAAAAAGAAAGGTCGTTAACGCCTGCCGCGGGTCGGCGTATTCGCCGACCAGGAAAAGGTCGCTTCCTTGTCCGTTTTGTAAGCCTGCTGTTTTCTCACCTGGCGGGCTTTCTTCGCTTCCGCTTCGCGCTGCGCCATCAGCTTATCGATATATTCCTTTTTTACGCTGTTCGTTTCCGCATTGCTCAGCGGGCGGCCGTGCGCGATACGCGCGCGGTCCAGCAGCGTTTTCAATTCGCGCTGTTCGCGCTCGGTCATCTCTTTTTGTGTAATACGGGGGAGTGCCATGGTGGTGCCCTCAGTCAGACCAGAGCATCCAGTGTACGGCAATGAATATTTTACTGATAGCCTGTATGGCAACTAAAGCAGGCACACGCCCGGGCCTGCGCCCGGACGTATCACGCTCAGCGCTTGTCGGCTTTTTTGGCGATGGGCTTTCCTGACCAGTACCCGGCCAGCAGCGAACCGGACAGGTTATGCCAGACGGAGAACAGCGCGCCTGGCAGCGCCGCCAGCGGGCCAAAGTAAATTTTACCCAGCGCGGCCGCCAGGCCGGAGTTCTGCATCCCCACCTCGATCGCCAGCGTACGGCAGGTGGATTCATCAAAACCAAACAGACGTCCGCCCCAGTACCCGCCAAGCAGACCAATAGTGTTATGCAGGATCACCGCGATAATCACCACCAGGCCGACGGAGGCGATATGGGCGGCGGAACCCGCCACCACCGCGCTGATGATCGCCAGAATGCACACCATCGAGAAGGCAGGCAGGAACGGCTCTACCGCTTTCACCACCTTCGGCAGCAGATGATGGACAATCAGTCCCAGCGCGATGGGAATGACCACAATCTGCAGAATGCTGAGCAACATGCCCATGACGTCGACCTGAATATGCGCGTCGACGTACAGACGGGTGAGCAGCGGTGTCGCCACGACGCCGACGAGGGTGGAGACCGAGGAGATGGTTACCGACAGCGCCACATCCCCTTTGGCAAGAAAGATCATCACGTTGGAGGCGGTCCCGCTGGCGACGCTGCCGACCAGCACCATCCCGGCGGAAAGCTCCGGCGGCATATGAAACAGCAGCGCCAGCAGCCAGGCGGCGAGCGGCATCACCAGATAGTGCAGAAATATCCCCGCAGCGACCGGCGCCGGACGCGACAGGACGCGTTTGAAATCCTCCAGCTTCAGATGCACGCCCATACCGAACATGATCAGCATCAGCAGGGTGGTGACCCATGGGCCAATTGGGGTGAAGGTTGTGGGAGTGTAATAGGCCAGAACGGAGAGCAGCAGTGCCCATAACGGGAACAGCCGCGTCAGAGTTGCGAGCATGTTGTGTTCCTTGCGATACGCGAACCGGGCCGCGCCATCCCGATGGGCGGCGAGCAGGTCAGCTGGTTGTGTTGATGTTGTTATAAAAAAGCCGGGTTCGAGCCCGGCTATAGGTATTGTTTATCGTGCTAAGGAATTTTATTCAAACAAATTATGATGCAGCTTCTGCACAACCTTCTCCGCATCGTCGCCCGGCACCAGGAAGCACAGGTTGTGGCTGGAGGCGCCATAGCAGATCATGCGGATGTTAAACGGCTCGAGGACGCCAAAGACCTCTTTGCCGACGCCGCAGGCTTTCGACAGCTCATTGCCAATCAGGGCGACCAGCGCCAGATTTTCTTCCACTTCCACGCGGCACAGCGAAGAGAGCTCGGTCAGCAGCGCCTGGGTCAGCAGGGTATCGCCCGCAGAGGTCGAGCCGGTGGTGTCCATGGTCAGGGCCACGCTCACTTCGGAGGTGGTGATCAAATCAACTGAGATGTTATGGCGCGCCAGAATACCGAACACTTCGGCGAGGAAGCCGCGGGAGTGCAGCATATTCAGGCTGTGCAGCGTCAGCAGCGTTTGCCGGCGACGCAGCGCCAGCGCGCGGAACAGCGGCGGGTTCTCGGTGGTTTTACACACCAGCGTACCGCCCGCTTTAGGCTCTTTACTGGAACCGACAAACACCGGGATATCGCTGCGCACGGCAGGCAGCAGGGTTGCCGGATGCAGCACTTTGGCGCCAAAGGTGGCCATTTCCGCAGCCTCTTCAAAGGCGATGACGTCGATGCGTTTCGCCGCCGGCGCGACGCGCGGGTCGGTAGTATAGATCCCCGGGACATCGGTCCAGATATCGACGCGGGTGGCATTCAGCGCTTCGCCGAGCAGAGCGGCGGTATAATCGCTGCCGCCGCGGCCGAGGGTGGTGGTGCGGCCTTTCGCTTCGCTGCCGATAAAGCCCTGGGTCACCACCAGGCCTTCCGCCAGGCGCGGCGCCAGCTGCTGCTGGGTCAGTTCGGCGACGGCGGCGATGTCCGGTTCGGCGCGGCCAAAGCGATCGTTAGTGCGCAGCACTTTACGGGCGTCAAACCACTGCGCCTGAATACCGCGTTCACGCAGAATTTCCACAAACAGCAGGGTAGACATCAGTTCGCCATGGCTGACCAGTTCGTCAGTCAGGGCGGTTGAGGAGGCGAGCGCGGCGGCTTCCGCCAGCGTCGTGATATTTTCCAGCAAGCGCTCAATCTCTTCGCGGATCACGTTGGGATAACGCAAACGCTCCAGAATATTGAACTGGATCTGACGCAGAGCGTCCAGCTGGGAAAAACGTTCGGTGGGTTCCAGCCCTCCCGCTAAGGCCACCAGAATGTTGGTCACGCCGGCAGAGGCGGAGAGCACAACAATACGGGTATTGGCATCGAGCAGCGCCACATCGATGCTGCGGTTCATTGCGTCAAAATCAGCAACGCTGGTGCCGCCAAATTTGGCGACGACTAGATCTGTCATAACAACCTCGTGTCAGGGGGCCTGACTTATTAAAACGATTCCTGAGCACCGATCCTGGCAGGGGCTGGACGCCGCCGGATCGCAACAAAATGTCTTAATAAGCCAGGCCAAATTATTCAGCCATGGCACAAGGGAAGAGCGATAAACAGGGTGGCGCAGAGTGATAAACAACTACGATGTCACCCAGAAGTGCTCCACCTTGTAGACCCGACTCACCGCTTTGGGCGCTGAGGTGTTCGGGTATGAAACGCCCGACTGCGAACGTTTCTGGTGACAACCCAGGGGATTCAGCCCCTGTGGCCGGCGAGGAGCGTGACCAGACGCTCTTTCACCTCGGCGTTGCTCCCCCTCACGTATCTTCCCCGGACTGGTTCCTCCAATACGGTTACCTGGGCAACGCACCTCTTCTGGCAATTACTGACGTCTTTCACCTGGCCGGGGGAACAGGGACATTATATCCCCCGCGAATACCCTTTCGCTGTAGCGTGAAATGCGCGAGCAATAGATACCTACCAATACGTAAGCACTGCGGATATATAAAGGCTTAACGCCAGCTATGTCAACGCTGCGGTTATGCGGATTTTTCATGCCTCTGCGGCTAACAGAAAAAAGCCTTATGATAGCTATACTAATGGGGCTTTTTACTCCGTTTTGACCCGATTCCTGACCGGCGTCAGGGTCAAGTCACAAAAATCATCACAATTTTCCGTCACCGGCGCTACAATCGACCGAAGTCACAATCTCAAATCAGAAGAGTATTGCTAATGAAAAACATCAACCCAACGCAGACCTCTGCCTGGCAGGCATTACAGAAACACTTCGACGAAATGAAAGATGTCACTATCAGCGAGCTTTTCGCCAAAGATAGCGACCGTTTTTCTAAATTTTCCGCGACGTTCGACGATCTGATGCTGGTGGACTTCTCCAAAAACCGCATCACTGAAGAGACGCTGGCTAAACTGCAGGATCTGGCGAAAGAGACTGACCTGGCGGGCGCTATCAAGTCGATGTTCTCAGGTGAGAAGATCAACCGCACCGAAGACCGCGCGGTACTGCACGTCGCGCTGCGTAACCGCAGCAATACGCCGATTGTGGTTGATGGCAAAGATGTGATGCCGGAAGTGAACGCTGTGCTGGAGAAGATGAAAACCTTCTCCGAAGCGATTATCTCCGGTAGCTGGAAAGGCTACACCGGCAAACCGATCACCGACGTGGTTAACATCGGTATCGGCGGCTCCGACCTCGGTCCTTTCATGGTGACCGAGGCGCTGCGTCCGTATAAAAACCACCTCAACATGCACTTTGTCTCTAACGTCGATGGCACCCATATCGCCGAAGTGCTGAAGAACGTGAATCCGGAAACGACTCTGTTCCTGGTGGCGTCCAAGACTTTCACTACCCAGGAAACCATGACCAACGCCCACAGCGCGCGCGACTGGTTCCTGGCAACCGCGGGCGACGACAAGCACGTGGCGAAACACTTCGCCGCGCTTTCCACCAACGCGAAAGCGGTTGGCGAGTTCGGCATCGACACCGCCAACATGTTCGAATTCTGGGACTGGGTTGGCGGCCGTTACTCCCTGTGGTCGGCGATTGGTCTGTCCATCATTCTCTCCGTGGGCTTCGACAACTTCGTTGAGCTGCTGTCCGGCGCGCATGCGATGGATAAGCACTTCTCCACCACTCCGGCGGAGAAAAACCTGCCGGTGCTGCTGGCGCTGATCGGCATCTGGTACAACAACTTCTTCGGTGCGGAAACCGAAGCGATTCTGCCGTACGACCAGTACATGCACCGCTTTGCCGCTTACTTCCAGCAGGGCAACATGGAGTCCAACGGTAAGTATGTTGACCGTAACGGCCACGCGGTAGACTACCAGACTGGCCCAATCATCTGGGGTGAGCCGGGCACCAACGGTCAGCACGCGTTCTACCAGCTGATCCACCAGGGCACCAAAATGGTACCGTGCGATTTCATCGCTCCGGCTATCACCCACAACCCGCTGTCTGACCACCATCAGAAACTGCTGTCTAACTTCTTCGCCCAGACCGAGGCCCTGGCCTTTGGTAAATCCCGCGAAGTGGTTGAGCAGGAATATCGCGATCAGGGTAAAGACCCGGCGACCCTGGAGCACGTGGTGCCGTTCAAAGTGTTCGAAGGTAACCGCCCGACTAACTCCATCCTGCTGCGTGAGATCACCCCGTTCAGCCTCGGGGCGCTGATTGCCCTGTACGAGCACAAAATCTTCACCCAGGGCGCGATCCTCAACATCTTCACCTTTGACCAGTGGGGCGTTGAGCTGGGCAAACAGCTGGCTAACCGCATCCTGCCGGAGCTGAAAGACGGCAGCGAAGTTAGCAGCCACGACAGCTCTACTAACGGCCTGATTAACCGTTATAAAGCCTGGCGCGCATAACGCTTGCGCAGCTAAGACGGAATGCCGACCCTTTGGTCGGCATTTTTATTTATAGCCGCCGCAGCAGCCTCGCCGGATTCCCCGCCCACACGCCTTTCTCGGTAATGGACTTCGTTACCACGCTGCCCGCGCCTATCACCACCCCATCGCAGATGCTGACGGCCAGAATCGTGGCGCCGCTGCCGATCGACACGTCATCGCCAATCTCGATCCGCCCCCAGCTGGCGCGGTCGGCGTTTGGTTTACCCTCGCGAAACAGGTCGTTGGCAAACATCACGCCGTGACCGATAAAGCAGCGCTGGCCGATGGTGACGTACTCGCAGATAAAGGTATGGGACTGAATTTTACTGTTCGCGCCGATGCGGGTATTCCCCTGGATCTCAACGAACGGCCCGACGAAGACGTTATCGCCGAGCTGGCAATTATAGAGGTTGGCGGGCTGGTAAATAACGACATTTTCCCCACAAACGACGTTACGTACGCCGGTATCACGAAGCTCAGGCATAGTTCCTCTCAAATCGGTTTGGCCAGAATATGTAAGATGCTTTGCTGGCTGGCGGAGTGGAAAGTCGTGTCTCTGATGTGCTGCATCCCCTGGCGTTCGTAAAAACGGCGCGCGGCGGGATTCGCGGCGAGTACTTCCAGCCACAGCCAGCTTTCACCGGCCGTTTTTGCTCGCGTCTCGACGGCGTGAAAAATATGCTCGCCGTAGCGGTGGCCAGTCTTCCCCGGCATCAGGTAGAGCTTATGCAGCAGCGTACCAATCTTGCCGTCGTCAGCCATTCGCTGCTGATAGCTATATTTAGCGAAACCAACAGGAGAGGGGGCTTCGGCGATGAGCCAGTGTTGGGTCGCATCCGCAAGACTCCGACGTAGCGCATCTTCGGCATATTCTTGCTTAAGAAATAACGCCAGTTCATCGGCATCGCGCCAGAGATGAGCAAAGTGGTGATGATAGCTGGCATAGCCCATCGCGCTAAGCTGGGGCGCGTCCTCGGGACATGCCTGTCGAATAGTTAACATGCTGCGTTCCTCGCGTCGTTCTGCGGCTATATTGCCTGTAAAGTGAACAATGTGGAACGACAAAAATCGGTGGGAGAAGGCTGGAGGCGCTCCCTCCAGCCTGGGGGTTAGCGGGCGAAAGCGATCGCTTCGATTTCGACGCCGGCATCTTTCGGTAACCTTGCTACCTCCACACAGGAGCGCGCCGGAAAGGCCGCCTGGTGTTCGATAAAGAAGGCCTCGTAGGCGGCATTGATGGCGGCAAAATCCGCCAGGTCTTTGACAAACACCGTAGTTTTAACGATCTGCCCGACCGTGAGTCCGGCGGCTTCGACGATGGCTTTCACGTTCTCCAGCGACTGGCGCGCCTGTTCGGCGATATCGCCTGGCATGGTGCCGTCCAGCGGATTAATCGGCAGCTGACCAGAGGTGATGGTCATCGCGCCGAGATTGACGCCCTGCACGTACGGGCCGATAGCGGCAGGCGCGTCAGCGGTGGTAATAATCATACGGTTTATCCTTCAAACGGTTACATAAAATAATTTAACAACACCAGCGAGCCGACGCCGCTCACTACCACCCATACCAGGCCTAAACGGAAGCTGGCGAGCGTGCAGATGATGGCGGCGATCACCTTCGGATTTTTTAAGTCGAACTCCATGCTGGAATTCACGCTCAGGATCTGAATGGTGATGATGGCCGGCAGAACGGTGACCGGCACGAAGCGTAGCGTTTTGGTCACCCGCTCGGACATCTGGATCTTGCCGGCCAGGCCGATAAACGAGAAACGGATGAGAAAAGTCACCGCGGCCATGCCCAGCGTCAGCGCGATAAAATAGCTATTACTCATTTTCCATCGCCTCCACTAACGGCATATCGGATTCGGTTTTTGCCATCTGCTTGCGCTCTTCCGCCAGGTCGACGCACAGGCCGGCGAGGACGCCAAGCACTGAGGCGACGACGATACCCAGCGAATAGGGTAGGACCACTAACAGCACGCCGGAAACGGCGGCTACAACCGCGGCGACGGTGCAGGCCTGGCTTTTAATTTGCGGCACCACGATGGCGATAAAGGCGGCGACCATGGCGAAATCGAGACCGTATTTCTCAATGTGGGGAAACGAGGCGCCGACCAGCGCGCCAAGAAAATCAGCCAGCACCCAAATCGCCCAGAAGGTAATCATCGCCGAACCATAAAACAGATATTTTTCCTTTTTATTTCCTTCCATCTCTTTGACGGTGGTGGCATACACCTCGTCGGTGAGCGCATAGGACATAAAGCATTTTTTAAAGAATGAAGCTTCGCGCACGGTGCCGGAAATAGAGGCGCTATACAGCACGTGGCGAAGATTGATAATTAATGTGGTGAAAATAATCACGCCGAGCGTGGCGCCGGTTTTTAACATATTCAGTGCCAGCATTTGCGCCGAGCCGGCAATGACGATCGCCGACCACGCCGTACTCTGCCAGACGCTCATGCCCGCGCTAACGCTTAATGCGCCGACAATAAATGAAAATGGAAAGTCGCCGATGCATAGGGGCATAATAGCGCTGGCGCCGCGGAAGATGACTTTTTTATTCATCTGCTATACCTGCTAATTTATAAATAATAGTGTGGGTAGAGTACGTTAATCGGGGCCTGCTCTTTCAGGCCCGTGAAATGGTATTATTTAGCGACCATAATGCTGATAATTTCTTTATCGGTGAGAGTCATTGGTTTAATCACCAGACGGCACAGGTTATTAATAGTCTGCTCGACATCGGCGCAGACAATACCGTCATTGGCGCCAGCGCAGCTATTTTGCATTGCCATTAGTACCGCCTTAAAGGCGCTGGATACCACTGACGAGACTTTCATCGCGCAGCTGTTGGAAGCGCCATCACAAATCATGCCGGTAATATCGCTGACCATATTAATAATTGCGGTATTAATGGTATTGATGTCGCGGGTAAACAGCCAGGCCATACCGGCGGCGGCGCCCATAGCGGCGGTTGAGGCTGCGCATAGCGCAGATAAGCGCGTATAACGAGAATGAATTGAGATGGCGGTGAGATGAGAGAGAGACAAAGCGCGAGCCAGGGTCTCTTCATCGACGCCGAGATGATCTGCAACCACCACTACCGGCATGGTTGCTGTAATGCCCTGATTGCCTGAGCCGAAGTTAGACATCGCTACCACCGGCGCGCCGCCCATGCGGGCATCTGAAGCGGCGACGGTGTTGATGATCACCTTGCTTAACAGATCGTTGCTCATCAGGCCGTTTTTCACTGCGTCAGAAAAGGTACCGTTAATGTTCAGGCCATATTTTTTTGTTTTGCCTTCTGCCGCCAGCGCGGAGTTTAAGCGCGCGGCGTCGAGAATAAAGCGAATATCATTAAAGTCGACGCGATTAATAAATTCGTAAGCCTGTTGTAGCGAGAAAGTGGGCAGCGTTTCGCGCTGGGTGCGCGTATTCTGTTTTTCGCTTAATGGCTGCGGCTGGCCATTAATATAAAGTTCGACCACGTTGGTGTGGGTTCCTTTGACCACGACACGACAGCAATTCTCGCCAGCAGAGAGGGTTAAATCGAGATGGATAAAATCCGGGGTCTCTTCGACGGCAATATCAACGGCGTTATTGGCGATCAGCTTCTGCGCCATTTCAACGTGTCGCGGAGTGATATCTTCCAGCGTTTTTAATCCCTTTTGCGGGTCGCCGCCAAATGCGCCAATTGCGGCTGCCAGCGGTACACCGCAAACGGTGGTGCCGGGTATGGTGACGCCCATCGCGTTTTTATAAAGATTGGCGGAAATAAAACCGCTAATTTTAGTGCAAGGCTGATCCAGATATTGTGCGGCGTAGGCGGCCGCGAAGGAAATAGCGACGGGTTCAGTACAACCTAAAGCCGGGGCGACCTCTTGTTTGAGCCATTTTACGTACAGGGAAGCGTTATCGGTGTTCATAATGATTTAATGTCCAAAATTAAATTTTATTCAGCTGCGATAATGCTAAGACAAAAGATAAGAAAAAACTTACCCTAATAACCATAAAAAGACTGTGGTTTGGAGAAAAATTTTATCTTACGGGAGGTTTTAAGATACACCTGTTTCAAAAAGTAAACTTTTTATATTTCAGTTAGTTGGGTTGATTCGTTCTAAGCGTAACGGATGATTTTGTTAATCTGCTCACAGCGTTGCTGGAAGGACAATTTTCTCTTGTTCGTACTTTTCGAATCAATAGCCCGGAGATAGCGTAAGACGAAGGAATCATAGGTAGATCTGGATCACACTTTTGCGCTATACAGATCGACAACGTTCATGCATTTGAGGTGTCACTATGCCGTCGGTATATCGTCCGCTGGTTAATTTCGTTGCGAAGGCCATGCAGGCCGTGCTGAATCTGGCACTGCTGTGCCTGGGAATTATTCTGGTGGTGTTCCTGGGTAAGGAGACCCTGCATCTGGCGCACGTACTGTTTACGCCGGAGCCGGTGAGTAAGTACAAGCTGGTCGAAGGGCTGGTGGTCTATTTTCTCTACTTTGAGTTTATCGCGCTGATTGTTAAATATTTTGAATCCGGTTTTCACTTTCCACTGCGCTATTTCGTCTATATCGGTATTACCGCAATTGTGCGGCTTATTATCGTCGATCATGAGTCGCCGCTGGCGGTGCTCATTTACTCCGCGGCGATCCTGATCCTGGTGATTACGCTCTGGCTGTGTAACTCCAATCGCCTGAAACGCGAATAAAAAAAAGCGGCCTCCAGGGCCGCTGACCAACAGTCACAAATAGAATTTATGTAGGGTCCAGTTGAGGATAGCAGTGGCATTGACCTTACTTTTTCAGCTGAGGGCGACGGCGACAATACCCGGTTGGGGTCGTGTATTGCGGCTAGACCGTCGGCCCTCCTCTGAAATTTGGGGCCGGTGTTACAAAAAAATTAACCTTTCACTCCACCCGCCGTCAGGCCATTAACCAGCCAGCGCTGCGCCAGCAGGAAGACAACCGTGATCGGAATGGCGGAGAGCACCGCCGCGGCGGCAAAGTCGCCCCACAGATAGTTCTGCGGGTTGAGATACTGTTGCATACCTACCGCCAGGGTATAGCTGTTCACATCGCGCAGCAGCAGCGAGGCGACCGGCACTTCGGTGATGGCCGCGATGAACGACAGAATAAACACGACTGCCAGAATCGGCACCGACAGCGGCAGCAGCACGAGGCGGAAAGCCTGCCATGGGGTCGCGCCATCCAGCGCCGCCGCTTCTTCCAGCGAGCCATCGATGGTTTCGAAGTAGCCTTTAATCGTCCAGACGTGCAGCGCGATACCGCCCATGTAGGCAAAGATGACGCCGCCGTGGGTGTTGAGGCCGACGAACGGGATGTACTGGCCCAGGCGGTCAAACAACGCGTACAGGGCAACCAGCGACAGCACCGCCGGGAACATCTGGAAAATCAGCATCCCTTTCAGCAGGGTCGCTTTCCCCGGGAAGCGCATACGGGCGAAAGCGTAAGCGCAGGTGGTGGAGAGAGCGACGATACCGATCGCGGTGATCCCGGCGACCTTAATCGAGTTCCACAGCCACAGCAGGACCGGGAACGGCGGCGGCGTGACGCGGCCATCGGCGTGTTCGACGCTGAAGCCTAACGCCAGACGCCAGTGCTCCCAGGAGATGGTATCCGGGATCAGGCTGCCGGTGGCGAAGTTACCCTCGCGCAGCGAGATGGCGATAACCATCAGCAGCGGAAACATAATCGCGGCGATAAAAATAAGTAGCAGGAGATGCGTGGTAAATAAACGTAGCTTCTGCGATTTGGGTTGGACCATAGCCATTATCGTTATCTCCCTTAATCAAACTTCATGCGCGTGGCTTTCAGATTCACAATCGCTAACGCGCCAACCAGCAGGAAGATTAGCGTTGCGATAGCCGCCGCCAGGCCGAAGTCCTGACCGCCGCCGCCTTCAAAGGCGATGCGATAGGTGTAGCTCACCAGCAGGTCGGTATAACCGGCCGGGGTGGTGGTGCCGAGACGGTCCGGACCGCCGTTGGTCAACAATTGAATCAGGACGAAGTTGTTAAAGTTAAAGGCGAAGCTGGCGATCATCAGCGGCGTTAGCGGCTTAATCAGCAGCGGGAAGGTAATTTTAAAGAAGTTCTGGAACGGGCCGGCGCCATCCATTGCCGACGCTTCGTACAGATCGTCCGGAATCGCCTTCAGCAGCCCCATGCACAGGATCATCATGTACGGGTAGCCCAGCCAGGTGTTGACGATGATGATCATGGTGCGCGCGGTGGTAGGGTCGCTAAACCATGCCGGCTTAATGCCGAACAGCGTGCTGAGCATCATGTTGATTTCACCAAAGCTCTGGTTGAACAGTCCTTTGAAAATCAGAATCGAAATAAACGACGGTACGGCGTACGGCAGAATCAGCAGGACGCGATAAATCGCTTTGCCTTTCAGCGCTTCCCACTGCACCAGGCAGGCGAGGATCATCCCCACCGCGACGGTCAGCACCACGGTCAGCACCGAGAACACCACCGTCCAGACGAAGATCGCGAAGAACGGTTTCTGAATGCCTTCATCGTGGAAGACGCGGGTAAAGTTGTCCCAGCCGATAGTCACAGTGTAGCCCGGGCTCAGCTTCTCATTGCCCCAGCTGCCGTCGGCGTTAATTGACTGGTAGAAGCCGACGTCGTTGTTCGGGCGGTATTTAACGTGGGTCTGATTGTTGGTCAGTACCCCGTCTTCGCCGAGGGTATACAGAGGCTGGGTACCGGAGAACTGGCGCAGGGAGCTCATGATGACTTTGCTGTCATCCGGCAGCACAGCGGTCAGCTGGTTCAGCGCGGTGCGATTCTGGGTAATCACGCGCAGGTTGGCGCGCTCGCCTTCCGGCAGGGCGTCGGTTTCTTTTAACGCCAGCTTCTGCTCGCCGCCAAATTTAAAGGCGTCAGAAAGGTAGTTTTTACCGCTTTCGCCGTCGGTCAGCGCCAGCTTCCACTCGTCACCCGCAGGGATCAGCGTGAAATTATAGGCTTTGCCGGCCTGGAAGGAACGATCCATCAGCACCTGCTGCGCACGCTCAAAGGTCAGCTGGTTGGTGCTGCTGTAGTTGGTAAACGCGATAGCGATAGTGCAGATCAGCGGAAACAGGACAAACAGGCCCATGCCGGCGAGGCCGGGATAAACATAGCGCCAGGCATAAGCCTTGCGATTAGCGAAAATATACAGGCCAACTGAGCTTAAAATCAGCGTCATGATGGCGAACAGGTACTCCCCCTGGGCGTACATCAAAACAACAAGGTAACCCACCAGCAGGCACAGTAAGCCAATCACAGACCATGTGAGTTGCGGGCTTTGCCACCAGTGTCTCTTTTTAACGGCATCCATGGGGATCATCCTCTACAGCGGTGAAAACTTATTTGTCAGGTGGCGCTTCGCTTACCTGACCTACGGTCCGAGCCGTAGTGGTAGGGCGGGTAGGCGCACGCGCCACCCGCCGTTTTCTTACTTAGTGATACGGCTCTGTGCATCTTTCAGCGCAGCATCGACAGTCTGGCGACCGCTGGCGGCGTTGATAACCGCGGTACGAACGGCATACCAGAAGGCAGACATCTGCGGGATGTTAGGCATGATTTCGCCTTTCTGGGCGTTCGCCATGGTGGCAGCGATGCGCGGATCTTTTTCCAGTTTTTCCTGGAAGGATTTCAGCGCCACGGCACCCAGCGGTTTGTCGTTGTTAACGGCTTCCAGACCCTGATCGGTCATCAGGTAGTTTTCGAGGAACTCTTTGGCCAGCTCTTTGTTCGGGCTGGCGGCGTTGATCCCCGCGCTCAGCACGCCAACGAACGGTTTCGATGGTTTGCCTTTAAAGGTTGGCAGTAGGGTCACGCCGTAGTTAACCTTGCTCTTATCGATGTTAGACCACGCCCACGGACCGTTGATGGTCATCGCGGTTTCGCCTTTGTTGAAGGCCGCTTCCGCGATGGAGTAATCGGTATCGGCATTCATGTGCTTGTTCTTGATCAGGTCAACCAGGAAGGTCAGGCCCGCTTTCGCGCCTGCGCTGTCCACGCCGACGTCTTTCACATCGTACTTGCCGTTTTCAAACTTGAACGCGTATCCGCCGTCGGCAGCGATCAGCGGCCAGGTGAAGTACGGTTCCTGCAGGTTGAACATCAGCGCGCTCTTACCTTTCGCTTTCAGTTCTTTATCCAGCGCCGGGATCTCTTCCCAGGTCTTCGGCGGGTTCGGCACCAGGTCTTTGTTGTAAATCAGGGACAGGGCTTCGACTGCGATCGGGTAGGCGATCAGTTTGCCGTTATAGCGAACCGCATCCCAGGTGAACGGATAGAGTTTGTCCTGGAACGCTTTGTCCGGGGTGATTTCCGCCAGCAGGCCCGACTGCGCGTAGCCGCCGAAACGGTCATGCGCCCAGAAGATGATGTCCGGGCCGTCGCCGGTCGCCGCAACCTGCGGGAATTTCTCTTCCAGCTTGTCCGGGTGTTCTACGGAAACTTTAATGCCGGTGTCTTTTTCAAACTTTTTACCCACTTCAGCGAGGCCGTTGTAGCCTTTGTCGCCGTTAATCCAGATAACCAGCTTACCTTCTTCAATTTTTGCGAGGGCAGAGGCGGAAAACATCATCGTGGTCAGTGCCGACAGCGCGAGGATGCGAGCGCCAGTTTTGATTTTCATATACCCGTCCTTTTTGGTGTTGTACTCGTGGATACACTTCGGTGGCTTAACGATGATGAGTTTCCTTTTTTAACAACCCCTTTCCATCCTCCCCAGGTCTACGCCCCACCCGCTGGTTGTGTGATCTCCATTGCAAAAACGGCCGTATTGCGTCCTGGAGCACAGAAAAAAGCGCCCAATTTTGTCGCCTCCATCACGAAATCACGCTCCGCCCGCCATCCCCCGCGGCGAGAGCCAATCTCTCATCCTCCCATCTCCTCCCCCATAAAAAAGCCGGGGGGTGGAGGATTTGCCTGCGTAATGAATGCCGCATAGTCGACCCATCTTGAATGTGACTGTTAGTGACAGGTTGTAACGAAGGGAGAAGGGCATGGCGAGCGTACAGCTGCGAAATGTAACGAAAGCCTGGGGTGACGTGGTGGTATCGAAAGATATCAATCTCGATATCCACGAAGGGGAATTCGTCGTGTTTGTCGGGCCATCGGGCTGCGGCAAATCTACCCTGCTGCGTATGATTGCCGGGTTAGAAACTATTACCAGCGGGGACCTGTTTATCGGTGACACCCGCATGAACGAGATCCCACCGGCAGAACGCGGCGTTGGGATGGTATTCCAGTCTTATGCACTCTATCCCCACCTTTCCGTTGCGGAAAATATGTCGTTTGGCCTGAAGCTGGCCGGCGCGAAAAAAGATCTGATTAACCAGCGGGTGACTCAGGTTGCGGAAGTGCTGCAGCTGGCCCATCTGCTGGAGCGTAAACCGAAAGCCCTCTCCGGCGGTCAGCGCCAGCGCGTGGCGATTGGTCGTACGCTGGTGGCAGAGCCAAGCGTTTTCCTGCTGGATGAGCCGCTTTCCAACCTCGATGCCGCCCTGCGCGTCCAGATGCGTATCGAAATCTCCCGTCTGCATAAGCGACTGGGCCGCACCATGATCTATGTCACCCACGATCAGGTGGAAGCGATGACCCTCGCCGACAAGATCGTGGTCCTCGACGCCGGCCGTGTGGCGCAGGTTGGGAAACCGCTGGAGCTCTATCACTATCCGGCTGACCGCTTCGTTGCCGGCTTCATTGGTTCACCGAAGATGAACTTCCTGCCGGTCAAAGTCACCGCGACGGCTATCGATCAGGTGCAGGTTGAACTGCCGAACCGTCAGCAAATCTGGCTACCGGTGGACAGCGCCAACGTGCAGGCGGGCGCCAATATGTCCTTAGGTATTCGACCGGAGCATTTACTGCCCAGCGATATCGCCGATGTAACCCTTGAAGGCGAGGTCCAGGTCGTCGAACAGCTCGGTCACGAAACGCAAATTCATATCCAGATCCCCGCCATCCGTCAGAACCTGGTTTACCGCCAGAACGACGTGGTGTTGGTAGAAGAGGGAGCCACATTCGCTATCGGTTTGCCGCCAGAACGTTGCCATTTATTCCGTGAGGATGGCACCGCTTGTCGTCGGCTGCATAAAGAGCCGGGCGTGTAAGGCTTCCCATTAAAAAAGCGCGAACCCGGCTGGCGATATACCGGCGAAGCGTGCAAAGAAAAGCAATGATCTCAGGAGATAGAATGATGATTACTCTGCGCAAACTTCCTCTGGCGGTCGCCGTCGCAGCAGGCGTGATGTCTGCTCAGGCGCTGGCTGTCGATTTCCATGGCTACGCGCGTTCCGGCATTGGCTGGACCGGCAGCGGCGGCGAGCAACAGTGCTTCAAAGCAACCGGCGCTCAAAGTAAATACCGTCTTGGTAACGAATGTGAAACCTATGCGGAACTGAAGCTGGGCCAGGAGCTGTGGAAGGAAGGGGATAAGAGTTTTTATTTCGATACTAACGTTGCCTATTCCGTGAATCAGGAAGATGACTGGGAAAGCACCTCTCCGGCGTTCCGTGAAGCCAACATCCAGGGTAAAAACCTGATCGACTGGCTGCCGGGCTCCACGCTGTGGGCGGGTAAACGCTTCTATCAGCGTCATGACGTTCACATGATCGACTTCTACTACTGGGATATCTCCGGCCCGGGTGCAGGTCTGGAAAACGTTGACCTTGGCTTCGGTAAGCTCTCTCTGGCCGCTACCCGTAACTCAGAAAGCGGCGGCTCTTATACTTTCTCCAGCGATGACACCAAAAAATATGCTGCGAAAACTGCCAACGACGTCTTTGATATCCGTCTGGCGGGTCTGGAAACCAACCCGGGCGGCGTGCTGGAGTTAGGGGTCGATTACGGCCGTGCTAACCCGCAGGATGACTATCGCCTGGAAGACGGCGCGTCGAAAGACGGCTGGATGTGGACCGGTGAACATACTCAGTCTATCTGGGGCGGCTTCAACAAGTTTGTGGTTCAGTACGCCACTGACGCAATGACCTCCTGGAACAGCGGCCACTCTCAGGGGACCAGCATCGATAACAACGGCAGCATGATCCGCGTTCTGGATCACGGCGCGATGGACTTCAACGATGACTGGGGCCTGATGTACGTGGCAATGTACCAGGACGTGGATCTGGACAGCAAGAACGGTTCTACCTGGTACACCGTGGGTGTCCGTCCGATGTACAAATGGACGCCGATCATGAGCACCCAGCTGGAAATCGGTTACGACAACGTGAAATCCCAGCGTACCAGCGAAAACAACAACCAGTACAAAATTACTCTGGCTCAACAGTGGCAGGCAGGCAACAGCGTCTGGTCTCGTCCGGCTATCCGTATCTTCGCAACCTACGCGAAGTGGGATGAAAACTGGGGCTACAGCAACACCTCCGGTCTGCAGACGAAAGACAGCAGCGGAAGCGGCGCTTTCACCTCCAGCCGCGGTGACGACAGCGAAGTTACCTTCGGTGCCCAGATGGAAGTGTGGTGGTAATACCGTCCGCAGGACGGGTGTAACCTGGGAGGGGCGTCAGCCCCTCCTGATTATTCAGGGTTAGCGCGCTATTGCCTGGCTACCGCTAAACCGATGCTATCCAAGGTGAGAAGAATGAAAATGAAGAAAACTCTCGTCGCTCTGTGTTTATCCGCAGGGATGTTGGCATGCGTGCCGGGGATGAGCCTTGCCGATGTTAACTTTGTACCGCAGAACACCAGCGCCGCGCCGGCTATTCCAGCCAGCGCGCTGCAGCAGCTGATCTGGACGCCTGCCGATCAATCAAAGACGCAGAGCGTTGATTTAACCACCGGCGGTCAACGCCTGGATGTCCCGGGGATCGTCGGACCGGTCGCCGCCTGGAGCGTGCCGGCCAATATCGGTGAGCTGACCCTGACGCTCGATAGCGAACTGAACAAACATAAGCAGATTTTTGCGCCGAACGTGCTGATTCTCGACCAGAACATGACGCCCGCGGCGTTCTTCCCCAGCAATTACTTTACCTATCAGCAGCCGGGCGTGATGACCGCTGACCGCCTGGGCGGCGTGATGCGCCTGACCCCGGCGCTGGGCCAGCAAAAGCTCTATGTGCTGGTGTTTACCACTGAAAAAGATCTCCAGCAGACCACGACCCTGCTGGATCCGGCGAAAGCCTATGCCAAAGGCGCCGGCAATGCGGCCCCGGATATCCCGGATCCGATCGCTAAACATACCACCGATGGCGTGCTGAAGCTGAAAGTGAAAACTAATAGCACTTCCAGCGTGCTGGTGGGGCCGCTGTTCGGCTCCTCCGGCCCGGGTCCGGTAACCGTCGGCAATACCGCGGCGCCGGTAGCCGCGCCAGCCGCCGCCGCGGCGCCGGCCGCCAAAAGCGAACCGATGCTCAGCGATACCGAAACCTACTTCAACAATGGTATTAAGCAGGCGGTGAAACAAGGTGACATCGACAAAGCCCTGAAATTGATGAACGAAGCTGAGCGCCTCGGCTCGAAATCCGCTCGTTCCACCTTTATCAGCAGTGTAAAAGGCAAGGGGTAATCGTCTCCCCACAATGCTGATGTTTAGGCACAGCCTTTAGGTGCATCCTCCGGGATGCACCTTTTTTTGCACGCGCGGCAGCCTGTTGCATGGCTGTTGCGTGAATGATCGTATATTGACGTTTGCCCGCCACCAACCGCCTATTCTGCGATACAATGCTTTCACGTTATGTACCGGAGAATCAGGCATGTCCCATCCTGCGCTTACGCGACTGCGTGCGCTGCGCTATTTTGCCGTTATGCCATCCCTGCCGCCGCCGCTAAGTGACTGGCTGCTGCTGGAGGACTCAATGACCCAGCGCTTTGAACAACAAGGAAAGCAGGTCACCGTGACCCTGGTTAACGAAGGGTATATCGGCCGTGACGCGCTGACTGACGAAGCGGCGCTGCTGCCCGACGAGCCGCGCTACTGGCTGCGGGAGATTATACTCAATGCCGATGGCGAGCCCTGGCTGGCCGGGCGCACGGTGGCGCCGGAGTCGACGCTGTGTGGTCCGGAGCTGGCGCTACAGCAGCTCGGGCAAACTCCGCTGGGCCGATACCTGTTTACGTCGTCGACATTAACCCGCGATTTTATTGAAATTGGTCGCGATGCAGCGCTGTGGGGGCGTCGTTCCCGTCTGCGGCTGAGCGGCAAACCCCTGCTGCTGACCGAGCTTTTTTGCCTGCGTCGCCGTTGTACTAAGAGGAAGAAAAAATGGAGTGGAGTCTGTCGCAGAATAAGCTGTTGGCGTTTCATCGCCTGATGCGCACTGACAAACCGATCGGCGCTTTGCTGCTGCTGTGGCCGACGCTGTGGGCGCTATGGGTGGCCTCGCCGGGCGTCCCGCCGCTGTGGATCCTGGCGGTATTCGTCGCCGGCGTCTGGCTGATGCGCGCCGCCGGCTGCGTGGTGAATGACTATGCCGACCGAAAATTTGATGGTCACGTAAAGCGTACCGCCCGCCGTCCGCTGCCGAGCGGCGATGTTACCGAGAAAGAGGCGCGAACGCTGTTTATCGTGCTGGTGCTGCTCTCTTTCCTGTTGGTGCTCACCCTCAACACCATGACCATTCTGCTGTCGGTGGCGGCGCTGGCGCTGGCGTGGGTCTATCCGTTTATGAAGCGCTACACTCATCTGCCGCAGGTGGTGCTGGGCGCGGCCTTTGGCTGGTCGATCCCGATGGCCTTCTCGGCCGTCAGCGAATCGCTACCGCTGAGCTGCTGGCTGATGTTCCTCGCCAATATTCTGTGGGCGGTGGCCTACGATACCCAGTATGCGATGGTGGATCGCGATGACGACGTTAAGATCGGCATCAAGTCGACGGCGATCCTGTTTGGCGAAAACGATCGTCTGATTATCGGTATCCTGCAGGTGGCCGTACTGGCGCTGATGGGCGCGGTGGGTTGGCTGAATGGGCTGGGCTGGGAATATTACTGGTCGCTGTTCGTGGCGGCGGGTCTGTTTGGCTGGCAGCAGAAGCTTATCTTCAATCGCGACCGCGATAACTGCTTCAAAGCGTTTATGAACAATAACTACGTCGGGCTGGTGCTGTTCCTCGGCCTGGCGATGAGCTATCTGTAACCTCCTGTCCGCTGCCCCCCGGCATTCCGGGGGGCAGCAAACGCCGCGTTACGCGTCGTCCTGCGTGACGCTCTCAATGGTCAGTCGGACATCCGACGTAATCAAATCCGCCAGCATCCGATAAACCTTCAGGGTCTCTTCCGGCTCGGCGTCGCCGGTGTCGCTGATATAGCCTTCATCGCGCAGGGTCAACACCAGGGTGCTGAACACCGCTTTGTCGAAGAACTCCGGCGCATTGATGCCGTGTAGCACCGACAGACGCTGGGCCACGGTGCGACTCTCTTTTTCCAGCGAGCTGCGGTTGATCGCCGGGTTAGCGCTCAGCAGCCAGAAGGTGATGGCATAGCGCTGCAGCGTCTCGCGGGCGCCAGCGGCCAGCAGCTGCAGGGAGCGAGAGTGCGACGGGTTGAGGCTCATGACATCGCCATCGACGACGATCAGCTCCTGACGCAGCATCTCGGCAATCAGCGCATCCACCACTCCGGCCAGCTCCGCTTTTTCCCAGCGCAGGAACAGCTCGGCCTTGAGGAACGGATAGAGTGTTTCCACATGACGCAGCACTTCGGCGCGGCTGAGATGACGATGCTGAGTCACCAGAGCGGCTAACAGCGACGGCATCACCAGCATATGGGCGATATTGTTGCGATAGTAGGTCATCAGCACCGCCTGCTCGCGCGGCAGGATGATGATGTCGCCAATGGTGTCCTTCTCCACTTCGAACTTGTTCATCTGCAGCGCATGATCGATGAGCTCGCTGGCTGAAGCGGATGGGGCGGTCGCATCCGGAGAATAGGGCACATTGCGCAGCAGCGCGAGGTAGCACTCTAACTGCTGGGTGAGCTGCTCACGGGTCAGCGAACGCTGGCGGGAGGCCAGTAGCGCCGTACAGCACAGGTTCATGGCGTTGGCCGCGCCGGCGTTATTGATGCGCACCATCAGGTCAGCGGCGATGCTATTCACCGTCGGCGTCAGCCAGGAGGGGCGAACCGCTTCGATCGGGTCGATCGCTTCCCGCCAATCCGGCACATGCTGGTTAAGATAGGTCATCAGCGGCAGCGGTTCGCCGAAGTTAACGTAACCCTGGCCCAGGTTGCGCAGCTTGCTTAAACCGCGCACCATCTGCGGCAGACTCTCTTTCTCTTTAGTGGCGCCGCGCAGCTCTTTGGCGTAGGTTCCTACCTCCATCACGTGCTCATAGCCGATGTAAATCGGCACCAGGGTGATCGGTCGGGTTCCGCCGCGCAGCATCGCCTGGATGGTCATCGACAGCGTACCGGTCTTCGGATCGAGCAGACGGCCGGTACGGGAGCGGCCGCCTTCGACGAAATACTCCACGGAATAGCCGCGGCTGAACAGTTCGCCAAGGTATTCGCGGAACACGGTGGAATAGAGCTTGTTGCCCTTAAAGGTGCGGCGAATAAAGAAGGCGCCGAGGCGGCGGAAGATCGGTCCGGCCGGCCAGAAGTTGAGGTTGATGCCCGCCGCGATATGCGGAGGGACCAGCCCCTGATGGTACAGGACGTAGGAGAGCAGCAGATAGTCCATGTGGCTGCGGTGGCAGGGGACATAGACAATTTCATGGCCGTCGTGCGCCAGCTGGCGTACGCGCTCGGCGTTATGCACGTTGATGCCCTGGTACAGGCGGTTCCAGGTGAAGCCGAGAATGCGGTCGGTCAGGCGGATCATCTCGTATGAGAAGTTCGCCGCAATCTCTTCCATCAGCGCGATAGCGTTCTGCTGTGCCTTCTCGTGCGAAATTTTCTTGCTGCGCGCTTCGTCTTCCACCGCGCGGGCAATCGCTTTCGAGGCCAGCAGTTTATTAAACAGATCCTGGCGGGCCGGCAGACGCGGGCCAACGGCGGCCAGCCGCTGGCGGGCAAAATGCATGCGAGCGACGCGAGCCAGCTTCTGGGCGATGATCTTATCGGTACCGTGCTCATCCGCCATGCGGCGCAGCGAAACGGACGGCGAGAAGCGCACGAAACTGTCGCGGCCGAGCCAGGAGACGGCGAAAAATTTCTGAATGCCGTTCAGCATCCGCAGCGGCGGATTGACTTCTCCTTTCTCGCGACCCGGCGAACGGCCGAACATGACCGAAACCGGCACCATTTGCACATCGAGGTCCGGATGGTTGCGGTGCAGATCGAGGTAATCGTGGAACAGCTTGATGGACTCTTCTTTTGGCGTGTAATAAGTAAATACGCGCGGCCCACCGTGGATGAATACGTAACGCGGCAGCAGGGCGCCGTCGATTTCCAGCGGTTCAAGCGGGTCAGGTAAATCATGCGCCAGGCATTGGGCGCGCAGCGTCAGCAGGTCCGCCTTCGAATTATAGGGCAGGACGTACATGACCGGACGCGAGGTATCGAGTCCTAATTCCTGGGCAGGCTCTGCCGGAATAGACTTGCTTTTTACCAGCACCTGTAATGGTAAATTCAGTAATTTATAGTAAATTCGTTGCCAGCCGGACATAAACGATGTGAAGCCTCTGGTTAATCATGCAAATGCGCGGCAAGAATAACAGAAAGTGGGCAAAATTTCCGTTACCACGCGGCAAACGCGCACACTCATCGACGTCATTTACGTAAAAAGGTTTTGTGATGGCCAATAATACCACCGGGTTAACCCGGATCATTAAGGCGGCAGGTTACTCCTGGAAAGGATTTCGCGCGGCGTGGATCAACGAGGCTGCGTTTCGTCAGGAAGGCGTCGCCGCTATCGTGGCCGTCGCGGTAGCCTGCTGGCTGGACGTCGACGCCATCACCCGCGTATTGCTGATTGGCTCGGTCCTGCTAGTGATGATAGTCGAAATTCTCAACAGCGCGATTGAAGCGGTTGTGGACCGTATCGGCTCGGATTTTCACGAGCTTTCAGGGCGCGCCAAAGATATGGGGTCGGCGGCGGTTCTGCTGGCGATTATCATCGCGCTGATCACCTGGGGAACGCTGCTGTGGAGCCATTATCACTAACGTTCTTCGCTAACCCTCGCAAAATATGAACAATCCGCCGATTTTTGTGTGCCATGTGGTTCCAAAATCACCGTTAGCTGTATATACTCACAGCATAACTGTATATACACCCAGGGGGCGGAATGAAAGCGTTAACGACCAGGCAGCAAGAGGTGTTTGATCTCATTAGGGATCATATCAGCCAGACGGGCATGCCGCCGACGCGTGCGGAAATTGCTCAGCGCTTGGGGTTCCGTTCCCCAAACGCGGCGGAAGAACACCTGAAAGCGCTGGCGCGTAAAGGCGCGATCGAGATCGTCTCCGGCGCTTCTCGCGGTATTCGCCTGCTGACGGAAGAAGAGCAAGGCCTGCCGCTGATCGGCCGCGTCGCCGCCGGTGAGCCGCTGCTGGCGCAGCAGCATATTGAAGGCCACTATCAGGTCGACCCGTCGATGTTTAAGCCCAACGCCGATTTCCTGCTGCGCGTCAGTGGGATGTCGATGAAAGACATCGGTATTCTGGATGGCGATTTGCTGGCGGTCCACAAAACCCAGGATGTGCGTAACGGCCAGGTGGTTGTCGCGCGTATCGATGAAGAAGTGACGGTGAAGCGCCTGAAAAAGCAGGGCAATGTCGTTGAACTGTTGCCGGAAAACAGCGAGTTTTCCCCGATCGTCGTCGATCTGCGCCAGCAGAGTTTTACCATTGAGGGTCTGGCCGTTGGCGTGATCCGTAATGGAGAATGGCTGTAGCGCCTGCCTCTGCGCAGCGTCATCTGTTGCGTGACGCTGCGACGTTTTTCCTCAATCAGGTCCTCAAACATGCTGCTCAACGCTGCCGATAAAGCGCTGTGGCGTCTTGCCCTCCCTATGATTTTCTCCAACATCACCGTCCCGCTGCTGGGGCTGGTGGATACGGCGGTGATCGGCCACCTGGACAGCCCGGTATACCTCGGCGGCGTAGCGGTCGGGGCGACGGCCACCAGTTTCCTCTTCATGCTGCTGCTGTTCCTGCGCATGAGCACCACCGGGCTCACCGCTCAGGCCTGGGGCGCCAAAGATCCGCAGCGCCTGGCGCGGGCGCTGGTGCAGCCGCTGGCCCTGGCGCTGGGCGCCGGGGTGCTGATTATCCTGCTTCGCCTGCCGCTAATTGACCTCGCTCTGCATATTGTCGGCGGCAGCGAGGCGGTGCTTGAGCAGGCGAGACGGTTTCTCGAAATTCGCTGGCTCAGCGCCCCCGCCTCGCTGGCCAACCTGGTGCTGCTCGGCTGGCTGCTGGGCGTCCAGTACGCCCGGGCGCCGGTTATTCTGCTGGTGGTGGGTAATCTGTTGAATATTGTGCTCGATCTGTGGCTGGTGATGGGCCTGCGGATGAACGTCCAGGGAGCGGCGCTGGCCACGGTCACCGCGGAGTACGCCACCCTCATTATTGGCCTGCTGATGGCGAAGCGGGTGCTGACGCTGCGCGGCGTGTCGCTGGCGATGCTGAAAAATGCCTGGCGCGGGGATCTGCGCCGTTTATTGGCGTTGAATCGGGACATCATGCTGCGCTCGCTGCTGCTGCAGCTGTGCTTTGGCGCACTGACCGTATTCGGCGCCCGTCTGGGCAGCGACATCGTGGCGGTTAACGCCGTACTGATGACCATGCTGACCTTTACCGCCTACGCGCTGGATGGCTTTGCCTATGCCGTGGAGGCTCACTCCGGCCAGGCCTACGGCGCGCGCGACGGTAGCCAGTTGCTGGAGGTGTGGCGGGCGGCCTGCCGGCAGTCCGGCATGGTAGCGCTGGCGTTTGCCCTGATTTACAGCCTGGCGGGGCAGTACATTATCGCGTTGTTAACCTCACTGCCTTCCCTGCAGCAGCTGGCCGATCGCTATCTGATCTGGCAGACGATCCTGCCGGTGGTCGGCGTCTGGTGCTATCTGCTGGACGGCATGTTTATCGGCGCGACGCGCGGCGCTGAGATGAGGAACAGTATGGCGGTCGCCGCGGCGGGGTTTGCCGTGACGCTGCTTACGCTACCGGTGCTTGGCAACCATGGTCTGTGGCTGGCGCTGGCGGTGTTCCTCGCCCTGCGCGGCCTGTCGCTGGCGCTGATCTGGCGTCGTCACTGGCGACGCGGCACATGGTTTAGTTAGTCATCTCCCGTCATTGCCGCTAGCCGTGACCTTCCCCGGTCGCGCTACGCTTACAGGGCGATTCAATAGCCCGCCTCAGCGTGGCGCAAGCCGGGAACATCCTCTTCGCGTTATCCCGCGGTGCGATGGTTAAAAATTCCGAATAACGAATCGACGCCAGCATTCTCATCTATAGTTAATACCATGTCCGGCACAAAACGGGCTGTAAACCCACCGAATGATGAGGACGTTATTATGAATAAAGACGAAATCGGCGGTAACTGGAAACAGTTTAAAGGTAAAGCCAAGGAACAGTGGGGCAAACTTACCGATGATGATATGACCGTAATCGAAGGGAAGCGCGACCAGCTGGTCGGCAAAATTCAGGAGCGTTACGGCTATGAGAAAGATCAGGCTGAGAAAGAAGTCTCAGACTGGGAGCATAAGAACGACTATCGCTGGTAGCGTTCCTTGATCCGAAGAATGAAGCATTTGTGTTAGTGCCTGTCTGAATGGCGCAGGGACGCGCCGTTAACCCTTTTTCCCGCTGCGGCAGCCGCTCAGCGGGCTTTCTTTTTGAGCTGAATAGTATGATCGTGCTGGCAGTGTCCCGGGGTGCTGCAGGCTTCGACTTCCACGCAGCCCGCGCAAAGCCCGTGAGCTTCTATCACATTGTGGCGCAGGGCAAACCCCATGCGGGCCGCCAGCGTATGCATGATATCTTCCACCCCTTCCGCCGCTTCTTCTTTTACCACGCCGCAGCGGTCGCAGATAAACATGGCCGAGCTATGGGTCGGCTGGTCGAACAGATGGCACAGCACATAGCTATTGGTTGACTCTACCTTATGGACAAAACCCTGCTCGAGTAAAAACTCCAGCGCACGGTAAACCGTCGGCGGCTTCGCCTGCGGCTCTTTCTCACGTAGCAAGTCCAGCAGATCGTAGGCGCTGATTGCCCCTTGCTGCAGGCTCATCAGGCGCAACACTTCCAGACGCTGTGGAGTCAGGCGTACGCCGCGCTGTGCGCAAAGCTTTTCAGCATGCGCTAACATCTCTTGCGAAGGGGTCTTATCCATGAGCATCCTCGGGTTGCGTGAATTTGAATCTGTTACTTTATCACGTTCCTCAGAAAACACCGAGAGCCGGCAGGTGATACGGGTCATACTTCAGGTTGTCGGCACCGGCGCCCGTCCCGAGCGCTGGCCGCTTATTCTCGAGCAGACTACGCCTTAGCCGCTCGCTAAAACCACCATGTCCGATTTAATCACAACACGCCCGACCCTGGGTATGCTATATCTGAAGTGTCTCATTTTCGGGAGAAAACGATGAAACGACCTGATTGCATTCGCCACTGGCGCGAACTGGAAGGGCCCGACGATGCTACTTATCCCGACAGCCCGGAGCGTTTTTCAATCGGCGCGCCGCTGGGGCGAGGTTTACGTCTCAACCGGCTGGGGATCCACCACGAGCGGCTGCCGCCCGGGCGGCGCACCTCTTATCCACACGCGGAGAGCGATGAGGAAGAGTTCATCTACGTGCTGGAGGGCTATCCGGAAGTGTGGATAAACGGCTATCTCTGGAAGCTGGAGCCCGGCGACAGCGTGGGTTTTCCCGCTGGTACCGGCATCTGCCACACCTTTCTCAATAACACCGAGCAGGAAGTTCGTCTGCTGGTGGTGGGCGAGGCCAATAAGAAGTACAACCGCATTTATTACCCGCTCAATCCCGGCTATGCCGCGACGCGCCAGGATCGTTGGGTTGACCATCCGCCGCAGTTCTTCGGTCCACACGACGGCAAGCCGCGGAAAAAGTAATCATTTCAGGTGAGGGGCGAAGCGCGGCGCACTATGCGCCTGTGGTGTATCTTTATGCTATAGTAGCGCCCCTTTTTACCCGGATGCTTATTTATTCGCCATGATGCCTGAATCAACGTCACCTGTTTTCCCTGCTCACCGCTTCTCCATCGCGCCGATGCTCGACTGGACCGACCGACACTGCCGCTACTTCCTGCGGCTGCTGTCGCGGCATACGCTGCTGTATACCGAAATGGTGACCACCGGGGCGATTATTCACGGCAAAGGGGACTATCTGGCCTATAGCGAAGAAGAGCACCCGGTTGCTCTGCAGCTCGGCGGCAGCGATCCCCAGGCCCTGGCGCAGTGCGCGAAGCTGGCCGAGGCGCGCGGCTATGATGAGATCAACCTCAACGTCGGCTGCCCCTCCGACCGCGTGCAGAACGGGATGTTTGGCGCTTGCCTGATGGGCAATGCGCCACTGGTGGCCGACTGCATCAAGGCGATGCGCGATGTGGTGTCGATTCCGGTCACGGTGAAAACCCGTATCGGCATTGACGACCAGGACAGCTATGAGTTTCTGTGCGATTTCATTGAGACAGTCTCCGGCAAGGGCGAGTGTGAGATGTTTATTATTCACGCCCGCAAAGCCTGGCTCTCCGGCCTGAGTCCAAAAGAGAACCGCGAGATCCCGCCGCTGGATTACCCCCGCGTCTGGCAGCTGAAGCGCGATTTCCCCCACCTTACGATGGCGATCAACGGCGGCATCAAATCGCTGGACGAAGCCAGAGTACAGCTTGAGCATATGGATGGGGTGATGGTCGGGCGTGAGGCCTATCAGAACCCGGGCATTCTGGCCTCGGTCGACCGCGAAATTTTCGGCGTCGCCGGCGCGGATGCTGATCCGGTAGCGGTGGTGCGAGCCATGTACCCCTATATTGAGCGCGAGCTCAGCAAGGGCACCTATCTGGGCCATATTACCCGCCATATGCTGGGGCTGTTTCAGGGGATCCCCGGCGCTCGCCAGTGGCGTCGCTACCTGAGCGAAAATGCGCATAAAGCCGGCGCCGATATTGTAGTGCTGGAGCATGCCCTGAAGCTGGTGGCAGATAAACGTTAATTTCTGACCAAAACCTGGTGAAATTGACCACGCCTCGCGCACTGACGCGGGGCGTTTTCTTTTAAAGTCAAGTGCTTATGTTTGGCATGCTTTTTGTAATACCTGCAGAGTGAAGTATTCATTTTTTGGGGAGAGAACCATGCTGGAACTGCTATTTGTCATTGGATTTTTTGTCATGCTGCTGGTCACCGGCGTATCGCTGCTGGGGATTATCGCGGCAATCGTGGTGGCGACGGCGCTGATGTTCGTCGGCGGGTTGTTCGCCTTGATGATCAAATTACTGCCGTGGCTGCTGCTGGCGGTGGCGGTGGTGTGGGTTATTCGGGCGCTGAAATCCCCGAACGGAAATGCTTTTCGCGACAATAACCGTTGGCGTTACTAAGGTATTGAGGGGTGCGTCACAACCTGAACAATTTTGCAGACAACCGCGTAGGCATTGCTGCGCAAATCTGTCACTATTAGCGCGTTAACGAATTCATCGCGCTGTACCCTACATACAGCCGAACTAAAAAAAAGTAAGGGCTTCCCAGGTGGAAGCCCTAAACTTTTGCCCCTTCTGCCAACTTATGGCAGCAGCAAACTCGAACCCTGCGTCACCCGGCTCTCCAGAACTTCATGCGCCCGCCGCGCTTCGCTCAGCGGATAGATCTGACTTTCAGCCACGTCCACTTTAATCACCCCGCTGGCGATCAGCGAAAACAATTCACTGCAGGCTTCCTCCAGTTCTTCCCGGTTGGTGATATAGCCCTGCAGCGATGGGCGAGTGACGTACAGGGAGCCTTTTTGATTCAGGATCCCCAGATTAACGCCGGTCACCGGACCGGAGGAGTTACCAAAGCTGACCATCAGGCCGCGGCGCTGCAGGCAGTCCAGAGAGGCCTCCCAGGTATCTTTCCCCACCGAGTCGTAGACGACGGCCACTTTCTTACCGTCGGTGAGCGCCTTGAGCCGCTCCACGATAGACTCCTCGCGATAGTTAATCACCTGCCAGGCGCCCGCCTCTTTGGCGCGCTGCGCTTTCTGCGCGCTGCCGACGGTACCGATAAGTTTCGCCCCCAGCGCTTTCGCCCACTGACAGGCTATCAGCCCCACGCCGCCAGCGGCCGCGTGAAACAGGAACATCTCATCAGGCTTAATTTCATAGGTTTTGCGCAGCAGATACCAGACCGTTAATCCTTTGAGGAACGACGCGGCGGCCTGTTCGAAAGAGATAGCGTCCGGCAGGACCGCCGCTTTGTCGGCCAGCACATTGTGTACCGTGCTGTAGGCGCCGAGCGCCGACTGGGCGTACACCACCCGATCGCCTACCTTAATATGCGTGACCCCATGGCCAACTTTACTGACGATGCCGGCCGCCTCGGTGCCCAGGCCGCTCGGCAGCGACGGCGGCGGATAGAGGCCGCTGCGGACATAGGTGTCGATATAGTTGATGCCGATGGCTTTGTTTTCGACCTGAATCTCATGTTCTGCGGGATCGCGTGGCGTGAACTCAACCGCCTGAAGCACCTCCGGTCCCCCGTGTTTCGAAAATTCGATGCGTGTTGCCATGTTCGCTCCTGTGTTGTTCCGAGATTATTCAGTAAGCTTAACAGCCTGCGCCGGCGGCGACGGATTTTCTTACCCGCCTCAGGCCTGCCACGCTTAATGGGTTCTTTAGCGGCAATGGCTTTCTCGCTATACTGTCACGCTCTTTTCCGGATCGGTGAAATGTTAGGCTATGGCAGGAAATAAACCCTTCAACAAACCACAGACAGAAACCCGCGAACGCGATCCGCAGCTCGCCGGGCTGAAAGTCCCGCCGCACTCGATTGAAGCGGAGCAGTCGGTGTTGGGCGGTTTAATGCTGGATAACGAGCGCTGGGACGACGTCGCCGAACGCGTCGTTGCCGACGACTTTTATACCCGTCCGCACCGTCATATTTTTACCGAGATGGCGCGCCTGCAGGAGTCCGGCAGCCCGATTGACCTGATTACGCTCGCCGAGTCGCTGGAGCGTCAAGGGCAGCTGGACAGCGTGGGCGGCTTCGCCTATCTGGCCGAACTGTCCAAAAACACGCCCAGCGCGGCTAACATCAGCGCCTATGCCGACATCGTGCGCGAACGCGCGGTGGTGCGCGAAATGATTTCGGTGGCCAACGAGATCGCCGAAGCCGGCTTCGACCCACAGGGGCGAACCAGCGAAGATCTGCTCGACCTCGCCGAATCCCGGGTTTTCAAAATCGCCGAAAGCCGGGCCAACAAAGACGAAGGGCCGAAGAACATCGCCGATGTCCTCGATGCCACCGTCGCCCGTATCGAACAGCTGTTCCAGCAGCCCCATGACGGCGTCACCGGGGTCAATACCGGCTACGACGACCTCAACAAAAAGACCGCCGGCCTGCAGCCGTCGGATCTGATTATCGTCGCCGCCCGTCCATCGATGGGTAAAACGACCTTCGCGATGAACCTCGTGGAAAACGCGGCGATGCTGCAGGACAAACCGGTATTAATCTTCAGTCTCGAGATGCCCTCGGAACAGATCATGATGCGTTCTCTGGCCTCGCTGTCGCGCGTCGATCAGACCCGCATTCGTACCGGTCAACTGGACGACGAAGACTGGGCGCGGATCTCCGGCACCATGGGCATCCTGCTTGAAAAGCGCAATATCTATATCGATGACTCCTCCGGCCTGACGCCGACGGAGGTGCGCTCCCGCGCGCGGCGTATCGCCCGCGAGCACGGCGGCATCGGACTGATTATGATCGACTACCTGCAGCTGATGCGCGTGCCGTCGCTCTCCGACAACCGTACCCTTGAGATTGCCGAAATCTCCCGCTCGCTGAAGGCGCTGGCGAAAGAGCTGCAGGTGCCGGTGGTGGCGCTGTCGCAGCTTAACCGCTCGCTGGAGCAGCGCGCCGATAAGCGCCCCGTCAACTCCGACCTGCGTGAGTCCGGCTCTATCGAACAGGATGCCGACTTAATCATGTTCATTTACCGTGATGAGGTCTATCACGAGAACAGCGATCTTAAAGGCATCGCGGAAATTATCATTGGTAAACAACGTAACGGCCCGATCGGCACCGTGCGACTGACCTTTAACGGCCAGTGGTCGCGTTTCGATAATTATGCCGGTCCTCAGTATGATGATGAGTAATCCTTCCGCCTTCTTTTATTAAGGAATTCAAATGCAAGCGGCAACTGTAGTTATCAACCGCCGCGCTCTGCGACACAACCTGCAACGTCTGCGTGAACTGGCGCCCGCCAGCAAACTGGTTGCGGTAGTGAAAGCGAACGCCTACGGACACGGTCTTCTCGAGACCGCGCGAACGCTGACCGACGCCGACGCCTTTGGCGTCGCCCGCCTGGAAGAGGCGCTGCGCCTGCGAGCGGGGGGCATCGCCCAGCCGATCCTCCTGCTGGAAGGCTTTTTTGCTGCGGAAGACCTGGCGGTGATCGCCGCCCAGCGCCTGCATACGGCGGTGCATAGCCCCGAACAGCTGGCGGCGCTGGAGCAAGCCGATCTCCCCGAGCCGGTGACCGTGTGGATGAAGCTGGATACCGGCATGCATCGCTTAGGGGTGCGCCCGGAGGAAGCCGAGGCGTTTTATCAGCGTCTGAGCCAGTGTAAAAACGTCCGCCAGCCGGTGAACGTGGTGAGCCACTTCGCGCGCGCCGATGAGCCGACCTGCGGCGCCACCGAACGCCAGCTGGATATCTTCACCACCTTTACCGAAGGCAAACCGGGGCTGCGCTCTATCGCCGCCTCGGGCGGCATTCTGCTGTGGCCGCAATCGCATTACGACTGGGTGCGCCCCGGAATTATCCTGTATGGCGTGTCGCCGCTGGACGATCGCTCCACCGGGAAAGATTTCGGCTGCCAGCCGGTGATGACCCTGACGTCCAGCCTGATTGCGGTGCGCGAGCATAAAGCAGGGGAGCCCGTCGGGTACGGCGGCACCTGGATCAGCGAACGCGATACCCGTCTCGGCGTGGTGGCGATGGGCTATGGCGACGGTTATCCGCGTGCGGCACCGTCGGGCACGCCGGTGCTGGTCAATGGCCGGGAAGTGCCGATTGTCGGCCGGGTGGCGATGGATATGATCTGCGTTGACCTCGGACCGCAGGCCCAGGATAAGGCCGGCGATGCGGTAGTGCTGTGGGGAGAGGGGCTCCCGGTAGAGCGCATCGCCGAGATAACGAAAGTGAGTGCTTACGAACTTATTACGCGACTGACCTCCCGCGTCGCCATGAAATACTTCGACTAAGCCTCTGGCGTACCGGATAGCACAGAGGCTGATCCGGTACGCACCAGGCCTGCGGCGCTCAAAAAAGCGGTTTATACCGCTGCGCGGTCACTTTCCCCTCAACATCCTCTCGACCTGCCGTCATATCCGGTTTATTGTGTAAGAACCTGCCCCATGTAAACCTGGAGATACATCGCGTGTTTCAAAAAGTTGACGCCTACGCCGGCGACCCTATTCTTTCTCTGATGGAACGCTTCAAAGAAGACCCGCGAAGCGACAAAGTCAACCTGAGTATCGGGCTGTACTACAACGATGACGGCATTATCCCGCAGCTGCAGGCGGTGGCGGAAGCGGAAGCACGCCTGAACGCCGAGCCGCATGGCGCCTCGCTGTATCTGCCAATGGAAGGGTTGAGCGGCTACCGTCAGGCGATTGCGCCGCTGCTGTTTGGCGCAGAGCATACCGCGCTTAAGCAAAATCGCATTGCCTCTATTCAGACGGTCGGCGGTTCGGGCGCGCTGAAGGTCGGGGCCGACTTCCTCAAACGTTACTTTCCTGAGTCTCATGTCTGGGTCAGCGATCCGACCTGGGAAAACCACATCGCCATTTTTGAAGGGGCTGGCTTCGAAGTAAGTGCTTACCCCTGGTTTGATAAAGCCACCAACGGCGTGCGCTTTGAGGACCTGCTGGCGACGCTGCAAACGCTGCCGGCCCGCGATATTGTGCTGCTGCACCCTTGCTGCCACAACCCGACCGGCGCCGACCTGACGCCAGCCCAGTGGGACCGCGTGGTTGAGGTATTAAAAGCGCGTCAGCTGATCCCCTTCCTCGACATCGCCTACCAGGGCTTTGGCGGGGGGCTGGAAGAGGATGCCTACGCTATTCGCGCCATCGCCAGCGCCGGGATGCCGATGCTGGTCAGCAACTCGTTCTCCAAAATTTTCTCGCTGTACGGGGAGCGCGTCGGCGGTCTGTCCGTGGTCTCTGAAGACAGCGAAACCGCGGGCCGCGTGCTGGGGCAGCTGAAGGCCACCGTGCGCCGCAACTACTCCAGCCCGCCGAGCTTTGGCGCGCAGGTGGTGGCGACGGTGCTGAACGATGCCGGGCTGAAAGCCACGTGGCAGGCGGAAGTGGACGCCATGCGCGCGCACATCCTGACCATGCGCCAGGCGCTGGTCGACGCGCTGCAGCAGGTTGCCCCTGGCAGCAAAGTGGATTACCTGCTCAAGCAGCGCGGGATGTTCAGCTATACCGGATTCAGCGCGGCGCAGGTGGATCGTCTGCGCGATGAGTTTGGCGTCTACCTGATTGCCAGCGGACGCATGTGCGTGGCGGGGTTAAACTCACGTAATGTTCAGCAGGTAGCGAAAGCTTTTGCCGCGGTAATGTAAGCCGCTCTCCAGCAGGTTGTCTCTGCCGGTCAACGGGCAGGGGCAACCCCCTCGGATGTGATCATCCTCTTTTTCTATGACATCTGCGCGAAAAAGGCTTTTCATCCATGCCGCCGGCGGGTAAGGTCGGGACGTTGATAAGCATGCACATTATTGAAAACAATAATGATTGATAGATTTAGGGATAAATATGCGCAAACTTACTCTCGCCCTTGCGGCGGCTTCTCTCCTGTTCACGCTGAACAGCGCCGTTGTGGCGCGCGCCTCCACGCCGCAGCCGCTGTGGGTCGGCACCAACGTGGCCCAGCTGGCCGAGCAGGCGCCGATCCACTGGGTTTCGGTGGCGCAAATTGAGAACAGCCTGCTGGGGCGGCCGCCGATGGCCGTCGGCTTTGATATCGATGACACCGTCCTCTTCTCCAGTCCGGGTTTCTGGCGCGGGCAAAAAACCTTCTCTCCCGGCAGCGAGGATTACCTGAAAAACCCGCAGTTCTGGGAAAAAATGAACAATGGCTGGGATGAATTCAGCATGCCGAAAGAGGTGGCGCGCCAGCTGATTGCGATGCATGTGAAGCGCGGGGACAGCATCTGGTTCGTCACCGGCCGCAGCCAGACCAAAACCGAAACCGTTTCTAAAACCCTGCAGGATGATTTTCTCATCCCGGCCGCCAATATGAATCCGGTGATTTTCGCTGGCGATAAGCCTGGCCAAAACACCAAGACCCAGTGGCTGCAGGCGAAGCAGATAAAGGTTTTCTACGGCGATTCGGATAACGATATCACCGCCGCCCGCGAAGCGGGCGCCCGTGGCATCCGCGTGCTGCGGGCCGCCAACTCCTCCTATAAGCCGTTGCCGATGGCTGGCGCGCTGGGCGAGGAAGTAATCGTCAATTCCGAATACTGATGACCGCCTGAACGCGATAAACGGCAGCGACGGCGCTGCCGTTTTTTTATGCAAAATCAGGGGTGGAAGGTTTTACCTTTTCACGTATTGCTGCACACTTAGAAGGATTCATTCGCAAAAGGAGTCAATGATGTGGTATCAGCAAACCCTGACGCTTGGGCCAAAATCCCGCGGTTTTCATCTGGTCACCGACGAAATCCTTGGCCAGATCCGCGGGCTGTCCGGGGTGAAGGTTGGCCTGCTGCACCTCCTGCTCCAGCATACTTCCGCTTCCCTGACGCTCAACGAAAACTGCGATCCCACCGTCCGCTATGACATGGAGCAGTATTTTCTCAACGCCGTACCGGACAATGCGCCGTATGAACATGACTATGAAGGCCCTGACGATATGCCGTCGCACATCAAATCATCGATGCTTGGCGTGTCGCTAATGCTGCCGGTCGAGGACGGGCGCGTCAGGCTGGGAACCTGGCAGGGCATCTGGCTGGGGGAGCATCGGATACACGGCGGTTCGCGGCGCATCGTTGCGACGCTCATGGGGGAATAAAAGATGACAATTTCGGAGTTATTACAGTACTGCATGGCGAAACCGGGAGCAGAGCAGAGCGTCCACAGCGACTGGAAAGCCACGCAGATTAAGGTCTCAGACGTGCTGTTTGCCATGGTGAAGGAGGTTGAGGACCAGCGGCCGGCGGTCGCGCTGAAGGCGAGTCCGGAGCTGGCTGAGCTGCTGCGTCAGCAGCATCGCGATGTCCGGCCCAGCCAGCATCTCAATAAAGCGCACTGGAGCACCGTCTATCTGGATGGCTCGCTGCCGGATTCGCAAATCTACTACCTGGTCGATGCGTCTTATCAGCAGGCGGTGAAAATGCTGCCGGAGCCGGTCCGGCAGCAGCTTACCCGCTAATTATTTCAGCATGGGCTTGAGGAAGCGCGCGGTGTGCGAGGCTTCGCACTCGGCGACGGTTTCCGGCGTACCGGAGACCAGGATTTCGCCGCCGCCGCTGCCGCCTTCCGGGCCGAGATCGACAATCCAGTCGGCAGTTTTAATCACATCGAGGTTGTGCTCAATCACCACGATGGTATTGCCCTGATCGCGCAGCTGGTGCAGCACTTCCAGCAACTGCTGGATATCGGCGAAGTGCAGACCGGTGGTCGGCTCATCGAGGATATACAGCGTCTGGCCGGTACCGCGCTTGGACAGCTCGCGCGCCAGCTTCACGCGCTGCGCCTCGCCGCCGGACAGAGTCGTCGCCGACTGGCCAAGGCGGATATAGGTCAGGCCGACGTCCATCAGGGTTTGCAGCTTACGCGCCAGCGCCGGTACGGCATCAAAGAATTCACGCGCCTCTTCAATGGTCATATCCAGCACTTCGTGGATGGTCTTACCCTTGTACTTAATCTCCAGCGTTTCGCGGTTATAGCGTTTGCCTTTGCACTGGTCGCACGGCACGTAGATATCCGGCAGGAAGTGCATTTCGACCTTGATCACTCCATCGCCCTGGCAGGCTTCGCAGCGCCCACCGCGAACGTTAAAGCTAAAGCGCCCCGGCGTATAGCCGCGTGAGCGAGACTCCGGTACGCCGGCGAACAGCTCGCGCACCGGGGTAAACACCCCGGTATAGGTTGCCGGGTTGGAGCGCGGCGTCCGGCCGATCGGGCTCTGGTCGATATCGATCACTTTATCGAAATGTTCCAGCCCCTGGATATCGCGATACGGCGCTGGTTCGGCGATGGTCGCGCCGTTGAGCTGGCGCTGGGCAATCGGGAACAGGGTATCGTTGATCAGCGTGGATTTACCCGAGCCGGAGACGCCGGTGATGCAGGTAAACAGGCCCACTGGCAGGGTCAGCGTTACATCCTTCAGGTTGTTGCCGCGCGCGCCGGTCAGCTTGAGGACTTTTTCCGGGTTGGCGGGCACGCGCTGTTTCGGCACTTCAATTTTGCGTTTACCGCTCATGAACTGGCCGGTCAGGGATTCCGGTACCGCCATAATGGCCTCCAGCGGCCCTTCCGCTACTACCTGGCCGCCATGAACGCCAGCGCCGGGACCGATATCGATCACATGGTCGGCGGCGCGAATGGCGTCTTCGTCGTGCTCAACGACGATCACCGTGTTGCCTAAATTACGCAGGTGGATCAGGGTGCCGAGCAGGCGTTCGTTATCGCGCTGGTGCAGGCCGATAGAGGGTTCATCCAGCACGTACATCACGCCAACCAGCCCGGCGCCAATCTGGCTTGCCAGACGGATACGCTGGGCTTCGCCGCCGGAGAGCGTTTCCGCCGAGCGGGAGAGCGTCAGGTAGTTGAGGCCGACGTTGACGAGGAATTTCAGACGATCGCCAATCTCTTTCAGCACTTTTTCGGCGATTTTCGCCCGCTGGCCGGAGAGCTTCAGATTGTTGAAGAAATCCATCGCATGGCCGATGCTCATATCGGAGATGGTCGGCAGCGGGGTGTTTTCCACAAACACGTGGCGCGCCTCGCGACGCAGACGCGTGCCGTCGCAGCTGGCGCACGGACGGTTGCTGATGAACTTCGCCAGCTCTTCGCGCACCGCGCTGGATTCCGTCTCTTTGTAACGGCGCTCCATGTTATGCAGCACGCCTTCGAACGGATGGCGGCGCACCGAGGTATCGCCGCGGTCGTTCATGTATTTGAATTCAATACTTTCTTTACCTGAACCGTACAGCACCACTTTCTGCACGTTGGCGCTGAGGGTGCCCCATGGCGCTTCGACGTCGAATTTATAGTGCTCCGCCAGCGACTTCAGCATCTGGAAGTAGTAGAAGTTACGCCGATCCCAGCCGCGGATGGCGCCGCCCGCCAGCGACAGCTCGGGATTTTGCACCACGCGATCGGGATCGAAATATTGCTGCACGCCGAGGCCGTCGCAGGTCGGGCAGGCGCCCGCCGGGTTGTTAAAGGAGAACAGACGCGGCTCCAGCTCGCGCATGCTGTAGCCGCAGATCGGGCAGGCGAAGTTGGCGGAAAACAGCAGTTCTTCCGCTTTCTCATCATCCATATTAGCCACAATGGCGGTCCCGCCGGAGAGCTCCAGCGCGGTTTCAAACGACTCGGCCAGGCGCTGCGCCAGATCGTCGCGCACCTTGAAGCGGTCGATGACTACCTCAATGGTGTGCTTCTTCTGCAGCTCCAGCTTCGGCGGATCCGACAGATCGCAGACCTCGCCGTCGATCCGCGCGCGGATGTAGCCCTGACTGGCGAGGTTTTCCAGGGTTTTAGTGTGCTCGCCTTTGCGCTCTTTAATAATGGGCGCCAGCAGCATCAGGCGCAGGCCTTCCGGCTGGGCGAGGACATTATCGACCATCTGACTGACGGTTTGCGCCGCCAGCAGCACGTCGTGATCCGGACAGCGCGGTTCGCCGACGCGGGCGTACAGCAGACGCAGATAGTCGTGAATTTCGGTAATAGTACCCACCGTCGAGCGGGGGTTGTGAGAGGTTGATTTCTGTTCGATGGAAATCGCCGGCGACAGCCCTTCGATATGGTCGACGTCCGGCTTCTCCATCAGCGACAGGAACTGTCGCGCATAGGCGGAGAGCGATTCGACGTAGCGACGCTGGCCTTCGGCATACAGGGTGTCGAAAGCGAGTGAAGATTTGCCAGACCCGGAAAGCCCGGTGACGACAATGAGTTTGTCGCGCGGGATAACGAGGTTGATGTTTTTGAGATTATGGGTGCGGGCGCCCCGAACTTCGATCTTATCCATTCACCTTTCCCGGTAGGTAGATACACGGATTGCCTGGTTTGCTTAAAGGACAAACGGCAGAAACGGCTAATTATGACACAATTTAACCTGAATGAATATACAGTGTCGGAATGCAAATTCGGGTCGAGTGTGCAACAATGTCGTAGCCGGGTACTATCTCTGGAATCAGCCTCGCAGCTATTAAAATGCTACGTGGAAATGGTACACTCGCGCGTTTACACTATTAAGAAACGTATTCAGGAGACACGAACATGGCCAGCAGAGGCGTAAACAAGGTGATTCTCGTCGGTAATCTGGGGCAGGACCCGGAAGTACGCTACATGCCAAGTGGCGGCGCTGTCGCCAACTTCACGCTGGCAACTTCCGAATCCTGGCGTGACAAGCAGACCGGCGAAATGAAAGAGCAGACCGAGTGGCACCGCGTTGTGCTGTTCGGCAAACTGGCGGAAGTCGCTGGTGAGTATCTGCGTAAAGGCTCTCAGGTGTACATTGAAGGCCAGCTGCGTACCCGCAAGTGGACCGATCAATCCGGTCAGGACAAATACACCACCGAAGTGGTGGTGAACGTGGGCGGCACCATGCAGATGCTGGGCGGCCGTCAGGGCGGCGGCGCACCGGCAGGTGGCGGCCAGCAGCAGGGCGGTTGGGGTCAGCCGCAGCAGCCGCAGGGCGGCAACCAGTTCAGCGGCGGCGCGCAGTCCCGTCCGCAGCAGCAGGCCCCGGCAGCGCCTTCCAACGAACCGCCGATGGACTTCGACGACGACATCCCGTTCTAAGGCTTGCCTTAGGCGCACTGTCTGCGCAGTCGAAAACAGAAAGCCCCGGTTTCGCCGGGGCTTTTTCTTTGTTATTCCTGCACCGTCATTTCAGGATGGAATTTGACCTACGGTAACGAGCGATTCAGATGACGGGCACCTGAGCGGTGGCGGCTGTCGCCACGCTGGGCTGCGGTTTGGCTGGCTGCGCCACCGGCTCCTGCCGCGGTACGGCCGTCGCTTTCTGTTTGCGGGCCATGTCATCGACGATCAGCCGATAGGCGATGTAATACTTATAGATATTGCTGACGTAGGTTACCGTCTCGGCGCCAATTTTTTCTGCCGCCATATTTTCGACGTTACCGAACCAGACGTTCGGGTCAAATCCTCGCTGTTTAGTCATGGTGCGCAGGCGGGCGATACGCGCCGGACCCGCGTTATAGGAGGCAAAGGTAAACAGCGCTTTATCGAGCCGGGTCATGGGCTCATCGGCATAGTACCGATCCATCATCCAGCGCATGTATTTCACGCCGGCATGGATATTGGGATCCAGCTGTTTAATATCGCCCACCTTCAGCTCTTTTCCAGTGCTGGGCATCACCTGCATAACGCCGATGGCGCCGACGTGGCTCCGTACCGACTGATTCAGCCGCGACTCCTGGTATCCCTGGGCCGCCATCAGCAGCCAGTCGACGTCGTAACGATCGCCGTACTTGCGGAAGACATCTACCATCGCGAGGAATTTGCGTCGTTCCTTACTCGCCGCGGCATTTTTGACATATTTAGCATTTTTCAGGTAACGCAGCAGGAGAGTATTGCCCAGCGTGGTGCCCTGACGATTCTTTTTGACGAAGTTGTTCAGTACCGTCAGCAGCTGCGGGCTGCCTTTGCGTACCGCCCAGGCAATGTCGCCGCCGTCGCGCAGCACCACATTGTCATGGACCTGAATTTTTGGAAACACCTGTTTCCAGAACAACGCTTTATGCTGATCGACGACGATCAGCGGAATCAGCCCGGCGTTGAGCATTTCCAGCAGATCTTCATCCTCCAGCGCTTCCGGCGCCGCCTCCAGTATCACCGGTGGGCGCGACTCACCGGCAAATCGGGCGTTCAGCGCTTGCAGGCTGTCGTAATAGCTGGAGGAGCGGCGAACAAAGACGGTTTGACCAGAGAGTTGCTCCAGGCTGTCGACCTTCGGTGAAGCCGGGCCGGAGATCAGTAATTCTTTCACGTTGCTGTAGAGCGGCTGGGCGAAATCGACCTGTGCTTCCCGCGAGGGCGTGATAGTCAGATTGGCAGCCGCAATATCGCCTTTACCTTCATTAAGCGCGATAAAGAGATTGTCCCGACTGACCGGCACAAAAACGATATGCAGCTTCAGGTGGCGCTGTTTGAGCTTTTTATCCTTCGCTAGCTGTTTATTCAGATCGTTTTCCAGCGCGATAAAAATGTCGTGCGTCGCCCCGCGCTGGGTGCCTTTATCAATAAAAAAGAAGGTCTTGCTGTAGGTGGTTAATACCCGAATGGTACGACGGTCGATCATGCCAGGCAAATCGCCTCTCCATGGCCGTAGCATATCGTCGATATGAATCGATAGCGTGTTGTCTTCGGCTGCTGCCGGCGGCGCTTTTTCCGCCTCTACTGCCGGCAGCAGAGGAGCGAATAACAGTGTCGCGAGGCAGGTGAGCCAGGCGATAAACAGACGTGATAGCGAGTAGGCGTTCATGGAGGAATACTCCGCAGGGGATGTGATTATTTTAGCAGAACGGCCGCCGTTAGCTGGGAACGACAAGGGCGTAAAAAACATAACAATGCCGACAAATAGTTTTCTCCCATTTTATCGCTTACTATTAATGTTTTTTATCTTTAATTTAACTATGGAGATAATATGGCGAAAATGTGTGTTTTTAATGATAAATAGAAAATAATGATGATGTTTTTATTTTATTTCTCCCCATCTGTTTTGTTGTAACCTTTTGATTGTTAGTGTTTATTTTATTTTTCTCCGATATTGATTATTATCATCTTGATAATGAATCTCATTTTTATTACCGTAACACGGCACATTACTCTAATGACACGCTGTCTGGATTACGCTATCAAAGAATAGCGCGCAGCGCTTTTTCTCTAATGATGAAACAGGGCACTTAATTTTATTATGTCTCACGCTGTTTTTTTATTCCCATTAATGCCGGGAAGGCGCTGACCTGCGCCAAAATCTGGCGAGGCGCTGAGGCAAGTATTTTATCCCATTGTTTTTTCAATTGGGGAAGGCGTTATGCCCGACAGCAACAGAAAACAGGGCATATTCTATGAAATACACGTCTCACTTCCCGCTGGGGATCGTCATTCCTTTGCTCGCCTGTAGCGTGCCGCTGCAGGCGGCAGAGAACATGACCGAACAATCGACGCCTGACGAGAGCGCCGCCACTGCCGAAAATCACGAGGAGACGATGGTCATAACCGCCGCCAGGCAGAACCTGCAGGCGCCGGGCGTGTCGACCATCACCGCAGAAGAGATCCGCAAACATCCCCCCGCCCGCGATGTGTCGGAGTTAATTCGTACGCAGCCCGGGGTAAACCTGACCGGCAACTCTACCAGCGGGCAGCGCGGCAACAACCGGCAAATTGATATCCGTGGCATGGGGCCCGAGAATACGTTGGTGCTGGTCGATGGTAAACCGGTGACCAGCCGTAACTCGGTGCGGTATGGCTGGCGCGGCGATCGTGACTCCCGCGGCGATACCAGTTGGGTGCCAGCGGAGATGATCGATCATATCGATGTGATCCGCGGCCCGGCGGCGGCGCGCTATGGTAATGGCGCGATGGGTGGGGTCGTCAACATCGTGACCAAACCGACCACACCAGAATGGCACGGGTCGTGGAATACCTATATGAACGCTCCGCAGCACCGTAAAGAAGGGGCGACGAAACGTACTAACTTTAGCCTCAATGGTCCGCTGTCGGACAGTGTCAGCTTCAATCTCTGGGGTAATCTGAGTAAAACCCAGGCCGATGCGCAGGATATTAACGCCGGGCATGAAGCGGAACGTACCGGTTCCTACGCCGGTTCTTATCCCGCCGGACGTGAAGGGGTGGTGAACAAAGATATTCACAGTAAGCTGCGCTGGGAGTTTGCCCCGATGCAGGCCCTGGAGTTTGAGGCCGGTTACAGCCGCCAGGGTAATCTCTATGCCGGCGACACACAAAACACCAATACCAGTACGCTGGTGAAGAGTATGTACGGGAAAGAGACCAACCGTCTCTACCGGCAAACTTACGGCGTAACATGGACCGGCGGCTGGGATAATGGCGTGACCAGCAACAGCTATGCCCAGTACGAACACACCCGTAACTCGCGAATGGATGAAGGGCTGGCGGGCGGTACGGAAGGGATCTTCTCCAGTAGCGAGTTTTCAGATATCGATCTGGCCGATGTCCTGCTACATAGTGAAGTGAATATTCCGTTTACGCTGGGGGTCGATCAGAATCTGACGCTGGGGACAGAATGGAATCAGCAGCGGATGAAAGATGGCGTATCGACAACCCAGGCGCTCTCTTACGGCACTATCGATGGCGTATCGGCTACCGGTCGTAGCCCGTACTCCAGCGCCGAGATCTTCTCGCTGTTTACCGAAGATAATATGGCGCTAACGGACAGCATCATGCTGACACCCGCTCTGCGCTTCGATCACCACAGCATCGTCGGCAATAACTGGAGCCCCTCACTGAACCTGTCTCAGGAGCTGACGGACGACTGGACGCTGAAGCTGGGCATTGCCCGCGCTTACAAGGCGCCTAACCTCTACCAGTTGAACCCGAACTATATTCTCTACAGCAACGGTCAAGGCTGTTACGCCAGTAGTTCCGCCTGCTATCTGATGGGGAATAGCGATCTGAAAGCGGAGACCAGCGTTAATAAAGAGATTGGTCTTGAGTACAAGCATGATGGCTATCAGGCGGGGATCACCTGGTTCCGTAACGACTATCACAATAAGATTGAGTCAGGGTATGCGGCGGTGGGTACCGCCAGCAACGGCACCACCAATATCTATCAGTGGGAAAACGTACCAAAGGCGTTAGTGGAAGGCCTGGAAGGAACGCTGAATCTGCCGGTGGGGGAGGCGGTTAACTGGAGCAATAACCTGACCTGGATGCTGCAGAGCAAGAATAAGACGACCGGCGACCGGCTGTCAGTGATCCCGCAGTTTACCCTGAACTCGACCCTAAGCTGGCAGGTTCGTGAAGATCTCTCCCTGCAGAGCACCTTTACCTGGTATGGTCGACAGAAACCAAAACGCTTCAATTATAAGGGCGAGGCGGTCAGCGGCAGCGAACTAAACGAAGTCAGCCCATACAGCATTGTCGGCCTCAGTGCGACCTGGGATGTGAACAAAAATCTGAGCTTCACCAGCGGGATAGATAACCTGTTTGATATCCGCCACTACCGGGCAGGGAATGCGCAAACGACCGGCAACGCGACGACGGGAGCTTATCTGTATGGCGCGGGTGCCGAGACCTATAACGAGTCGGGGCGGACCTTCTTTATGAGCGTTAATACTCATTTCTGATGATCCTGATGAGGAGTAAACCGGGTGCAACGCGACCCGGTTTTTTTATTTCAGATGAGAGCGGAGGTGGCGGTTATAAATCGTGACAAAATCTTCACGCCCTCTACATTATTAGCTCAACATATCCTTTTATACTGATTTCCGTCGCGCAAGGTCGTTGATCCCGACCGGGTTCGATAATAGCATCCTGCTATTTCCCTTCTGTAATATCCCCTGTCCCCCTTCCATTCCCAACCGCAGCGATGCGGAGGAGGGGGACCTCCTTATTTTTGCCGCGTGATCTGATAGCGATACTGAGTGGGCGTGAGCGCATGATATTTTTTGAAGGTACGATTAAACGCACTGAGATCGTCATAACCGACCATCATACAAATATCGACGATTCGGTAACCAGGCGTTGTCAGTAATAAACGGCGACACAGCGACATGCGCTGCTGGCGGATATATTCCATTGGCGAACGATCAAAATAATGACGGAAGAGCCGAAACAAATGCCAGGGGGAATAACCAGAGATATCGCTCAGATCGTCGACGGTCAGTTTCTTATCCAGATTATTATCGATCCACAAGAGCAGGTCGCTTAATACCGATTGCTGGAGCGTTTTGCTACGCATAATTGCGGCCAATCCCATAACGCAGGGCTCCTCAGTGAGGAGCCCTGGGGTTTATTGAACAGTGAGTGTGCCGTGGCGAACCTGATAATTTTTTTGATTATCAGGGCCAATATAGTCGCTGGCGGGTTTTGCCAGCTGCAGATGACCAAAGGCGGTTGTTTGCTCTGCATGATAATTTTCGCCGTCATTCACGTCGCCGCGCCCGTTATAACGGGCAATGGCCGGGAAGGGATACACCGGACGAGTCGCGATAACCGCTGGAGCGGCGTCAGCGTAAGGCTGACTGACTTTCTGCACGCCGTGAAACTGCGTTTGCGCATCTGGTTTTTCTGTCATCGGCGGCAGGTCGGCAGCGGCTGTTGCCCGTTTGCCGGCCATGATCTCCTGCGGCGCGATGCCTTCCTCGGTCCAGCGCATCAGCGGGGTAAGGAGATCAATTTGATCGTAACCTTCGCCATTACCGCAATGGGCTACCCCAGGCAGCAGGAATAACCGCAGGAAGGTATCCGTTGCGGCATGGCCCATCTCTGCTTCTACGCCGCGATAATAGGCGATAGAAAAGGCCGGGCTGACGGAGTCATCGGCCAGACCGTGCCAGAGGATAAGCTTGCCGCCGCGCTGTTGATAGGCATGAAGATTGGTATTTGCCGCGTTATAGAGCGGCGCCAGTTGGGCGACGGCGTCAAAATTCTGCTGGTTAAGCGGGAAATCCCGCATCGATTGGATCTTCTGTTTTTCTCCTGGCAGGAGCACGGATTGCAGAGCCGGTAGTACCATCATTTCCGACATTGAGTGGCCGGTCGGCGTCTCGGGCACCGGCCAGCGTAGCTCGGAACCCAGCGGCAGACCGCCCGCGACGAACTGGGCGCCGTGGCTGTCGTAAGCGCCGCGGTAGAGCTTTTTCACCACCTCGATCTCTTCCTGCGTCAGGCAGGTAGAACGGTCCCGAGCATCGGCAGGACAGCGGGGGAGCCATGACTCAGAGAACTGACAGGCATACGGATTTTGCAGGACACCATCCTGCACGCCGGAAAGCGTCGGGCAGTGAGCCAGCACGGCCTGGTGAATCAGAGGAAGGCGATTTTTCAGCAGGATAGCGGTACCGTCCGGGCGCTGATTGGCGGCCACATTCCAGCCGTGGAAGAAGGAGTTCTGAAACTGGAAAAAGGCCGCTGGCGCGCCAGCGCTGATACCGTCAAAATCCTGCGGAAAGCGCTGCGCTTCCATCAATGCTTCGCGACCGCCGTCTGAGCAGCCCATAAAGTAGGCATACTTTGGCGGCTGGCGGTAAAGCGTCTGCATCACCGCTTTGGCCAGCACGGCGGTCAGGTGGTTGGCGCGCCAGGCAAAATCGATGCGCTTTTGCGGATCTTCGGCCCATGACGCATCCATCATACTGCCATGGTGCCCCATATCGGTTGCTGCCACCACAAACTCGCCGTTCATTGCCGGCAGGCAGCCGCTGGCATTCGACAGACTCAGGTTAATACTCCCGCACAGTCCGCCACAGCCGACCTGCAAAAAACGTTGACTCCAGCGTTGAGTCGGCAGGGCAATCTGCACGCCAATCTCAGGGGCGATAGTGGCGCTCACCTTGCACCAGCTTCCCTGCGCGGAGGTCTGCATTTCAGTGTGATTGATAGTGACCTTTGCGCCAACGGCCGCGCTGAAGTCGGTAGCGCTTAGCGCATCGCATGTCAGCGCGGGAAGAACGATCGGCAGACTGGCGACAGCCTGCGTGGGTGAAGCGAACGATAACCCGAAGAGGGCGCAGAGGATGATGGGCAAGATTGTCTTGAGTAAGCGTGTCATACGCAGTTCCCTGTGGCTGATGATGGGAGGCGGCAGGATGGCGAAACCTATGCCTCACCTTCCCTGGCGAGGCGCCACTGCTTGGCTATTGTAGATAACGATAGACTTTCCTTGATGCCTTGATAAGGCGACCCTACTGTATTCTGCTATTTTGAGGAAAATATGGAGATGTTTGCCAACGGCGTCTGGCGGTGAATTCGGGGTAGAATGTTGTGATATCAGTTGCATAATTTATTCAATTTCTCTTCATTAAATCTGCTGGGTTGCAGGTTATTTTTCTCCCTGTTCCTGGTGATCCCAGAGAGCATCATTCCTAACGAGATCCTTCCCCCTTTCCATTAATAAGAAAGGGGGCTTTTTATTAATAAAACGTTCAGGCAAATCTAAATATAGTACTGGTGTTGGCCATTAGAACAATGCGCTTCAGAAAAAGTTCCATCATTAAATATATTTTTAAAGATGCTTTAATATCCATTTTTTCTCCATTTTGTCGCCATAATTGCATGTAATTCTGCGCCTCGCTCAGGTTATTTTCTGTCGCATATTTTAGAGATGCATCCTGAACAAATAAGCTCAACGCCAGCAGGACACTGCTATTGCTCATTATCTCGTAGACGACACATTCATGTTAAAAAAGACTCATATCATCAGCGGATTATTGATCACCCCTTTAACGTTATATGCCGCAACATCATATCAAGTTGATGATATCCGTTTTGAAGGGCTACAGCGCGTGACCGTCGGGGCGGCGCTATTAAGTATGCCATTGCACGCGGGAGATGCGGTGACGCCAGAAGATGTCAGCGAGGCAGTGCGCGCGCTGTATGCGAGCGGCAATTTCGAAAATGTGCAGATCCTGCGCGATGGGAAAACGCTGGTGGTGCAGGTTAAGGAACGGCCCACTATTGCCAGCGTCAGTTTTTCCGGGAATAAGGCAGTGAAGGATGATGCGCTAAAGGAAAATCTCACCGCATCCGGTATTTCTGCAGGTAGTGCACTGGATCGAAATTCGCTTAGCGAAATAGAAAAGGGGTTGCAGGATTTCTATTACAGCGCGGGGAAATACAGTGCGCAGGTTCACGCGGTGGTGACCCCGTTACCGCGTAATCGCGTTGACTTAACGTTCGTCTTTCAGGAAGGCATCTCGGCGAAAATCGCACAAATAAACATTATCGGTAATCAGGCGTTTCGGGAAGAGACGCTCCTGGACCAGCTTCAGCTACGTGATAATGTGCCGTGGTGGAACGTGGTAGCCGATAAAAAATACCAGAAGCAGAAGCTGGAAGCCGATCTGGAAACGCTGCGCAGTTTTTATCTCGATCGCGGCTATGCGCGCTTTGCTATCGAGTCCACGCAGGTCAGTATGACGCCAGATAAAAAATCCCTGTATATCACTATCGCCCTCAATGAAGGCGAACGTTATCGGGTCGACCGAACTCAGGTGACAGGCGATCTGGCTCAGCATGGGCCGGAGATCGAGGCGCTTGCCCAGCCGCTGGCGGGGGCATGGTATAGCGGGGCGCAAGTCACCACGGTTGAAAATGAGATCAAAAAGCATTTTGGTAAGTATGGTTATGCCTGGCCGCAGGTGACGTCCACGCCGGAAATCGATGATGCGCATCACCGCGTGGTGCTGCATATTCAGGTCAACGCGGGCCGCCGCTACTCGGTACGCCAGATCCGCTTTTCCGGTAACGACACCTCCCGGGACGCGGTGCTGCGTCGTGAAATGCGCCAAATGGAAGGGGCGTGGCTCAACAACGAAAAAGTCGATCAAGGGAAGGTACGTCTTGATCGAACGGGTTTTTTTGAGAACGTTGAACAGCAGATCGTTCCGGTCAATGGAACGGCGGATCAGGTCGATGTGGTCTACAAGGTGAAGGAGCGCAACACCGGCTCATTCAACGTGGGCCTGGGATTTGGTACGGACAGCGGCGTGAGCTATCAGCTTGGCGTGACGCAGGATAACTGGCTGGGAACGGGTAATAGCGTGAGCTTCAACGGGACGCGCAACAGCTACCAGTCTTATCTTGAACTGGGGGCGACGAACCCGTGGTTTACCGTAGATGGCATCAGCCTGGGCGGAAAGATTTTTTATAACAGCTATGATGCTTCTGATGCGGATGCCGGGAGCTACAACCAGCAGAGCTATGGTTTAGGTAGTACGCTAGGGTTTCCCATTAGCGAAAATAACTCCCTGAACCTGGGACTGGATTATGTCCATAATCGCCTGACCAATATGGATCCGGAGCTGACGACCTGGCGCTACCTCAGCTCTCGGGGAATCGAGCCCAGCGTAGTGACGAAAGATGGCGACAGCGGCGCAAAATATAGCGCCAACGATTATTTTGTGAGTCTTGGATGGGGCTACAACGATCTCGATCGCGGCTTCTTCCCGCGTGCGGGAAACAAGAGCAGCCTGAGCGGTAAAGTGACGCTCCCCGGTTCGGATAATAGCTACTACAAACTCTCTTTTGACACCGCCCAGTATCTGCCGCTGCGCGAGAACAAGCGCTGGGTCTGGATGGAACGCCTGCGCGCAGGCTATGCCGGCGGGTTAGACGGCAAAAGTGTGCCGTTCTACGATAACTTTTACGCTGGCGGTTCGTCGTCAGTGCGCGGATTTTCTTCTAACACCATTGGGCCTAAAGCGGCCTATTACCGCTGTAACGGTAGCGAAAGCAGCTATAGCGCCTGCCCGCTGGACGCCTCGTCTGATGCGGTCGGCGGGAATGCCATGGCGGTGCTGAACAGCGAATTTATCATTCCAACCCCCTTTGTGAATGACAAATACGCCGATAGTCTGCGAACCTCGCTGTTTGTTGACGCGGGGACGGTCTGGAGTACATCCTGGCACAACACCGCGCAGACGCTGGCGGCAGGGATCCCTGACTACGGCGATCCGAGTCATATTCGTCTCTCCGCGGGGATTGCCGTGCAGTGGATGTCTCCCCTCGGTCCACTGGTCTTCTCCTGGGCAGAGCCGTTTAAAAAGTACGATGGTGATAAAGCAGAACAGTTTCAGTTTAATATCGGCAAAACCTGGTAGGGCTCCAACGGGGCCTGATAGACCGGCGTGGCTATATTCTGTGGACTGTCCTCCGATATAGCGATTGAGCAGAATATACTCAACCGCTATGTCGATATTATCGCTAAGGAATACGATCTGGCGGGACACCCACGACATTTACCCGAGCGCGGTCTGCGGGCCTCGCGGGCCTGGTGACGTACGACGAGGTAACCGCGCAATAAATAGCTGCCTGCTACTATCCTCTCTTCTTGCCAAACCGCGGGTAATACTCAGTGCTGCATCATCTAATACCAATGGCTGAGGCCTCATCCAGAGGGACTAAGACGTATTGTAAATTAAGTTTATATTATCTTATTTTTTATTATATTTTCTTTTTTAAGGGTAATTTGGCTGTTTTTCATCAGGCCTAACCATAAATTTAGAGAGGGAAATGAAACGTTACTAATAATGGAGTATGTCGTTAGGAATTGTCTTAAATCACATAATTGCCAGGGGCGCTTGCGATTTATAACAATGAATGCTATCACTATATATTGTAATAATTTGTAGCATCTTTATAAGGAAGGAATATGAAATGGACTATTCTTAATACCCTGATCTGCCCGCAATCTGGTATCGCCTTCTCGGCTATATCCAGTCTGCGTTTCTTGAAATTTATCATGTGGTACGAGGCCGATGTAATCCTGTTGCCCGGTGAGTCGATAAGACTCTATTCCTCGAGAGTTTTAATTAATGACCAGTATCATTCATTAAAAATCTATAATATTACGGTGTACGACGAGGCGCAGTGGGAAAAATTACGCGAGCGACCATCGTGCCCGTACCATGCCGGTGGCGAGCGGTCTGACTCCTGTTTTTACCAGTCCTTTTGCACGATTAAGCGTTGCCCGAATAATATTCCCCGCAGTGAACCCTGGCGTTAGCCAGTCCACGCCGCCGGTCAGACACCGGCGGCGTGGCGTCATTTCGCCAGCAGGGCGGCCAGTCGAGGCTGGACGCTTGCGCAGCCGGCCAGCACGAGGTTGCCTCGCCGCAGGCCCGCATTGGCGAGAAACGCATTGCACGTTCCGCCCGCCTCCTCAATCAATAGCATGCCTGCCAGCGCATCCCAGCTGTTCATATGCGCTTCATAATAGGCGTGGAGCTGACCGGCGGCGACATGCGCCAGCATCAGGGCGCCCGCGCCAAAACGGCGATACTCCAGACCGGCGTCGAGCAGCGTGTCGATGGCCCGGGCGTAGTCGCTGGCCGGGGCCCGGCTGGAGCGCCCCATGCCGATCACCACCGCATCGGGCTCCGGCTCGCGTAGCGTCAGGCGCCGACCGTTGAGATACGCGCCTTCGCCGCGGGCGGCGAAGAAAAATTCATCGCGATCGGGGGCGTAAATGATGCCGAGCGACAGCTCGCCCTGGCACACTCGCGCCAGTGAGATGCACCAGTAATCCATGCCGAGGATAAAGTTGGTGGTGCCATCGACAGGATCCAGCACCCAGACGGTCTGGTCGTTGCCTTCAAAACCGCTCTCCTCGCCGAGGAAACCCTCCTCGGGAAAGTGGGCCTGCAGCCAGCCTTTAATCTCTTGTTCTACCGCGAGATCCGCCTGCGACACAAAGTCCTGGCGCGCTTTTTTATCGACCTGTAATCCCGCATCGCGCAGCGCCTGGGCGTGGGCGCCTGCCTGGCGAATCAAGGCGCATAATGACTCTCGTTGTGCTTCCGTCATAGTCCTGCTCTCAGATAACAAAGGGCGACGTGCGCCGGTGAATTAAGGTTACCTCCACCCAGGTGGTGCGTGAAGGTTGCGAAGGGTCGGCGGCGCGCTCCAGAAGCCGGGCGAGCGCCTGGCGGGCGATCGCCGCCACATCCTGATGTAGCGTGGTGAGCTGATAGCTATATTGCGCGGTCGTCGGCGTGTTATCAAAACCAATCAGCTGAAAATCCGCCGGAGCCTCTCTGCCGCGCTGGCGCATTCCATCGAGAAAGCCACAGGCAAGCTGGGCGTTGGCGCAGAAGATCCCCTCCAGCGCCTCGTCGGCGAGCGCCGCAGCCTGTAACCCGCCCGCGTAACCTTCTTGCTGACAGGCGAGGATCGCCAGGTGGCGTTCGACGTCCACTCCGCGCGTTTGCAGCGCCCGGCCGAACGCTTCCCCGCGCATGCGGCCGGCCCAGGTGGAAGGATGGTGGTTGAGCCAGCCAAAGCGCTGACAGCCGCTGCGCAGCAGTTGGTCGGCGGCCAGTTCGGCGCCGGCGGCGTTGTCAGAACAAACGTAATCCACGCCGGGGATCGTCGGCTGACGATTAATGCCCACGACCGGAATATGCTGCTGGACGCACTCGTTCACCAGCGCCTCCGGCGGCTGGCCGGAGGTGACGATAACGCCGGAGACGCGAAACTGAGCGAAACGGCGCAAGGTCTGCGCCAGATCCTGCTCGCTGTGGATCTCGCTCACCAGCGCCTGAAAGCCCTGGCGCTGGATCTCGTTAAGCAGCGCATCAAGCAGGGTACTGCGAAAAGGATCGCTGATGCGCGAGACGATCACGCCGATTAAGTGGCTGCGCTGACGGTTCAGCCCCTGGGCGAGGAAGTTAACCTGATACCCCAGCTCTTCGGCGGCGCGCAGTACCCGCGCCCGGGCGTCGGGAGAGATGCTGCCGTTGTTGCTCAACGCCCGGGACACCACTGCCCGGGAGACGCCCGCTCGCCGGGCAACATCCTGGGCGGTGACGCTGGGTTTGCGTGGGTTCATAGGAGGTACGTCTCGTCAGTGGGCGTGGGACGCGGCAGCGTTAAGGTGAGTCCATCCCGGGAAACGAATAAGCCCGGCCACGGCTGACAGGCCTGCTTTAGCGCCGACAGGGAAGCATCCTCGCAGTGATAGAGCCCCATCGCCGGGAGCTGCAGCGTTCTGAACAGCATCAGGCAGGAGGGGAAATCGCCATGCGAGGCGTCATCGTCCAGGGCTGCTACCGAGGCGCACTCCTGAAACGCCAGCCCGGCGCCGGCCATCAGGGCTATCGAGTCGGCGGTCGGTCGGCCATCGCCGCTGTAAAACAGCGTCTGCCCGGCAATGGTGATGCGGATGGCGCGATTACTCAGCTCATGCTGGGTGGGGGCAGTGCGGATCTGCCAGTCCTGCCACGTCCAGGCTTCGCGGCATTCCTGCCAGTCGATGGTGAAACCAAGGTCCGCCTGCGGCCAGTTCGCCAGCGCGGCCAGCTGCATGAGCACCGGCTGCTGCGCCGGCTGGCAGTAGATAATGACTGGCTTCTGACGGGAATAACTTTTCCAGTGGTTCAGTAGCGCCGTCAGGCCGGTGCAGTGGTCCGGGTGAACGTGGGTGAAGTAGATCGCGTCGATATCGTTGACCTCGCCGCCGCGCTGCCAGAGCGCGCGGGGAACGGTGGGGCCGCAGTCGATTAACCACTGTTTGTTGTCCGCATCGATCACCCGCAGCGCGGAGGTATTTTGCGTGCAGGAAAAGGCGCTTCCGCAGCCAAGCACATCTATTTTCATTTACCCTCGCCAAAATTTTTTGCCGCTTAATTAAATTGTCATAAATACCCGACAAAGTAGGCTCACATCATGTCGAGTCAACGTTGCATTTTTTTTACAGCCAAATGAACACGTGTTCACCTTGCTAAAAAAAATGCCGCAGCAGCGCTTTCAGGTAGCGAATATGAGTTATTTACAGATCTCCGGCCTTAAAATTAGTTATGGCGATAAGGTGGTTTTACATAATATCGATCTGGCGGTAGAGCAGGGAGAGATGATTGCTCTACTGGGCCCGTCGGGATGCGGAAAAACCACGCTGCTGAACGCCCTCTGCGGCTTTATTCCGGTGCAAAGCGGCGAGGTGGCTATTGCCAGCCGAACGATCACTCATCTTGCGCCGGAGCAGCGCAATATCACCATGGTATTTCAAAGCTACGCCCTGTGGCCGCACCTGACGGTAGCGCGCAATATCGGCTATGGCCTGAAGCTGCGCAAATGGCGCGGGGCGGATATCGCGCGGCGGGTGGCGGAGCTGCTGCGAATAGTCAATCTCGAAGGGCTTGGCGAGGTGAAAGTGACCGAACTGTCGGGCGGCCAGCGGCAGCGGGTGGCGCTGGCGAGAGCCCTGGCCATAGAGCCCCAGGTGCTGGTGTTGGATGAGCCGTTATCTAATCTGGATGCCAAAGTGCGCCTGAATGTGCGCCATGAAATTAAATCTCTGCAAAAGAGACTGGGGTTCACGTCATTAATTGTCACCCACGATCAGCAGGAAGCCTTAGTGATGGCGGACCGCATTGCGGTATTAAATCAGGGGCGTATTGAACAAACCGGCACGCCTGAAGAAATATATCAACGCCCCGCGACGCCCTTCGTCGCTGATTTTATGGGGGCCGATAATAAAATAATTTCCGGTGAATTATCCGCTGCCGCAATATCCGGTTTATCTGCCGCTCAGCAGGGTGACAACGTTATTTATTTTCGCAGCGCCGATGCCGCGCTCGCTGAATTAACGCAGCCTGCGCCGCAGGAGGGGCTGGCTCTGGAAGGCGTGGTGGAGCAAAGCGCGTTTCTGGGCAATCTGTATCGTCACAGCGTGCGCTGCCATGACCGCCTGCTGCTGGCGGATGCCGCGCAGTGCTGGCCGACAAAAAGCCGCGTTCGGCTCCATGTGCCAACGCCGGCCCTGCATATTTTTCCTTTACCACTATCACAGTGATATCAGCGTGTTCATTCTGGGGACAATCCATGTTGACTAAGACGAAAGCAGCGATCGTAACGACCCTCTTCCTGAGCCTTGGCGCACAGGCCGACACCATTCTCAACGTCGCCACCGCGGGCGATCAGAATATGGTGGATTATGTAAAAACCTGGCTGGGGCCAAAATTTGAAGCCGCTCATCCCGGCGTCAAGGTGCGGGTGATCGGTACCGGCCCCGGCGACGCCGGGTCGAATAAAATTAGCGAGAAGCTAACGGCCCAGCAGGAGAGCGGCGCGCAGCAGTGGGATATCGACGTCGCGGTAGTGCACCAGAAGGCGGGCGGTGAGCAGGTGGCAAAGGGATTGCTGCAAAAATACCGTCAGGATATTCAGACCGGCGGCATGGTGAGTTCGCCGAGCGCCACCCAGGCGCTGGGCGTTAACGTTGACGGATACGTGATGCCGATGTTCTTAAGCCAGACCGCTATCGCCTGGAACAGCGATCTGGTCACTACCCCGCCGGCGTCGTATGACGAGCTGGTGGCCTGGACGCAGAAACACCCGCAGGCTTTTGGCTATAACGGCATCAAGAACGGCATGTCCGGCGTCAGCTTTGTGGTGGGCTGGATCTACGCCTACGGGACCGACGCCCAGCGTCTCTCCGCCGGGCCCTATGATAAAAGCGTCGAAAAAGGCTGGCAGCAGGCCTATGAGAAGCTAAAGGCGTTCAATAAAAACGTAACTTTTACCCCGGGCAACGCCGGGACGCTCGATATGCTGAGCCGGGGGGAAATCGCCATGGGCCCGGTGTGGGTCGATATGTTCTATAGCTGGAAAGATCAGGGCAAGCTGCCGCCGTCGATCAAGCTTGCTTTACTGGCGCCGGGCATGCCGGGCCAGCCGATGTATTACGTCATCCCGGCGAAGGCGGCGAATCCGCAGCTGGCGCGCGACTTTATCGCGCTGGCCACCAGCCCGGAAGTGCAGGCGCAGGGGATCGTCAAGCAGTTCAACTGGTATCCGGGCATCGACGCCGGGCAGGTGAAGCCGAAGCTGGATGCGGCGACCTGGCAAAAGCTGTTTGCCGAAATCTCGCCGGAAGCGCTGGCGAAGTATGGCAAAAGCTTCCCGATCGCCCCCTACTTTGACGATATCAAAGAGGGTTACGAAAGCCAGGTGGCTAATTAAACCTTTTCCAGCCCGGGCCGCCGTCCCGGGCGCTTGCTTGTGCTGACGCCAGGTTTATTATGTCCAGTTCATTAAAATATCTGCTGCTGGTTGCCCCGGCGGCGCTGATGATCGCGATCCTGTTTTTGTATCCGCTGGGGTTTTCGCTGGTCTCGGCGTTTACCGCGCCGGGACAGCCGTTCACCCTCGATCACTTCCGCAAGGTCTATGCGCTCTACGCCAGCGATGTGCTCTTTTCGCTGCTTATTGTGCTGATCTCGGTGGCGCTGTTAGCGCTGCTCGCCATTACCCTGTCGGCAGTGATTGCGCTGTCACCCTGCCGACCCGTTGTGCGTCTGCTGGGTTTTTTGTATCGCCTGCCGCTGTTTATTCCTTTTATCGTTGTTGCCCAGATGATGCGCACTTTTCTCGCCAAAAATGGCCTGATGAACAATGCGCTGGTGGCGGCCGACCTGGTCACGCCGCTGGAGACGCTCTCCTGGCTGGGATGGAAAGGGATAGTGATCACCTTTGTCTGGAAGCAACTGGCCTTTGCCACGCTGCTGATCTGCGGGGCGATGGCGGCGCTGGAGTCGTCGCAGATCCTTGCTGCACGTAATCTTGGCGCCTCCCGGCCGCGGATCCTGTTCGATATCATGCTGCCGCAGGTCCTGCCGACTATCGGCGTGGCGCTGGTGCTGTCGACGGTGACCATGATGTCGGTGCTGTCGGTACCGTTGATGATCGGCGTGGGGACCCCGACGATGCTAACCGTGGATATGGCGTTTCGCGTCAATTCCTATGGTGATTACGCGGTGGCGAATGCGCTTGGCGTGGTGTCGCTGGCGATCTGCGGCGCGCTGTCGTGGTTTTACCTGCGCCACAGCCTGCAGCAAAAAGGCGGTGAATCATGAAAGCGCTGGCCCTCGTATCAACCCCGGCATGGTGGGTGAAAGGGCGCCGTAAAGTGCGCGCCAGTCCGGTGCTGCAGACCCTGCTGCTGCTGTTTATGCTGCTGGCGATGTTTGGTCCGCTGCTGAACCTGTTGATCTGGACCGTAGCGGAAAGCTGGTATTTTCCCCATTCGCTGCCCAGTCGGTGGGGGCTGAAGTACTGGTATCAGGTTTTCAATCCATACAGCGATGTCTCTAGCTCGCTGTTAACCAGCGTGCTGATCGCTCTGTTATCGGTGGGGGTCTGTTTGCTGATTTCCGTACCCGCCGGCTATGCGCTTTCCCGGCGGAAAATGCCATTACGGATGCTGTTCATGCTGCTATTTCTTATCCCGCAGGCCTTTCCTAACCTGACGGTATACATGAATGTTGCCCGATTGTTTTATCAGTGGGGATTGAACGGCAGTATCGCAGGGGTGGTGCTGGTGCATAGCGTCCACGGCCTGATGTATTCGGTGTGGATCTGTGTAGCCGCGTTTTCAGCCATCGACCCGCTGCTGGCGCGGGCGTCGCGTAACCTTGGCGCCGGGCCAGTGTATACCTTCTGGCACATTGTGCTGCCGCAGGCGGCGCCGGGGATCGTTGCCGCCAGCATCTTTGTTTTTCTGGAGTCGCTGGATGAGTTTACCGGCACTTTCTTCGTCGGGGCGCCGGATATCACCACGCTGCCGCTGCTGCTCTATAACGCCAGCATGTCGGGTAACTATCAGGTCTCGTCGATTACCGCGCTGATTTTGCTGGCCCCATCGCTGCTCTTTATGGTGGTGATCCATAAATTTATGCGTCCGGAGATGATGGCGAAATTAGGGAAATAAGGGCTGCAGAAAACGAAAAAGCTTCCCGTCGGGAAGCTTTTTAACCTCAGGTCATCATCATTGGCCATTCTGGCGGTGTCTGACTCATGACTTCAATCATCACATCTTTGATATTGCCCCAGATTTTGGCCATATCGAGCAGGGTGATACCGAGCAAACCGGTGGCGAACCAGCAGGCGGCGGCCAGGCCGAGGCAGCTGCAGATCACCGCCAGACCGGCGTAATCGCTTTTGCGAAGCTGAATATTCAGTGAGCTGGCGAGAAACATCAGTACCGCGCTCACCAGGGGCCAGCGCAATAATACGACACTGGTAGTAATGGAAGCCATTAACCTATCCTCAAAGAAAGTCGGGAGCCATGGACGACCTGACGCGACTGACGATGGCATAGCGCTCTGGTCTCAACTGGCGTACTAGAGAGTGATGAAACGCCATTTCTGTTTCATCAACTTGTGTGAACTATATCACACTTGGCGCTTTATTCACCAGTCAAAAAATGAGCTTTTGCTGCGTTTAATAACTATGAAATTTGTGTGGATATTGATGAGCAACCCCGGGAAGCATATTTTCATTCACTGCCTAATGATTATTATTCTGCGGGTTTTATTACCTGTTCTTGTTTATTACACGGAGAAACCGAGTCAGATGCGCGTCTATTCTTAATCTTGCCGGAATATCTTCCGAATACCTGATAAATAAGTATTATTCATCACCATCAGAGGTAAAACTGACGCTCGTGAGGGCTGTCGGATGTCAGCTGATGTCTATCGCAATCGCGATTGCTAACGTGTTCGGGCTACCTTAATTAAGGCATATCGCATGGATGTAAGCGTAAATGGGTGACAGTGCGCCGCATAAGGCGCTAAGAGTCATCGGAACAGGTTTGGTTATTTTATTGCCAGTGGTGCTGGCATTGTGGTTTGCCCAGCTGCGGGCTAAAGCCGAAACCATTGATCAATTACACTCATTTTCGCAGCTGGCGCTGCAAAAAACGGAAATGGTCATCCGGGAAGCGGATCAGGCTCGGGCTAAAGCCAGCCAGTATCGCGGTGAGTTGTGTTCAGCGGATCACCAGCGTTATTTACTGCATATTGTGCGCGGCCTGCTGTATGTGGAAGATCTGATCTACGCTAACGGCCAGCGCTTTATCTGTTCAACGTCCGTTCATCAGCAAACCGGCTGGCGGATGCCGGCGGCTAATTACACCAAAAAGCCGGATGTCGCGATTTACTATTACCGGGACACGCCGTTTTATCCGGGCTTTGCCATGAATTATATGCAGAAGGGGCCCTATGTTGTGGTGGTTAATCCCTTCTCGTACAGCTCGGTGATCGCCAGCGACCGCGATTTAGCCTATGGCGTTTTCGATACCAAAACCAACCTCTTTTTCTCGGTAAGTAACAATGTCGAGCCCGCGGAACTCCATGCGTTAATTCGCGAAGGCGATACCTTTTTTAATCAGAATGGCCGGGTGTATACGATCGCCCGCTCCGCTATTCGCCCCATCGCCGTCATTATGTCCACCTCGCGGGCCAGCTACTATCACAACTTTTGTGACCAGGCCAGTCTGACGCTGCCGCTGGGGATAATTTGCAGTATTTTACTGGTGCTGGTGTGGTCGCGCACCCGCCGACAGTATCACTCGCCGCGCAATATGCTGCAGCGGGCTCTGAGCTGCCGCCAGCTGCGCCTGCACTACCAGCCGATTATCGATATTAAAAATAACCGCTGCGTTGGGGCGGAAGCGCTGCTGCGCTGGCCTGGGTTTGACGGTCCGGTGATGAACCCGGCGGAGTTTATTCCGCTGGCGGAAAATGAAGGCATGATTGCCCAGGTCACGGACTACGTGGTGGATGAACTGTTTTATGAAATGGGTGAGTTTCTGGCCAGCCATCCACAGTTGTATATAGCCATCAATCTCTCTGCGTCGGATTTCCATTCGGCGCGGCTGATTTCACAGATCAGTGAGAAAGCGCACAGCTACGCAGTCTGTATCGGACAAATCAAAATCGAAGTGACCGAGCGCGGGTTTATCGACGTACCGAAGACCACGCCGGTGATCCAGGCGTTCCGCGAAGCAGGCTATGAAATTGCCATCGACGATTTCGGCACCGGCTACTCGAATCTGCATAATCTGCACGCGCTGAACGTCGATATCCTCAAAATCGATAAAACCTTCGTCGATACGCTCACCACCAACAACACCAGCCACCTGATTGCTGAACATATCATCGAGATGGCGCGCGGGTTGCGGTTAAAGACGATTGCAGAAGGCGTGGAGACGCCGGAGCAGGTAAGCTGGCTCTACAAGCGCGGCGTACAGTATTGCCAGGGCTGGCTGTTTGCGAAAGCGATGCCGGCGCGGGAGTTTATGCAGTGGTTAGCCAATGCTCCCGCGCCCGCGAACGTGCCTCAGCCGCCGCGTCACGCGGAGATCTGATGGCGATAGTCGCTGGGAGTGCGGTCAAACTCGCGGCGGAACACTCGGGAGAAGGTTTGCTGCGAGACGTAGCCCAGATCCATGGCGATATCAAAGATCGGCCGCTGGGTGGTTCGCAACGCTTCCGCCGCCAGCAGCAGGCGGCGCTGGCGAATATAGTCCCCCAGCGTCTGATGCATCACGGTACGGAACATCCGCTGCAGGTACCACTTCGAGTATCCTGACTTTCTGGCGACTATATCAATGTTAAGTGGTTGATCGATATGTTCATCAATCCATTCAATCAAAGTTTGAATAATATCCTGATGGGACATAAAGCGGCCTCTCTCAATTCTCGATTCGTCGTTTTGTCTGCAGGCGAGTATAATTCCTCAAGTTAACTTGAGGTAAAGCGCTTTATGGAAAAGAAATCACCCCGCATCAAAATGCTGTTGACGCCTGGAGAAGTGGCAAAACGAACCGGCGTGGCGGTCTCGGCCCTCCATTTTTATGAGAGTAAAGGACTGATCCACAGTCAGCGGAATGCCGGCAATCAGCGGCGCTACCGGCGTGACGTTCTGCGCGCGGTGGCGATTATCAAAATTGCGCAACGTATTGGCATCCCGCTGGCCACTATCGGCGATGCGTTTGGCGTGCTGCCGGAAGGGCACAATCTCAGCGCAAAAGAGTGGAAGATGCTGTCATCGCAGTGGCGTGAGGAGCTGGATCGGCGCATTCATACCCTGACGGCGCTACGCGACCAGCTCGACGGCTGTATCGGCTGCGGCTGTTTATCGCGACGCGACTGCCCGCTGCGCAACCCGGGCGATAAACTGGGGGAAGAGGGAACCGGCGCCCGGCTGCTGGAAGACGAGTGATAAAACTAAAGCGCCACAACTGGGCGCTTTAGTTGTTTTCCGGTCTTGGTCTTTCGCATTATCTCGCTGGTTCGCGAGAGGGTTTCCCCCGACGTCGACGTCCCTCAGTATTGCGCAATCTGTTGATGGAGGTTCCGGTTTGCGTCGACACTTTAACTATGGCATCTGCCGTCGCTTTTTCCTCACTATTTTGCTGAAATTTTCCCGGCAATGAGCGCCTGTTCCTATAGTTAATTTGAACAAACTACGGGAGAGGCTCATGCTGACGGTACATCATCTTAATCAATCACGATCGCAACGCGTACTGTGGGCACTGGAAGAGCTGCAGCTGCCTTATCAGATAGTCCGCTATCAGCGGGAGAAAACGATGCTGGCGCCGGCGGCGCTAAAAAAAATCCATCCGTTGGGCAAATCACCGGTACTGGAAGACAACGGCTATGTGCTGGCGGAGTCCGGGGCGATCCTCGAGTATTTGCAGGAAACCTGGGACAGCGGCGGGTTGTTGAAGCCGCAGGGAATTGACGACAAACTGCAGTACCGCTTCTGGCTGCACTATGCCGAAGGCTCGCTGATGCCGCTGCTGTTAATGAAGCTGGTGTTCGCCAGCCTTGGCAAACCCCCTGTGCCCTTTGGCGTTCGCTCGCTGGGTTCGCTGCTGGGCAAGGGGATACAGAAAACGTGGCTCGATCCGCAGCTGGCCACCCATGCGCGGTTCATTGACGACCATCTTGCCGCGCGGCCATGGTTCGCTGGCGAGCGGCTGAGCATGGCCGATATCCAGATGAGCTTCCCGGTGATGGCATTGTTGGCGCGCGGCGGCATGCATGACCTTGTCCATATCGAGGCCTGGCGTCAGCGAGTGGAACAGCGACCGGCCTGGCAACGCGCCATCGAGCGCGGCGGCCCCTTCACCTTACCCGGCGCCTGAGATATCAGCGGATCCGATGACGTCGATAAATGAAAGCAACTCACTAAAAAATTGTTAGCGGATTGCGCATGGACGATAACGTTTGCGCATCGTCTGGTTATTTTCTGTTCGTCATAAGCGAAATTTAGCGAAATACGATAAACATCGGTTGAAAAGGGTTATCTAAAGGCCGGATAATCGTTTGCCTTTCTGTTTCGCTCCCCCTTTTTTCTGCTGTCCGGGGGAGGCGATAAGGTTGACCACCGTAGTGTATGCGCGGAGTTAAACGTTTGCTTTTTTGCGGCCCCCCTGGCGCTGCGATTCGGTACATGGAGATCGCGTTTAACTGGCAGTGGACGGTCCACCACGCATATCAACGAACGATAAAAATTTTCAGGGGAAGTTTTCTATGTCTACGCCTTCAGCGCGTACCGGCGGTTCATTGGACGCCTGGTTTAAAATTTCGGCGCGCGGCAGCACCGTGCGTCAGGAGATTGTTGCAGGTCTTACTACCTTTCTGGCGATGGTGTACTCCGTCATCGTGGTGCCGGGCATGCTCGGAAAAGCGGGCTTCCCACCGGCCGCGGTGTTTGTCTCGACCTGTCTGGTAGCGGGCGTTGGCTCGCTGGCGATGGGATTATGGGCGAATCTGCCGATGGCGATCGGTTGCGCTATCTCGTTGACCGCCTTCACCGCCTTCAGCCTGGTGCTGGGGCAGCAGATCAGTATTCCGGTAGCCCTCGGCGCAGTATTCCTGATGGGGGTCCTGTTTACGGTGATCTCGGCAACCGGCATTCGCAGCTGGATCTTGCGTAACCTGCCGCAGGGCGTGGCGCACGGTACCGGGATCGGCATTGGCCTGTTCCTGCTGCTGATCGCCGCCAACGGCGTTGGTCTGGTGATCAAAAACCCGCTGGACGGTTTGCCGGTGGCGTTGGGCAACTTTGACAGTTTCCCGGTGGTGATGTCGCTGATTGGCCTCGCGGTGATCATTGGTCTGGAAAAAATGAAGGTGCCGGGCGGCATTCTGCTGACCATTATCGGCGTGTCGATTGTCGGCCTGATTTTCGATCCCAACGTCCATTTCTCCGGCATTTTCGCTATGCCATCCCTGAGCGATGGCCAGGGTAATTCCCTGATCGGCAGCCTGGATATCGTCGGCGCGCTCAACCCGGTCGTGCTGCCAAGCGTGCTGGCGCTGGTGATGACGGCGGTCTTTGACGCCACCGGTACCATCCGTGCCGTGGCTGGCCAGGCGAACCTGCTGGATAAGGACGGACAGATCATCAACGGCGGTAAAGCGCTGACCACCGACTCCCTGAGCAGCGTCTTCTCCGGTTTAGTCGGGGCGGCGCCGGCGGCGGTTTATATCGAATCGGCGGCGGGTACCGCGGCCGGTGGTAAAACCGGTCTGACCGCGGTGACGGTCGGTGTCCTGTTCCTGCTGATCCTGTTCCTCTCCCCGCTCTCTTATCTGGTGCCGGCCTACGCGACCGCGCCGGCGCTGATGTACGTTGGCCTGCTGATGCTGAGCAACGTGGCGAAAATCGATTTCAATGACTTTGTTGACGCGATGGCTGGCCTGATCACCGCGGTGTTTATCGTGCTGACCTGTAACATCGTGACGGGCATCATGATCGGTTTCGCGACCCTGGTTATTGGCCGTCTGGTCTCCGGCGAGTGGCGCAAACTGAACCTCGGCACGGTGATTATCGCTGTGGCGCTGGTGGTGTTCTACGCCGGCGGCTGGGCGATTTAAACCCTTCGTGCTCCTCACGGGCGGCTCAGGCCGCCCGTTTTATTTTTAAGCCACATCCTGTTTCCATTTGCGTTAATCTGGGTAGCGTATGATTCACAGGCACGACGCCTTACAGGTATAAAAGAAAACGCAGCAAACAGGGAACACATGGAAATATTCTTTACCATCCTCATCATGACCCTTGTGGTCTCACTCTCCGGGGTAGTGACGCGCGTACTGCCCTTTCAGGTTCCACTTCCACTGATGCAAATCGCCATTGGCGCGCTTCTGGCGTGGCCGACCTTTGGTTTGCACGTTGAATTTGATCCAGAGCTGTTTCTGGTACTGTTTATCCCGCCGCTGCTATTCGCCGACGGCTGGAAAACGCCAACCCGCGAATTTATTGAACACGGGCGCGAGATCCTCGGCCTGGCGCTAGCGCTGGTGGTCGTGACGGTGGTCGGCATCGGCTTTCTGATCTACTGGATTGTACCGGGCATTCCGCTGATCCCGGCGTTCGCGCTGGCGGCCGTGCTGTCGCCGACCGACGCCGTGGCGCTTTCGGGCATCGTTGGGGAAGGGCGGATACCGAAGAAAATCATGGGCATTCTGCAGGGGGAGGCGCTAATGAACGACGCCTCCGGCCTGGTCTCGCTCAAGTTTGCCGTCGCGGTGGCGATGGGCACCATGGTCTTTACCGTTGGCGGCGCCACCGTAGAATTTCTGAAGGTGGCGATTGGCGGCGTGCTGGCCGGGTTTGTGGTGAGCTGGTCGTATGGCCGCTCGATGCGCTTCCTCAGCCGCTGGGGCGGGGATGAACCCGCCACGCAGATTGTCCTGCTGTTCCTGCTGCCGTTTGCCTCCTATCTGATTGCCGAACATATCGGTGTCTCCGGCATCCTGGCGGCGGTAGCGGCGGGGATGACCATCACCCGTTCCGGCGTGATGCGCACCGCGCCCTTGGCCATGCGCCTGCGCGCCAACAGCACCTGGGCAATGTTGGAGTTTGTCTTCAACGGCATGGTCTTCCTGTTGTTGGGCCTGCAGCTGCCGGATATCCTCTCCAGTTCGCTGGTGGCGGCGGAGGCCGACCCCAACGTTGAGACCTGGATGCTGTTTACCGACATTATCCTGATCTATGCCGCGCTGATGCTGGTGCGTTTTGGCTGGCTGTGGTCGATGCGTAAGCTCAGTCAGCGCTTCCTGAAGAAGAAGCCGATGGAGTTTGGCTCCTGGACTACGCGCGAGCTGCTGATCTCCTCCGTTGCCGGGGTGCGCGGGGCGATTACCCTCGCCGGTGTGCTCTCCATTCCTCTGCTGCTGCCGGACGGGAATGTCTTTCCGGCGCGCTATGAACTGATTTTCCTCGCCGCCGGGGTGATCCTGTTCTCGCTGTTCGTCGGGGTGATTGCGCTGCCGATCCTGCTACGTCACATTGAATCGAGCGATAATGTGCAGCAGCGGAAAGAGGAGCGTCTGGCGCGCGCGGCAACGGCTGACGTGGCGATTGTGGCGATCCAGAAGATGGAAGAGCGTCTGGCGGCGGATACCAAAGAGAATATCGATACCCAGCTGCTGACCGAAGTCAGTTCGCGGGTGATCGGTAACCTGCGCCGGCGCGCCGATGGGCGTAACGACGTGGAAACCTCTATGCTCGAAGAGAGTCTGGAACGCCGCTTCCGCCTGGCGGCGCTGCGCTCTGAGCGCGGCGAGCTGTATCATCTGCGCGCCACCCGGCAGATCAGTAACGAGACGCTGCAGAAGCTGCTCCACGATCTCGACCTGCTGGAAGCGCTGTTAATCGAAGATCAATAACCTGTAATCCGGATAGCGCGACGCTTATTCGGACTACTGGCGAGACTGCAGTAAATGTGTAGCCCCGGTAAGCGTTAGCGCGACCGGGGGAAACCCGGGCAGCGGCGCAAGCGCCTGACCCGGGCTACCCCTTCCCTTGCGGAACGCGTTGTCACCAGGGAATTATTCCAGCCAGAACGCTTTGCTGCACGCCAGCCAGGCCTCAGCGCTGCGCGACATATATACGCCTTCCCGCCAAATCATCCCCAGCTCCCAGCGCAGCTCGCTTTGCAACGGGATCCAGCAAAAATTCTGCCGGTCGAGACGCTGGCAAATCGGTTCCGGCAGGATCGCTACGCCAATGCCCGCCTGCACCATGGCGGCGAGAAAATCCCACTGGCCGCTGCGCACTGCGATACGTGGCTTCACGTCATGCTCGGCAAACAGCCGCATCAGCTGCTGGCTAAGGGCAAATTCCTCGTTGTAGATAACCAGCGGATGCGACGCCAGCTCGGCCGGCGAGAGCGAGGTTTTACCTTCCCACTCCGCGGTCCTTGGCGTCAGGACGCACAGCGGGTGATTGAACAACGGCAGAATGGTGAGGCTGCTATCCTCCTCGACAGGCAGGGCGGTCATCGCCATATCAAGTTCGCCATTGCTGACCGCCTGCTGGACCGTCAGGCCGCCAAACTCGGCGATCTTCAGCTCGACGCCCGGATAGCGCTGGCGGAAGCGACTGATCGGCTCGGCCATCAGCATCCCGACCATCGGCGGAATGCCAAGCCGCAGCACCCCTTTATGCAGGTGGTTGATATCGCTCAGCTCTGACTCCAGCTGGCTGAACTCGCCCAAGATCGCCTGGCCGCGTTCAAAAACGACGCGCCCGGTATCGGTGAGCAGTAGTTTGCGGCCGTCGCGGATCAACAGCGTGCAGTTCAGCTCATCTTCGAGATTCTTGAGCATCTTGCTGATGGTGGGCTGTGTGACAAACAGCTTTTCCGCCGCGCGAGTAAAACTCTGCTGACGAACCACTTCAACGAAATAGCGCAGCGTTCGGATATCCATAATTATTCCCTGAGACTATACCTGCGATGATTTTAATTCATTTCTGTCCGCTTCGGCGGCTCTCTATACTGCTCGCCTGACTTCTTTTTTTCAGGACTATCGCACATGGCCTTCGCGCCAGCTCGCGTTGCCCCCGCCGTGGCGCAACGACTTCAGATCCCGGTACAGGTACTTCTCTACGTCGGGTTATTCATCTTCGCACAATATCTGGTGAACAGGTGGCAGGTACCGCTGCCGGCTAACCTGGTCGGCATGGTGATGCTCCTGCTGCTGATCGTCTGCCGGGTGATACCGGTAAGCTGGGTGCGCGCCGGCGCCCGCTGGCTGCTGGCGGAGATGCTGCTGTTTTTCGTCCCGGCAGTGGTCGCGGTGGTGAACTACGCCCAGCTGTTGATGGTCGATGGTTGGCGGATTTTTCTGGTGATTGCCTTAAGCACGCTGATGGTGCTAGGCGCCACCGCCTGGGTCGTTGACAAGGTCTATCGTTACGAAGTGGGCAGGTTAAAAAAATGAGCGATGCCGTACTGAGTATCCTGTGCCTGGTGGCGACGCTGGTCCTCTATTACGCCAACAAAAAACTGTATCGCCGTTTTCATAAACTCCCTCTGATGCCGCTGGTGTTCACGCCGATCCTGCTGGTGCTGATTCTGGTGGTAGGCCACATCTCTTATCAGAGCTATATGGGAGAGACCCACTGGCTGCTGTGGCTGCTGGGCCCGGCGACCATCGCCTTTGCCGTTCCGGTGTATGAAAATGTCGCGGTGATTAAACGCCACTGGATGTCGCTCAGCGCCGGGGTGGTGACGGCGGTAGTGGTGGCTGTCACCAGTTCCGTATGGCTGGCGCGCGGGTTTATGTTGTCTGATGAAATTCAGCGTAGCCTGGCGGTGCGCTCGGTGACCACGCCCTTTGCGCTGGCGGCGGCGAAACCGCTCGGCGGACAACCCGATCTGGTGGCGCTGTTTGTGGTGATCACCGGCGTGTTTGGCATGGCGGTGGGAGATATGCTGTTCTTACGTCTTGCTATCCGGGAGGGGATGGCGAAAGGAGCCGGGTTCGGCGCGGCTTCCCATGGTGCGGGAACGGCGCGCTCGTATGAGCTGGGCCAGCAGGAGGGCGTGGTGGCCAGCCTGGTGATGATGCTGTCAGGCGTAGTAGTGGTGCTGGCTGCGCCGGTCGTCCGCTGGCTGCTGTTTTAACATTATCGCCAGAGTGAATGTTAATAAATATTGAGGAGAGGAATAGCTATCGGCTATTCCCTGTTTTTGTTATTGATGCATTTAACGGTTCATCATAAAAGATTAAGCCAATTCTTATATCAGCACTGACTTTGTAACTAAATGTTTCTCTGCATGCCCGTATTTAATTATGGGGTAAATATTATATAAATATCCAATTATCTTTGCGAATTTTATAACTTTATAACTATTTGATTTTTATGGTTTTGAGTATGGCCACGCATGCGTTGCGATGTTATGTCGCAAAAAATCAATTTTTACATTAATAATTGAGTTCTTACCTCATGCTAGTTATTATTTTTACGCGAGCTTGTATTATTGAATGGATTCAAATGCTGGTCGTTTATTTATGAATAATATTAATTGTCATAAACCATATGTCATGTAAATACATGCATGACGCCGCGCTGCTTGAATTTCATTCTCTAATATCGCTGCATAAAGCAATTGACGGACTGATTGTCGTTTATAATGGATATGGGAATAAATATGAAGATGAGTAAAAAATTTCTGGCGGGTGCCCTGATTTTCTCTGCCTGCAGCGCGCTGTCTACCGTTGCGCAGGCTGATAACACCATTACCTTTAATGGTATTGTTTCCGATACCACCTGTACGGCGACCATTGATGGCGGTGTAACGGCTATTGATATGGGCACCACCTCAGTGGCGGATCTGAAAGCGTATACCTTCGGCGCTGCCAAGAACTTCTCCTTTAGCTTAGCTGATTGCCCGACCGCGGAAGAAGGTGGCAACAGTATCGCCCGCGTCACTTTTGGCGGTGTTTCCGATACCGCGAACAGCGATTATTTTAAAAACCAGGCAACTGATGAGCCGGCAACCGGCGTCGCTGTGGCCCTTTTCGACGAAGCGGGCAATGTGATGAAGAATAACGAAGAGGGTTCTGATGTTGATATCTCTTCGGGTGCAGCAACCATTCCGTTCACCGTAAAAATGGTGAAATCGGGTGATGCCGATCCGACGAAAGGTACCGTTCAGACAACCGTGACTTATAACGTGACCTATCATTAATTCGGCTTCTTGTTGAATGGAGAAAGGGGAATCGCCTGCTATTCCCCTTAAATTAAACATATGAGATATCCTTTTTTTGCGATCGGTTTATTGCTGTCTTCTTCCTTCGCGCAGGCCAGCGTGGTCGTTGGCGGTACGCGTCTGGTTTTTGATGGTACGAAAAATAACGCTGTAATAACGGTTGAGAATAAAGATCAGAACAGCAATATCGTTCAGTCCTGGCTCTCGGTGGTTGATGCAGCCTCACCCGCCAAAGACGCATTTATTATTACGCCGCCGCTGTTTCGTCTCAAAGCCGGGGAGAAAGGATTTGTCCGCGTAGTTCGATCAGGAAAGAAATTACCCGACGATCGCGAGTCGATGTTTTGGCTCAATATTAAAGGGATCCCGGCAACAGAATATGTACCTGATAAAAATGTCGTACAGTTTGCGATTAATTCGAAAATAAAATTGATTTATCGACCCGCTGCGTTAAAAGGTAATACACCGGAAGCGTACGCTGAAAAATTACAGTGGGGGAAAGAGGGGACGTCGGTGACGGTAAAAAATAACTCACCGCTGTATATGAATTTCTCACAGGTTAGCCTTAACGGTAAAAATATTTCTGGCGCATGGTTTGCTGCCCCGTTTTCCACCTTAAAAATACCCGTGCAGAGTAGCCTGTCGGCGACAGGAAAAAAAGAGATCACATGGAGCGTGATTAATGATTATGGTATGTCAGGGAAGAAATATACCGCTATCATTCAGTAGCGTTGAGCTGCTATTTTCAACTAAAAGTATCTGCGTCGCTATTATTCTGTGCCTAAGTACTCTACCCTCTCGCGCGGAGGCCGGCGAATATTTCAACCCAAATTCACTCGAAGTCGCCGAGAGTCCTGCGGCTTCGGTTGATCTATCCTATTTTTCGCAAGATGGCATACCGCCGGGCACCTATCACCTGGATGTTTACATCAACGATAAGTACGTCAGTTCAGACTCGCTGACTTTTCAGGAAATTAGCCATGACGCAGGCGCGACTGCTTCTCCCTGCCTGTCCGCGGAGTATCTGAATTCATGGTTGATTAATACCACCGGCTATCCGCAGTTGTTCGAGGCAGGGGAAACCTGCGCCCGGCTGTCGGCGATCCCCGGGATGACGTTCTCGGTATCTCTTGCCCAGCAGCGCATTGATTTTACCGTGCCGCAGGCCGCCATGCTGAATCGCCCCAGAGACTATATTCCCGAGAGCCAGTGGCAACAGGGGATCAATGCCGGTCTTCTCAACTATAGCGTCACCGGGCAGCGTAATGCGCCGCGGCATAACGGCGCCACTATCGACAGTCAGTTCGTCAGCCTGCAGCCTGGGCTGAATCTGGGACCATGGCGCCTGCGCAACTACAGCACCTATAGCCACAGCGATAACAACAGCCGCTGGGAGTCGGTTTACTCCTATCTTGCCCGCGATATTCACACCCTACGCAGCCAGCTGGTGGTCGGTAATACGTATACCTCTTCCGGCATTTTCGACAGTTTGAGTTTTACCGGTCTGCAGCTCAGTTCGGACAAAGAGATGCTGCCGGATAGCCTGCATGGCTTTGCGCCGACGATTCGAGGGATCGCGCGCACCACCGCGGAGGTCTCGGTTTATCAGAATGGTTACAGCATTTATAAAACCACCGTCGCTCCCGGCGCCTTTGAAATTAACGATCTGTACGCCACCGGCAGCGCCGGCGACCTGTACGTCAACATTAAAGAGTCTGACGGCAGCGAGCAAAACTTTGTGGTGCCTTTCGCGTCGCTGGCGATCCTGCAACGTGAGGGCCAGCTGGACTATGCGCTGAGCAGCGGCAGGACGCGATCGGGTAGCTCCGACGATAAAGAATATAACTTTATTCAGTCTTCCCTGGCCTATGGCGCCACCAGCAACATCACTCTTTATACTGGTTTCCAGCAGGCGGAAGATAAATACACCAACCTGTTGTTAGGCGCTGGCTTTAACCTCGGTACTATCGGTGCGCTGTCGTTTGATGGCTCTCAGTCGTGGGCCGACGTGAAAACCAGCGATACGGCCTCGTCAACCAGTAAAGAGCAAGGGCAATCGTATCGCGTCCGCTTCAGTAAAAGCTTTCTGCAGACGGGCACCAGCTTTTCCGTGGCCGGTTATCGCTACTCCACCTCGGGATATTATTCGTTTCAGGACTTTGTCGATAACTCTTCCACACAGCGCGACTGCTGTACGCAGAGCGGCAGAACGAAAGGCCGGTTTGACGCATCGTTGTCGCAGACGCTGTTTGGCTATGGTTCGCTCTCGCTTTCGTTGGTCAATGAGACCTACTGGGACAGTTCGCGTATGGAATCGGTGGGCGTGGGCTATAGCGGGTCGATTGGCAAGGCCTCCTACTTTATTAACTATTCCTATAACCGCAATGTGCAAAGCACCGATGACAGCAGCAATAACCGGCCGGCCAGCGATACGGTCGTCTCCCTGACGTTAAGTATTCCGCTTGGCGAGACGCTCTCGGCAAATTACACCATGAACCATGGTCGGCATAACGATACCACGCACAGCGTGGGGCTCAACGGCTCGGCGTTTGAGGATCGTTCCCTGAACTGGAGCGTACTGGAAGGGTACAACACGCAGGATAAAAGCACCTCCGGCAACCTCAGCGTCAACTACCAGGGCTCGAAAGGGGATGTGGCTGGCGGCTATGGCTACGACCGCTACAGCAATCACTACAACTATTCGCTGCGCGGGGGCATGGTCGCCCATACGGGCGGACTCACGCTATCACGCTTTCTTGGCGAGAGTTCTGCGCTGGTCGAAACGCCTGGCGTCAGCGATGTGACAGTGCGCGGTCAGACAAACGTGACGACGGATGCCGCCGGATATGCGGTGGTGCCTTACGTCCGTCCGTACCATCGTAACAGCCTGGCGCTGGATGAACAGGAAATACCTGGCGCTGAAGTGGATAACGTCGCCAGAACGGTGGTTCCGACGCGCAATGCGATCGTCAAAGTGAAGTACGACACGCGAATTGGCTATAAGGCGATGCTCACCCTGCGTACCCGCAATGGCGTGGTGCCTTTCGGCGCGCTGGTGACCCTCGATAATGATCACGGTAGCGCGTCGCGCAGCAATATCGTTGGCGATGAGGGGCAGGTGTATCTAACGGGGCTGCAGAAAAAAGGCCAGCTGTTAGCGCGCTGGGGGGAGAAAAGCAGTGAGCAGTGCACCGTTCATTATGACTTCTCCGGCATGGCCCTTGGCGACGATATTCTGTTCTATCAGGCCGAATGTCGGTAATGGATGCAGGTTTTCAACATGGAAGAGGGGCTGATATGAATATGCGAGACGGCAGCACAAGGGGCCTCCTGGTGGCCATTTTGCTGCTCTCCCTTCCGGCGCTGGCTTATGAGGGCAGCAGCACGGTCAATTTTAACGTCACGGGCACCATCGAAGCGCCTTCCTGTGAGGTGGCCGTGGAGCCGTCGAACAGTATCGATTTAGGCACCGTCTCCTCGCAGACGTTCTCCGGACATGCCGGGGCGAGCGGCGCCAGCGTGCCGGTTAAGCTGGTCTTTTCCAGCTGTTCCGCCGATGCGTCGGCGGTGACCATCGCGTTTAGCGGCACCAGCTTCGATAGCACCCACGCTTCAATCTATAAAAACTTCCAGACTGGCAGCAACGGTGCCAGCGGCGTCGGTTTGCAGCTGCAGAGCATGGCCGACCAGCAGCCCCTTGGCCCCGGCGACCAGTATCTCTATACCTTTGGGGACGATGCGGATATCCATACCTTTAATATGGTGGCACGTATGTTTTCGCCTTATGGCCAGGTAAGGTCCGGGATGGTCGGGTTTACCGCCACGTTCGATGTGGCTTACAAATAACGTTTCGACAGGGATGGGTATGAAAAAACTGATCTTATTGCTCATATTGGCACTGTGTCCCGTCTATAGCTGGGCGGCCTGCACGGGAACCAACTATGGCGATGTCTCGATGACCAACCTGCCGGAAAAGATCCTGGTCAATGCCGGGAGCTATACCGCAGGGACGGTACTGTATGACTCGGGGAAGATTACGCGCTCGCAAACGGAATTGCTTAACTGTGAGGGGAGCACCTACGCGGTTTTTGCCTGGTCCTCGAACAATGCCGGGGCACTGATAGGGGATAATATCTATGCCACCTCGGTGCAGGGGATCGGTATCCGCGTCAAGGTGTGGCTCAATATCAGCGGTGAATATGGCGATGACACCGATGATTTCAGCCCCGACTCGCAGGTGCATTATATTGGTGATGTGAATTATTACCTCGGAAAGCCGACAGGTCTTTTCGACTCTTTCGCGTCGACTCATTATACCCCGGCGTATCAGCTGCAGCTGGTGGCCACCGGCGGCGCCATCGCCAGCAAGAGTCAATTATCGTTCAGCGACCCGGTGGCCACGGTATCGGCCAAGGATAAAAAGGGGACCATCGCTATTTCACAACTGCACATCAGCGGCACAACCAGCATCCAGCTAATCCCGATGGGGTGTATTGTCGGTAGCAATAATCTCAGTTTTTCCATGGGCAGCATCAATGCCAGTGAGTTTAATACCGCGACGAAGGTGGGTAGCGCGCGGCAGTCTCTGAGCCTCTCCTGCGAGCCGGGAACTAACGTTTCGATGCGTGTGGCGGCTGCTTCTGCAAGCGGGGATAACCCTGACAATACGGTGATGGCCCTCACGGCGGAACAGAATGCCGCCACTGGCGTGGGAGTGCAGTTAAATTTGAATGGCAAAGCACTGCCGTTAAATACCGATATCAGCCTCTATACTTCGAGCCGCACGACGGTGACCAACAGCGGCGCGGACGCCAGCTACAGCTATTTCACCAATCCCGACAGCCCCGGAGGCGCAGCGGCCATGCAGACGCTCGCTTTATCCACTAACTATTACAGGACGGGGAGCGCGGTGACCGCGGGGACAGCCAACGCCACCGGGGTGATCACCTTTACTTATAACTGAGGGGAGAATCCCTTCCCCGAACGATGCCGGGGAAGGGAGAGGACGATTAATGCGCCTGGCCGCGTTCGATACCGATCCCGGTTTGTGAACGGATAAACTGGGCGCGGAACTGCTCGCGCTCGCGCATCCCTTCCGGTGAGTTATCGGTGGCGGAGAAGACCCAGATGCCAATGAACGCGATGGCAATGGAGAACAGCGCCGGATATTCATACGGGAACAGCGCTTTCTCATGGCCGAGGATCTGCACCCAAATGGTGGGGCCGAGGATCATCAGAATGACCGCAGTCAGCAGGCCCAGCCAGCCGCCGACCATCGCGCCGCGGGTGGTCAGCTTCGACCAGTACATCGACAGCAGAATAATCGGGAAGTTACAGCTGGCGGCGATGGAGAAGGCCAGGCCGACCATGAAAGCAATATTCTGATTTTCAAACAGAATACCCAGCAGAATGGCCACCACCCCAAGGATCAGCACGGTGATCTTGGAGACCTTCAGCTCCTGACGCTCGGTCGCGCCCTTGCGGAAGACGTTGGCGTACAGGTCGTGCGACACCGCTGACGCGCCGGCGAGGGTCAGGCCCGCCACCACCGCCAGGATAGTGGCGAAGGCTACCGCAGAGATAAACCCGAGGAACAGGTTGCCGCCAACCGCATCCGCCAGGTGCACCGCCGCCATGTTATTGCCGCCGATAAGCTGTCCGGCCGCGTCTTTAAACGCTGGGTTCGCGCCGACCAGCATGATTGCGCCGAAGCCGATGATAAAGGTCAGGATATAGAAATAGCCCATAAAACCGGTGGCGTAGAAGACGCTTTTACGCGCTTCTTTGGCGTCGCTCACGGTAAAGAAGCGCATCAGAATATGCGGCAGGCCAGCGGTACCGAACATCAGACCCAGACCCAGAGAGAGCGCGGATATCGGATCTTTCACCAGTCCGCCGGGACTCATAATCGCCGCCCCTTTCGGGTGGACCGCCATCGCCTCGGTAAACAGGTTATTGAAGCTGAAGCCGACGTGCTTCATGACCATAAAGGCCATAAAGCTGGCGCCGCACAGCAACAGAACCGCTTTAATAATCTGCACCCAGGTAGTCGCCAGCATGCCGCCGAACAGGACATAGAGCACCATCAGCACGCCAACCAGCACTACGGCGACATGGTAATTAAGGCCGAACAGCAGCTGGATTAGCTTGCCGGCGCCCACCATCTGGGCAATCAGATACAGGGCCACCACCACCAGCGAACCGCAGGCGGAGAGGGTGCGGATCGGCCCCTGCTTCAGGCGGTAAGAGGCGACATCGGCAAAAGTATAGCGGCCAAGATTGCGCAGACGTTCAGCAATTAGAAACAGGATAATCGGCCAGCCGACGAGAAAGCCCAGCGAGTAGATCAGCCCATCGTAGCCGGAGGTATACACCAGCGCGGAGATACCGAGGAACGACGCCGCTGACATAAAGTCGCCGGCAATCGCCAGCCCGTTCTGGAAGCCGGTAATATTGCCGCCGGCGGTGTAGTAATCGCTGCGCGAACGCACCCGTTTTGAGGCCCAGTAGGTGATGTACAGCGTTAGGGCGACGAAAATCAGGAACATGACAATCGCCTGCCAGTTGGTCGGCTGGCGCTGTACCGCGCCGGTAATAGCGTCTGCGGCGTGAGCGCCGAGGGGCAGCAGCGTGGCGGCGAGCGCCGTCAGGACTCTCTTGATCATGCTTTTACCTCGTTGAGAACGCTTTTGGTCAAACGGTCGAATTCACCGTTAGCTCGCCAGACATAAATACCGGTCAGGATAAACGAAATGACGATCACGCCAATGCCGAGCGGGATCCCGCGGGTGACGCTGGTTCCGGCGTGCAGCGGGGTGCCGAGCCAGCCGGGTGCAAAGGCGATAAGCAAAATAAAGCCCACATAGATCACTAACATAATCACTGACAGAATGGCGGCAAACCGTTGCCGTGATGCAACTAACTCCCTGAAATGCGCACTATTTTCTATCCGCTGACAAAGTTGTTCATTCATCTTAGCGTCTCCAGAGGTCTCCCTTTCGTCATCCACTCGGCGGACGCTGGCGACAGCAACCCCTCCGGCGACGGAGCCGGGACAGGTGTTGCTGACGGCGTTCCTGCGAGTGAAATCCTGGGGGAGGGACTTATTTTTATCCTCTCCCCGGAAGGGGAGAGGGTGTAGGGAATCGGTCCTTACTTACGATGGCATGGTAATGGCCTGCTTCTCTTCGAGCAGTTTTTCCACGACGCCAGGATCGGCGAGGGTCGAGGTATCGCCGAGGTTGCTGGTGTCGCCTGCGGCAATCTTACGCAGAATGCGGCGCATGATTTTGCCCGAGCGGGTTTTCGGCAGCGAATCGGTCCAGTGCAGCACATCCGGCGTCGCCAGCGGACCGATCTCTTTGCGTACCCAGTTACGCACTTCGGCATACAACTCCGGCGTCGGTTCTTCGCCGTGATTGAGCGTCACGTAGGCATAGATGGCCTGGCCTTTGATGTTATGCGGGATCCCCACCACCGCCGCTTCGGCGATTTTTGGGTGCGACACCAGCGCCGATTCGATCTCGGCGGTCCCCAGACGGTGTCCGGAGACGTTCAGGACGTCATCCACCCGGCCGGTGATCCAGTAATAGCCATCTTCATCACGACGCGCGCCGTCGCCGCTAAAGTACATATTTTTGAAAGTGGAGAAGTAGGTTTGCTCAAAGCGCTCATGGTCGCCGAACAGGGTACGCGCCTGGCCGGGCCAGGAGTCGGCGATGGCGAGGTTGCCCTCGGTGGCGCCATCCAGCGGCAGGCCTTCGTTATCCACCAGCACCGGCTGGACGCCGAAGAACGGACGCGTCGCGGAGCCGGCCTTCAGCTCAATCGCGCCCGGCAGCGGAGTGATCATAAAGCCGCCGGTTTCGGTCTGCCACCAGGTGTCCATCACCGGGCACTTCTCGTTACCGATCTTCTTCCAGTACCACTCCCAGGCTTCCGGGTTAATCGGTTCGCCGACCGAGCCAAGAATGCGCAGCGAGGAGCGGTCTGTGCCTTCGATAGCTTTGTCGCCTTCCGCCATCAGGGCGCGAATAGCCGTCGGGGCGGTATAGAGAATGCTGACCTTATGCTTATCGACGACCTGGCACATGCGCGCCGGCGTAGGCCAGTTCGGCACCCCTTCGAACATCAGGGTGGTGGCGCCGCAGGCCAGTGGGCCGTACAGCAGATAGCTATGGCCGGTGACCCAGCCCACGTCGGCGGTGCACCAATAAATATCGCCCGGATGGTAGTCGAAAACGTATTTAAAGGTGGTGGCCGCATAGACCAGATAGCCGCCGGTGGTGTGCAGCACCCCTTTCGGTTTACCGGTGGAGCCGGAGGTATAGAGGATGAACAGCGGATCTTCGGCGTTCATTTCGACGGGCCGGTGTTCGGCGCTGGCGTTTGCAATCAGGTCGCTCCACCACAGATCGCGGCCTTCCTGCCAGTCGATATTGCCGCCGGTGCGTTTCAGGACCACCACGTGCTCAATGCTTTTCACGTTCGGGTTTTTCAGCGCGTCATCGACGTTTTTCTTCAGCGGGATGGCGCGACCGGCGCGCAGCCCTTCGTCAGCGGTGATCACCAGGCGTGAGCTGGAGTCGATAATGCGTCCGGCCACCGCCTCCGGCGAGAAGCCGCCGAAAATGACCGAGTGGATTGCCCCGATGCGGGCGCAGGCCAGCATCGCCACCGCGGCTTCCGGCACCATCGGCATATAGATAGCAACCACGTCGCCTTTTTTAATCCCGAGGTCGAGCAGCACATTGGCGAAACGGCACACGTCGGCATGCAGTTCACGGTAGGTGATGTGCTTGCTTTGGCTGGCGTCGTCGCCTTCCCAGATGATGGCGGTTTGACCGCCGCGTTCGGCGAGGTGGCGGTCGAGACAGTTAGCGGCGAGGTTCAGGGTGCCATCTTCATACCATTTGATGGAAATATTACCCGGTGCGAAGGAGGTGTTCTTTACACGGGTATAGGGCCGCATCCAGTCAAGGATCTTGCCCTGCTCGCCCCAAAATGTATCAGGGTCGGTTATGGATTGTTGGTACTGCGCCTTGTACTGATCCGGGTTAATCAGGCAACGTTCCGCAATATTAGCGGGAATAGGGTGTTTGTGAATTTGGCTCATGGCTTTTTTTCTCCTTTGAACTTGTTAAATATATGTCAAACAAACGTTAAGAGTAGGGGTTTTGACAGCTTTGTTTGTTAATTGGGGGGCAGATCACGCAATGATTAAACTGGGTGAAATTTCATCAAATGAAACTTTGAAGCGAAATAATTACGCAAATGAATTTATAGAAACGGAAGCTGTGAAATTTTTTTTATTACAAATACTTATGCAATATAACTGGGGGAAATTCGCTGCTTTATGCATAAAAGCAGAGGAAAGCCCTGTTCTTAAAGGCTTGCGCAGCATGCCGTGCAAATGATACTGATATTGCGCGTTAAATAACCCCACAAAGCAACGCAACACAATTCATACCCCCTGCAGTGGGTACCATGACGAAAAGGAATGGTGCCTTTCATTGAGGAAGTCAGTAGTGAAGAAAACAAAAAAAGTCAGTCTGGCCTGGCAAATTTTGCTAGCCCTGGTGCTGGGTATCCTTCTGGGCAGTTATCTGCATTACCACGCTGAAAGTCGCGATTGGTTAATTAGCAATTTGCTGACGCCGGCGGGCGATATCTTTATCCATCTGATTAAAATGATCGTGGTCCCGATTGTCATTTCGACCCTGGTGGTCGGGATTGCCGGCGTGGGTGACGCCAAACAGTTAGGGCGGATCGGTGCCAAAACCATTATCTATTTCGAAGTGATCACCACGGTGGCGATTGTGCTGGGTATCACCCTGGCCAACGTCTTCCAGCCGGGGACGGGCATTGATATGTCGCAGCTGGCGGCAGTTGATATTTCGAAATATCAGAACACCACCGCCGAAGTGCAGAGCCATGCGCACGGCCTGATGGGCACCATCCTGTCGCTGGTGCCGACCAATATCGTGGCATCGATGGCGAAAGGCGATATGCTGCCGATTATCTTCTTCTCGGTGCTGTTTGGCCTGGGGCTCTCCTCGCTGCCGGCGACCCACCGTGAGCCGCTGGTGACGGTCTTCCGCTCTATCTCCGAGACCATGTTTAAAGTCACCCATATGGTGATGCGCTATGCGCCGGTCGGGGTATTCGCCCTGATTTCGGTAACCGTCGCCACCTTCGGTTTCGCCTCGCTGTGGCCGCTGGCCAAGCTAGTGTTGCTGGTTTACTTTGCGATCCTGTTCTTCGCGCTGGTGGTGCTGGGGATTGTCGCGCGCCTGTGTGGTCTGAGCATCTGGATCCTGATCCGCATCCTGAAAGATGAGCTGATTCTGGCTTATTCTACCGCCAGTTCGGAGAGCGTACTGCCGCGCATTATTGAGAAGATGGAAGCCTACGGCGCGCCGGCGTCGATCACCAGCTTTGTGGTGCCGACCGGTTACTCCTTCAACCTCGATGGTTCAACGCTGTATCAGAGCATCGCGGCGATCTTTATCGCCCAGCTGTACGGTATTGACCTCTCTATCTGGCAGGAGATTACCCTGGTGCTGACCCTGATGGTGACCTCGAAAGGGATCGCCGGCGTGCCGGGCGTCTCCTTCGTGGTGCTGCTGGCCACCCTGGGTAGCGTCGGGATCCCGCTGGAAGGGCTTGCCTTTATTGCCGGCGTCGACCGTATCCTCGACATGGCGCGTACCGCGCTGAACGTGGTGGGTAATGCGCTGGCGGTGCTGGTTATCGCCAAGTGGGAGCATAAGTTCGATCGCAAAAAAGCGCTGGCCTATGAACGCGAAGTGCTGGGCAAGTTTGATAAAACCGCCCAATAAAACACAAAGCCCGGCGCGATAGCGCCGGGCTTTTTCTTATCCTTTACTAATCCGGTCAAACTCTTCGCAGCCGGTATCAAACCCCTCCAGGCAACTGACGTTGAGCCAGTGCAGCGCCTTCTGCTTATTCGGTTCGATAAAGCCTTTTTCTCCCTGCTGGAACATCATCCCGGCCCAGTATTCGGCATAGCCGGTGCGGGAAAGTGATGAACTGCCTTTGAAGTATTCACTTGCTTTCACATCATCCTCCGGGCCGTGTACGCCGCTGGCGTAGATCAGCCCCAGCAGCATCTGGGCATCTACCGCCGCATCGCTTTCGCTATCCCGGGCAGCATCCTGCAACAGCGTGATGGCGTGCGCTACGTCGGTGGCGCCAGCCTGACGGTTGACCAGCACCCGCGCGAGGACGATCTCTCCGGATTTACTGCCGGCCTCGACGGCTTTTTCCGCCAGCTGGCGGGCCTGCGGATAGTCCGCCTGTTGGGGGTTACGGATTTTGAGCTGCGCCAGCAGCGCCAGCGCATCGCCATCGCCCTGGGCGGCCGCCTTCTGCGCCCAGTATTCGGCTTTTTGATAATCGCCGGAGCTGACCCAGGTATCGGCAAGGTAATATTGCGCGCGTCGATCGCCGGCTTCGGCCTGCTGTTGATACTGACTGCCAGGTTCGGTGGCCACCGCTGCGCCGCTGGTGAAAACCAGTAGAAATAAAAAGAGGTATTTCATTTGTATTTATTATCAGTAAGGAACATAGCGCGCAGTATAAAGGGAGGCGAAAAAGAAGAAAATGGCAGGTATCGGTAGGTAAGGCCGATTTGCGCTACCTGACCGTAGGCCCGCGCAAGCGCAGCGCCGCCGGGCGACAGACTGTGGACACGGAGCCGTTTATGTGCCGGGTGGCGGCTGCGCCTGACCCGGCCTACGCATCGCGCGAGCCGGGTCAGACCGCCGAACCTTAACCCATCGCGCTTTCGCGCAGGCGGGATTTCAGCTTGTTGTACTCGTCGATCACGTACTGTTCCGCGGCGCGCTGATCGGCAATCCGCTCAACGTTGACCGCGCAGTACTTGTACTCCGGCGTTTTGGTTATTGGACTCAGGTTCTCTGAGACCAGCTCGTTACAGGCGCCGATCCACCACTGGTAGGTCATGTACACCGCGCCTTTATTCGGCCGATCGCTGACCTGCGCGCGGGTGATGATGCGCCCCTTACGCGAATTGACCCATACCAGCTCTTCATCTTCGATGCCTAGCCGTTCGGCGTCGGCGGTGTTGATTTGCGCATAGCCTGGTTCATCCGCCAGCGCCGCCAGCGCCGCGCAGTTACCGGTCATTGAACGGCACGAGTAGTGGCCGACCTCGCGCACCGTCGACAATACCATCGGGTACTCGTCGGTAAGCTTATCGATCGGCGCGACCCAGTCGCAGGTGAAGAACTGCGCCAGTCCGTTCGGGGTATCGAACTTCTCTTTAAACAGATACGACGTTCCCTGATCGGCGTCGGACTCATCGCGGCACGGCCACATGACATAGCCGAGCTCACCCATTTTCTCGTAGGTGGCGCCGTAGAAGTCCGGGCACAGATGCCGCAACTCGTCCCAGATCTCCTGGGTGTTGTTGTAATGCATCGGATAGCCCATCCGGGTGGCGATTTCGCTGATGATCTGCCAGTCGGTTTTCAGGTCCCACTTCGGCTCCACCGCTTTAAAGAAGCGCTGGAAGCCGCGGTCCGCTGCGGTATACACGCCTTCGTGCTCGCCCCACGAGGTGGACGGCAGGATGACGTCGGCCGCGGAGGCGGTTTTGGTCATGAAAATGTCCTGGACGATAACCAGTTCCAGATCGTCGAACGCTTTGCGGACCGCCGAGAGTTCGGCGTCGGTCTGCAGCGGATCCTCACCCATAATGTACGCCGCCCGCACTTCACCGTGCGCCGCGCGGTGCGGCAATTCGCTGATGCGATAGCCGGTATGCGCAGGCAGGCTTTCCACGCCCCAGGCTTTGGCGAATTTCTCGCGGTTCTCCGGGAACTTGACGTACTGATAGCCCGGATAGGTATCCGGTAGCGCACCCATATCGCAGGCGCCCTGAACGTTGTTCTGGCCGCGTACCGGGTTGACGCCGACGCTCGGCTTGCCGAGGTTGCCGGTGAGGATCGCGAGGCTGGTCAGCGACCGCACCGTCTCCACGCCCTGGTAGAACTGGGTGACGCCCATGCCCCACAGGATGGCGGCGGATTTGGCGCTGGCATACATCCGGGCGCAGGCGCGGATCTCCTGGGCGCTGACCCCGGTGATCTCCTCCACCGACTCCGGCGTATAGCCTTCAACGATTTTGCGATACTCCTCGAAGCCTTCGGAACGGCTGGCGACGAAGGATTTATCGTACAGATCCTCTTCAATAATCACGTGGCCAATGGCGTTGAGCAGCGCGATGTTCGAGCCGTTCTTCAGCGCAATGTGCATATCGGCGATGCGCGCGGTTTCAATTTTGCGCGGGTCGCAGACGATAATTTTCGCCCCGTTGCGTTTAGCGTTAATGACGTGATTCGCCACGATAGGGTGGGAATCCGCCGGGTTGTAACCGAAGATAAACACCAGATCGGTGTTATCAATCTCCGTGATGGCATTACTCATGGCGCCGTTACCGACCGACTGGTGCAGACCTGCAACCGAAGGGCCGTGTCAGACGCGAGCGCAGCAGTCGACGTTATTGGTACCAATAACGGCGCGCGCGAATTTTTGCATCACATAGTTGGTTTCATTACCGGTGCCGCGGGAGGAGCCGGTGGTTTGGATCGCATCCGGGCCATATTTGGCTTTAATGGCGCTGAGGCGGGTGGCGACGTAATCCAGCGCCTCGTCCCAGGAGACGGCTTCCAGCTTGCCGCCGCGTTGACGGCGGATCATGGGGGTTTTCAGGCGCGGCGTTAGGATCTGGGTATCGTTAATGAAGTCCCAGCCATAATAGCCCTTCAGGCACAGGGTTCCCTGGTTGGTTTTCCCCTGCGCCGCTTCAGCCCGAACGATTTTGCCGTTATCGACCACCAGGTTGATTTTGCAACCTGATGCGCAATACGGGCAAACCGTGACGACTTTTTTCATCGGTCTTGCTCCAGTTATTCAATGGGCGCGTTTGCGCTATCGCGCCGTCACTATGCATCTTCTATGCCATATTTTCATTGTGGGTATTCCTTGATGATACGCGGGTTTTTTGGGCGGAATGCTGACGAAAAACAGCCTGTCGACAGATTTGACGTGTCGATACCCTGGAGATGTGACGGCGCTTGAAAAAATGTCACCGGGAGAGGAATTTGTCGGCGCAGGCTTGCAGAATCGATCAGACTGACACTAATTCCCGGCGGGCAGAGGCAAAAATGAAACCAGTCATTTTAGTGGTGGATGATGACAGGGCAATGGGCGAGCTGCTCAGCGATGTGCTCGGCGCGCACGCGTTTGAAGTGCTTGTCAGCCAGACCGGCAACGACGCGCTGGCGACGGTGGCGCAGCGGGCGGATATTGCGCTGGTCTTACTGGACATGATCCTGCCGGATACCTATGGCCTGCAGGTGCTCCAGCAGCTGCAGCGCACGCGGCCTGAGCTGCCGGTGGTGATGCTCTCCGGTCTGGGCAGTGAGTCTGATGTGGTGGTGGGCCTGGAGATGGGCGCCGATGATTACATCGCCAAACCGTTCAGCTCGCGGGTGGTGGTCGCCCGGGTGAAAGCGGTACTGCGACGCAGCGGGGCGCTGGCCGGCGAGGCGTCGGGCGCCGGTGCTGGCCTGACGTTTAACGGCTGGCGGCTGGATACCACGCGCTGTGAACTGTATAACCCGCAGCAGCAGGCGATCCCGCTGACCCAGGGAGAATATGGCCTGCTGCTGGCGCTGGCGCAGAACGCGCGCCGGGTATTGAATCGCGAACAGCTGCTGGCGCTGACCCATAACGAAAGCACCGAGGTATTCGACCGGACCATCGATGTGCTGATCATGCGCCTGCGGCGCAAAATTGAGCTCAACCCGCATCAGCCGACGTTGATTAAAACCCTGCGCGGTCTGGGCTATGTCTTTTCCGCCGACGTGACCCACAGCGAGAAGGCGGCGTAGGGCGGGTTTGCTGCCAACCCGCTGTTGACTTTATTTGGCGCAGGGAGTTTACTTTTTTTATTAAAGTGACACTCTGGGTTAATCTATGGCAACAAAATTAAACTGGCTGCTGCAAAACAGCGCTCCCGGAGATGTGATCCTTCAGTCCTGGTTAAGCCAGCATGCCATCTCTCCCTCTCTGGCCTTTAAATACGCGCAAAGTGGCTGGTTAAAAAAAAGAGGCAACGGCGTATATGCGCGTGCGGGACGTGAGCCGGAGTGGAACGATGCATTAGCATGTTTGCAAAATCAGCTTGCCGCTCCGGTGTATGTTGCGGGGCTCAGTAGCTTAGTCTGGCAGGGCCGTTCACACTATCTACAGCTAAAACAAAACCAGTGCTGGCTTAGTGTGGAAAATAAAGCGCTGCTGCCGAAATGGTTCAGGGAATTCCCGGGTGTGGAGTGGATAGTCATATCGGGGAAAAAACTGCCGGTGCTGGATGATAGATACCGTGTAACGCTTGATATAAAAGGGAAAAAACTCATCGGCAGTGCGCCAGAACTGGCTGCTTACGAGTTGCTGAGCGCGGTGCCGGGGACCCTCTCATTTAACCACGCTGCAGAGCTTTTCCAGGGGCTGGTTAATCTTAATCCTCGTAAAGTAGAGTATCTTCTTTCCGTCAGCCAGTCCGTGCAGGCCAAGCGTTTGTATCTCTTCTTCGCCAGTTTTTACGAGCATGGCTGGCTCAAACGAATCGATAGCCAAAAAATCGATCTGGGAGCGGGCAAGCGGCAAATCGTGGAAAATGGAAAGTTCAATGCTCAATACCAAATCACAGTGCCTGAACGCTTTCAAAAGGAATAAAAAATATGGATATACAGGCGCCTTATTATCGGCAGGTTGCTCTGCTAATGCAGGTTTTACCCTATGTTGCTGTCGAACGGGAATTTGCGCTGAAAGGTGGCACTGCCATCAATCTCTTTATCCGCGATTTCCCTCGATTATCGGTGGATATCGACCTCGCCTGGGTGCCCCTGGAAAGCAGAGCCATCGCTTTACCTCATATACGGGATGCGCTTGCACGTATTGCCGCCAATCTGCAACAACAGGCAGGTATGAGCGCTGTATTACAAGCTAATCGTTCAGATGAGATGCGTGTCATTGTTACTACCGATAGCGCGCAAATAAAGATAGAGGTTTCACCGGTCGCCCGGGGAACATTATATCCACCACAGGAGCGAGAAGTGGTGGGGGCGGTAGAGGACGTTTTTGGCTATGCCAGCCTTCCAGTGGTTTCGTTGCCTGACCTCTACGGTGGAAAATTATGCGCGGCGCTGGATCGCCAGCATCCCAGAGATTTTTATGACGTGAAATTACTTCTTGATGCGCAGGAGCTTGACCGTCCCATTTTCAATGGGTTTATCGCGTATTTACTGAGCCATAATCGGCCTCTGGCTGAAGTGCTGAATCCTCGCTGGAAAGATATTGCTGAACCTTTTTACCGTGAATTCAGCGGGATGACATTTGAGACGATAGCCCTGGAGGAACTGACAGCAGTCCCCAACAGGATGATTGCTGCGTTAAAATCCTGTTTCACACAACAGGATGTCGATTTTTTACTGTCATTTAAACGAGGCGAACCAGACTGGCGTTTAGCGCCGGAAATGCGTATTCAGGATTTGCCTGCCGTGCAGTGGAAATTGCGCAATATTCATCAGATGCCAGCGATAAAACGCGCTGAGTCATTAGATAAACTGGAAAAGGTGCTGGCCGAGTGGCGCAGTTAGTTACCTGGCCCGCCCTTGTTGAACTCAGCGTAAAACAGGCGTGATTTGAATAAACCGTATCCCTTTTCTCGCCATGACACGCCGTTCTCCTGTGGCATCGCCCTGATAGCGGGATCTACTCGATCTAAACATTCTGTAACTGAATAAACGCCTGCAGCTCAGGGAGCGTTTTGGCGCCGTCGATCGCATTGGCGGCCTGCAGGCTGGCGCGGGCGCAGGCGTGAGCCAGCTGCAGACTGGCGGTTAACGGCCAGCGTTCGTGGCTGCCGTACAGCAGGCCGGCGCAGAAGGCGTCCCCCGCGCCGACGCTGCCGATAATCTCCTCCGGCGGTAGCCGCCATGACGGTACCCAGCGCCCGGCTTCGGTACGGGAGACGCCCCATGCCCCCTCCGGACAATGGATCACTACCCGCTGGCGTACGCCGGCGTCAAGCAATGCGCTGGCGGCGCGGGCGATATTGGCGACGTGCGGCTCGCCGTTGGGTAGACGAATCTCCAGCCCGCTAAACTCGCTGGCTTCCAGTTCATTGATGGTCAGGTAGTCAAGATGCTTCAGCGCCGGCAGGACCAGCGGCCGGTAGCGCGGGTCGCCCTTGCGCGACACCAGATCGAGGGACACCTCATAGCCTCGCTCGCGCATCTGCGCCAGCAGTCGCGCGCTGCGGGTGCCGTACACTTCATCGGGGCGATCGAGGCTTTCGAGCAGCAGCAGATAGCCGAGATGGAAAATTTTCAGCGGCGCATCCAGCGGCTCAAAAGCCGGGAGATCAAGCAGGCGGTTGGCGCCGGGAGAGTGAAAGAAAGTGCGCTGGCCTTCGGCGTCGGTCATCACCTGGGTCATCGAGGTGGGGGCGGAGCTGGTGCGCTGTACGAGCTGGCGATTGATATGGTACTGATCGAGCATGGCGGTGATGTAGTCGCCATCGTTATCCTCGCCAATCAGGCCGACCGCCTGCAGCGGCAGCCCGGCGTGCATTTTGGCCAGGGTCAGCAGGACATTCAGCGGCGCGCCGCCGGTGGCGCGTTCGCTATGGACAATTTCCACCAGCCAGCCGCGCTCCGGCCACTGCCCGATCTGGTGGACATGATCGACCAGCATGTTGCCTGCGGCAATAATGCCTTTCCGTTCCATGATTGCTACTCCGCGCCGTCATATTCGTTAAGCGTAGCGCACAATCGGCGGAACGATTGTGCGCCTGGTTGCGCTTATTTCACGGTCCAGCCTTTGTAAGAGCTGACGTTATTTTTGTCGATCATCGTCACCGGGATCAGTACCGGCGCGGTCGGCGCAGGTTTGCCCTGCAGGATGTCGTAGCCAATCTCCACCGCCTTCGCTGCCATCACCTGTGGGTCCTGCGCTGGGGTGGCGACGAACAGCGAGTTCTTACGCTTCAGCGCCTCTTCGCCGTCCGGGCTGCCGTCGACGCCGACGATGAAGAACTCGCTGCGCTGCGCCTGTTTCGCTGCCAGATCGGCACCAATCGCCGTCGGATCGTTGATCGCGAACACGCCGTCAATCTTCGGATTGGCCGCCAGCAGGGAGGTCATCACCTCCAGGCCGCCTTCCCGGCTGCCTTTGGCGTTCTGGTTGGCGGAGAGGATTTTAATGTCCGGGTGTTTTTTGAACTCCGTTTCGCAGCCTTCGACGCGGTTTTGTACGGCGGAGACCGGCGGCCCGTTGATGATCACCACGTTGCCTTTGTTGTTCAGGCGGTCGCTAATGTATTTACAGGCCAGCTCGCCCGCCTGGGTGTTATCGGAGGTGATGGTGGCGTCGGCCCCTTCGGCGGCGACGTCAACCGCCACCACCACGATCCCGGCCTCTTTGGCCCGCTTCACCGCCGGGCCAATGCCTTTCGAATCGGCGGCGTTGAGGATGATCATATCGACTTTGGCGGCGATAAAGTTATCGATCTGCGCCACCTGCTGGCCCAGATCGTAGCCGCTGGAGACCAGCGTCACTTTGACGTTATCCCCCGCCAGTTTGCGGGCCTCCAGCTCCGCCCCTTTGGTGATCTGTACAAAGAACGGGTTGGCAAGGTCGCCCACCGTCACGCCAATCGCTTTCAGCTCTTTGGCCGACGCAAAAGGGGAGGCGGCCAGCAGCGCGCCAGCACACAGCGCGGTGACTATCGGTTTTAAACGCATTCGCTTTTCCTCGCAGGTAAGATGTTGTTGTTATGCACTTTGATGATGTCGGGTACGGTATTTGTCGATCAGCACCGCAATGATGATCACCGCCCCTTTGATCACCAGTTGCCAGAAGTAGGAGACCCCCATCAGGGTCATGCCGTTATTGAGGGTGGCGATAATTAGCGCCCCCACCAGCGTACCGGTGATGGTGCCGATACCGCCGACGAAGCTGGTGCCGCCGAGAATGACCGCGGCGATGGCGTCCAGCTCGTAGCCGACGCCGAGGTTGCCGTTGGCGCTGTACAGCCGCGAAGCGCTCATCACCCCGCCAAGGCCGGAGAGCAGGCCGCTCATGCCATAGACAAACAGCAGCACCAGCCAGACTTTGATGCCGGTCAGCCGCGCCGCCTGCATGTTGCCGCCCACCGCGTAGATATGCACCCCAAGGGTGGTGCGGCGCAGGATAAACCAGCACACCGCGATCACCGCCAGGGCGATGACTACCAGCCACGGCACCGGGCCGAGGTAGTCATTGCCGATCCACTCGAAGCTGATATCGGAGTTGATCACCGTGGTGCCGTCGGCCAGCAGATAGGCGGCGCCGCGCAGCGCCGTGTAGGTGCCGAGGGTGACGATAAACGGCGGCAGCCCGGCGAAGGCGACCAGCGCGCCGTTGAACAGGCCGAGCAGCAGGCCGAGCATCAGCGCCGCCGGAATCGACAGCAACGCAAACTCCGGGATCAGCGACACCACCATCGCGGCCACTGCGGTGGTGCCAAGGATGGAGCCGACGGAAAGGTCAATGCCGCCGGTGAGGATGATGAAGGTCATTCCCGCCGCCAGCACAATGTTGATCGAGGCCTGGCGGGTGATATTCAGCAGATTGCTTTCCGTGAAAAAGTTGGGGGCGATAAAGCCGAAAACGGCGACGATCAGGATGAGGATCGGCAGAATGCCGACGGTCTGCATCAGGTCGCCCATCAACATTTTTTTCGCCGAAGCGGATTTCGCGACCGGCGCGGAGTTCTCTTTCGGTATGCTCATAGTTGCCCTGCCTTAAGGTGAGAATCGGTCACGCCGGTGGCCAGCGTCATGATACTTTCCTGGCTAATATCACCGGCCTGTAGCTCGCCGGCGATAACGCCCTCGCGCATCACATAGACCCGGTCGCTCATGCCCACCACTTCGGGCAGCTCGCTGGAGATCATCAGAATGGCGACGCCCTGGCGCGCCATGTCGTTCATGATGCGGTAAATTTCGCTTTTCGCGCCGACGTCGACGCCGCGGGTGGGTTCATCAAGGATTAGAATGCGCGGGCCAATCGCCACCCAGCGCGAAATTAACAGCTTCTGCTGGTTGCCTCCGGACAGTCCGCCGGCGCGCACCTGGGCGTGCGGCACGCGGATGTTAAGCAACTGGATGGCGTCATCGGAGATGGTTTGCGCCTTCCGGCGGTTGAGCATCCCCCAGGTCGCGTCGCGCTCCAGCGTCGCCATGGTGATGTTTTCCTGGGCTGCCAGTTCGAGAAACAACCCCTGTTCTTTGCGGTTTTCGGTCAGAAAGCCGATCCCGAGGTCGATGGCTTCCCGCGGCGAGTGGATCACCACCGGCTCGCCGTCGATCTCAATCACCCCGGCGGTGGCTTTGCGCACCCCGAAGATCAGCTGCGCCAGTTCGGAACGCCCGGCGCCGACCAGCCCGGCGAGGCCGACGATTTCGCCGGCATGCACCACCAGGCTGCTGGGCTTAACCTTGCCGCCATCGGTCAGATCCTCGACCCGCAGGCGCGGCTGGCCGCGGGGAATGTCCCGTTCTTTATTGAAGAGATCGCTGAGCGGCCGACCGACCATCATGCGCACCAGCTCCGGCGCGTTGAGCTTGTCGCGCACCAGGCTGCCGACATACTGCCCATCGCGCAGGACGCTGACCCGGTCGGAGAGCTCATACACTTCCGCCATGCGGTGGCTGATATAGATGATCGCCATCCCCTCATCGCGCAGGCGCAGGATGAGCTCGAACAGGCGCTGGGTTTCCCGCGAGGAGAGGGCGGCGGTGGGTTCATCCATCACCAGAATGCGGCTTTGACGGTGCAGGGCGCGGGCGATCTCCACCTGCTGTTGTTCGGCGATGGTCAGGGTCATCACCCGGTCGCTGGCTTTGAACTGGGCGCCGAGACGGTCGATCACCGCCTGCGCCTGGCTGAGCATGGCTTTGCGCTGCACCAGACCACCGCGCGCCAGCTCGCTGCCGAGGAAAATGTTTTCCGCGACGGTCAGGTTCGGCGCCAGCTGCATCTCCTGGTAGATCAACGTGATCCCGGCGGCCAGCGCGTCCTTGGGGCCGCGGATCGTTTGCGGTTTTCCGTCGATCAGGATCTCGCCGCTGGTGGCGGTATAGGCGCCGGCGAGGATCTTCATCAGCGTGCTTTTTCCGGCGCCGTTCTCCCCCATCAGGGCATGGATCTCGCCGGGCCAGACCGTCAGGTCGACGCCCTTCAGCGCGTAGAATTTGCCAAAAGCTTTGGCGATATGGCGCATTTCCAGTACCGGGGTGGCGGTCATCGCGGCGCTCCTGTCTGTAAGAACAATAGCTGCAGTCCACCACCGGAAAATAAATGCAGAATGTCAGAATCCATTCATATTTGTCATAGTGATAAATAGTTAACCGCGATCACAGTTACGCGGCGTCATTTTCTGCACCGTCACGCTTATCTGCCGACCGATCCTTCACCGGAGTTGTTATGACCGCTCGCCGACACCCGTTTTTCACCAGCGCCCGTGGCCGCCTGCTCTCCTTTAATCTGCTGATGGGCGTGGTCACCCTGTTGGTCAGCGGCGTGGCGGTGTTCGGCTTTCACCACGCCAGCCAGCTGCAGGAGCAGGTGCAGCGCCAGACTCTCAACGACATGCGCGGCAGTATGGATCTGGCGCGGGACACGGCGAATGTCGCCACGGCGGCGGTGCGCCTGTCGCAGGTGGTGGGGGCGCTGGAGTACAAAAGCGAAGCGGAACGGCTGCTGGCGACGCAGCAGGCGCTGAAGCACTCGCTGGCCCAGCTGGCGGCGGCCCCGCTGGCGCAGCAGGAGCAGGCGCGGGTGGCCAATATTATTCGCCGCAGCAACGCGCTGCAGCAGAGCGTGGCGGAGATGCTGGAGCGCGGCCAGCGCCGCCATCTGCAGCGCAATGCGCTGCTGAGTTCGCTTTACCAGAATCAGAGTAACCTGCGCCATCTCGCCGATCTTAACGATCGCGGCGGGGATAAGGCGATCGATCCGCGCCGGCTGGCTGAGATGGACCGGCTGATCGTGGCTGCGATCCATACCGTCACGCCGCGGTCGATCGTCCTGCAACTCGACCAGCTGCGCGGCGCCCTGCCGACACGCAGCGCCGATCCCGCGCTGGCGTTTGTCCTCCCTGATGTGACCCGCGAACTGGCGACGCTGGCCCCGCTGTCGGCCCAGCTGGAGGAGAGCGACCTGACGATCAGCTGGTACATGTATCACATCAAAGCGCTGGTCGCGTTGCTTAACGAAGATATCAATCAGTACGTGACCCGGGTGGCGGAAGCCTCAGAGCAGCGGGCGGCGCAGAGCCATCGGGAGCTGCGCTCCATCAGTATGTTTATTCTGCTTTCCGCGCTGCTGGCGCTGGCGATCACCGGCTGCGCCGGGTGGTACATCTACCGTAATCTCGGCTCGAACCTGACCGCCATCTCGCGGGCGATGTCGCGGCTGGCTCAGGGAGAGCCGAACGTCTCGGTGCCGGCCCTGCAGCGGCGCGACGAGCTGGGGGAGCTGGCGCGGGCCTTTAACGTTTTCGCCCGCAATATGGCGTCGCTGGAGCACACCACCCGGCTGCTGAAAGAGAAGACCAACCAGATGGAGATCGATCGGATTAAGCGCCAGGAGCTGGAGGAGGCGCTGCTGCATAGTCAGAAGATGAAGGCCGTCGGCCAGCTGACCGGAGGTCTGGCGCATGACTTTAACAACCTGCTGGCGGTGATTATCGGCAGCCTTGAGCTGGTGGAGCCGGATGCGCGCGATGCGCCGCGCCTCTCCAGGGCGCTGAAGGCGGCGGAGCGTGGGGCGCTTCTGACCCAGCGGCTGCTGGCCTTTTCACGCAAGCAGGCGCTGCATCCCCAGGCGGCGGCGATGGCGCCGCTACTGGAGAACCTCAGCGAGCTGATGCGTCACTCCCTGCCGGCGACCTTAAGCCTGGAGATTGAGGCGCAGTCGCCGGCGTGGCCGGCATGGATAGACGTTGGCCAGCTGGAAAATGCCCTGATCAATCTGGTGATGAACGCCCGCGACGCCATGGCGGGGCGCGACGGGGTCATCAAAATACGCACCTGGAATCAGCGGGTCACCCGCAGCAGCGGCCAGCGGCAGGATATGGTGGCCCTGGAGGTGATCGATCATGGCAGCGGGATGTCGCAGGCGGTGAAAGCCCGGGTGTTCGAACCTTTCTTCACCACCAAAGCCACCGGCAGCGGCAGCGGCCTGGGGCTGTCGATGGTGTATGGCTTTGTGCGCCAGTCTGGCGGCCGGGTGGCGCTGGAGAGCGCGCCGGGGCAGGGGACGACGGTGCGGCTGCAGCTGCCGCGAGCGTTGACCGAGGTTGAGAAGGAGGTGGCGCCAGCGGTGGACGAGCCGCCCCCGGCGGGCGAGCGGCTGGCGCTGGTGCTGGAAGATGAAGAGGATGTCCGCCAGACGCTATGTGAACAGCTGCATCAGCTGGGCTGGCTGACGCTGGAAACCGCCAGCGGTGAAGAGGCGCTGCAGCTGCTGGAGGCCTCGCCGGATATTGCCCTGTTGATTAGCGATCTGATGCTGCCCGGCGCCCTGAGCGGCGCCGATGTGATCCATACCGCCCGACGCCGCTTTCCGGCGCTGCCGGTGCTACTGATCAGCGGCCAGGATTTGCGTCCGGCGCAGAACCCGGCCCTGCCGGAGGTTGAGTGGCTGCGTAAGCCGTTTACCCGCGCCCAGCTGGCGCAGGCGCTGAGCGCGGCGTACGCGAGGATTTGAGATTCCTCCGCTACCCGGGTTTCATGCGGATGATTAAGGTAGCGGCAGGACTCTGATGAGATTGGCCCCGATGAAACGTTACGCAACCGCACTGCTCTTTTGCACTCTGTCGCTGACCAGCCTGGCCGCTCGCGCCGATATTATCGATGACGCGATCGGCAATATTCAGCAAGCCATTAACGACGCCTATAACCCGGGCAGCAGTCGCTCCGATGACGACGACAGATACGATGACGATGGCCGGTATGATGACGGGCGCTATCAGGGGAGCCGTCAGCAGAGCCGTGACAGTCAGCGCCAGTATGACGAGCGGCAACGCCAGCTGGACGAGCGCCGCCGCCAGCTGGATGAACGCCAGCGTCAGCTCGACCGCGATCGTCGTCAGTTAGAAAGCGACCAGCGTCGGCTGGATGATAGCTACTGATCGCCCCCCCGCAGGCCAGCGTTTAATCCAGCGCTATTTCCATCCCGTCATAGCCCGCTTCGAAACCTGTCGGCAGCGGGTTATCCATCATCCAGACGTCAAACTGGTGGCTGATATGGGTGAGGATCACCCGCTGACAGCCAATGACCTGGTTAAGGCTGCGGACGGTGTTTAGATCGTTATGGTTACGCGGGGTCTGCGCGCGCGGCTCATGACTGCAGTCGATGATCATCGCCTGCGGGCGGTTATTGAGCAAAAACTTCAGCGTCTTGTCCGGCAGCCCGGCGGTATCCGAGAGCCAGGCCAGCCGGCTGTGGGCCGACTCCAGCAGATAACCAAAGGTCAGCTTCGAGTGATTAAGGGGTAGGGGCGTCACCCGCAGCCCCTGCAGGTTAAACATCACAAACGGCGTGACGGTATGGCTAAAGTCAAGCAGACCGGGGTGTTTGAGCAGATCGTCGCAGCCGGCGTCATCCGGCGGGCCATAGACCGGAATCGACGCGCCGACTCCCCAGCGCAGCGGAAACAGCCCCTGCACATGATCCAGATGGTAGTGGGTCAGCAGCACCTGTTGAAAGCTGCCGGCGGGATGATGTTCCATCAGATCCGGTCGTCCGGCATCGAGCAGCGTCACGGCGCTGTTGAACGTGACCACTCCGCTACAGGGGCGGCGGCGGTGATTTTCCTCGCGGCGAGCGCGGCGGCAGGCCGCGCAGTCGCAGCCGAAGACCGGCACCAGCTGAGCGCCGCCGGTGCCGGTTAAGCGGAGGGTCAGGCTCATCGTGTCACCTTTTGTTTATACCAGTTGATCCGCTTCGCGCGCCGCGTGGCTGCGCAGCAGGCGGAAAAATTCATCGACCGATTGTCGGAGACTGCCGTCGTTATTCAATGTCAGGCAGTTGTCCGGCTTATAGCGCGCGGCGCGGTCCAGACGCTGGGCGATTTCCAGCGCATTTTCCCGGCCGCGCTGCTCCAGCCGCTGGCGCAGCACCGGCGGCGAGACGGCGAGACAGATCGGCACCAGCACCTCGCCGTAGCGTTCCCGGGCCAGCGCCAGATGGGCGCGGGAGCCGTTGGCCACCACGTCAAAGCCGGCGTGCAGCCAGAGGTCGATCTCCACGCCAATGCCATAGTAAGTATTGTTGGCGTGCCAGCTGAGAGCAAAAAGATGCTGCTCGGCGCGGGTAAAAAACTCATGTTCGCTGAGGGCGATATGATTCTCGCTGCCCGCGTTAAACGGGCGGGTTATGTAACGATGGGCCACCAGCAGCTGCGGGTGCTCGCGCTGGCGCAGCGCCGCCAGCAGGCTATCTTTACCGGAGCCGGAGGGGCCCACCAGCCAAATCAGTTTTCCTGGCATTAAAAGACCCTCTTTCCCTGGCGCCAGACATGGTCGATCTGGATATGTTCGCCGCGACGGTGCGCCAGCACCAGGTCGGCGCGTTTCCCCTCGGCGATGACGCCGCGATCGTCAAGGCCCAGCGCCTGCGCCGGATGCTGACTGACCAGACGGATCGCCTGTGGCAGGGTGAAGGCATTGTCCTCGGCGTCGGCGATGCGGAAAGCGGCATCCAGCAGGCTGGCGGGGTAATAGTCAGATGAGAGGATGTCCAGCAAACCGTGGCTCGCCAGCTGGTGGGCGGCGACGTTGCCGGAGTGGGAACCGCCGCGCACGATATTCGGCGCCCCCATCAGGACGTGCATCCCGTGCTGACGTGAAGCCTGCGCCGCGGCCAGCGTGGTGGGAAACTCGGCGATCACGCTCCCTAGCTGGTGAGATTCGGCCACATGCGCTTCGGTGGCGTCGTCGTGGCTGGCGAGGGCGATACGGCGGGCGCGGCACATGGCGGCGATGGTCTGGCGATTGGGCTGCGACCAGGTGGCGGCCAGAGCCATCTGCTCGGCTTCAAAACGGTCCATTTCGTCATGCGTCAGATGATATTTGCCCTGATAATAATCGCGGTACTTGCTGCGATCGGCGTACTGACGCTGGCCCGGCGAGTGGTCCATAAGAGAGACCATGCTCACCGACTCGCGATCGATCAGCTTTTCAAACAGCGGCAGCGTGGTGTGATGCGGCAGCTCGCAGCGCAGGTGCAGGCGGTGTTCGGCGCGGTTGAGACCGCGCTTTTGCGTCTCCTCCACGGCATTGACCATCTTCTCCAGATTCTCAAGACGATCGCCGCCATCGCGCACGTCGCCAATCGCCACGGCGTCCAGCACGGTGGTGATGCCGCTGGCGACCATCATGGCGTCATGGCTGCTCATCGCCGAGTGGGCCGGCCAGTCTACCTTCGGCCGCGGGGTAAAGAACTTGTCGAGGTTATCGGTATGCAGCTCGATAAGGCCCGGCAGCAGCCAGCCGCCTTCCCCATCCAGCGCCTGCGGCAGCCGGCTCTGGCTTTCGGCGAAGGCGAGGATGCGACCGTCATGGACTTCCAGCGAACCGTGGACCACCTCGTCGTCGAGAACCAGTTTTACGTTATTGATAATCATGCTGTCATTCCCATAGAGTGCAGTCGGTCGGCGACCTGACGGCGTACCCCTTCGTCATGGAAAATCCCCACGATGGCCGCGCCGCGCGCTTTGGCATCGTGGATCAGGTTGACCACGGCAGCACTGTTTTTGCCATCCAGTGAGGCGGTGGGTTCATCAAGGAGCAGGATCGGATAGTCGACCGCAAAACCGCGGGCGATGTTGACCCGCTGCTGCTCGCCGCCGGAAAAGGTGGACGGCGCAAGGTGCCACAGGCGTTCCGGAACGTTGAGGCGGGTCAGGAGCTGGGCGGCTTTGGCGGCGCTCGCTTCGCGCGGCGTCCCAAGATCGAGCAGCGGCTGCATCACCACCTCCAGCGCCGAAATGCGCGGGATCACCCGTAGAAACTGGCTGACCCAGCCGATGGTGGTTTTGCGCACTTCCAGCACCTTGCGTGGGGTGGCGGTGACCAGGTCCACCCATTCGTCGCCGTGGCGGATATGGATATGGCCGCTGTCCGGCAGATAATTGGCGTACAGCGAACGCAGCAGGGTCGATTTGCCGCTGCCGGAGTGACCGTGGAGCACCACGCACTCCCCGGCGTTAACGGTCAGCGAGGCGTCGGCCAGCACCGGCAGACGCACGCCGTGCTGCTGGTGCAGAACAAAGGTTTTATGGACGTTTTCAACGCGGATCATGTTAGCTCTCACGAGGTTGAGTTGCCGGGTGGCGCTTCGCTTACCCGGCCTACGAATAACGCACCTGTGGGCCGGGTAAGGCGCAGCCGCCACCCGGCAAAACAGCATCAATTCTGCAACACCGACGACACCAGCAGCTGGGTGTAAGGATGGTGCGGATCGTCGAGCACCCGGTCGGTTAAGCCACTCTCCACCACCTGGCCCTGCTTCATCACCAGCAGACGGTTCGCCAGCAGGCGAGCGACGCCGAGATCGTGGGTAACAATCACCACCGCCAGATTCAGCTCCACCGCCAGGCCGCGCAGCAGGTCTAGCAGCCGCGCCTGCACGGACACATCCAGCCCGCCGGTGGGTTCATCCATAAACACCAGCTTTGGCTGGGTGACCAGATTGCGGGCGATCTGCAGACGCTGCTGCATGCCGCCGGAGAAGGTGGTGGGCAGGTCGTCGATGCGCGAGGGCGGGATCTCCACCTCCTGCAGCCACTTTTCGGCGGTGGCGCGAATGTTGCCGTAGTGGCGGGCGCCGGTGGCCATTAGCCGTTCGCCGATGTTGCCCCCGGCAGAGACCTGGCGACGCAGACCGTCCATCGGGTGCTGATGCACCACGCCCCATTCGGTGCGCAACAGGCGGCGGCGTTCGGCTTCGCTCATGGCGTACAGCGAGCGCTGCTGGTACAGCACCTCGCCCTGCTGCGGCGTCAGGCGGGCGGAGATTGCCTTTAGCAGGGTGGTTTTACCGGAGCCGGACTCGCCGACGATGCCGAGCACTTCTCCCGGCCACAGCTCGAAGGAGACATTGCGAAAACCTTTATCCGGGGCGTAGAGATGGGTCAGGTTATTCACAGCAAGTAATGGCTGGTTCATTTTTTCTGCCCCTCGCTCTGCTGGCGGCAATAGTCGGTATCGGAGCAGACAAACATCCGCTGGCCGCTGTCATCCAGTACCACTTCGTCGAGGTAGCTGTGGCGCGAGCCGCAGATGGCGCAGGGCTCATCCCACTCCTGCACGGTAAAGGGATGGTCGTCGAAATCGAGACTCTCCACCGGGGTATAGGGCGGCACGGCGTAGATCCGCTTTTCGCGCCCGGCGCCGAACAGCTGCAGCGCCGGCATCATGTGCATTTTCGGGTTATCGAATTTCGGGATCGGCGAAGGGTCCATCACGTAGCGGCCATTGACCTTCACCGGATAGGCGTAGGTGGTGGCGATATGGCCGAAGCGGGCGATATCTTCATACAGTTTCACCTGCATGACGCCGTACTCTTCCAGGGCGTGCATGGTGCGGGTTTCGGTTTCACGCGGCTCGATAAAGCGCAATGGCTCCGGGATCGGCACCTGGTAGATCAGGATCTGATCCTCCACCAGCGGCGTCTCCGGGATCCGGTGGCGGGTCTGGATCAGGGTGGCGTCTTCGGTACGCTCGGTGGTGGCGACGCCGGTGACGCGCTTAAAGAACTGACGAATCGACACCGCGTTGGTGGTGTCATCCGCGCCCTGGTCAATCACCTTCAGCACGTCATTCTCACCGATGACGCTGGCGGTCAGCTGGATGCCGCCGGTGCCCCAGCCGTAGGGCATTGGCATTTCGCGCCCGCCGAACGGCACCTGGTAGCCGGGAATCGCTACCGCTTTGAGAATAGCCCGGCGGATCATGCGCTTGGTTTGCTCGTCGAGGTAAGCAAAGTTATAGCCAGTCAGTGGGTTAGCCACGTTCGTTCTCCCGTTGCAGGCGTTTCAGCAGCGCCAGTTCGGCCTGGAAATCGACATAGTGCGGTAGCTTCAGATGCGAGACGAAGCCGGCCGCTTCGACGTTATCGGCGTGAGCCAGCACAAACTCTTCATCCTGCGCCGGGCCGGCAATCTCTTCGTCATAGTCCGGCGCCTGCAGCGCACGGTCGACCAGCGCCATGGCCATCGCTTTGCGCTCGCTCATGCCGAAGGTCAGGCCGTAGCCGCGGGTGAAGTGCGGCGGCTCCTCCTGCGGGGCGACGAAGCCATTAACCATCTCGCACTCGGTCAGCAGCAGCTCGCCAATATTGACGCTAAAGCCCAGCTCTTCCGGGACGATTTCCACCTGCACGTAGCCGCTGCGGATCTCGCCGGCAAACGGATGGTTGCGGCCATAGCCGCGCTGGGTCGAATAGGCCAGCGCCAGCAGGTAGCCTTCATCGCCGCGCATCAGCTGCTGCAGGCGCGAGGAACGCGAGCAGGGGTAGACCGGCGGGGTGCGGGTGATATCGTCGGGCGGCGTGCCGCGATCTTCCTCGGTCTTCGCTAGCCCCTGCTGCGTGAGCAGGCTAAAGACGTGCGGCGTCGGCTCTGCTTCGCCATCGGCTTGCTGCACAGACGGCGCTTCGCCGTTGGCCAGCAGGGTAAAATCGAGCAGGCGGTGGGTGTAGTCGTAAGTGGGGCCCAGCAGCTGGCCGCCGGGGATATCTTTATACACTGCGGAGATGCGGCGTTCGAGGCGCATCTCCGCGGTATTAATCGGTTCGCTGACCGCCAGCCGCGGCAGGGTGGTGCGGTAGGCGCGCAGCAGGAAGATCGCTTCGACGTTATCGCCGCTGGCCTGCTTCAGCGCCAGCGCCGCCAGTTCGCGGTCGGCGATGCCGCCCTCGGTCATCACCCGGTCCACCGCCAGGCTGAGCTGGTCGCCTATCTGTTCGACGCTCAGTTCGGGAAGCCGTCCATCGCCCCGTCGTTTCTGTTCCTGTAAGGCGTGAGCGGCGCGGATCGCCTTCTCGCCGCCCTTGACGGCAACGTACATTTAGCACACCTCCACGTGGGTGGTGCGCGGGATCGCCAGCAGGCGCTCGCCGCAGGTGAGGATCAGGTCGATGCCCAGCGGGAACGGGTGCGGGCGTTCGGTTAATTCGTCGATGATGCAGTCCGGCAGCTGCGGCGCGATCATTCGCTCTTCGGCAATGCCTGCCCCGGTCAGGCGCAGCATGCGTCCGCCGCTGAGGCTGGCAAGCTGAACGATCAGTGTGACGCCGGTTTCCGGCGCGGTGACGGTGCCAGCGGAAAGGACGTTGAGCTGCTCGGCGCTGATACCGTCATTGGCGACGGCAAAGACCGCCTGCTGCGGCTGGTCCACCAGCGGCGCGCCGGTATGAAAGCGCAGATTCTGTCCCACCAGATCGTTACGCAGAGCGCTGGCGAGCCAGACCGGTGTTTCATGATCGGCAAGGGTCAACAGCAGGCTGGTGGAGGCCACGTTCAATGGCTGCCAGCCGTGCTGAAGCTGCTGCAGGGAGACAATCACCCCCGGCTCGCTCATCGCTTTCAGCAGGCGACGAAAACTGTGTTGGGCATCCTGCACAGCCAGGGTAAAAGCGGGTTGTAAGGTCATACGTTATCTCCGCGAACCAGGGTAAAGAAGTCGACCCGGCTGGCGTTGACTTCGGCGCGTCGGGCTTCAATGCGCGCGCTGCGTAGCGCTTCCAGCGGGGTTATCAGGGTTTCCATTAAGGTGTGAAAATGGCGGGGCGACTGCAGCAGGGCGTCGATCGCCGCGCAGCGTTCAGCGTGCGGGCGGTCGCGGCCTAAGATCCAGCTGTAACCGAGGGTACCGTCAGCCAGGCGTACCGCTGCGCGGGTAAGGGTGGCGTCGCCGGCAAAGAAGCGGTCGCCGATACCGCCCATGCGGGCCTGGAGCTGTACCAGCCCGGTTTCCGGGGTGCGAATCAATTCATATTCCGGCGCCAGCTGCAGGGACTGCATGCGCGCCAGAAGGTCCTGCGGTTCACTGTGGGCCAGCACGGACATCCAGCGCTGGCGGGTGGCGGTATCGAAGTGCATTCAGTGCTCCATGGTAAATTCAATCATGTCGGCGCGGGTCAGGCTGACGGAGTACTCCGCCGTGAGCGACTCGCCCTCGCGGCTATTGAGCGTGCGGACGCAGAGCAGCGGCGCCATATTGGGGATTTCCAGCAGCTTGCTCTCTTTTGCCTGCGCGCGGCGGGCGCTAATTTTGGTGCGTACGCGGGTCAGTTCGACGTCGAGCCGATCGCGTAGCAGATCGTGCAGCGAGCCGTGGCTGAAGGTCTGTAGCACCGGCCAGAAGCGCAGGTCGGCGAAGTAGTGGTCGATCAGGCACAGGGCGACGCCATTGACCCGTCGCAGGGTACGCAGGTGGATCACGTTCTCGCCCTCATTGATGCCAAAGGCTTCGGCGACATGGGCGCTGGCGGGGCGCAGCACCGACAGCAGCTTTTCGCTGGTGGGATCGCTGCCTTGTTCCAGCAGGTTTTGGCTGAAGCGCGCCTGGGCGTTAAGCGGGTAGTCGATAGGGCGCATCAGCACCAGCACACCCACGCCCTGACGGCGCTGAACCCAGCCGCGCTCAACCAGCTGGTCGATAGCCCGGCGCAGGGTGTGGCGGTTAACGTCGAAGCGCGTCGCCAGCTGCTGCTCGGCGGGCAGATAGTCGCCGCAGCGATAGTGATGGCGCAGCTCCTGCTCAAGTCGGGCGGCGATTTCCTGATAGCGCGTGGGGTAACTGGTCGGATGTCTGGACAGGTGCATAGTCATCAAGCCTCACACAGCATAGGCGAGGAGCTTCCTCGCGTTGTGGGCCGATCCTGACCGGTTTATGTTGCATTTCGGTTAAGTGACGATGACTAAAGGATGAAGAGTTGATGCCAGGCGGATGACAGGGCGGCCGGGCCGCCCTGGGGGCGTCAGCCTTGTTTGACCACGTTGATCATCCAGGGGACGCCAAAGCGGTCGACGACTTTGCCGAAGCCGTGGGCCCAGAAGGTTTCCTGCCAGGCCATCTCAATGCGCCCGCCGACAGCCAGCGCGTCGAACCAGCGCTGGCCTTCAGCGACATCGCTGGGATCGAGGACGAGGGTGAAGCCGGCGTAATGCACATCGGGCCCGAAGGCGCTGTCGCTCAGCATCAGCTCGCCATTATTGATGCGCAGGCTGGCGTGGGCGATAGCATCATCCGCCATCTTCTGGCCAGACGGGCAGCCGTCTGACGCTTCCTGCGCCGGGGGCGGCATTTCGCCAAAGGTCATTTTAAACATCAGCTCTGCGCCCAGCGTCTGCTGGTAGAAGGCGATCGCCTCGGCGCAGTTGCCCGCAAAGGCAAGGTAGGGACTTAAGGACATGGTGAATACCTCAGTGACCGTAACCCGTAAAGCGTAGTCGCCCGGCAGGCGATTGAGCCAGACGGCAGGGCGAAAAGGGGCGCTGAAATATGACGGCAGGCGACAGCGTAAATAGCGGTTGCCGGCGAGGGAAATAACAGGATGCGCCGGGGGACAAACGGCCACCAGGATATCGGGAGCGGCGACGGTTATGTGAAAAAATAATCGCGCCGCCTACCCGAAATTAAATCAGTTCTTTTTCACAAATTCCGATTTGAGCTTCATCGGACCAAAACCGTCAATTTTGCAGTCAATATTGTGATCGCCTTCGACCAGACGGATATTTTTCACTTTGGTGCCGATTTTCAGCATCGAAGAGCTGCCTTTAACCTTCAAATCTTTCACGACGGTAACGCTGTCGCCATCGGCCAGTAAATTGCCATTGGCATCTTTAACGATCAGAATGTCGCTCTCTTCCGTCGCCTCGGCAGGGTTCCACTCATGGGCACATTCCGGGCAGATGTACATGCCGCTATCTTCATAAGTGTAAGTCGAATCGCATTTTGGGCAGTGTGGCAGTTGCATGACGCTCCTCATGATGTCGTCGAAAAACAGGACGTTGGTCCTTTAAACAGCGGCTGAGAGCCGAAAGTGGGTATGATTATAGCGCAATCACCCATTTTTGTCGGGTGTTTTTTTGCTAAAAAATAGCCGTGGTGTTATTCCGGAAAGAAGCGAATAAACGCTGAAATTAACCGCCCGAAGTGGAGCAAAATCGACGAAATAATTTCCGCGCGATCGGCAGGAAATGAACTTATTTATTTTCCGACACTCTGTAATGAGGCGGTAAATTTCTGTGAAGTTGATCGCAGATATAAACACTGTTAGGGTAAAAAAGGGGAGCAGGTCAATTTCATCAAGCATCACGATGAGCCGCTCCATTTATTCACCAGTAGCCAGAGCAGGCGTCAACAGGTTCGGTTGTACATTCTGTCAGCAGACAGTGCAGGCAAACCTGCTACGCTTGAAATGAGGAGCACAGCAATTCACCGCTCCTGACGCACGATGCGAATGGCCTTGCCATTCGGCGAAGAGGCGTGCACTCAAGGCGGAGTAGCAGAGGAAAAATATGCTTAAAAGGAAAAAAATAAAGCCCATCACCCTTAAGGATGTGACCATCATCGATGATGGTAAACTGAAAAAGGCGATCACCGCGGCCTCCCTGGGCAACGCGATGGAGTGGTTCGATTTCGGCGTCTACGGCTTTGTGGCCTACGCCTTAGGTAAAGTCTTCTTCCCCGATGCCAACCCAAGCGTACAGATGATTGCCGCGCTGGGTACCTTCTCCGTACCATTTTTAATTCGTCCGTTAGGAGGCCTGTTCTTCGGGATGCTGGGCGATAAATATGGTCGGCAAAAAATTCTCGCGATAACTATCGTGATCATGTCGATAAGTACTTTCTGTATCGGCCTTATTCCGTCGTATGCCACGATAGGTATCTGGGCGCCGATCCTGCTGCTGCTGTGTAAAATGGCGCAAGGCTTCTCGGTTGGCGGTGAATATACCGGGGCGTCGATCTTCGTCGCGGAATACTCTCCTGACCGCAAGCGCGGCTTTATGGGCAGCTGGCTGGACTTTGGCTCCATCGCCGGGTTTGTGATGGGGGCCGGCGTGGTGGTTCTCATCTCCAGCGTGGTGGGTGAACAGAACTTTCTCGACTGGGGTTGGCGTATCCCGTTCTTCCTGGCGCTACCGTTAGGTATCATTGGTCTCTACCTGCGCCATGCGCTGGAAGAGACGCCGGCGTTCCAGCAGCATGTTGACACCATGGAGCAGGGCGACCGTGAAGGACTGCAGGACGGGCCGAAGGTCTCTTTTAAAGAGATTGCCACCAAGCACTGGCGTAGCCTGCTGACCTGTATCGGTCTGGTGATTTCCACCAACGTGACTTACTACATGCTGCTGACCTACATGCCGAGCTATCTGTCGCATAACCTGCACTACTCGGAAGATCATGGGGTGCTGATCATCATCGCTATCATGGTCGGGATGCTGTTTGTACAGCCGGTTATCGGTATGCTCAGCGACCGTTTCGGCCGTCGCCCGTTTATCCTGATTGGTAGCGTGGCGCTGTTTGCCCTGTCGATCCCGGCCTTCATTATGATCAACAGCAACGTGACTGGCCTGATCTTCGCCGGCCTGCTGCTGCTGGCGGTGGTGCTGAACTGCTTTATCGGGGTGATGGCCTCCTCGCTGCCGGCGATGTTCCCGACGCACATCCGCTTCAGCGCCCTGGCCAGCGCCTTTAACATCTCGGTGCTGATTGCCGGTCTGACGCCAACCCTGGCGGCGTGGCTGGTGGAGACCACCCAAAACCTGATGATGCCGGCGTACTACCTGATGGTTATCGCGGTGGTGGGTATGGCGACGGGCCTGTCGATGAAAGAGACGGCTAACCGTCCGCTGAAAGGGGCGACCCCGGCGGCGTCGGATATCCAGGAAGCGAAAGAAATCCTTGGCGAGCACTACGATAACATCGAGCAAAAAATCGAAGATATCGATCAGGAGATCGCCGATCTGCAGGCAAAACGGTCGCGTCTGGTGCAGCAGCATCCGCGTATCAACGACTAACCGTTTTCGCTGTTAATCATGCCGCCTGGGGAAACCCCGGCGGCATTTTTTATGCCTCCGGCAAGGCCAGGCCGTGACGCCGCTGCTGGCTGAGTTTACGGTACTGCTGCGGCGGCATGCCCACGTAGCGGGTAAAAGTGCTGTAGAAGCGGCTGCTGGAGCGAAAACCGGCGGTAAGGGCAATATCCAGGATGGTCTTGTCGGTATCGCTCAGCAGCGCCCGCACATGATTGATACGCATGGCGGTAATGTACTGCTTCATGGTCTGCTGCATCACCCGCTGAAAGACCCCCATCGCGTAGTTCGGGTTGAGCTTCACGTGCTCGGCAACGGCATTGACGGTCAGCGCCTGGTCGTAGTGGGCAGCGATAAACTCCAGCATCTGGCTGACATAAAACTGCGCGTGGCGCGAGACGCTGTTCTTGTGGGTGCGTGAGGTTTTATTGACCAGAATCGGCTGCCAGCCGGCGAGGCTCAGCCGCTTCAGCATCAAGGCGATTTCATCGATCGCCAGCTGGCGTATCTGTTCATTCTTGTGGCTCAGTTCCTGCTGCCAGCGGCGTACTTCGAAGGCGCTCAACTGCTGCGCGGCGAGGGATTTAATCACCATCCCATGGGTGACGTGGTTGATAAGCTCCCGGTCCAGCGGCCATGAGAGAAACAGATGCATCGGCAGGTTGAATATCGCCATCTGCTGGCAATCGCCGGGGCGGGTCAGCTGATGCGGCGTACAGGCCCAGAACAGAGTGATATAGCCTTTCTCAATGCGCACCACTTCGTTATTAATCAAATACTCCACGTCGCCATCGAACGGCACGTTAACCTCCACCTGGCCGTGCCAGTGGCTGGTGGGCATGGCGTGCGGCGGGCGCAGTTCGATATCCATACGCTGATACTCGGAGTAGAGCGCCAGCGGGCTGCGGCTCTGCTTTTCGTCGCTGCTGCACATAAAGGGATCGGGGGGCGGAGAGGTGAAGCGGTGTTCCATCGTTAGCGTATTCCTGAATTGTCAGAGTGGCTGCATTTTTCGCCAGAACTGACGACAGCTTAGCGGAAGAATCGGCCCATTTTCTCTCCTTTTTGCTCAATCTGTTCCCGAAATCTCAGATTTTGTGGCGCTTAATGGCCGATCTGAGCTTTCGGGAATGCTCCGGCGGGAACAGGGCAGCGCAGCGGGGAGCGGCGTGCCACTCTGCAAGTGTTTAATGACCTGATGGAGAGTGCGTGATGTCTGCCCCAAAAATTACTTTTATCGGCGCCGGTTCGACGGTGTTCGTCAAAAATATTCTCGGTGATGTTTTCCAGCGCCCGGCGCTGAAATCGGCGCATATCGCGCTGATGGATATCGATGAAACCCGGCTGGAAGAGTCGCATATCGTGGTGCGCAAGCTGATGGATTCCGTGGGCGCGAACGGCGAAATCAGCTGCCACCGCGACCGGAAAACCGCCCTGCAGGGCGCCGATTTTGTCGTCGTTGCCTTCCAGATTGGCGGCTATGAGCCCTGTACCGTCACCGATTTTGCAGTCTGCAAGCGCCACGGCCTGGAGCAGACCATTGCCGATACGCTGGGGCCGGGAGGCATTATGCGCGCGCTGCGCACCATCCCGCACCTGTGGGCTATCTGCGACGATATGAGCGAGGTCTGCCCGGACGCCACCATGCTTAACTACGTCAACCCGATGGCGATGAACACCTGGGCGATGTACGCCCGCTACCCGCATATCAAGCAGGTGGGTCTGTGCCACTCGGTGCAAGGCACAGCGGAAGAGCTGGCGAGCGACCTCGATCTCGATCCGGCGGATTTACGCTACCGCTGCGCGGGGATTAACCATATGGCGTTCTATCTGTCGCTGGAGAAAAAGCTCGCGGACGGCAGCTACGTCAGTATCTACCCCGACCTGCTACAGGCCTACGCCGACGGGCGGGCGCCGAAACCGAACCTGCACGGCAACCCGCGCTGCGAAAACATCGTCCGCTATGAAATGCTCAAAAAGCTGGGCTACTTTGTCACCGAGTCCTCGGAGCATTTCGCGGAATACACGCCATGGTTTATCAAGCCGGGCCGCGATGACCTTCTCGCTCGCTATAAAGTGCCGCTGGATGAATACCCTAAACGCTGCGTCGAGCAACTGGCCAACTGGCATCAGGAGCTGGAGAGCTATAAGCGCGGGGAGCGCATTGAGGTGAAACCCTCCCGCGAATATGCCAGCACCATCATGAACGCCATCTGGACCGGCGAGCCAAGCGTGGTGTACGGCAACGTGCGCAACGATAATCTCATCGACAACCTGCCTCAGGGCTGCTGTGTGGAAGTGGCCTGCCTGGTGGACGCCAACGGCATCCAGCCGACCAAAGTGGGCGCGCTGCCGGCGCATCTGGCGGCGCTCATGCAGACCAATATCAACGTGCAGACGCTGCTGACGGAGGCGATCCTCACTGAAAATCGCGATTACGTCTATTACGCCACGATGATGGATCCGCACACCGCCGCGGTGTTGGGGATCGAAGAGATCTACGCGCTGGTGGACGATCTGATCGCCAGCCACGGCGACTGGCTGCCGGCCTGGCTGCACCGTTAATCCTCTTATGCCGCCGGGGGCAACGAACCCGGCGGTGCCTGTCACGCTCTATCAAACGCTAAAGGAGGCGCTGGCGACAGCGACCTGGACCCTATGAGTATTTCAATGACAACAAAGCTCAGCTACGGATTTGGTGCCTTTGGTAAAGATTTCGCTATCGGTATCGTCTACATGTACCTGATGTATTACTACACCGATATTGTTGGCTTATCGGTCGGGGTGGTTGGCACCTTGTTCCTGGTGGCAAGGATCCTCGATGCGATAGCCGATCCGATTATGGGATGGATCGTTAACTGTACGCGGTCGCGATGGGGAAAGTTCAAACCGTGGATCCTGATCGGCACGATAACCAACTCGGTGGTGCTGTATATGCTGTTCAGCGCCCACCATTTCAGCGGCGGGGCGCTGCTGGCGTGGGTGTGGCTAACCTACCTGCTGTGGGGCTTCACTTACACCATCATGGATGTGCCGTTCTGGTCGTTGGTGCCGACCATTACCCTCGATAAACGCGAACGCGAGCAGCTGGTGCCTTACCCGCGCTTTTTCGCCAGTCTGGCGGGATTTGTCACGGCCGGCGTCACGCTGCCGTTCGTCAACGCCGTCGGCGGCGCCGATCGCGGTTTCGGTTTTCAGATGTTCACTCTGGTGCTGATCGCCTTCTTCGTCGTTTCCACCCTCGTCACCCTGCGCAACGTGCATGAGGTTTACTCCTCCGACAGTGGTGTGAGCGAAGACTCCAGCCACCTCTCACTGCGCCAGATGGTGGCGCTGATCTATAAAAACGATCAGCTGGCCTGCCTGTTAGGCATGGCGCTGGCCTATAACACGGCGGCGAACATTATCGCTGGCTTTGCGATTTACTACTTTACCTACGTGATTGGCAGCGCGGAGATGTTCCCGTATTACATGTCCTACGCCGGGGCGGCGAATTTGCTGACGCTGATCCTGTTCCCACGACTGGTAAAAGGGCTATCGCGGCGCATTCTGTGGGCGGGTGCTTCGATCATGCCGGTGCTGGGCTGCGGCGTGCTGTTGCTGATGGCGCTGGGCGGCGTTTACAACATCGCGCTGATTTCGCTGGCCGGGGTGCTGTTGAATATCGGCACCGCGCTGTTCTGGGTGCTGCAGGTTATTATGGTGGCCGATACCGTCGACTATGGCGAATATACGATGAATATCCGCTGCGAAAGCATCGCCTATTCCGTTCAAACGCTGGTAGTCAAAGCCGGTTCGGCGTTTGCGGCCTGGTTTATCGCCATCGTGCTGGGTATCATCGGTTACGTGCCGAATGTTGTGCAGTCGCCCCACACGCTGCTGGGGATGCAGGCGATTATGATTGCGCTGCCGACGCTCTTTTTTGCTCTGACGCTGTTTCTCTATTTCCGTTATTACAAACTGAATGGCGATATGCTGCGACGGATTCAGATTCACCTGCTGGATAAATATCGCCGGGTACCGGAAAATGACGTCGAGCCGGAACGGCCGATTGTGGTACCCAATCAGGTGTAAAAAGCGTGCGAAAACCGCTGACGAAAGAGGGGAGGGATGCTCTCTTTTTGAGCAAAAAACAGTGTCTTAAAAAGACAGAAAGAGAAAACTGTAGTTCTCTATTTTATCTCAATTATTTCTCTTTTTGAGCGTTCTGGACTGTTTGTTTCTCCGATTGTTCTCAAATAAAACTCAGAATTGTCTCTTTTTCGTGCTCTTGCGCTGCTTTTTAACTCTTGCTACTCTTTTTGGGTCTTACATTTTTCTCTTATTTGTCTCAGTGATGGAGCAATGCAATGCGCATTTTTATCGATGATGGTTCAACCAATATCAAAATGCTGTGGGAGCAAGATGGCGAAACTTTCACCCATATCAGCCCCAACAGTTTTAAACGCGGCTGGTCTGCCACCTTCGGTTCGGGGAAGCCTTTTAACTACACGGTGGATGATGAAAAGTACTCATTCGACCTGATCACTCCCGATGCGCTCCCAACCAATAACATTGACTGGCAATACAGCCCGTTGAACTCCATCGCTGTCCATCATGCGCTGCTGACCAGCGGTCTTGAGCCGCAGGATGTTGAAATTGTGGTCACCCTGCCGCTGACCGAATTTTATGATGAAGATGCGCAATATCGCCTCGACAATATTGAGCGCAAGAAAAAGAGCCTGCTGCGCGAAGTTAAACTGAATAAAGGCGTGGTGTTCAATATCACTAAAGTTACCGTGCGCCCGGAATCGATTCCGGCGGGTATCAGCCTGTGTGATGAGCTGAAACCGTCGCATTCGGTGCTGATTATCGACCTTGGCGGCACCACGCTGGATATTTCAATGGTCGCCGGGCAGATGACCTCGGTTTCGCGCATTTACGGCGACCCGAAGCTGGGCGTATCGCTGGTGACCGACGCCGTTAAGCTGGCGCTGGCCCGGGCGAATACCGACACCTCTAGCTATAACGTCGACCAGATAATCATCAACCGCCACGACGAAGAATACCTGACCGACAACATCAACGATCCGGATGCGGTTTCTGAGGTGAAGAAGGTGATCAATAACAGTATCGAACGTCTGACCACGCGTGTCCTGACGGCCATCGATAGCTTTAAAGGCTATTCGCACGCGATCGTCATTGGCGGCGGCGCGCCGCTGGTTGCCGACGCCATTCGTGAACGGATGGGTCTGCGCGAGGATCGTTTCGTGGTGGCTGAAGAGCCGCAGTTTGCCCTGGTGCGTGGTCTGAAAATTATTGGTTAAGGAGCGTCTATGACTCTGGATCGCAGAAAAGTGCTGATTTACCTGCGCCCGGATATCAGCGCCAGCGAGCGCTTCGCGGACGCAAAAATTGAGGCCCATCACCGTGGCGACCGCGGCGATATGTCGCGTACCGCGCTGCTGGCGGGGCTGGCGTTAGGGGAAGTCGATAGCCGCTTGCCGTCGATGCTGGCGGCGCTGCTGGCGGAAGATACTAAACCGGAAACGCTGCGTAAGATGCTGGCCTCGTTCCTTGAGATCCAGCCGGCCTCTCCCGCCCCGGCAGCCGCGCCAGCGGCCGCTCCGGCTAAGGCGCCGGAGCCGCCCGCGCCGGTGAGCGAGAGCGTCTCCGCGCGTAATCTCGCCGGTTCGTTACCGGATTAAGCGCTATTCCCGGTTTGCGCGACCCGGGAAACTCCCCGGCTTGCGCTGCGCTTAGTTTGTAGGCCGGGTAAGGCGTAGCCGCCACCCGGCATACAGGCGGCTCCCTGGCTGAGGCCATGCCCGGCGGCGCTACGCTTGCGCGGGCCTACGGATCCAGTGCAATGGTGGGTCCAGTGCCATTTGTAGGCCGGGTAAGGCGTAGCCGCCACCCGGCATACAGGCGGCTCCCTGGCTGGGGCCATGCCCGGCGGCGCTACGCTTGCGCGGGCCTACGGATCCAGTGCAATGGGTGGGCTCGATGTCATTTGTAGGCCGGGTAAGGCGTAGCCGCCACCCGGCGCGAAGACGGAACGCCACGACCCAGGATGGCACCCCTATCCGTGGGCGAGGAAGCGCGCCAGGCGCTGCTGCAGCAGGCGATTTTCGCGGGTCAGCCGCGCGTTCTCATCCAGCAGGGTCAGCGCCACCGCAATTCCCGGCCAGTCCAGCTCCAGCTCGTTACGCAGGCGTACCGCGCGATGCACGATCGTCACCGCGCTGTCGTCGAACAGCCAGGTGTCCGCCTGCGGCTGGTGTGGCTCAATCATCCCTAAGCCGACGATCTCCGTCAGCTCCTCTTCCGACACCCCGGTACGCAGGCACAATTCGGTAATGGCAAACGTCACTGTTACTGTAGCCATCAGGCTTTCCCCCATGTCTTACGCGGATCGAAGCTGGCTTCGGCGGCGGCCAATTGTTGCCAGAGCTCACGCGCTTTTTCATCTGGTTTTGGCGGCATCACTATTTTAATAACGGCGAACAAATCGCCGGTGTGGGTTTTGCTCACGAGTCCTTTCCCTTTGATACGCAGTCGCTGCCCTGCCTGACTGCCCGGCGGCACCGTCAGCAGAATGCTCTCTTTCAGGGTGGGCACCGTCACTTTCGCGCCCAGCGCGGCCTCCCATGGCGCCAGCGGCAGGACGATCTCCAGGTTATGACCGACAATATCGAATAGCGGATGCGGGGCGATGTGGATAACCAGCCACAGATCGCCGTTCGGGCCGCCATTCTCCCCCGACGTCCCCTGGCCTTTCAGGCGGATACGCTGACCATCGACTACCCCGGCGGGGATCTTCACATTCAGCGTTTTCGGCGTTTCGCTTTCGATCATGCCAAACACGTTGTACACCGGTAGGTTATAGCTGATAGTGCGCGTCTGCTCGGCCAGCGTCTCTTCAAGGAACACCGCCACTTCGATCTCCAGATCGTGGCCGCGCGCCGCGTGTTGACGACGACGCTGATGCGCCTGCTGGCCAAACATGGAGGAGAAGATGTCGTCGAAATCTTGCTGACTGTAGCTCTGCTCGTGGGTCTGTCGCTGGCGACCGAAGCCGGGATCGTTGCGATGCTGCCAGAGCTGATCGTATTCGGCGCGCCGTTGCTCATCTTTCAGGACTTCCCAGGCTTCGGCGAGATCCTTAAATTTGGCTTCGGCATCGTTTTCTTTACTGACGTCGGGGTGATATTTGCGCGCCAGGCGGCGGTAGGCGGTCTTGATGGTTTTCAGATCGTCGGTTGGTTGCACCCCGAGAATGGCATAATAATCCTTCAATTCCATGATTTTATCTCATCTATGCTCAGTGCGGTGGTTACATATTCCCTGGAACAGGCGTCAGTATAAAGCGTAGGGCAAATGCGCCCTGACGGGGAAGAAAAGTGGCGGAAACTTGACGCCGTCGGGGTAGACGGCGCCGTGGATAAGATTAGTCTTTCGCCTGCGGCCGTGGGCGGCGGCGCCATCCGGTGAATAGCACCAGCAGCGCGCCGACGGCGCCAGCCAGGCGCGCGGTGCCCTCGCCGGCGCTGGGAAACAGCTGGCGAATGGTAGGGTCGCTGACCAGCATTGACCCGGCAATCCAGCCGATGAGCATCCCGCCCAGCAGCACCACCGCGGGAAAGCGGGTGAGCAGGACCAGCACCAGCTTGCTGCCGGCGACAATAACCGGAATGCTGATCGCCACGCCGAGGGCGACCAGCGCAATGTGCCCTTTCCCCGCAGCAGCTACCGCCAGTACGTTATCCAGCGACATAATCACATCGGCAACAGTGATGGTGATCGCGGTGCGCCACAGGCTGCCAGAGCTGCTAACCTCGCTCTCTTCTTCCTCATTCCTGACCAGCTTGATGCCAATCCACAGCAGGAGCAGCGCGCCGACTATTTTCAGCCACGGCAGCGACAGGAGATACAAAGCGATCGCCAGCAGCAGAACGCGCGCCAGGATGGCGCCCACGGTACCGATGATGATCGCTTTGGTGCGTTTCTGCGGCGGCAGTTTGCGGCAGGCCATGGCGATCACCACGGCATTGTCGCCACCCAGCAGTAAGTCGATGGCGACAATCTGCAGCATAATCACTGCCATGTCCCATTGTTGAAGAAATGCATACATATCGAGAGAAACCACCTGAAAAAAGAGCAAGAAAAACCGCTGCGCAGGGTACTCCGCCTGGGCCGCGTTGACCACTGGCGCAGACCTGCGCTATCGCGCGGGAAAGAGAGAGCCTGAAAAATAAAGTTACGAATCAAGGCGCCGTTGGGCAAGGCTTCGGCGAAAAAGGGTGATATTTTGTCACCCAGACTCACCTGCCGTTCACTTATCGCAAGGATCCCCACTATGTCTGGCCACAAGAAATACCTCTCTGTCGCCCTGCTGAGCGCTGTCTTACTGCCGGCGATGGCCTCTGCCGCTGACGCGCCGGCGACTTTCACCCCGGAACAGGAGGCGAAAATCGGCAAAATCGCCGCCGACTATCTGGTCGCTCACCCGGAAGTCCTGCTGCAGGCGAGCCAGAAACTGCAGCAAATTCAGGCTGAGCAGCAGGCCAGCGCGGCCACTCAGGCGGTGCTGAAGAACGCCGCCGTGTTGACCCAGGATAAAAATACCCCGACCTACGGCCCGGCCAACGGCAAAGTCACGGTGATCGAATTCTTCGACTACCAGTGCGTCTACTGCAGCCGTCTGGCGCCGGTGATGGAGCAGGTGATTAAAGCGCACCCGCAGACCCGCTTCGCCTTCAAAGAGTGGCCGATTTTCGGCGGCCGCTGGGAAAGCTCGCTGGAGGCGGCAAAAACCGGCCTGCAGATCTATCAGCAGAAAGGGGCGGATGCCTATCTGGCCTACCATAACGGGATTTACGCTACCGGCCATAACGAAGGCAAGCTGACGACGGCGGATATCCAGCAGCAGGCGAAGAAAGCCGGCTTCGATGCGAAGAAGGCCGCCGACGTCGAACCGGTGCTGCAGAGCATAAACGATCTGGCGCAGGAGATTGGTCTGAGCGGCACGCCGGGCGTGATCGTGATGCCGACCACCGGCGCCACGGAAGCCAGCATCACCGTCTTCCCGGGGCTGGCAGACAAAGCCTCGCTGGAAGCCGCCATCAAAAAAGCCGGCGGCTAATCCCCGGCGTATTACCTGTCCAGGCCGCCGACGGCGGCCTTGCTCTCATGCGTCATCGCTCTCTTCCTGCGGCGGCGGTAACGCGTGGCTTTTTAAATCAATAATCTGCCCGATTTGATCGTGGTAAACGGTGAGCAAATTATAGCGGCTCATCTCCGAGATAATCTGTGGCGCGACGTTAAAGCTGCTCGCCAGCTCATCGTCGCGCAGAGCGAGCACCGCGGTATGACGCCGGGTACGGGCGCGGCGCCGGTTGTAGTGATACCAGAGGATCAACAGCCAGCCGTTCAGCGCGGCAATCAGCAGATACACCAGCGCCGTATTCAGGGAGTCCATCAGCGATTCCCAGCGCGGAGAGGGCGGCGCGATGAACTGCATCAGCAAATTGGCGTACAGAAAGAACAGAAAACCGAGCCAGGCCAGCAGCGTTAAGCCGGCGTCGACCAGCCGGGGCAGCACCCGATGTTCGGTTAAGATGAGCGTATTTTCATTCATCACAGGCTTCCTTTTCCCCGGTCCGGACTCACCCAGCGCGCGCGGGAACGTTGACGTTTCACCATCACTTTCGGAAAAGCGACCAGCGTGGTCAGCAGGCCGATCATCCAGTAGACCATCGGGAACCAGATCACCCAGAACAGCGATTTGGCGACCTTTTTCTCATAGCGCCGCTCGATATACAGACTGGCGACGAACTGCAGCAGGCACATCAGGCCGAGCAGCATGCCGGTGAATTCCGGTGGAAACAGGCTATGCACCGCCAGATTGTCAGGCAGCGGCATCAGGCGGCTGAGGATAAACAGCAGAATGGTGATCGCGTAGGCAAAGGCCCACAGCGTGGAGCAGGCATACTCCAGAAACAGCGGCCACATCCGGTGATGCTGCCAGTGAAACAGGCGGCGCAGATTGACCAGAAAGACTTCGGCGCCGCCCTGGGCCCAGCGCAGACGCTGCTTCCATAACCCTTTGAGGGTCTCCGGCATCAGGATCCAGCACAGCGCTCGCGGCTCGAAAAAGATGTCCCAGTGGCGGAGCTGAAGCTTCCAGCTGATATCAATATCTTCAGTGATCATATCCGGGCTCCAGTAGCCGACGTCCGCCAGTGCCTGGCGCCGGAAGGCGGCGATTACGCCGGAGACGGTAAAGACCCGGCCATAGATCCGCTGCGTCCGTTTGATAAGCCCAATGATCGACGAGAACTCCCCAACCTGAATGCGGCCGATCAGCGTGGATCGGGTGCGGATCCGCGGATTGCCGGTGACCGCCCCGACGTGCGGATAATGGATCAACGGCGCGACCAGCCAGGCCGCGGTATCCCGGTCCAGCAGGGCGTCGCCATCGATGCAGACCAGCAGATCGCCGCGGGCGGCGGCGGCGCCCGCTTTGAGCGCCACCGCTTTTCCCTGATTGGCGGCCAGATGGATCACCCGCAGCCTCGGCTCCTCCTGCGCCAGCTGCTGGAGCACCTGGGCGGTGTTGTCCGAAGAGCCGTCGTTAATCGCGATCACTTCAAGGTTGGCGTAACGCTGGGCCAGCGCTGCGCTGATGGTTTCCCGGGCGTTTTTCTCCTCGTTAAAGCAGGGGATCAGGATCGAGATCAGTGGATTGCCCGGCAGCGTCGGCGGCGGGGTATCCTCCCCCCACGGCCAGTGACGTTCCAGCTGAAACCAGAAGTAGAGACCCCCGGTGATCCACAACACTGACATAAACAGCGGCCAGAAAAAGACAAAGTCGAGGATAAGCTCGCCGGTAAATACCGCTGCGACACCTAACGGCAGCCCGAATACGAGGCATAAAATGCACAATGCGATAATGCGATCAGTCATGGTCAGGGTACCACCAGGAAGAAAATTGCGGCCTGATACGAGAGATATCAGGCTGGTTGTTAATAAAATCGTCAGGGTAGTAGCCGTAGTTTTTGACGCCGTTCAGCCGCAGCAAACGCATCCAGTCCGCCAGCTGCTGGTCGGGAATGGCGTTTTGCTGGCGTCGATTCCAGTCTCTGGCCTGCAGTTCAAAGATGGTTTTCTTCAGCGCACCCGGGTGGCGGGCGACGGCCTGCACCAGCCGCGTCAGCCAGGCCTGGCTGGCGTCGATCGGCACGGACTCCATCAGCGGCATCGCCATGGGGACCGTCCAGTCATAGGCGGCAAGGAAGTCATCCAGATTCTGCGCAAACCAGGCTTCGCTTTGCGGCTCCAGGATCGGCAGGGCGAAGAGATTACGCGCCGTTTTCACCTGCGGGCCGCGGATGGCCTGCACTGCCTGGCGTAGATCCAGAGTGAAGCGGGTCAGGGTTTGGCTTTTGAAACGCATCCATGCCTGGCGCTCTTGCGGACGTTGGGGCACCGGGGCGGCATCGTGCCCCAGACCCGTCTGCCGCCAGGCGGCGACCGCCTCCGGGCTCACGTCTTCAAAATCGGTCAGCACGGCGTCGTCGTGAAACAGAATCCCGCTGAAGCTGGCGTGTCGGGCCAGATCTTCGTAGATGTCGGTGATCTGCTGGCGAACCCGGGGATCCCAGGGCGACAGACGGACGTACGGCTGGCGGGCAAGTAACGCCTTCCCGGTTTGCGGATCCCAGCGCTGAACGCGCGGCAGATCTGAGGCAAGATCGAAGGCCAGCACCGGCATCCAGGCATAAACCTTCACATTGCCGCGGGTCTGCAACTGCCAGGAGACGAAGTTAAACAGGTCGGCGCGCATCGGCAGCCAGCGGTTGGGGAAATAGAGCGACTTGACCGTGCCGTCGCCCTGCGGGTCGGAAAAGGCCTGCAGAAAGACATGGCTGATTTTCATGTCATAGACGCGCTGCACCAGCTTATCGATATTCTTCGCCTGCTGGACGGGATTGGGGTCATAGACATAGTCCATATCCACATGCATCACCCGAACAGGATCGGCTTCCTGAATCTGGGTCACGGCGCTGGCAAAGGCCTTGAGCGACGGGTTACCGGCGATCAGCAGGCGTGGAATATTGTCCAGATCCTTCACGTTGCCCAGGCCGTCGTTCAGCGTAAACGCCAGCTGATACCCTTGCTGTTTGGCGATGGCCAGGGTGCTGCCGCTGGCGGCGCCGTAGGGCCACACCCAGGCGCGCGGCGTTTTCCCGGCAACCTCATGGATTTTCGCCGTTACTTTCTGCACGTCATCGGTCATTCGCCGGGTAAACTGCGCGTCGCTTTCATAGCGGCCGGTGGTTTTATCCCAGCCGCGGTTGGCGGCGGCAGGCTCGCGGCTGCCCTGCGGATTGGCCGGCAGACCGTAGTGCGAGGCCCAGGTGTGAGCGCCGATCTCCACCAGCGGCGAGCGGCTGAGCTCGCGCACCATCTCCCAGGTAGCGAAGCGCTCGCGCGGCGTCATCAGGCCGCCAAAATTAACGGGCTGACCAGCGGGAGTGTCCACCCAGCTGCCCACCGGCGCCCACAGCGCCGGGACGTTCCAGGCTTTAAGCAGCGGCCATACGCGGGTGTAAAAGCTGCTGTAACCATCGTCAAAACTGAGGAGAAAAGCCTTGGGCGGCAGCGACTTTAAGCCATAATGTGCATCGAGAATGTCCTGAACGCTAATCGCATGGTAGCCGTTATGCAGCAGCCAGGCGATCTGCTCATTGAGTGCGCTGGTGCGCACCGAAAGATAACGCTGGTCGGCGGCATCGTCTTCGACGTCATGGTAGGCCAGCACCATAAAGCGATCCGCCGGCCAGGGTTGATTGGCCTCCAGTTGGGGGCGCTGCTGCGGGGCGAGGAAGGGGACTTCCTCAGCACGCACGCTGAAGATAAGGCACAGCCAGATGAGAAGCATCAGGCCGTTGCGCAGGGTCGTGTTCAGCATGGTCATCCTTAAAACCGTATATTTGCATCAAGAGTGATGGCGAGGTTGTTTTCACGTTTGCCGTCGTAGGGGCGCTTATCCCAGTTCAGCATCACCCCGGTGTCGACGACGTTGTTCCAGCGCAGGCGCTGCCCGTAACCCAGCACCGTGATCGCCCCGGCGGCGTGATTTTTTTGCCAGTAGCTGCCGCCGCCGGCCAGTAACTGCTGGCTCCAGACGGTGTCATAGCGCTGGTAAAGCGTGTGATCGACGGCCAGCGCCGCGGTGGCGGCGAGGTCCCGTGCCGGACTGTAGTAGGCGGTGTCGGTGCGGCTATTGGCGCTGGCCGACAGACCGGGCTGCAAATCCAGCGTTAACCATGGGGTTTGCCAGAGGCGTTCTTTACCGGAGAGGGTGTACTCCTGGCGGCGGTTGCGATCGGTAAACCGGCTGGCGGCCGCGCTGAAGCGGTACTCCCGGCGTTCGTTTGGAGACCAGCGCAGCCAGCCTTCGCCGCGGTTGGCGCTGACGCCGTTGCGTAACGCGCGCAGCGGCGTCTGCTGCGAAATCCGCTCCAGTTCGCCGCCCAGCTGCCAGCGATCGCTAACGTCATGGGCGGCGGAAAGGCGGACGCCGGGCTTGTTCTCGCCGTGAAAATTGACGCTGGAGAGCTCAAGCTCGCCCCAGTAGTCGCGCGGACGCCATTCAATACCGGCAAACAGCTGGCGACGGCTGCCTTTCCCCTCTTCAAAATTGCCTTCAGCGAAGCGGTGCCCGCCGAACAACCGCCAGCTGTCGGCTAGCGGCGGGCTGTAGATCGCCGTCTCAAAACTGAGGTCGTGCGTGCCGCTCACCGGGTTGTCGGAATGCAGCCCTTTGCCAACGCTCAGGCGCAGCTCGGAGAGATGATGGATCTCGCGCGCTCTGGCCAGGCGCTGGGTGTTCAGATCCCGTGGCGAGCGGGCGACGACGTCGTCAGCCAGCAGATCCATTTGCCGCCACTCCTGCAGATCGAGGGCGACCCAGGCCTGCTGGCGCTCCAGCTGCAGGCTGGCGGGTTCCAGAGATTCCGCCGCTTTTAGCTGGCGTTCGGCTGCCCGTGGCAATCCTCTCTCCTGCAGAAGGGCGGCATAGTCTATCTGCAGGCCCTGGTTTCCAGGGGCCGTCGCCGCCAGGCGCTGCATTCGGGCTTCGGCCTGCGGCAGGTCGTTGGTAGCCGCTAAATAGTGCACGTTAAGCGACTGTGCGGTGAGCCAGTCGTCGTTCGGCTGCGGCGTTGGCGAGCCGTAGAGACGACGGATGTAGGGCGCATTCCTGGTGAGGCGGGCGACATACCGTTGCGCCTCCGGGTACTGACCGGTGTCCAGCAGAGCGTAGAAAAGCTCGTGTTCCTCATTCTGTTGGCTTGTCAGCCACGAAGGATGCTGGTGGATAAGCGTCAGCGCAGGCTCAATTTGCTTAAGGGCGATAAAAGAGGAGATGACCCAGCCGATGGCCCAGTCGGGAACGGTCTGCTGCTGGGCGATCAGGCTTTGGTATTCGCGGATGACCTGCGCGTACTCGGCGCTGGCGTACAGTGCGCCCAGACGATCAATACGCGCCCGGATGATGTCGGGCGCAGCCTGTGGGTCGGGGTGCCAGGCGGCGATCATCGCGTCATACTGCGTGAGCGCCGTGCGGGACAGCGCGTAACGCGCCTTTTCTTCGCGGGAAGGGGTATCGGCAAGGCGCACCAGTTCGGCGGCGGCGTTCAGCTGCAAGTTACGCTTTTCCGCAGGCGTCAGTTCGACGCTATTCGCCAGGCCGAGAGCAGGGGAATCAATCCGGTTGCGGGTCAGGGTCGCCATCAGGCTGGCCAGCGCAGTTTTGTTTTGCGGTTCACGATCGAGGATCTGCGTGTCCACCAACAGCTGGTCCCAGCTTTTGCCCAACCGCAGGTAGACATAGGAGAGCGTCTGCAGGTGCGCAACGCTCGCCTGCTCCGCCACCAGGCGACGCGCTTCGCTGAGCGCCTCGCCGTCCTTGCGGGCATCGGCGAGCGTTTTGATATAGCCGATACGATAGTCGTCGCTGCCAGGGGCCTGGCTGAGTGCCTGCTGCCAGAGGGTGAGCGAGGTTTGCCACTGCTTCTGGTTGCGCAGGGCCTGCGCCGCGGCGGCGGTGCCCCGTGCGGGAATCGGCATATAGACCTGGTAGCGTCGCCAGACTTTCACCACTTCATCGTCCTGACCGGCCCAGAGGGCCACCTGCAGCCAGTCCGCCACCTGAGAAGGGGTTAAGGCATGCCGCAGCTGGTACTGCTGAAGGTAACTGAGAAAGGGGGCGTACTGGCCTTGGCGCGCTTGCAAGATTTGCTGGTCATAGAGCGAATCCGCTCCCTGAACCAGCGCCGGGAAGAGCAAAAGCAAGCCGATTGATAGCGAGAGTTTCGTGTTGCGATTAAACAATAACGTATTTGAATAAGGTGATCTTTCCATTTCTATTTGCCATATGTTCATCAAGAATCCATTGCACAACACGACCGTCCTTTGACGGTGAGTTAAAGGATGAGGATGGTCCCATTTAGCTGACTGGCACTGCAGGTGAATGACCTATTGCAAACTAATAAACATATCTCCTGTTGATAAATGAATGGGTAATTTATACCCGATACGGCAACCGATAAATATGGATAAATTATGGTCTGCGTTTTAAGATAATTCTGTAAAATCGACTTCATTCGAACGGAAGTGTTCAAGTTGATTTCTTTAACCTACTGATATAAATAAAAAAGAAAGTCAGGTGGAATTTTGTTTCAAAATGGCGGTGTGACTTATATTTAGTTGGGGTTAGAGTTTTTTAGGCAATATTTAAGATGATTTCTGACAAAAATTCTCAATAGCAAAAAAAGCATCTTTTCTGTGGATTTTTTTTATTTATAATCAATCTGTTTATTTCCTGTCAGAACGCAAGGAGGGTTTTCACAGCCAGATTCAGATGCCGCGCTAATGATAAATCACAGGTCTCGTTATTTTCACCGCCATGCGAAGCGTTCCATAGGGGGAGGGAAAACGTCTGGTTGACGAGAATTTGTTGATTAAATGTTAAAGGGACGATTTGTGGCAACTTTAATGATATTGGTTACCCAGGATTACTATCTTTTTCAAGGTGTTAAGAATTTTTTTCCTGATATCATTCAGTTAGATTCTAGCGGAAAAGCGATTTTAGATAATGAGGTTGATGAAGTCTCTCTGCTGGTTGATAGCCGCTCGCCGCTTTGCCATTACGATTATCTCGTGCTGGCAGCGGCGAAATCCAGAAAGCGAATATGTTGTATCGTCCTCGATATGCGCCATCGGGAAGAGCATTTACTGAGCCTGAAATCGTTTTTAAACATGTCATTATCACCCGCGGATATGGCGACATTATTTGGTCTTTTTCTGGAGATGAATAGCAAGCGTCTGACCAAAGAGTGGTTTGACGATCTGCGCTTAAGTTTGTCTGAACAGTTAATGTTACGTTTACTCATGGCGGGGATGACCATGGAGGAGGTGGCCGTCAATCTCAATACGTCACTAAAAAGCCTTTACCGCAAGCGTACTGCGCTTTATGAGCGGTTGGGGTTAGATAATTTTAATGAAGCTTGCTTATTTATCTTTCGAAATAAGCTGCTGGAGCAGACCGAACGTTCGTTATGAAGCTTCGCTGTACAGAGAATGGATGTTATCGCAAGGTATTTGTTGACGAAAATCTAATAAATTAAATAGATATTGATAGGTACAACCGTCGATACCCGGCGGTATCGATGATGGCATTCGGCATATAATTCCGGAGCTCTTTGGAAGTATTTACCGCCAATGCGGTTTGCTATGCACAGCGATTATTATAATGAATATATTCCTTGCGCCGCACAGGAATAGTTTTGTCATAAATTAACACTACCATGGTATTCCGACTCACGCGTCGGAATACCATGAGATATCGTGAAAGCATCAGAGGAGCGAGGTGGATGAGAATAAGGGACAGTATTGCTGAGCGGTTAGAGGCATGCGGGCTCTACCGTCGGGCGGCATCCAGATGGATTGAGGTGATGCAGCGTTGTCTGGACGATGAGGACCGAGAGTGGATCCGTCACCATCGCAATCAGTGTCTGAAAAAGGCGCAACGTCCGCCGGCGCCGAAAGAGGAGTTTGCCGACCTCCACCAGGCGGCGAAAGAGACTCAATATCGTATGGGCATTGCGAAGCCCTATGGCGAAGCATTCAGGCTGCCCGGCAAAGGGAAAACGGCCGCCGAGTAATGCCTTTCTTCACGACGTTTGCCTGACGGCTTCGCCTTATCCGGCCTGCGGGTCCTCCACAGGTTCAAACAGCGTAGGCCCGCGCAAGCGCAGCGCCGCCGGGCGATACACATCAGACACCGTACCCGCGGTTGTGCCGGATGGCGGCATAAATGCCTTATCCGGCCTACGAGTCCTCTGCTGGTTCAAACAGCGTAGGCCCGCGCAAGCGCAGCGCCGCCGGGCAGCGGGTGATAGAACGGAGTTCGATGAAGAGTCCGGATGCAGAAAAGCAAAAACCCGCCTTTTGGGCGGGTTCTTTAAATAGTGGTGCCCGGACTCGGAATCGAACCAAGGACACGGGGATTTTCAATCCCCTGCTCTACCGACTGAGCTATCCGGGCAACGGGGCGCATTAAACCGTAATCCGCCCACCCCGTCAACCAAATTTCTTAAATTACTTATCGATTGCTTATCTTTGCGGCAATTCTGCGTTCAAAGGCGTGTTTTGGCTTAACTTCACTGCATGCCGTTATCGCCCTCGCGGGTTTTCCAGCCGCTGGTAATGGCGATAACGTGGCGTAGTCCGGAGATGAGATAATCGCCAATGACCTCCTCGTCCTCACGCGGCGAGCTCAGGGTAATTTCCGCATCCACGCCGTGGCGATAGGCGCCATGATGGCTGAAAATGGTGCCGATATAACACTTCCCGTTCAGCCAGACCGGAATATAGGCCACCGTCTCATAGATATAGTTAACGGCGACGCCGCTGTAGTAGTTATCCGCCTCGTCAGAGGAGGTGCCCGGCGGGATGGGGCAGATCGGCGCGTCGTTGTCGCTGGCGGGTCTGTCTTTCAGCAGGCTGCCCTGCATTACCTCCAGCGAGCGCAGCAGGTCCGCTTTATCGCCGTCGCTCAGGCTGGGGGTCAGCGGCTGATCTTTCTCCGGGGAGCGGATGCTGTTCAGCGTATAGCGATAGCGAACCGTCACCGCGGGCGTCTGGCTGGTGGTGCTGAACGGGCGTAGCAGGTAGAGGTTATCTTCGCCAAACTGGCCGTTGTACCACAGGGCATACACCTGGCCGTTGATTTTGACCCAGTGGTTCCACTGGTTAGCCCCGCGGCCATTAATGGAAAAGAGGGCGCCGGGCACCCCGGCATCGAAATCATCACCATTATCACTGTCGCTGCCGTTGACGGCGGCAAAATCATCATCACCTCGCTTGAGCACCCCGGTGTAGCTGAAGAGCCCGGTGCCGCCCACGTAGCTGTCGATGATCAGGTCGCGTTTGCCGTCGCCGTCGAGGTCGATAAGGGTAAAGCTGACTTTGCCGTTTTCTGAATCCGCGCTAATCGAGGAGCGCAGAAACGCCTGCCACTCATCATCGCTGATATCCGGGGACGGTTTACTGGTCGTGATCAGCGTATCGTCGGCGTAAGTGAGCGTGAAGTCGGTAATATGGCCGGTTAACGGAAACTGCTCGGCGACCTTATTCAGAGACAATTCTGGATCGCTTTTTTGCGCTTTCAACACTGCGTAATACAACGTGCGCAGAGCCAGGTTATCCGCCTCTTTCTGCTGCCTGGGGATCACCTGGCTGACAAAGGTCGGCAGCATCCAGGTGCCACCCGGGGTGATTTCCCGACACATACCGGTGCTGTACTTCAGGCTGGGGGTAAAGGTTTTACCATCCCAAACGCGCGTCTCGCCGGTGACGCAGTCGGCCATGCCCCGTTCTTTGTGCAAAAAGACGATAGCGCCGTCGGCGTAGCTGGAGGCCTCGGTAGTGAGCAGCCGCGGTTTGCTCAACTGGGCGTTATCGACCAGCCACAGGGCGTAACCGTCGTTATAGGGCGCTCGCCAGCAGAGCGCCTGAGCCAGAGAATGGGTTTTATCCAGCGCGGTCAGCGTGATCTGGCGATCTGCCGCCGGAATGGCCTGATTCTGCCAGTCGTCGCAGCGCTGGTTCAGCAGCGGCGTCAGGATGGGCAGCAGTTTCTGGCGCTGAAGCATACTCAACGGCACTGGCTGCGCGTTATGGAGAACCGGGGCGGCGATAATTTCCGGGGCGGGAGTGGCTGGCAAAATGGCATCGTCGCCGGCATCGCCTTTATCCAGCAGCGCATCGGCGGTGCCGGTGCGTCGCTGAAACGCATCCATTTTACCCAGCACCTCGCGGCTGCCGGCGCTGGAAAGCGGCAGGTGCTGGCCGTTAAGGGTGAATTCGATTTTGCGCTGATTCGTTAACGCCTGTAGCAGGGCGGTGGTCTGATCGCTGTCGAGGCGAAAGTGGCTGTCGTCGAGAGCGTCCAGCGCGCCAAAATCCCGGTCGTCGATCAGCAGGCTGGCGGTGGAGTCGGCGGGGATATCGTGCTCGATTTGCGCAAAGGTTACCGTGGCGGTGAGGTGCTGTTCGCTGCCCGCGTTGCGGGTCAACAGCACGCTGACCTCACCCATGCGGACGCCGTAACCCGCCGCCCGGCAGGCGCCGGTATTATCGCAGGCGAGCTCCCAGTCTTTTTGTGCAAAGGAAAAACCTTGCAGGGGAGCCGCCAGCAGGGGCGTAGAGCAGAGGCCCAGCCAGGCAGCCCAGAAGAACGCGCGCATATCAATCCCTGTCAGCAATCAGTGAGGGGGAAATTATAGGCGCGACGTGGCGGTTAGGATATCAGAATCAGGTCAAGGCGCCGCCCATACGGCACTGGGCGAAGCGTAGAATATCTTCAGCCAGCCGCCGGGCGGTATCCACATCCGTCTGGCTACGTTTGACCAGCAGACGGCTCAGACAGCCCTCGACAATCAGCTCCATCTGCTTGGCGACCATTTCCGGGTCATCCACCTCCAGCTGAGTCAGCAGCTCGTGAGTGTAGGCCAGCGAAGCCTGCTTCTGCTGTTCCGCCAGCTGGTGAATGGGGTGCTGAGGATCCGGGTAGAAGGTGCAGGCGGCGATAAACAGGCAGCCCGGGTACCGCTGGTTGCTTACGCAGGTGGTGAGTGCGGCATAGCGTGCCAGCAGCTTTTGCTCTGCGCTTAAGGTCTCGTCCAGCAGGAGCTGACGACGCCAGGCATCCACCTGCTGGCTCAGATAGCGAAGCGCGTCGTACAGCAGCGCTTCGCGGTCAGGCCAGAAGCGTTTCAGGTCGCTCGTCGGGCAGGACACGCGCTCAGCGACCATCTCCAGCGACGTGTTGGCGATACCTTCAATTTCAAGAATCTTAATGGCTTCTGCCAGGACGTCTTCACGTAGCACGGTGTTCTCCTCCATCTTTCCTCCTAAAGTGTCGCTCACGCTTGCCAATCGCGCAAATGGGCGCTGAATGCCGCGGCATCCATAAAGCCGGTGACTCGCCGCTCACGCTGTTCCTGACCCTCAGCGTTGAAGAACAGGATCGTCGGCAGACCCAGCACCTGCAGGTGTTTCAGCAGCGCGACGTCTTGCGGGCTGTTCTTCGTCACATCAACCTGTAATAACACGGTGCCTTTCAGCGCCTGCTGCACGTCAGGTGAACTAAAGGTGTATTTTTCAAACTCTTTGCAGGCCACGCACCAGTCGGCGTAGAGATCGAGCATCACCGGTTGACCTTTCGCCTGCGCCAGCGCCTGGTCAAGCTCGGCCACCGAGCTGACGCGGGTGAAGGCCAGGTGCGCCTGCTGCTCGACCGCCGGGGCGCCAAACGCCCAGTCCTGCAGAGGCCGCGCGCTGACCAGCGCGGCGGCAAGCAGAATGATCTGTACCAGCCGCATCCACGGCCGGGTAGCGCCCAGCGAGGTGATAAACGCCCAGCTGAAGAAGGCGACACCGAGCATTGACCACAGCCGTAACCCCCACTGGTCGCCGAATATGCGTTCCAGCAGGAAGACGGGCAGGGCAAGGATCACAAACCCGAAGGCGGTTTTCACATGGCTCATCCACGGGCCGCTTTTCGGCAGCAGGCGATTGCCAAACACGGTCACAAGGATCAACGGCAGACCCATGCCCAGCGCGTAAAGGTACAGCGTGCCGCCGCCCAGCCACAGATTACCGCTCTGGGCGATATACAACAGAATGGCGCTTAGCGGCGCGGTGGTGCAGGGGGAGCAGATCAGCCCGGCAATAGCGCCCATCGCAAAGACCCCGCCGGGCGAGCCGCCCTGGCGCTTATTGCTGAGCAGCGTCAGCCGGGTCTGCAGCGACGACGGCAGCTGCAGCGTGAACAGGCCGAACATGGAGAGCGCCAGCAGTATAAACACCGCCGACAGGCCGACCAGGACATATGGGTGCTGCAGGGCTGCCTGGAACTGCAGCCCGGCGGCGGCTACCACCAACCCCAGCGCGGTATAGGTCAGGGCCATCCCCTGGACGTAAATAAAGGCCAGCAGCAGGGCGCGCACGGTGGAAAGCCGCTGTTTTCCGCCCAGCACGATGCCCGAAATCAGCGGGTACATCGGCAGCACGCAGGGGGTGAAGGCGATACCAATGCCAATCAGCAGCGCCCACAGGGCGGTGAAGGGCAGACGAGCGGGGACGTCTGCTGGCGGCGCCATGGCAGGCGCCTGCGGCACGGCGTTCTCCTCCATCGGGCGCGGTTCAACTGGCAGCGGCGGATTGAAGGCCGGGCGATGGTTCAGCGACGACACGGGCGCGGCGGCGGTTGGCTGAGCGTCGTTTGAGGCCGCCCGCACGGCGCTCAGCGGGATCACTTTAGTCTCCGGCGGATAACAGAATCCGGCATCGGCGCAGCCCTGCCAGGTGACGGTGAGAGTAGCCTCTTTGTCCGCCTCCTTCACCGTCACCGGCACGGTCAGGCGTTGGCGAAAGATCTCGCTTTTGCCGTAAAACTCATCTTCATGCCACTCTCCCGCCGGCAGCGCCGGTTCGTCGATCGTCGCCCCGGCGGCGCTGAAGGTAAACTGTTGACGATAAAGATAATAACCATCCTTGATTTGCCAGCTCAGGTTGACGTCATGCTGTTGCTGCTGAAAGTCAAAGGCGAAAGCTTGATCAGCAGGCACGAAGTTCGAGCGCCCCGGCGCGTCGAATAACCCGGCGGTGGCTGATGTGCTGCACAGCAGCAGGATCAGCGTAATGATGCGGTAAGCCATGAGAGGTAATCGTTGTCTCCATGCGTGACGGGTAGAACCAGCAGTTCTGGGGTTTGATACGGGTGGTGTGACTTCAGGCAATCCAGCAGCGCCTGCTGATGGGCAAGGTCAGTTTTGAGTAGCATCTGCACTTCATACTCCTGCTCGAGTTTCCCTTCCCAGTAATACAGAGAGGTGGCTCCCGGCAGCAGCGTAGCGCAGGCTGCCACCTTTTCCGCCAGCGCTTTTGCCGCCAGATCCTGGGCGGTCGCTTCGTCCGGCGCGGTACAGAGCACAACAACAGCATCAGGCGTAGTCATCATGAACCTCGTATCAGCGAAAAGAGGCACTATAACACGCAAGATGCGGGGATATTAGCGTAACGAGCGGGGAAAGTGAGGGCAACGGAAGGCGGGCCCGTAGTGGGCCCGCCGCCAGCGGTATTTACAGCATAATCCCGCCAAAGATAAAGCCAAGGATCACGCACAGCGTGATAGCGATAACGCCGGGGATCAGGAAGGCGTGGTTAAAGACATATTTACCAATGCGGGTTGAGCCGGTGTCGTCCATCTCTACCGCCGCCAGCAGGGTTGGGTAGGTCGGTAGAACGAACAGCGCCGAGACCGCGGCAAACGAGGCGATAGCCGTCAGCGGGCTAACGCCCAGCAGCAGCGCGGCAGGCATCAACGCCTTGGTGGTGGCTGCCTGCGAGTAGAGCAGCGTGGCGGCGAAAAACAGTACCACCGCCAGCAGCCATGGGTAATTATGCAGCAGATCGCCGGCCACGGCCTGGATGTCGCTGATATGCGCTTTAACGAAGGTATCTCCCAGCCAGGCGACGCCGAGGACGCAGACGCAGGCGCTCATCCCGGACTTAAAGGTGCTGGCGTTGAGCACTTCGCCGGTGTCGATTTTACAGGTGATGCTAATCAGGGTGGCGATGGTCAGCATAAATACCACGATCGCCTCGTTACGCGGCAGCACCGGGTTCTTAATCAGGCCGACGGTATCGCTGATGGCCGTGGCGTAGAACATTACCGCCACGATGCCGATCAAAAACAGCAGAACGGAACGTTTGGCGTGCGGCTGCAGCTCAAATACCTGGCTGCCGCGCAGTCTGACTTCCCCCTTGGCCAGCCGCTCCAGGTAAACCGGATCGTCTTTCAGTTCGCAGCCGAGGAAGTTGCAGACGATAGCGGTGAGCATCACCGCCAGCAGCGTGACCGGAATACAGATGGCCAGCAGCGTCAAATAGCTAACGCCCAGCGGTTCAAGGATACCAGCGAAAAAGACCACTGCGGCGGAAATGGGCGAGGCGGTGATCGCTATCTGGGAGGCCACCACCGCAATCGACAGTGGACGAGACGGACGAATGCCTTGCTCCTTGGCAACTTCGGTGATCACCGGCAGCGTGGAGAAGGCGGTATGGCCGGTGCCAGCGAGCACGGTCATAAACCAGGTCACCAGCGGGGCAAGGAAGGTAATGTACTTCGGGTGGCGGCGCAGCATCCGTTCGGCGAGGCTGACCAGGTAATCCATCCCGCCGGCGACCTGCATGGCGGCGATAGCGGCAATCACCGCCATAATGATTTCAATAACGTCGAAGGGGATCGCACCCGGTTTAATTTGAAAAATAAGCGTCAGGACAAGGACGCCAAGGCCACCGGCAAAGCCGATACCGATGCCGCCAAGCCGGGCGCCGAGATAAATCGCCAGCAGGACAATAACCAGTTCTGCACCAAACATATATGCCTTCCTTGTTTTTTAACAAGTTGATATTGAATTGTTGTATTTTAGTAAAACCAAAAAGCAAAAAAGGCATGTCATCGCTGACATGCCTTTGAATGACTAACCTGAAAGATTACTGTTCGCTTTCATCGGTATAACGCTTTGCTTTATAAGCGGGATGCATCAGGTTTTGCGCAGAGAAAATATCATCCAACTCCGCCGCCGTCAGCAGTCCGCGCTCCAGCACCACTTCCCGTACGCTCTTGCCGGTTTCGGCACAGATCTTGCCGACGATATCGCCATTGTGGTGGCCGATAAACGGGTTGAGGTAGGTGACGATGCCGATGGAGTTGTAGACGTAGCCTTCACATACCGCTTTATTGGCGGTGATGCCGTTAACGCATTTCTCCAGCAGGTTGTAGCAGGCGTTGGTCAGGATATGAATCGACTCGAACATCGCCTGGCCGATTACCGGCTCCATCACGTTCAACTGCAGCTGACCGGCTTCGGAGGCCATGGTCACAGTGGTATCGTTGCCGATAACTTTGAAGCAGACCTGGTTGACCACCTCCGGCACCACCGGGTTAACCTTCGCCGGCATGATTGAAGAGCCAGCCTGCAGCTCAGGCAGGTTGATTTCGTTGAGGCCCGCGCGCGGACCGGAAGAGAGCAGGCGCAGGTCGTTACAGATCTTGGACAGTTTCACCGCCAGGCGTTTCAGCGAGCTGTGAACCATAACGTACGCTCCGCAGTCCGAGGTGGCTTCAATCAGATCTTCCGCCGGGACGACAGGTAAGTTGCTTACTTCAGCCAGCTTCTGCACCGCCAGCTGTTGATAGCCGTCCGGGGTGTTGAGGCGAGTACCAATGGCGGTGGCGCCGAGGTTCACCTCCAGCAGCAGCTCCGCAGTGCGCAGAATGCTTTTGGTCTCTTCATTAAGCAGCACATTGAAGGCATGGAACTCCTGGCCGAGGGTCATCGGCACCGCGTCCTGCAGCTGGGTGCGGCCCATTTTGAGGATGTCCTGGAACTCCACGGCTTTCGCCTGGAAGCCTTCGCCCAGCTGTTTAATCGCATCGATTAACTTAAGGATGGAGGCATACACCGCAATGCGGAACCCGGTGGGGTAAGCATCGTTGGTGGACTGGCATTTGTTGACATGATCGTTTGGGTTCAGGTACTGGTATTCGCCTTTCTGGTGGCCCATCAGCTCAAGGCCAATGTTCGCCAGGACTTCGTTGGTGTTCATGTTTACGGAGGTACCGGCCCCGCCCTGGAAGACATCGACCGGGAACTGGTCCATGCATTTGCCGTTATTCAGGACTTCGTCACAGGCGGCGATAATCGCATTTGCCGCGCTTTTGGGAATGGTCTGCAGCTCCTTGTTCGCCAGCGCGGCGGCTTTCTTAACCATGACCATGCCGCGCACGAATTCTGGTATGTCACTGATTTTGCTGTTGCTAATGTAGAAGTTTTCAATCGCTCGCAGAGTATGAACGCCGTAGTAAGCGTCCGCGGGAACTTCCCTGGTGCCCAACAGATCTTCTTCGATACGAATGTTGTTTAACATGTGAACCTTCTTTTCAAGCTGCCAATGAATTCACCAAACACACAGAATATCCAGTATTCAGTATATTTTCTGGCCGACGATTATTTCCTTAACCGGCCCGGTGCCCAAGATCATATGCTGATGATAGCGAATATCAGTAAGCTTGATCACTTATTACATTGCGGGTATGAGAAGATTTATTAATCTGTGAAATGGGTCACCGCTTTCTTATTCCTGAGAAAAATAAGCCTTTCCGCTAATTGAAAAGCCGCTCAGCATCCCCATGTTAGTGGGATGCGATCAGCAAATTGATGATTACGGGCGCTGAACGCAGCGCCCGTTGATGAAGGAGACGCCGGTGCGTTGGATTCCGTTTATTGCTTTTTTTCTTTACGTTTACATTGAGATATCGATCTTTATCCAGGTTGCGCACGTGCTGGGCGTCTTTATGACCCTGATCCTGGTGATCTTTAGCTCGGTGGTAGGGATGTCGCTGGTGCGTAACCAGGGCTTCAAAAACTTCCTGCTGATGCAGCAGAAGATGGCCGCGGGCGAGAGCCCGGCGGCGGAGATGATCAAGAGCGTATCGCTGATTATCGCTGGTCTGCTGCTGTTGCTCCCGGGGTTCTTTACCGACTTCCTCGGCCTGCTGCTATTGCTGCCGCCGGTGCAAAAGCATTTGACGATGAAGCTGATGCCGCACCTGCGCTTCAGCCGGATGCCGGGCGGCGGCTTTAGCGCCGGAACTGGCGGCGGAGAGACCTTCGAAGGGGAATTCCAGCGCAAAGATGAGCAGCGCGACCGTCTGGACCATAAGGACGATCGCCGCGATTAACATTCCCCCGGCCCGGTCAGCAGATGCGACCGGGCCGCTTTCTTTGCAGGCCTACACGCTTCCCGTCGCCAGCTTGCGCCTGGGTAAAAACAGCCACAGCCCCGCCAGCATCACCAGCGCGTACAGGCTTTTCCAGCCGACCATCGCCAGCAGCAGCAGACAGAGAATGCTGCCCACCACCGCCAATAGCCGATAGCGACCGCGAAGCAAACGACAACCCGCCAGCATGCACAGCAGATAGATCATGATGAAAATGCCATTGGCGTAAACGATCAGCGCGTCCAGATTGATATCGAGCAGATAGATGCCAAGGGTGCTAACTACGCAGGATCCCAGCACGGCGTTGAGGGCGTTGCGCGGGATCTGCCGTGGCGACAGCCTTGCGAGGTAGCTGTGTGGCTTATGCTGCGCTTGCGACCAGACCAGGCGGGCAAAGCTTTGAATATAGATGTTGAGGCTGGCGAAACAGGCGAGATAGCCGATGACGCAGGCTACCCACAGCGCTTCGACGCCGAACAGACGGACCACGATATTCGGTAATGACGCCGCCGCCGCCATCTCCTCGCCAAAGGCGTGGAAGTGCAGCACCAGTACGGTGCAGGCCCAGTAGACCGAGCCGGCAAGCAGCAGGCCTATCATCAGCGCCCTGGGGAAATCACGCTCGGGATGTTTAAACTCCGAGGCGAGATGCGCGAAGGCTTCCAGACCGACAAAGCACCAGAACATCACCGACAGCGCCGAAAAGAGCTGCCCGCGGTCAATCTCCGCCGGGGCCGGGAAGGGGATCTGCGCCGGGCTTATCCCGCCGCGCCACCAGACTACGACGATCAGCGCCACAATCAGTACGGCAACCAACGTCTGCAGGTTGGCGCTGGAGCTGGCGCCACGCGAACCGACCCACCAGACGATGGCCAGGGTGCCCAGCTCCGCCAGCAGCAGCTGCGCATCATGCCAGCCGAACAGCGCCTGGCCAAAACCGGTGGCGATGTGCAGGGCGGCGGGGAGTCCGACCGGGATAACCGATAAAAACAGCCAGCCGGTGACGCTGGCCAGACGTGGCCCAAAGGCCATATCGACAAAGTGGGCCACGCCGCCCGCGCTGGGAAAATGGCGGCCGAGCAGGGCGAAGACGATGGCAATCGGGAAAACAAGGAGAATGAGCAGCGGCCATGCCCACAGGCTGTTATCGCCAGCGACCAGCGCCGCCAGCGCCGGGACGGCGAAGACGCCGGTACCCAGCAATGAGGTGGAAAGCAACCCAACTCCCTGTCCCAGCCCTAACTCCTGTTTTAAACCACTCATGATTCAATCCTGCGCCAGTGAAAAAAAAGAGAGTATCACAATCGCTTTTCCTTATGACCGATTGCCTGACATGGCCGCTTTTTGTGCGCCAGCGCAAAGGTAAAAATTTTTTTTAATTTTGCCCTTGAAGCCGTAAATGGCCATCCCCATCTCTCTCTGCACTAGCCGGTAAACCGCGTTCGGCCCGGCGTCACCCATAACTGATAATGACTTTCTCGAAGGAGAGCTATCAATGAGTATTCGTCCGTTACATGATCGTGTGATCGTCAAACGTAAAGAAGTTGAAACCAAATCTGCGGGCGGCATCGTTCTGACCGGTTCTGCAGCAGCTAAGTCAACTCGTGGCGAAATCATCGCTGTCGGTAAAGGCCGCATCCTGGAAAACGGGACCGTGCAGCCGCTGGACGTTAAAGTTGGTGACATCGTGATTTTCAACGATGGCTACGGCGTGAAGACTGAAAAGATCGACAACGAAGAAGTACTGATCATGTCCGAAAGCGACATCCTGGCAATTGTTGAAGCTTAATTCGCACGACCCTGAACGAATTTGAGGAATAAAAGAAATGGCAGCAAAAGACGTAAAATTCGGTAACGACGCTCGTGTAAAAATGCTGCGCGGCGTAAACGTACTGGCAGATGCAGTTAAAGTGACCCTGGGCCCGAAAGGCCGTAACGTGGTTCTGGACAAATCCTTCGGCGCGCCGACCATCACCAAAGATGGTGTTTCCGTTGCACGTGAAATCGAACTGGAAGACAAATTCGAAAACATGGGCGCGCAGATGGTGAAAGAAGTTGCCTCTAAAGCGAACGACGCAGCAGGCGACGGTACCACCACCGCAACCGTACTGGCTCAGGCTATCGTGAACGAAGGCCTGAAAGCTGTTGCTGCAGGCATGAACCCGATGGATCTGAAACGCGGTATCGACAAAGCGGTACTGGCTGCAGTAGAAGAGCTGAAAGCGCTGTCCGTTCCGTGCTCTGACTCCAAAGCTATCGCTCAGGTAGGTACCATCTCCGCTAACTCCGACGAAACCGTCGGTAAACTGATCGCGGAAGCGATGGATAAAGTTGGTAAAGAAGGCGTGATCACCGTTGAAGACGGTACCGGTCTGGAAGACGAACTGGACGTAGTTGAAGGTATGCAGTTCGACCGCGGCTACCTGTCTCCGTACTTCATCAACAAGCCGGACACCGGTGCCGTTGAGCTGGAAAGCCCGTTCATCCTGCTGGCTGACAAAAAAATCTCCAACATCCGCGAAATGCTGCCGGTTCTGGAAGCCGTAGCGAAAGCTGGCAAACCGCTGGTCATCATCGCTGAAGACGTTGAAGGCGAAGCGCTGGCGACCCTGGTGGTTAACACCATGCGCGGCATCGTTAAAGTGGCTGCGGTGAAAGCACCGGGCTTCGGCGACCGTCGTAAAGCTATGCTGCAGGACATCGCTACTCTGACTGGCGGTACCGTTATCTCTGAAGAGATCGGTATGGAGCTGGAAAAAGCGACTCTGGAAGACCTGGGCCAGGCGAAACGCGTGGTTATCAACAAAGACACCACCACCATCATCGATGGCGTTGGCGAAGAATCCGCAATCCAGGGCCGCGTAGCTCAGATCCGTAAGCAGATCGAAGAAGCGACCTCCGACTACGATCGTGAAAAACTGCAGGAACGTGTCGCTAAACTGGCTGGCGGCGTAGCAGTAATCAAAGTCGGTGCGGCTACCGAAGTTGAAATGAAAGAGAAAAAAGCACGCGTCGACGACGCCCTGCACGCAACCCGTGCTGCGGTTGAAGAAGGCGTGGTGGCTGGCGGCGGCGTAGCGCTGGTTCGCGTTGCGGCGAAACTCGCTGGCCTGACCGGTCAGAACGAAGATCAGAACGTCGGTATCAAAGTTGCGCTGCGCGCAATGGAAGCGCCGCTGCGTCAGATCGTGTCCAACGCCGGCGAAGAGCCGTCTGTTGTGGCTAACAACGTGAAAGCTGGCGACGGTAACTACGGTTACAACGCAGCAACTGAAGAATACGGCAACATGATCGACTTCGGTATCCTGGATCCAACCAAAGTCACCCGTTCTGCTCTGCAGTACGCGGCTTCCGTGGCTGGCCTGATGATCACCACCGAGTGCATGGTGACCGACCTGCCGAAAGGCGACGCGCCTGACTTAGGTGCTGCTGGCGGCATGGGCGGCATGGGCGGTATGGGCGGCATGATGTAATCGTGCGCTCTACGGCATAAAAAAGCAGAAACCCCTGGCCAGCAATGGCTGGGGGTTTTTTATATAGATCTCATCCCCTTCAAAAGATTGTAATACTGTCAGGCACTATGACAATCTTCGACTTTCAGAAGGAGGCAATGGTGTAAACTATTTTTGGTTGAGAGAATACTTTGTCAAGTTGCAGATAGGGAATCATACAGATGATGTGTGAAGTATTGTGTGAAAACAGACCATACACATATCCCATAAAAGATAATGCAACTGCAGTCAACTTTCTTCATACAATCTGTAGCAGATGCTAATTATGAGTAAAGACCTCTTCATGAAAACATTCATGTAGGTTAGGTCCACCTGATATTAGTCGCGTAGTTCATTAATAAAACATTTATTAACTAACTCATACGTAGAATATCCGGGTGATGACCTGGAAGTCGTGGAATCACCATCCTCTTAGTCTGCTGTTTGCATTTTATTACCAGAGCATAACATGATACGTGGTTATGGTCGGTCCTGACTGCAACGAAAAGCCGTATCGATACACTAAAAGCAGAAATACCTAAAAAATAAATATTAGCGATTAACTGCCAGACCAGTGATACGAACGCACCAACAGGTATCAGTTGCATGACAAAAAGGTTATAGATTATAAACCCGTAGCCTAAAAGGCCCACGAGGTGATACGACATATTAATTTTCAGATGACTTATAGTCGTCAGAGCCAGCTTCCAATGGAATCTAAGAGACATCATTGCCGCTAACGTTTGAATAAAATCCCCTCGGGATTAAATGGTTTGTAGTAAATCTGTTGGATAAAATTCTAAATTTAGCTTTAGAAAACTATGTTGACTATTAGTTCATCGAAAACAAATATATCGATAGTATGTTGATGTTGTAAGGGGAAAATTATTATTTCAATTAATAGCGAGGAAAAATATCAAAATTCACTTTATTTTTATGTGATTATTTAAAAAGGCCACCCCCACAGGAGGCGGCCTGTTTTACAAATTCGAATTAATAAATGCCATGCGAACCAGAAGAGAAAGAATCCCACATCTTAGTAGCTTCAGCACTTGCTGCATCCCAGCCATACATCAAACCAGAAATTGCACCGGTAATGGCTCCAGCAATAAGACCATAAAGCCCACCAATTGCCATACCCAGCGTACCCACACCAAACAGGCCGCCGTTATCACTACCATGCGTTCCACCAATAGTACTTCCCAGTGCTGCAGCTGCAGAACCAAGCAGGAGGGCCGATGCAACGGCCTCTGCTGAGTTAGATAAGATACTGGTTAAAGCTGAACTAAAAGAGGAAAAATCCCAGCTGTAAGCGCCTGCGATAGATTCCATTTCGTTGATAGTTAACTCTTTCATTTTATTTCCTTGAGTAGTTAGTGTATTACATTCATTATTTTATTGATTCCAGCTATTATTCTAAAAAATTAGAAAATAAATTGATACCGCATATTAGATATTATATTCGAATAATCGAATACACACTTTCGTACCAATTAGTGGAAGCAGTTACATCTTATTCATTACTTTTTCTTTTTCAATAGCTATTTTACTGTTTTAGAAATAATTCATCAATTCATCAATTCATCAATTCATCAATTCATCAATTCATCAATTCATCAATTCATCAATTCATCAATTCATCAATTCATCAGTTTATATTCAATGATAGATAACCAGGTAGTAATTAGTACTGGTTGATTACAAACGTCATTGCTGCATTAGCAGTGCCTGCTTTTACAGTCCCTGTACGCTTGTAGTGCGCAATTAATGGAATCTCAATTGATGATTCACTTGCCGTATGATATTTCTTTTCACTGGAAAAAACGAGTTTCGAACGATCGGCAGCATTTAAAATCTCAATGGCGATACCTGATGCAGCATCAGCATTACTAGTATCTAAATTTAACATTCCATTACCGGTGCTGCCGGTAGAAGGTTCAAATGAGACATAAACGGGAATGTTATCTTCTTGGCATTTTAATTTAACTGAAAAGTTCACATCAGGCGATGTACTGCCGATAGAGGTAAAAGATGATGCCAGTGGTTTCCCCAGTTGAATATTCTGTATCCTGGAGTTCGGTTCAGCTACGCAACTTTTGGTTATCCAGGCCACCTTGGTCTTTATAGATATCTTGGCAACAACCCAGGAATCTAACTTGAACTGAGCTGCTAAGCCAGTGTAACTTGTGCCAGTTCCAATTTTTCCTGTTTTGATAAACTGGATTTGTGTCTTTTTATCTGTGCTCCAGTAGTAGAGTGCACCAGAATCCATACTGGTTTCATAGGGAACAGCTTTTGCAGATTGTTCCAGATCTCTTATTTGGATGCCGATGCCGTCTATGCCGGAGGCATAGATATTGCCATAAGCGTTAGTACCCACTAATGTTTGAAAAGAACCAAGCATTTGAGAGGAATATTTTCCCCTTGCTGTATTTAATGGACAAGTCAGTTTAGGACCTGAAGTATCAACCCTCGCCGTATACAAAACAGTTCCAACATCCACATCAGGATCAATAGGCATAGATGCTAGATTCAACTCATAAGTTTTTCCATCAATAACCACGCACCCGCTGGCGGCGAAAATGCTTGGGCTATAAATTGCAGCAAAAGCAGTACTAATGGCCAGGAAGTAATTACGCATAAATGAAGTCCTTTTGCTTTAATTAGCGGCAGATAAACTGGCCCTGTTTGATACCATTGACCTTTTCAGACCCAGGGAACTGATAATTTACCGTACACTGTTTAGATATACTATTTCCCCATTTGACAAGCAGTACTCCCGTTGTCGGTAACCCAGCCAGATAAACTTGACCATTGTCGCTAACGATCCCGCTGTTATTATTCGTCGAATTTTCGGAAGCAAGATTTACCATTGCACCAAAAGGTATAAACTTATTATGTGTATCCACTAGCTGCAGCAGCGCGCGTATCCCTTTTTTCCCTGAATATTCTGCTCGTACGATCGCACCTCGGGTTGGGACAACAGTGGCTACCGTAGTGTCAAGGTCAACATCATTAGGCATCGTTTCAGTATCTAATACCACATCATTTCTACGATACATTGTAATATTAGGTACGATAGCGTAGCCACGATAGTCAGTTTTTACGCCGGTGTTACCCACTACTCGAGTACCATTAACACCAGGGGCTTTAACGAGAGCACTGGTATCGCTGAATGATTGCCCTGCGGTGATACCATCACGATGAGCGACAATTCCACCGTTTATACCATAATTAAGGCGCTGCCAGTTATGATCATAATTATAACTACCAAAAATCTCTCCATAGGTGCCTTTATAATCAACACCAGCGGTTCCGCTACTATAATCGCGATTATCGTATTGTTGCTGAAGGTTCCAGCTTAAATTATTATCGGCCAATGCAAGACCTGAAAGCCCAACACTGTTGCTTGTCGAACCAGGATCGCTGGTATTTAAACCATAAGTAGCCCAGGTGTTAGGCATCCAGAAATTCAATGGCACATTGATATTGAACGAAAAGATATTATCAGTAGAATAGTTTCTACCGTAACCCTCATAGTCAGTTGAGGAGCGGGAGTGGGAATAGTTAAAATTATATGTAATACCGCTCCAGCTATTGCTGTAAACTACGTTAAGTGAGTTATTCCTGCGACGCTGATTCCAGTAATCCTCCATTACACCGCCGATGTTAAAATAGCCTAACTTATCACCGAGGCTTTGACTTACGGTAATTTCAGTTCTATTTTTAACGCGATCGTTGTAGTAGTATTTATAGTCATCACGATATGTTTCAAGAACATCTGAAAGGGTATTAAAGCCGCTCGTTGAGTAACGATAGCCTGCAATAGCTATATTTGTGCCTATATCGTTCAGGTTTTTGCTGTAGCGTATACGCACGGATTGACCCGATATCTTATCTTGATCTTGCTTCGTCGACCAGGCCTGTGTTACGTCTAAAGAAACAGCGCCAAGTACGCCCAGGTTGTTACCGACGCCAATGGCCACTGATTGATATTTCGAAGCAGCCTGGAATCCCCCGTATAGGGTGGTGTTGTATGGTAAACCATAGCTGGCCGTTGCTTGTGAATACGGAGTATAATCAACGCTACCGTCGGAGGAGCGGTATTGGCCGGATGTAATGCTGTATTTTAAGCTACCTTCACGACGTAATACTGGAAGTGAAGCATAAGCTACAACAAAATTTTGTTGAGTGCCGTCAGCTTCTTCGATCGTGACATTGAGGTCCCCATTGCCACCTGTCGAATACAGATCAGTGATCTCAAAGGCCCCTGGAGGAACGAAAGATTGATAAATAACATATCCACTTTGTTTAATAATAACTTTTGCGTTACTTTTCGCAATTCCTCGAACTACAGGTGCATATCCCTGGATACTTTCCGCATCCATGTAATCGTCTGAGTTTAATTGCGCACCACGATATGGCACACTATCAAAAATATCAGCATCCGAAGTGCTTTCACCCAATGTCAACATGCTTTTCAGTGAAATAATATTTCGTTCAGCATAGGTATAGATAGTATCCCATTTACCATTGCTATCATTATCATAACTATCTTTATTCCACGTAGTGTAGTTTTTAATACGCCATGGCCCGATATTTAAGCCTGGCAGTAAATTGACACTATGGTTCTCTTGATCTGATAATCCGTTATCTCGTGCGTAGCTACTGGTTCCATTATATCTATAATTTAAATAGAACGCGTTAATACCATTGTCAAATTCATCAGGTGAAACATACCCACGAACCGTCGAGGATACTGCGGCCTGCGGAACACTCAACTCAAGTTTCTGTAAGTTAAAGTTAAAATCAACAGAGGCTTCTGGAATGGAACTGATAATGACGCAACCATTAGCGTTTGTTTTTAATGAAGAGATTGCTTTTACCTTAATACCATAATCACTTAATTCCTCTGTTGATAAGCATGGGTATAGTTTAAGCTCTTCTCCCGCCTCGTTAAGATAGCTTGCTTTTTGTTCTGCCGTAGAAAAAAAATCGACGTCTTTGGTATCGACAACGGTACCATTGATGATGATGTCAACCCGATATTTCCCAGGGGCCTGAGAATTTGCTACCTCAAAAGCCGAAAGGTCCGGACTCACGTCTGAACCGTTTAGATCGGTAAGAAATGCTGGGTTAAAAAATTCTCTTGCATATAGCTCGGAAGATATGGTTAACACACCGATACTTATAAGAGCTAAACAGCATGGAGATAATTTGAATTTTGTAATCATTACCTCGTCCTTGGGTTTTGTATAATTATATTTTATGCATCAAGCTCAACTATAAACTGCTTTGATAAAGGTCGCTTTGGCCGCCCATATCGTTGATGATTTTCCATTCTACTTTTCCACCATTTGTTGACGGTAACGCGTAACTAGCAGAGGAAAACGGTGCTACAAAGTTTTTATCTTTCATTATTAGCGACTGACCGTTCACCTTAATAAACATAAAGTTGATGTAGAAAGGAGAAGGGTTTTTGACGATGACTTGGTTACCGCTTCGTGACCAGGACAGTTCTTTAGCATGGTTTACGGGCACGTCGTCGCTCAAGCTTTTCGGACGAAAAATGAGTTTAAGTTTGGTACGAACCGCAATTTGTAATGTATTACGATCGGCCTCTGTTGAACTAGCAGGAATTGAGGTTGTATTAAAAAAGAAAAGTGACTCTCGGTCGGTTGGTAACTGACCGTCAAGCTTAAAAATTCTGACTACGTTTTTTTGCTTACCCTCTAGGCGAAAAAGTGGCGGGGTAAGCAAAAAATGAGTGCCGACATTTTTATCATTCTCGATCCATGACTTTATCAAATAAGGCGTTATATCCTGGTTATCAAGAGAAACACTTACTTCCTTTTTGCCTTCAGCATAAATTATGCGAGTCGTTCCGACCTGTACTCCCGCGTAGCATGCAAAAGAGGCAGAAAGGAGAAGTATAATAGATAGCAATGAATTTAAGATTCGCATAAAGCACCGTCAATAAAAATGCCTCTCATCGAGATGAGAGGCATTGATAATTAGTAAGTTACCAGCAGAGTTGCGACGCCATTTGCAGTACCAGCGTCAACAGTGCCTTCAACCTGCGCATAAGTTGCTTTAAATGCAACATCTGCTGCGCCAGCTGTCAGCGGAATTGCTGCAGATTTCTCACCCAGCTTCAGATGATTGTTGTTGGAATCCATCAGCTTGATTGCAACACCTTTCGCAACACCAGTGTTACCGTAACCAGTCAGTTTCAGATAGTCATTCAGACCATTGTAATAGTCACCGTCGAAAGTCACATAAGCGTCGGTTTTAGTGGTAGGGCAACCTGACAGGGAAATAGTGATTGCTGCCAGACCAGAACCGTTACCGGCAGTCGAACCGACGCCAGAAAATGCTGATTTTGGTACAGAGCCGAGAGTAACCTGACCGGTAGAAAAACCAGTATTTTGTACATCGACAGTACATGCGCCATCAGTAATGTCACCAATAAAATTAACGGTGCCATCGTTAGCGCTAGCATTGAATGCTACCAGGCCGCTTGCGGCGATCAGTGCTGCGATAATACGTTTATTCATTTGAAAATTCCTTGTTTCATTTCTAGATAATAGTTTTAAAAACCAGTTAACTTCTAAAGCGCAGGAGTTTTAAGCATACTTACACAACACACTTATTTTCCCTTTGCCTGCAGTGGACCTTCGCGTTGGTAAGAGTTCCACAGCGCAACGAAAATAATGCACAATGGGCTAAGTCACGTAATGAATTTGATGTGACTTTTACTATGTGAGAGTGTGAAATTTATCGAATCTATTTGTTCATAGAACACAATGCTTTGATTTATTATTGATGAGATGATTTTAATTTGTTTGCATCATTTTAATGATGTATCTTTATTCGCTTAAGAAAGCATAAAATATTTTAGTCATGCACATTAAATAACAAAGATTATGTGAGTTCTCAATATTTGGTGTTTTGGAAAAATTCAAAATGCCAAGTTTTAGAAAAAACAATATGTTTTACAGTGGGTTATAGCACGAAAAGTATGCCAGGTATCAAGCGATATCGCCTATCTTTACGCGCAGGGGGCTGCCATACACCGCGACAGGTGTCCGGAAGGCACACACCACACTTTTCGATGGATTAATAATTTCAATTTGATCATCTTTTTAGTATAAGTTGTAGATGTGAGGCTAGTGTGCCCAACTAAATGATTATGGGGAGCAACATGCAGGTGAAATATTTTGCAGTGATAATTGGGGCTTCGCTACTGCTGGCAGGGTGCAGTTCGAGCAGTGATTTGACCGCTGGGGGGGAGGCGGTACGTTTCGTGCAGGATAAACCAGGAGCTGAATGCCAGTTGTTAGGCACCGCGACGGGTAAACAAAGCAACTGGCTCTCAGGGCAAAATGGTGATGAGGGGGGCTCAATGCGGAGGGCTGCAAATGCGCTGCGAAATCACGCTGCCGAGATGGGGGGGAACGTGATTTATGGAGTGAGTAGTCCAACACAAGGGCTACTTTCCAGTTTTGTACCGACAGACAGTGAGATGAATGGTCAGGTTTATAAGTGTCCGAACTGATCGTTTTGATAAGGCTCTCCTTCTTAGAAGGAGAGCCTTATCCTTAGAAATCTAGTTTTGCTTGTTCTTCAAGAAAAAAAGCCTTTAAAGGTTGCAAGCAGGCATCTAAAGTGTCCATGTTATCTGATGATGGTATAACTTTACTGAATATCTGACATAATGGATATTTTTCCTGCGTTGATTTTAATTTAGGAAATCTTTCGTTGATGCGAATAGCAATGCCATTTTCTAATTCAGAGGGATGGGGTGCATTTGTTTTAATAACGGCTCCGGAGAGAATTTGTTTCCCTTTCTCTGTTTCATAGCAATAAAGAATAGCCAGATGATGAGAAAATAAACCTCTCTTCCAGCTTTCATGATCAAACTGCTCGTAGCTGAAACGTGAATTTTCTATGATTTCTACGGCATATAGCATTAAAAAATCAGTTGTAGACTCTAAAACGGATATAAATTCCTCAGTTCCAGCATGTAAAAAGGCCTGACGTATTGCCAATAGCATTAACTCTGCCTGCATATCATCAATTTTGATAATATCAATTTGTTCAGATTGAAGCATGGCTATTAAAGTGGATTCCGTTTTCCCTGTTTTGAGGGTTAGCGATATAATCCTCCGCCCGGGTTCCGGTGATTGCACTTCGGCTGCCTCGATTTGCGGAGTGGTTTTAATATAGCTCTCAACTTGTTCGCGGAATTGTTCTCTATAGCTTTCTCCCTGCTCTATTAATCGATGAGCCACACGCTGCATTTGGTTGTTTAGAATTATTAATAAATCATTTAAGGTTGCATACTGTAAGTAGTATGTCTGACATGTGTTGTCTCCTCTTTTAATTTTCAGCGCCAGAGCAAGAAAATTATCATTTTGCTTTATGATTGCGGTGTTAAAACCTAACGCGGTACTTATCATATGGTTATCCTTTTCCATTATTCAGTTTATGATGCTTGCTTTCCATATTGAGAAAGATCAATTATCCGGTCTGCAGACGCTATCGTTGAAGGACGATGCGCGACAATGATTCGAGTTATACTTAAACTGGCAATAGATTGGTTTATGGCAGACTCATTCTTCAAATCAAGATGACTTGTTGCTTCATCCATAAACAAAATGCTCGGCTTGCGGTAAAGCGCTCTGGCAATTAAGAGTCTTTGTTTTTGCCCACCTGAAATACCCAGCCCTAACTCACCTATCATTGTTTCATAACCCATTGGCATTTTCATAATTTCATCATGAATATTACTGCGTCGAGCACACTCAACAATTAATTCTTCATCCGCATTATCTTCAAATCCGCTGATATTATCGCTAATTGACCCTGAAAAAAGACGATCTTCTTGCAGGACACATGCTGTCCCCAGTCGGTAGTTATTAAGCCCTATTTTATAAATGTCAAGATTATCGGCAATTACCTCACCTGACGTTGGAGATAACAAACCACACATCACTTTCAGTAAAGTCGTTTTACCGACCCCTGAAGGTCCAACAAGCGCAATAGATTCTCCTGGCTCAACCTGCAGGTTAAAGTTAGAAAAAATAGGTTGCGAGAACGGGTCATATTGATAACTGAGATTTTTAATCTCCAGCTTCACTCCACTATTCTCATCGAAAACTCGACGTGCTGGGAGCTCTTTCTCGGGTTCGCTGAAAACAATCTCAGATAGTCTCTCGTTATGTAATGATAACATCCGCAGTTGCATAAAGAGATCGATCAAATTAGATGCTCTTTGAGAAAACTGGCCACGATAAGAGTTAAACGCCATAAACATACCTAACGTCATGTTGTTATCAATCACCATAATGGCGCCTAACCATAGGATAGCAACTTGATCTATAGATGATATGAAGGTGTTTATGCCACTGAACATCATATCAAAGCGAGTTTGTTTAATTCCTGCATTACATGCATCAATGTTAATATTAAGCCAATGCTGCGAACGGCGCTCTTTTAAATTAAGAGCTTTAATCGTTGATATTCCATAAAGTGACTCCATGAAATGAGAGCTCGAGCGGGCTCCTTTAATGACTTGCTCTTCTGCTACCCGACGGTAAAAACGGTATGTCGCCAGGCGCATAATGGCGTAGCAAAGCGTAAATCCTACGACCACCCATACTAGCCAGCCGCCGTAAAGGGTTAACATAATTAACAGACCAATTGTCATGATCGAGTCAATGATGCCACTGACAATACTATTAGTGAACGTTGAGCGGATAGTATCCAATGAAGTAAAACGTGACTGGATATCACCAAGATGCCGTTTTTCAAAAAAGGATAACGGCAAGCTTGTCAAGTGATCAAACAATGTCGTTTTCCATTGAATATTAGTCAGAGTATTGAGAGTCAGTGAGGTCCATGCCCTTAGCATACTGACAAAGGTACGGAAGAGAGTGAAAAAGACCAGTCCTATACAAATGACGGATAACAGACTCTGGTCATGGGCCATGATGACATGGTCTGTGACCAGTTGGGTACCAATGGGGAGTAAAAGGCCAATGGCTTCGATTATGACAGAGAATGCGAAGATTTTAATTAATGCAGACTTTAATCCGACAATGTTTCGCATCAGGTCTAATAAACGTAAGCGTGCTTTTGCCTTTTCTTGCTGAAAGTTCTGATCGGGCCAAAGTTCCAGAGCCACGCCGGTGAAATTATTAGACATCTCCTGCAAACCAATTATACGTTTACCCAAAGCAGGATCATGCACAACATAGCTAGATTTTCGTACTTTCGTTAGAACGACATAATGATTCATTCCCCAGTGGAGAATACAAGGGAGCTTAAGCTGTTTTATTTCATCTAAATCTAATGAAAGCGCGCGATTTTTAAGGCCAGCACGCTCGGCGGTTTTGCTCAAATGCAGCAGTGAAGCACCTTGCGATGGACTGCCGAAGCGTTGGCGGAAATTGAATAAGTCTATATCTAATCCATAGTGTCCGCAGATCATTGCCAGGCTGGCGATACCACATTCCGCTGATTCTGATTGTAAAATTACCGGTGTTTTCTTAATTAGCGAAAAATTTAACTTTGCAATAATCGTTTCAAAGAGTTTGTTATTCATTAATTGGGCCGCTCACACTTTGAGAAATTTTATAAAACGGAGTAAACATCCACATATATAACGGACGCTCTTCAAGAAAAACAACAGCTTCGGCTTTTAACCCATTAGATAAGTACAATGTTTTTCCATTGTAACTAAAGGATTTTTGCTTGATTTTTACAATCGTTTTATATAGTGCAAGCTCTTGTTGATTCGTGCCATTATTAACGTTAGTATATTCTGACATTTCCTGTCGTGAAGCAGGCATAGATGATATCGATATTACCTCTCCTGGAAATTGACCAAATTTATCTGCCGGAAAGGCATCGTATCGGATGTTGATAGTATCCCCCGGTTTTACGTAAGGAATACTATTATTGGGTAACCATAAAATAAGATAGTACTCAACATTACCGGTGGGCTTTATTTGTGCCAAACTACTCCCATTATCAACCATTTGCCCTTTGGTTACGGCTAGCGATTCGATTCTTCCATCCGTTGTCGCCTTGATGATGACATTGCCTTTTGCATCGGACTCAACTAGTTGATTTTTATAATCATTAATTTGATTTTGTTGGTTTGATATTTGATTATCAAAATCTGCCGCTTTGGTGACTTTATCACTAGTGAACTGGGTTATCTGAGATTCCAGTTGCATCTTTTGGCTTACCAGAGATTGATACGCACTTTGCTGTTGAAAATAAAGTGAGTGCTGATAGTTGTACTGATCTTTTGTAATGAGGCCTTCTTTCAGATACTTATCGTAACTTGAAAGATTCTGATGCATTTTATTTAACCCTGCCTGTGTGTTGGCAAGCATTGAGGTTGTTTCGCTAAGAGATTTTTTAATCGTATTTAGTTGTGTGTTTAATGCATTCAATGTTTCATCTTTGTTGCGAATTAGTTTTGTAATAATGCTCTCAGCATTAATGATCTTTTCATTTATGACGGCAGTTTGAGCAAGACTCACATTACCGTTAGTGGTATTACGAGAAATATCTATTTCATATAATTTTTGACCTTTTTTGACTATATCTCCGACCTTAACATATTGATTTAAAACAAAGCCTTGCTGCGGTGCAAAGACGTTAACGGAATGCGGTAATGTGATGACTTCCCCCCGTACATCTATACGTTGGGTGAATGTACATAGGATAAGAGTCGAGATGAGTGCGATGAGAAAACAACTTGACAGAATAACGATAAGCCATGCTGGCATACCTGCCAGTAATAAAGCTTTTCCTTTCCAGTGTAATTTCTTATATTCAATCGCTTCCTTGCGATAGAGCTTTCGTGCCATGAGTTTCCACTTTTGTTATTGATTCGAAGATAATTTTCTGACAGTAATGGAAAATTATATGATGTTTGTAACATGCCCGCTGGACTTTACATCTTGGCGGACGTTGTATTAATTTACTGTTTTTAACTATGAAGTGCATATGAATTATGCATAAATTTACATTTCTTTTGTATTGAATGAGATTAGATCGTAAAATGACGTGAGCTTGTGAAGCTCTTATCATGGGCGTATATATTTTTCAGATTTATATTTTTAATGGGTAACATAGGGATTCTGAAGAAGATTAGTTTTTTATATGGATTGGCGCATCTGTTTTTTTCTGTGAATTATACGAGAATAATTGGTTTCTCCGATAAATAAAGAATATGGAAATGCTTTATGACATTTAATTCATACATCATTAATGATGAGGTTATTTTTAATATGGACGTGAATGAGCTTCAGCCAGTAGCGGGGAAAGACCATGAAGCCATTACGTTAAATACCCCCACAGCCCGATGTTTACAACTACTTTTAGAAAGTAATGGAAACATTATTTCCCGAGATGAATTTTTATCCGCTGTGTGGAAAGAGCGTGGTGTCGTTGTTTCGCAAAATACTTTTTATCAAAATATCTCCTTGCTAAGGAAATCGTTGCTCAGAGCGGGACTGACTCAGGATGTTGTTGTTACGGTTAGACAACGTGGCTTCGTCATTGCTACCGGAACCGTAATTCGACAAGTTACACTGCAGAACGAGTTCAATAGTGCTCAACCGTTAAGTACCGACGCAAGCATGCGAATAATAAATGATAAATATATAGCCAAAATTGATGATGCAGAAGTACAAAATAGCGTGAGGAAAACTTTCAGGATCAATGGGTTAACTTCACGACAACTATCATGGTGGACCTTTATTATTGTAGCCATAATGGCCATAATCAATATAATTTTTTTATGCTTCAAATATTTTTGATTTCTATTGAAGTATAGCTGGATTAAGTTGGATAAATGAATACTCATTATCATTTATCATCATTTAAATCTTCTTATTACCCAGCCTCCAGTACGCCTGGAGACTGGGTATATTGTTCTTCTTTAAAACAGAGTTACTGCTTTATCCTTATTCGGAAGCACTAACGTTGCTTCAGCCCTAAATCCAGCGGCGTCTTGCTGGGTTCCCCGCCGATCTCGCGCGCCAGCTTCGGCACCATATAGCCGGAGATGAGGGTCAATAGTTCACGCATGATTTCACGGGCTTCATCATCGCTGACCATGAAGTGCGCCGCCCCCTGCACCCGATCCAGCACATGCAAGTAGTAGGGCATTACCCCGGCGTCAAACAGCGCATTGCTGAGGTCGGCCAGGGTTTGCGCGTTGTCGTTCACCCCGCGCAGCAGCACGCTCTGGTTGAGCAACGTGACGCCCGCCTGACGCAGCATGGCCATCGCCGCGCGAAACTCACCGTCAATTTCATTCGCGTGATTGACGTGGTTAACCAGGATTACCTGCAGCGACGAACGCTGGAAGCGACTGGCCAGCGTCTCGGTGATGCGCGCCGGGATCACAATCGGCAGGCGGCTGTGAATACGCAGGCGCTTAACGTGCGGAATAGCTTCCAGCTGGGTCATTAGCCAGTCAAGCTCATGGTCCTTTGCCATCAGCGGGTCGCCGCCGGAGAAGATGATTTCATCAAGCTGCGGATGCGCCGCGATGTAGTCCATCGCTGTCTGCCAGTTGCGCCTGGTGCCCTGATTTTCGGCGTATGGGAAGTGGCGGCGGAAGCAGTAACGACAATTTACCGCACAACCGCCTTTCACCAGCAGCAGGGCCCGGTTGCGATATTTGTGCAACAGACCGGGCACCACGCTGTGCTGTTCTTCCAGCGGATCGGTGGAGTAGCCGGGGGCGACGATAAATTCTTCCTCAGCGGTAAGTACCTGACGAAGCAGTGGATCGTTAGGGTTGCCTTTCTCCATGCGGGCGATAAACGCGCGCGGGACGCGCAGCGGGAACAGGCGTCTGGCCTCGCGTCCGGCCAGCAGTTTTTCATCAGCGTCTACATTTAAAAGACGCAGCAGTTCATCAGGACTGGTCACAACATTGGCAAGTTGCGTTATCCAATCTTCTCTGGATGGGGTATTTAGGGTTACAATATGCGCCATTTTGTGGCTTAGCTACCAGTTAAACAATTTCAGAGGGCCTTATGGCGACTTACTATAGCAACGATTTTCGTGCTGGTCTTAAAATCATGTTAGATGGCGAACCTTATGCGGTAGAAGCCAGCGAATTCGTTAAACCAGGTAAAGGCCAGGCGTTTGCGCGCGTTAAGCTGCGCCGTCTGCTGACCGGTACCCGCGTTGAGAAAACCTTCAAATCTACCGATTCCGCAGAAGGCGCGGACGTTGTCGATATGAACCTGACTTACCTGTACAACGACGGTGAGTTCTGGCACTTCATGAACAACGAAACCTTCGAGCAGCTGTCTGCTGACGCGAAAGCGATCGGTGACAACGCTAAATGGCTGCTGGATCAGGCTGAGTGCATCGTGACCCTGTGGAACGGCCAGCCGATCGCGGTCACCCCGCCGAACTTCGTTGAGCTGGAAATCATTGAAACCGATCCAGGCCTGAAAGGCGACACCGCGGGTACCGGCGGTAAACCGGCGACCCTGTCTACTGGCGCGGTGGTTAAAGTTCCGCTGTTCGTTCAGATTGGCGAAGTGATCAAAGTGGATACTCGCTCTGGCGAATATGTATCCCGCGTGAAGTAATTTCGCGTCATGATGACCGGCGTAGCCTCCGTGCTGCGCCGCTCTTTTCGTACAGGCACAACGAGCACGATACATGAAGCGCAGCGTTAAACTCCTGGTGTTACTCTTTCTGAGCAGCGCGCTGTTGGCTGGCTGCAATACCGCCCGCGGTGTGGGTGAAGATATTCAGGGCCTGGGCCACGCTATCTCTCACGCTGTGAGCTGAATTTCCCTGCCGTTTCGTTAATGGCGCTTGCCTCCCGGTATGTCAGCCTCCTCCACGCATACTCCTTTTCTCTTAAAAATCGCAAAGATCCCTTCATCTTTGGACGGTTTGTCTATGCTTATAGGGCATGAAAACAAAACTGACACTAAGGATGACATTATGGTGAAAAAAACGATTGCAGCGTTCTTTACGGTTTTGGTCCTCTCTTCAGCACTGACCGCTTGTAACACCACGCGCGGTGTCGGTGAGGATATTTCAGACGGCGGCAACGCAATCTCTGGCGCGGCAACCAAAGCTCAGCAATAAACGCCGTCAACGGTACGGTTTAGCGCCGTACCGTTCTTCACTTCTCTCATTCCGTTGGATATACTCACCACGACTTTTCATCCACCTTACGGGACGACCCGTAAGCGTTTCTCATCCGGGGACGGCCCCAGCAAAGGAGCCTTATGTCCTGGATAGTCTTGTTTATCGCTGGCCTGCTGGAAGTGGTGTGGGCCGTCGGCCTGAAATATACCCATGGCTTTAGCCGCCTGGTTCCCAGCGTTATCACCATCGTGGCGATGGTGGCCAGCATGGCGCTGCTCTCATGGGCGATGAAAACCCTACCGGTAGGTACCGCCTACGCCGTCTGGACCGGGATCGGCGCCGTGGGGGCCGCCGTGACCGGTATTGTGCTGTTAGGGGAATCCGCCAGCGCCATGCGTATCGCCAGCCTTGTCTGTATCGTGATTGGCATCATTGGCCTGAAGATCAGCGCGCACTAATCATAGCGCTGATTGACCCAGACCAGTTTGCCGACATCAAAGCCCTGTCGGGTGGCAATGTTCAGCATCTGCTGCCTGACCTCCGGGGCGATGGTCGGCGCCCGGGCCAGCAGCCAGAGATAGTCGCGATCGGGGCCGCAGACCAGCGCGTAACGATACTCCTTATCCAGAGCAATGACGTTATAGCTGCCGTAGAAAGGGCCGAAGAAGGAAATCTTCAGCGCGGCGCGGCTGGGCTCCCCGGTAAAGTACGCTACCCCGTCCGTTTTCTGCCACATGCCGCGGTCGGGGTTATAACCTTTATTCACCACATCCAGACCGCCGTCATCACGTGGGTGCCAGGCGATCGTGACTTTTTCCAGCCCGCTTTCAAAAGGGTGGTCAAAGCGGGCGATTTCATACCAGGTACCCAGATAGCGCTGAACGTCGAAGGGACTGACCACGGTGACGCCCGGCGGCGGGGTGGGCGTGCTGCAGGCGACAGACAGGAACGAGACGGCAATCGCGGTAATTATCGGCAGGATACGCATGGCATGCTCCTTGCTGGCTTTTAAGCTAAGTGTAGAGTCCAGCAGGGAAAAGGCGGCAAGATTTTTCTATGAAGCGAGCCCGGTAGCAGAAATGCGACCGGGCTCTTGCAGGATCAGATAAACAGTACGCCAACGAGGATGATGACGCTGAGGATTGCCGCCAGGCCGTAGAAGACCCATTTACCGTTTGGCACATGGATTTTCAGATCGTGCATGGCGTGGTGAATACGATGCAACCCACACCACAGCGGCAGGACAATCATCAGAAAGATGAATGCGCGGCCGATAAAGCTTTGGGCAAAAGCCAGCACACGCTCATAGCTGAAGGCGTCGGCCGGGGCAAGCCCCAGCGGCAGCAGGATGCCGACCAGCAGCACCATCACCGGCGCGACGATCGCGCCCCACATGCCACCTGCGCCAAACAGCCCCCAGAATACGGGTTCATCGGAACGTTTCGGATTGGGATTAATCATCTCAGCCTCCTTACCAGAACAGGGCGACAAACAGGATCACCACGGTGACCACCGCCGTCACCACCCAGAGCCCTTTAATGACCGGCTCTGGCCCCATTTTTTCGCCTTTGATGATGACGTTGGCGGCTTTCGGCGCCAGCTCAAACCAGGTTTTGGTGTGCAGCAGCGCCGCCGCCAGGGTAATCAGGTTGAGGATCACCACCACCGGGTTTTGCAGGAATCCGATATATCCCGCCCAGCTCTCGGCGCCGTGCTTGAGGGCAAATAGCCCATAAATCAGCACAATGCTAAACCATACCGTCGGTACCGCCGTGCCTTCCCGTACCATGTAGAAGCGATAAAACGGCAGCTTTTTCCACCAGGTGGAGGTCATTGGCCGCACGTAGGGTTTGCGTTTCGTCGTCATAATGCACTCCTTAGCGTGGTTTCAGGGTGGCGATAAGAAAGTCTTTCGAGCTTTCCACCTTGCCCTGCTGGATCGCGGCCGCCGGGTCGACGTGCTTCGGACACACTTCCGAGCAGTAGCCCACGAAAGTGCAGGTCCAGACGCCATTCTGGCCGTTAAGCTGCGCCATGCGTTCCTTTTTACCGTGGTCGCGGCTGTCTTCGTTATAACGGTGGGCGAGGGTGATCGCCGCCGGGCCGATAAATTCCGGGTTCAGGCCGAACTGTGGACAGGCGGCATAGCACAGCCCGCAGTTGATGCAGCCGGAAAACTGATGGTATTTCGCCATCTGGGCCGGGGTCTGCTTGTTTGGCCCCTGGTCAGGCGTGCGGTTATTGCCGATGATATACGGCTTAATGGCTTCCAGGCTTTCGATAAAGTGGGTCATGTCCACCACCAGATCGCGCTCGATCGGGAAGTTGGCCAATGCCTCCACCTTGATGCCTTTGGTGTAATCGCGCAGGAAGGTTTTGCAGGCCAGCTTCGGCACCTTGTTGACCATCATGCCGCAGGAACCGCAGATTGCCATTCGGCAGGACCAGCGGTAGCTCAGGTCTGGCGCCAGGTTGTCTTTGATGTAGCCCAGCGCGTCCAGCAGCGAGGTCTGTTCATCGTAAGGCACGTCATAGAACGCGCTGTGCGGTGCGGTGTCGACCTCCGGATTGTAGCGCACCACTTCGACTTTCAGGTTTTTCATCTCAGCCATGGGTGGTCTCCTTCTTCTCAGCCGCGTCCGCTTCTGCGCCATAGACACGTTTTGCCGGCGGCAGCGTGGTGATCTTCACATCGCCATATTCCAGACGGGTAGTGCCATCGGCCTCGCGGAAGGCGAGAGTGTGCTTGAGGAAGTTGACGTCGTCGCGTTCGGTACAGCCTTCATCCAGACGCTGGTGCGCCCCGCGCGATTCTTTACGGGCGATGGCCGAGTGCGCCATACATTCGGCAACGTTTAAACCGTGCCCCAGCTCAATGGTGTAAAGCAGATCGGTATTGAACACGCTGGAGTTATCAGTAATGCGCACGCGCTTAAAGCGTTCCTGCAGTTCAGCCAGCTTGTCGATCGTTTTCTGCATCAGCTCCGGCGTGCGGTAGATGCCGCAGCCTTCCTCCATCGACAGCCCCATTTCATCGCGAATTTTCGCCCAGTTTTCGTTACCTTCCTGGTTGACGAGATCTTTCAGGCGCTGCTCCACATCGGCAGCCTGCGCATCGAGGGCGGCGCCGTTTGCCTCGCCCGCCTGAGCGGCGTGCTGCATGGCCTGCTCCCCGGCCAGGCGGCCGAAGACCACCAGCTCGGCCAGCGAGTTGGAGCCCAGACGGTTGGCGCCATGTAAGCCAACGGACGAGCATTCGCCCACGGCAAACAGCCCTTTGATCCGGGTTTCGCACTGCTGATCGGTTTCAATACCGCCCATGGTGTAGTGCGCGGTCGGGCGCACCGGGATCGGCTCTTTCACCGGATCGACGCCGACGTAGGCTTTCGCCAGTTCACAGATAAACGGCAGACGCTCCAGCAGTTTTTTCTCGCCGAGGTGGCGGAGATCGAGGTAGACCACGTCGCCGCGCGGCGTCGGGATGGTGTTCCCTTTCCGCCACTCGTGCCAGAAGGCCTGGGACACTTTGTCGCGTGGGCCCAGCTCCATATATTTATTCTTCGGTTCGCCGAGCGGGGTTTCCGGGCCCATGCCGTAATCCTGCAGATAGCGGTAGCCGTTTTTGTTGACCAGAATCCCGCCTTCGCCGCGGCAGCCTTCGGTCATCAGGATCCCGGATCCCGGCAGGCCGGTCGGGTGATACTGAACGAATTCCATGTCGCGCAGCGGCACGCCATGGCCCAGGGCCATCCCCATCCCGTCACCGGTGACGATGCCGCCGTTGGTGTTGTAGCGGTAGACGCGCCCGGCGCCGCCGGTAGCCAGCACCACGGCGTTAGCGCGGATCTGCACCAGGGTGCCTTCCATCATATTCATCGCCACCAGGCCGCGGGCCTGCCCGTCATCGACCAGCAGGTCAAGGACGAAATGTTCGTCAAAGCGCTGAATTTGGGGAAACTGAAGGGAGGTCTGGAAGAGGGTATGCAGCATGTGGAAGCCGGTTTTGTCGGCGGCAAACCAGGTGCGTTCGATTTTCATGCCACCGAAGCGCCGGACGTTGACGCTGCCGTCGGGGCGGCGGCTCCATGGGCATCCCCACTGCTCCAGTTGGGTCATTTCCGTCGGGCAGTGATGAACAAAATAGTCGACGACATCCTGCTCGCACAGCCAGTCGCCTCCCGCGACGGTGTCGTGAAAATGGTACTCAAAGCTATCGTGATCCTGGGCAACGGCTGCGGATCCCCCTTCCGCAGCGACCGTATGGCTGCGCATCGGATAGACTTTAGAAATCAGGGCGATTTTAGCGTTGGGGTTGGCCTGAGCGGCGGCGATAGCGGCACGAAGGCCTGCCCCGCCGGCGCCAATTACGGCGAGATCGGCTTGAAAAGTTTGCACGACATTCCTCCAGTTTTAGTGTATTTCGCCGCCGGGCTGGCGAAAAAGTATCACTGCTCCTTTATAGGTACAGGAGTATAGCCTTAGGGTCAGTATGGAAAATTGACGTGTTCGATTTTTTTATCGATATGTGCGGTTATTTATCAGTGGTATTTATGCGTCAGGGTTAACGATAGATTAATGGCATGTAGTCTGCCGGAGATTGCACAAAATTTGTTTCACTCGCCGGTTGCGAGTAGACTTCGTGCCCTTAATTTGCAATCGGAGAAAGTACCATGAGCGAGACGGCAACCTGGCAGCCGAGCGCACCCATTCCCAATCTGTTGAAGCGCGCGGCGGTGATGGCGGAAATCCGCCGTTTCTTTACCGATCGTGGCGTGCTGGAGGTGGAGACGCCTTGCATGAGTCAGGCGACGGTAACGGATATTCATTTGTTCCCGTTCGAAACCCGTTTCGTCGGCCCGGGCCATTCTCAGGGGCTTAACCTGTACCTGATGACCAGTCCGGAGTACCACATGAAGCGCCTGCTGGCGGCAGGTTGCGGCCCGGTCTTCCAGCTGTGCCGCAGCTTCCGTAATGAAGAGATGGGGCGTCATCACAATCCGGAATTCACCATGCTGGAGTGGTATCGTCCATGCTATGACATGTATCGCCTGATCAATGAGGTGGACGATCTGCTGCAGCAGGTGCTGGAGTGCCAACCGGCGGAAAGTCTCTCCTATCAGCAGGCGTTTCAGCGCCATCTGGAAATTGACCCGCTCTCTGCCGATAAAGCACAGCTGCGTGAAGTCGCAGCGAAGCTGGATCTGAGCAATATCGCCGATACTGAAGAAGATCGCGATACCCTGCTGCAGCTGCTGTTCACCATGGGCGTGGAGCCGCACATCGGCAAAGATCGACCAACGTTCATTTATCATTTCCCGGCGACTCAGGCCTCTTTAGCGCAGATCAGCCCGGAAGATCATCGGGTCGCTGAGCGCTTTGAGGTCTATTACAAAGGTATTGAGCTGGCGAACGGTTTCCACGAGCTGACCGACGCCCATGAACAGCGCCTGCGGTTTGAGCAGGATAACCGCAAACGCGCCGCGCGCGGCCTTCCGCAGCAGCCCATCGATAACAACCTGCTGGCAGCGCTGGAGGCGGGTCTGCCGGACTGCTCCGGCGTGGCGCTGGGCGTTGACCGCGTGGTCATGCTGGCGCTGGGCGCTGAAAGCATCGGCGAAGTGATCGCCTTTACGGTAGACCGCGCCTGATCGCTTTTTCACCTCCCTCCGCCGGCGGGTGGGGGAGGTGAAAGACGACTCTGAACCTGACACCCTCGCCCCGGCTTTAGCCCGAATACCCACAATTTCCCTCCGTGATTTTGCTACTATCCGCGCTCTTTTTATGAGGTCAGGCGTCGCTCGTCGGGGCGATGCCCACGTTTGGATAGATTTATGCATCAACAACTCAAGAAGATGAGCCTGATCGGGCTGATTCTGATGATCTTCACCTCGGTATTTGGCTTTGCCAACAGCCCATCGGCGTTTTATCTGATGGGCTATAGCGCGATGCCGTTTTACCTTTTTTCCGCCCTCTTTTTCTTTATCCCGTTCGCGCTGATGATGGCGGAGATGGGCTCAGCTTATCGTCGCGAAGAGGGCGGGATCTATTCCTGGATGAACCACAGCGTCGGGCCGCGCTTTGCCTTCATTGGTACCTTTATGTGGTTTGCCTCGTACGTAGTGTGGATGGTGAGTACCGCCGCTAAGATCTGGGTCCTGCTCTCTACTTTTTTGTTTGGCACGGACAAAACCCAGACCTGGGCGCTGGGTAGCCTGACGCCGACGCAGACGGTCGGTATTCTGGCGGCCTGCTGGATGGTCGTGGTGACCTTTATTGCCGTCAAAGGGATCAATAAAATCGCTAAAATTACCGCCGTCGGCGGTATCGCGGTGATGGGGCTTAACCTGGTGCTGCTGCTGGTGAGCGGGGCGATCCTTCTGCTTAACGGCGGTCATTTCGCCCAGCCGTTAAACTTCACCCTTTCGCCTAATCCCGGGTATCAGTCGGGCATGGCGATGCTGTCGTTTGTGGTATTTGCCATCTTTGCCTATGGCGGAATTGAGGCGGTTGGCGGCTTAGTGGATAAGACCGATAAGCCGGAAAAGAACTTTGCCAAAGGTATTATCATCGCGGCGATCGTTATCTCGATCGGTTACTCGCTGGCGATTGTGCTGTGGGGCGTGAGCGCCAACTGGCAGCAGGTGCTTGGCGCGCGTTCGACCAACCTCGGCAACATCACCTATGTGCTGATGACCAGCCTCGGGGCGACGCTGGGCCAGGCCCTGCACCTGACCCCTGCGGCGTCAGCCCTGACCGGGGTCTGGTTCGCCCGTATTACCGGCCTGTCGATGTTTCTCGCTTACACCGGCGCGTTCTTCACCCTCAGCTATTCTCCCCTGAAAGCGATTATCCAGGGCACGCCAAAAGCGCTCTGGCCGTCGGTGATGACCCGTCTCAACGTCAACGGAATGCCCGCCGCGGCGATGTGGCTGCAGTGTCTGCTGGTCGGGGTGTTTATCGTACTGGTATCGTTCGGTGGGGATAGCGCTTCCGCGTTTTATAACAAGCTGACGCTGATGGCCAATGTCTCTATGACCTTGCCTTATCTGTTCCTGACCATCGCCTTCCCGTTCTTCAAGGCGAAAACCCATCTTGACCGGCCGTTCGTGATCTTCAAAAACCGTCCGTCGACGCTGCTGGCGACCGGCGTGGTGCTGCTGGTGGTGACCTTCGCCAATATCTTCACCATTATCCAACCCGTCATCGACAGCGGGGACTGGAACAGCACCCTGTGGATGGTCGGTGGGCCGATCTTCTTCTCACTGCTGGCGCTGGGGATCTACGAAAGCTACCGTCGGCGCATGGCGTCCGGCGCGCTGGTGATGGAGAGTTAAAGAGCCTGCCCGGCGGTGCCGCCGGGCAGGGGATGGTTTACAGGCTACCAGCCGTACGGCGGCTGGTTTTTCCGGCCGAGGTCATGGTTTTACTGCTTTGCCTGCCGTCAATACTTTCCAGACGCATCTGGAACGGAGGGAACGGCATATCAATGCCATGCTCGCGGAAGCCCGCCAGGATCAGCTGATGCATCTCATGGCGCAGCGGCATGCGGTGCCCCATCTCCGCGGCAAAAATACGTAGCTCGAAAATCTGGATCCCCTGCTGCAGGTCGACGAGAAACGCCTCCGGCGCCGGGGTATCGATGACCAGCGAGCAGCGATGCGCCGCGGCGATGAGAATTTTCGTCACCTCTTCGGTATCGGCGTCCACAGGCGCCGGCACCGTCAGCACCACGCGGGTAACCGAGTCCGACAGCGACCAGTTGATAAACTGTTCGGTAATGAACGCCTTGTTCGGCACGATAATCTCTTTTCGGTCCCAGTCGCTGATGGTGGTCGCACGGGTATTAATGCGGGTGACGCTGCCCGTCAGGTCGCGAATGGTGACCGTATCGCCGATGCGGATCGGCTTCTCAAACAGGATAATCAGGCCGGAGATAAAGTTGGCGAAGATCTCCTGCAGGCCAAACCCGAGACCCACACCCAGCGCGGCGACCAGCCACTGCAGCTTCGACCACTCGATACCGATCATCGAGAAGCCCACCAGCCCGCCGACCAGCATCAGCAGATACTTAGTGATGGTGGTGATGGCGTAGCCGGTGCCGGGGGTTAAATCGAGATGCTGGAGGATCGCCAGTTCCAGCAGCGCGGGCAGGTTGCGTACCAGCTGAGTGGTGATGATCAGCACCAGAATGGCAATCAACACCGCGCCAAGCGTAATAGGCTCAAGGCTTTCCACCCCTTGTACCGTCGAGGTCACGTCCCACAGCGAGATATTCTCAAGGAAGCCAAACGCCGAGTGAATTTCCGACCACAGCACGATGACCGATAGCAGCGCGATCAGCATCAGCAGGGAGCGGACAAGCCGCAGCGACTGGGTACTGATGGCATCGAGGTCGACCTCGCTGACCTCCGTCTCCACCGACCCTTCCGGGCTGCTGACGTGAACGGGCTCATCTTCGCCGCGGGCGCGCTGAGCGAGAATTTCCGCGCGACGATGGCGGGCCCGGTCGAAGGCCAGCCGGCGGCGCTGGATCAGCATCCAGCGGCGGATGATGTGATAGACCACCAGCAGCAGGAACCAGATGGCGACCGAGGTTTCCAGACGCGCAAGCAGCGCCTGGGCGGTGGCGAGGTAGCCGACGGCGGCCGCCAGCATGGCCACCAGCGGGGCGCCAAGCATCAGGTTCCACAGCAGGCGGTTCACCATATTGTCGCCATTCCCCTCTTTATCCAGATAGAGCGGAATACCGGCGTGCTTAAGGCTCAGGGTGACCACCGCCAGCGCGCCGCAGATCAGCAGGAAGCACAGTCGGCCCAGCGAAGCGGAGAATTCGCGGTCGTTAAGATTATCGAACATGATCAGCGCCATAATCAGCGGCACAATCAGCCCGATGCTCATCAGGTAGTAGCGCATCGCCTTCGCCACGCGGCTACGCGGCCAGCCGAAGTGGGCGATAAACAGCCCGTTTGGCCGGGCGAAGGTGGCGCAGATCATCACCACCCACAGCAGAGGCACCGTCGCGGTGACTCCATCGCCAATCGCCACCGCCAGCGGGAACGGCCAGGCGGACTGCAGACCATAGCCGAGCGTCATCCACAGCACCGGCAGCGGCGAGGCCACCAGTATCGACCAGAAGACCGTGCGCAGCGTCAGCCAGAAGTGATCCTGGGTGACTTTCCCCACCCGGGCGCTGGAGCGCTCGAGAAAGCGGGTGAAATGGCGCCGCGAGCTGATGCTAAAGCCAACCAGCAGCAGGGCGGCAAACAGCGGTAGCAGGGTCTCTTTGCTGGTGAGCATCATCGCGATGGCTTTACCCAGTTCGCTGATGGTATCCAGGGAGATCAGGCGCCGCAGATCCTGGACGATCTCCAGCGGCCAGGAGAAGCCGATGGGGCTGACGTCCGAAGTCCAGAACAGATAGCGGTGGGTGGCTTCGTTGATCTCTTTCAGCGCGTCTTCCAGCTGGCCGTTGGCGACCTTCAGCTTGGTGAGCTCCAGCATCAGGGTGTCGCCGCCGCGCAGCAGCGAGTTCAGCAGCTCGTTCTGCGTGCGCAGCTGCGCCTGCAGGATCTTGTTCTGCTCGCTGGTAAGCGGTTCGCCGTCGGCCTGGCGGATCTGCCGCAGCTGCGGCTGCTTACTCAGCAAATCTTCAAAGCGCAGACGCTGCACGCGCAGCTGCGCCATTTCCGTATCCAGCTGCTGCGGGCGAGGGCGCTCCGGCAGCCGCGCCACCTGGGCGCGCAGGGCTTCGCCCAGCAGATTGGAGGAGCCCAGCCACTGCGACTGCTCGCGCAGAGTGTTTAACGCCTGGCGCACCTGCAGCGTTTGATTCGTCGCCTGCCGCTGCTGGGACGCCACCAGATCCATGCGCTGCGCCTGCTGGTTCAGCGCCTGGGAGAGCTCACGGTTGACCTTAAACTGGGCGGTGATGTCCGGCGGCAGGTTTTCACTGTTCTCCGCCAGCAGTTCGGTACTCTCCAGCGCCTTTTCCGCCTCCCGCTGGCGCTGGCTGTTTTGCAGATTGCGCAGCGCCTGCAGATAGGCATCCAGCTGCTCGCTCTGTTTTTGCGCCAGCTCGGAACGGGCGCGCGACAGCTCCTGGCGGTTGTTGGCGGAGAGCTGGGCGAGGTCGAGTTCATCCACCAGCGCCTTCAGACGCGCTGATTCCGCCTGCAGAGCAAGATTTTGCGCCTGGGCGAGAGCATTGTTGCCGGTTTGCGTGCCGATGCGGCGCTCAACCTCATTGAGCTGACGACGGGCATCGGTTTGCTGCTGCGGCAGCTGGTTCAGGGAGTCGGCGATTTCACGCGCGCGATCCTGCTCCTGCTGCGCCTGGCGGCTCGATTCCAGCAGCTGGCTGCTGACCTGCAGGATCTCCTGGTTCAGCGCATCGGCGGTCAGGCCGGTTGGCACCTGGCGCGGCTCTTCGCTCAGATTATTGAGCTGGGCACGCAGGCTTTGAAACAGTTTGGGGAAATTGTCGATAACGTCCTGATACTGACGGGCGCGCTCGAGGGATGATTTTCGCTCCTCAAGCGCGTTCAGCGCGGACTGCAGAACTTCAACGGTTTCAGGCTGGGCGGGCTTTGCCGCCTTCGCCTGTTCCAGTTCCTGGGTTATCTGTTTAGCATCCGGGGCTGTCGCAGCGTACGCCCCGAAACTGAGGCTCAAGGCCAACAGGAAAGTGTATATCAGGCGCACGGCATAACCCTTTTGCTGAAGAATTAACCTTGGTCTTGTTTATCGTCAACCAGCGGGCTGGCGCGGTGTTCGGCGCGGATCTCTTCTTCCGGTAACGGCGCGGGTTCAGCGGCGGCGGTCGCTTCCACTGCTGTCGCCAGCGGTTGGCCGATCTTGGTCACGGACAGGCTTTGCAGCGTGTCGACCAGCTTCACCTGGCCCGGGGCAAACAGGTTGATCACGGTGGAACCCAGTTTGAAGCGGCCCATCTCCTGGCCTTTCAGCAAGGCGATGGAGCCTTCGTTGTCGCCAGCGGGCCAGGTCCAGCGTTTAATAATGCCTTCGCGCGGCGGGGTCACGGTGCCGGACCACACGGTCTCGATGCTGCCGACGATAGTTGCGCCCACCAGAATTTGCGCCATCGGGCCAAACTCAGTATCAAACAGGCAGATGACGCGCTCGTTACGGGCGAACAGGTTCGGCACGTTCTGCGCCGTCAAGTGGTTAACAGAGAACAGGTCGCCAGGAACGTAGATCATTTCGCGCAGGATGCCGTTGCACGGCATGTGTACGCGGTGATAGTCGCGCGGCGACAGGTAGGTGGTGGCGAAGCTGCCGTTACGGAACAGGTCGGCCATCTGATAGTTGCCGGCCAGCAGGGCTTCCAGACTGTAGTCATGACCCTTAGCCTGCAGGATTTTATCGTTCTCAATGGCGCCAAGCTGGCTGATCACGCCATCGGCCGGCATCACCAGCACGTTTGGATCGGTATTCAGCGGGCGAACGTCGTCGCGCAGCGGGCGCACGAAGAAATCGTTGAAGGTGCGATAAGCCGCGGTATCCGGCTTCTGCGCCTCTTTCATATCGACCTTGTAGTATTTCACGAACAGATCGATGACCAGCTTCGTCAGCCAACCTGCGCGTTTGCTCGCACCCCAGCCTGCGAGGCGGGTGAGCCACAGTTTAGGCAGAATGTATTGCAGTGAAAGTTTAAGATCGTTTAACAAAGTAGCCTCCAGGCCATGATATGTCGTTCCTGACCCCGCCTGCGGGCGGGGACCTGAAAAAAGGGGACGATTCTATACGTAAAACTCGCCAAATGGCATCCGCGTAAGCTGCGTCATCATCGCTGCCCGGCAGCGCCTTACGTGATGCTCAGCTTAATGATCAGTCATCGGACGAGGAAAAGTTTTTACGCGTTTTTACCTGTACCTGCGCCATGCTTTCCAGGATGCGGTGGTAGTTCTCAAAACGGCTTTCGGCGATCTTGCCGTTCTCTACCGCTTCGCGAAGCGCACAGCCAGGATCGGTATCGTGTTTACAGTCGCGATATTTGCAACGGCCTAAATAATCATGGAATTCGACAAAGCCGTTGGTGATTTGTTCCGCTTCCAGATGCCACAGGCCGAACTCACGTACCCCCGGTGAATCAATCACATCGCCGCCGTGCGGGAAGTGGTAGAGGCGTGCCGCGGTGGTGGTGTGTTGACCTAAGCCGGAAACGTCCGAGACATCATTGGTGAGGATCTGATCCTCGCTCAACCCGAGCAGGGCGTTCAGCAGGCTCGATTTACCGACCCCGGACTGCCCGGCGAAGATACTGATGCGGTCGGTCAGGGCCGCTTCCAGCGGCTTAAGGCCGTCCTGAGTCCGACTGGAAACCAGCAGCACGCGGTAACCGATGTTGCGGTAGATATCCATTTGCTCATTGACGAAGCGCAGACCATCATCATCCAGCAGATCGATTTTATTCAGCACAATGAGCGGCTCGATATCCTGCGCTTCGCAGGCCACCAGATAGCGATCGATAATATTCAGCGACAGCTCAGGCAGGATCGCGGAAACCACCACGATCTGGTCGATATTGGCGGCGATAGGCTTCACGCCGTCGTAAAAATCCGGACGCGTCAGGACGGAGGCGCGATCGTGCACCGCCTCGACGATCCCTTTGACGCTTACGCCGTCGGCGGCGTCTTTACCCGGCCGCCAGACCACGCGGTCGCCGGTGACCAGCGAGCGGATCGTCCGGCGGATATTGCAGCGATGCACGCTGCCGTCAGCGGATTCGACGTCGGCATGCATACCAAAGCGACTGATGACAATGCCTTCCGACGTTTCGCCAAACAGGTTGTCATCGTAGTCGGCCTTCTCCGCAGTGGTTTTCAGACGGCGCTGGTGGTTGGCTTTGACGCGGCGCTGCTGGCCTTTGGAGAGTTTATTTTTACTCAATCGAACTGGCTCCTGGTCGCCCTGATGGGGCAAAACCTCTATGATACACGCTATTTTAGATGAATATAGTCACGCGAGAAGGGTGGAAAATAGCATGAGTGCAAATGAAAACAACCTCATTTGGATCGATCTTGAGATGACAGGGCTGGATCCGGAGCGCGATCGCATTATCGAAATCGCCACCCTGGTGACCGATGCCAACCTGAACATTCTGGCTGAGGGCCCGACCATCGCGGTGCATCAGTCGGACGCTCAGCTGGCATTAATGGACGAGTGGAATGTGCGGACGCATACCGGCAGCGGTCTGGTGGATCGCGTAAAGGCCAGCACTGTCAGCGAGCACGATGCCGAACTGGCGACCATTGAGTTTCTTAAGCAGTGGGTGCCGGCGGGCAAGTCGCCGATCTGCGGCAACAGTATCGGCCAGGATCGTCGCTTCCTGTTTAAGTACATGCCGCAACTGGAAGCCTATTTCCACTATCGCTATCTGGACGTTAGCACGCTGAAAGAGCTGGCGCGCCGCTGGAAGCCGGAAATTCTCGACGGTTTTAAAAAGCAGGGCACTCATCAGGCGATGGACGATATCCGCGAGTCGGTCGCCGAGCTGGCTTACTACCGCGAACACTTCATTAAGCTGTAAACCGCGACCGGGCCCTGTGCGCGGCCCGGTACACTTTTCTGCGTTATTTAAACCACTTCTGCTGCATCTGCTGGAAGTCAGGTGTCGCCATGACCGCGGCCAGGGCATCGTTGATGGCGTTCAGCAGCTCCGGATCGTCTTTGCGCACCGCAATCGCATACTGCTTACCGTAATAAGCCGGGTCGGTGGCCCGTTCATCCATGATGGCGTAGTCAGGGTTCTCCTGCTGCCAGGCGTCGAGGGTGGCGAAGTCGCCCATGACGCCGGTTATTTGCCCGGCTTTCAGCGCGGCCAGGGCGCTGGCGACATCGTCGTAAGGGACAGCCTGTACGGCTTTCTGTTTATCACGCAGGTAGCGCTGATGCAGCGTGCCTTTCACCACGCCGACTTTTTTAGCCTTCAGATCGGCAAAGGTATGGGCGACATCTTTGTTGACGATCACTACCCCGGAGAGCGCCTGGCGATAGGGTCGGCTGAAGGCGACCTGCTTCTCACGCATCGGGATCACTTCCATGCCGGCAATCACCGCGTCAAATTTCTTAAAGCGTAAAGCCGGGATCAGGGTATCGAAACGCTGCGCCGTGAACTGGCACTGCGCCTGCATCTGCTGGCACAGGGCGTGCGCGAGATCGATATCGAAGCCAACGGGCTGATTTTTGCCGTTGGCGGTGACAAACGGTGGATTGGCCGTGGTGGTGCCAAAATGGAGCGTCTCGGCTGACGCGGTTCCGATGGCCAGCGTGCTCAGCAGCAGGACGGTGAGGACTTTTCTCATGCTAATTCCCTGTTTGGCGTCGGGGTGGCCTCGTTATACGTCGCGCCACCGCTGTATGATGCGAGCGATTTTGCGTCATTCAGCCGGGCGGAAAAAGCGATTTTGCCCGTTATGACGCTTATTTATACAATTCAGCGGCGTAGATGGCGAGAAAATGTCCATTTAAACAAAAAACGCAAAAAAGTGATCGTCAGGGGGTTGCAGGGGCATCGAATTCTCGTATAATACGCCTCCCGTAACGACGCAGAAATGCAAATTACGACGCCATCGAAATATGGCAAAAAATGCAGTAACGCGGGAATAGCTCAGTTGGTAGAGCACGACCTTGCCAAGGTCGGGGTCGCGAGTTCGAGTCTCGTTTCCCGCTCCAAATTTTCTTCCATCTCTTATTTATCCACAGTGCAATCCAGCGCCGGGGATGATTTTCGTTTGGTCCGCAGAAATACTGTGAACAGAGTTATCCACAGGTTGTCGTTCCGTCACTGGCGGCGCAAATGCTTCGCTTTGTAAATAGTATCTTTGTATGTGATTGAAATTTAACAAATAAATTTCATTTCAAAATGTTAATCCGATCACTTGACCTTGGTCTGCGCCTTGAAACGCAATGTGTTTTAGATTTTATTCACAGCCTGTGAATGAATCAGGCGTCGCGCGGCAAGCCTTTCTCTACCACTCTGACCAGACGTAATTTTTTCGGCAGCTGTACTTCAACGGCGTCGGCGTTCCGCTTTTTCAGTTGCTGGGCAATCGCCCACTCAATGTGTTCGTCGAGAAGCGGGTGCTCGCCCCGGCGGCTCTCCAGGGCGCGAAGATGGGCTTCATCCCAGGGCGCATTGCCCAACGCGACGGCGATATTGCGCAGCCAGCGCAGGTGGCCAATGCGACGAATCGCCGACCCTTCGGTCACCTTCAGAAACCACGCTTCGCTCCAGGCGAACAGCTCCACCAGCGGCGGGGCATGCAGCGCTTTGCGTGGGCTGAAATCCTCTTCATCGGTGAGCTGTGAGAAACGGTTCCACGGGCAGATCAGCTGACAATCATCACAACCGTAAATACGGTTGCCGATTAGTGGACGGAACTCCTCGGGGATTGCACCTTCCAGTTCAATGGTGAGATAGGAGATGCAGCGCCGGGCGTCGACGGTATAGGGCTCAACGATGGCCCCGGTGGGACAGATGGTCATGCAGGCGACGCAGCGCCCACACTCCTCCGCAACCGGGCTGTCGACCGGCAGGGGCAGATCAATCAGCAGTTCGCCGAGGAAAAAGAACGATCCGGCGTCGCGGCTTAATATTAGTGAGTGCTTACCTGTCCAGCCAAGGCCCGCTTTTTCTGCGATTGGCCGTTCCAGGATAGGCGCGGAATCGACAAAAGGTCTAAAATTGAGCGAAGCACACTGTTCCTGAATCTTCTCCCCCAGCTTTTTCAGGCGATTACGTAGCAGCTTATGATAATCACGCCCGAGGGCATAACGGCTGACGTAACCCAGCGTGGGATCTTTCAGGGTGCGGGCAAAGGCGGCGTTAGCGGGCAGATAGTTCATCCGCACGCTGATGACGCGTAACGTACCGGGCAGCAGTTCGTGGGGACGGGCGCGCATCATACCGTGACGGGCCATCCATTCCATTTCGCCGTGGTATTGTTTATCCAGCCATGCCTGCAGTTTGGGTTCACTGGCGCTGAGGTCGGTATCGGCGATCCCCACCTGCTGGAACCCAAGCTCTGTGCCCCATTGTTTGATTTGTTGCGCTAACTGAACGAGATCGAGGGGCTGTGACATGATGGACCATACAATGACGAAAAACCCTGACAGTATACCATACAACATTTGGCCTGCGGAGGCGCTGCGCCTGGCCGAACGAGAGGCGGCGGACAGCCTGGGGCTGACGCTGTTCGAACTCATGCAGCGCGCGGGCGAGGCGGCGTTCCAGCTGGCCAGCTGTGCTTATCCTGCCAGCGCGCACTGGCTGATCCTCTGCGGACATGGCAACAACGGCGGCGACGGATATGTCGTTGCGCGTCTGGCACAGGCCGCGGGGCGGCGGGTGACGCTGCTGGCGGTGGAGAGTGACAGCCCGCTGCCGGAAGAGGCGCAGGCGGCGCGGGAGGCGTGGCTTAACGCCGGCGGTGTGATCCATGCGGCGACTATCCCATGGCCCGACGATATCTCACTGATTATTGATGGCCTGCTCGGCACCGGTCTGCGCAGTGCGCCGCGCGATCCCGTTGCGGCGCTCATCCACCAGGCGAACCACCACCCGGCGCCGGTGGTGGCGCTGGATATCCCTTCCGGCCTGAATGCGCAGACGGGCGCGACGCCAGGTGCAGTGGTACAGGCCGACCATACGCTGACCTTTATCGCCCTCAAGCCGGGGCTGCTGACCGGCAAGGCGCGGGATGTCGTCGGGCAACTCCACCATCATGCGCTGGGGCTCGAACGCTGGCTCGCCGGACAAAGCACTCCTCTGACGCGGTTTTGCGCCGCCCACCTCGCCGACTGGCTTCCGCCGCGGCGGGCCACCTCCCATAAAGGCGATCACGGTAAACTGGTGATTGTCGGCGGCGATCGCGGCACGGCAGGCGCTATCCGTATGTGCGGTGAAGCGGCCCTACGCAGCGGCGTGGGACTGGTGCGAGTACTTACTCACCCGGAGAACGTGGCGCCCATTGTCACCGTGCGGCCGGAATTAATGGTAGATGAACTGACGCCGCAGACTCTGAAAGCCGCGCTGGAGTGGGCTGATGTGGTGGCGATTGGCCCTGGCCTGGGGCAGCGCGAATGGGGGCGCAGCGCCCTGCGCACGGTGGAAAGTTTTAACAAACCGATGGTCTGGGACGCCGACGCGCTGAACCTGCTGGCATTCAATCCCGATAAACGTCACAATCGCGTGCTAACGCCGCACCCCGGCGAAGCGGCCCGTCTGCTGAACGTCAGCGTGGCAGAAATTGAAAGCGATCGCTTACTTTCTGCGCAGCGTCTGGTAAAACGGTATGGCGGCGTGGTTGTGCTGAAAGGCGCGGGCACGGTGGTGGCCAGTGAAAGCGGGGCGATGGGCATTATCGATGCCGGCAATGCCGGGATGGCCAGCGGCGGGATGGGCGATGTGCTCACCGGCATCATCGCCGCGTTGTTAGGACAGCACCTGACGCCGTATGATGCTGCCTGTGCCGGGTGCGTCGCTCATGGCGATGCCGCCGACCGACTGGCCGCCCGCGAGGGCACCCGCGGCATGCTGGCGACCGATCTCTTTTCCACGCTCAGGCGTGTTGTTAACCCGGATGTGATTGACGTAGACCATGATTAACCGAGTGATTCCTTTACCCGATGAGCAGGCCACGCTGGCCCTTGGCGACCGCATCGCGCAGGCCTGTACCGGCGCCACCGTGATTTATCTGTATGGTGATTTAGGCGCGGGGAAAACGACCTTCAGTCGCGGCTTTTTGCAGGCGCTCGGTCACCGCGGCAATGTCAAAAGCCCAACTTATACCCTGGTGGAGCCCTATACCCTCGAGAACCTGATGGTGTATCACTTCGATCTTTACCGTCTGGCGGATCCTGAGGAACTCGAATTTATGGGGATCCGTGATTATTTTGCCGACGATGCCATCTGCCTGGTGGAATGGCCGCAGCAAGGCGCAGGTGTCCTGCCTGACCCGGATGTTGAAATTCACCTTGATTACCAGGCACAAGGGCGTGAGGCGCGTATTACCGCGATCTCCTCACGGGGTGAATCTTTACTGGCGCGTTTAGCCTTTTAGCCTGAAGGATGACGGGATGAAGTATCGCATAACCACCTGGCTTGCCGCTGCGCTGATGCTGTCGAGTCTTCACGCCACTGCGGCGAGTTTATCCGATATCCAGGTCTCTAACGGAGACCAGCAGGCCCGTATTACCCTAAGCTTTGTCGGTGAGCCGGAGTACTCCTTTACCCCACAGGGTAAACGTCTGGTGGCGCTGGATATCAAGCAGACCGGCGTATTGCAGGGACTACCGCTGCAGTTTAGCGGCAGCAACCTGGTGAAGAGTATTCGCGCCGGCACGCCGCAGGATACGCAGACGCTGCGTCTGCTGGTGGATCTGACGGAAGATGGCAAAACCCGGGCGGTGAAGCAACAGAACGGGGCGAATTACACGGTGGTCTTTACCATCAACGCCGACGCGCCGCCGCCGCCGCCTC
>NZ_MJDM01000010.1:220770-331525 GCF_008452795.1 Klebsiella sp. AqSCr
GTGGTGGTGAAACGGGCCGACCCGCCGCCGGTGATGCCTTCCCGGACGACGACGTCAGGGCGTAACCCGTTCAGCTCGTCGGGTCATGAACGGCAGACGGTGATGACCTCCTCTCAGCCGGCGATGACCAACAATCAGACCGTGACTCGCCCGGCGGCCCGCACGGTGTCGGCGGATGATAAAGTCATTATCGCCATTGATGCTGGGCACGGCGGCCAGGATCCTGGCGCGATTGGCCCGAACGGCACCAAAGAGAAAAACGTGACTATCGCTATCGCGCGCAAGCTGCGGGCGTTACTGAACGCCGATCCGCAGTTTAAGCCGGTGCTGACCCGCGACGGGGATTACTTTATTTCGGTGATGGGCCGCTCTGACGTGGCGCGTAAGCAAAACGCCAATTTCCTCGTCTCTATCCATGCTGACGCCGCGCCAAACCGCGATGCCACTGGCGCCTCGGTGTGGGTGCTCTCGAACCGTCGCGCCAACAGCGAAATGGCCGGTTGGCTCGAGCAGCATGAGAAACAGTCTGAACTGCTCGGCGGTGCGGGCGATGTGCTGGCAAACAGCCAGGCCGACCCCTACCTGAGCCAGGCGGTGCTGGATCTGCAGTTTGGTCATTCCCAGCGCGTCGGCTACGATGTGGCGACCAACGTGCTGAGCCAGCTGCAGCGTATTGGCAACCTGCACAAACGCCGCCCGGAGCATGCCAGCCTTGGAGTGCTGCGCTCGCCGGACATCCCGTCGATCCTCGTGGAAACGGGCTTTATCAGTAACAACGGCGAAGAGCGGCTGCTGGGGAGCGATGATTACCAGGAGCAGATTGCGGAGGCGATTTATAACGGCTTACGCAACTACTTTATGCAGCATCCGCTGCAGTCGGCGCCTCGCGGCGAGGCGGCGCAGACCGCCAGCGCCGCGGCGCCGGGCGGGATGTTGATTAACTAAGGAGCAGGGGATGCCGATTCAGGTTCTGCCGCCGCAGCTCGCCAACCAGATTGCCGCCGGCGAGGTGGTGGAGCGGCCCGCGTCGGTGGTGAAAGAGCTGGTTGAGAACAGTCTTGATGCGGGCGCCACGCGGATTGACATTGATATCGAACGCGGCGGCGCGAAGCTTATTCGCATCCGCGATAACGGCAGCGGCATCAAAAAAGACGAGCTGGCGCTGGCCCTGGCTCGTCATGCGACCAGCAAGATCGCCTCGCTTGACGATCTGGAGGCCATTATTAGCCTCGGCTTTCGCGGCGAAGCGCTGGCCAGTATCAGTTCGGTAGCGCGCTTAACGCTGACTTCGCGCACGGCGGAGCAGCAGGAAGCCTGGCAGGCGTATGCTGAAGGCCGCGATCAGGCGGTGACGGTGAAGCCGGCGGCGCACCCGGTCGGTACCACTCTGGAAGTCCTCGATCTGTTCTATAACACCCCGGCGCGGCGCAAATTTATGCGCACCGAAAAGACCGAGTTCGGCCACATTGACGAGGTGGTGCGCCGCATTGCGCTGGCGCGCTTCGACGTCACTATCAACCTCAGCCATAACGGCAAGGTGATGCGCCAGTATCGGGGAGTCGCTCAGGATGGCCAGCGCGAGCGCCGGCTGGGGACAATTTGCGGCGCCGCTTTTCTCGAACATGCGCTGGCGATCGAGTGGCAGCATGGCGATCTGACCCTGCGCGGCTGGGTCGCCGATCCGCTGCATACCACCCCGGCGCTGGCGGAAATTCAGTATTGCTACGTTAACGGGCGGATGATGCGCGATCGGCTGATCAACCATGCTATCCGCCAGGCCTGTGAAGACAAGCTGGGGGCCGATCAGCAACCGGCGTTTGTGCTGTATCTGGAGATCGATCCCCATCAGGTGGATGTAAACGTCCACCCGGCCAAGCATGAGGTGCGTTTTCATCAGTCGCGCCTGGTGCACGACTTTATCTACCAGGGCGTACTGAGCGTACTGCAGCAGCAGCTTGACGCGCCGCTGGCGGAAAAAGACGACCCGCCGGCGCCGCGCCAGATGCCGGAGAACCGCATCGCCGCGGGAGGCAACCAGTTTGCGCGGCCAGCGGAAGCGCGGGAACCTGCGGCCCGCTTCAGCATCACGCCATCGCGTGAGCCTGCGGCCTCCAGCGCCAGGCCGGGCGGCGCGAGCTGGCCGCATGCGCAGCCGGGTTACCAGAAGCAGCAGGGAGCGCTTTATCGTCAACTGCTCGACACGCCAACGGCGCCAAAGCCAGCGTTGCAGCCTCCGGCGGCGGCAGAGTTGGCCGGTCACAGTCAGAGCTTTGGCAGAGTGCTGACGATTGTTGGCGGCGACTGCGCGCTGCTGGAGCGCGAGGGCGGTCTGGCGCTGCTGTCGTTGACCGTTGCCGAGCGCTGGCTGCGCCAGGCGCAGTTGACCCCGGGAGCGGAGGCGGTATGTGCTCAGCCGCTGCTGATCCCGCTGCGGTTAAAAGTTACGGAAGGGGAAAAACAGGCGCTGGCCGCCGCTCAGCCGGCGCTGGCGCAGCTAGGGATCGATGTGCATACCGATGCCCTGCACGTGACGGTGCGCGCGGTCCCTTTACCCTTAAGACAACAAAATTTACAAATCTTGATTCCTGAACTGATAGGCTACCTGGCGCAGCAAAACGCATTCGACGTCGGCAATATCGCCCAATGGATGGCGCGTAATCTGACGAGCGAACAGACGTCATGGAATATGGCGCAGGCGATTGCGCTGCTGGCGGACGTTGAGCGTCTTTGCCCGCAGCTGGTGAGAACGCCGCCGGGTGGCCTGTTACAACCTGTAGATCTCCATTCGGCGATGAATGCCCTGAAAGATGAATGATGTAACCGAGGCGAGCCTGCCCAAGGCAATTTTTTTAATGGGCCCGACGGCCTCCGGCAAAACCGCGCTGGCGATAGCCTTACGTAAAGTTTTGCCAGTAGAGTTGATTAGCGTTGATTCCGCCCTCATTTATCGGGGAATGGATATTGGCACCGCCAAACCGGATGCTGCGGAGCTTAGCGCTGCGCCGCATCGGCTGCTGGATATTTTGGATCCTGCGGAGGCCTATTCCGCGGCGGATTTTCGCCGCGATGCGCTGGCGGCGATGGCGGATATAGTCGCCGCCGGGCGAATTCCGCTGTTAGTCGGCGGAACGATGTTGTATTTCAAAGCGTTGCTGGAAGGATTGTCGCCCTTACCGTCGGCTGACCCAGAGGTCAGAGCGCGGATTGAGCAGCAGGCCGCAGAGCAGGGGTGGAATGCGTTACATCAGCAATTACAGGAGATCGATCCCGTGGCTGCTGCGCGTATTCATCCAAATGATCCGCAAAGGCTTTCCCGGGCACTGGAAGTTTTTTTCATTTCGGGTAAAACTTTAACGGAACTGACGCAAACGTCAGGAGACGCTCTGCCATATCAGGTGCATCAGTTCGCCATCGCCCCGGCGAGCCGTGAACTGCTCCATCAACGCATAGAACAGCGTTTTCATCAGATGTTAGCTTCAGGTTTTGAAGCAGAAGTACGGGCGCTTTTTGCCCGCGGAGATTTGCATACGGACATGCCTTCCATCCGTTGTGTCGGATACCGCCAGATGTGGTCATATCTCAATGGCGAGATCCCGTATGATGAGATGGTTTATCGAGGTGTTTGCGCCACGAGACAGTTAGCCAAACGTCAGGTCACCTGGCTGCGCGGTTGGGAAGGTGTGCACTGGTTAGACAGTGAACAACCTGAACAAGCGCTCAACAAAGTATTACAGGTTGTTGGTGCGAGCCAGAACTGAACGTGTACAATTAAACGGTATCGTGCGTAATTTTTTTGAGAATCGTAAGGTTCTGAGTACAAAACAAGCATACATATAAGGAAAAGAGAGAATGGCTAAGGGGCAATCTTTACAAGATCCGTTCCTGAACGCTTTGCGTCGGGAACGCGTTCCGGTTTCTATTTATTTGGTGAATGGTATCAAGCTGCAAGGGCAAATTGAGTCTTTCGATCAGTTCGTGATCCTGTTGAAGAACACGGTCAGCCAGATGGTCTATAAGCACGCAATTTCTACTGTTGTCCCGTCTCGCCCGGTGTCTCACCACAGCAACAATGCTGGCGGCGGTTCCAGTAACTATCACCACGGTGGTAGCGCGCAGGGTTCTTCTGCGCCGCAACAAGACAGCGACGACGCCGAATAAGGCCAGTGCTGTTTTTCCACGCCGGGGAGCCAGGTTTTCTGCGTTCCCCGCTGGTATTTTATAAGGGGTTTACGCTTGTTTGACCGTTATGACGCCGGTGAGCAGGCGGTACTGGTACACATCTATTTTTCGCAAGACAAAGATATGGAAGATCTCCAGGAGTTTGAAACTCTGGCCTCTTCCGCCGGTGTCGAAGCAATGCAGGTGATTACCGGTAGCCGTAAAGCACCGCACCCGAAGTATTTTGTTGGTGAAGGTAAGGCAGTCGAAATTGCGGAAGCCGTTAAAGCGACCGGCGCTTCGGTCGTGCTCTTCGATCATGCCCTGAGTCCGGCGCAAGAACGTAACCTGGAACGCCTGTGCGAATGCCGGGTTATCGATCGCACCGGTCTTATTTTAGATATTTTCGCCCAGCGCGCGCGCACCCATGAAGGGAAATTGCAGGTCGAGCTGGCGCAGCTGCGCCATATGGCGACTCGCCTTGTCCGCGGTTGGACCCACCTTGAAAGACAGAAGGGCGGGATTGGTTTGCGTGGCCCGGGTGAAACCCAGCTCGAAACCGACCGCCGTTTATTGCGTAACCGTATCATGCAGATCCTGTCGCGGCTGGAAAAAGTCGAGAAACAGCGCGAGCAGGGGCGGCGGTCGCGTGCGAAAGCCGATATTCCTACCGTGTCGCTGGTGGGCTATACCAACGCTGGAAAATCAACGCTCTTTAACCAGATCACTGCCGCCGAGGTCTATGCCGCGAACCAGCTGTTCGCCACCCTGGACCCGACGCTGCGCCGCATTGACGTCCCTGACGTCGGCGAAACGGTGCTGGCCGATACCGTCGGCTTTATTCGCCACCTGCCGCACGATCTGGTAGCCGCGTTTAAAGCGACGTTGCAGGAGACGCGTCAGGCGACGCTGCTGCTGCATGTGATTGACGCGGCGGATGTCCGCGTGCAGGAAAACATTGATGCGGTAAATACGGTTCTCGCTGAAATTGAGGCCGATGAGATCCCGGCGCTGCTGGTGATGAACAAAATCGACATGCTTGACGATTTTGAACCGCGCATCGATCGCGACGATGAAAATAAACCGATTCGGGTCTGGCTTTCAGCCCAGACCGGGGTTGGCGTACCACTGCTTTTTCAGGCATTAACGGAGCGTCTTTCCGGTGAAGTGGCCCAGCATACGCTGCGCTTACCGCCGAAAGAAGGGCGACTGAGAAGCCGTTTCTATCAGCTTCAGGCGATAGAAAAAGAGTGGATGGAGGATGACGGCAGCGTGAGTCTGCAGGTGCGCATGCCGATCGTTGACTGGCGGCGCCTCTGTAAGCAAGAGCCAACGCTTGTTGACTATGTGGTTTAACCTTGCAGCTTGCCTGAAGATATTGACCCCTGTGGGGATATCAAAAACAAATATGGAGCATATACATGGCGTGGAATCAGCCCGGTAATAACGGACAGGACCGCGACCCGTGGGGGAGCAGCAAACCTGGCGGCAACTCTGAGGGAAATGGCAATAAAGGCGGTCGCGAGCAGGGGCCGCCGGATCTGGATGATATCTTCCGCAAGTTAAGTAAAAAACTTGGCGGGCTCGGCGGCGGCAAGGGCGGACTGGGCGGCGGCAATAGCGCGCAGGGGCCTCGCGGACCGATGGGCGGGCGTATTGTCGGCATCGTTGCCGCGGCGGCAGTGATTATCTGGGCGGCCAGCGGTTTCTATACCATTAAAGAGGCCGAGCGCGGCGTGGTCACCCGTTTTGGCAAGTTCAGCCATCTGGTTGAGCCTGGCCTGAACTGGAAACCGACCTTTATCGATAACGTTCAGGCGGTGAACGTGGAGTCGGTGCGCGAACTTGCGGCTTCCGGCGTCATGCTGACCTCTGACGAAAACGTGGTGCGCGTTGAGATGAACGTGCAGTACCGCGTCACCGATCCGGAGCGCTATCTGTTTAGCGTGACCAGCGCGGACGACAGTCTGCGTCAGGCCACCGACAGCGCGCTGCGCGGCGTGATCGGCAAATACACCATGGATCGCATTCTGACCGAAGGTCGTACCGTGATCCGTAGCGATACCCAGCGTGAGCTGGAAGAGACGATTCGCCCGTACAACATGGGTATCACTCTGCTGGACGTCAACTTCCAGACGGCGCGTCCGCCGGAAGAGGTGAAGGCCGCGTTTGACGATGCCATTGCCGCGCGTGAGAACGAGCAGCAGTACATTCGTGAAGCGGAAGCGTATACCAACGAAGTCCAGCCGCGGGCGAATGGTCAGGCGCAGCGTATCCTCGAAGAGGCACGCGCCTATAAGACCCAGACCGTTCTGGAAGCCCAGGGTGAAGTGGCTCGCTTTGCGAAGATCCTGCCGGAATACAAAGCCGCGCCGGAAATTACCCGCGAGCGTCTGTATATCGAAACCATGGAAAAAGTGCTGAGCCACACCCGTAAAGTGCTGGTCAATGACAGCAAAAACGGCAATCTGATGGTTCTGCCGCTGGATCAGATGCTGAAAGGCGCCGCTGCGCCGGCAGCAAAGAGCGATAGTAGTGACGCCAGCGATCTGCTGCGCCTGCCGCCAGCATCCAGCTCAAGCAGCGCCAGCACCTCATCAACCTCGAGCTCAACCGGGGGTAGCATTATGGACCAACGCCGCGCTAACGCGCAGCGTAACGACTACCAGCGTCAGGGGGAATAACGATGCGTAAATCTGTTATCGCGATCATTGTCATCGTGCTGGTAGTGCTCTACATGTCTGTCTTTGTCGTAAAAGAAGGCGAGCGCGGTATCACGCTGCGTTTCGGTAAAGTTCTGCGCGACGACGAAAACAAGCCGCTGGTGTATGCGCCAGGCCTGCACTTCAAGATCCCGTTTATCGAATCGGTGAAGATGCTGGATGCGCGTATTCAGACCATGGACAACCAGGCTGACCGTTTCGTTACTAAAGAGAAGAAAGACCTGATCGTCGACTCCTATATCAAGTGGCGCATCAGCGACTTCAGCCGTTACTACCTGGCAACCGGCGGCGGCGACGTCTCCCAGGCCGAGGTACTGCTGAAGCGTAAATTCTCTGACCGTCTGCGTTCTGAAATTGGTCGTCTGGATGTGAAAGATATCGTCACCGACTCCCGTGGTCGCCTGACCCTGGAAGTGCGCGATGCGCTGAACTCGGGTTCGGCCGGTACGGAAGATGAGGTTAGCACCCCGGCGGCTGACGACGCGATTGCTAAAGCGGCAGAGCGTGTGGAAGCCGAAACCAACGGTAAAGTGCAGGTGATCAACCCGAACAGTATGGCGGCGCTGGGTATCGAAGTTGTCGACGTACGTATCAAACAGATCAACCTGCCGGCAGAAGTGTCGGAAGCGATTTATAACCGTATGCGCGCGGAGCGTGAAGCGGTTGCTCGTCGCCATCGTTCACAGGGTCAGGAAGAGGCGGAAAAACTGCGCGCGACTGCGGACTATGAAGTCACCAAGACGCTGGCGGAAGCCGAGCGCCAGGGCCGTATCCTGCGTGGTGAAGGTGATGCGGAATCAGCGAAACTGTTTGCCGACGCGTTCAGCCAGGATCCAGGCTTCTACTCCTTTATCCGTAGCCTGCGTGCCTATGAGAAGAGCTTCCAGAGCAATCAGGATGTGATGGTCCTGAGTCCGGACAGCGATTTCTTCCGCTATATGCGTTCACCGGATTCGGCGCGTAAATAAGCCGGAGAAGGTGTAAACCTGAAGTAATAATGCGAAAAGGCGCCTGAAACAGGCGCCTTTTTTCATGCTGCGAGGGCGGGAATTAGTTGCCGAGTAGCTTGTTCAGCAGGCCGCCGATCACCGGCAGGCCTGCCAGCGCACTTTCGATGGTGCCGCCGATAGTCGACCCAACGCTTTCGCCCAGGGTTTTGCCCAGGTCCGGCGCCAGGTCGGCCAGATTGAGGGTGCCAAGCAGTGGCAGGTTAATGCTCAGGGCATCAGTGCCCATCGTCCATGCGGCTGCGCCGACCTTGCTGCCTAAGGCCGCCAGACCATCCTGTAACCAGCCTGCGCCGCTCACATTTTCGATTTCAAATGCGGTTAATTCTCTCATCATAATCTTCCTGATTAAGTAGACGTACCGGGTTGTAGTACGCGATGGCATAGTTACAATTTAAAAAATATCCAGCAATACAATTAGTTGTGAATTTTGTTTCACCTTTCCGGTTCATAATGAAGCTGAAATACGGGACAATGTGAAATGAGGGAATGAATTCACCATGCTGGCCGAGACGCCCGCGAGGGCGGCAATGATACTTTTCAATTAGGGTTGACGATGAACTCCACCATTTGGCTGGCGCTGGCGCTGGTTTTAGTACTTGAAGGGCTTGGCCCGCTGCTTTATCCGCGCGCCTGGCGCAAGATGGTAGCCAGCCTGAGCCAGCTACCGGATAATTTATTGCGTCGTTTTGGCGGCGGACTTGTGGTTGCCGGGATTGTGATCTACTACATGTTGAGGAAATCGATTGGCTGATCAAAAAGTGGTCGGATTTGCCTTATTTTGGATGCAAAAAGTGCTGTAACTCTGAAAAAGCGATGGTAGAATCCATTTTTAAGCAAACGGTGATTTTGAAAAATGGGTAACAACGTCGTCGTACTGGGCACCCAATGGGGTGACGAAGGTAAAGGGAAGATCGTCGATCTCCTGACTGAACGGGCTAAATATGTTGTGCGCTACCAGGGTGGTCACAACGCCGGCCATACTCTCGTAATCAACGGTGAAAAAACCGTTCTCCATCTTATTCCATCAGGCATTCTGCGTGAAAACGTCACCAGCATCATCGGTAACGGCGTCGTGCTGTCTCCGGCCGCGCTGATGAAAGAGATGAAGGGCCTGGAAGACCGTGGTATCCCGGTTCGCGAGCGTCTGCTGCTCTCTGAAGCCTGCCCGCTTATCCTTGACTATCACGTGGCGCTGGACGTGGCGCGTGAAAAAGCGCGTGGCGCGAAAGCGATCGGCACTACCGGTCGCGGCATTGGCCCGGCTTACGAAGATAAAGTCGCTCGTCGCGGTCTGCGCGTTGGCGATCTGTTCGATAAAGCAACCTTCGCCGATAAACTGAAAGAAGTGATGGAATATCACAACTTCCAGCTGGTGAACTTCTACAAAGCAGAAGCGGTTGACTACCAGAAAGTGCTGGACGATGTGATGGCGATTGCCGACATCCTGACCAGCATGGTGGTGGACGTATCCGACCTGCTGGATCAGGCGCGTCAGCGCGGCGACTTCGTGATGTTCGAAGGCGCGCAGGGTACGCTGCTGGATATCGACCATGGTACCTACCCGTACGTTACGTCCTCTAACACCACCGCAGGTGGCGTGGCGACCGGCTCCGGCCTGGGCCCGCGTTATGTGGATTACGTTCTCGGTATCATTAAAGCGTACTCAACTCGCGTCGGTGCAGGTCCGTTCCCGACCGAGCTGTTTGATGAAACTGGCGAGTTCCTCTGCAAGCAGGGTAACGAATTCGGCGCCACCACCGGCCGTCGTCGTCGTACCGGCTGGCTGGATGCGGTCGCAGTCCGTCGCGCGGTGCAGATTAACTCCCTGTCCGGCTTCTGCCTGACTAAACTGGACGTCCTCGACGGCCTGAAAGAAGTGAAAATCTGCGTTGGCTACCGTATGCCGGATGGCCGCGAAGTGACCACCACTCCGCTGGCTGCCGATAACTGGGAAGGTATCGAGCCTATCTACGAAACCATGCCGGGCTGGTCCGAAACCACCTTCGGCGTGAAAGAGCGCAGCGGCCTGCCGCAGGCAGCCCTGAACTACATCCAGCGTATTGAAGAGCTGACCGGCGTGCCGGTGGATATCATCTCTACCGGTCCAGACCGTACCGAGACTATGATTCTGCGCGATCCGTTCGACGCGTAATCACTCTCAAGGGGCGCCGTTCGGGCGCCCTTGTTTTTGCTGTTCGCCCGCCCCATTTCAAATAAATTAGCGGCCTGAGCGCTGGCTGGTTTATCATCAATAATAATGATGTCGCTCGACATACCCTGTTTTCTTTTCCCTGAGGTTTATGTGCAGTTAACGAGTTTCACCGATTACGGACTACGCGCGCTGATTTATATGGCGTCGCTGCCGGAAGGACGAATGACCAGTATCTCGGAAGTGACCGAGGTCTATGGCGTCTCCCGTAATCATATGGTTAAAATAATCAATCAGTTAAGTCGCATGGGCTACGTGACTGCCGTGCGGGGGAAGAACGGGGGCATTCGCCTCGGCAAACCAGCAGGACAGATCCGCGTCGGTGACGTGGTGCGTGACCTTGAACCCTTATCGCTGGTCAACTGCAGCAGCGAGTTTTGCCACATTACACCAGCCTGTCGTCTGAAACAGGCACTAGCTGAAGCCGCGCAGAGTTTTCTCAAGGAACTGGATAACTATACGCTGGCTGATTTGGTTGAGAAGAATCAACCGCTTTATAAATTATTGCTGGTGGAGTGACGCCACTCTACCGGAGATGACAACGGAGGAACCGATATGTCACAAGATCCATTCCAGGAACGCGAAGCTGAGAAGTACGCGAACCCTATCCCGAGCCGGGAATTTATCCTCGAACATTTAACTAAACGGGAAAAGCCTGCCAGCCGCGATGAGCTGGCCATCGAGTTAAATATCGAGGGCGAAGAGCAAACCGAAGCGCTGCGCCGCCGCCTGCGCGCGATGGAGCGCGACGGTCAGCTGGTCTTCACCCGCCGCCAGTGCTATGCCCTGCCGGAACGCCTCGATCTCCTCAAAGGAACCGTTATTGGCCACCGCGATGGCTATGGTTTCCTGCGCGTTGAAGGGCGCAAAGACGATCTGTACCTGTCGTCAGAACAGATGAAAACCTGTATTCACGGCGACCAGGTGCTGGCTCAGCCGCTGGGCGCGGACCGTAAGGGCCGCCGCGAAGCGCGCATCGTCCGCGTCCTCGTGCCGAAAACCAGCCAGATAGTTGGCCGTTACTTCACCGACGCTGGCGTCGGCTTTGTCGTCCCGGACGACAGCCGCCTGAGCTTCGATATCCTGATCCCGCCGGAAGAGATAATGGGCGCGCGGATGGGCTACGTGGTCGTGGTCGAGCTGACCCAGCGACCAACCCGCCGCACCAAAGCGGTGGGTAAAATCGTCGAAGTGCTGGGCGACAACATGGGCACCGGCATGGCCGTCGATATGGCGCTGCGTACCCATGAAATTCCTTATGTCTGGCCGCCGGCGGTGGAAAAACAGGTTTCCGGTCTCAAAGAACAGGTGCCGGAAGAGGCGAAGGCCGGCCGCGTCGATTTACGCTCGCTGCCGCTGGTTACCATTGACGGCGAAGATGCCCGCGACTTCGATGACGCGGTGTACTGCGAGAAGAAACGCGGCGGCGGCTGGCGCCTGTGGGTAGCCATTGCCGACGTCAGCTACTACGTGCGCCCGGGGACGCCGCTGGATGCGGAAGCGCGCAGTCGTGGCACCTCGGTCTACTTCCCGTCGCAGGTAGTGCCGATGCTGCCGGAAGTGCTGTCTAACGGTCTATGCTCGCTGAACCCGCAGGTCGATCGCCTGTGTATGGTGTGCGAGATGACGATTTCGTCAAAAGGCCGTCTGACCGGGTATAAATTCTATGAAGCGGTGATGAGTTCACATGCTCGCCTGACCTACACCAAAGTGTGGCATATGCTGCAGGGTGACCAGGAACTGCGCGAACACTACGCGCCGCTGGTGAAGCACATTGAAGAGCTGCATAACCTCTACAACGTGCTGGAGAGCGCCCGCGAAGAGCGCGGCGGTATCTCATTTGAAAGTGAAGAAGCTAAATTCATCTTCAATGCCGAACGCCGTATTGAGCGTATCGAACAGACTCAGCGTAACGATGCGCATAAGCTGATTGAAGAGTGCATGATCCTGGCGAACATCTCCGCCGCGCGCTTCGTTGAGAAGGCGCAGGAGCCGGCGCTGTTCCGTATCCATGATAAGCCAACCACCGAAGCGATTACCTCCTTCCGTACCGTGCTGGCTGAGCTGGGACTGGAGCTGCCTGGCGGCAACAAGCCGGAGCCGCGTGATTACGCAGAGCTGCTAACCTCCATCGCCGATCGCCCGGATGCGGAAATGCTGCAGACGATGCTCCTGCGCTCCATGAAGCAGGCGGTCTACGATCCGGAAAACCGCGGTCACTTTGGCCTGGCGCTGCAGTCATACGCCCACTTCACCTCGCCGATTCGTCGTTACCCGGACCTGTCGCTGCACCGCGCTATCAAGTATCTGCTGGCCAAAGAGCAGGGACATAAAGGCAACAGCACCGAGACCGGCGGCTGGCACTACAGCATGGAAGAGATGCTCCAGCTGGGTCAGCACTGTTCGATGACCGAGCGCCGCGCCGACGAAGCGACGCGCGAAGTGTCTGACTGGCTGAAGTGCGACTTCATGCAGGATCAGGTGGGCAACATCTTCTCCGGCGTGATCGCCAGCGTGACCGGCTTTGGCTTCTTCGTCCGCCTGAACGATCTGTTTATCGACGGTCTGGTGCATGTTTCCAGCCTGGATAACGACTATTATCGTTTCGATCAGGTGGGGCAGCGTCTCATTGGTGAGTCCGGCGGCCAGACCTATCGCCTGGGCGACCGCGTGGAAGTCCGTGTGGAAGCGGTCAACATGGACGAGCGGAAAATCGACTTTACCCTGATCTCCAGCGAGCGTGCGCCGCGTAATGTCGGCAAGACCGCCCGTGAGAAAGCGAAAAAGAGTACCTCTGGCAAGCCGGGCGGCCGTCGCCGCCAGGTGGGTAAGCAGGTAAACTTCGAGCCGGACAGCGCTTTCCGTAAAGAGAAAGAGACCGCCCGACCGAAGAAAGAGAAAAAAGCGAAAAAACCGTCGGCGAAAACACAGAAAATCGCCGCCGCGACGAAAGCCAAGCGCGCGGCAAAGAAGAAGATCGCCGAGTGATTGACCTCCCTTCACCCTGAAGTCTGCTGACGCAGGATGGGGTGAAGGGGGCAGATAACAGAACCTAAAACGAGTACATCAATGAGTGAAATGATTTACGGCATCCATGCGGTGCAGGCACTGCTGGAGCGCGCACCTGAGCGTTTTCAGGAAGTTTATATTCTGAAAGGCCGTGAGGATAAGCGCTTGCTGCCGCTGATCCATGCCCTGGAAGCGCAGGGCGTGGTGATTCAGCTGGCCAACCGTCAGTTTCTTGATGAGAAGAGCGAAGGCGCTGTGCACCAGGGGATCATTGCCCGCGTGAAGCCGGGGCGTCAGTATCAGGAGAACGATCTGCCGGATCTGCTGGCGCAGCTCGATCAACCGTTCCTGCTGATCCTCGACGGCGTAACCGATCCGCACAACCTCGGCGCCTGCCTGCGTAGCGCTGACGCCGCCGGCGTGCATGCGGTGATCGTGCCAAAAGATCGTTCCGCTCAGTTGAATGCGACGGCGAAGAAAGTGGCCTGCGGCGCGGCGGAGAACGTCCCGCTGATCCGCGTCACCAACCTGGCGCGCACCATGCGTCTGCTGCAGGAAGAGAACGTCTGGATCGTCGGAACCGCAGGGGAAGCCGACCATACGCTGTTCCAGAGCAAAATGACCGGCCCGATGGCGCTGGTGATGGGCGCGGAAGGCGAAGGCATGCGTCGTCTGACCCGCGAACACTGTGATGAATTGATCAGCATCCCGATGGCGGGCAGCGTCTCCTCGCTGAACGTCTCGGTGGCTACCGGCATCTGTCTGTTTGAAGCAGTACGCCAGCGCAGCTAAGCTGAACCATCGACGAATCAAAAAAAAGCCATCCTCCGGGATGGCTTTTTTGTGACCGCTCTCGCGGGCGAGTATCCCTCCGGATAACCATACTTATGGCTATCGCCATTGATGGAGGGAGACACGATGCACTGGCAAACGCACACCGTTTTTAATCAACCCACCCCGCTGAATAACAGCAATCTGTTTCTGTCCGATACCGCTCTGCGTGAAGCCGTGGTCCGCGAAGGCGCCGGCTGGGATGGCGATCTGCTCGCCAGCATTGGCCAGCAGCTGGGGACAGCCGAATCGCTGGAGCTGGGACGCCTGGCCAACAGCAATCCGCCGGAGCTGCTGCGCTATGACGCCACCGGCGCCCGGCTGGACGACGTGCGCTTTCATCCCGCCTGGCACCTGCTGATGCAGGGGCTGTGCGCGAACCGGGTACATAACCTCGCCTGGCAGGAGGATGCCCGCGAAGGCGCGTTTGTCGCCCGCGCCGCCCGCTTTCTGCTCCATGCCCAGGTGGAGGCCGGGACGTTGTGCCCGATTACCATGACCTTCGCCGCGACGCCCCTGCTGCAGCACGCCCTGCCCGCGCCCTTTCGCGACTGGCTGTCGCCACTGCTGAGCGACCGTTACGATCCGCACCTTGCGCCTGGCGGCCAGAAGCGCGGCCTGCTGATCGGCATGGGGATGACCGAGAAGCAAGGGGGGTCTGATGTGCTGAGCAATACCACTCGCGCGGAGAAAACGGCGGAAGGGTTTTACCGACTGGTGGGACACAAGTGGTTCTTCTCGGTGCCGCAGAGCGATGCTCACCTGGTGCTGGCTCAGGCTCCGGCGGGGCTCTCATGCTTCTTTGTGCCGCGTCTGCTGCCCGACGGGCAGCGTAACGGCGTGCGTCTTGAACGCTTAAAAGAGAAGCTCGGCAACCGCTCCAACGCCAGTAGCGAAGTGGAGTTTTATGAGGCCTGCGGCTGGCTGGTGGGCGACGAAGGCGACGGCGTGCGGCAGATCCTCAGGATGGGCGGCCTGACCCGCTTTGACTGCGCGCTGGGCAGCCATGCCCTGATGCGTCGCGCCTTCTCGGTGGCGCTGTATCACGCGCTACAGCGTCAGGCGTTTGGCAAAAACCTGGTCGAACAGCCGATGATGCGCCAGCTGCTGGGGCAAATGGCGCTCCGTCTGGAGGGGCAGACCGCGTTTCTGTTTCGCCTGGCGCGGGCCTGGGACCGTCGGGATGATGCCCGGGAAAGCGCCTGGGCGCGCCTGTTTACGCCTGCGGCCAAGTTTGCCATCTGTAAGGCCGGTATCCCGTTTGTCGCCGAGGCGATGGAAGTGCTGGGCGGCATCGGCTATTGCGAGGAGAGCGAACTCCCGCGCCTCTACCGTGAGATGCCGGTCAACAGCATCTGGGAAGGCTCCGGCAATATTATGTGCCTCGATGTGATGCGGGTGCTCAGCAAGCAGCCGGCGGCGATGGAGCTGCTGGCCGCGGAGTGTGCGGAGGTGAAAGGACAGAACCGCCATCTCGACCGCGCATGGCGTCAGCTGCAGCAACTGCTGAAACGACCCGCCGAAGAGCAGGGGAGAGAGATTGCCCGGCTGGTCTATCGTCTTGGCGCGGGGGCGCAGATGCTGCGCCATGCTTCGCCGCCGCTGGCCGAAGCCTGGTGCCGGATGATGCTCGACACCCGCGGCGGCATACGTCTTGACGCGCCGACCCTCGACGACCTGCTGCTGCGGGCTATGGGGCGCGGGCGCCAGGCGCCTCAGGCGTAGAGAATGGCCTGCACGCGCCAGCTGTCCGGCTGTTGTTCCTCGTACATCTGAATAATGCGATACCAGGAGGCGCCTTGCTCGTCTGCTTTGCGGGCAATGGCGTGCTCTACATCCTGTTGGCTACCGGAAAGATTAGTGACGGAGATCAGACCGATTTCATTCAGGCCAGTGACGCAATCCGCGCTGGCGAATTCGGCTGACTGCGCGGACGTATTGGCCGTCGCAGCGGTTAACAGCAGGCTGGATAGGGTAAAAGATCGTTTCATCGTCAGCTCCATTTCACGTAGTCCCAAGGGCAGTCCGTTGCTAACGTCCTGCCAGGTGGCTGGCCGAACGTTATTATGCACAGGAGAACGTGAATGGACGCAAAGCTGTGTAAAGCAGATTTAAAGACGCCGCCTCGTTATCGACGATAGAGGATCGCCTGCGAATACCACTGGCCGGGTACCATGGTGTCATCGATCATGATGATGACGTAGTAATCGGCTTTGGCTGCTTCTGCTTTGGCCTTCAGCGCCGCTTCGACATCCATCGGCGAACCGTACATCAGTACGCTCACCGTGGCCATTTTCTGCAGGCCAGCCGTCTGGTAGCGCTGGATCTCCTGCGGATGGTCGGTGGCGGGCGGCGGGGCTTCCGGCGTTCCCTGCAGGGCGCTACACCCGCTGAGGACGATAGCCAGTAACCACGGTGAAAACCTGCGCATAACCATATCTCGTTTCCTGATAGTGATAGTGTAGTGGTAGCCTTAACAGGATTGCCGGGGAATGTTCCCGAACTGTTATCTCTGACGCGATTTTCGAATGAAAATGTTGTGAAAGCGTAACCGGGTTCTCAACATTATGAATCGTAGCAAACTGGGTTGCCTGGTGAATGAATTTTCCCATGACGCCTAACCACGATAGAGAAGGAAGACGATAAATGATTGCACTAGAAATGCGCAACCTCGGCGGTGGTGAAATTTTACATGCCTGTCCGCAGGAGAGTCTGGATAAGCCCTTGCCCTGTATCGTCTTTTATCATGGCTTTACCTCGTCGAAGCTGGTCTACAGCTACTTTGCGGTGGCGCTGGCCGAGGCCGGATTCCGGGTGATCATGCCGGACGCGCCGGAGCATGGGGCGCGCTATCAGGGCGATGAGGCCGGGCGGATGCAGCGCTTCTGGCCGATTCTGCAGCAGAATTTCAGGGAGTTTCCTGCGCTGCGCGAGGCGATAATCGCTGAAGGATGGCTGGAAGGGGAGCGGCTGGCGGTGGCGGGCGCTTCGATGGGGGGAATGACGGCGTTGGGCATCATGACGCATCACCCCGAGCTGAACAGCGTCGCCTGTCTGATGGGGTCGGGCTATTTTCGTTCCCTGTCGCAAACCCTGTTCCCCTCGCCTGATTTTGATGTCGATAGCCTCAACGAATGGGATGTCAGCCATCAGCTGGCGTCCCTTGCCCGGCGACCGCTGCTGCTCTGGCATGGCGATGCCGATGACGTGGTGCCGCCGGAAGAAACCTTTCGACTAGAGCAGGCGCTCCGGCAGGCTGACCTTGCCGCCAGGCTGACCTGCGTCTGGCAGAAAGGGGTCCGCCATCGCATTACGCCAGAGGCGCTGGCTACCACGGTCGCCTTTTTTCAGCAGCACCTTTAAACGCGGATTACGCTGACGCCCTGATCCTCAAGCTGTTTGAGGATCGCGGCATCGGCCTGTTTGCCGGTGATCACCACGTCTATTTGTCCGGCCTGGCTGAATAGCATCCCGGCGCGCTCGCCGATCTTGCTGCTGTCGACCAGCACCGCCAGTTTGCCGACCACGTTAAGCATTTTTTGCTCGGCCATGGCGGTCAACATATCCGTTTTGTAGAGGCCTTCGGCGGTGAGCCCTTTGCCGCTGGTAAACATCCAGTGTCCGGCATAGAGGCTGTTCTCGCTACCGTGGGGGCTGAGGGTGATGGCGTGGCTGCGGTTGTACTGGCCGCCCATGATAATCACGCTGTCATGCTCCTGGTCGATCAGGTAGTTAGCCAGCGGCAGATAGTTGGTGATGATCTGCACCGGTTTGCCGCACAGTTCCCGACCCAACAGAAAGGCGGTGGAGCCGCAGTTAATGACGATGCTCTCACCCGGCGCGATCAGTTGCGAAGCGGCGCGTGCAATACGCACTTTTTCATCCAGATTTTGCGCCTGGTGGATGTTCATCGGCGTCCAGCGGGGGCGCTGTTCGCTAATGGCTTCCGCGCCATTACGAACCTTTTTCAGTTTGCCGCTTTCATCCAGCTTGTTGATATCACGTCGGGCGGTAGCGGGTGAGATCCCGAGCCGCGACATCACCTGCTCCACGGTAACAAACCCCGTTTGGGCGAGCAGATCCAGCAGAATTTGGTGCCTTTGCGCTTCCGTCATGAGCGAATCCGATTAAAAGTGAACGGCAAAGATGATATTTGAAATCATGTGAAAATACTAACCCTGCGGCGGGGTATTTCCGGCAGGCAGGGCCTGCCGGCGGCGACTTACAGGAAGGATTTGAAAGGCAGATCCGGCTCAATGGTAAAGCAATCGTCGAAACCGCGCGGGTAGTGATATTCGAAATTGTCTTTATCCAGCGGCCAGGTAAATTTGCCGCCGACCTGCCAGATAAACGGCTTGAAGCCGTACTTCAGACGATCCTTTTTCATCTCCCACAGAACGCGGATCTCCTGCGGATCGGCCTGAAAGTTTGACCAGATATCATGGTGGAACGGGATCACAACTTTGGCGTTGAGCGACTCTGCCATGCGCAGGATATCGGCGCTGGTCATTTTGTCGGTGATCCCGCGCGGGTTCTCGCCATACGAGCCGAGGGCGACGTCAATCCGATGCTCGTTGCCATGCTTCGCGTAGTAGTTGGAGTAGTGGGAATCGCCGCTGTGGTACAGGTTGCCGCCCGGTGTTTTAAACAGGTAGTTGACCGCGCGCTGGTCCATGCCGTCCGGCAGTACGCCAGCGGCTTTTTGGTCCGCCGGGAGGGTGATCAGCGCGGTGCGATCGAACGCATCGAGCGCATGGATCTCAATGTCTTTGATCTTCACGACATCGCCAGGTTTCATGACGATACAGCGCGCTTTCGGCACGCCCCAACCGATCCACAGGTCGACGCAGGTTTTCGGGCCGATAAACGGCACATCGGCCGGGCAGTTCTGCATGACGGCGGCGGCGACGTTGACGTCAATATGATCGTTGTGATCGTGGGTCGCGAGGACCGCGTCAATCTGGCGAATGGCGAACGGATCCAGCACGAACGGCGTGGTGCGCAGGTTAGGCTGTAATTTTTTCACGCCTGCCATCCGCTGCATCTGGTGGCCGGTTTTCATCAGCGGATTGCCGTGGCTCTGTTTGCCAGTGCCGCACCAGAAATCGACGCAGACGTTAGCCCCGCCTTCGGATTTTAACCAGATACCGGTACAGCCGAGCCACCACATGGCGAAGGTGCCGGGCGCAACCTGCTCCTGCTCAATCTCTTCATTCAGCCAGCTGCCCCATTCCGGAAAGGTGTTCAGGATCCATGATTCACGGGTGATGGTCTGTACTTTACTCATCGTGCTCTTCCTCGTATTTTCAATAGTAATCAAATTTTGATTGGTTTTGATTTATGTTGTCACTGGATTTTCAAGATTGCAATCTTGTTTTCCATCAATTTTACGAAGATATGCGCATCACCTCTCAGGGGGTCCAGCATCCATAAAGGTTGTGCTTTTCTTTATCTATATGATTTGAAAATGTTTAATTATATTTCGGCGCTACTGATCGGCAATAGTCACAATGAAATAGAGGATTATTGCGGCGCGCGTCACATTTAATCAAATTCAATCTTGTTGTGATTATTTTTGATTATTAGAGTGGGCAGCGAGAAATGCTGAGCGTAAGGCGCGTTCAGCGCCTTCACCATCGGGAGTGTGTTATGGCAATCCTCTACAACATCTTTACCGTTTTCTTTAATCAGGTGATGACCAATGCCCCGCTGCTGCTGGGTATCGTCACCTGCCTGGGCTATATCCTGCTGCGCAAAAGCGTCAGCGTGATTATTAAAGGCACGATCAAAACCATTATCGGCTTCATGCTGTTACAGGCCGGCTCCGGCATCCTCACCAGCACTTTTAAACCGGTGGTGGCGAAAATGTCAGAGGTGTACGGCATCAACGGCGCGATCTCTGACACCTATGCCTCGATGATGGCGACCATCGACCGGATGGGCGAGGCCTATAGCTGGGTGGGCTACGCGGTGCTGCTGGCGCTGGCGCTCAACATCTGTTACGTCCTGCTGCGCCGGATAACCGGCATCCGCACCATCATGCTGACTGGCCATATCATGTTTCAGCAGGCGGGGCTGATCGCCGTCTCGTTCTTTATCTTTGGTTACGGAATGTGGACGACCATCATCTGTACCGCCGTGCTGGTCTCCCTGTACTGGGGTATCACCTCCAACATGATGTTCAAGCCGACTCAGCTGGTCACCGACGGCTGCGGCTTCTCCATCGGTCACCAGCAGCAGTTTGCCTCGTGGATTGCCTACAAAGTGGCGCCGTATCTGGGGAAAAAAGAGGAGAGTGTGGAAGACCTCAAGCTGCCAGGCTGGCTCAATATCTTCCACGACAACATCGTTTCCACCGCGATTGTCATGACCATTTTCTTTGGCGCGATCCTGCTTTCCTTTGGTATTGACGTCGTGCAGACGATGGCGGGGAAAACCCACTGGACGGTCTATATCCTGCAGACCGGTTTCTCCTTCGCGGTGGCCATTTTCATCATTACCCAGGGCGTGCGGATGTTCGTCGCCGAACTGTCCGAAGCCTTCAACGGTATCTCGCAACGCCTGATCCCCGGCGCGGTGCTGGCGATTGACTGCGCCGCGATCTATAGCTTTGCGCCGAATGCGGTGGTGTGGGGCTTTATGTGGGGCACCATCGGCCAGCTGATTGCCGTCGGCATTCTGGTTGGCATTGGCTCTTCAATTCTGATTATTCCGGGCTTTATCCCGATGTTCTTCTCCAACGCGACGATTGGCGTCTTTGCCAACCACTTCGGCGGCTGGCGCGCGGCGCTCAAGATCTGCCTGGTGATGGGCATGGTTGAAATTTTCGGTTGCGTGTGGGCGGTGAAGCTCACCGGTATGAGCGCCTGGATGGGAATGGCGGACTGGTCGATTCTGGCGCCGCCGATGATGCAGGGCTTCGCCTCCATCGGGCTGGCGTTTATGGCCGTCATCATCCTGATTGCTCTCGCTTATATGTTCTTCGCTGGCCGCGCGCTGCGCGCCGAAGAAGACGCGGAAAAACAACTGGCAGAAGCCTCTGCCCAATAAGGAGTTCTGATTATGACCGTACGTATTCTGGCTGTGTGTGGTAACGGGCAAGGCAGTTCCATGATCATGAAAATGAAAGTGGATCAGTTCCTGACGCAATCCAATATCGACCACACGGTGAACAGCTGCGCGGTGGGTGAATACAAAAGCGAACTAAACGGCGCGGATATCATCATCGCTTCAACCCATATCGCGGGGGAGATTACCGTCTCCGGCAATAAACACGTGGTGGGGGTGCGTAATATGCTTTCCCCCGCGGATTTCGGGCCAAAGCTGCTGGAGGTGATTAAAGCTCATTTCCCGCAGGACGTGAAATAAGGAGCGGCCATGAAACTCCATGAATCACTGGCGCAGAATCACTCCATTCGCCTGCAGGCGGAAGCGGAAACCTGGCAGGAGGCGGTGAAAATCGGCGTCGATCTGCTGGTGGCCGCCGACGTGGTGGAGCCGCGCTACTACCAGGCAATCCTCGACGGCGTCGCGCAGCACGGCCCCTATTTTGTGATCGCTCCGGGATTAGCCATGCCGCACGGGCGGCCGGAAGAGGGCGTCAAAAAAACCGGCTTTGCGCTGGTCACGCTAAAGAAACCGCTGATTTTCAACCACGAAGATAACGACCCGGTCGACATCCTGATCACCATGGCGGCGGTTGACGCCACCACCCACCAGGAAGTGGGCATCATGCAGATCGTTAACCTGTTTGATGACGAAGCCAATTTCGACCGTTTACGCGCCTGCCGCAGTGAGCAGGAAGTGCTGGATTTAATCAAAAACGCCACCGCGGCGGCTGTTTAAAAGGAACACTATCATGTCATTACCTATGTTACAGGTCGCCCTGGACAACCAAACGCTGGCCAGCGCTTATGAAACAACCCGTCTGATCGCCGAAGAGGTAGATATCATTGAAGTCGGCACTATCCTCTGCGTCGGTGAAGGTGTACGCGCGGTGCGCGATCTGAAAGCGCTGTATCCGCATAAAATCGTGCTGGCGGACGCCAAAATTGCCGATGCCGGCAAGATCCTGTCGCGGATGTGCTTCGAAGCCAACGCCGACTGGGTCACAGTGATCTGCTGCGCCGATATCAACACCGCCAAAGGGGCGCTGGACGTCGCCAAAGAGTTCAACGGCGATGTGCAAATTGAGCTGACCGGCTTCTGGACCTGGGAGCAGGCGCAGGCGTGGCGCGAGGCGGGTATTCAGCAGGTGGTCTATCACCGCAGCCGCGACGCGCAGGCGGCAGGCGTGGCGTGGAGTGAGGCGGATATCAGCGCGATTAAGCGTCTGTCTGATATGGGCTTCAAAGTGACCGTCACCGGCGGGCTGGCGCTGGAAGACCTGCCGCTGTTTGCCGGGATCCCTGTTCACGTCTTTATTGCCGGACGCAGCATCCGCGATGCCGCCTCGCCGGTGGAAGCGGCGCGCCAGTTTAAACGCTCTATCGCCCAGCTGTGGGGTTAAGGAGCGACTATGTTGGCGAAATCCATTCCGCTCGGCATCTATGAAAAAGCGCTCCCCGCCGGGGAGTGCTGGCTGGAGCGGCTAAAGCTTGCAAAAGCGCTGGGCTTTGATTTCGTTGAGATGTCTCTCGATGAAACGGACGCCCGCCTTGCGCGGCTGGACTGGAGCCCGGAGCAGCGTCTGGCGCTGGTCAAGGCGGTGGCTGAAACCGGCGTCCGGGTGCCGTCGATGTGCCTTAGCGCCCATCGCCGTTTTCCGCTGGGTAGCGAAGACGACGCGGTGCGGCATCAGGGACTGGAGATCATGCGTAAAGCCATCCGCCTGGCGCAGGATGTGGGGATTCGGGTGATCCAGCTGGCAGGCTACGACGTCTATTACCAGCAGGCGAACGATGAGACGCGCCGCCGCTTTCGCGACGGCTTGAAACAGAGCGTCGAGATGGCCAGCCGAGCCCAGGTAACCCTGGCGATGGAGATCATGGACTACCCGCTGATGAACTCGATCAGTAAAGCGCTGGGCTATGCCCATTACCTGAATAATCCGTGGTTCCAGCTTTACCCGGATATCGGCAATCTGTCGGCGTGGGATAACGACGTCCAGATGGAGCTGAAGGCGGGGAGCGGGCATATCGTGGCGGTACACGTCAAAGACACAAAGCCCGGCGTCTTTAAAAACGTGCCGTTCGGCGAAGGGGTGGTCGATTTTGAACGCTGCTTCGAAACGCTCAAGCAGACCGGCTACTGCGGACCGTACCTGATTGAGATGTGGAGCGAAACCAGCGCTGACCCGCTGGCGGAGGTGGCGAAGGCGCGTGACTGGGTGAAGGCGCGGATGGCCCGCGCGGGCCTGATGGAGGCGGCATAATGCAACAGCTGAAACAGCAGGTGTTCGAGGCCAATATGGATCTGCCGCGCTACGGCCTGGTGACCTTTACCTGGGGTAACGTTAGCGCCATTGATCGGCAGCGTGGGCTGGTGGTGATTAAGCCCAGCGGCATCGCCTACGAGTCAATGACCGTCGATGACATGTCGGTGGTTGATCTGCAGGGGCACGTGGTGGAAGGGCGCTGGCGTCCCTCCTCTGATACCGCCACCCATCTGGCGCTCTATCGCCGTTATCCCGACCTTGGCGGGGTGGTGCATACCCATTCGACGCACGCCACCGCCTGGGCGCAGGCGGGGCTGGCGATCCCGGCGCTCGGCACCACCCATGCGGACTACTTCTTCGGCGATATTCCCTGCACCCGGGCGCTTAGCGCACAGGAGGTGGACGAGGCCTACGAGCTGAACACCGGGCAGGTGATTATCGAAACGCTGGGTGAGGCCAATCCGCTGCATACGCCGGGGATCGTCGTCTATCAGCACGGGCCATTTGCCTGGGGCAAAGACGCCCACGAGGCGGTACACAACGCGGTGGTGATGGAAGAGGTGGCGCGCATGGCGTGGATTGCCCGCGGCATTAATCCGCAGTTGCAGCCCATCGATAGCTGGCTGATGAATAAGCATTTTCAGCGTAAGCATGGGCCAAACGCCTACTATGGGCAAAAGTAGATAGCGCGCTCCGGGGCTTTCACCCCTCACGGTGAAGCAACTGGTCTGGCCCCGGAGCCGTTTTTAATCCTGACGATAGGCCGACGGCATCACGCGCATGCCGATGAGCGTGACCACGCAAATTATCGCCCCAGCGTAAAACGTCGAGGCGGCGCCGAAGGTTTCCCACAGTACCCCCGCGCCGGTGCTGGCCAGCAGCAGAGCCAGGCCACTCATCAGATTAAACATACCGAACGCCGTGCCGCGTAGCTCCGGTGGCGCCGTATGGGCGACCATCGCCGCCAGCAGGCCCTGGGTCATTCCCATATGAATCCCCCACAGCGCGACGCCGATCAGCAGCGTGCTCCAGTGGCCGCTGAGCGCCAGCACGATATCGGCGAGGATCAGCACCAGCAGCCCCCACTGCAGCAGTTTGCTGTGGCTCATGCTGTCTGAGAGTTTACCGAACGGGTAAGCCGTGAGGCTGTAGACCAGGTTCATCGCCACCATCACCAGCGGGATGGTATAGAGCGGGATCTCCATCTGCTGGGCGCGCAGCACCAGAAAGGCTTCGCTGAAGCGGGCGAGGGTGAAAATGCTGCCGATCGCGACCACCCACCAGTAGGCGGCGGAGAGCTTTTTCAGGTTTTCGCGCTTCAGCGGATTGCTGCGTTTGTGCGCGATGGCGGATTTTGGCTCCTGTAGGCCGAATCCGAGCAGGAGAATGGAGAGCACGCCGGGAATGACCGCCACCCAGAAAATAGCGTGAAAATCGTTGGCCCAGATAAACATCAGCAGCACCGCCAGCAGCGGGCCGAGAAAGGCGCCGACGGTATCCAGCGCCTGGCGTAGTCCGTAGGCGGCGCCGCGGATCTCCGGCGGGGTGACGTCGGCGACCAGCGCATCGCGCGGCGCGCCGCGAATACCTTTGCCTACGCGGTCAATCATGCGGGCGCTAAACACCACCCCGGCGGTAGGGGCGATGGCAAACAGCGGCTTACTGAGCGCGCCCAGGCCGTAGCCCAGCAGCGCCAGTCCTTTACGCTTGCCGACATAGTCGCTGATCGCGCCGGAGAAGACCTTCAGGATCAGGGCGGTGGCTTCCGCCAGTCCCTCGATAAGACCGATAATTATCACGCTGGCGCCGAGGGTAGTGGCCATAAACAGCGGTAAGAGGCTGTGGATCATCTCGGAGGAGACATCCATCAGCAGGCTGACGCCGCCGAGTACCCAAACGCCTTTGGGGATACGGCCTAAGGTGGCGAAACGCGGAACCATCAATCACTCCTGATTATCAAATGGCGAGTGGCTGATTAAATCAGGTTGCGATGACGCTGGTAAGTCGGTTTGTAAAATAATTCTCAATTGCGTTTAGGCGCAGACCTCGCTTCGCCCCTCGCGAGGAGAGGCGAAGAATCGGGCAGGCGTTAGCGGTATATCACCGCGCTGGCGCGAAGCGGGCCGTTGGTTTCGGGTTCGTGCATCAGGATAGGCTGAAAGTATTTCGCCCCCTGCGCATCGCTCATCTGGCTAAGGGCCTGTTCGGCCTCGTGCTCAGTGGCCATATTGTGATTGATATAGATAACGCCGAGGCTCTGCACGTCGTCCATGTTGCGGGCCTGACGTTCGGTGATTTGGATAGCTGCCAGCGCGTTGGCGCTGAAGAAAAGCGCAGCCATCATGGCGATGATTTTCAGTTTCATATACTACGCTCCTGACTGACAGTCCTGACGCTGACTCGGGGCTCTCCTGTGGTCGTTGGGCTTTGATATAAGTGTAATCGCTGCGCGTTCATCGCATGGCGACCTTTTCTGATGCAGTTGTTCAAAAAAATGCCGCTTCCTTTATTGGTTAATTTTAAATCACCCACTTAGCCCAGCTTGGCGCTTAGTGCGAATTATTTGTGCAAATGCGCTTGTGTTCCTGAGGGGCCGCCATTAGAATGACGCGTCAATTTTTCAGCCGCCCTTTAACACGTTCCTTGCCTCCATGGGCCGCGGCTGACCCAGACAGGAGGCTGAATAATCCGTAAGGAGCAATTCGATGCGTCATTACGAAATCGTTTTTATGGTCCATCCTGACCAGAGCGAACAGGTTCCGGGCATGATCGAACGTTACACTGGTGCAATTACTGCAGCAGCAGGTACGATCCACCGTCTGGAAGACTGGGGCCGCCGTCAGCTGGCTTATCCGATCAACAAACTGCACAAAGCTCACTACGTTCTGATGAACGTTGAAGCGCCGCAGGAAGCGATCGATGAGCTGGAAACTAACTTCCGCTTCAACGACGCCGTTATCCGCAGCATGGTAATGCGTACTAAGCACGCTGTTACCGAAGCATCTCCGATGGTTAAAGCGAAAGACGAGCGCCGTGAGCGTCGCGAAGATTTCGCCAACGAAACCGCAGATGATTCTGAAGCTGGGGATTCTGAAGAGTAATCCTGATGACCAACCGTCTGGAGCTGTCCGGCATTATTTGCAGGACTCCACTTCGTAAGGTCAGCCCGTCAGGAATTCCTCACTGCCAGTTCGTGCTTGAGCATCGTTCAGTGCAGGAGGAAGCCGGTTTTCACCGGCAGGCATGGTGTCAGATGCCCGTTATTATTAGCGGTCACGAAAACCAGGCCATTACTCACAGTATAACGGTCGGTAGCGCAGTAACCGTTCGAGGGTTCATCTCTTGCCATAAGGCAAAGAACGGCTTGAGCAAAATGGTTCTGCATGCCGAGCAGATTGAATTGATAGATTCTGGAGACTAGCCATATGGCACGTTATTTCCGTCGTCGCAAGTTCTGCCGTTTCACCGCGGAAGGCGTTCAAGAGATCGACTATAAAGATATCGCTACGCTGAAAAACTACATCACCGAAAGCGGTAAGATTGTCCCGAGCCGTATCACCGGTACCCGTGCAAAATACCAGCGTCAGCTGGCTCGCGCTATCAAACGCGCTCGCTACCTGTCCCTGCTGCCGTACACTGATCGTCATCAGTAATCGGTCACGGTCCATTAATACGACTTTGAGAGGATAAGGTAATGCAAGTTATTCTGCTTGATAAAGTAGCAAACCTGGGTAGCCTGGGTGATCAGGTTAACGTTAAAGCGGGCTACGCTCGTAACTTCCTGGTCCCGCAGGGTAAAGCTGTTCCTGCTACCAAGAAAAACGTTGAATTCTTCGAAGCACGTCGTGCTGAACTGGAAGCCAAACTGGCTGACGTTCTGGCAGCAGCTGAAGCTCGTGCTGAGCAGATCAACGCCCTGGAATCCGTAACCATCGCGTCTAAAGCTGGCGACGAAGGTAAACTGTTCGGTTCCATCGGTACTCGCGACATCGCTGACGCTGTTACTGCAGCAGGCGTTAAAGTTGCTAAGAGCGAAGTTCGCCTGCCGAACGGCGTTCTGCGTAACGTTGGCGAGCACGAAGTGAACTTCCAGGTTCACAGCGAAGTATTCGCTAAAGTTATCATCAACGTGGTTGCTGAGTAATCGGCCTCTGACGTTCTGGTAACAACAAACCGCCGGCCTTGTGCCGGCGTTTTGCTTTTTAGCGCCTTTCATTTTGCGGTGGCGTAACGCTTGCTGTCGTCTTCTCTGCTATCGCGCACGCACAAAGCTGCCGTTCGACTGGCGGGTAAACAGCACCTGCTGGCCGTTGCCGGTATCGATAGTGAGCCCGGTGACCACGCCGTTGGCGTTCTGCCGAATCTGCACCGTCTGTCCGCTCTGCAAAGTACTTAGCGGCTTGCCAGCGCCTTCAACCTGCGCCATGGCGTAGACGTCAGTGGCCGGCAGCCCATGATCGCGGAACAGCTGCGCCAGGGTTTTGCCTGACTCGATGCGATAGGTCCGCCATTGCTGCTCAATACCCGGCGCGGACTGCTGTGATGAGGATTGATAAGGCTGGGTGGCGGCGGGCTGCTGCGTCTGCGCTTGATCCGGCTGCTCATCCTGAATCGGCTCCGGGGCGACCGGCGCCATCTGATCGGCGTCGCTCACGGTAGGCGTATTAGTGATCGGCGGCAGCGGAACGGCCTGATTGCCGCCAGCTTGCGGCTGGGACTGCGACTGTAGGTTCAGGTTCGCTTCACGGCTGGTGGACGCCGGGCTTTGGCTATCATCGGAGGGAAGCAGAATACCGATAATAACCAACAGGAAGCCAGCGATAATTCCCCGGCGGTGCATCGGAGGCAGCGGGTCCAGGAGGCGAAAATGATCCGGGGCGTGCCAGATTTTCGCCAGGGTAGATGTCAGTTCAAAGCGCCCGGGCATGGCTTTCCTCCTGCTCCGCATATTTATATCCTGCTCATGAGTATAGATGGCTAACGTCCTGATGACCGGAACAAAGTGAAGTTAACCTGCTGCCGCCTATTGTTTCTTTTTCGCTGAGATTTGTCATCATCCGCCGACAAAGTTTTACCCATTTCGCTATGGCTGTTATGCTTTCGCACGCTTTTATCTTGATGTTTATCACCCAAAAAGGAACAACGATGGCAACCCCAACTTTTGACACTATCGAAGCGCAGGCAAGTTACGGTATCGGCTTGCAGGTTGGACAACAGCTGAGCGAATCCGGCCTGCAGGGGCTGCTGCCGGAAGCGCTGGTGGCGGGTATCGCCGATGCGCTGGAAGGTAACCAGCCGCAGGTGCCGGTGGAAGCCGTTCACCGCGCGCTGCGTGAAATCCACGAGCGTGCTGACGCTGTGCGTCGCGAGCGTTTTCAGGCCATGGCCGCTGACGGCCAAAAATACCTTGATGAAAACCGCGAGAAAGAGGGTGTGAACAGCACCGAGTCTGGTCTGCAGTTCCGCGTACTGACCCAGGGCGAAGGCCCGATCCCGGCGCGTACTGACCGCGTTCGCGTGCACTACACTGGCAAACTGATCGACGGCACCGTCTTCGACAGCTCCGTTGCTCGCGGTGAACCGGCTGAATTCCCGGTGACCGGCGTGATCGGCGGCTGGATTGAAGCGCTGACTCTGATGCCGGTAGGTTCCAAATGGGAACTGACGATCCCGCACAACCTCGCCTACGGTGAGCGCGGCGCTGGCGCATCGATTCCTCCGTTCAGCACCCTGATCTTCGAAGTTGAACTGCTGGACATTATCTAAACAGCAGCGGCTTCCTCTTCCCCGCGGCAGGGGAAGCCATAAAAATAGCGTAAAATCCTTAAGTTAAAAATTAATTGGAATTATGTTTTGCATTCATCACGTATGGGTGTATTTTTGTGAGCTATTTCGCGTTAGATGAGTGATATAACACTCACTTTAAACATAAAATTAACATTATATCTAAATCATAGTATTCATCCCTCCGATTCTTACCTAATATCGACTAGCCCTTGCTGGGGTTAATGACAGACGACGGGCCATCAGAGCCTGAACAACACAGACAGGTACAACAGGAAGAAATCACATGGTAGATCAGGTTAAAGTCGCTGCTGTCGAGCAGGAGCCGACTGAACAATCGCTACGGCGAAATCTCACAAACCGACATATTCAGCTGATCGCGATTGGCGGAGCGATCGGCACCGGGTTATTTATGGGTTCTGGCAAAACCATCAGCCTTGCCGGACCATCCATTATCTTTGTTTATATGATTATCGGTTTTATGCTGTTTTTCGTGATGCGTGCCATGGGCGAATTACTGCTGTCGAACCTCGAATATAAATCCTTTAGCGACTTCGCGGCCGATCTGCTGGGGCCGTGGGCGGGCTACTTTACCGGCTGGACCTACTGGTTCTGCTGGGTAGTGACCGGGATGGCGGACGTTGTCGCCATCACCGCCTACGCGCAGTTCTGGTTTCCCGGACTCTCCGACTGGGTCGCCTCGCTGGCGGTGATCCTGCTGCTGCTGGGCCTGAACCTGGCCACCGTCAAGATGTTTGGCGAAATGGAGTTCTGGTTCGCGATGATCAAAATTGTCGCCATCGTGGCGCTGATCGTGGTCGGCCTGGTAATGGTGATGATGCATTTCAAATCGCCGACCGGGGTCGAAGCCTCTTTTGCCCACCTGTGGAATGACGGCGGCTGGTTCCCGAAAGGGCTGAGCGGCTTCTTCGCCGGCTTCCAGATTGCGGTGTTTGCCTTCGTGGGGATTGAGCTGGTGGGTACCACCGCCGCCGAAACCAAAGACCCGGAAAAGTCCCTGCCGCGGGCGATTAACTCCATCCCGCTGCGTATCATTATGTTCTACGTCTTCGCGCTGATTGTGATTATGTCGGTGACGCCGTGGAGCTCCGTGGTGCCGAGCAAGAGCCCGTTCGTTGAGCTGTTCGTGCTGGTTGGTCTGCCGGCGGCGGCGAGCCTGATCAACTTCGTGGTGCTGACCTCCGCGGCCTCCTCGGCCAACAGCGGCGTGTTCTCTACCAGCCGTATGCTGTTCGGTCTGGCGCAGGATGGTCAGGCGCCGAAGATGTTCGCCAAGCTGTCGAAGCGTGCGGTGCCGGCGAAGGGCTTAACCTTCTCCTGCATGTGTCTGCTGGGCGGGGTGGTGATGCTGATGGTCAACCCGAGCGTGATTGCCGCCTTCACCATGATCACCACGGTGTCGGCGATCCTGTTTATGTTCGTCTGGACCATCATCCTTTGCTCTTACCTGGCGTATCGCAAAAACCGCCCTCAGCTGCATGAGAAGTCGAGCTACAAGATGCCGCTAGGTAAAGTCATGTGCTGGGTGTGCATGGCCTTCTTCGTCTTTGTGCTGGTGCTGTTGACCCTGGAAGACGATACCCGTGAAGCGCTGATGGTCACCCCGCTGTGGTTTGTGCTGCTGGGCGCGGGCTGGCTGTTTGCCGGCAAAAAACGGCTGGCGAAATAAACGAAAATTTTAACGTTGCTTGCAACGGCCCGTCATAAAAAAGGCCACCCAGAGTGGCCAAATAAGACGGACAATGTCGAGGGCGCCCGCGGGCGCCTTTTTCTTTACTTTCCGCCGAGGGCGCGCGGGAACAGCACATTATTTTCCAGGCTGATGTGTTCCATCAGATCGTCGATCATCTCGTTGATACCGTTATACATCGCCTTCCAGGTGGTACAGGCTTCCGGCGGCGGCGTCACGTTGTGGGTGATGTGCTTAATGACTTCCAGCAGTTCACCCGCTTCATCATGCTCGCTTTCCATCACGCTGATCGGCCCCCCGGCCTGGGCGCCCATTCCCTGTTTGATCATCGGGAACAGGATCTGTTCCTCTTTCATCATGTGGCTGGAAAGCTCCTGATGCAGCATGGTCAGGTACTTAGTCAGTCCTTTCGGCACGTTCGGTTTATCGGCATGGACGCGTTCAACCTTGGTGGCCTGCAGGATCAGCTCCGGCAGCTGTTCACGGTGCCGGTCGTGATAGCGAACGATGATATGGTCGATAATCTCCGCGAGGGGCGCCGCGCGCCAGTCGCGGGAGAGAGGCTGTTCGGCCAGTTTCGCCAGCTCGGCTTCAATCACCGCGACATCCAGCGCTTTGCGCGACGCGGCGCGCGCCAGGGTCTGTTTGCCGCCGCAGCAGTAATCCATATCGTATTGACGGAACAGGGCGGAGGCGCGCGGGATGGTCAACGCCAGCTCGCCTAAAGGTTGGTCACGGAAAGCCATAGCAGTTACCTCGTCATCAGGAATATAAGATGTATTTTAAATGCATCTTTTTGGCGAGGGAATACCCCTTAAGGAGGCGAGGCTACTTTTTTTCGTCCGCCAGCGGCTGCAGCATCGGTTTTTCCGGTCTGGCGCGTACGGCGGAGACCACGCCGAGCACCAGCAGCAGGATGCCGCTCAGGGTCAGCAGCGGCGGTAAGCTTTGCCGCAGCAGGAAGGTATACAGCAGTCCGGCCAGGGTTTCGAAGACGATAAGCGGGCCGAGGATCACCGTCGGCAGCCGCTGGCTGGCAATATTCCAGCATAGCGCGCCGACCCATGAGCAGAGCACCGCGATGGCCAGCATCAGCGTAATAAACACCGCCGGACGCGGGCCGAAGGGCAGGGGAAACCCGGCCTGCTGACCGTGCAGCCAGGCGCAGGCGGCGAGATAGCCGGCCAGCGAAACCGGAAGCGTCACCAGCGCCTGAGCGGTAGCCCACATCATTGGCGGTTGATGCGGGTTCTCCCGCAGCCAGCGGGCGTTGCGCAGGGCATACCAGGCCCAGCAGACCACCGATCCCAGCGCCAGCGCAATGCCGGAGCCGTAGCGCCACGGGCTAAAATTCGGCAGCCCCTGACGCAGCTCCGCGACGTTAACGCAGATCAGGCCCACAGCGATGCAGATCAGCGCCGGAAACAGGCGCCGCCACGGCAGCTTCCCGTCGCGCTGGCTGTAGAGCAGATTGGCGAACACCGGCAGTACCACCGGCAGCGTGCCGATAATCATGGTGGAAACCGGCGCCCCGGTGCGCTGAATGGCGCTGGCCAGGCAGACGTAATAGATAAGGTTCCCCATCATTGTCAGGCCCAGCGCGGTCCACCAGTCGTGCCGGCTCAACTGGCGCAGTCGCGCGCGCCCGAGCCACGCCAGCGGCAGGGCGATCAGGCCCAGCGCCAGATAGCGTCCCATCGACTGCAGCATCGCCGGATACTCTGGCACCAGCAAAGGCCCGACGAAAATTAAACCCCACATCAGCCCCGCCAGCAGGGCGTATAACACACCACTAATCATCATTGCATCCGTTGTCATTACCGTTGTCTGCAGTGTAGAAGGGGGCCGGGCAGGAATATTGTATGAGATTGCGCATTAGCGCCTGGCGACCTGCTTCTGATAGCGCACCGGCGTAATGCCGTAACGCTGGGTGAAGGCGCGGGTCAGGTGGGACTGGTCGGTGAGGCCGACGGCTATCGCCACTTCGGCGGCGGGCATGCCGTGGGTGAGGAACGCTTTGGCGCGCCACAGACGGATGGCCATCAGCATCTGATGGGGCGTTACGTGATAGTGGGCTTTAAACTGGCGCTGAAAGTGGTACGGGCTCAGCGCCGCCACCTGCGCCAGCTCGTCGAGGGTGATGGGACGCATATAGTTATCGTGCAGGTAGTCGCGCACGCGGTCAAAGCGATGCCCGGCCTCACCTTGCGCAGAGGCATGGTGGGCCAGAGGGCGGAAGGCGTCGATGAGGTCGAGCAGCAGTCCCTGCTGGGCCAGCGGATCGTCGCTATGCCACAGGCCATAAATCAGCTGGCCAATTTGTCGGGAACGCAGGGGATCCTCGCGGACCACCTCGCTGAACCACCAGTCTCGCACCCCGGTGATGGCTTCCAGACGGTCCGGCTCCAGATAAATCATCCGGTAGCGCCAGCCGTCGGCGGTTTCCGCTTCGCCGGTGTGCAGCTCGTCGGGATTCATGGTGACAATTGAGTTTGCGGCGGCAATATGCTGACTGCCGCGGTAGCGAAAGCGCTCCGCGCCTTGCTCAATCACGCCGATGCCGAAGGCTTCGTGGGTATGGGGTTCAAAGGCGTAGCGGGATATATGGGCGTGGTAAAGCTCCACCCCGGGCAGCTGTTCGAGATGGCGAAAGCGCGCGCGGTCTTTTTCATCACTAAATTGGAGTGGTACGCCCTGCATGCCTGCCTCCCGACGGTTATCCCTTCAATATGGGAGAGGAACCGCCGGGACGCAACCGCAAAAGCTGAGAGGGGCGGTTACAGAATGCCTTTCACGCTTTCAGCAAGGGAGGTGGTCGGGCGGCCGATCAGCGTACTCAGGGTGCGGCTGTCGTCAAACAGTCCGCCTTTCGACGCGCCGACGTCGGAATCCGCCAGCATATCGGCAAGCCCGGCCGGCAGGCCGACGCTTTTCAGCGCGGCGGCGAAATCGGCTTCGCTGAGGTTCTGGTAGACCACGTTTTTCCCGCTTTGCTTGCTCAGCTCGGCAGCCAGGTCGCTCAGCGTCCAGGCGTTATCACCCGCCAGTTCGTAAATTTTGCCTTCATGACCCTCACTGGCGATAACGCGGGCGGCAGCGGCGGCATAATCCGCGCGGGTGGCGGAGGCGATTTTACCCTCGCCGGCGGCGCCGATAAACACGCCATGCTCCAGCGCCGGCGGCGCGCTGGCCAGATAGTTTTCGGTATACCAGCCGTTACGCAGCAGGGCGTAAGCGATACCAGAGTCGGCCAGCATCTGCTCGGTTTCGATATGCTCTGCGGCCAGACCCAGCGGCGAAGTGTCGGCATGCAGCAGGCTGGTATAGGCGATGAATTTCACCCCGGCGGCTTTGGCGGCGTTAATGACGTTGCGGTGCTGTACAGCACGCTGGCCGACTTCGCTGGAGGAGATTAACAGCAGTTTATCCACGCCCTGCAGCGCGGCGGTCAGCGCCGCTTCGTCGCTGTAGTCGGCCTGGCGGACAACCACGCCCTGCTGGCTGAGCGCCTGGGCTTTGGCCGGGTTGCGGACAATCGCCACAATCTGGCTGGCAGGGACGGTGTTAAGCAGGTCTTGCAGAACGTAGTGGCCAAGCTGGCCGGTGGCACCGGTAAGAGCGATCATGGGTCTTCTCCTTCGTGTTTATTGGCAGTTGTGGTAAGCTACCACCTTAACTAACTTTTAGTAAGTACGTACAAAAAGGTAAGTGTGAAATGGCCGAACCGACGCTGAGCGAGAAATTGCGCACCGGCAATTTGTTTGCGGAACAGTGCCCGTCGCGCGATGTGCTTAAACATGTCACCAGCCGCTGGGGCGTGTTGATTCTGGTGGCGCTGCGCGAGGGAACCCACCGTTTCAGCGATCTGCGCCGTAAGATGGGCGGGGTCAGCGAAAAGATGCTGGCGCAGTCGCTGCAGGCGCTGGAGCAGGATGGTTTTATCGACCGCGTCTCTTATCCGGTGGTGCCCCCGCACGTTGAATATAGCCTCACGCCGCTCGGCCTGCAGGTGAGCGAGAAGGTGGCCGCCCTGGCGGACTGGATCGAGGTTAATCTGCCCTCGGTGCTGGCTAACCACGGGGAGTGAAAATGTATCACTCCCTGTAGCCCCGGTAAGCGCAGCGCCGCCGGGGAACAGGCATTACTTGCTCAAATCCAGCTGATAAATGGCGAAGCCGATATCATCGGTGGCCACCTGGCGCATTGGATACTGCGCTTTCTCTTTGATAAACGCCGCGGCTTTGTCGCCAGGCGAGGTCTCAAAACGAATATCCAACGGCGTGTTGCTGTGGATCGGCGCCAGACGCCAGTTGTTATCCGCCGCCGGATGGATCGCGCCTTCCTTCTTCGATTGCGCGCCAATCCACGCCGCCAGCACCGAACGGTTTTCATCCGGTGAGGCGAAGGCGATATGGCTCTCACCGGTGCCGGCGAATTTGCCGCCGTAAGCGCGATAGTTATTGGTCGCGACCAGGAAAGTAGCCTGCGGATCAACCGGTTTTCCATTGAAGGTCAGGTGCTTAATACGCTCTGCCTGCGGATGGATCATCTGACATTCGCCGTCATAGCGGGCCGGCTGAGTGACGTCGATCTGGTAGTTCACCCCGTCAATGACGTCGAAGTTGTAGGTGCGGAAGCCGTCCCAGTTGATCAGCGACTGCGGCTTGCTGCTGGCGGGATCGATCTGGTTAAACTGTCCGGCAGAGCATTCCAGCCACTCCTTAACCTTTTTCCCGCTGACCTTCATCACCACCAGGGTGTTGGGGTAGAGATAGAGGTCGGCGGCATTGCGGAAGGTGAGCTGGCCTTTCTCCACTTCGACAAAGCTCGCCGGATCGTTTTTACGCCCGCCGACTTTAAACGGCGCGGCGGCGGAGAGCACCGGCAGCTTCGCCAGATCCGGGTCGCCCTGAATATAGTGTTCGACGTAGGCTTTCTGCGCCATGTTGACCACCTGCACCGTCGGGTCGTCCTGCACCAGCGCCAGATAGCTGTACATGTTGTCGGCGGACTTGCCGATCGGCTTGCTGACGAATTCGCGAGTGGCGTCATGATCGGCTTTCAGCACCGCCACCAGCTTGCCATCTTCGGCCGCCAGTGATTTCTTCGCCACCGCGTCATAGATTGGCCGCGCTTCCGCTTTACTCTGAGTTACCTGCCATTTACCGCTGTCGTTATTTAGCACCAGATCGACCACCCCGAGATGATCGCCCCACATTCCCGGCATCACCGCCGGTACGCCGTTCAGCGTCCCTTTGGCGATATCCGCGCCTTTGATGTTGGCGAAGTCTTTACCCGGGAACACCGCGTGGGCATGGCCGAACATAATGGCGTCCACGCCGGGCACCTGGCTTAAGTAGTAAACCGAATTCTCGGCCATCGCCTGATACGGGTCGGCGGAGAGGCCGGAGTGAGCGACCACTACCACCACATCAGCCCCTTTCGCCAGCATCTCCGGGATATATTTGCGCGCGGTTTCGGTAATGTCATTGACCGTCACCTTGCCGTTAAGATTGGCTTTATCCCAGGTCATGATCTGCGGCGGCACAAAGCCGATATAGCCGATGCGCAGGGTGTGGGATTGACCGTCGCTGTCCATGACCCGGGTATCCTGGATCAGGTACGGCGTAAACATCGGTTTGCCGGTTTTGGCATCGATGATATTGGCGTTCACGTAGGGGAACTTCGCCCCGGCCAACGCCTTGTGCAGGAAGTCGAGACCGTAATTGAACTCATGGTTGCCCAGGTTGCCGACGGCGTAATTCAGGGTGTTCATCGCCTTATACACCGGATGTACATCGCCCTCTTTGAGCCCTTTTGCCGCCATATAGTCGCCTAACGGGCTCCCCTGGATCACATCCCCGTTATCCACCAGCACGCTGTTTTTAACTTCTGCCCGCGCCTGTTCGATCAGGCTGGCGGTACGCACCAGGCCGAATTTCTCCGTGGCGGCATCTTTGTAATAGTTGAAGTCCATCATATTGCTGTGCAGATCGGTGGTTTCCATGATCCGCAGGTCGACCGTCGCGGCGTTGACGCTGGCGGCGATCAGCGTGGCCAGGAGCGTTGCGCTAAACTTAATCATCAGAGGCGTCCTTTTTTATGAGCGATAGCACAGAAGAAAATGTATTTATATTCTGTTGCTTACAGAAATGTGAATCTTGCCAGAAAAGCGGGCAGAGAAACCGCCATCGTTATCACAGATAGCGGAACTCGCGGTGATGCGATATAAATAAAACAACGAGTTAACGCCACTGTAACCAGACGAGGTGGAGAATGTTAGAACAAGTATGTCAGCTTGCACGGAATGCGGGCGATGCCATCATGGAAGTCTACGATGGAAACCAGCCGATCAACGTCGCCAGCAAGAAAGATGATTCTCCGGTCACGGCGGCGGATATCGCAGCGCATAAAGTCATTGTCAGCGGCCTGCAGGCGCTGGATCCGGATACCCCGATCCTCTCCGAGGAGGACCCGCCGTCCTGGGAAGTGCGCCAGCACTGGCAGCGCTACTGGTTGGTCGACCCGCTGGACGGCACCAAAGAGTTTATTAAGCGTAACGGCGAATTCACCGTCAATATCGCGCTGATTGAAAACGGCAAGCCGACGCTGGGGGTTGTCTATGCGCCGGTGATGAAGGTGATGTACAGCGCGCAAAATGGCAAAGCCTGGAAAGAAGAGTGCGGCGTACGCAAGCAGATCCAGGTCCGCGATGCCCGTCCGCCGCTGGTGGTGATTAGCCGCTCCCATAGCAACGATCCGGAGCTGCAGGAGTACCTTGAGCAACTGGGCGAACACCAGACCACCTCAATCGGTTCGTCGCTGAAATTCTGCCTGGTGGCGGAAGGTCAGGCCCAGCTCTATCCGCGCTTCGGGCCGACCAGCACCTGGGACACCGCCGCCGGCCATGCGGTCGCGGTGGCCGCCGGGGCGCATGTTCACGACTGGCAGGGGAAAACCCTCGACTACACGCCGCGTGAATCCTTCCTCAACCCCGGCTTCCGGGTCTCTATTTATTAAGCAATTTATGCAGCAGGTCGATCACCTGCTGCACCTCTTGTTGGGTGAGGGCGCCGTCTTTAGCCCACTGCACACGCCCGTTCTTATCCAGCACCACGATCGCTGAGCTCTTCTCGTCCAGCTGCCAGGCCTTCCGCACCAGGCCGTTGCTGTCGACGATAAATTGCGACCATGGGAAGAGCTTTTTATTACTTTCAATGCTGTTGCGTACAAACATCCCGGTGCCCGGGATGGCGTCGTCAGTGTTTACAATGGTGGTGGTCTGATAGCGATCGTGCGGGAAGCCCGCCGCTTTAATCGCCTCGATCAGATTGGCATTTTTCTCTTTTGCTGACGAGCGTCCGGCGATGTGCTGGACCACGCGCACTTTTCCCGCCAGCTGGGCGCTATTCCAGTTTTTATAGCTAAACTTATCCTTATCCAGAATAAGCTCTCCCCGATCCGCGACGCCAACGGGCGCCACGCGCTGGCCGTCGACGAAGTTATGCGCTGTGGCCAGCAGCGGGAGAAGCAGTAACGAGGCGGCCAGTATGCTACGTAGGGTCATGCGCAATCCTTAATCATTTTTATGCAGGTGATCCGACCACTTGGTCTCGTTTAATCATAAGTGCGATTGACGGTGATTACCCGCAATGAGGATGCCAGTTTGCGTGTTGACGCACAAATTAGTCGTAAAACGGCGACTTATACTTACTTCATCGTATGTCTGAAACGAAAATTCTGAATTATTGTCATCAAAGGGTAAATAAACTTATACATACTGGGTCCCTCTGAGATTCTGGACTATAGTTTTAGGGCATTAAAATTTGCGCTCCCAAGACGTGGGCTAACTGTGGCACCACAAGAGCGTAACCCTGGCAGGAGAGAAGAATGAAAATTTTCCAACGCTACAATCCGCTGCAAGTGGCGAAGTACGTGAAGATCCTGTTTCGTGGACGGTTGTACATCAAGGACGTTGGCGCATTTGAATTTGATAAGGGCAAAATCCTTATCCCGAAGGTCAAGGACAAGCTGCATCTGTCAGTGATGTCCGAAGTCAATCGTCAGGTGTTGCGTCTGCAAACTGAGATGGCATAACCTGGCACGTAGCAGTACGTAGTAGGTAAAAGACGGCTCCCGATGGGAGCCGTTGATGTTTTTAGCCCTTCATTTCCGCATAGCGTTTGCGATATTCGCCCGGTGGGATGCCGTTATGTTTACGAAACAAGCGGGTGAAATAGACCGGATCGCTGTAGCCCACCGATAAAGCAATTTTGTTAAGTGGGAGCGAAGTGCTCTGAATAAGCCACCTGGCGCGGTTGATGCGCTGCGTTTCCCGCCACGCATAGACCGTTTGCCCCAGTTCATTTTTGAAAAGGTGCGCCAGACGTGAAGGGGAGATAAACACCATCGCCGCCAGAGTCTCGATTTTTACCTCCTGTGCAATATGGGCGTTAAGATAGTCGCAGATGGCGTTAATCCGTGGGTCGTGGGCATGGCGGTTGCTAATGGGCTGCTGCTGAAAACAGCGGAGAATTAATCTCTCCAGCGCGTTCATTGCCAGCGCTTCTGACAGCGGTACGGACGCAGAGTGGTGGCGTATCACTTCGTAGAACAGATCGCGCAGTTGCTGGAGCTGCTCGGGATCGTTAATGGTTGTTTTGCCGATACCGTGGGTGGTTTGGTCCCACTTCAGCCAGTCTATCCAGTAGGGGCGGGGGATAAAGTAGATCCACAGATGGTCCCAGTACTCGCTGTGTTCGTCCCTGCCGTAATGATGGGGCACGCCGGGAGGAAACAGCAACAGATCGTTTTCCCGGCACAGCAGGAAGCCATCGCCCGCTTTCGCCCGCGCCTGGCCGCGCAGGGTCAGATTAATGATGTAACCTTTCATCCCCTGCGGGCGATTAATGTAGTAGTCCAGCGTGGAGCCGCGGGTAATCGGCGTGAAGCCTGCGACGACCCAGGCATTGAAGGTAAAGGTCTTCATCAATGGCGAGAAATTGAGTAGCTCATTGATATCCAGTTCCATTCTCTCTTCCACCTGAGCGCCGCCGCGTCGTTAGCTTTCGATGATAGTAAATTCCCAGGCCCCGAGGCGCAACGGCTGGCCGACGTATACTGTCTCCCCGCTCAGCAGCGCGGTACCCAGGGTCTCGCTGACAACATCCATCGCCTCGCCGGAGTAATTGAACAGGAAGTGGATATTATTTCCGGCGCGGTTACGCATCTTTTTAACCACTAACGGATAGCGATAGGCGGAAGTTCGCGAGTTCAGCGTGAGATCCGCCGTCAGGACATCAAACAGCTGGCTAATCAGGCCCTTCTGCGGCAGAAAGCCAACGTACAGGGCGCGACCCTGACCGTAATCCGCCTCCGTTGCGGCGGCGTATTCGCCCCATGCCGGGTGCTGATAGCGCAGCAGGGTGCGGGTCCCGTCATCGGGCGTCAGCAATTCCATCCACAGCTCAGCCTGATTGTCATTGCGACAATCAATCTCTGCGCAGCAAGAGCTTACCGTCGTCTCTTCCGGCAGGGTGAACTGGCTGTAGCTGACGCCGCAGCTCTGGCGCAAAACCCCCGGCTGCGCGCTGCTGCGCACCTTGACGTTTTCATCGCTAAAGCCTGATTTAAAGCCGATCAGCGCTCTGCCGCCCCGGGCGATATAGTCGTTAATCCGCGTTAGCAGGCCCTCATCGGCGGCGTACAGACCAGGAACGATCAGCACCCGGTAGCGCGAGGTTTCCTCGTTCACATCGTGGATGATGTCGAGGCTGATATTGTGGTCATACAGCGCATCGTGGAAGCGGCGGAAGATATCGTTATAAATGTTGCCCCTGGCGTCGCCGGGAAGGAAGTGATTGAGAGCGTCCATCGCCTCATTACTTATTAGCAACGCGACGTCATTTTCGGCCTTCAGCTCCGCCAGCTGCGGCGACAGGCGGGCGAAATCGGCGCCGATGGTGGTAGCTTCCTGCAAGGTTGGGTTGCGCGAGAAGTCGTGGCTGAGCAGCCCCTTCCAGTAGGTTTCAAAGGCGTTATGAATCGAATGCCAGTGCCAGTAGGAGACCATGGCGGCGCCGGAGGCGATATGGCTGAATGCCTGCAGGCGTAGCTGGCCCGGGAAGGGGGTCCACTGGGCGAAGCCCTGAGCCTGGGTTTCCAGCACGAAGTAGTTCTGGCCCGGCTTAAGCGAGCGGGTGATGGCGCCGCCAAAGGCGATTTCCCGTCCGGTCAGGTGTGCCTGACTCGGGTGATAGATATCGACGCCGGCGATATCCAGCGCCTGCGCCGCCGCAAAATGGTCGACCCGCGGCTGCACGCCGTAAGAGTAACCGCGCCATTCGAAATCGAAGTTGTGGGTGACGAACTGGTGCGGCTGGGCGTATTCCCGAACGATGGCCGCCTGCCAGGCCAGATACTCGGTGACCTGCTGACGCTGATAGCGGGAGAAGGCGCAGGCGAGGCTGGCGTTGATGGTGTTTTCCACCGGCGGAAAATCCTGCCAGCGGTCAATGCGGTTGCTCCAGTAATCCAGGCCGAAATCGTGATTCAGCTGCCGGAGGTCAGGATATTTCTCCTGCAGGCTGCGCACGAAGCCCTCCTGCATATAGCGGCCAATATTGTCGTAATGCTTGGTTTCGTTATCCAGTTGCCAGCCGATAATCGCCGGATGGTGTTGCACATGGGCCATCAGCGTGCGGATAATTTTTTCGGCATAGCGGCGAAAGGTCGGGTTGACGATATCCATGATCTGCCGCGGACCATATTTTTGCTGCCCCGCGACGGTGGTGACCAGAATATCGGGATGTTTCGCCGCCAGCCAGGCCGGGACCGCGTAGGTGGGCGTCCCGACGATGACCGCAATGCCGGCCTCATGCATCGCCTCCAGCACCCGGTCGATATGGTAGAAATTATACTGGCCCTCTTCAGGCTCCAGCGTACTCCAGGTGGACTCGGCAATACGCACCACGTTAATGCCGGTTTCGCGCATTAAGGCGATATCCTTAGCCAGCCGATCTTCCGGCATATATTCATCGTAATACGCCACGCCATAAAATAAATGAGACATACACACTACCTCCTGACATTAATTCGCGGGCACCGGTTGTGAAGCGAAGACACGCGCTTTATCCAGCGTAATAAAAGAAATAAGCGTGAAGCACAGAGCGATACCGCCGAGTACGATATAGCTACTGGTAAAGCCCATGCTCTGGTACATATGGCCGATACCGGTCGAGAGAAAAATAGAGCTAAAGCTTTTCGAAAATTGGAAGCCAATTAAGTAAACGGTCGCTGACAGCAGAGGATTAAAGTTAGCCGTAATATATTTTAACGCCGCGACAAGTAGCACCGAGCTTTCAAAACCGTGGAGGAGTTTAATCAGACTGATGGAGACGGGGCCAATAGCCCACGCGGAGCCGATAATACGCAAGCTCATAATCAGCCCGCAGTATAACAGCGCATTTTTCGGGCCGATTTTATTCACAAACCATGGCGCAAAGAACATCACGATGGCATCAAGGAAAATCTGACCCGTGGTTAAATAACCGAAGACTTCTGCACCCGGGCTTTACTCTCAAAAAAATGGCTGTAGTAGATAGCGAACTGCTGGTCATAGGTTTCATAGACCGCCCCGACGCCAATGACATAGAGGGCGAAGAACCAGAATTTTTTAACTTTTAACAGCGAGACGGCATCGCGGAGGGTAACCGGCGAGGCTTTGCCAGACAGCAATCCCTGCTGCGGGTGGGCGCTGATCTGCATTTTCCAGACAATGACCAGCAGGCAGACGCCTGCGCCGCTGGCCAACCAGAAAATCATATTCTGATCAATGCCGTAGAGTTTTCCTGCCGCAAAGGTGCCGATTGCGGCGCCGATGCCGCCGAACATCCGCGCCCGGCCAAATTCGAAACCGGAGGCGCGGCTGACTTTATCAATGTAGGCTTCGCAAACCCCGCAGCCGGCGCCGTAGGCCATGCCAATATAAAGGCCGCCAGCCAGCGCGCCGAGGAACACATTTATTTTTAACAGGGGAGCAAAGACATAAATCCAGTAAGGGGCGAATAACGTGATAATAATCGCCAGCATCCACATCAGATTCTTACGATACACCAGTTTATCGGAGATGAAGCCGAATAATGGCTGAACGCAGACGGCGACAATGGCGGTGAAAGAATAAACCAGGCCGACGTCTGTGTAGTTAATACCGATGGTTTCCGTCAACCACAGGGATAAATAAGGGTAGCAGCATCCCCAACCTATAAAGAAGAACAGGAAAAACAGACAGCTGATAAAGTAATTTTTATTTGACGTTATCATGGTAACCCTCGCTTCCTTTATTCAGGAATATGATCGTGTTGATGCGAGCAACGTTACCTTTTTGCGCGTCGGGGAGTCATGAACGTTTCGCTATCGAGCAGGAGTAATCTGCTATCGGCAGAGGGGCGTGAGCCGCTTCACATTCGAGCCATAAAAAAGGGCGGATGGTCATCCGCCCTTAGGAGAGAGAAAAGATTACGCTCAGGCGTTCTGGCTTTCCGCCGTTTCCGCCTGCTTCGGCACCAGCACCGTTGGCTTGTTATCGATGCGGGTCACCAGCAGCTGGTCGATACGGTAGTTATCGATATCCACGACCTCAAACTTATAGCCGGAGAACTTCACCGCGTCGGTGCGTTTGGGGATTTTACGCAGCATAAACATCATAAAGCCGCCGATGGTCTCGTAATTCCCGGACTGCGGGAACTCGTCGATATCCAGCACGCGCATCACGTCATCAATCGGCGTACCGCCATCGATCAGCCACGAGTTTTCATCGCGGGCGACAATCTGCTCTTCCAGCCCCTGGCCGACGAGGTCGCCCATCAGGGTGGTCATTACGTCGTTGAGAGTGATGATCCCGACCACCAGCGCGTATTCATTCATGATCACCGCGAAGTCTTCCCCGGCGGTTTTGAAGCTTTCCAGCGCTTCCGACAGGGTCAGGGTGTCCGGCACGATCAACGTGTTGCGGATCTGTACGCCGCCGGTCAGCACCAGGCTCTGGTTCGCCAGCACGCGGTTCAGCAGATCTTTTGAATCGACGTAACCGATAATGTGGTCGATATCTTCATTACAGACGAGGAACTTCGAGTGCGGATGTTCGGCCACTTTATTCTTCAGGCTCTGCTCGTCTTCGTGCAAATCAAACCAAATGACGCTTTCACGCGGGGTCATGGAGGAAGGAACGGTGCGGGACTCCAGCTCGAACACGTTCTCAATTAGCTCATGCTCCTGCTTGCGCAGCACCCCGGCCAGCGCGCCGGCCTCGACCACGGCATAGATATCATCGGAAGTGATATCGTCTTTCCGCACCATCGGCAGTTTGAAGATGCGGAAGATCATGTTGGCCATGCCGTTAAACAACCACACCAGCGGGCGGAAGACTAACAGGCAGAAGCGCATCGGGTTGATGATGCGCAGGGCCACTGTTTCGGGCGCAATCATACCGATGCGTTTCGGAGTCAGGTCAGCAAACAGGATGAACAAGCTGGTGACCAGGGTAAAAGAGATGATGAAGCTCAGCTGCTCGGAGAGCTCCGGTGACAAATACCCGCTGAGCAGGCTATGAAACGCCGGTGAGAAAGCCGCGTCGCCCACAATACCGCCAAGAATGGCGACGGCGTTGAGGCCAATCTGCACGACGGTAAAGAAGGTGCCCGGGTTCTCCTGCATCTTCAGCACCCGCTGTGCGTTGACGTTGCCTTCATCGGCCAGCAGTTTCAGTTTGATTTTACGTGAGGCGGCCAGTGAAATTTCCGATATCGAAAAAAACGCACTGACGGCTATCAGACAGAGTATTACTAAAATACTGTTTAACATATCTTTTCTGACCGTTGAGGCCAGATCCTCGGAAGGGAAGTTGATAACTCAAATGTGGAATACATAAAAAACCGGTCCGAAGGCGCTGGACCGGCTGTCACACTGGCTAGTATAGCGTAAGGGAATGTAAAGCCGCCAGAGCGTTCATTGACCGCCTCGCTGTTGAGGCGGAAATCAGAATTACGCCTGAGGCGGCAGGCAGACGCCAATGCCGCCGATGCCGCAATAGCCGTGCGGGTTTTTATACAGATACTGCTGGTGATCGTCCTCGGCATAGTAGAACGGTTTGGCGGTGGCGATCTCGGTGGTGATGTGACGGGTATCGTGCGCGTCGTTCATCGCCGCCTGGAAGCGCGCGAGGCTGGCCTTTGCCGCCTCCGTCTGTTCCGGGGTCAGCGGGTAAATCGCCGAGCGGTACTGGGTGCCGTGGTCGTTACCCTGCCGCATACCCTGCGCCGGGTCGTGATTTTCCCAGAACACCTGCAATAACTGCTCATAGCTAATCACCTGCGGATCATAAACCACGCGTACCGCTTCCGCGTGACCGGTCTGGCCGCTGCATACTTCGCGATAGGTCGGATTGGGCGTATAGCCGCCAGTGTAACCTGCGGCGGTGCTGTAAACCCCCGGCAATTGCCAGAACAGGCGCTCAACTCCCCAGAAGCAGCCCATGGCGAACAGCGCCACTTCCATCCCCGCCGGGACGTTGGTCATCGAGTGGCCGTTAACTGCGTGGAGCGTCGCCACTGGCATGGGGGTATTGCGTCCAGGCAGCGCATCCGCCTGGGCGACAAGATGCGTTTTATCAAATAGACTCACGGTTGGCCTCTCAATACAGAAATCGTCGTTAAGGTTGTAACGAAGCGTGTCTTTTAACACAATAAATACGCGTAATACGTCTAGATTAATACATAAGAATTATTTGGGTTATTGCCACTTTTTCAACCCTATGTTGTTAGGGTTTTGTTAAGCCGTGGAGCGGCGCCAGTGTTTCCTGTAGAGGAAACAGGGATATTCAGGAGAAAATGTGCTAAAAATCCGCCAGTTATGCGTCACCAGCCTTTTGCTGGTCAGCGGGGTCGCCAGCGCAGCGAATGTGCGTTTGCAGGTTGAGGGATTATCCGGGGAGCTGGAGAAAAACGTTCGCGCCCAGCTTTCCACCATCCAGAGCGATGAAGTCACGCCGGATCGTCGCTTTCGCGCGCGCGTCGATGACGCCATTCGCGAAGGTCTGAAAGCGCTGGGTTATTACGAGCCGACGATTGAATTTGATTTGCGTCCGCCGCCGAAAAGGGGACGTCAGGTGCTGATCGCCAAAGTGACCCCGGGAGAACCGGTGCGCATTGGCGGAACCGAGGTGATTCTGCGCGGCGGCGCCCGCACCGATAGCGACTACCTGGCGCTGCTGAAAACGCGCCCGGCCATCGGGACGGTGCTCAACCACGGGGATTACGACGGCTTCAAGAGCTCGCTGACCCGCGTCGCCCTGCGCAAAGGCTACTTTGACAGCGAGTTTCTTAAGAGCCAGCTCGGGGTCTCCCTCGACCGTCATCAGGCGTTCTGGGATATCGATTACGACAGCGGCGAACGCTATCGCTTTGGCCACGTCACTTTCTCTGGCTCGCAAATCCGCGATGAATACCTGCAAAACCTCGTGCCGTTTAAAGAGGGCGACTACTACACCTCGCAGGACCTGGCCGAGCTAAACCGCCGCCTGGCGGCGACCGGCTGGTTCAGTTCGGTGGTGGTGGCGCCTGATTTTGCTAAGTCGCGGAAAACCAAGGTGCTGCCTCTGCAGGGCGTTGTCTCGCCTCGCAAAGAGAACACCGTGGAAACCGGGGTCGGCTATTCCACAGACGTCGGTCCGCGGGTGAAAGCCACGTGGAAAAAACCATGGGTCAACTCGTATGGTCACAGCCTGACCTCCAGCGTCAGCCTCTCCGCCCCGGAGCAGCAGTTCGACTTTACCTATAAAGTCCCACTGCTGAAGAGCCCCCTCGAACAGTATTATCTGATGCAGGGCGGTTTTAAGCGTACCGACCTCAATGATACCCAGGCCGACTCTACCACCCTGGGGGTCTCGCGTTTCTGGGAGATGTCGAGCGGCTGGCAGCGAGCGATTAACCTGCGCTGGAGCCTGGATCACTTTACCCAGGCGAACGTCACCAACACCACCATGCTGATTTATCCTGGGGTCTCGGTGAACCGCACTCGCTCCCGCGGCGGTCTGATGCCTACCTGGGGCGATTCCCAGCGCTACTCGGTGGATTACTCCAACACCATGTGGGGCTCGGACATCAACTTCATCGTGATGCAGGCCCAGGACGTCTGGATCCGTACCCTCTATGACCGCCACCGCTTTGTGGTGCGCGGCAACCTTGGCTGGATCGAAGCGGACAACTTTGACAAGGTGCCGCCGGATCTGCGCTTTTTCGCCGGGGGCGACCGCAGTATTCGCGGCTATAAATACAAATCTATCTCGCCGAAGGACGATGACGGCAAGCTGATCGGGGCCTCGAAGCTGGCCACCGGCTCGCTGGAGTATCAGTACAACGTCAGTGGCAAATGGTGGGGCGCCGTCTTTATCGATAGCGGCGAAGCGGTCAGCGATATTCGCGAGAGCGATTTCAAAACCGGCGCAGGGGTGGGCGTGCGCTGGCAGTCGCCGGTGGGGCCGATCAAGCTGGATATCGCCCGGCCGATCGGCGACAAAGAAGAGCATGGTTTACAGTTTTACATCGGTCTGGGGCCTGAATTATGAGTTTATGGAAGAAGATAAGCCTCGGCGTCTTAATCGTGTTAGTGCTCCTGCTGGGCACCGTCGGGTTCCTGGTGGGGACCACCACCGGCTTGCATCTGGTGTTCAAGGCGGCGGATCGCTGGGTACCGGGGCTGGAAATCGGCAAAGTGACCGGTGGCTGGCGTGATTTAACCCTCGATAATGTTCGCTACGAACAGCCCGGCGTGGCGGTGACCGCCGGTCAGTTTCACCTCAGCGTCAGGTTGCGCTGCCTGTGGGACAGCAGCCTGTGCGTAAACGACATCGCGCTGCGCGATATTTATGTCGCCGTCGATACCAAGAAGATGCCGCCCTCAGCGCCGGTCGAGGAAGAGGACAGCGGGCCGCTGAATCTCTCCACTCCTTATCCGATCACCCTCAGCCGCGTCGCGCTGCATAACGTCAACGTCAAAATCGATGATACCGCGGTCTCCGTACGCGACTTTTCCACCGGCCTGAACTGGCAGGAGAAAAATCTGACCCTGACGCCGACCTCGCTGCAGGGGCTGCTGATCGCCCTGCCTAAGGTGGCGAAAGTGGCGCAGGAGCAGGTGGTTGAGCCGAAAATTGACAACCCGCAGCCGCAGGAAAAACCGCTCGGCGAGACGATGACCGACCTCTTCTCGCAGCCAGTGCTGCCGGCGATGACCGATGTCCATCTGCCGCTGAACCTCAATATTCAGGCGTTCCGCGGCGAGCAGCTGCGCCTGACCGGCGATACCGATATCACCGTGTATAACCTGCTGCTGAAAGTCAGCAGTATCGACGGCCAGATGAAGCTCGACGCCCTTGATATCGACTCCGATCAGGGCAAGGTCAGCGCCTCGGGCAGCGCGCAGCTGCAGGATAACTGGCCGGTGGACATTACTCTCGCCGGAACCCTGAACGTCGACCCGATGAAAGGGGAGAAGGTGCAGCTGAAGGTGGGCGGCGAAGTGCGTAAAACGCTCAAAGTCGGAGTGGACTTAAGCGGGCCGGTCGCGGCCACGCTGCGCGCGGATGCGCAGCTGGCGGAGGTAGGGCTGCCGCTCAATATGGAGCTGAAGAGTAAGCAGCTCGCCTGGCCGTTCAGCGGCGAGAAGCAGTTTCAGGCCGACGATGTCCAGCTGAAGTTCAGCGGCAAAATGACCGACTATGCGCTGGCCTTCTCCACCGCGGTGAAAGGTCAATCGCTGCCGCCGGCGAAAATCGCCCTCAACGCCAAAGGCAATGAACGGCAGATCAATCTCGACAAGCTGACGGTCAATGCCCTGGAAGGGAAAACCGAGCTGAAGGCGCTGCTCGACTGGCAGCAGGCGATCAGCTGGCGCGGCGAGCTGACCCTCGACGGCATCAACACCGCCAAAGAGGTGCCGGACTGGCCGTCGAAGCTTAACGGCCGGATCAAGACCCAGGGCAGCCTGTACGGCGGCAGCTGGCAGATGTCGGTGCCGGAGCTGAAAATTACCGGCAACGTGAAGCAGAACAAAGTGGATGTGGCGGGCTCGCTGCAGGGTAACAGCTATCTGCAGTGGAAAATCCCGGGACTGCATCTGGCGTTGGGCCCGAACAGCGCTGATATCAAAGGCGAACTGGGGGTGAAGGATCTTAATCTCGACGCCACCATCGATGCGCCGCACCTGGATAATGCGCTGCCGGGGCTCGGCGGGACGGCGAAGGGCTTGGTAAAAGTGCGCGGCACTGTCGATGCGCCGCAGCTGCTGGCCGATATCACCGCCCGGGCGCTGCGCTGGCAGGAGCTGACCATCGCCCAGGTCAACGTCAAAGGGGATGTGAAATCCACCGATCAGATTGGCGGTAACCTGGACGTGCGGGTGGATCGCATCAGCCAGCCGGGGGTCAATATCAGCCTGGTGCAGCTCAATGCCAACGGTACAGAGAAACAGCATGAGCTGCGGCTGCGCGTGCAGGGCGATCCGGTTTCCGGCCAGCTGGCGCTGGCAGGCAGCTTCGATCGTCAGGCCGAACGCTGGAAGGGCTCGCTGAGCGATACCCGCTTCCAGACGCCGGTGGGGCCGGTAGCGCTGACGCGCAGCATTGCGCTGGACTATCGCAATCTGGAGCAGAAAATCAGCATCGGGCCACACTGCTGGACCAACCCGAACGCCGAGCTCTGCGTGCCTGAAACCATTGACGCGGGCGCCAGCGGACGGGCGCGGGTGAATCTCAACCGCTTCGATCTGGCGATGCTCAAGCCGTTTATGCCGGAGGCGACCCAGGCCAGCGGCGTGTTTACTGGTAATGCCGATGTGAGCTGGGACACCACCAAAGAGGGACTGCCGCAGGGCAAAGTGACCCTCAGCGGGCGCAACGTCAAGGTGACCCAGGTCGTCAACGACGCGCCGTTGCCGGTGGCGTTCGATACGCTGAACCTCAGCGCCGACCTGCACAACAATCGCGCCGAGCTGGGCTGGCTTATCCGCCTGACTAACAATGGTCAACTGGATGGGCAAGTGCAGGTTACCGACCCGCAGGGGCGGCGTAATCTCGGCGGCAATGTCAATATCAGCAACTTCTCGCTGGCGATGATCAACCCGATTTTCGCTCGTGGTGAAAAGGCAGAGGGAAGGCTCAACGCCCGTCTGCGTCTGGGCGGTAATGTGAAAAGTCCGCAGCTGTTCGGCCAGATGCAGCTGAGCGGGGTGGATATCGACGGCAACTTTATGCCGTTTGATATGCAGCCGAGCCAGCTGGCGATGAACTTCAACGGCACGCGCTCGACCCTGCAGGGGACGGTGAACACCCGCCAGGGGCAAATCGCCCTCAGCGGTAACGCCGACTGGACGCAGATCGATAACTGGCGGGCGCAAATTGCGGCGAAAGGCAGCCGGGTGCGGATCACGGTGCCGCCGATGGTGCGTCTCGATGTATCGCCGGATGTGGTGTTTACCGCCACGCCAAGCCTGTTCAATCTCGACGGCAAAGTGGATGTGCCCTGGGCGCGGATCGTGGTCAACGAGGTGCCGGAGAGCGCGGTCGGCGTCTCCTCTGATGAAGTGATGCTGGATAAAAATCTCAAGCCGATTAAGCAGCAGAGCGCCAGCATCCCGATCAACAGCAACCTGACCATTCACGTCGGCAACAACGTTCGTCTGGAAGCCTTCGGCCTGAAAGCGCGTCTGACCGGTGATTTGAAAGTGGCGCAGGACAAGCAGGGGCTGGGCCTCAACGGGCAGATTAATATTCCGGACGGCCGTTTCCACGCCTATGGTCAGGACTTGATTGTCCGCAAAGGGGAGCTGCTGTTCTCCGGTCCGCCGGATCAGCCGTTGCTGAATATCGAAGCGATTCGTAACCCGGATGCCACCGAAGACGATGTGATCGCCGGCGTTCGCGTCACCGGCTCCGCCGATCAGCCGAAAGCGGAGATCTTCTCTGATCCGGTTATGTCCCAGCAGGAAGCGCTGTCTTATCTGCTGCGCGGCCAGGGTTTGAGTAGTGGTCAGAGCGATAGCGCCGCGATGACCTCAATGCTTATTGGTATGGGGGTTGCACAAAGTGGTCAGGTTGTGGGTAAAATCGGCGAGACGTTTGGCGTAAGCAACTTGGCGTTGGACACCGAAGGGGTAGGCGATTCTTCCCAGGTGGTGGTCAGCGGCTATGTACTGCCGGGTCTGCAGGTAAAATACGGGGTCGGTATCTTCGATTCCCTGGCGACGCTGACTTTACGTTATCGCCTGATGCCTAAGCTATATGTGGAAGCGGTGTCTGGCATCGACCAGGCGCTCGATTTGCTCTATCAGTTTGAGTTTTAGCAATGCGAATATTTGTTTACGGCAGTTTACGACGCAAACAAGGCAACAGCCACTGGATGACCAACGCCCAGTGGCTGGGCGCTCATAGTGTCGACGATTATCAGCTGTACAGCCTGGGCCACTATCCAGGCGCGGTGCCCGGCGAAGGCACAGTACATGGTGAAGTTTATCGTATTGATGCATCGACGCTGGCCGAACTGGATGCGCTGCGCACCAAGGGGGGCGAGTATGCGCGCCACCTGATTCAGACGCCTTACGGCAGCGCATGGATGTATGTCTATCAACGTTCCGTTGAGGGTTGTACGTTGATAGCGAACGGCAACTGGTTGGATCGCGACCAGTATTAACCACGACAGCGCCACCTTCGGGTGGCGTTGTTTTTTATTACTTCAGTTCCCATGGCGTCATTCTGGCGCCCTGACGTCTGGCATAACGTAATATGGCCTGATGTACCTTCACTCTACCGGCCACCCGACGTGACAGGGGATGGGCAATCATACGGACAAACTCCATCACTATTAACAGCAGGTTAATCGGGAGCAGGGTGCCTGTCAGCCTGGTAAGCATTTCACGATAAAATGGCCAACTGCCCAGATTAAGCATGGGGTCGTGCAGTTTGATGGTGAGCGTAAAAAACATCACTATGAGTACGAGGCCGTACGCGATTTTATAAATTGATGCCATCTGCTGATTGCCGGGATGAAAGGGGCTATTTTTTAAATAAACACTGCCATCACTGACATTGTATAACGCCTGAAGATCATCGTATCCATGCCGGCGTGCGGCGATAACCCAGTCCCCATCGGCAAGAAATGGCGGGCGACAACGATTATTCAGGGCATCGCTCAGCCAGGTCAAGCGCGCTGAAAAAAACGAGTGACGAGTCGCCAGCTGAAAACAGGCGCCTTCTTTGATAAAATAAGGCCTTACCCTCGTAGCGAACCATATTTGATAATAACTATTCAGAATCACGCCTTCTTCAAGCGCAAATTCTTTTGGCAGCGCTATCTCGTTGTTGGCCGATGGTGGATGCCTTTCAGAAGTAGCGGGTAGAATTTCCAGACGCTGACAGAATGAAATATCGCCTTGCTTCGTTCGCTGCATTTTCGCATTGAGAACACGTAACCTGAGTGAGAAATTGCAAGAGCAAAAAGAGAAGATGCCGAAGGGATTCACCAACATTGTGATAAAACATAATAATAAAAAAATATCCAACCATGGAGCACAAGCGAGAATGATCAAGCAAACAAAAAAGACCAAGCCGACAGGTCGAAGAAGCTTTTTAATACTCAGCGGCTGCCGGGAAGGTTCGAGCAAAATGTGGCCATCGCTTAACCAGTGGATCCAGTAACTGCCATCCTTTAGGCGGCAAGTGCCGATATGTAGCGGCTGGCCGAGCCTCAGACGGTCAAAAAGCGAGGGGTCTTTAAAATGGCGTTTATCGGTATAAAAGGCATGCTCGCCTGCAATGAGGCGTAAATAGCTTTGCTCTTCCGAGGCGGCAGTGGTGAAGCCGGTAAAATTCACGGTGAAATAATGGGTCTGTTTCACAAGGTTCCTTCCTTGATGAAATGATGGTGTTTTACGTATCACGCGTTGCCGACCCACTCCTTACCAGAGCGGGAGATGATCCTTCGCCAGCCACATCGCGGAAGCCAACGTCGTCAGCGCGAGGAATAATAATCGTCGTGTTGGGGTACTGAACATTACATGATCTCCTCGAGCGCGGTATGGCGGGCCGCTCCCTGCAGGTAGTGCCGCATCGCCGAGCGCATCTTCATCCAGTCAGCCACCCGGTGTGACAATAACCAGGCCGTCGGGCCAATCAGCTCCAGTACCGCCAGGATCCCGCCGAAACTGAGTAATAATAGGGACAGCATGTCCAGTGAATCCTGAATTAACCACCCAAATCCCCTGGCTGGTTTGTATGGGTTATTTAGCGACATGCCGAGTATGAGGAGGTACATCACCAGCACCATGCCATAAAACAGGTTATAGACTAGCGACATTTGCCGGTCACCGGGATAACAGGGATGATTTTTCAGAAAAGCGCCCCCGTCGCTGACGTTGTATAACGCCTGGACGTCGTTATCTTTCCGTTGGTAGACGACGACTATCCGATCGCCGATAGCGAGAAAGGGCGGTTGACGGCGGTAAAAAAAGGGATGCAGGCCGAAGTTGGCGAAGCCGTTCTGCCAGAAGAAGGCCAGCGGCGCCGTGTCGCATTGTATCCCAACGCCATGGTATTCCCGCGTTGGGTTCCCCGCGAACCACTTCTTAAAAATGATATTGCTAATTTTTCCCGTCCGGACGGCATAGCGTTCCGGCAGGGCTTGCGTAAAAGGCTTCGCCGACTGGCGGAGGGTTTGCGCCGTAGTCGGTAGCGGCTGGCAAAAGGAAAAGTCGCGGCGGCGGGCCTGCGCCATCTTCGCCAACAGATCGCGCATGGCGGGGTGCATTTTTAGCGCCCGGTGGAACAGTAGCTCGCAGAGGCCGGTTAACAACGCGATGAAGGCCAGTATCGCGATAATGCCGAAGCCGAACCTTCCCCATTCTGAGGTGCTCATCATGAGCGGGATAAGAGCGACGATGAGCGTCAGCAGGCTGATACTCAGCAGCGGCCGGGCCCAGCGCTTTACCCGTTGACTGGGCTCAAGGAGCGTTTCGCCATCGCTGAGCCAGTGGATCCAGTAACTGCCGTTGTCCAGGCGGCGGACGCCAAGGTGCAGAGGCTGATTGATCGTCAGGCGGTCAAAAAGCGAGGGGTCGTTAAAATAGCGTTTATCGGTATAAAAGACATGGTCGCCGGCGATAAGACGCAGATACCCCTGTTTTTCACAGGCGGCGGTCGTGAAGCCAGAAAAGTTAAGGGTGAAATAGCGAACGCTTTTCACGGGACACCCTCCATGGTGTTATCGCGGCTATCCGTGCCGCAATCAGGCAGGGGATGACCCTGCCTGAGACAGAATTACTTCTGCTTAGCGCGCTCGAAAGAGGCAACGATTTCGGCTTTCGCCGCTTCCGCGTTGTCCCAACCGTCGACTTTAACCCACTTGCCTTTTTCCAGATCTTTGTAGTGCTCAAAGAAATGAGTGATCTGGGCTTTCAGCAGTTCCGGCAGGTCGTTCACATCGTTGATGTGATCGTATTCTTTGCTCAGCTTGGTGTGCGGTACGGCAACCAGTTTCGCATCTTCACCAGATTCGTCGGTCATCTTCAGAACGCCAACCGGACGGCAGCGGATCACGGAGCCCGGCTGCAGCGGGTACGGAGTCGGGACCAGCACGTCAACCGGGTCGCCGTCCAGGGACAGGGTGTGGTTGATGTAGCCGTAGTTGCACGGATAGAACATTGCCGTGGACATGAAACGGTCAACGAACAGTGCACCGCTCTCTTTGTCGACTTCGTATTTGATAGGATCTGCGTTCGCCGGGATTTCGATCACGACGTAGATGTCTTCCGGCAGATCTTTGCCCGCAGGTACGTTGAGTAAGCTCATGTCTGTTTCCTTTAAAATGTATGGCAAACAAGTGCTCGGTATTATAGCCAACTCACATCGAAAGTCTTCGCTTCTTTTTCCCGATATCGCCGCAGAGTGCTCCGAATTTTTCGCGTAATAATGACATGAAAATCCATAAACATAGCCACATCATGAATAAATTTATGTAACCGTTTTCATTGCATGTGATTGATTTATCATACTGCTTAAAAAAACGTCATAAACCGCAACAGCCGCGCTCCCTGCGAAGCCTTATCGGCTCTCCGCTGGGAAGTAGGGCCGGCATTAACATCTCATTTACTTTTTTGAAGTGTGATGTAACGCATTCAGTTACATCACCGATTGTCTATAGTTTGTCCGCAGGTGAGACTTTAACCAACAATAACCCTACGAGGATACCCTTATGTGGAAGCGCTTACTTCTTGTCACAGCAGTTTCCGCAGCTATGTCGTCTATGGCGATAGCTGCCCCGCTAACCGTAGGTTTTTCGCAGGTCGGTTCTGAATCCGGCTGGCGTGCGGCGGAAACCAGCGTCGCGAAAGAGGAGGCCGCCAAGCGCGGTATCACCCTGAAGATCGCTGATGGTCAGCAAAAACAGGAAAACCAGATCAAAGCAGTGCGTTCCTTTATCGCTCAAGGGGTCGACGCGATCTTCATTGCGCCGGTGGTGGCCACCGGCTGGGAACCGGTGCTGAAAGAGGCGAAAGAGGCCAAGATCCCGGTTTTCCTCCTCGACCGTTCCATTGATGTTAAAGATAAAGATCTCTACATGACCATCGTGACCGCCAACAACGTGCTGGAAGGCCAGCTGATTGGCGACTGGCTGGTGAAAACCGTCGACGGTAAGCCGTGTAACGTCGTTGAACTGCAGGGCACCGTTGGGGCCAGCGTGGCCATCGATCGTAAGAAAGGCTTCGCCGACGCGATTGCCAAAGCGTCGAATATCAAAATTATCCGCTCCCAGTCCGGTGACTTCACCCGCAGTAAAGGGAAAGAGGTCATGGAGAGCTTTATCAAAGCTGAGAATAACGGCAAAAACATCTGCATGGTGTTCGCTCATAACGACGATATGGCCATCGGCGCTATCCAGGCCATTAAAGAAGCTGGCCTGAAGCCGGGCAAAGATATTCTGACCGGCTCCATCGACGGCGTGCCGGATATCTATAAAGCGATGATCGCCGGAGAAGCCAACGCCAGCGTCGAGCTGACGCCAAATATGGCCGGCCCGGCGTTCGATGCGCTGGAGAAATACAAAAAAGACGGCACCCTGCCGGAGAAGCTGACCATTACCAAATCGACGCTGTACCTGCCGGATACGGCGAAAGAAGAGTTAGAGAAGAAGAAAAATATGGGCTACTGAGTGGGGAGCCCCTCATTCCATCCCTCTCCCCGGTGGGAGAGGGTAAAAAGCAGCGTTCCAGAAACCCCGGGAAGCCCAGCGCGACCCGGGGTAACCTGACATCATTTGAAGGTGACATCGATTATGAGCGCCGAGGCACACCAGGAGATCCTTCGCACCGAAGGACTTAGTAAATTCTTCCCCGGCGTTAAGGCGCTGGATAACGTCAACTTTAGCCTGCGGCGCGGCGAAATCATGGCCCTGTTGGGCGAAAACGGCGCCGGAAAATCGACGCTGATCAAAGCGCTGACCGGCGTTTACCATGCCGATCGCGGCACTATCTGGCTGGAAGGCCAGGCTATTTCGCCCAAAAATACCGCCCATGCCCAGCAGCTGGGGATCGGCACCGTCTACCAGGAAGTGAACCTGCTGCCCAATATGTCGGTGGCGGATAACCTGTTCATCGGCCGTGAGCCGCGGCGGTTTGGTCTGCTGCGACGTAAAGAGATGGAGGCCAGGGCGACGGCGCTGATGGCCTCCTACGGCTTTTCCCTCGACGTGCGCGAGCCGCTGAACCGCTTTTCGGTGGCGATGCAGCAGATCGTCGCTATCTGTCGGGCCATCGACCTGTCGGCCAAGGTGCTGATCCTCGACGAGCCCACCGCCAGCCTCGATACCCAGGAGGTGGAGATGCTGTTCACCCTGATGCGCCAGCTCAGGGATAACGGCGTCAGCCTGATCTTCGTCACCCATTTTCTCGACCAGGTCTATGCGGTCAGCGACCGCATCACCGTGTTGCGTAACGGCACATTTGTGGGCTGCCGTGAGACCCGCGAGCTGCCGCAGATTGAGCTGGTGAAAATGATGCTGGGTCGCGAACTGGACCACAATGCCCTGCAGCGGGCGGGCCGTACCCTGCTGAGCGATAAACCGGTAGCGGCGTTTGAAGGCTACGGTAAAAAAGGAACCATCGCCCCGTTCGACCTGCAGGTCCGCCCGGGAGAAATTGTAGGCCTCGCCGGCCTGCTGGGTTCCGGACGCACGGAAACCGCCGAGGTGATCTTCGGCATTAAAACGGCGGACAGCGGGAAGGCGTGGATCAAAGGCAAACCTCAGACCCTGCGCTCCCCGCATCAGGCTTCCTGCCTCGGGATCGGCTTCTGTCCTGAAGATCGCAAAACCGACGGCATTATCGCCGCCGCTTCGGTGCGGGAAAATATCGTTCTGGCCCTGCAGGCGCAGCGCGGCTGGCTGCGGCCGATCCCCCGGCGTGAACAGAACGAGATCGCCGAGCGCTTTATTCGCCAGCTGGGGATCCGTACCCCGAGCGCCGAGCAGCCGATCGAGTTTCTCTCCGGCGGCAATCAGCAGAAGGTGCTGCTCTCCCGCTGGCTGCTGACCAAACCGCAGTTCCTGATCCTCGATGAGCCGACCCGCGGCATCGACGTCGGCGCCCATGCGGAAATTATTCGCCTGATTGAAACCCTCTGCGCCGATGGCCTGGCGCTGCTGGTTATCTCTTCTGAACTGGAGGAGCTGGTGGGTTACGCCGATCGGGTCATTATCCTGCGCGATCGCCGACAGGTGGCGGAGATCCCGCTCGCCGAGCTCTCTGTTCCGGCGATCATGAACGCTATTGCGGCATAAGGAGTAACCCATGATGCCTCGATCTCTTTCGCAAACCGGCCCGGAGAAGCGACGCTTCACCTGGCCGAAGGGCACCCCGCAGATTATTGCCCTGCTGCTGGTTCTGCTGGTAGACAGCCTGGTGGCGCCCCATTTTTATCAGGTGGTGCTCCAGGATGGCCGCCTGTTTGGCAGCCCGATCGATATTCTCAACCGCGCCGCGCCGGTGGCGCTGCTGGCGATTGGCATGACGCTGGTGATCGCCACCGGCGGCATCGACCTGTCGGTAGGGGCGGTGATGGCGATTGCCGGCGCGACGGCCGCCTCGATGACCGTCGCCGGGCACAGCCTGCCGGTGGTGCTGTTGGCCGCGCTGGCCGCGGGCGCGCTGGCCGGATTGTGGAACGGCATCCTCGTGGCGGTCCTTAAGATCCAGCCCTTTGTGGCGACGCTGATCCTGATGGTGGCCGGGCGCGGGGTGGCGCAGTTGATCACCGCCGGGCAGATCGTCACCTTTGATTCCCCGGCCCTGGCGTGGCTCGGCAGCGGATCGTTTCTGCTGTTTCCGACGCCGGTGATCGTCGCCGCCGCTACGCTGCTGCTGTTCTGGCTATTTACCCGTAAAACGGCGCTGGGCATGTTTATTGAGGCGGTAGGGATCAACATCCGCGCGGCGAAAAACGCCGGCGTCAATACCCGCATCGTGGTGATGCTGGCCTATGTCCTGAGCGGCGTCTGCGCGGCGATCGCCGGGATCATCGTGGCGGCGGACATCCGCGGCGCGGATGCCAATAACGCCGGGCTATGGCTTGAGCTGGACGCCATTCTGGCGGTGGTCATCGGCGGCGCCTCGCTGATGGGCGGGCGCTTTAACCTGCTGCTCTCGGTGGTGGGGGCGCTGATTATCCAGGGAATGAACACCGGGATTTTGCTCTCCGGCTTCCCGCCGGAGCTCAACCAGGTGGTGAAAGCGGTGGTGGTGCTGTGCGTACTGATTGTCCAGTCGCCGCGCTTTATCGGTTTACTGAAAGGGGTACGCGGCCATGATAAAACGTAATTTACCATTGATGATCACCCTTGCGGTGTTTGTGCTGGGCTACCTCTACTGCCTGACCCAGTTCCCCGGTTTTGCCTCAACGCGGGTGATCTGCAATATCCTGACGGATAATGCCTTCCTCGGGATCATCGCCGTGGGCATGACCTTCGTGATCCTCTCCGGCGGGATCGATCTGTCGGTGGGGTCGGTGATCGCCTTTACCGGCGTCTTCCTCGCCAAAGCGATTGGCTTTTGGGGAATTTCGCCGCTGGTGGCCTTTCCGCTGGTGCTGGTGATGGGCTGCGCCTTCGGCGCGTTTATGGGGCTGCTGATTGACGCCCTGAAGATCCCGGCCTTTATCATCACCCTCGCCGGCATGTTCTTCCTGCGCGGCGTGAGCTATCTGGTGTCAGAGGAGTCGATTCCGATTAACCACCCAGTGTACGACACCCTGTCCGGGCTGGCATGGACCATTCCCGGCGGCGGTCGTCTCAGCGCCATGGGACTGCTGATGCTGCTGGTGGTGGTGGCCGGTATTTTTGTCGCCCATCGCACCCGCTTTGGCAACCAGGTGTATGCCATCGGCGGCAACGCCACGTCGGCGAATCTGATGGGGATTTCGACTCGCAGCGCCACGATCCGTATCTATATGCTCTCCACCGGACTGGCGACGCTGGCCGGGATCGTCTTTTCCATTTATACCCAGGCGGGCTATGCGCTGGCGGGCGTCGGCGTCGAGCTGGATGCGATTGCCTCGGTGGTGATCGGCGGTACGCTGCTAAGCGGTGGCGTCGGTACCGTGCTGGGAACGCTGTTCGGGGTGGCGATCCAGGGGCTGATTCAGACCTACATCAACTTCGACGGCACCCTCAGCTCATGGTGGACGAAAATCGCCATCGGCATTTTGCTGTTTATCTTTATCGCGCTGCAGCGTGGTCTGACCGTGCTGTGGGAAAATCGGCAAAATGCGGCGGTGACGCGGGTGAGCGGGGCGGGGAGTCGCTAAGAAATGCTCCTCCCGCAGGCGCGAGAGGAGCGGGCAGGGCGCTTAGGCGTCCGGGAACGCTTTAATAAAGTTCTCGACGTCTTCTACCATGTGGTTGTTGCCGACGAAGAAGGAGCGACGCTGATGCAGGCTTTCCGGGATAATATCCAGAATACGCTCTTTACCGTCGCTGGCCTTACCGCCCGCCTGTTCGGCGAGGAAGGCCATCGGGTTGCATTCATACAGCAGGCGCAGCTTGCCTTCCGGGTGGCTGGCGGTGCTCGGATAGAGATAGATGCCGCCTTTCAGCAGGTTGCGGTGGAAGTCCGCCACCAGCGAGCCGATATAGCGTGAGGTATAAGGACGCTGAGTCGCTTTGTCCTCTTCCTGACAGTACTTAATGTACTTCTTCACGCCCTGCGGGAATTTGATGTAGTTGCCTTCGTTGATGGAGTAGGTATTGCCCTTCTCCGGGAAGCGCATGCGCTCCTGGCATAGACAGAAAACGCCAAGGGACGGGTCGTAGGTGAAGGCATGAACGCCGCATCCGGTGGTATACACCAGCATCGTCGACGATCCGTAGACCACATAGCCCGCGGCCACCTGCTTGTTGCCCGGCTGCAGGAAGTCTTCTTCTGTCACCGGCGTGCCGACAGGCGTCACGCGGCGATAGATAGAGAAGATCGTACCGACAGAGACGTTAACGTCGATGTTAGAGGAGCCATCCAGAGGGTCCATCAGCACCACGTATTTGGCGTGTTCACACCCTTCGAAGACGACAATCTCATCTTCTTCTTCAGAGGCGATCCCGGCAACAATATCGCGTGCTCGCAGTGCGGCTTTTAATTTTTCATTAGCGAACAGATCGAGTTTTTGCTGAACCTCGCCCTGAACGTTTTCAGCACCGCTGGCACCCAGGATATCGACCAGACCGGCCTTGTTGATATCGCGGTGGATGATCTTGGCGCCCAACTTTATTGCTGACAACAAAGCAGTCAGCTCACCGGTGGCGTGGGAGAACTCGTGCTGCTTTTCAACAATAAACTCACCTAACGTTTTCATAACTCGTTCCCTGCATTTTTATGTTGAGTAAAACGAACGCAACAATCTTAACAAAGAATCAAAAAAGTGCGCACAGGTGAATCGCGCCAGCAAAATACAGATTCGCCTGAAATGCATTTCGCCAGGGCCCGGGATATGGGTAAAATGTGCCCCGGATAAGAAAAGGAAATGACGAATGCGCATTCATATTTTAGGAATCTGTGGCACGTTTATGGGGGGGCTGGCCATGCTGGCGCGCTCCCTCGGTCATGAGGTAACGGGGTCGGATGCTAACGTCTATCCGCCGATGAGCACCCTGCTGGAAAACCAGGGGATTGATTTAATTCAGGGCTATGACCCCAGCCAGCTGGAGCCCCGGCCGGACCTGGTGATCATCGGTAACGCCATGACTCGCGGCAACCCGTGCGTTGAAGCGGTGCTGGAAAATAATATTCCCTATATGTCCGGCCCGCAGTGGCTACACGACTTCGTGCTGCGCGATCGCTGGGTGCTGGCCGTCGCCGGGACCCACGGCAAAACCACCACTGCCGGCATGGCAACCTGGATCCTTGAAGCCTGCGGCTATAAACCGGGGTTCGTGATTGGCGGCGTTCCGGGCAATTTCGACGTCTCCGCGCGCCTGGGCGACAGCCCGTTCTTCGTCATTGAAGCCGACGAATATGACTGCGCCTTCTTCGACAAGCGCTCCAAGTTTGTTCACTACTGCCCGCGGACGCTGATCCTCAACAACCTTGAGTTCGACCACGCGGACATCTTTGATGACCTGAAGGCGATTCAGAAACAGTTCCACCATCTGGTGCGCATCGTGCCGGGCAAAGGCAAAATTATCCTGCCGGAGAACGACATCAACCTGAAGCAGGTGATGGCGATGGGCTGCTGGAGCGAGCAGGAGCTGGTGGGCGAGCAGGGCCACTGGCAGGCGAAAAAACTGAACGCCGACGCCTCGCAGTGGGAAGTCTTACTCGACGGCGAAAAGGTCGGCGAAGTGAAGTGGGCGCTGGTCGGCGAGCATAATATGCATAACGGCCTGATGGCGATTGCCGCGGCGCGTCACGTCGGCGTGCTGCCGGCGGATGCCGCGAACGCGCTGGGCAGCTTTATCAACGCCCGCCGTCGCCTGGAGCTGCGGGGCGAAGCCAACGGCGTCACCGTGTATGACGATTTCGCCCATCATCCGACGGCAATCCTCGCCACGCTGCAGGCGCTGCGCGGTAAAGTAGGCGGTACCGCGCGCATTCTCGCCGTGCTGGAGCCGCGCTCTAACACCATGAAAATGGGCGTCTGCAAGGACGATCTGGCGCCGTCTCTCGGCCGCGCCGATGAAGTGTTCCTCCTGCAGCCGCAGCATATTCCGTGGCAGGTGGCGGAAGTGGCGGAAGCCTGCGTCCAGCCGGCCCACTGGAGCGCCGACGTCGATACCCTGGCGGAGATGGTGGTCAAAACCGCCCACCCGGGCGACCATATCCTGGTGATGAGCAACGGCGGCTTCGGCGGTATTCATCAGAAGCTGCTGGATAAGCTGGCGCAAAAAGCGGCCGCGGCTGAATAAGCGCGTACGCCTCCGGTAACTGCCCTCCGCGTGAGGGCAGTTTTATTTTAGCTACCAGGAATTGTGTGATGCTGACCTGCGAAAGCGTACGTTCTACCGACTCGCCCCATTTCGCCATGCTGGACGCGCTTTACGCGCGCGCCTTTCCGTGGCACGAGCAGCGCGAAAGCGAGGCCAAACGTCAGGCGCTGAGCCACCCGCGCTACGCGCTGGAAGCATGGTTCGATGAAGGCGTCTTTGTCGGCCTCAGCGGCTGCTGGCAGTTTGCCGGCTACGGTTATATCGAACATCTGGCGATCGACGACACGCTGCGCTCCCGCGGCTATGGTAAACAGCTGCTGGCGCAGATCCTGACGCGCGCCCCGCTGACCATTCTGGAAATCGATCCGCTAACCACGGCCATCGCCCATAAACGGCTGCGCTTTTATCAGTCGATGGGGTTCCATGCTAATCCCTGGGCGCATCATCACCCGAGCTATCATCAGGGCATTGCGGATCATGAGCTGCTGGTGCTGAGCTACCCGCAGCCGATCGGTGAGCGGCAGTATCAGCAGTTTGCCCGGGATCTCGGGCACGAGGTGATGGGGCGGGAGTAGCCCGGCTCGGCGTACCGCTCCGGGCATTCGACTGGCGGCGCTGTTACTCTTTGGCGATCGGCGTCTCGTTCTCCGCGACTTTGTTATCGCCCTGAATCTTAGCGATTTTCTGCTCAACGGCGGCTACCTGGGCGCTGTCGTGCAGCAGGGTGTAGGTTAGATCAAACTGCGCGCTGGCGCCCGGCTGCAGCTGCTTCACGCGTTTTTGTTCGCGTTCAATGGTGACTGGATAGGCGTAGCTGGTCCCCGGCTCGATACCGGTGACGTAGCCCTGCTTGACGGTATCGGTGTTTTTCCACAGTGTCAGGACCGGCAGCTGACGGGTATCAAATTGAATAGAGGCCCCTTTATCGCCCGCTTTGTTGACCACCGCGGCCAGGGTCTGGTGATTTTCATCGGCCAGGGGCTGAATATTAAATACCATCTCGTCAAAATCTTTGGTCGGTCCCTGATAAGTTTGCCAGGTTTTTAACCCGCTCTTCGCGTAATCATTGAACGGGCTGATGCTGGACATCGGGGCGAGGAAACGTGCGCCTTCTTCGAGGATCGGGGTGCCGAAGTTGCTGTGGTAGATGATCTGATAATCATGCGGATAGTCGGCATGGTTGGTTAAGACATCATGCAGGCTGAAGCTGTTGCTGCCCGGGACGTAGCGCAGTTCGGTCAGGGTCTGCAGATCGGCTTTTTTAAAGGTGCTCTCTTTCACCAGCCCGCGGATGCGGATTTCATACGGCGCGCTGTCGGCCACCTCCACCTCCACCAGAGAGGCCGGCGTGTTGCCCGCCTTGCCGTGTAGGGTATAAATTTGCCCGTCCGCGGTCACCGGATGGCCGGTCCATTCATAGCCGCAGCGGACCATCATCTCGTTGAATCCTTCCAGCCAGCCGAGGCCATTGCGGCTTTCCAGGTTGATAAACGCCGGGTTGACGACCTCTTTAACCGGCGAATCCCAGCCCATCCGGCTGCCGAAACCCTCAATACGCAGTAAGTTCATGCCGCGTGTCGGGCTCAAGGTAATGGTCAGGCCGTCTTTACTATGAATGGTGAGGATTTTGCTGCCTTCCTGCTTACCGCCGTGCAGGACTTTTTGCTCAATGCTGAACGCATGGTCTTTCACCTTCAGCTGATCGCTGTTGATCTGCCAGTTTCCTTTATCCATCCCCTCTTCAGCGTTCGTCAGCACCCATGTTTTTGCCACGGCCGAGCCGGAAACCAGCAGGGCGATCGTCGTCAGAACCAATGTCTTTTTCATTTTTATTCCCTTTTTGCTGAATCGATTGTGTCATTGACGTGTGAAATCTACCGGCATGGGGGTGATTAAAATGTGAAGCGCCTCACCTGGTGAGAAAATGGCCGATTTGCTAAGGCTAAATGGGATGGAAGCCGTATTATTTTGCTAAGTAATACGTATTTATCACCAGGATATGTGATCTATATTGTTTTCAGATTTAACGATTCAGCTTGATAAGTCAGGCTATAAACAAACGCGTCGTTGTGCGGATGAGGGGACTCAGGCGATGCGACGGGAATCCCCCTGCTGGCGCAAGCCTTAGAGCTAGGGTGACGGTAGGCCGGATAAGGCGTAGCCGCCATCCGGCACAACGACGGGAACGGAGTCTGGTACAGCTTGCCCGGCGGCGCTGCGCTTGCGCGGGCCTACGGTGTGAGTAACCGTTTGATATACAGGGCTCTGTAGGCCGGATAAGGCGTAGCCGCCATCCGGCACAATGACGGGAACGGGGTCCGGTACAGCTTGCCCGGCGGCGCTGCGCTTGCGCGGGCCTACGGTGTTGAGTAACCGTTTGATATAGGGAACCGTAGCCCGGATAAGGCGCAGCGCGCCGCCATCCGGGAGACTATTGCGGGCAAAAACAGGGGGACTTAGCCTTCGTTTTCCGCCAGTTCACGCAGATACTGGAAGATCAGGCGCGCCGATTTCGGCGGTTTGTTGCCTTCTTTCTCTTTCTTCGCATTGCGGATCAGCGAACGCAGCTGCTGACGGTCAGCCTCTGGCCACAGGTTCAGCACTTCAGCGACGGCGTCATCCCCGTCGTCAATCAGTCGATCGCGGATCTGCTCCAGCTTGTGGAACAGCGCAACCTGCTGGTTGTGACGGTTTTTCAGCTTGTCCAGCGCCTGACGAATCGGATCGACATCGCGGTTGCGCAGCATCTTACCGATAAGCTGCAGCTGGCGGCGGCGACCCTCTTTTTTGATTCGCTGGGCGAGTTCGATGGCGTCGCGCAGGTCGGTATCCAACGGAATTTTATCCAGCGCGTTTTTCCCCAGGTCAACGAGTTCCGCGCCAAGACGCTTCAGTTCTTCCGCGTCGCGCTTAATTTCACTCTTACTGACCCAGATGATTTCATCATCTTCATCTTCAACGTTATCACCGGGCACGTCGTCGAGCCAGTCTTCGGGCTGCTTTGTCATCTCAGGCTCCTTAAAAAAAGAGGCTAATGTTACCAGTTAAGGCGCGCACTGAAAAACGGTTCTCTGTTAGACTTCAGTTAACTCCTTCTTACATTATGGCATTAGCAATGAAAGTCATCTCTCAAGTTGCACAGCAGCGTAAGACGCTGGAAGAAGCCGTTACCACGGCACTGGAACTGGCGGCAGGTAAATCTGACGGTGCGGAAGTTTCCGTCAGCAAAACCACGGGCATCGGCGTCAGCACCCGCTATGGCGAAGTGGAGAATGTAGAATTCAACAGCGATGGGGCATTAGGCATCACGGTTTACCATCAGAACCGCAAGGGCAGTGCCTCCTCCACCGATCTTAGCCCGGACGCTATCGCCCGCACCGTGCAGGCGGCGCTGGATATCGCTCGCTATACCTCCCCGGACCCGTTTGCCGGCGTAGCCGATAAAGATCTGCTGGCCTTTGACGCCCCGGATCTGGACCTGTTCCACCCGGCGGAGGTCTCTCCGGACGACGCCATCGAACTGGCCGCCCGCGCGGAGCAAGCGGCCCTGAAGGCCGATAAACGCATCACCAACACCGAAGGCGGCAGCTTTAACAGCCACTACGGCATCAAAGTGTTCGGTAACAGTCACGGCATGCTGCAAAGTTACTGCTCGACTCGCCATTCCCTCTCCAGCTGCGTCATTGCGGAAGATGACGGCGATATGGAGCGCGACTACGCCTACACCATTGGCCGGGCAATCGAGGATCTGCAGTCCCCGGAATGGGTCGGGGAAGAGTGCGCCCGCCGCACCCTGTCGCGCCTGGCGCCGCGTAAGCTGTCGACCATGAAGGCGCCGGTCATTTTCGCCAACGAAGTGGCGACCGGGTTGTTTGGCCACCTGGTCGGAGCGATTGCCGGCGGCGCGGTCTACCGTAAATCGACCTTCCTGCTCGATTCGCTGGGCAAACAAATTTTGCCGGAGTGGCTGACCATTGAAGAGCATCCGCACCTGCTGAAAGGGCTGGCCTCCACGCCGTTCGACAGCGAAGGCGTGCGCACCGAACGTCGCGATATCGTCAAAGACGGCGTGCTGACCCAGTGGCTGCTGACCAATTACTCAGCGCGCAAACTGGGGATGAAAAGCACCGGCCACGCCGGGGGCATCCACAACTGGCGCATTAACGGCCGCGGCCTGAGTTTTGCAAAGATGCTTAAAGAGATGGGCACCGGTCTTGTGGTTACCGAACTGATGGGGCAGGGTGTCAGTGGCGTCACCGGCGACTACTCACGCGGCGCATCCGGCTTCTGGGTAGAAAACGGCGAAATTCAATATCCTGTCAGTGAGATCACCATTGCAGGAAATCTGAAAGAAATGTGGCGTAATATCGTGACCATTGGCGATGATATTGAAACGCGCAGCAACATTCAGTGCGGTTCTGTGCTGCTGCCGGAGATGAAAATCGCCGGGCAATAACACCTGTTTGCTTAAATAATAAAAAGGAAGTGAGCAATGCGTAAAAAACTGTTAGCGATGCTGGCTGTCTCTGCTTTTGCGCTCGGTTCAGCGTCGGCCTTCGCCGACCTGGGCGAAGACATGGACACTCTGGCAGAAAACCTGCAAGTGGTACAGAAGACCTCCGACGCCGGCGAGCTGAAAGCGGCGCTGAATAAGATGCGTACCGCCGCGGTCGATGCTCAGAAAGAGACCCCGCCGAAGCTGGAAGGCAAAGCGGCCGACAGCGCTGAGATGAAAGATTACCGTCACGGTCTGGATATTCTGATCGGCCAGATCGACGGTGCGCTGAAGCTGGCGAACGAAGGCAAGGTGAAAGAGGCGCAGGCCGCCGCGGAGGAGTTTAAAACCACCCGCAACACCTATCATAAGAAGTACCGCTAACCGTTCTTTTCGGGAGGCATCAGCCGATGCCTCCCACCTGAAAGCCTACCGATATCACATTTTTCCACTCTCTTTTTCCGGCCTTTCCGCTGCCGCGGGCGCCTTGTCCATGCTCATTGTTGTGATGCATCTCACGCCATAGCCGTCGTTTTTACCTTTTCCCTGTGAATATGTGGGGTCGATCACCCCTGCCGCCTCCCTTTCCACTTCGAAGTGGAAAACAACTCGCTACAAACTCCTGACCCCCGGCGCTACCTTGATTTCCAGAGACATCAGCGGGGTAACACAAGTGAATAACGGAGCGGTAATAAACGACGTAGGGGAGCAGGCGGCGCAGACCGAACGCCTGGCTGACAAGATGTTACAGCAGGTATTCGCCCTGTTAAGCCGTCACGACATCGTCCCTAACGACGTTCAGGAGCAAATGCTGACTTCCCACGTGCGGGCCATGGCCCACCGGTCAATCAGCGGCGAACCGCTACCGGAAGTGGATGCCAGTCTGTTCGAAGAAATTTCTGAAGATTCAATGATGCTGGCCCGCGAAGTGGTCGCACAGTTCGGCAACCTGCCTGATGAAGAGGCCTGGCTGCTCTCCGTCCACTTCGAAGTCGCGAAAGATAACCTGTAAGGAGCAAAACATGGAACAAATCACCGTAGTCATTGGCGACCGTCTGGGTAAAGGCCAAAAAGTCGCCGCAGGCGCTGAAAAAGCGGGCGCACGTGCTGTGGTCGTCCCTGGCGTTGCGGCCGACATGAAGCTTGGCGACATAATGAAAGCGGAAAACGCCACCTTCGGCATCTCCTTCTGCGGCAGCGGCGGCGCCGGCGCCATCACCGCCCAGACCAAATACGGCTACAAAGCAAAATACGGTATGCGCTCTATTGATGAGGGCGTCACCGCTATCAACGAAGGCTGCAACGTGCTGGGCTTCGGCTTTATGGATAAAGAAGAGCTGGGCGAGCGGCTGGTCGAAGCCTGGAAAAAGAAATACGGCGCATAAGTATGAAAGAGCAATTCACCACCACGGTGAGGGTTGCCGGCAAAGGCGAAAGCAAATCACGGGCCTTCGCCGATGCCCTGAACCATGTGCAGGCTGCGGTGATGAAATCATCCTCGCGCATCCTACTGCGTATTGAGCCACAGGACGTGACGGTTGTTCATGCGCGCGAAGCGGTACGAAAAGAGGCGTTTCTGTTCTTCTTTTTGCGCCGTGAACGACGGACCTACAGCGTGGAGCTGGACGTCACCGTCAACGTGACCGCCATCGATCTCGATAAAGTGGATTTCGTCACGCAAACCTGATTGTTAGCAAAAGGTCTGACTATGTTCCTGATAATTTTAATAAAATCGCTTATCATCGGCGGCCTGGTCGGCGTCGGCGTGGGCGCCGGAGCGGCACGCATGTTTCATGCCCCCACCACGCAGGGGATGGGGGCGTTTCGAACCCTGGGCGAGCTGAATTCCTGTGAGGGCGATCCGGCCTCCCACTTCTCCTTTGGCCTTGGCTTCTTCTTTAACGCCTGGGCCTCTTCCGTTGCAGCAGGCTCCTTCACCCAGGATGTTGACCACCGCATTATACCCAACTGGGGCGCGGCGGCGCTGATGCTGAAAAATCGTAACGTCGGCGAAACGCTGCACGATCCGAAAAAAATGGCCATCTCCTGCGGCATCATCGGCATGATTGTCGTCGCCTTCCTCAACCTGACCGCCTCGTCCGTACCGGAAGCGCTGCAGGTGACCGCCGTTAAGGTACTGGTGCCGGCGGCAAACCTGCTGGTAAACACCGTGATGCCGGTGATCTTCTGGCTGGCGGCGATCGATGCCGGTAAAAAATCAGGCTTCTGGGCGACGATTTTCGGCGGCGCCGCGCAGCTGATTATGGGTAACGCCGTACCGGGTCTGGTGCTGGGGATCCTGATCGGTAAAGGCGTCGAAGAGAGCGGCTGGAACCGGGTGACTAAAGTGATGATGGTGGCCATCGTCGCGCTGTTTGTCCTCAGCGGCTTCTTCCGTGGCTTCGACATGAAGATGATCGAATCCTTCCATCTGACCGTGCCGAACTGGCTGGACATGATCCACAACTCACTCAGCGGCAAGTAACGGGAGCCGGATAATGGAACAGAATAAAGGTTTTTGGTATGCCGACTGGTCGTTCCCGATCTTTGTTGGCCTGCTCTCCTCCGGCGTCTTCGCCGGGACCCACATGTACTACCTGTACGGCATCGGCGCCTTTAACGAAGTGGCCTTCGTGGCGATGCTGAAGTCGGGGATTGATACCGGCGTTTACGGCGCGGTGGCGGCGTTTGGCGCCAGCTTCCTTTTCGCCCGCATCATCGAAGGGTCGCTGGTAGGGATCCTCGATATCGGCGGCGCGATACAGACCGGTATCGGTCTTGGCGTGCCGGCGCTGCTGCTCGGCGCGGGCTTTGTCTTCCCGGTGGCGAACTTCGCCGCGTCGCTGGTCACCGGTCTGGTCCTCGGCCTGGCGGTGGGCTATATCATCATTCTGGCGCGTAAGTTCACCATCAACCAGAGCGATTCCACCTACGGCGCCGACGTGATGATGGGGGCCGGTAACGCCTCCGGCCGCTTCCTTGGTCCCTTGATCATCCTCAGCGCAATGACCGCCTCGATTCCTATCGGGATTGGCTCGCTGGTTGGCGCACTGCTGTTCTACATCTGGCAGAAACCGATCACCGGCGGCGCCATCCGTACACTCTTTTCATCAGGAGATAGCTATGTTTGATTTACTCCTGCGCCGCGCGCGCCTCGTCGACGATACCCTGACTGATATCGCCATTCAGGACGGGAAAATCGCGGCGCTGGGCGAGATTAGCGCGCCCTCCCGTAAAACCATTGAGCTGAACGGCAAGGTTTACGTCAGCGCTGGCTGGATTGACTCTCACGTTCACTGCTACCCGAATTCACCGATTTATCACGATGAGCCGGATAGCGTCGGCATCGCCACCGGCGTCACCACCGTGATCGATGCCGGCAGCACCGGCGCCGACGACGTCGATGACTTCTATCAACTGACCCGTAAAGCGGCGACGGAAGTTTATGCGCTGCTCAACATCTCCCGCGTCGGGCTGATTGCGCAGAATGAGCTGGCCAATATGGCCAATATCGACGCCGCCGCGGTGAAGCAGGCGGTGCAGCGTCATCCCGACTTTATCGTCGGCCTGAAGGCGCGGATGAGCAGCAGCGTGGTGGGCGAAAACGGCATTACGCCGCTAGCGCGCGCCAAGGCCATTCAGCAGGAAAACGACGATCTGCCGCTGATGGTGCACATCGGCAATAACCCGCCGAACCTCGATGAAATCGCCGATCTGCTGAGCAGCGGCGACATCATTACCCACTGCTATAACGGCAAGCCGAACCGCATTCTGAATCCTGCCGGCGAGCTGCGCAGCTCTATTACTCGCGCTCTGCAGCGCGGCGTGCGTCTCGATGTCGGCCATGGCACCGCCAGCTTCAGCTTTGAGGTGGCGCGGCGGGCGATTGCGCTGGGCATTCTGCCGCACACCATTAGCTCCGATATTTACTGCCGTAACCGGATCGACGGCCCGGTGCGCTCGCTGGCGCTGGTGATGTCGAAATTCCTCGCCATCGGCATGACGCTGCCGCAGGTGATTGACTGCGTGACCGTCAGCGCCGCCGAAGGGCTGCGCCTGTCGCGTAAAGGGCGGCTGGAAGTGGGCTTCGACGCCGATTTAACGCTATTTCGCCTGGAGCACCGGCCCACGCTGCTGGTGGATGCTGAAAAAGAGAGCCTGCAGGCTGACAACATTCTGGTGCCGCTGGCCGCGATCCGCGCGGGCAAAGGCTATCTGACCGAACAAGGGAGCGCGGAACATGCCTTCGATTTTTGAGAAATACCATTTAAAACAGGTGATTAATACTTCTGGCCGCATGACGGCGCTGGGCGTTTCCACGCCGCGCCCGGAAGTGGTTGAAGCCGCGATGGCAGGTATGAACCAGTACTTTGAAATGAAAGACCTGGTGAATAAAACCGGCGAGTACATCGCCAAACTGTTGGATGTGGAAGGGGCGACCGTTGTCTCCTGCGCGTCGGCGGGGATTGCCCAGTCGGTAGCGGCGGTGCTGGTGAAAGACAGCGACTGGCTGCTGGAGAACCTGCACGTTACGCCGATTGAGAATAACGAAATCGTGTTGCCGAAGGGCCACAACGTCAACTTCGGCGCGCCGGTTGGCACCATGGTGGCGTTGGGCGGCGGTAAGCTGGTGGAAGCGGGCTACGCCAACGAATGTTCTGCCCAACAGCTGGCGGCGGCGATCACTCCGCGCACCGCGGCGATTCTGTACATCAAATCCCACCACTGCGTGCAGAAAAGCATGCTCAACGTCGCGCAGGCCGCGGAAGTGGCGCGCCAGCATAACGTACCGCTGATCGTCGATGCGGCGGCGGAAGAAGATCTGCAGTGCTACTACCGCATGGGCGCCGACCTGGTTATCTACAGCGGCGCGAAAGCGATTGAAGGGCCGACCAGCGGGCTGGTGATCGGCAAAACGCAGTACGTCGAGTGGGTTAAGCGCCAGTCGATGGGGATTGGCCGGGCGATGAAAGTGGGTAAAGAGGGCATTCTCGGCCTGACCTGCGCCATTGAACACTACCTGACGGCGAGCAAAGAGAGCGGCGAGCAGATGGTGGCGAAGATGACGCCGTTTATCGAACAGCTCAACGCGCTTAACGGCGTGACCGCGCGGGTGGTGTGGGACAGCGCGGGCCGCGATATCGCCCGCGCCGAAATTAAATTTGATGAAGTCACGACCGGCGTGAAGACCGGCGATCTGGTTAACGCGCTGAAGCAGGGCGAATACGCCATCTACTTCCGCGGCTATAAAGCGAATGAAGGCATTATCGAAGCCGATGTCCGCAGCGTAAACGCCCAGCAGCTGGAGGTGGTCGCTCGCCGCATCGCAGAAGTTCTGAATAAGGAGAAACAAGCATGAAACTGACCCCAAACTTTTACCGTGACCGCGTGTGCCTGAACGTCCTGGCGGGCAGCAAAGACAACGCCCGTGAAATTTACGACGCGGCGGAAGGTCACGTCCTGGTCGGCGTGCTCTCCAAAAACTATCCGGACGTCGCCAGCGCGGTGGCCGATATGCGCGACTACGCGAAGCTGATCGATAATGCGCTCTCCGTCGGGCTGGGGGCAGGCGATCCAAACCAGTCGGCGATGGTGAGCGAGATTTCTCGCCAGGTGCAGCCGCAGCACGTCAACCAGGTCTTCACCGGCGTGGCTACCAGCCGCGCGCTGCTCGGGCAGAACGAGACGGTGGTCAACGGCCTGGTCTCTCCCACCGGTACGCCGGGAATGGTGAAGATCTCCACCGGCCCGCTGAGCAGCGGCGCGGCGGATGGCATTGTGCCGCTGGAAACCGCCATCGCGCTGCTGAAAGACATGGGCGGCAGCTCCATCAAATACTTCCCGATGGGCGGCCTGAAGCACCGCGCCGAGTTTGAAGCCGTCGCCAAAGCCTGCGCCGCGCACGATTTCTGGCTCGAGCCGACCGGCGGTATCGATCTGGAAAACTACAGCGAGATCCTGAAAATCGCCCTCGATGCCGGGGTGAGCAAAATCATCCCGCATATTTACAGCTCGATTATCGATAAAGCCAGCGGTAACACCCGCCCGGCCGATGTTCGCCAGCTGCTGGAGATGACCAAACAGTTAGTGAAGTAGTGCCCTTGCCCCTCACCCTCAAAGGGTGAGGGGCAGCTTATCCCACTGAACCATCAAGGAGTTGCTATGCCTGTCGCTCGTCATCTGCTTGTCGCTTCACTGTCCCTGTTTGCCGCCGCCGCGGGCGCCGCGCAAACCCACTATGCCTGGGTAGGCACCTATAACCCCAATGGCGAAGGTCTGTATCGCTTTACCGTCGATGCCAAAACTGGCGCCCTGCGCGATAAGACGCTGGTGAGCTCGTTGCCGAACGTCGCGCAGTTAACCGTGTCGCGCGATGGCAAAACGCTTTATGCCGCCAGTGAGGTCGAAAAAGGCGTGGTGCAGGCGTGGCGCATTGAAAAGAACGGCGAGCTGACCGCGCTCAGCCAGGTCGCCTCCGGCGGCGCCGGGCCGGTGTATCTCTCCCTGACGCCGGACGGTAAGCATCTGCTGGTGGCTAACTATGTCAGCGGCAGTATCGCCGTGCTACCGGTGCAAGAAGATGGTAGCCTGGCTGAGGCGGTGGACAGGCATCAGGATGAAGGCCCGGCAGGCGCCGAACGCCCGGCGGCGGCCGTCGAGGGCAGCTTCGCCATCAGCGATCACAATGGCCCTCACGCCCATATGATCGCCGCGGATCCCAGTGGGAAGTTTGTTTACTCCACCGATCTCGGGCTGGATCGGATCTATCAGTATCGGCTGGATAGCGCCAGCGGCAAGCTAGCGCCGAACGATCCGCCGTTTATCGCCGCCTCGTCGCCGGGAGCCGGCCCGCGCCACTTCGTCTTTACGCCACAGGGCGACGGCCTGTGGCTGATTAATGAGGAAGCGTCGACGCTGACCTTCTATCATCTGGATAAGCAAAGCGGCCTGCTGCGTGAAGGCAAAACTGTCTCCGCGCTGCCGGAAGGGTATAAAGGCACCAGCTTTGCCGCCGGACTTGTGTTGAGCAACGATGGCAAACAGCTATACGTCGCCAACCGCCTGCATAACAGCATTGCCCACTTCACGGTGCTGGCCGACGGCAGCCTGAGTCACCAGGAAGATATCTGGACGCGTGGCGATTATCCCCGCACCCTGACGCTGGATAATCAGGGGCAGTGGCTGTACGTCATGAACCAGCGTAGCGATAATATTACCCGCTTCAGCGTGGCGCCGAAGGATGGCAAATTAACCTTTGCCTCCGACTATACGCCGGTCGGTAGCCCATCGCAGATGGTGATATCCGCCCAACCCTGAGCCGTAATTACAAGGAACTGACATGCGATTTCCCAACCAACGCTTAGCGCAACTCTTCACCCTGCTGCGGAATGAAACGCTGCCGCAGGATGAGCTGGCGCAACGCCTGTCGGTTTCCACCCGTACCGTGCGCGCCGATATTACCGCCCTGAATACGCTGCTGGCGCAGTATGGCGCGCAGTTTATCCTTAACCGCGGCAGCGGTTATCAGCTGAAGATAGATAATCCGACGAGTTTCCAGGCGCTGGAGGAGACCGCGCCGAAGGCGCAGCACGTGCCGCGTACCGCCCAGGATCGCATCACGTTTCTGCTGGTGCGTTTCCTGACCTCGGCGTTCTCCATCAAGCTGGAAGACCTGGCGGATGAGTGGTTCGTCAGCCGCGCCACGTTGCAAAATGACATGGTTGAGGTGCGCGAGCGCTTCCAGCGCTATCAGCTGACTCTTGAAACCCGTCCGCGCCACGGCATGAAGCTGTTCGGCAGCGAGGTGTCAATTCGCGCCTGCCTGACCGACCTGCTGTGGGAGCTGACCCAGCAAGGCGATATCGCGCCGCCGATCGGCGCCGAGGCCTTTGCGGCGGAGGTGCCAGCGCTGCTGGAGCCGGTGCTTCAGGAGACGCTCACGCGGCATCATATTCGCCTCACCGACGCCGGCGAGCGCTTTGTCTGCCTGTATGGCGCGGTGGTGGTGCGCCGCGTCAGCGAAGGCTACCCGCTGGCCGAATTCAGCGCTGAAGATGTGGCGCAGAACGTCCGCGACGCCGCGCGCGAGCTGACGGGCGAGCTGCAGCGGTTGGCCGGGAAACCTTTATCGCCCGCCGAAGAAGAGTGGCTATGCGTGCATATCGCGGCCCGTCAGGTGCAGGATGTCGATCCGGAAACTATCAGCGCCGACGATGATGAAGCGCTGGTCAATTACATCCTGCGCTACATTAACAGCCAGTATAATTACAACCTGCTGGACGACGCCCAGCTGCATGCCGATCTGCTGACCCACATTAAAACCATGATCACCCGGGTGCGCTACCAGATCATGATCCCCAATCCGCTGCTGGATAACATCAAACAGCACTACCCGATGGCCTGGGATATGACCCTGGCCGCGGTCTCCAGTTGGGGGAAATATACTCCGTACACCATCAGCGAAAACGAAATCGGCTTTCTGGTGCTACATATCGGCGTTGGGCTGGAGCGCCACTACAACATCGGCTACCAGCGTCAGCCGCAGGTGCTGCTGGTGTGCGATACCAGCAATGCGATGGTACGGATGATCGAGGCGATCCTGCAGCGTAAATATCCGCAGCTGGAGATCGCCGCTACCATCTCCCAGCGCGAGTACGAACAGCGGGACGCGATCGAGGCGGATTTCGTTATCTCAACGGTGCGGATCGGCGAAAAAGACAAGCCGGTGGTGACCATCGCGCCGTTCCCCACCGACTATCAGCTGGATCAAATCGGCAAGCTGGTGCTGGTGGACCGTACCCGTCCGTGGATGCTGAATAAGTACTTCGATGCCGCCCACTTCCGGGTGGTCGATAAGCCGATGGATCAGCAAACGCTGTTCGCCGAGCTGTGCCAGCAGCTGCTGGAGGAAGGCTTTGTCGATGCCGAGTTTCATGCTTCGGTAGTGGAACGTGAAGCGATTGTCAGCACCATGCTGGGGGATGGCATTGCGCTGCCGCACTCCCTGGGGCTGCTGGCGAAAAAGACGGTGGTTTATACCGTTATCGCCCCGCAGGGCATCGCCTGGGGCGACGAAACCGCCCATCTCATCTTCCTGCTCGCTATCAGCAAGCGCGAGTATGAAGAGGCGATGGCGATCTACGATATTTTCGTGACTTTCCTGCGCGAGCGCGCCATGAGTCGCCTCGCCGCGACCCGCAGCTTCGATGAGTTTAAAACGGTGGCGATGGAGTGCGTCAGCCGGTTTTGAGAGGCGTTTTCCAGATTCGAGTGTAATACAAATGTAATGCTATACTGCATTACAAAATTCCCCTTTCCGGAGGCATAATGGCCACGCTCAATGTTCGACTGGACGATAAACTCAAAAAAGAGGCTTATGCCGTGCTGGAGAAACTCGATATGACACCAACGGAGGCGGTACGCCTGCTGTTTCAATACATTGCGGAAAATGGCCGCATGCCGGTGAAAAGTATGACCATCAGTGATGGCGAAGCGGCGTTATTACGCACCGTTCGCGAACGGCTGGAAAACCCACGGCCGGGGGTTAAGGTGAGTCTGGATGACCTATGAACTGGAGTTTGATCCACGAGCCTGGCGCGAATGGCAGAAGCCTGGCGAGACGGTCAAAAAACAGTTCAAAAATAAGCTCCAGCAGATTGTGCAGAATCCGCGAATTGAGTCGGCCAGGCTGAGCGATTTACCGGATTGCTACAAAATCAAGCTTAAGGCGTCAGGTTATCGGTTGGTGTATCAAGTACGAGATAGTGTGGTGGTGGTTTACGTTATTGCCATTGGCAAAAGAGAGAAAGCGGCCGTTTATCATCAGGCGAATAAACGGCTCTAAACGCTATCGCAAATGATGTACGACCTGGTTGCTGCTGCCGCGCCAGATCAGCGCCGGATCTTTCAAATCCTGCACAAACTTACCGTCAACCAGCACGTTAATCAGGTTCACCACCTGCATTTGCGCCTCATCCAGCTCATCAAGTTTATAGCCGGTCCAGACCCAGATATCTTTGCCGGGGCATTCGGCGCGCACGCGCTGAACCAGTTTGATGATCTCCGCGACGTTCTGCGGATGCAGCGGATCGCCGCCGGAGAGCGAAAGCCCCTGGCGTTTGATGCGGGTGTCGTTGAGGTCGGCGATGATACGGTCGGCCATCTCAGCGGTAAACGGCATACCGGAGTTCACCCGCCAGGTGCTTTTGTTGTAGCAGCCGGGGCACTCGTGGACGCAGCCGGAGACAAACAGGGTGCAGCGGGTGCCGGGGCCGTTGACAATATCTACCGGGTAGTACTGATGGTAATTCATTTTTCGCTTCTCAATTAACGCCATAGCCGCGTTGGCTGCGCTCGCTCACCCCAGTCACGTACTGAATGTACGCTCCCGGGGATTCCCTCGTTTGCCGCCTTGCTCTGACGCTAATTGCTTTGCGAAAACGAAGGAGTGCGGCCATTTCCTGGCGTCGCTGCGCTCGGCCGAGCTACAACAGTGGTAGTGGTAGCCCGGATAAGGCGCTGCGCGCCGCTATCCGGTAACGGCTCCTTAGTGGCCAAACGGCTACGGGGCCGGTCCCTTCTCCCCGTTGGGGAGAGAGTGAGGGGCTAAACCAGCTGGAATTAACCAATCTGCCCATTGCCCAAGTGCTTCACGCGGCGCTTCACCTCTTCCTGCTTGCCGGCGTTGAACGGCCGCGCGTCCGGGCTGCCGAGATAACCGCACACCCGGCGGGTAACGGAAACGCGGGCGGCGTCGTGGTTACCGCATTTCGGGCAGGTAAAGCCCTTGCTGGTGCACTCGAACTCGCCGGTAAAACCGCACTCGTAGCACTCATCGATCGGCGTATTGGTCCCGTAGTACGGCACGTGCTGATAGCTGTAATCCCACACGTCTTCCAGCGCCTTGAGGTTATGCTGGATATTCGGATATTCGCCGTAGCAAATGAACCCCCCATTGGCCAGCGGCGGGTACGGCGCTTCGAAATCGATCTTGTCGTACGGGTTGACCTTCTTCTCCACGTCGAGGTGGAAGCTGTTGGTGTAGTAACCTTTGTCGGTTACCCCTTCCACCACGCCAAACTCGGCGGTGTCGAGACGGCAGAAGCGATCGCACAGGTTTTCGCTCGGCGTGCTGTACAGGCTAAAGCCGTAGCCGGTTTCTTCCTTCCACAAATCGACAGCGTCGCGCAGGCGCTGGACGATGGCCACGCCTTTCTCACGCAGCGCCTCGCTGTCGTACATATGCTGGTTGCCGTACAGCGCATTGATGGTTTCATGGATACCGATATAGCCCAGAGAAATGGACGCGCGGCCGTTTTTGAAGATCTCGGAGACGTCGTCGTCGGCTTTCAGCCGCACGCCGCAGGCGCCTTCCATATACAGGATCGGCGCCACGCGAGCCTTCACTCCTTCCAGGCGGGCGATACGGGTCATCAGCGCTTTGCGCGCCAGCTGCAGGCGCTCGTCCAGCAGCGCCCAGAAGGCGGCTTCATCGCCTTTCGCTTCCAGGGCGATGCGCGGCAGGTTGAGACTGATCACGCCGAGGTTATTGCGTCCATCATGCACCTGCTCGCCGTTCTCGTTTTCCCATACCCCGAGGAAGCTGCGGCAGCCCATCGGCGTTTTAAACGACCCGGTGACTTTCACCACCTGATCGTAGTTGAGGATATCCGGGTACATGCGCTTGCTGGCGCACTCCAGCGCCAGCTGTTTGATGTCGTAGTTCGGGTCACCGAACTTATGGTTCAGGCCGTCGCGGATCGCGAACACCAGTTTCGGGAACACCGCGGTTTTGCGATTTTTACCGAGGCCGGCAATGCGGTTGCGCAGAATCGACTGCTGGATCAGCCGCGATTCCCAGCTGGTGCCAAGGCCGAATCCGAAGGTGACGAACGGCGTCTGGCCGTTGGCGGTATGCAGTGTGTTAACCTCATACTCCAGCGACTGGAAGGCGTCGTAGCACTCTTTTTCGGTACGGGCGCGGGCATAGCCTTCGGCATCCGGGATCTGCCACTCTTCGGCGATTTTGCGATGCTTTTTGAAGCTTTCGCTGACGAACGGCGCCAGCACTTCATCGATGCGGTTGATGGTGGTGCCGCCGTAAATATGGCTGGCGACCTGGGCGATGATCTGCGCCGTCACCGCGGTGGCGGTAGAGATAGACTTCGGCGGCTCGATCTCCGCGTTGCCCATCTTAAAGCCCTGGGTCAGCATGCCTTTCAGGTCGATCAGCATGCAGTTGAACATCGGGAAGAAGGGCGAGTAATCGAGGTCATGATAGTGGATCATGCCGCGCTCGTGGGCCATCACCACATCGTGGGGCAGCAGGTGCTGCCGGGCGTAGTGCTTGGCGACGATCCCGGCCAGCAGGTCGCGCTGGGTCGGGATGACTTTACTGTCCTTGTTGGCGTTCTCGTTGAGCAGCGCGGAGTTGGTCTGCTCGACGAGGCCGCGGATCTCCTGATTGAGACGGCCGCGCTTCTCTCGCTGGCTATCGCGGTCATGGCGATACTCAATGTAGGCGCGCGCCAGCTGCTTATAGGGGCCGGACATCAGCTGGTTTTCCACCGCGGTCTGGATCTCGTTGATGTCGACCTGGGCGCGGCCCTGCATTTGTTGGCTAACGACTTCTGCGACGGTGGCGCAATAGTCTGCGTCATCGACTCCCGCTGCTTTAGCTGCACGCAGAATTGCTTCCTGAATGCGCTCTGAGTTGAACGGCACTTTACAGCCATCACGTTTCATCACATGCGGTGTCATGATCACTCCATATATAGAACAGGTTATCCACAGAGGCGGAGGTTATCCCGAAGGCGCTGCACGCTACGGCTCGTGCTGTTTACCTTCGGATCCGGCCCGTTTTATCCACATCTCATCACCGCCAGACATCGACAAGATATGGTGACATAATAGACGATTAATACAACATGTTGGGCCGAGGCGCATTTTAAGTTCTATATGTAGTGATTTGCATCAAAGATGTTTGCGATTTTATTGACCCAGAACAAGGTAAAAAGGTGAGAGTACGGATGATGGGCGCTGGCGATAAATGTAAATTTAGGCGCTTAAAATATAAGCAAAAATCGAGCCCGTTCAGGCATGAAACGGGCAAATATTCAGGCAATCAACGTATCGTTAAGCAGATCGACCAGCAGTAGCAGGGCATAGCGAGCCTGCTGCGGGTCAGCGGGCAGCGGCAGGATGGCGCTGGCCATATCGCCAAGGGCGTGCTGTTCCGGCGTCAGAGCAATAATGGTCACTCCCTGCGTACGCGCCTGCAAGGTGGCGCTTTGCAACACAGGGTTGGCCTCGGTAGTGGCCAGCACCAGCAGCAGATGATCGTCATTGAGGGTGCTGGCGGTCAGCCGCATCAGCGCCGCATCCTGACAGAGATTAATCGCGATGCCGGAGGGCAGTAGCTGATGCTGGAGCAGCGCGGCCAGCGTCACGTCCTGGGCGCCAAGGGCGAAGCAGTGTACCGCACGGGCGCTCAGCAGGCGCGATTTACACTTTTCCACCGCCGCTTCCGCGGTATGGCCGAGCTGACGAGTTAGGGTAACGCCAAGGCTGCTAAGTTTGTCGCGCCAGGCGACGGGCAGGGCGGCGCTGTCCGGCGTAAGCCAGCTGGCGCGCCGTTCGCTGGCCTGCGCCAGCTGTTTACGCAGATCACGAATATCATCGCAGCCCACCGAGCGGGCGAAGCGGGTAATGGTGGCAGGGCTGACCCCCGCGCTGGCTGCCAGCTCGTCAATAGAGGCGCTGGCGGTAAAGCTTAGATTTTGTAGAATAAAGGTGGCGACGCGCGACTCCTGGGCACTAAAGCGGCGCATTCCTTCCTGCAGCTGACCTACGATATCCATCCTCATGTTCCCTTTGGCAAAACCCGCATTTGAAAATATTTTTCAATTATCGACTGTCTCTCTTTATAGCACTCACGCCGCATATTTCCTATGGTCAGAGCAGTAAAGAGTGAAACCCTGGCGATAAAAATGCGCAAAAATTGAGCCTCGATCACATCGGTGAAAATTATTTTCATATAGCCTTCACTATCACACAATATTAACAATATAGTCGTCCAGGCCCTGAGGGCTGAAGCGATAACACGTAAAGGGGAAGCGCAATGCCACGAATCGTACTCTGTTGTGCCGCAGGCATGTCGACCAGCATGCTGGTGAACAAAATGAAAGCAGAAGCCCAGCAGCGTGCGCTGGCGCTGGAAATCTATGCGGTGGCGGTGGCGGAATTTGAACGCGAATTGCCAAACGCCGACGTCATCCTGCTCGGGCCGCAGGTTAAATATGAAGCCGGACGGCTAACCGCGCTGGCCGCGCCGCAGGGCAAGGCGGTGGCGGTGATCGATATGGCTGACTACGGCATGATGCGCGGCGCTGCGGTGTTGGATAAAGCGCTAGCCCTGCTCGAACACTAATTTTCTCATCCCGTTTTTCATCATCATCACGTGCGGTTCTGGCGATCGCGCGCGGCGTTCTGTATGCCGAAAATCCGAAAAGAGGACACTATGCAAGCACTGAAAATTGCCGTTATCGGCGGCGGCAGCAGCTACACGCCGGAGCTTATTGAAGGGATTATCGTTCGTTACGAGCAGCTTCCGGTTACAGAGCTGGCGCTGGTAGATGTCGAATCCGGCCGGGACAAGGTGGAGATCATCGCCGCGCTGACCCGGCGGATGCTGAAACATAAAGGGCTGGAGCAGGTGGCGGTCAGCGTCCACTTTACGCTCGATGAGGCCATCCGCGGCGCCAGCTTTGTGCTGACCCAGCTGCGTGTCGGACAGCTGGCGGCGCGCGCCGCCGATGAGCGGCTGGGTCTCAAGTACCACCTGCTGGGCCAGGAGACCACCGGCGTCGGCGGTTTTGCCAAGGCGCTGCGGACGATCCCGGTGATCCTTGAGGTGGCGCGCAAAGTGGAACAGCTGGCGCCGGAAGCGTTCATTCTCAACTTTACTAATCCGGCGGGGATCGTCACCGAGGCGGTCAGCCGCTACAGCACGGCGAAGATCATCGGCCTGTGCAACGTGCCGATCAACATGCAGCACATGATCGTCGGGATGCTGGGCGCCCAGGAGTCCGAAGTAAAACTGCGCTTTGCCGGGCTCAACCATATGGTTTGGGTGCATAAGGTGCTACAGGGGCGCGAGGATGTCACCGGCAAGGTGATCGACATGCTGTGCGACGGTAAGGCGCTGTCGATGAACAACATTAAAGAGCTGCCGTGGCCGGCGGAATTCCTGCGCGCGCTGAAGGCGATTCCGTGCCCCTATCATCGCTATTTTTGGCTGACGCCGGCGATGCTGGCGGAAGAGATCGCCGCGGCGAAAACCAAGGGCACCCGCGCCGAACAGGTGATGAAAGTCGAGCAGGAGCTGTTTGCGCTGTACGCCGACCCGCAGCTGGAAGAAAAACCGGAGCAACTGAGCTTTCGCGGCGGCGCCTACTACTCGGAGGTGGCCGTCGAGCTTATCAACGCGATCTACAACAACCTGGGCGCGGAGATGGTGGTGAATACCCGCAACAACGGCGCGATTCATGGTCTGGATGATGATGCGGTGGTGGAAACCAACAGCATTATTGATGCGCAAGGGGCGCGGCCGCTGGCGTTCGGCCCGCTGCCGCCGGCGATGAACGGCCTGACCCAGCAGGTGAAAGCCTTCGAGCGGTTGACGATTGAAGCCGCGGTACACGGCTGTCGCGAAAGCGCACTGCTGGCGCTGGTGACCAACCCGCTGGTCGGTAACGTCACCGATGCCCAGGCGCTGCTGGATGAAGTATTAACCATCAACCGTCAATGGCTGACGCAATTTAACTGACCGCTATTTCCCCTTGGGAGCACACCATGTCGAATACAAGCTGGATTGAACGTTACGTCATGCCGGCGGCGCTGAGAATCGCCGGGCAAAAGCACGTCCTGTCGGTGCGCGACGGCATCATTCTCAATATGCCGTTTATGTTGATTGGCTCATTCTTCCTGATTTTCGCCTACCTGCCGATCCCCGGCTATGCCGATATGATGAGCAGCCTGTTTGGCGAGGTCTGGCGCGATAAAATGTTGTACCCGGTGAAAGCGACCTACGACATCATGGCGCTGATTTCCAGCTTCGGCATCGCCTACCGGCTGGCGGAGAAGTATCGCACTCTCGATCCGCTGAGCGCTGGAGCGATGTCGCTGGTGGCCTTCATGATGACGATCCCGCAGAACACGCTGTTTACGCCGGTACACGGCGCGGCGGAGGTGATTAAAGGGGTGATCCCGGTGAGCATGGTCGGCAGCCAGGGGCTGTTTGTCGCCATTGTCATTTCGCTGCTGTCGACGGAGATTTATCGTTTGGTCGCCAGCCGCAATCTCGTTATCCGCATGCCGGACGGCGTGCCGCCGGCAGTGGCGAAATCATTCCTCGCCCTGATCCCCGGCTTCTGCGTGCTGGCGGTGGTGCTGGCGCTGCGCCTGGCGGTCGAGGCCTCGCCGTTCGGCGACATCAACAGTATGATCGCCACCCTGATTGGTATTCCGATGCACCACGTCGGCGGTACGCTGCCGGGCATGATTATTTCAGTCATTTTGATTGGTATTTTGTGGACCCTGGGCCTGCACGGCGACGCGATTGTGCTGGTGTTTATCCAGCCGGTATGGCTGTCGAATATGTCCGAGAACCTGACGGCCTTCCAGAACGGTCAGCCGATCCCGCATATCATTACTCAGCAGTTTTACGATCTGTGGATTGCCCCCGGAGGTACCGGCGCGCTGCTGGGGCTGGTGATTTTTATGTTGCTGCGTAGCCGTAGCCAGCAGATGAAACAGCTGGGGAAAATTGCCGCGCCCGGGGCATTGTTTAACATCAGCGAGCCGATGGTGTTTGGCATCCCGCTGGTGATGAACCCGTACTTTTTCCTGCCGTTTATTTTAACGCCGGTGCTGCTGGTGATCGTGTCCTATACCGCGATGGCGACCGGGCTGGTGGCGCCGCCCGCCGGAATCGCACTGCCGTTCACCACGCCGATCTTCATCAGCGGCTATCTGGCGACCGGAGGGCATATCTCCGGCACGGTGCTGCAGGTGGTGAATTTAGCGATTTCGCTGGTGGTCTACTATCCGTTCTTCCGCGCCTGGGATCGGCTAAAGGCAAAAGAAGAGCACGCCTCGGCGCAACCACAAGCGAGCGCTGCGATTGCTGATGCCGACCGCGCATAACTTCCAGCCTGACGAATCGTAGCCCCGGTGAGCGTTGCGCCACCGGGGAAAAGCGTTATCCCTGCAGCCACCATATCGCTTCGAACGGCCGCAGCGTCAGCCCGGTCGGGCGCGGGGTGGTCTCGGCATAGTTGCTGATGATCATCTTCCACTCGCCCGGGGCCTCAGCGGGCTGCCAGGCCTGCAGCTCGCGGCTCAGGTTAGCGGCGACTACCAGCGTTTGCCCCTGCCACTGACGACGATAGCACCACAGCGACGGATGCTCCGGCAGCAGATCCTCGTAATCGCCCCAGGTCAGTAGCGGCAGGGTTTTACGCAGCGTAATCAGCTGCTGATAGGCATAAAACACCGAATCGGGGTCCGCCAGCGCCGCCTCGACGTGGATCTCCTGGTAATTATCGCCAAGGCCGATCCACGGCTCACCGTCGCTGAAGCCACCGTTCTCGCCGGCGTGCCACGGCATCGGCGTGCGGCTGTTGTCGCGCGACTTGCTGGCGAGGATCGCCAGCAGTTCGTCCGGGCTTTGCCCCTGCGCCGCACGTTCGATAAACATATTGTGGCTTTCGACGTCACGGTAATCGCTGATGCTGCTGAAGTGCGGATTGGTCATGCCGATCTCTTCGCCCTGGTAGATATAGGGCGTGCCCTGCATGCCGTGCAGCACCATCGCCAGCATCTTCGCCGCCGTCACCCGGTACTCGCCTTCGTCGCCAAAGCGCGACACGATGCGCGGCTGATCGTGGTTACACCAGAACAGCGCGTTCCACGCCCGATTGTGCATTCCCTGCTGCCAGTGGCGGAACAGCGCCTTCAGCGCCACATAGTCCGGGCGGGCGAGGGTCCATTTCTCTCCGCCGGGATAATCGACCTTTAAATGGTGGAAGTTAAAGGTCATCGACAGCTCGCGGCCGTCCAGCGCGGCGTACTGCTGGCAGTGCTCCAGCGAGGTGGAGGACATCTCGCCGACGGTCATCAGGTTACGCGGGGTGAACACATCGCGGCTCATCTCCTGCAGGAACTCATGCACCCGCGGGCCGTCGGTATAGAAGCGGCGGCCATCCCCGTCCAGATCGCAGGGAAAGGTCTGGTCTTTTGAGATCAGGTTGACCACGTCGAGGCGCAGACCGTCGACGCCGCGGTCAGCCCAGAATTCGCAGACCTTTTTCAGCTCGGCGCGCACCGCCGGATTCTCCCAGTTGAGATCGGCCTGCTCAATGGCGAACAGGTGCAGATAATACTGCCCGCTGTCGGCGTGCCACTGCCAGGCGTTACCGCCAAATTTGGAGCGCCAGTTGTTCGGCAGGGCGTCCGGTTCGCCATCGCGCCAGATATAGAACTGGCGGTAGGGACTCTCCTTATTCAGCGACTGACGGAACCATTCATGTTCGGTCGACGTGTGGTTCAGCACCATATCCAGCACGATACGGATGCCGCGGGCCTTCGCCTCCGCCACCAGGGCGTCAAAGTCGGCCATCGTGCCGTAGGAGGGATCGATGGCGGTGTAGTTCGCCACGTCGTAGCCGTTATCTACCTGCGGTGAGACGTAGAACGGCGTCAGCCAGATGGCGTCGACCCCAAGCTTTTGCAGATAGTCGAGGCGGGAGGTGACGCCGCGCAGGTCGCCGGTACCGCTGCCGGTGGTATCCTGAAAACTCTTCGGATAGATTTGATAAATAACGCCGTTTTGCCACCAGTGGGGGAGATGATTCATAGTACTTTCCTGCTGCAACGAGGGGCGCCAAAGGCGCCCCGAAAGAAGAAGTTAGACAATCTGCAAGGTGCCCTGACGGTACTTGCGCTGATACACCACGCTGGTGAGGATAATTGGCACCACCACCGCGATAGCCATCGCCATGGCGTACACCTGCCAGTAGGTAGGCTGGATGGAGAGGATCCCCGGCAGGCCGCCGACGCCGATGCCGTTCGCCAGCACGCCGTTCAGGCCGCACAGCAGGCCGGCGAGGCCAGAGCCAATCATTGCGCACAGCATCGGGAAGCGGTATTTCAGGTTGATACCGTACATCGCTGGCTCGGTGACCCCGAGATAGGCGGAGATCGCCGCCGGTACCGAGATTTCACGTTCATTCTGCTTGCGGCTGGCGATGATGATGCCAACCACCGCCGACGCCTGGGCAATATTCGACAGCGCAATCAGCGGCCACACCGGGGTGCCGCCCATGCTCTGGATCATCTGCATATCGATAGCGAGGGTGGTCTGGTGGACACCGGTAATCACCAGCGGCGCGTAGAGGAAGCCGAACAGCGCGGCGCCGATCGGCGCGAAGCTGCCGGTTAACAGATGGCGTACCGCGAAGGCCACGCCGTCGCCGATCAGGCGGCCGAACGGACCGATAATGGCGTGCGCGAGGAACACCGCGAGGATCAGCGAGCAGACCGGGACAATCACCAGGTAGAGGTAGTCAGGCACAATGCGCTTGAGGCGCGTCTCGATAAATCCTAAGGCCAGGCCAGCCAGCAGGGCCGGGATCACCTGCGCCTGGTAGCCGACTTTGGCAATGGTAAACAGGCCGAAGTTCCACACCTCCGGCACCTGCTGGCCGAGGAGATAGGCGTTCATCAGCTGCGGGGAGACGAGGGTGACGCCAAGGACGATCCCGAGGATCGGCGTGCCGCCCATCTTCTTCACCGCTGACCAGCAGATCCCCACCGGCAGATAGAAGAAGATCGCCTCGCCAATCAGCCACAGGAAGTCATAGATGGTTTTCAGCGATGGATACATCTGGGCCAGCGTCTGGCCATTGCTCATGGGCAGGTCGCCGATAACGTTGCGGAAACCGAGGATCAGACCGCCGCTGATCAGGGCCGGCAGCAGGGGAAAGAAGATCTCGGCGAAGTGCGAGATTAATTGTTCATGCCACTTCATATTTTGCCGCGCGGCCTGCTTGACCTGCTCTTTGTCGGCGGAGGTCTGGCCGGTGGTCGCCAGCAGGGCCTTGTAGTAATCGCCCACCTCGGTGCCGATGACCACTTGGAACTGGCCGGCGTTAGTGAAGCATCCCTTCACCATGCGCAGCTGCTCAATCTCTTTTGGTCTGGCGATGGCCGGGTCGTTCAGCACAAAGCGCAAACGGGTAATACAGTGGCTGACGGTGGCGATGTTACCGCGCCCGCCCACCAGTTCGATCAGTTTATCGATGTCCTGCTGGTTTACTTTGCTCATGATGAAGCCTCAAAAACAGAGGGGAGAGATGCCGTTTTTACCTTGAGGGCATCCTAACCGTTCCGCTTAATTTGCAAAATGGGAACGTTCCCGAAACCCGGCGACGATCACATAAATCGTCCGAGCGAGATTAATTGAGGGCGGCGGGAATCACGATCTGGCGGGGATCGACGCTGCCGGCGATCTGCTCGATCAACTGCCGGGCGGCCCGGCGTCCGGACTCGGCATAGCCCGGATCGACGGTCAAGATTTCCGGGTGGAGAAACTTCATCAGCGGCGTGCTGCCGACGCTGGCGAGCTGCAGCGCATCGCGACCCTGCTGCTGGAGGTACTTGCTGGCGCCGAGAGCGAGGGTATCCGTCGCGCAGACCAGGGCGCTGGTTTCGGCCGTCAGCACGCTGGCGACGGTGTCATATCCCTGCTTCATGCCCAGCCCCGGCAGGGCGGCGGTGGGCGTCAGACGATGCTTTTCACAGAAGGCGAGGTAGGCCAGATGGCGGCGTTCGCCGGTGGTGACGTCGCTGTGCGGTACGCCAAGAAAACTGATGTGGCGGTGTCCGCGATCGTAGAGCCGCTGCATCAGCAGCGTGATGGCCCCCTCGTCGTCATAGCACACCGAGGCGAAGCCGGGAGCGTCGCGGGCCATCAGCACCAGGGTGTCGCGCCAGGGGGCGAGCATCGCTTCGTCGATGCCGGTAAAACCGAACAGCACCACGCCGTCAATATTGCGCCGGGCGAGCATGCCGAGATGCTCCTCCACCAACGCCGGGGAGAACTGGCTCTCCATCATAATCGGATCGTAACCCTGCTCATAAAAGGCGGGCAGCATGGTCTGCACGGCAAGGTTTTCCGACAGCGAATCGAGACGGGTGACGATAATCGCCACCACTTTATCGCTCTGGCCGCGCATGGCGCGGGCGGAACGGGAGGGCGAGAAACCGTGCTGCTGCATCACCGCTTCGACGCGCTCGCGGGTCCGTTCGCTGACCCCGCTCTCGTTGTTAAGGACGCGGGATACCGTCGATTTCCCTACGCCGCTTAAGCGCGCGATATCTTTGATGGTCAGCCGGTTCTGCATGCGGAATTCTCGTCAGGGATGGTAGAAGTGAGCCTAATGCTACTCAACCAAACCGCAATGAGCAAAGTCTGGTTTACGTTCGGTTTAGTTGCGCGGGTTTATCATCGCCATTATTGCCACACAATCCTCAGCGAGGGCGCTATAATTCGCGCCGTTTATATTCACTTACCGGAGATAGTTATGGACCCCGATCCCACTCCTCATCCTCGATGGAGCAACCTTTCTTTCCGGTAAGCCTGTTTAACACTGCTTTACCGGAAAGCGTAAAGCAGTGACGTCCTTGATGTCCCTGCCATAAAAATAACATGCCTGACAGGTAGGTTTTGCTACGCCCGTCGGCAACGCTGCGTTCGCTTTGGCGAGCGCGGAGGGACTGTTTATGCTGAAAAATTATACCCGGCAGCTGTTCGCGCAGCTTAGCCGCCATCTGCCACGTCGTTTAGTCCAGCGCGATCCGCTGCCGGACGCCCGCCATCTGGCGAGTGGCCCCATTCCTGAATCGCTTGGTCAGCATTGCCTGAACGTGGCGGCGATGGACGACCAGGAGATCTGGCGCGCCTTTGACAGCCACCCTGAAGGGCTCAATGAAGGCGAAGTGGCGGCGAAAATCCTCAAACATGGTGACAACCAGATCCCGGCGCAGAAGCCCTCCCCGTGGTGGGTGCATCTGTGGACCTGCTATCGCAACCCGTTCAACCTGCTGCTGACCGTGCTCGGCATCGTCTCCTATTCCACCGAGGATCTGTTCGCCGCCGGGGTTATCGCCCTGATGGTGGGGATCTCGACATTGCTCAATTTCATCCAGGAGGCGCGCTCGACCAAAGCGGCGGATGCGCTGAAGGCGATGGTGAGCAACACCGCCACCGTGCTGCGGGTGGTGAACGAGCAGGGGGAGAGCCGCTGGCTGGAGCTGCCTATCGACCAGCTGGTGCCGGGCGACATTATCCGGTTGTCGGCGGGGGATATGATCCCGGCGGACCTGCGTATCCTGCAGGCACGGGATTTATTCGTCGCCCAGGCCTCGCTGACCGGCGAATCGCTGCCGGTGGAGAAAGTGGCCCGCAGCCGCGATCCGCTGCAGCAAAACCCGCTGGAGTGCGACACCCTATGCTTTATGGGCACCAACGTGGTGAGCGGCTCGGCGCAGGCCATCGTCTTCGCCACCGGCGGCCGCACCTGGTTTGGCCAGCTGGCCGGCCGCGTCAGTGAACAGGAGAGCGAGCCGAACGCCTTTCAGAAAGGCATCAGCCGGGTCAGCATGCTGCTGATCCGCTTTATGCTGGTGATGGCCCCGGTGGTGCTGCTGATCAATGGCTACACCAAAGGCGACTGGTGGGAGGCGGCGCTATTCGCGCTGTCGGTGGCGGTCGGCTTGACGCCGGAGATGCTGCCGATGATCGTCACTTCGACGCTGGCGCGCGGGGCGGTGAAGCTGTCGAAGCAAAAGGTCATCGTGAAGCACCTCGACGCCATTCAGAATTTCGGCGCGATGGACATCCTCTGCACTGATAAAACCGGCACCCTGACCCAGGATAAGATTGTGCTGGAGAACCATACCGACGTCTCCGGCAAGGTCTGCGAGCGGGTACTGCATGCCGCCTGGCTCAACAGCCACTACCAGACCGGCCTGAAAAACCTGCTCGACACCGCGGTGCTGGACGGGGTTGAGCTGGATGCCGCCCGCGGGCTGGCGGAACGCTGGCAGAAGGTGGATGAGATACCCTTCGACTTCGAACGCCGCCGCATGTCGGTGGTGGTGAAGGAGGATGACGCCGCGCATCAGCTGATCTGCAAAGGGGCGCTGCAGGAGATCCTCAACGTCTCGACCCAGGTGCGCTACAACGGCGATATCGTACCGCTGGACGACACCATGCTGCGCCGCATTCGCCGGGTGACCGATACCCTCAACCGACAGGGGCTACGGGTGGTGGCGGTGGCGACCAAATACCTGCCGGCCCGCGAAGGCGACTACCAGCGCGCCGATGAGTCGGACCTGATCCTTGAAGGTTACATCGCCTTCCTCGATCCGCCGAAAGAGACCACCGCCCCGGCGCTGAAGGCGCTGAAGGCCAGCGGCATCACGGTGAAGATCCTCACCGGCGACAGCGAGCTGGTGGCGGCGAAGGTGTGCCATGAAGTGGGACTGGATGCTGGCGAAGTGGTGATTGGCAGCCAGATTGAAGCCATGAGCGACGACGAGCTGGCGGCGCTGGCCAAACGCACCACGCTGTTCGCCCGCCTGGCGCCGCTGCATAAAGAGCGTATCGTGACGCTGCTGAAACGCGAAGGTCACGTGGTGGGCTTTATGGGCGACGGCATCAACGACGCTCCGGCGCTGCGCGCGGCGGATATTGGCATCTCGGTCGACGGCGCGGTGGATATCGCCCGCGAGGCGGCGGATATCATTCTGCTGGAGAAGAGCCTGATGGTACTGGAGGAGGGGGTAATCGAAGGCCGCCGCACCTTCGCCAACATGCTCAAGTACATCAAAATGACCGCCAGCTCCAACTTCGGCAACGTCTTCAGCGTGCTGGTGGCCAGCGCCTTCCTGCCGTTTCTGCCGATGCTGCCGCTGCACCTGTTGATTCAGAACCTGCTGTACGATGTTTCCCAGGTGGCGATCCCGTTTGATAACGTCGATGATGAGCAGATCCGCAAACCGCAGCGCTGGAACCCGGCCGATCTCGGGCGCTTTATGGTCTTCTTTGGACCGATCAGCTCGATTTTCGATATCCTCACCTTCGGCCTGATGTGGTGGGTGTTCCACGCCAATACCGTGGAGATGCAGACCCTGTTCCAGTCCGGCTGGTTTATCGAAGGGCTGCTGTCGCAAACGCTGATTGTGCACATGATCCGCACCCGGCGCATTCCGTTCGTTCAGAGCCGGGCCGCCTGGCCGCTGTTCGCCATGACCCTGGTGGTGATGGCGGTGGGGATCGCGCTGCCGTTCTCGCCGCTGGCGAGCTACCTGCAGCTGCAGGCCCTGCCGCTGAGCTACTTCCCATGGCTGGTGGCGATCCTGGCGGGCTATATGGTGCTGACCCAGGCCGTGAAGGGCTTCTACAGCCGCCGCTACGGCTGGCAGTGAGGGACGCGTTTTCGGATGAACCACGTAAAAAAGGCAGCCTGCGGGCTGCCTTTTTTCATGCCGACGAGAGCGATCAGCGACGCACGGCGATGGCTTCGATCTCGATCTTCACGTCTTTCGGCAGACGTGCGACTTCAACGCAGGAGCGCGCCGGGAAGGTGGCGTTATGCTCGGTGAAGAACGCTTCGTAAGTGGCGTTAACGGTAGCGAAATCGTTGAGATCTTTGACGAATACGGTGGTCTTGACGATATCGCCGACGGTGAGGCCAGCGGCTTCAACGATCGCTTTCACGTTGTTCAGCGACTGGCGCGCCTGCGCGGACACGTCTTCCGGGACGCTGCCGGTTTTCGGGTCGACCGGGATCTGGCCAGAGGTGATGATCATGCTGCCGAGGTCAACGCCCTGAACGTAGGGGCCAATCGCCGCTGGTGCATTTTCCGTCGCAATAGTTTTGCTCATGTTATCTCCAGATGAACTGAGTAATGTTACGCAAAATCATTCAGGTTGCCGCCAGGCGGTAAGCGCTGTATCGCCGGCGCAGACGCCGCCTGAAGGACGAAGCGTAGGGTGGTAGCCATTATAGGGAGGCCTACCACCAATACCAACCGCATTTAGTTGGCCAGCACCACATAATGAGAAAACTCTTTTTCGCAGTATTTGCATTTGAGTGCGATGTCATCAGCGCGTTTTTTCACTGCAAAACTGGAAGAAACCGGTTCGGCGTGGCTGATACAGTTGCTGTTCGGGCAGACCAGCACGCTATCGATACGATCCGGCAAGCTCGGGCGGGATTTGCCCACCACTTCGTAATCATCAATGCGGTTTACCGTCGCCTGCGGGGCGTACAGCGACAGCTGGTTAACCTGCTCGTCGGTCAGGAAGGTGTTCTCGATTTTAATCAAATCCTTGCGGCCCATCTCGCCGGAGGGCAGGTTCAGGCCGATGGTGATGCGCTGGTCGGTTTCGGTCAGTTTGAACAGGGTGAGCAGCTTAAAGCCGACCTGCGCCGGGATATGGTCAATCACGGTGCCGCGTTTGATCGCTTCTACCTGCAGTTTATTGTCGTGTGTCATCTCTCATTCCCCCTTACAGTGCCAGCTCGCTATTCAGTACCAGTGCCAGTAACGCCTGGCGGGCGAAGATGCCGTTACCGGCCTGCTGGAAGTACCAGGCGTGCGGTGTTTTATCGACATCGGTGGTGATTTCGTCAATGCGCGGCAGCGGGTGCAGCACCTTCATATTGGCGCGCGCCCCTTCGAGGTCGGCGGCGCGCAGGACGAACTGCGCTTTGACGTTGGCGTATTCCGACGGATCCAGACGCTCTTTCTGCACGCGGGTCATGTACAGAATATCCACTTCCGCCATCACGTCGTCGATGGCGCTATGCAGGCTCCAGGCGATGCCTTTTTCATCGAGCATATCGAGGATGTACTGCGGCATGGCCAGCGCGTCCGGGGCGATGAAGTAGAAGCGGTTGCCGTTGAATTTGGCCAGCGCCTGGGTCAGGGAGTGGACGGTACGGCCATACTTCAGATCGCCGACCATCGCCACGTTGAGGTTTTCGAGGCGGCCCTGGGTCTCCTGAATGGTGAACAGGTCGAGCAGGGTTTGGGTCGGGTGCTGGTTAGCGCCGTCGCCGGCGTTCAGTACCGGCACGCCGCCGGAGAATTCGGTCGCCAGGCGCGCGGCACCCTCCTGCGGATGACGCATCACGATGGCGTCGACGTAGGTGCTGATGACGGAGATGGTATCCGCCAGCGTTTCCCCTTTTTTGCCCAGCGAGGTGTTGGCGCTGTCGGAAAAGCCGACCACGCTGGCGCCCAGGCGGTGCATCGAGGTTTCAAAAGAGAGGCGGGTGCGGGTCGAGGCTTCAAAGAAACAGCTGGCGATAACCTTATGCTTCAGCAGCTCGGGTTGTGGATTGGCTTTCAGCTTTGCCGCCGTCGCCAGCACCAGTTCGAGGTCTTCGCGGCTGAGATCGTTTATGGAAATGATATGTTTTTGATATAGCGGGTTAGCCATGCTTATCTCCTGACGCCTGGGCAAAAAAAAAGCCCCTTAAATAAGGGGCTTCGGGAATCCAATGAGCAACGGAAAGAAAAACGGCAGGCCAGCGTCTGCATTGAGACGTGCTAAGACAGAATGTCGTACGCAATTGGCCATGCTTCCTCCCGGCAAAACGACTGGCATTATACGCAGACCGTTATGACGATCAAGCGATTCATTCACAAACAGGTAATCGTTTGCCTGTCGAAAAGTGCGCCAGCGCAAAGAAGCGTGAAACTGTACTGGTATGGCAGCCGCGATGGGGGTATAAAACAAAGAAATGAAATGATGTTTTATATTTGAGGTTAGCAATGATTATTGGCAATATCCACCATCTGCAGCCATGGCTGCCTGCCGCGCTGCGCGAGGCTATCGAACAGGTTATCGCTCAGGTCAGCGAGGCGACGCCGCTGGGTAAACACGCTATCGACGGCGACAACCTGTTTTATCTGATTTCTGAAGACACCACCGAGCCGCAGGCCGCGCGCCGCGCGGAATACCATGCTCGCTATCTCGATATCCAGATTGTGCTCCGCGGCAGCGAGGGGATGACCTTCAGCACCTTGCCGCCAGGAGAGCCGCAGACCGACTGGCTGGCGGAGAAAGACATCGCTTTTCTTGCCGAAGGCCAGCAGGAGAAAACGGTGATCCTTAACGAAGGGGACTTTGTGGTGTTTTATCCCGGCGAAGTGCATAAACCGCTGTGCGCCGTTGGCGCCCCGGCGAAGGTGCGCAAAGCGGTGGTGAAGATGCTGATGGCGTAAAATGGCGAACCGAATCCCGGATGAACGCCGTGCCATCCGGGACACAGCCGCGAGCGAGGGGCTATTTGCTCAGCGTCGCCACCATCACCGCTTTGATGGTGTGCATCCGGTTTTCCGCCTGGTCGAAGACCACGCTCGCCGCCGACTCAAACACCTCGTCAGTCACCTCCATGCCGCCGTGCAGGCCGTAATCGGCAGCCATCTGTTTGCCCAGCGTGGTCTGGTCGTCGTGGAACGCCGGCAGGCAGTGGAGGAACTTGACCTGCGGGTTGCCGGTCAGCGCCAGCATCGCGCTGTTAACCTGATAGTCGCGCAGCAGGGCGATACGTTCGGCCCATTTTTCCTTCGCCTCGCCCATTGAGACCCAGACGTCGGTATAGATAAAATCGGCGCCTTTCACCCCCGCGGCGATATCTTCCGTCAGGGTGATGTTGCCGCCCTGCTGTTTGGCCAGCGCGGTGCAGGTCTCCACCAGCGCGGCCTCCGGCCAGCAGGCCGATGGCGCCACCAGGCGCAGATCCAGACCGGTCAACGCGGCGGCTTCCAGCATCGAATTGCCCATGTTGTTGCGCGCGTCGCCGGCGTAGACCAGCGTCATCTGGTTAAAGGCTTTGCCCGGCAGATGCTCTTTCATGGTCAGCAGGTCCGCCAGCAGCTGGGTGGGGTGGAACTCATTGGTGAGGCCGTTCCACACCGGCACGCCGGCGTATTGCGCCAGGGTCTCTACCACTTCCTGGCCGTGGCCGCGGTACTGAATGCCGTCGTACATCCGTCCGAGCACGCGGGCGGTGTCCTTGATCGACTCTTTATGGCCAATCTGGCTGCCGCTGGGGCCCAGGTAGGTCACGCGGGCGCCTTGATCGTATGCGGCAACTTCGAAAGAGCATCGTGTACGGGTTGAGTCTTTTTCGAAGATGAGCGCGATGTTTTTTCCTGCCAGTTTCTGGACTTCGATACCGTTTTTCTTATCGGCTTTCAGCTTTGCCGCCAGCTCGAGCAGGGCGGTGATTTCTGCAGGCGTAAAATCGAGTAACTTTAAAAAATGCTTCTGGTAAAACGCAGACATGGTTCCCTCACCTGGCATAGGCCACTAATTGAATTAAAATTCAATTTATATGTATGAATATTCATTTGCAAGTCTGTGATCGAAATCTTTCACTGAGAAGTGGAGGCAATGACGGCGGTATGTGAAAATAGGGATAACTGCCGCACATTATGAGGAACGAGCCATGGCAAACCCGGAACACCTGGAAGAACAGCGTGAAGAGACGCGTCTGATTATCGAAGAGCTGCTGGAAGATGGCAGCGATCCGGACGCACTGTACACGATTGAGCATCACCTCTCTGCAGACGATTTCGAAACCCTGGAGAAAGTGGCGGTTGAAGCGTTCAAGCTGGGCTACGAAGTGACCGAGCCCGAAGAGCTGGAAGTGGAAGAGGGTGACATGGTCATCTGCTGCGATATTCTGAGCGAATGCGCGCTGAACGCAGACCTGATCGATGCCCAGGTGGAACAGCTGATGACGCTGGCAGAAAAATATGACGTCGAGTATGACGGTTGGGGCACTTATTATGAGGACCCGAACGGTGAAGACGGCGACGACGATGACGAAGAGTATGTCGATGAAGACGACGATGGTGTTCGCCACTAAGTCGCAAATGTCGTAGATGGATACGGCGGCGCCTGCCGCCGTATAGCAAGGAACTTTCATGGATTACCCGCAGATTCTTTCCCCGATTATCAACTTCCTGCACTGCCCGACGCCGCAGGCGTGGATTGACGAAGCCCGCAAGCCGGAAAACCTGCCGCTGCTGCTGACCGACCACATGGTGTGCGAGCTGAAAGCGGCGCAGAACGCCATGCTGCTGGTGCGTCGCTACGTCGCGGATAAAGCTGACGCCGACGAACTGTTGGCCTGCCTGAAGCCGTACGAAGACTTCACCTACCGCCGGGGGCCGGAGCCGGATTTTGTCGCCCTGCATAAACGGATCAACAAAAGCGCCATGCCGCAGACCGACGACCCGTGGGGCCGCCAGCTGCTGGACAGCATGATTTTATTGATTAAAGAGGAACTGCATCACTTCTGGCAGGTGCGGGAGATGATGCTGGCGCGCGATATCCCCTACGTCAAAATCACCGCCAGCAACTATGCCCGCGGCCTGCGGCGCGAAGTGCGCTCGCATGAGCCGGTGATGCTGATCGATAAGCTGATATGCGGCGCCTATATCGAGGCCCGCTCTTGCGAACGCTTTGCCGCCCTGGCGCCGTGGCTGGACGACGATCTGCAGAAGTTCTACCTGTCGCTGCTGCGCTCCGAGGCGCGTCACTATCAGGACTATCTGGATCTGGCGCAGAAGATTGCCGGAGAAGATATCAGCGAGCGGGTGCGCCAGCTCGGCGAGGCGGAAGCGGCGCTGATCCTCCGTCCGGAGGCCGAGTTCCGCTTTCACAGCGGTGTGCCGGTAGCGGCGTAATCCACGATATTCGGGCCCTGTAGCCCCGGTAGTCACTAACACCGGCAGTTTCAGTAGCCATGGGGAGAGATAGCGTTGAGAGCTTCAGCTCGCAATGGTACGGGCCGTAGGTCGGGTAAGGCGTTAGCCGCCACCCGACAAAAAAACGGCACCGCGAGCACGGGTAAGGTGCCATCCGGGACATACCCCGGCTCGCGCTGCGCTTAGCCGGGCTACCGAACTGTAGCCCCGGTAAGCGTAGCGCTACCGGGGACGCCTGCGATATCGAGGCGCTACAGCGTTTTCAGCATCCGTACTTCGCAGTCCACGTGGCCGGTGCAGCCCAGCGGCCCGTCAATGTGCTCGAAGCCGAGATGTTCATATAAGCCGATCGCCTCCGTCAGGAAGGCGGTGGTTTCCAGATAGCAGCGCTTAAACCCTTGTTCGCGGGCGTAGTCCAGCGCCAGCAGCGCCAGCTTCTTCGCCAGCCCCTGGCCGCGGGCGCTGGTCATAAAATACATTTTCTGCAGCTCGCAGATATCCGGCTCGCTGCAGGCGAGCGGCGCGACGCCGCCGCCGCCAACCACTTCCCCCTCTTGCTCCACCACCCAGTAGGCGGAGCCCGGCTGGCTGTACAGCTCATACAGCTCATCGAGATTCGGGTCGGCGACCGTATAGCCTTTATCGGCGGTCAGGCCATATTCAGCCGAGACCTGGCGGATGACCCTGGCGATGGCGGCATTGTCTGCCGCCGTAATGCGACGCAGCAACGTCGCCGCGGGGACGCTCGTATTCATACAATGACTCATTACCCAAAAAAGACGAATGATGATGTTAATAACATCGCGACAGGGGAAAGCGCAAGCGAGGATGTTTCATAAAAAACGCCCCTTGCCGGGTGGCAAGGGGCGGGAGGATCACAGCGCGGCGATCACCGCCTGCTGCTCAATCAGCTTCGCTTTCGCTTCCGCGTAGCCTTCCAGCTTCTCGCGCTCTTTAGCGATCACTGCTTCCGGCGCGCGGGCGACAAAGCCTTCGTTGGCCAGCTTGCTCTCGATGCGGCCAATTTCACCTTCGATTTTGGCCACTTCTTTCGCCAGACGCGCCAGCTCATCTTCTTTATTGATGAGGCCCGCCATCGGGATCAGCAGCTCGGCGCCGTCGACAATCTTGGTCACCGAGACCGGACCTTTATCATCGGCAGGCAGCACGGTAATGCTTTCCAGACGCGCCAGGTTCAGCAGGAAGCTGCGGTTGTCGTTCACACGACGCTCGGCATCTTTGCTGCAGCCGCGCAGCAGCAGTTCCAGCGGTTTGCCCGGAGCGATGTTCATTTCCGCACGGATGTTACGCACGGCGACGATCGCCTGCTTCAGCCATTCGGTGTCGGCCAGCGCCGCGTCATCCACCTGAGATGCATCGTACTGCGGGAACGGCTGCAGCATGATGGTGTCGGCGGTGATCCCGCAGATCGCTTTCACGCGCTGCCAGATGGTCTCGGTAATGAACGGAATGATCGGATGCGCCAGGCGCAGCAGACCTTCCAGCACGGTCACCAGCGTATGGCGAGTCCCGCGCAGCTCCGCTTCGTTGCCACCGTTCATAACCGGCTTGGTCAGCTCCAGGTACCAGTCGCAGAACTGGTTCCAGGTGAACTCGTACAGGATGCCGGCGGCAATATCGAAGCGGAAGTTATCCAGCGCTTCGCGATATGCTTTCACGGTGTGGTTGAATTCCGCGATGATCCAGCGGTCGGCCAGGGAGAGCACCATTTCGCCGCCGTTGAAGCCGCAATCCTGATCTTCGGTGTTCATCAGCACGAAGCGGCTGGCGTTCCAGAGCTTATTACAGAAGTTACGGTAACCTTCCAGACGCTTCATATCCCAGTTGATGTCGCGGCCGGTAGAGGCCAGCGCCGCCAGGGTGAAGCGCAGGGCGTCGGTGCCGTGCGGCTCGATGCCGTTCGGGAACTGTTTCTCGGTACGCTTGCGGATTTTATCCGCCAGCTGCGGCTGCATCATGTTGCCGGTACGTTTTTCCAGCAGCTCCGGCAGGGTGATACCGTCAACCATATCCAGCGGGTCAATGACGTTACCCTTGGACTTGGACATCTTCTGGCCTTCGTCATCGCGGATCAGACCGGTCATGTAGACGGTCTTAAACGGTACCTGCGGCTTGCCGTTTTCATCTTTGATGAAGTGCATGGTCATCATGATCATGCGGGCGATCCAGAAGAAGATGATGTCGAAGCCGGACACCATCACGCTGGTCGGGTGGAACTGACGCAGGGCATCGGTGTTTTCCGGCCAGCCGAGGGTGGAGAAGGTCCACAGCGCGGAGGAGAACCAGGTATCGAGAACGTCTTCATCCTGACGCAGGGCAACGTCGGCGCTCAGGTTGTTTTCCTGACGCACTTCGTCTTCGCTACGGCCTACGTAGACGTTGCCGTCGTTGTCATACCATGCCGGGATGCGGTGACCCCACCACAGCTGACGGGAGATACACCAGTCCTGAATATCGCGCATCCAGGAGAAGTACATGTTTTCGTACTGCTTCGGTACGAACTGGATGTCGCCGTTTTCAACGGCTTCGACTGCTGGCTTGGCCAGCACGTCCGCGCGCACGTACCACTGGTCGGTCAGCATCGGCTCGATCACCACGCCGCCGCGATCGCCGTAAGGGACGGTCAGGTCGTGCGGTTTGATCTCTTCCAGCAGGCCGAGGGCGTCAACCGCCGCAACAACGGCTTTACGCGCCGCGAAGCGTTCCAGTTTCTGGAACTCCGCCGGGATCTCGCTGGAGTAGACGTCGGATTCATTGCCTTTGGTGTCGTAGACTTCCGCGCTTTCGCGGATGTCGCCGTCAAAGGTAAGGATGTTGATCATCGGCAGCTGGTGACGACGACCCACTTCGTAGTCGTTAAAGTCGTGCGCCGGGGTGATCTTCACGCAGCCGGTGCCTTTTTCCATGTCGGCGTGCTCGTCGCCCACGATCGGGATGCGGCGGTTAACCAGCGGCAGCACCACGAATTTGCCAATCAGATCTTTGTAGCGCGGATCTTCCGGGTTAACGGCCACGCCGGTATCGCCCAGCAGGGTTTCCGGACGGGTGGTGGCGACCACCAGGTAATCTTTACCGTCAGCGGTTTTCGCGCCATCGGCCAGCGGGTAGCGGATGTGCCACATGGAACCTTTCGATTCGCGGTTTTCCACTTCGAGGTCGGAAATGGCGGTGCGCAGTTTCGGGTCCCAGTTAACCAGGCGTTTGCCGCGGTAGATCAGGTCTTCTTTGTACAGGCGAACAAAGACTTCTTTCACGGCATTGGAAAGCCCCTCGTCCATGGTGAAGCGCTCGCGCTCCCAGTCCACGGAGTTGCCGAGACGGCGCATCTGACGGGTAATGGTGCCGCCGGATTCCGCTTTCCACTGCCAGATTTTGTCGATAAAGGCGTCGCGGCCGTAGTCGTGGCGGGTTTTCCCTTCTTCAGCGGCAATCTTACGCTCAACCACCATCTGGGTAGCGATACCTGCGTGGTCGGTACCGGCCTGCCACAGGGTGTTTTTGCCCTGCATGCGCTGGTAGCGAATCATGGTATCCATGATGGTTTGCTGGAAGGCATGACCCATATGCAAACTGCCGGTGACGTTCGGCGGCGGGATCATGATGCAGAAGCTCTCCTGGCTTTCATCACCATTCGGTTTGAAATAGCCCTGCTTTTCCCAGTGCTCGTAAAGCGGCTGTTCGATATCTTGTGGGTTGTATGTCTTTTCCATTATTTCCAGGTTGCCGTGTTCAGGTTGAAACCAGCCATGCGGTACGCCTTATAGCGTTCGCGCGCCAGTTGTTTCAGATTGTCTTCGTAAGGGACAAAGTCTATCACTTCTGTGAAAGCGGTGGCAAAATCTGCAAAGTTTAGCCGCAGGCTGATAAGAATATCCCGCGGGCTGCTGTTGCGCTTTTGCGGCCAGGCAATCTCTACCGGCGCGCCGCCTCTCGGGCCTTCGCCCGCCAGATTATGCGGCACAAAGCTCTCCGGCGGCCGCGACCACAGCGCCTCGTCGAGGCGAATCGCCTGCTGTTCATCTTCGCAGGCGATCAGGACGCGCTTGCCGTTGCGCCAACGTTCTGCGGCAATGTCACACACCAGCTGCTCGACGGCGCTCAGGCCGTCGACGGTGGCGTCATTGTCCAGAAGATAGAACGTTGCGTTTTTCATATATGGGGCTTCTTGTTGTGGATTCAAATGCAAAGCCGGGCGGCGCTACGCTTACCCGGCCTACAGTGTGCTGCCGTTTGTAGGCCGGGTAAGGCATCGCCGCCACCCGGCATGTCACATCACTCTTCGCCGTTAAAACCCGCACGATTGAGCAGGAACTGCGACAGCAGCGCCACCGGACGACCGGTCGCGCCTTTGGCCTTACCGGAACGCCAGGCAGTACCGGCGATGTCGAGGTGCGCCCAGTTGTACTTGCGGGTGAAACGCGACAGGAAACAGCCGGCGGTGATCGCGCCGCCAGGACGGCCGCCAATGTTCGCCATATCGGCAAAATTGGACTCCAGCTGATCCTGGAACTCGTCGGCCAGCGGCAAACGCCATGCGCGGTCGCCCGCCAGTTCGGAGGCGCCGATCAGCTCATGGGCCAGCGGGTTATGGTTCGACATCAGGCCGGTGATGTGATGGCCGAGGGCAATCACGCAGGCCCCGGTCAGCGTCGCCACGTCGATAACCGCTTCCGGCTCGAAGCGCTCAACGTAGGTCAGAACGTCGCACAGCACCAGGCGGCCTTCGGCGTCGGTGTTCAGCACTTCCACCGTCTGGCCGGACATAGTGGTCAGGACGTCACCCGGACGATAGGCGCGGCCGCCAGGCATGTTTTCACAGCCCGCCAGCACGCCGATGACGTTCAGCGGCAGCTGCAGTTCGGCAACCATCCGCATCACGCCGTACACCGCCGCCGCGCCGCACATGTCGTACTTCATCTCGTCCATGCCTTCGGCAGGCTTGATGGAGATACCGCCGGAGTCGAAGGTCAGGCCTTTACCGACCAGCACGATAGGGCGCGCGTCCTCAGCCGGGTTACCTTTATATTCGATGACCGACATCAGCGACTCGTTCTGCGACCCATTGCCGACGGCGAGGTAGGCGTTCATCCCCAGCTCGCGCATCTGCTGTTCGCCGATCACCCGGGTGATGACGTTTTTGCTGTAGGTATCGGCCAGCTGACGCGCCTGAGAGGCCAGATAGGCGGCGTTACAGATGTTCGGCGGCATATTGCCAAGATCTTTCGCCGCTTTGATGCCGGCGGCAATCGCCAGGCCATGCTGAATGGCGCGTTCGCCACTGGTCAGCTCGCGACGGGTCGGCACGTTAAAGACCATTTTACGCAGCGGGCGACGCGGCTCGCTTTTGTTGGTCTTCAGCTGGTCGAAGCTGTACAGCGTCTCTTTGGCGGTTTCAACCGCCTGGCGAACTTTCCAGTAGTTGTTACGGCCTTTGACGTGCAGCTCGGTCAGGAAGCAGACGGCTTCCATTGAGCCGGTATCATTCAGGGTATTGATGGTTTTCTGGATGACCTGCTTATACTGACGCTCATCCAGCTCGCGCTCTTTGCCGCAGCCAATCAGCAGAATGCGCTCAGACAGAATGTTTGGCACATGGTGCAGCAATAACGTCTGGCCAGGTTTGCCTTCCAGCTCGCCGCGACGCAGCAGGGCGCTGATGTAGCCGTCGCTGATTTTATCGAGTTGTTCGGCGATGGGGGAGAGGCGACGTGGTTCAAAGACGCCGACCACGATACAGGCGCTCCGCTGCTTCTCCGGGCTACCGCTTTTTACACTGAACTCCATGCACTATGCTCCTGAATCTTAAAGACAACAGTGGTGGCTACGGCTATACTCGTCGCCTTTCAAGTTGCAGATGCGCCGGCTGCGCCTGCTTACCCTGACGTGGCACATTGTGCGCGCCAGGGGCCACAGCCCTGCTGCCTTCTTACAACTCGAAATCCATTGAGTATATAATTGCAAGCTTTCGTAACTCATATCCGCTGTTGCGGTGACTTCGTGTTAATCTTAACGTTATTAAGGCCTGGGTTCGTCAGAAAAGATCCTGACATGCAGAACCGATGAGTCATTTAATCTTAGCGACGTTTTCGACGACCAAAGAGAATAAATGACGTTTAAGCCATGAAACAAGCAATTTTCCTGCACTAAAACGGGTTTTTACGGGCGTATTTATAGTGATAATCATAAGATATCTGGTTCGTGAGACGCTGAAAAGCCAGTTGGCGATCCTATTCATCCTGTTACTGATTTTCTTTTGTCAGAAATTAGTCAGGATCCTCGGCGCCGCGGTGGATGGCGATATCCCAACCAATCTGGTGCTCTCGCTGTTGGGGCTCGGCATCCCGGAGATGGCGCAGCTTATCCTGCCGTTAAGTCTGTTCCTTGGCCTGCTGATGACCCTCGGCAAGCTGTACACCGAAAGTGAAATTACGGTGATGCACGCCTGCGGCCTGAGCAAAGCCGTGCTGATCAAGGCGGCGATGATTCTCGCGCTGTTCACCGGCGCGGTGGCGGCGGTGAACGTTATGTGGGCGGGGCCGTGGTCGTCGCGCCATCAGGACGAAGTGCTGGCCGAAGCTAAAGCTAACCCCGGTATGGCGGCGCTGGCCCAGGGCCAGTTCCAGCAGGCCAGCGATGGTAACGCGGTGATGTTTATCGAAAGCGTCAACGGCAACCGCTTCCATGACGTCTTCCTTGCCCAGCTGCGTCCGAAAGGCAATGCGCGCCCCTCGGTGGTGGTGGCGGATTCCGGCGAGCTGTCGCAGCAGAAAGACGGCTCGCAGGTGGTGACCCTCAACAAGGGCACCCGCTTTGAAGGCACCGCGATGCTGCGCGACTTCCGCATTACCGACTTCAATAACTATCAGGCTATTATCGGCCACCAGGCGGTGAGCGCCGATCCGGACGACACCGAACAGATGGATATGCGCACCTTGTGGAAAACCCACACCGACCGCGCGCGCGCCGAGCTGCACTGGCGCTTCACGCTGGTGGCGACCGTCTTCATTATGGCGCTGATGGTGGTGCCGCTCAGCGTGGTGAACCCGCGTCAGGGCCGCGTGCTGTCGATGCTGCCGGCGATGCTGCTTTACCTGGTGTTCTTCCTGCTGCAAACGTCGATTAAGTCGAACGGCGGCAAAGGCAAAATGGACCCGGCTATCTGGATGTGGGCGATTAACCTGCTCTATTTTGCGCTGGCGGTGCTGTTAAACCTGTGGGACACGGTGCCGATGCGCCGCTTCCGCGCCCGTTTTAATAAAGGAGCGGCCTGATGCAGGCGTTTGGCGTACTTGACCGTTATATCGGTAAGACGATTTTCAACACCATCATGATGACCCTGTTCATGCTGGTGTCGCTCTCCGGCATTATCAAGTTTGTCGATCAGCTGAAAAAGTCCGGGCAGGGCAGCTACGATGCGCTGGGCGCTGGTCTCTACACCATCCTCAGCGTGCCGAAGGACATCCAGATCTTCTTCCCGATGGCGGCGCTGCTTGGCGCGCTGCTGGGGCTGGGGATGCTGGCCCAGCGCAGCGAACTGGTGGTGATGCAGGCATCAGGTTTCACCCGGCTGCAGGTAGCGCTGGCGGTAATGAAAACCGCGATCCCGCTGGTGCTGCTGACCATGGCCATCGGCGAGTGGGTGGCGCCGCAGGGCGAACAGATGGCGCGCAACTACCGTGCCCAGCAGATGTACGGCGGCTCGCTGCTCTCAACCCAGCAGGGGCTGTGGGCGAAAGATGGCCACAACTTTGTCTATATCGAACGCGTAAAAGGCAACGATGAGCTGGGGGGCGTCAGCATCTATGCCTTCAACCCGGAGCGTCGTTTACAGTCGGTGCGCTATGCCGCTTCGGCAAAATTCGATAGCGAAAATAAAGTGTGGCGTCTGTCGCAGGTGGATGAATCCGACCTGACCGATCCAAAGCAGGTGACCGGGTCGCAGATGGTGAGCGGCACCTGGAAAACCAACCTGACGCCGGACAAACTGGGCGTGGTTGCCCTGGATCCGGATGCGCTGTCGATCAGCGGGCTGCACAACTATGTGAAATACCTGAAGTCCAGCGGCCAGGATCCGGGACGCTACCAGCTCAATATGTGGAGCAAAATCTTCCAGCCGCTGTCGGTGGCGGTGATGATGCTGATGGCGCTGTCGTTTATCTTTGGCCCGCTGCGTAGCGTGCCGATGGGCGTCCGGGTGGTGACGGGGATTAGCTTCGGCTTTATCTTCTATGTCCTCGACCAGATTTTCGGCCCGCTGACCCTGGTCTACGGCATACCGCCGATCATCGGCGCGCTGTTGCCGAGCGCCAGCTTCTTCCTGATAAGCCTCTGGCTGATGATGCGCAAGGCCTAGCGGGTAAGCCTGAAACGTAAGCCCCCTCAGCGATGAGGGGGCTTTTTTTTAGCGCTTGCGTCCGCCCAGCAGGCTGCCCAGCATGCCGCGGACGATCTGATTGGTGACCTGGCGAACCGCGCTTTTCGCTGCGGTCTGCACGATACCGTCGCGTTTACCGCCTCGCGGGCCGGTGCTGCCGAACAGGATATCTTTCAGGCCGCCAAGCAGCCCGTCGTCATCGCCGTTCTGCTGGCCCTTCGCCGGCGGAGCCGACTGCTGCCCGGTGGCGACCTGCACCCCTTGCTGCAGCATTTCGAAAGCCGACTCGCGGTCCACCTCCTCCTCATACTTGCCGTACAGCGGCGAGTGGTTCAGCAGACCATTGCGCTCGTCATCGCTGACCGGCCCCATTCGCGAGCAGGGGGCGATAACCATCGCCCGCTCGACCACCGACGGGCTGCCTTTCTCATCGAGGAAGGAGATCAGCGCCTCGCCGGTGCCCAGCTCCTGGATCGCCTGCTCGGTACTGAAGGCCGGGTTGGCGCGCATGGTCTGGGCGGCGGTTTTCACCGCCTTCTGGTCCTTCGGCGTAAAAGCGCGCAGGGCATGCTGCACGCGGTTGCCCAGCTGGCCGAGCACGGCGTCGGGAATATCCGCCGGGTTCTGCGAGACAAAGTAGACGCCGACGCCCTTGGAGCGGATAAGGCGGATCACCTGTTCAATTTTATCCAGCAGCACCTGCGGCGCGTCGTTGAACAGCAGATGCGCCTCATCGAAGAAGAACACCAGCTTCGGTTTATCGAGGTCGCCGGCTTCCGGCAGGCGCTCGTAGAGCTCGGAGAGCATCCACAGCAGGCTGGCGGCGTACAGCTTCGGCATCTGGTAGAGCTTTTCGGCGCTAAGGATATTGATCACCCCTTTACCGCTGGCATCGACGCGCATCCAGTCGGCAATATCCAGCATCGGCTCGCCGAAGAAGTGCTCGGCGCCCTGTTGCTCCAGGGTCAACAGCCCGCGCTGGATGGCGCCGATCGAGGCGCTGTTAATATTGCCGTACTGGTTCTGGAAAGACTTGGCGTTATCGCCGATAAACTGGGTGATGGCGCGGAGGTCTTTGAAGTCGAGCAGCAGCAGGCCGCGGTCGTCCGCGATGCGGAAAATAATGTTCAGTACGCCGCTCTGCACCTCGTTGAGATTGAGCAGGCGCGCCAGCAGCAGGGGGCCGAGATCGGAAACCGTCGCCCGCACCGGGTGGCCCTTCTCGCCAAAGATATCCCAGAGCACCACCGGGTTGGCATGCGGCTCCCAGTCGCTGACGCCGATCTTCTCCAGCCGCGCCTGCAGTTTCTCTGAGCTCTGCCCCGCGGCGGCAATGCCGGTCAGGTCGCCCTTGACGTCGGCCATAAATACCGGCACGCCAATCTCCGAGAACGACTCAGCCAGCTTCTGCAGGGTGACGGTTTTACCGGTGCCGGTCGCACCGGTGATAAGCCCATGGCGGTTGGCCATCGCGGGCAGTAAATAGAGCGCGTTATCCAGCGTGCGCGCAATCAACAGGGGTGAGCTCATGGTCGATTCCTCCATTTATCCTGCGACGATTATAGGCAACCTCGTCGTCCGGCGTTGGGAAAATCGTCACGCGCCGCGCACGCTGTACCGTGAGGGTCTCAGGCGCAGTGGCGCTGGATGAGCGCGATGCTCTGCTCAATTTCGCGCTCGATATCCGCTTCGCTCCATTGCGCCAGCTCGGGGGCGAAGGGCTCAAAAGCGTACACCCCCTGATAGCCGCGGGCTTCCAGCGCTTTAACCTGCTCGCAGGTGCCGAGACGATCCTTCGGGGTTAGCATGATGCGCTCGGCATCGGTGAGCTGCTCGCGCGGACGGCTATCGTCAACTCCTGAAAGGTGCACCAGCCCGATATCCGCCACCTCCACCTGGCTGAACTCGTCCGCCGCCTGCGGGTAAAGATGGTGATGGAAGGTGTCGAGCAGCAGCTTAAACGGCACGCGGGCGTCGTGGATCAGCGTCTGCGCCTGATGTGCAGAACGCAGCGAGCTTTGCGGGAAGCCCAGCGGCTCCACCAGGCCGTGGATGCCATAGAAGGCAAACAGCGGCGCCAGGTCGCGCAGGGCGCCCAGGGTTTCGCTGGCCGGCACCTCGCTGCCGTCGTTGAGCGGACAGAGCACCAGCGATTTGGCGCCGATGGCCTGGGCCTCTTTCAGCAGCGATTCGGTCAACTGCCGCACCTCTTCGCTACGACGGTTAAAGGGGTAGACCGCGTTAATCGTCAGGATCTCGATGTGGTAGCGCGCCGCCAGCTCGCGCACCTGCTGATGGCTCAGATCGTCGGTCACTTTTCCACTGGGTAAATCGTTGCGCAGCTCGACCTTATTCAGGCCCAGACGGTTCACCAGACGGAAAAACGCTTCAATGCTGAGCGCTGGCGCGATTTTGCGGTTAATACAAAAACGTTGCATTGCGATGGCCATAGGACACTCCTGACGGAAGAGGGGTAGGTTCGTTCAATTGGCTAACAGTCAAAACGTTTATTCCAAAATTAGCAAGAATGGAAATGATGAATGTTTGAGCTGTCTCGCAAAATATCACCGGCACCGACTACCGGCGCGACAGCGGCGGGAAGCCTGGCGTCGAGGGCAACGAGGCGCGATGCGGGAAGCGCACAGGCGACCGGTTAGCGCAAAATGCGACTGTTATCACCAAAATGAAATTTCATTTCACAACAATGTTGAAATATAAATTTCATTTTACTACGGTTATAGCACAGCAGAATCAGCGACGGGCCGGTGTGCGCTGGCCCCCTTCACTATGAGGCGAGAACATGACGATCACAGGAAACTTTATTGGCGGGAAAACCGTTATCAGCAGCAGCAACGAAACGATGCCGGTGTATGACCCGGCGACGGGCAAAGCGGTGCGCGAAGTCACGGTGTCAACCGCGCAGGAAGTCTCCGAGGCGATTCAGGTTGCTCGCGATGCGTTTGACAGCTGGTCCCGTACCACGCCGCTGCGCCGCGCCCGCGTGCTGTTCAACTTCAAAATGTTGCTGGAGCAGCACGTGGAAGAGCTGGCGGGGATCATCGTCAGCGAGCACGGTAAGGTGTGGTCGGATGCGCTGGGCGAGCTGACCCGCGGTATGGAAGTGGTCGAATTCGCCTGCGGGATCCCGCACCTGATTAAAGGCGAATACTCCTCTGACGTCGGCACCGGCGTCGACAGCTACTCGTTGATGCAGCCCCTGGGCGTGGTGGCAGGGATCACCCCGTTCAACTTCCCGGCGATGGTGCCGATGTGGATGTTCCCGCTGGCGCTGGCCTGCGGCAACAGTTTCGTCCTCAAGCCGCCCGCGCTGGCGCCGACGGCCGCTGTGCGTCTGGCAGAGCTGTTGAAAGAGGCTGGTCTGCCGGACGGCGTGTTTAACGTCGTGCACTGCAGCAATGAAGATGCTGAGCAGCTGTACACTGATCCGCGTATTGCGGCGGTGAGCTTCGTCGGCTCCTCCGGCGTGGCGGAGTATATCTATAAGACCGCCAGCGCCCACGGCAAGCGAGTGCAGGCCTTCGGCGCCGCCAAAAACCACGCGATTGTGATGCCGGATGCCGATCTCGACGCTACCGTTAACGCCATTATGGGCGGCGCTTTTGGCTCCGCAGGCGAGCGCTGCATGGCGCTGCCGGTGGTGGTGGCGGTGGGAGATGAAACCGCCGACAAACTGATCGCCCGCCTGAAGCCGCTGGTGGAAGCACTGAAAGTAGGCCCGGGCTGCATGCGCGGCCAGGAAGAGAACGAGATGGGACCGGTGGTGTCTGATACCCACCAGAAAAAAGTGCTCGGCTATATTGATAAAGGCGAAAGCGAAGGGGCAAAACTGGTGGTCGATGGCCGCAAACTGCGCGTGCCGGGTTACGACACGGGCTACTATGTCGGCGGCACCCTGTTCGATCACGTCACCCCGGAGATGACCATCTGGCGCGAAGAGATCTTTGGCCCGGTGCTGGGGATTGTGCGCGCGGCGGACTATGACAGCGCTCTTGAGCTGGTCAACAGCCACGAGTTTGGCAACGGCAGCGCCGTTTTCACCAGCAACGGCCACACCGCGCGTGAATTCGTCCACGACGTGCAGGCGGGGATGGTTGGGGTGAACGTGCCGGTCCCGGTGCCGATGGCGTTCCACAGCTTCGGCGGCTGGAAGCGCTCGGTGTTTGGCGCGTTGAATGTCCATGGGCCGGACGGCGTACGCTTCTACACGCGTATGAAGACCGCCACCGTACGCTGGCCGGCAGGTCAGCAGACCGTATCTGAATTCAGCATGCCGACGTTAGGTTAATCGGCGAAGGAGAGCGCCATGTCGTTACTGGCTAAATCGCGAAAAGAGGGACAGATCCAGCATATTACGCCGCAAAGCGCCGGTTGGCGCTATATCGGCTTTGATGTCTGGATGTTGAAAAAAGGGCAGACCGTGACGCTGGAGAGCGGCGATCGCGAGCTGTGCCTGGTGCTGGTCGCCGGGCTGGCGTCGGTGAAAACGCAACATGCCGATTTCCCGAATCTCGGTAAACGGATGTCGCCGTTTGAACGCACCCCGCCGTGGTCGGTCTACGTCCCGCCGCAGGATAAAGTCGAGGTGACTGCCGATTCCGATCTGGAGCTGGCGGTATGCAGCGCGCCGGGCAAAGGCCGCTTCCCGGCACGCCTCATTCGGCCGGAAGACGTCGGGGTAGAGCACCGTGGGAAAGGGCGCAACCAGCGTCGGGTGCATAATATTCTGCCGGACAGCGCCGAGGCGGACTGCCTGCTGGTGGTGGAAGTCTACACCGACGAGGGGGCCACCAGTTCGTGGCCGTCGCATAAGCATGATACCGCCCAGCCGGGCAAAGAGACGCAGCTGGAAGAAACCTACTATCACCGCTTCGATCCGCCGCAGGGCTTTGCCTTCCAGCGGGTCTACACCGACGACCGCAGCCTGGACGCCTGTATGGCGCCCTACAACCACGATGTGGTGATGGTGCCGCGCGGTTACCATCCGGTGGCGGCGATTGCCGGTTACGATAGCTACTATCTGAACGTGATGGCCGGGCCGGACCGGAAATGGCTGTTCACCTGGGAAGATGACCACGCCTGGATCAACACGCCGGAGTACCCGCGCCACGACTGACGCGCGGTGCAGAAGCGGATAAAGAAGGCCGGTTAGCGATGCTAACCGGCCTTCCTGTTTGAGGGCGGTAGGTGTTTTTTCGCGAAACGCTCCGCGGAATCCCACTCCCGACCCGGCAAGCGCAGCGCCGCCGGGGAGGACACCTCCGGCGCCATACCCGCCTTTGTGCCGGATGGCGCTACGCTTATCCGGCCTACGGCATCCTCACGTAAGCTCCTATACCCCAGGCCCGGCAAGCGCAGCGCCGCCGGGCAGGACACCTCCGGCGCCATACCTGCCTTTGTGCCGGATGGCGGCTTCGCCTTATCCGGCCTACGGGAGCCTCCCGTAAGCCCATATACCCCAGGCCTGGCAAGCGCAGCGCCGCCGGGCGATGACCACAGGCACGGCGCTGCTTTTATGCCGGGCGGCGGCTCACGCCTTGCCCGGCATACGGTTCGTGCGACCTGCCGTTAATTTATTCACCATTGTTGCTGAAACTGCCGGTGCTGACGGCCTCAAAATCGCTGAGACGTTCCCGGAAGGCCGGGGCAGCCCGCATGGATGCGGG